>CAVSFP010000024.1:0-9497 GCA_963727185.1 uncultured Actinomycetes bacterium | reverse complement strand
TTCCCCGTCTGGCGCTTTCGCTCCAACAGCTCGGCGCGCAGCTCGATGCCCCCACCTCCGCGACCGACGACCGCGTGTCCTACGACACCTCGTACGGTCGACTCGACTGCCTGGAGCTTCCGTCCGACTTCGCGTCCCTCAACGCGAACGCGGCGGAGATGGACGTCGGCAACGGCGTCACCGCTCGCGTGGCGTCGCTCGAGGACCTGGCTCGCTTGAAGCGCACGTCCCCGGACCTGGAAGGTGCGGTTCGACTTCATGCGCTCGTCGGCGCAGCGTCGCCGACATACGTGGCTCCCGTGTCCCAGCCGGCGTACAGGGATCCGACAGTGCAGTTGCGTGAGGAGCTTGCGCCGAAGTGGACGCGCGAGGAACTGGTCTCGCCGGTCGACGCCGACCCGGAACCGAACGGCCGCATCGATCGGATCCTGGCGAAGCTCGCGAACGTCGATGTGTTCCTCAACGAGGTCAACCGAGGTGAACGCCCCCTCCGCCGTAAGAAGCGGTCGGAGGACTAGGAGCTTCGACGCCACATCCGGAGCCGATCGAGGCACGGGTCCGCGATGAACGACCTCCCTTTTCCGGTCCCACGTGTGAAAGGGTGGGGGGTCACATGTGTTTCTCCCCGGAGGCCGACCTCGCTGCCGGCGTATTGGTCAGCGTGGTGGGCATCGACGCCATCAAGCGAGCACGAACTCCAGAAGAACTACCTCTGGCTGCATTGCCGTTGTTGCTCGGCGCGCATCAATTGATCGAGGCGTTCGTCTGGTGGGGGCTGGAGGGCAAGGTGCCGGCGAGCCTCGGGGATACGGCGATCTGGCTCTATCTCGCCATCGCGTTCCTGCTGCCACTGTGGGTTCCGCTCGCTGTCCGCGGGGTGGAGCCGTCTCCCGGTCGGCGTCCGATCATCACGGTCCTGGTGGGGGTCGGGCTCGTGGCATCGCTCGTCCTGTTGGGGACCATCGTGTGGGGACCGGTCGATGCGGCGGTCGTCGGGCACCACATCGCGTATGCGGTCGATATCCCCGGCGGGGCCATCGGGGTCCTCTACGTTGTGGCGACGTGCGGCGCGCTGCTCCTGTCGAGCGATCGGTGGATCCGCTCTTTCGGCTTGGCCAACGTCGTGGCCGTCGTGGTGTTGGTCTGGCTGACGGTCGGAGGCCTGACGTCGCTCTGGTGTGTGTGGGCCGCGGTCACCAGCGTGGCGATCGATCTCTTCCTGCGTGACGAGGAGCGGCACCTGAACCTCGTCGCCGCCTGAACGCGGAACATGTTGCGTCGCATATGTCGTGTGCGCGGGATCACCGCTCCCCGACTTGCCAGGCGGCGTGGTGGCGGTCAGAGTAGCCGTGCCCGCACCCCTGATGGGTTGCATCGGAGTGAGGAGGGAACGGTGACTGGACCGTACGAAGGCGTGCATGGGTTCCTGTTCCTCCATGAGAAGGACGCAACACCGCCGGCGGAAGTGATCGAGGGGCTCGGCAAGCTTCTCGACCGGGAACACGGTCCGGTGTTCTTCGCGGCGCTGTTCGACGGCGCCTTCGCGGGGTTCGTCCACTACGCCGCCGACGATCTTCCGGCGCTCGGTCAGTTCGTCAACAACGAGCTGTTCGATCTCGGCGTCCGCTCCGACCATTCGACCGAGGCCGTCGTCCACACCGACGGCGTGAAGCCCATGGGTCCGAAACGGCATAGTCCGCGCTTCTGCGGGATCTGTCGGGTCAGCACGACCGAGAAGCCGCTCAGCGTCATGGCGGCCATCGGAGAAGCGTTCGGCAACGACGAACCGCTCATCGGCGCATCGTTGGTCATCGGCCGGTTCTCGCTGTTGGTCGAGCTGGGATCCGATGAGATGGATGAGCTCAACGAGGCGATCGAGCGCCTCCGCGGCGTCCCGGGGGTCGGTGACATCAGGGTCGGGACGGCGGACACCGGAGAAGAAGAGGCTCGCAAGTCGGGTGCCTGAGACCCGTGGAGAGCGCAAGCTCGTCACGCTGCTCTTCACGGACCTCACCGGGTACACGGCCCTCGCAGCGTCGCTCGACCCTGAGGAGGTCTTCTCCTTCATCCGGCCGACGTTGGCGGACCTCCAGCGGGTGGTCGAGGATCACGGGGGAACCGTTCCACAGATCCAGGGAGATGGCTTCATGGCCATCTTCGGGGTTCCCGTCGCGCACGAGGACGATGCGGAACGGGCGGTGCGCGCCGCCCTCGCCGTTCGCGAACGCATCCGCGAGCTGAACGAGGGCCGCTCCGGGCTGTCGATCCCGGAGGTCCATTCCGGCGTTAACTCCGGCGAGGTCATGGTGGGCCCGTCCCCTGAAGCGTCCGGGATCGCGGTTGTCGGCGACGTTGTCAACACGGCATCGCGCCTGGCCGATCTCGCTCCGGCCGGCACCGTCCTCGTCGAGGAGCGGACCTGGCATCGGACCAGGCACGCGATCCGCTACGGTCGGCGGGGCGCGTACATCGCGAAAGGGAAGTCGGAGCCGGTCGTGGCGTACGAAGCCCGGGCGCCGCGCACCTCGTTCCCCGCCGGGAGAGCGTCTCCCCTCGTCGGCGCGGAGTTCGTCGATCGCGAAGTCCATCTCGAGCGGCTTTCGGCGGAGTTCCGAGCCGTCCGGAAGGACCGGCGAGGGCGCGTCGTGATCGTCAGCGGCGAGGCCGGCGCGGGCAAGACGCGGCTGGCATCGGAGTTCATCAAGCGGCATCCCGACGCCCTGGTCCTCGCCGGGCGTTCGACCGCGTACGGCACGCAGGTCGCGTTGTCGCCCTTGGCGAGCGCCATCGGCGAGATCGCCGGCATCACGCCGGGATCCGCGACCCCGTCGGGCCGCCGGCGGATCCAGGCGCTCGCCGAACGCGTGGCGACAGTCGACGACGCGCGCCGTGTCACACGTGGACTCTCGCTGCTCTTCGGGCTCGACGAGCGGGGGGAAGGGCGCGGGTCGCGGGGCACCGAGGACGCGCTCGACGCGGCTCGGACCGTGCTCGAAGGACTCGCGCGCGAGCGACCGGTCGTCGTCTTGCTGGACGACCTCCATTGGGCGGATCCGGCGGTCGTGGACGCCCTCGGGTCGTTCCGTTCGCACCCGTGGTCGGGGCCGCTCTTGTTGGTCGGCATCACCCGATCCGAATCGCTGCATCGCCTGAGAGCCCAGACCAGGGTCGAGCTCGACGCGATCCCCGATGACGCCATGGGCGAGCTGGCCTCGCTCGCCCTGGGCAGGAAAGCGTTCACCCCCGCACTCCGCAGTGTCGTTACCCGCGCGGGGGGGAATCCGCTGTTCCTGGAAGAGAGCTTGAGCATGCTGGTGGAGGCGGGGGGCCTGGTCTCGACCGCTTCGGGGTGGATCGTCGCCGATCCGCAGATGCTCGAACGGGTTCCCACGACGGTGCGCGCGATGATCGCCGCCCGGCTGGACGGGTTGCCTCCGGACGAGAAGCGGGTTCTGCAGTGCGCCTCCGTGTCCGGAGAGCTCACGTGGGACCGCCTGCTCGAACGGCTGGCTCCGGGGATCGACGTTCCGCGGGTGCTGCGCAGCATGGTCTCGCGCGATCTCCTGCGGCGGCGCCGGGGTTCGCAGGCCAAGGGGTCGAACGAGTTCATCTTCAAGCACGCGTTGATCCGAGACGTGGCCTACGGGTCGCTCCCGAGGGGAGAACGCGCTCGCCTCCATATCGACGTCGCCGGTTGGCTGCTGGATGACGCGAACATGCCGCGCGAACCCGTCGACGACCTCGCGATCCACTACGCGGAGGCGTGGCGGCTGTCGCGCTCGATGACCGCTGCTCCGGCTCCGGAGGGGCTGGCCAGATCCGCGGCGCTGTACCTCGGGCGGTGGGCGGAAGAGACGATGGCGCGTCAGGCGTTACTGGCCGAATCGCTGTACGCCCGGGCCCTCGAGGTGGGAGACGAGGCCCCCGGAGAGGTCGATCCGGAGCTGCGCGCCCGCCATGCCATCGGACGAGCCGAGTGCCTGATCGAGCTGGGACGTCACCAGGAGGCACGGGAGGCCGCGACATACGCCCTTCAGCTGGCGGATGGCCTCAAGGACGAACAGTTGGGTGCCCGGGCGCTCGTCGCCTGGGGACGGGTCGAATCCGACACGGGAGACGACGACCTTGCGAGCGATCTCCTGGGTAGGGCACTCGCGTCCTTCCAGTCGGTCGGCGACGTTTCGGGTCAGGCATGGGCGACCCACCGGTTGTCTGAGATCGCGACCAAGACCGACTACACCTCGGCGCTCGAGCACCTCCGCAGGGCGCACGGACTCTTCGTCGAAGCGGGGGATCGCTGGGGGCAAGCGATGGCCGCGCAGGATCTCGCCTACATGCTCAGCACGATCGGTGGTACGGAGTTCCGCGATCGGTATCGAGAGGCGAAGCAACTCGTCGAGGGCGAAGGCGATCTGCGTTCGCGAGCGGCGCTGCTTCGCACGCTCGGGTACTACCGCTACTACTGCGGAGAGTACGCCGACGCCATCGCGATCATGCGGGAGGCGCGCCCGATCGCGATCGCCGCGGGAGATCGCTACGCCGAGGCGGACTCGCTGCTGATCGAGGCGCTCGCCGCGGCCGCGTCGCGCTCGCCGAAGGAGGCCGAACGGGCGTCGGCAGCAGTCGTCGCGTTCGGCCGGCAGATCCACTCGGTCCGCGTGCAATCGCTGGGAAGGGCCGCGGGTGCGCGGGCCAGCTTGCGTTCGGGCGACCCGCGCGGCGCCGCGCGGCGTCTGGCGTCATCTCGTCGAGCCCTCGAACGGTGGGGAGCGAGGACGGAGATGCTCGAGGCCGACCTGTTGGCCGCGGAGATGTTCCTCGATCGGGGAGCCTGGGGTCGGGTTCGCGAGCCGGCGGAGGCGGGAGCGGCGGCCGCGCTCGCCAGCGGCGAGCGGCTGATCGAACCGGTCGGTGCGTTGCTCATCGGCCGAGCGGCGCTCGGCTCGGGAGACCTGTCCGAAGCGACGACGTCTCTGGGCGAGGCCGTCGCCATGGCGCGTGCCGCGGGTGCGACCGGCACGCTCTCGGTGGCCCGCGCGGCGTTCGATCAGGCGTTGCTCCTGTCGGGTCGACGACCTCGTTCGCGTCGACCGCTGGGTTCCGGCATCTCGTTGGAGGCCATCGAGGCCGAGAACAACGGGCTGGCATCCATGATGGCCGATGGGAACGAGGAAGCGGTCGCATCGTTCCGGGACGCGGTCGAGCTTTGGCGGGTCCTCGGATCGACGGTCTGGCTCGCTCGCGCGCTCGCCATGCAAGCGGAGGCGTTCCGTCGCTCGGGCGATCGCCGACGGGTCGCGTCGGCACTCACCCAGGCGCGGAAGGTGCTGGACCGTCTCGAGACGCCGGCCGGGAGTCGCGATCCGATCCTCGCGCCGATCGGTTCCGTGTGAGGATCGAGCCTTAGCCGAGCTGGGCGCAGATGGCGCGAGGATCGCCGTCCTCGTCGGCCATCACGTCCATACTTTCGAGGCCAACGTCCCGGAGCAGTCGTTCCATCATCGGGGCTTGGTCGCCTCCCAGCTCCAGCAGGAGCCAACCGTGGGGCTTCAGCCAGCGTGTGCTTCTCCGGGCCACCTCCGCCAGGAGGTCCGTGCCGTCGGCGCCGCCGTCGAGCGCGAGCCGAGGTTCGAACGCCTGGACGTCGCGCGGGAGCAAGCGGAGCGAATCCGTCGGCACGTACGGCACGACGGCCGTCAGCACGTCGACGCGGTTCTTCAGCTCGTGTGGCAGCGGATCGTCCAGGAAGCCCTCGAACACCTCGACGCCGTTCCGTCGGGCGCATCGAACCGCGTCCCCGTCGACATCGGTCGCCAGGACCCGAGCCGTCGGCACGGCCGCGGTCATCACGGCCGCGATCGCGCCGACGCCCGTGCACAGATCCACGGCGACGCCGGCCGGGGGGAGGAGCGTCGCCGCCCGCCGCGCCAACGGCTCGGTCTGGCCGCGCGGCACGTAGACGCCCGGTGCGACGAACAGGTTGAGGTCGCAGAACGTGACGGCACCCGTGAGCCATGCGAGCGGCTCGCCCGTGGTGCGACGGGAAACCAGGTCCACGAGCACGTCCGGGTCACCCGCTGCCGCCTGGATCAGTTCGTCGGCCTCTTCGCTCGAGGCGATGCAGCCCGCATCCGCGAGCATCGTGGTCACCGATGCGCGATCCAGCGGCTTCACGCGACCTCTCCTCGCAGCCGCCGGGGCAGGTGGCTCGAGCGCTCGCCTTCCGACTTCACGCAGATGTGGAACTGACCTCGTCCTGACACCACGCGTAGAGCGCGTCGTACATATGGGTCTCGAGCTCGATCTACCAACCGATCCTGTGTCGACCCTATTCGCCTCTCGTCGTTACTCTCCTCGGAGTGTCTGACGGCAAAGATCAGGACGATCCGGCGCCCCAGGGAGCTGGCGACGCGGACAAGCGCAGAACCTGGCGACACGCCTTGGATGAGTCGTATCGCGTGAGTCTGGTGCTCAAAGGGATCGACGGGGCGCTGGAGCTGATCGGTGGCCTCCTGCTGCTCTCCATATCGCCAACCACGATGGATCGGGTGGCAAGAGCGTTGTTCCAGCATGAGCTTTCCGAGGATCCGAACGACTTCTTCGCCCGCCATGTGCTGAATCTAACGGCGGATCTCCATGCCACTCGGACCTTCGGTGCCGTCTACCTGCTCGCACACGGGGTCGCCAAGCTCGTGATGGTCGTCGGATTGTGGAAGCATCAGCGATGGGCCTACCCGTTCGCCCTTCTCTTCCTTGCCGCTTTCATCGTCTACCAGCTCTATCGGATGACCTTCGCACCGTCGATGGGGCTTGCGCTCCTCACTATCTTCGACGTACTCGTGACCTGGCTCGTCTGGCGTGACTACGGGGAGCACCGCAGACTGGCAAGCGACGCGAGTGCGCGGGCCAAGTGACATCTTTGGCTTCACACGTGCGTGAGTACGAGATCCAACGGCCGCGGCATCCGCGCCAGATCCACCGCGTCCACGAGCATCGCGCCCGTCTGGATCTTCCGGCCGCTGCGGGTGCCTATGAACCGACGGAGCTGCTCGGCATGGGCCCGGCCGCGCCACCCGGGCTGTCGCTGGAACGTTCGGAACGACCCCAGGTCGCCCTGCGCCTCGATCACCTCTTCCACGACCGCAGGACCGGCGGCGCGGATCAGCTCGTCCTCGAGGTCCGCATCGCACACGAAGAAACCGAGCCGTTCCATGTCGGCGGTGCCGAGGTTCGACCCGATGCCGGCCCGCTGGAGCGCGCCTCGGTAGTCGCCCACTTCGGCCGCGTCGCAGAGGCCCGCGAGGACCACGTCGGCGCCGGCCGGCCCGAGCAGGTCCAGGAAGCGACCGATGTTCTTGGAGCCGCCGATCGGCACGAGTGCGACGCCCTCGGCGCCGAGGTCCCGGCCACGGCGGCGCGCGAGCGCCTCGAGCGCGAGCTGGTCGCTCACGCCCTCGACGAGGACGACCGCGCGCGGGAACCGGTCTCCACGATGCTCCATGCACGTCACCGTACCGAGACTGCGCCATCGAGGTGCTCACCCGAGGGGCGCAAACCCGAGCTGCACTCGACTGACGCGACAAGGGCAAACCACCGAGAGGGTCGAACCCGGCCCGGCTCCTTTACAACCTCGATCGCCACCGTGTAGTGATTGCGTATCGAAACCCCTACGAGGAGGAACGCCGATGGCCGTGCGTGTCGACCTGAACATCTCGCTCGACGGCTTCGCGACGACGACCGACCAGACGCGCGAGAACCCGTTCGGGCACGACTGGGCGCGTCTCGTCGAGGCCTACATCGCGACCCGCACGTTCCGAGCCCGCGTCCTGCACGAAACGTCGGGTGAGGGAACGACCGGCGTCGACGATGAGTACGCTCAGGCGTACTTCGCCGAGGTCGGCGCGGAGATCATGGGTGCCGGCATGTTCGGGCTCCACACCGCTGCGGATGATCCCGACTGGCGCGGCTGGTGGGGCGACGAGCCTCCATTCCGGGTCCCGGTGTTCGTGCTCACCCACGGTCCGCGCCCGGTACTCAAGATGGCGGGCGGCACGACCTTCCACTTCCTCTCCGCAACCCCCCGCGAGGCGCTCGACCTGGCGCTCGAGGCAGCGGGGGGAAAGGACGTGCGGATCGGCGGCGGCCCGACCGTGGTCCGCGAATTCCTCAACGCCGGACTCGTTGATCGGCTCCACGTCGCCATCGTCCCTATCCTGCTGGGCCGCGGCATCCGGCTCTGGGACGACCTTCGCGGCTTCGAGGACGGCTACAGCGTGACGGCGGAGGTCGCATCGAGCGGGATCACGCACGTGACCTTCTCGCGCTGAACCCTCAAGAAGGCCCGGACTGGATGAGTCCTCGGCCTTCGTCATGTCCGCAGCGATCGGTCGATCCCGAAGCTGCTCCTCCTGGTCGTTTGCGCCGCACGGAGTCAGCGCGCTTCGGCCTTCTAGACGTCGGCGTCTATCCGGTCCCCGCCGACCGGGAGAGGGGCGACGTTTCGCGTGGCCCCATCGCCTATCGCGCGTCCGCTTGTCGGTCTTCGGGGCGACCGATAGCATCGTCGTGCGGGGTGGAGCAGTCCGGTAGCTCGCTGGGCTCATAACCCAGAGGTCACAGGTTCAAATCCTGTCCCCGCGACGGATGAAGAAGGGATGTCGGTCCGCCGGCATCCCTTCTTGCATGTCGGGTCAGTCGCGGCGAGGCGGGGGAGGTGGCGGACCCTGGTGCCCGGGGCTGTGCGACGGCCCAGGGGCCGAGGAACTCGATCGTCGGACCGAGGCTCTTGGCTTCCGCCTTCTTGCGCGATAGGCAGGACGCCGACGAGGAGCAGGAGAACGGCGGCCGGGTCGGCGACGACCGCCTCGGGCAGTCCCCTTGGGCGCGCCACGGCGAACCCCAGGGTGGCGACGAGGAGCGCGAGTGCGAGCGACTCAGCGATCACGCGAGGCACGACGTCGCAGAGCCTAACCGGGCTGGGTTGCCCCACCATCACGCGCCGGGTGTTCGCGAACGCGTGGGTAGACTCCACGCGATGAAGTGGCTCCGACCGGTGCTATCGATCTCGCTCCTGCTCGCGCTCATCAACGATCCTTCGATCGCGGCTGCTCGTTCGACGACGGTCATCCGGAACCCGGGCTCTCCCGCATACGTCGTCTCCCTCCGTGGCGACGCCCTCGGACACGACTGGCGCGGCCGCGAGTCCATCACCTTCACGAACCTCGAAGCGGATCCGCTCTCCACGATCTGGCTCCGCCTGTGGTCGAACGGTGTGAAGGGTTGCGGCGCACGGGCGATCGTCGTCGCGGACATGCGCGGCGGCACCGCCGGCGAGCTCTCGCGACGGTGCACGGCGCTCCCCGTCGTCCTCGACTCGCCGGTCCTGCACGACGGCGAGGCCACGATCTCGATGCGTGTGTCGATCACCCTGCCGAGGAAGAACGATCGGTTCGGGTATCACGGCGGGTTGGCGCTGCTCGGCACCGCATTGCCGACGC
>CAVSFP010000023.1:0-904718 GCA_963727185.1 uncultured Actinomycetes bacterium | reverse complement strand
CTCTCCCCGCCCTGTGATCCGTCATTGGCGACCAGCACCTTGTTGAACACTCATCCAACCCCTTTTTGCGCACGTGTCCCGAGAGGCTCTCTATTGGCGGCGGTGGTGGCCATTTGTAGCGAGGGTGCGAAGCCTATTTGGAACTTCCTCGATGATCGTGCGTACGGCAGCAAAGAGCAATTCACGTCGACTCCAGTAGTCTGCGGCGCGCAAGGACCCGCCTGTCGTCGCCTCGCCCTCGCGGAATGACCGGTATTGTGCAGGTTTTTGGACGCCGGCGGCACCGAGGCTCTCCACACGCACGGCGGGCCGGCGTCCAAAAAGCGCCAGGGCACGAAGTCGCGGGGAGCTGGGCAGCGGTTTGGCGGCGAGCGCTATGGGGATTTCAGGTTAGGGCCGCATTCGATGGGGCGCGACATTGCGGCGACGCGACCTGCATGCCTTCACGCGGCGGCGGCCGAGAGGGCGAAAGAAGCGTCCCGGGCTGATTTTGAAGGGCGTCAACGGGCGCCGGGCGCATTAACTGCCATGAATCGGGTTGAGCGAGATCGTCGCCGGCGTGGAGCCAGCGCAACGGAACGGGAAGGCGGCGGCGCTGACGGGCCGTCTGGCTCATGATGTGTCGATCGCGGTTGGGGTCGGTCGCCACCTTGGCTCGCAGCCTCGTGCGAACACCTCGATCACGATCATGCGGGCGCCGCAGCGCGGGCATGGGCAGCGCAGCGCACGCGGCGCGTCCGGTGTGGTATCCGGCTGCTGTTGCGGGTCGGCGGCGGGCGGGTCGGCGCCGAGCAGCGCGCGGGCTTTTGCGATGTTGTCAGCGCGGTTGGCGTTGGCGAAGAGCCCGTAGTGGCGGATGCGGTGGAAGCCTTTGGGCAGCACGTGCAGGAGAAAGCGCCGGATGAACTCGTGCGGGTGAAGCCGCATTGTCTTCCAGCGGCCCGGACCGTCGAGGCGATAGTCTTTCCAGCGGAACGCGACGCCGGCGTCGTCGGCGGCAATGAGGCGGCGGTTCGAGATGGCGACCCGGTGGGTGTAACGGGAAAGATAGCGCAGCACTTGCTTCGGTCCGGCGAACGGCGCCTTGCAATAGACCACCCACTTGATGCGCCGCAGCGGGGCGATGAAGCGCTTGAACGTGGTCTTGTCGGCGAGCCCGGCATGCGCGTTGAAGAACGTCAACTGGCCGGCGTCGTGCGCATCCGCGAGCATCGCCAGCATCTTGCCGCTGAAGAGACGCGCCAGCAGGTTGACGTGCACGAGGAAGTTGGAGCGGCAGGCGACCCATCGCGATCCGTCGAGCGAGAGCCCGCCGCCGGGCACGATCATATGCACGTGCGGATGATGAGTGAGCGTCGAGCCCCAGGTGTGCAGCACGGCGGTGATGCCGATCCTGGCGCCGAGGCGCCTGGGATTGGCGGCGATGGCGAGCGTCGTCTCGGCCGCCGCCTTCATCAAGAGGTCGTAGACCACGCGCTTGTTCTGGTAGGCGATGTCGCGCAGCTTGCCCGGCAGCGTGTACACGACGTGAAAGTACGGGACGGGCAACAGCTCCGCTTCGCGGTCGGCCAGCCATCGGCGCGACGCCGCAGCCTGGCACTTCGGACAATGCCTGTCGCGGCACGAGTTGAAAGCGACGTGCGTATGGCCGCACGCTGCGTTCTCGCAGCGCGCGACGTGGCCGCCGAGCGCCGCCGTGCGGCAGCGCTCGATTGCGCTCATCACCTTCAACTGGTCGAGGCTCGCGTGGCCGCGGTTGGCCTCGCGCCAGGCGGGACCGTGCTCGCGGAGGATGTCCGCGACCTCCAGGACCGGTCGAACCATGGCCGACGGCGCTATCGCGCCGGCGGCTTCTCGGCGTTTCGCGTCGCCTGCCTGTGGCGCGGCGTGATCAGGCGCGCAAGCGGGCTCTCGACCTTGGCGATGAGTCCTGTCGCCACGCGGGTGTAGCGCGCCGTCGTGTCCAGCTTCTCGTGTCCGAGCAACGCCTGAATCAGCCGAATGTCCTTGCCGTCCTCGAGCAGATGGGTTGCGAAGGAATGACGCAGCGAGTGAAGGGAGACCGCCTTGCGCAACCCCGCCGCTTTCGCCGCCTCCTTGAACAGCCGGCCGAACTGGCGCGTCGTCAGATGACCAGCGCGACCGGGAAACAACCAGCGTCGTTCCGGCGCGACGCCGGCGTCACGCCGTTTCGGCCGCGCCTTCCACCATTGCCGCAACAGGTCGAGGATCTCGACCGGAAGCATCACATTCCGATCCTTGCGGCCTTTCGACTGCACGACGCGAATGATCATCTGCTCGCTGTCGATGTCGCACACCCGCAGCCGCGTCACTTCGCTGGCCCGCAAGCCGCAGCCATACGCGAGCGACAGCATCGCGCGCGCCTTGAGGCTCGTCGCCATGGTCAGAACGCGCTTGATCTCCTCGGGGCTCAACACCGGCGGCAGCTTCTGCGGCTCCTTCATGTGCCAGATCTCGGCCGCCAGATCGTGGCGACGCAGCGTGACGCGGAACAGGAAGCGCACCCCGGTCATGATCCGATTGCGGTTGCAGATGCTCGCGCCGTCCTCGATGAGGTGCAGCTGGAAGAGGCGCACCTCGTCGGCCGTCGCCGTATCGGGCAAGCGTTTGAGCCAGGTGGTGAACCGCTTGCAGCTATAGATGTGGCTGCGCTGCGTGTGCGGGTCGAGCTTGCGCGCAGCCATGTCCTCCATCATTCGCTGACGCAGCGGACTGACGGTGTTGGTCTCGCTCATCGGGCGCTCCTTCCTGAGTTGAGGTTGAACGACCCTCAATTCTCAGGACGGGGCTCCCCGTCGCGCCATCGCTATCCTAACGCCTTGCCACCCGCCCTCCCGGCTCACGCCCCCCGCGCAGCGGGCCGGAGCGGAGCGACTTCGTGCCCTGGCGCAACCGGCGCGTTCCGGCTACGGCGGCTTCGCTCCGGACTCCGGGCGTTCCCTGGCCACCGTTGGCAAGCATTTCGCTGGCGCCGTTCGCGGGGTCGCAGCCGAGGTTCCATTGGGGAATCCGAACCGTCCAGAATCGAGTCGACGCCGAGGTTTTGCGTGTTGCCGAACATGCACGGCTTCTTGGGCATTGCCGTGCGCGAGCACATCCACGCTATGTTAACGAGGCCTTGCCAAGATGATGCAGTCCGCATCAAGAGGCCGTCTACCTTGGAAACCGACCTCTATCCTCCGATAAAGCTCCATCTGGAGAGACTCGGCTTGGAGGTCAAGGGCGAGGTGTGCGGCTGCGATCTCGTCGCCCTTTCCGGTGGCCTGCCCGAACTCGTCGTGATCGGGGAGATGAAGCAGAGCTTCACGCTCGAATTGGTGCTTCAGGCCGTTGACCGGACGTCCGCCTGCGACGAGGTTTGGCTCGCGGTCGGCGCCTCCAAGAGGGGTCGTGGCCGGGAGAGCGACGCGCGCGTGAAGAAACTCTGTCGATTCCTGGGCTTCGGCCTTCTTACCGTCAGCGCCGAAGGACGGGTCGACGTGGTGGTGGAGCCAGCGCCATGGAAGCCGAGACGCGACGCCAAACGGCGTTCGCGCATCGTCGAGGAGCATCGTCGCCGCAAGGGGGATCCCGTTGTCGGCGGTTCGAACTCGGACGCCCCAAATGACAGCCTATCGTCAACAGGCGCTCGCCGTGGCCAACGCGCTTGCCGGCACGCCGAGTCGTCCGCGGGACCTTCGAAGACTTGCTCCGGACGCCGCCAAAATCCTTCAGGCTAATGTCTATGGGTGGTTCGAGCGGATTGAACGTGGGCTTTACGGGCTGACCTTGCCCGGCCGCGTCGCCCTCGCCAAATGGGCCGACCATGCTTGAGCTCAGGCGAGCGCCATTGGTCTAAGCCTGCAAAAGTTTCGGAACGGCGGCAGCTGGAGACAGGCGCGACGACAGCAGGCGCGATTGGCTCAGCTGGACCGCAGATCGGCCTGAAGCCGCAGCAGCCTGGGCGATTTGCGGACGATCCGGCTGAGTTGTGCGGGCGTGACTTTGAGGAGGCATGCGGCGGCGGACGGATCGCCCTCGGCGAGATAGAGCGCGGTGGCCACTTCCTCGGGATCAAGGGGAACAGTCTCGGGGCGAGAATCCCATGGGAAAAAAGCTAGCGGCAGAAATTCGCTCGCGTCGTGCAAACGGCTCATTTGCTGGTGACTCCGAATGAAAGAGATTCCTGCTGCTTATCCCCGTGAAGCGTTCCGAGCGCGGCTTAGTTATTCGGCGACGACCGCCTCCGCTAGCCGACGGTCCTTCCCGCGAGGACTGAAATCCTCGCAGCGGCCTGAGAAGGCAGGCGACTCCGCGGATTTCTGTCGTTCAACGACAAGCGGACGAGTGGGGACGAGCCCGTCGTCGAGTTCCGCAAGTTAGTTCGCCCGGTCTGCATCCTTTCCATCGTTGGGACCGGAAAACTTCGCTCAAGCCGCGAAGATTGGATTTGTCTTGGCCTTGCGATAGCCAGCGAAGCTGAGGCCTCCAAAGCCGAGCAGCATCATCGCCCACGTCGAGGCTTCCGGAATCGCGGTGACCGAGAAGTCGCCGCCCTGCGTAACGACGTAGTTCCCGCCATCATAAGCATAGAGGGTATAGTTGCCCGGGGAATTGCCCCACACGTTCCAGTCGAGGCCGGAGGCCGTGTAGAACCCGATTCCGTAAACGTCCAGAGTAGGATCCGAGGCCGGATAGAGCAGGTTGTCCGTGGTAAAGCCAGGCGGGTTAAGAGGAGCGACGCCTGTGATCGGGTCGGGATTGGGGCTGACTCCCGATCCAAACACACTACCGGTCATTCCGGTCACGAGATACACACCGCCGCCCTGGTTGGTAGCATCGAGAGTGCCAGAGGCGATGACAGTCGTGTCGAAGGATTCGAACACGTAAGTGAACACCGCCGCGTCAGAATTTGTTACCATGGCCAGTATTGCGATCAAGCCAGCGCCGATCGCCGCAATTGGGAACCTCGTCATCACCGTCTCCGAAAAAAAAGCGGCGCCTCGCGCCGCACTTGGACAAACCCGTCAGGCGAGCGCGGCGACGCTCGGCTTTCCCGCCCTTCGCAAGGCGGCGTAGCCGAGGCCGGCGAAGCCGAGCAACATCATCGCCCACGTTGAAGGCTCCGGCACGCCGCCAAAGCCGACAACCATCTGCTGGCTAAGATCGCTATTCCCCGGCCAGGCGCCGTTGGCGATGATCACTTCGGCCCATTGAGGATGCGCGTCCGGCGTCGTGCCATAAAGTCCCCAGAAGTCGGTTTCGATGTCGCCGTTGGCGAACGAGGTCGGCAGGGTGTTGTACTCAATCGACCAGATCGCCAGTTGCGCCGCCGCGGCTGCCTCGTTGCCAAGGAACGTGCTGGCGAGGAGATCAGCGAAGCCGGCCTCCGCAATCTTGCCGATGATGTCCGACTGCTGGATGGTCAGCGCCACTCCAAGACCGTTCTCCTTCAACAGTCCGTAATGATAGACCGCATCGTGCAGTTCGTGGTTGAGGTCGGCGCAGTAGACCTCGATGTCCGACTGTCCCTGCACCGAAAGATCGATCGGGCCGTCGTAGTACGAGTAGCCGTTGACCGTGCCCGCGCCGAAGGCCTGCGGGTCGTTGAGATTGATGCCGGTGATGGTGATGTCGCCGGCGTAGGCGGGTGCCGCAAGCCCCAAGGCGAGCGCCGACGTCAGTAAAAGCTTTTTCAATTGGGTGTCCCTCGTCTGCTGTCTTGTTAACGTTGTAGCTCATTCGTTACGGATGTCAACCACGGAGTCACAAAAATGACACGATGCTGGGCCACGACGTCTGCTTTAAGCGGCCAAAATTCTTCTTTTTCGGGCCATTCTTTCACGACTTCCCGTGACCGGCGCGGTCCTCGACCTGGTGGCATCGAGCCGGAAGCCCCGCAGGAGCCGCCGCCGCGCGAGGCGCCGCCGAAATGGACGAAGCCGGTGTCGGCCAGCGACCGCGCTGCGTACTCGCATCTGACCTGAGTCCTGAGTCCGCGGGATCCCGCGGAAGCGTGCGGAATGCCGGGGCAAGCGGAAGACGAAAAACTGTTGTAACTTCAATATGATAGCAAGATTGCTTGCGTGCCGCCACTCCCTTGACGTTGCCACAACAGGGCTGTAGACCAGCGTTGTGGCAACGTCTAGGGAAGACTCTCGCTAATGAGCACACTGCGGCATGGCAAGATCGAGCGGGCGATCATGGCCATCATCGAAGACGACAGGAAGGGTTTTCGGGGCGAACCCGGCTCGGTTCTCATCACCTCCCTCGAGGTGGTTCGCGCGGTTTACAATCCTTACCTCGCCACAGGCCCCTGCACTACAGCTGAATACGATGCTCTCCACCGATGGAAGCCGACGATGGCCCAGAGTAAGGCGGTCACCCGCGCCATGCGCACTTTCGTCGGCAAGCATCAGCAATACGCGCTGGCCGGAGGGCAGGGTCGCCGCCATCTGTATCTGTACGACACCTCTGACCCGGTCAGCGTCGTGTGGGCGAAGCTCTGGGTCGAACGGCCGCACGGCAGCAAGCAGTTTTTCAGCCGCCGGGACGCCGTCGAGGCGACGCGGGCGCGGGAGCAATAGGCCTCCGCGCCCCCTGGAAGGCTGGAAGGCGCGCGAAGCGATCGGGCGGCGTGAAATTCACGTCCGGGAAGCCCGCGCAGACGGCAAAGTCGAGGCGGGGGCCATCACTTACCAGACGAGCCTACTTTGCCGCCCTGCGTCGGCCCCGCGCAGCGGGAAGCGGCCTTCTGGAGGCGGATCCTCTCGGAGGCCGTCAGGCGCTCGACCGCCTACAAATAGATCGGTCAAGCGCGATAATTCCGCCAGTTCTCGCTTCGCCGACTCCGGTCCGCTCGCTCGATTGCCCAGTCGATGGCCAAGGCCAGCGCCAGCAAGCCAAAAATGATGGTGATAGTGGTGATCATGCTCGTCTCCGCATTGGGGAGGGCCCAAGACCGACTTGGCCACCATAGTCAGCAACGGATCCACCGCTGTGACAGGGGTCACAATCCCGACGCACCGTCCTGCGCGCCCACGGCGTCACGAAGAATGGCTTCCTGGCGGCGGAGGAGGTTCTGGGCCGAATTTTCCCCTCGGAGAGCCCCGGGGGTCCCACCCCTACCTCCGGTCTCGAGTTCGGCCGTCTGTCGAGTTGGCCGTCTGGGAAGGCTGGAAGGTCTTCCTTTCCCGACCAACATGCCGATAGAGGCCCATCGCCGACCGACCACGCACACGAGATGACACCGAAAAAAGACAGCGTCGGCGCCGCCGCTGCAATAATCAAAAAGAACTGCGTGCGCCAAAGATCTCCTGAGCCCTCCATCGATAGGCCGAGACAGCATCCATGGCGCTTGATCGGAGACGGAGCGCGATGCACGTTCTGCGGCAAGGAATCAGACGCGCATGTCGACCGCCCCGACGCTGAGTGCAGGGTCGTCTTCAAGTGGGGATTTGTATTGACCGAGGTGAAGGCCGAGAGAATCGCCAAGCTCGGGCTCGACATGGTCGCGTCGTCGGCCGAGCTCGTGAATGAGCGCCACAAATTCCACGCCGAACAGAATCGGCGCCGAGAGGTCGCCCGTCTGCATCGAATGGGCGCGGTGCGGTCGACCGAGAGCTACTGTAACAACGGCTTGGTGGCGCGGTTCGGGGCCGACATCGCTCTGCTCGATCTGCTCGTCCGATCGCCGTCGAGACTTCGCCATGCGGCGCATCGTTCACGGTCTTGGAATTTTGGCCGCCGGACGAGGGTCGGCGCTACCGTGCGGCGTTCGCGAATTGCCAGCGATGGGGAAGGGACTCGATGTTGCGCTTCAAGGCGTTTAAGCTCGCCGTCTTGGAAGGGATGGCCCCTGAGCATCAGCTTCACATCACGAGGCTGGTCGCCGATCTCGGCCCCGACCTCGAACCATTCTTGCTGCACCTGCACGCCGTCCTCGCCGAGAAGGAACGTGCGGTGATCTCCAAGCGCACAAAGGCCGCTCTCGCCGCCGCCAAGACCCGTGGGCAGGTTCTCGGTAACCCTCGGCTAGCCATCGCCGTCGCCGCCCTTAAGGCCGAGGCGAATGCGCACGCCAACGCCGTCATGCCGGCGATACGCGAGGCTCAGGCCGCAGGAGCGAAGTCGTTTCGCCAGATCGCAGCCGCCTTGAACGAGCGAGGCGTTGCTACGGCGCGCGGGGGCAAATGGGAGGCGGCGACGGTGCGGAATATCCTCCGACGAGCCGCATGAGGCCGCGCTACAGGCTCATTTCTTTGGAACCCACTTGTATGGGCTGCAATTACCTCCAAGGGGCAGGACGGCGACCGCCTTAACGCCGTCCTCGCCGCCGCCGGAGTCAACTTCCACCTTCTCTTGAGATGGCTCGCAATCCTCCCGCGCGCCCTATCCCTAGCCGCGATCCGATCGGCTTTCCCCCTTTGCAAGCTTGAATCCGCTAGGAGCCAGTCCCAGTAATGCAAAAATTGAGCTTCAAATACAAGAGATAGTATTACGAAGCCGCACCGTGCACCGTATATAGTATACTTCCTTCAAAAACTCGATTACTCGGACAGGCTCCTAGCTAGGCGTAAGGTTCTTCACGGACGACTTAACCAACGCCATTTATCGTGTCGCTCAAAAAGACCAGCCACTTCATCGGCATGCAATAAGGCGATGGATTATTCTCGGCGGATCTTTTACAAAAGGGATGCGGAGCACCTCGCCGAGGAGCGTTCGCAAGCTAACGGGTGAGGGCCGAGGTCAAGCTCGCCACCAGGCCAGGCGAAGCCGTCATCAACATCACTCGCAAGCCGTGATCTCGTCCGCTTCGCAGGCCGTGGATCGCGCCCGAGGATTTGAACGCGAAGATTGACGCGAGCGCGTTGACGTCATTTCGCCCGACCCATGGAGGGCTGCCGGCGGGACCCCCAAGGGCAACTCGCAGAAGCATTGGGCTTCCCGGCCGGGCGCGGGCAACACTTGTGCGCAATTTGGCGGCCTGCGGTCATGAGTTTGGTCGTTCCAAACGGATGTTCGACCGCGCATCGGAGCTGTTTGATCAGGCTCGGGTCGGCCTTGACGCGGGCGGCGCTCAGCGTCCTCGCCTACAACATCATCCGCGCTATCAACCTCACCGGCACAGAAATCCTAGGGGGCAAGGCTCGCCCAAAGGCCCCTCGCACGCCAAAAAAAGAGGCCCCGGAAACCCGGAGCCTCTGACTTTTCACACAGCCTGCCGAAGGCGGACTTTGGCCTTACATGCAAACGGCTTAGGCGGACGAGACACTCGTCTTGCGGCTGCGGAACCCCGCATAACCGAGCCCGGCGAAGCCAAGAAGCATCATCGCCCAGGTTGACGGTTCGGGAACCGCCGGCGCGTAACCGACCAAGTCAAAGGTCTTCGAGTTGATTACCGAGAGGCTCCCGACCGTGAAGAGCTTCGCGTTGGTGTCGATTGACAGGAAGTCCGACGTCTTGCCTGCATCCAAACCAAAACTGTAGTTGAAGCCGATTACATCCCCGGACGAGTTACGGGTAACGAAATTCGGATCCTCCAAACCCAAGACCCCGAGCGTCCCGGCGTCCACCTTGAAGCCTTCGAAGTCGGCAGCGGTGATTCGCCCTAGCGCGTCCTTTGAGCCCGGAGCGTTGGTGACCTGGATGATGAAAGTCAGGTCGCCGCTTCCCCACGAGTTCGCCGTGTTCGCGTAAACCCACTCCCTCGCCGTCCCCGCGTAGACCGAGGTGGCAAAGGGTAGCAACCCAGTGTCGGCGAGCAATGTAGAGCCCAAACCCAGGCTCAGCGCGTCAGGCGCACCGATGTCGGGGATAGAAAGAACGTGCGCTTGCGCCCCCGGCGCTGCGGCTGCAAGGACGAGCCCCGCCGACGCAGCGAAAACTAGATGTCTAAGATTCCCCATTTGACACTCCTTTTGAGGCTTACAATGTCTAATAGTTGCAACATTGCAAAAGCACTACCCGCACCAGCTCATCGCCGAACGCCAGCAACCCGCGGACTCGCCTTGCTTTATCAGGCCGTCGCGGGATCTCAGTCCTTGCCGGGGATGGGGTGCAGGTCATCGTTCGAGGGACCAGCACAGTGGTCAGGGGTTTGGCGCCATCGCTTCCCGCGGTCACGGCCGAGTAGGTCAGGCGCCGTCAGGAAGGACCGAAACGAAGCGACCTGACGAAACCAACGACCTTTGAGGCGGCCTTCGGGCCGCTTTTTTGCGCCCCCGTGCTGCGCAAGAGCGTCCTCGGCCCGCGCCTCAGGCCCGGAACTATGCGCCTCTCGCGGACCGGCTGGGTGGCCGTTCTTGGCGGTCCGCTCGTACTCGTGATCCGCAGCCCCGCTCCCTGAGAAGGCCATAGCTGTCGACTCAGCGGACGGAACGGCCCGCAGACAACGCGCTGAGGGCCTTTCCCTACGCCCGCCTATCGGACGGCGGCTCGCGCCCGCACCCGGTAGTGCTTGCCCAATCGCGGTGCCCACTCGCAAGGACAGACCTCGATCCCCGCGTCGTCAGAAAGTTGCGTCCATGCCCGGAAGCCGTTCACGTAGAGTGGGGCGGGATAGACGCGGTTGTGGACGACGACTTTGCCCTGGGGCACATCGGCGGCGCTCGCCGGTATCCTCTTGAGACATTTCATCTCGACCTTGCGATTGCGCTCGCGAATGGGCGCAAGGAATGAGTTGAGCGTGGCCTTCTTGTTGGCCATGTGGTCGGCATGGTTCATGGTGGTTCTCCGCATGTAAGGCGGCGGAGCGCCTTTCCTCGTCCGCCCTTTTCGGGGCGGGGTCATAGCCGAGTTGGGCCGGTCGCCGTTGTCCATGGGGGCCAAGAAGCTGCTAATGCAGGCCAATCGCTCCGTCAGGCCGCTCGGCACGAGCGGGCGGGCCGCGCTGGGGCGCATCCTCCGGAGGAGATCGCGACATGGCGATGAAGCAGACCTTGGACGAGTATCTGGCCGCGCGCGAAACGCTGTTCCGCAACCCGAGCGAGGAGAGGGCCCGCGTCTGGTGGATGTCAGAAGGCTATGCGCCTCCAGCCCATCCGACCGTCCCGCTGGCGACGGTCCACAAAGCTCGCTTGCAATGGCTCGACGCGACGGACGCTATGCTGGCCGAGAGCCGCGTTTTCCTGTTCGACCACGGCTACGGGGCCGGTCTCAACATCCGTGCGTACACGTCAATGAGCCGGGACGCCGCGCGCCCGAAACTCGGCCTTGCGCCGCTCAAACAGCGCGAATGAACCCCGCGTAGGCTCCAAAGATCGGCGGCCTGCCGCGCTGCGCTCGCCGCGCTGACCGCCTCCGCCATCATCA
This sequence comes from uncultured Actinomycetes bacterium, assembly GCA_963727185.1. Lineage (GTDB taxonomy): Bacteria > Actinomycetota > UBA4738 > UBA4738 > HRBIN12 > JBBQVZ01. The sequence goes on along the minus strand of CAVSFP010000023.1, from coordinate 893,405 downwards.
TCCTGCTCGTCCGTGGGCGCGCGCGCAGTCGCCGGCTTTGTCAGACCGTCGCCGGATCTCAGTCCTTGTCGGATGGCTTCAGGTCTCCTGCGGGGGTGGGGTGCAAGGTCATCGTTCGAGGCGGGTTTTTGACCAACACGGCGGTGAGGGGTTTGGCGCCATCGCTTCCGGCGGTCACGGCGGAGTATAGGTCAGGCGCCGTGGTCATTATCCAGCCTTCGCTTGCTTGGTTTTGTCGCCGGCCCTGAGCGCGGCGCTCGTGATTTCGTGAGGCGACCCTCTGTGAAACCCGTCAACGCCCTGAGATAGCACGCGACTCCGCGGCATGCAGAACTGATCAGCGGGGGCTAGCAGAGCTGTCATCCGCTCGACGTTGAGCCACACGCAACCTGGTTAAGCCACAAGCGATCTTGCCTGTGAAGGACGTGGGCTTTCGTCTTTCATCGTTGTCGTTACTCTTCGCGTTTCGACGCTCGTGGAGCGGTCGAGGTTTCTCGATCAAGCTGATCACGTCGTGCGCAGCCGCAGCTTTCGCATTACAGACGCGATCGCCGACAGCTCGCGAATACCAACCCGCCGCCGCGCGGGCGTCAGCGTCGTGTCCTCAGCCGTCTCGATCAGGCGCGATCGGCGTGCGATCAGCGACCTCTCGATCGCTCGCCGCTCCAGATCGTCGATTTCCAGTTCCAAAGTCTCCGGCCCTCAGCCTAGTGCCGATGCAAAAAAGCGTCCCATTGCGGTCGGACGGCGCGTGCCACGCTTCTTCCTGCTCGATGGCGGCGAGCCGCAGGATGACGTCGGAATGGTCTTCGCCAGGTCGGCGGAGCGCGGCAAGACAGTCCGCGAGCGGACCGTCCAGCCAGACGAAAACCTTCTTCGCGGCGGGATCGACACACCGGGCGTCGGCGCCCGGCGGCAACGCTGCCGCGATCGCTGCGTAAGCGTCATGGGTGAGTGCGATGCCCTCCATGGCGGCTTCTTCGGCTGCGCTGGAGAAGCGGAAAGTTTCCGGCGTCATAAAATGTCCCCGGCCCTCGGCGTGATGCTTGGCCTACCGGAGATGAGGTAAGAGATATCGCGCGCTTCGGCCTGTCCGCGCGTGCCAATCTTCTGCGTTCTCGGGCCAATTGGGGGCGCTTGTCGGGCGGTCTTGACCCGCTGTTGGCCTTCATGCAGGCGCAGGAAGCGGCTTCCCCTTGCGGACCACGGACGGCGAATGACCGGTCCAGCGTCTGAAAGCATGGTTGAAGGAGGTCGATCCCTCGTAGCCCAACAACCAAGTGATCTGGGCAAGGGACATGCCCGGCTCCTTGAGATACTGGAGCGCCAGACTGCGCCGCAACTCGTCTACGACATCCTCGAAAGTGGTTTCCTCGGCAGCGAGCCTGCGCGCGAACGTTCGCGCGCTCATGCCGAACGCTTTTGCGACGGTTTGTTTTTGCGCCTTGCCGTGCGGCAGGAGTTTTTCCGCTTCTTTCTCAACCGCGGCTCGTAGCGTATCCGACGCGGTCCTCCGTTCCTTCGCCGCCATGTCGCAAAACGGCTCAAGCGCTTTGAGCAGTTTCGGGTCGGAAGTGAGAAGGGGAGCCGTGACCGCGGCGCTTGATAACTCGAGCAGATCGAACGCGACCCCTACGTCCGCGGTTCGGCCGAACTCGACGGGGCAGCCAAAGAAGCGCGCAAATTCCGGCATGTCGGCATTGCGGGCGTGCGCGAACGCCACCCGGATAGGCCGGATGTTGCGGCCAGCAAGCTCGCGTAGAGCGCGCACAATGACCGCCATCAGGAACTCAGCCCCCTGTCGGCCCAAAGGCCGCGGAAGACCGATGAAGCCGGTCTCGACGATGAGGCTGTCAGGAGATGCAGTCAGTTTCAAGCGCGAAGCCTCGTTGGCGATCCGGGAATAGCGGTCAAGGAGCGCCAGGGCTTCCCGGAGGTTCTCCGCGGCGGACATCGCATAGAAGATGATCCCCGCATTGCGAGGATCGGCCTGCTCGGCCAGGTGAAGGCCGAAAGTGGTGTCCTCGATCGCTTCGGCGGCGCAATCGAGGAGCCTGCTTTGTCCCACCGCCGATATGCGATGGTTAAGGGGACCGCTCGCTACGAGATCGTGCTCGGACACGCCCGTTTCACGCAGCACAGTTGCTGTCGCGACGTTACGCCGGCGCAGGGCGTCGATCGCCTGCTTTGCGGCAAATCCCATCGTTGTCGGCAGGCCCTGCGAGGTTGCGTCCTCGGTCACGTCAACGCTCCCTGTTGTCACGAGCAATACGAGATTAACAGCGGATTGGCCGATAAAGGCAAGACGCGGCGTGAAGCCTTGTAGCGCTCATGCCGCGATTCCAGTGCGCCACTTCGGTTCACGAGACCTCAGAGCTGGATCCGACCCACATGCGATCGAATTCACGGCCCTCTGTAGTCTGCGGCATTGCAAGTCCGTCACGTTACATCCCGCCGAGGCGGAACTGCGCGGTGGCGTTCCCTTGGCCGGCCAACGGACGCAAAATATGCAACTCCGTTGCATAGTCGCTGCGCTCACCCGCAGCCTTGGCGTCCTCGAGCGGTCCTGCCTCTGCTGAACCGAACAACGCGAACGCGAGAAGGCCGCCAGCAAGAAAAGCTTTGATCGCCCCAAGGGCGGCTTCTGCGTCATCTTCGGCGTCGGTGAGGGGATCAGAGTGGGGGCTTCGCAGGCCAACTTTGAAGCCCGCGGCGTAAGCGGCCCGATTTCTTTTTAAGATCTCGCCGAGTTCCAATTCGCGGACCGACGGCGGCCTGAATTCGCTTGGCGCGCCGCGATTGAACCACCGCATCACCCAGTAGGAGAAGCAGCAGCAGCAGAATGGGCCACAGGCAAACCAACAAGACGAATGCGAAATTGGTGCCGAGAATTTCCATTTGCGTTGCTCTTTGGTCCTCTCCGTGGTTAAGCCCGGTTTTTCCGGGTTGAGCACATCGCTCAGGCGAAGCGACGCGCCTATGAAGGGCGATGGCCTCTGCTCTGGCTCTTCTCGCTCGAACTCTGTCTTCGCGCCTGTGATTTTGTGCCAGTTTCGTGATTTTTCAGGCCTTTTGGACGAACACGTCAGGCAGACCTCGCAGGCCGATGGGCTAGCGCGGGCCCGATCCTCAGACTGATGCAGCGAGCAGTGCCGTGCGCGAAATTGGCTGATGCAGTTCGCGCCGCCATGAGCGCTCTTGCCGAAACGAGGTCGGCCCCGGAACTTCGCGCACCGTTCGTGGATCGGCCCTGGCAGCGTGACCCACGCGCTCTTTCGGATCGCGCGGGAAGCTGGCGCCGAACGCCACGCACCCGAGGCCAGACGCCGCCATGGGCGCGGCGATCGCCCGCTTTGCAGATGACCTCGCCAGGTGCGGGTGGCGTACAGGCTAAGCGGCTAGCGTCGCCCGGCGATACCCCGCATAGCCGAGGCCCGCGAAGCCGAGCAGCATCATTGCCCACGTGGAGGGCTCGGGGACGGCGCTGCTGCTGACGGTCACGCTATCGAGGGAGCCGAATATGACGTCGTATTGCGGACCGGAAAAGTCGAAGCGCCATAGCCTGATGTAACTGTCGAAGTTGTTCTCTAGATTTACGCTGAACGGCGTCGTTGGGGAGAGGGGCAACGGGTCGGTCGGATGCTCAATGCCTATATTGATAAATGTCTGTGTCTCACCGGATCGAGTGAAGACGCCATAGACAGTCTCCGTCGGACTCGGAAAGCCGGATGCGATCAGCATGCCAGAGGGATCATTTAACGACATAGTGAAAGACCCGATCGTGATCAAGTTGCTGACAACAAACCCGCTCGGGCCGCCATAAACCGACCCGCCAAAAATTTGGTTTAGACCGGGCTCTGCTACGGTTTGGGCAGCCTTCGACGTGTCGAACACCTGTTGTGCGACGATGGCGTCGCCGTATGCGGGGCTGCCGAACACATTGTCTGTATTGTAGACAACGTTGTTTACCCGTCCGACAAATGTGACGGTAACGATTGTTGCAGAGGCGACGGACGCGTTCATCATAAGCGCGACAGCCGCAACTAAGGCGAGAAATTTCCTTTTTCCGGCCAAGACGGCGAGTTTGGACGCCTTGTAATGCAACATTGAGCCCTCCAGTGGCTGGCATGCGCGAGTGCTGGCTCCGATGTGAACGCCTGACAACCTTTAGTCTCGTCGGCATTCGCGAGCGCCGACTTCTAGATGTTCCCGGGGCGGCGTCTTGATTTCGAGGGCCAGATTTCTGCTGTTTCAGGCCAAACTGCTCAACGACCTCGCGCGAGGATCGGAACGCCAGGCGCGAACAGGCGAGCAAGGTGCACAGGGTTTGGCGGGGGCGGTGCAGCGACGAGGACGCCCACCGTCGACGTGCTCTTTCTGATTGACCAGGTCGGGAGACCGCGCGCCGCATGAGCGTGAGAAGTCCCGCCGGCGCGCGCACGAGGCCAGCTCAATGAGCGCGTCGTTCACTGGGGAGGGTCCAGCACGGCGAGAACCGCGCCCAGCCAGGCGAGCTCGGCCCGGCGCCGGGAGACGGCCAAACTCGTCGATGCCGGCTCGCAACGTTGAAACCAGGACGGCCTTCATTCGCCCGAGGATGGCCTCGAGGGCCTCGTCCTTAGCGATCGCTGCGAATCGCTCGTCGCGGACCGACATCGCGCGCAGGGGCTCCTCGATTCGCGTCAGTCATAAGTCGTCGCGGTTCTTCAGAGGTCCGGCGAGACGCTCGATCGCATGCACGTCGAGCGCCGGTAGCAATTGCTGCGGCGTTGGCAGCTCGGCCAGCAGCGCTTGCGCCGCCTCGCTCGTCAGACCAGCCGCGATGATGCGCTCCTGCGCCCCGACCGACGCCCTGGCGATGGCGGCCTGGGCGCGCTTGATCCGCGCATCGATTTCGGTTTTGGCGACGCGCCTCAATTCATCGCGACGCTCCTTGGAGGCGTTTTCGGCGCGGCCGTACCATCCGGCGCGGATGCCTGGCGCAAACTTTTTCGGGATGGCTGAATTCACGGCAGATCTCAGCGATTTTGACATTGGCTTCGGCGACCGCCTTATCGACGGCCTCGTGCATTTTCTCCCAGATCGGATGATCCTCCGGCGCGTAGACGGCCGCGAGCTTGGCTTCGAAATCCGCCAGAAGGACCGCCGCATGCTCGGCGGCGTCGGACTTGGCGACGCGCTCGCGCGAACGGAGAACAGAGAGGAGCGATTGGCGTTCGGCGGCGGTCATTCGGTCATCGGTCATGGATTGCCTCGCGCTGTCGTTTTGAGCGCAGCCGCCGCACCCGCTCGCGGGTCTGCGCTCGGACCTCGTCGGGCGACTGGGTTATGTCGAGACAGCGGCGCAGGCGCTTGATCTCGCGGGTCAGATAGCCGCGCCAATATCGTTGAGCCACGCGCCCCTTTTCTGTCTCGGCCTCCGGTTCCATCTCTGCGAGCCAGCGCTCCAAGCGCGGCAGCCAGTCTTCGCGCGTGAACCGGATGGCCTCGTCTTTCGCCCGCTGGCCGACGATCCACTCGATGGTGCGCATGCCGTGCGCTTGTATGAGTTCGCGGACGTCAGCCGGGTGCTTATCGTCGTGCTTGCTGTGCGCCCCAGTGAAGAGGCGGGTCTCGCGTGGAGGGCAACTGGTGTTCTGCACTCGTTGCAGCTGCGCAAACGTGCTTGCCACGCGCGCCGCGCCCTTCTTGTCGCCGGCGGCAAGTAGGGCTCTCACCTCCGCCATCATGCGATCTCTCGCCTCGCTCATCTGTAACGCTTCCATCAGTTGACAGGACCGCTACAGGACGGGTCGACGCTCATCGCCCGCCGTGCTCCAGCGCGAAGCCAATCAGCAGGATCGCGATGGCGGCCCAGAGCGGCGCCCTTCGCATTGCCCTGAAGGCTGCAGCGCGGATCAGGGATCGCTCGACGGTGTTCATTTCGCTGCTGCCGCGCTGGCGATGAGCTGAAGCAGCGCCTCTATCTTCGCGATCGCCTGGGCGACCTCAGCCAACTCGCGGACGGCCCGCTCAAGGGCTGTCGCCAGGGCGGGTTCGATGTCGGCAGGCGCGGTCATAGGCCGAACTTTGCGTCGAGGCAGGCCGCCTGGGCTTCTTGCGGCCCGTAGATGCGCCTGGCGGCTTTGAGGCAGGCCGGCATGGAGAAATGCGGTGCGTACCGCATTTTGCCGTCGTGATGAGTTTTCGTCGCGCCTGCCGGCGCTGCAAAAGCCGCGGTGGCGATGAGCAACACGGCGATCAGCAAGACGATGGCGGTTGCGGGTCTCATGGGCGGTACCAGGTTCAGGGCGGAGCTTGTACTGCGATATGCATGATTGTAGTGCGCCTTGCTGTACGTTACAAGAGGCCGTGAATGAAAAAACCCTCACCATCCGATTGCCTGAGAGCGAATTTCGCATTCTGACGCGCTATGCCGCCGCGAGCCGACGAACGAAGTCGGAGATCATGCGCGAGTTCATTCGCTCGCTCGAACAGAAGTCGGCGCGAAAGCCGCGCGCGAAGCCGGCGAAGAGCTGACCTCCGCACAATGCCGCGGGCAATATGGGCGCCCGGGCTCCTGCGGCATGCCGCAAAACACATGACGGCCATCCTCCGCGGCGCCGATCGGAAACCGGCAATCCCGCCAGCCCAGCTCGACCAGAAGCCTGCCAGACCGCGTCGTTATCGCACTATTGCGAATACGACCGTGCTCGACCGGCTGCGGCGCAGCCTCAACGACGGCCTCGGTCGGCTCCAGCGCGTCGCCAGGACGGCTTCCGGCGGCCAAGGGCTCTGTGAGAGCCTCGAGAGCCGACTCTGCCATCAGCGGGCTTCCTGACGGGCTCCTGTGCGCATCCTCTACGCCGCCGACTGCTTCGGCTCGCTTCGGCTTCGGACCGCGGCCGGCGCCGCCGTGCTGGTTGCTCGCCGAGCGCAGCGGAAACAGCGTCCCGCCCTGCCGACGATGGCGCGAGATCAGGCCGCCGAGCGACGAGCGCGTGACGCCCAGCCGCGACGCGATGGCGGACGTGGGCCAGCCTTGCGTCCAAAACGATGCTGCGCGTTCGAGCAGCGAGGCCAACTCGCCCTCCGGCCGGGACCGGCGCAAGCCGCGGCTCTCAGTCATCGGGCTGCCTCCTCCAGCCGTTCAGCCTCAAGCCGCAACTCGTCGGCGAGATCGAGCGCATCCGTCGCGATGAGAAGTTCGCGCGTCCGGGCGGCGAGCCGTTGGGTGAGAGGGTGCAGCGCGAGGTTCATGTCTTCGCCGGCTGAGATCGAGGCCGTCACAAGATCCAGCGTCGGCAGATTGACGAAAGGACCAAAGGAGGTAGCGACGTCACCCGACGCAGCGGCAAATAAAGCCTCGCGGAAGTGGTCGAGCGTCGCGAACGGCCATGACTGGATTTCGCGCGCCCGGTCGGCTGAGATAGTGTCGCTCATTCGCGCTCTTCGATCCCTCTGATGATCGTGGAGTGGAAAAGGCCGGGGCGCGCGCTGACGACGCCGCCTCGGCCGTCTTTTCAGGCGTTCTCTTTCAGCTTCGCGCGCGCGGCGACGGCGGCCGTCACCGCTTGCTTGGCGGCCTCCAGATCGACGCCGAAGTGAGCGCGGTAAGCGTTGACGACGAATTCGAACGATCGCAGCCGCGCCTCGTCCGGGCCGACGTTGCCGGTGAGAAGCCTGCGGCGCTCTTCGAACATGTGCGGCGAAATCGGGCGCGGGACCCGGGCGGCGCCGGGGCGCGGCTTGAGCCGCTCGTCGATGAAGCGGTCGAGATCGGTGAGTTCATAAACCGCGTCGCGCCGATTTGCCGGTAGGGGATCGGCCAGGTCCGCAGCGTGTTGACCTTGACGCTCTGGCCCAGCCGGCGGCGGCAATAGTCCGCGGCCTCGGGGCGTCTTAGCCGCTCAGCGCGGAATCTCGAGCGGGTATCGTCTTGCATGAGCGAGATATAAAGCCTTCCCGCAGCATCGCGCAAGGACTCGCAGAAAATAATTCGGCGTGGCAGGCTATACGACAAGTCGTAGGACCAGATGCCTGTCATAGGACTGTATAGGACTGACAGGACTAGTAGGACACTACATGATCTAATCTGTTTGGATAACAGGCGTAAACCAATCTGATGCTTTGAAACTGACGAGTTTTTCGCATAATGTCTTCCTCTGGGCGAGCGGTTCGCCCCGACGGGAGGATCGAAACGACATGCTCACTGAAGACGCAGAACGCGAAAACGAGAGAAAGCAGATCGAGGCCTGCCTCCCGACGACAAAGTCGCGTTCTCGCTCCCCGAAACGGCGAAAATCCTCAACCGCTCAATCCACTGGGCGCGGCAAAAAACCGCCAGCGGCAAACTGAAATCGGTGAGGATCGGCGCGACGCAGGCGCGTCATTCGCCCGTTCTCGTCGCAGCCCTCCTGGAGGGCGTCGAAAAATAAGGCCGTCGGCGCAGGAGAAGCGCTCGACGGCCTCGATATTCACGGGACCAGACGACCCCGTGAATACCGCAGATCGCTGAGTTTTTCAAGCGCCGGCGGCCCTCGTTGGAGGGACGCGATGGCGAATGTCTTCGAGCAGGCGAAGCGCAAGGCGCGCGAGGCGGACATCCTCGACGTCGCCCGGCGCCATGGCGTGCTGAGCAGGCTGAAGAAGATCGGCGTCGAATATGTCGGCCCCTGTCCCAGACTGCGGCGGCACGGATCGCTTCGGGATCAATCCGCGCAAGCAGGGCAAGAACGGAAAGCCGGGCCTGTTCGGATGCCGCCGGTGCGGAGAAGGCGGCGACGCCATCGACCTCGAACGATTCCTCAGCGGGACGACATTTCGAGGCGCGGTCAAGGATCTGAGCGGCGCGCCCGATCGTCGAGGAGGATCCCAGCGAAGCGGCGAGGCGGGCGCGCAAGTGGAAATTCCTCCGCGAGATCATCGAAGAGACGGTGTTCGGCCTGACGCCCATCCTCGGCTCGCCGGGCGAGACCTATCTCCGCGACGAACGCTGCATCGACACCAGCCTCCCGGTAATCCGGCGGACGCTGGAGACCGTCGCAGCCGTCGGCTGGCATCCGTCGGTCTATTTCTCGCAGCCCGACCCCAGCGAGCCTTTCCATGAGCTCCACAAGCAGCGCCTCGGCTGCATCGTCGGGGTGATGACCGACCCGGCGACGGGCGAGCGGCTCGGGCCGATCTCGCGGACCTACCTCTTTCGCGGGAAGAAGATCGGCAAGGCGAAGACGCTGAAGCGGGCCGAGGACGAGCGGCTCGGCGTCGTCAGGATCTCGCCGGACGTCGACATCAGGCGGCTCGCGGTCGCGGAAGGGCTCGAGACGGCGCTGCGCGCTCCTCGAAATGGGCGGCGTGCCGGTCTGGTCGACCGGCTCCGACATCGTCATGCGCTGCCTTCCCGTCATCGACGGCGTCGATGAGCTCCTGATCGGCGCCGACAACGATGCGCAGCGGACCAGGCGAACGCGGGGCCAGCGAACGCGCCGCGCGAGAGCTGAGAGCCCGCTGGCTCGCGGCGGGACGGAAGGCGCAGTTCTTCATGCCGCCCGGCTTCAAGACGGATTTCAACGACGTTCTCATGCAACGCAAAGGACGCGCGCGATGAGCGGCGCGGACGACGACGATGACGATTTCGCCGCTCGGATCGGCGCTGGCGCAGCTGGAGCGCAGCGGAAGCGGCTGGGGGCTGGGACGACGACGACGAAGCGCCCGAGTTTTCCGACGAAGACCTCGCGCTGAGATTCGCCGCCCAGCACGTCTACACCATGCGCTATGTCGCGATGTGGGGACGATGGTTCAAGTGGACCGGGAAGGTCTGGGTGGCGGATGAAAAGCGGGTGGCTTTCAGCCTGTCGCGCCAGGTTTGCCGCGCCGCGGCGCGCGAATGCAAAAAGGAAGGGGCAGCGAAAACCATCGCCAGCGCGAAGACCGTGGCGGCGGTCGAGCGCCTCGCCCAGGCCGATCCGAGGCTGGCGACCACGATCGATGTCTGGGACGCCGATCCGTGGCTCCTCAACACGCCAGACGGCGTCGTCGACCTGCGCGACAGGCAAGCTTCGGCCCCACAGCAGCGGCGACTACATGACGAAGATCACGGCGGTCGGCCCCGGCGGCGACTGCCCGCGGTTCAAGCAGTTCATGCGCGAGATCATGGCCGGCGACGAGGAGATGATCGCGTTCGTCCAGCGCGTGCTGGGCTACTGCCTGACCGGCGACATCAGCGAGGAGGTGATTTTCTTCCTCTATGGCACGGGCCAGAACGGCAAGGGCGTGCTGACCTCGACGGTCGAGTGGATCATGGCGGACTACTGCAAATCGGCAGGCGACGAGGTTTTCACGCAAACCCATAACGACCGTCACTCGACCGAGATCGCCCGGCTGAACGGAGCGCGCATGGTGCTGGTGGCGGAAGTGGAGGAAGGCAAGCGGTGGGCCGAGGCGAAGCTGAAGAAGATGACCGGCGGCGACACGCTCACGGCGCGCTTCATGCGGCAGGACGATTTCGAGTTCAAGCCGCAGTTCAAGCCGCTGATCTCGGCGAACCACAAGCCGCAACTCAGGAGCGTCGACGTGGCCATGCGGCGCAGGATGCACCTCATGCCGTTTCTGGTGACCATCCCGGCGGAAAAGCGCGACAACGGGCTTAAGGCGAAGCTGAAGGACGAAGGGCCGGGGATCCTGCAAGTGGCTGATCGACGGATGCCTCGAATACCAGCGGATCGGGTTGGCCCCGCCGGCGTCGGTCGTGGATGCGACCGACGAGTATTTCCAAGAACGAGGACAGCATCGCGAACTGGATCGAGGAGAAGTGCGAGGTCGGCAAGGGGCTGTATGACCCATCGTCGAAGCTGTTCGCGTCGTGGAAGGACTACGCCGAGAAGGCCGGGCTCTTCGTCGGCAACAGCAAGTGGTTCAAGGCGGAGATGAACCGCCTCGGCTATCGCGACAAGAAATTAAGCTTCGGCGTCGTGTACGAAGGCTTGTGTTTGCGCCAGGACGGCAGGGACTACGACCCAGACCGGCTCGACCCTTTTGATTGACGGGGCCGGCGGGGAAGGGAAATTGGGGAAACCGGCGAGGAAGGCCAATTCCCGTCTCTACCCGGTTGTAATCTATGCTGGAACTTGATCGAAGTTGACTTATGCAGGGAGTGTAGGGTCTGCTACTATCGCCGTTCTGTGCGCGCGCACACATTAGACGTCTATAATAGAGATCCCTACACTCCCTGCACTGACAACAGGTCGACTTGGTGTTTCTTGGGAGGACGTAGGATGCCGGTCGACCCTCCACTCCCTACACCTTCGGCTTCGCCGGAGTTTGCACACGTGCACTTTCGGCTTCGCCGGTCACTTTAATTAGCACAGGTTGATGGGTGAATTGACCGATCGGTCAGGTTTTCGACCGGAAAGCGACCACCTGCGCCGCTTTCGGCCTCGCCGGTCACCAGGTCAGCCCACGTCTCCAGCGCTCGCGCCCGCTCGGCCATCCGGCTCGCCCGCTGGTAAATCGCGAGAACGCCTGCACGCTTGTGGCCGAGGCATTGGTCTAAAAGATCGACGTCAAAGCCGCGTTCGGCGAGGTGCGAGACGAACGCCCTTCGCGTGTCGTGCCAGGTGAAGCGTTGGGTTTTGGCGCCCTCACCGATGGCCTTGCGGATGCGTTTGGCGAGGCTCGCCCAGCCATTATATGGCTTGTCGATGCTCGACGGGAAAACCAGATCGTTTGCTGTGTTCGGTCTGCGCGCTTCGAGGATTGCGAGCGCAGCTGGCGACAGCGGCAATTCGTGGGCTTCCCGTTTTTTCATGCGATTGGCGTCGATGCGGATCCGGCTGCGCTGAAGGTCGATCTCAGACCATCTAAGACCGCCCGCTTCTTCGCGGCGCAATGGAACGAGCAGCAAGAACCTGATCAGTTCGCGTTGTGGTTCGTTCTCGGCTGCGCTCCACACTGCTCTAATTTCGTCGATTGTTGGGACATGGTCGCGAGGTCGTCCCGGCTTGGGGCGCTCATCGCGATCGATCTCGTCGCAAGGATTGCGTTCGATTAATCCTTGCTTGCGGCACCAGGCGAGGAAGCGGCGCAATTTGTTGAAGGCGAGGTGGCGTATGACGTCTGAACTGGGCGCGGTTTCCAGCATGAGGCTGATCATGCGTGCGTCGATCATTGGGAGGGCGAGGTTTTCGGCCTGCATCAGACGCACGGCTTTGGCGGCGTAGTAGACGGATTTTTTGCGCGTGGGTTCGGATGGCTGGCGACGGGCCATCGAGCGCTGTGGCGTAGGCGTCGAGGGCTTCGCCGGTGGTTGTCGGGACGATTGAGCGTCCTCGAGCCCGGCGTTGACGGCGTGAGGCCATGGCTTCGTGGTGTGGGATTCGGCCTTCTCGCACGAGTGCTTTGGCCGCCAGCGCTGCAGTGCGGGCTTCTTCCACGGTCATCACCATGGCATCGCCGAGTTCGTGTCGGACGCCGCCGCCCCAACGTTTGCCGGTGCTCGGGATTGACGACCTTTCGGTTGGTAGGACTGGCCCAGAAACGCTCGGTCTGCGGGTGACGATGCAAGGCGAAGCCGGGATGTCGCGGTCCGTGGTGACGCTGGGGACGAGCGGGCGTCGCAGGCGCGCGGATCGCACGGGTTCGGTGATTTTCACAGTGGCTGGCATCGCTCGCTCGTATCGTGCGTGCCGTATGTGCGTCATATGTGCAAATTACGTCTCAGCGTCAAGCAACGTCGAGCAGCTTATAGCAAGATTGAGTCTCGGAAGGCTTGATTTTGTTGGTGTTGACAACGAAAACGCGAAGCAATTCAAAGGCGGCGTTTGGTCGGGCACTGTTCTCTAGAAAAACCGCTCCTCGATGGTCAGGGCGTCGCCCGGGCGGAGGGGATAGGACAGCGGCGCCGGGAACGTCACCGACCGTCCATCGATGACCCGGGTGATGTCGACGGTGCTCTCGACCGCGCGCGGCGTGAAGCCGCCGGCGACGGCGATCGCCTTCTGGACCGTCATGCCGTTGATGAACGGGTATTGCCCGGCCACCGCGACCTCTCCGAGCACGAAGAAGGGCCGGAAGGCTTCGACTTCCACGGATACGCTGGGTTCCCGCAAGTATCCCTGGCGCAGGCGCGCCTGAATCGTGTGCTCAAGCTCCGCCGTCGAAAGCCCCTGCGCGCGCACCCGGCCGATGAGCGGCAGCGAGATATCGCCTGCGCCGTCGACGGAAAACGAGTTGCTGAGGTTATCCTGTCCGAAGACGATGATCCTCACGCGATCGCCGCTCCCCAGACGATAAGGGGCTTCGACGCTCGCGCGCGGCGCAGCGATGGTCACATTCTGCGAGGCGCAACCGCCCAAAAGGGCGGTCGCCAAAATCGCCACAAGAATTCCGAAATGGTTCATGAAAGAATCCGCGGCGGCGGTCGTCTCGCGCAACGTTCTGTTTATCGGCGCATGGTTAACGAAGGGCGAACAATCGGGCTTGCGAGAGCCGCCTTAACGGGCCGGAAACTATGTTGACCCAAATTCCACCTGAAGCGCGCGCGATCGCGTGAAGGAGCGGAGCGGATGAACAGCGGCAGGGCGAAGGAGGAGGCGGAACGCGATCAGGCGGTCGACCTGACGCGTCTCGCCGCCGGAATCCGGCGGCGTTGGCGCTGGGTGGTCTGGCCCACTCTCGCGGCGCTGCTGGCGTCGTCCGCGTTCGTGCTGCTCGCAAGCCCGCGCTATACCGGCGTCGCCAAGGTGCTGCTCGAGGATCAGGAGAGCTACTTCACAAAGCCCGACAAGGCGTCGGGGCTCGACCCCGCGGCGACGATCGATCCCGAGGCGGTGCAGAGCCAGGCGGAGGCGGTCGCGAGCTCCGATCTCGCGCGGAAGGCGATCGACAGGCTCGGGCTGGCGACCGACCCCGAGTTCAGCGCCGATCGCGACGGCAAGATCGACCGGCGCGTGGTCGACAAGTTCCTGTCGCGTCTCACCGTCTTTCCGGTGCCCAGGTCGAGGGTGCTTGAGATCGAATTCGTGTCGCGCGATCCGGAGCTCGCCGCACGTGGCGCGAATACCGTCGCCGAAGTCTATCTGGAGTCCCAGACCGAGGCGAAAGCCAACGCCGCAAGAACCGCCGGCGCGTGGCTGTCGCGCAAGATCGACGAGCTGCGCGCCAAGGTGGCCGACGCGGACGCCAAAGTCGAGGCCTTCCGGGCGCAGTCCGGTCTTCTTGGCGGCGCAAACGGACAGACGGTCCCGGCCCAGCAGCTCTCCGAGCTCAACGCCCAGCTCTCCAGCGCCCGGTCGGCCGAGTCCGCCGCGACCGCCAAGGCCGATCTCCTTCGCCGGCTCGAGAGGGAGGGACGCCTCGACGAGGCCCCCGAGTCGATTGCCGACGAGTCGATGCGGCGCTTCGTCGAACAGCGCGTGACGCTGATGGCCCAGATCGCCGAGGCGTCCCGAACGCTGTTGCCGCTGCATCCGCGCATGAAGGAGCTGAGCGCGCAGCTGGCGGGACTGGACAGCCAAATTCGCGACGCGGCGGCGAGAAACGTCCGCGCTCTGGAGAACGACGCGCGGCTCGCGGGCGATCAGGTCGCATCGTTGTCCGCGGCGCTCTCGCGACAATCGAGGACCGTCGCGACCGGCAATGTCGACGACGTGCGGCTTCGCGCTCTCGAGATGGAAGCCAAGGGCGCGCGGGATCAGCTCGAATCCTATCTGCAGAAGTATGGCGAAGCCGCCGCGCGCGACGCCGACAGCAGCGCGCCGGCCGACGCGCGCATCATTGCGACCGCCGAGCCGCCGCGCACGCCGACCTTTCCAAAAGTCTGGCAGACGATCCTGCTGGCGACCCTCGCCGCCTTTCTCGTCTCGGGCGGGGTCGCCGCCGCGGCGACGCTCGCCTCCGACGAAGCTGAGCCCGCCTCAATGGCCGCCGCGTTGTCGCCTCCGCCGGCGATGACCGCTCAAGCCGCCGCACCTTCCCCGGTCAGCCGAGGCGAGGAGCGGAAACTCATCGATCCAGGCCCGCCGGAGCAACGAGCTCAAGCGCCTTCGCCGTTCGAACCGACTGACGCGGCCGTAACCGAGACGTCCCGATCGGCGCAGGCCCTGGCCGAACGGCTGACGCGGTCGCGGACCCCGGAGGGGCGTCTCGCGGCGTTGATCGCTGGCGACGGCTCCGGCCGCGCTTTGACGCTCGCGCTCGAGACGGCGCGCCTGCTCTCGGCGAAGGGCCCGACCCTGCTCGTCGATCTCGGGGCGACGCAGGGCTGGTTCGGCGACATTCTCGAGCGCGAAGAGACGGACTCGGTCGAGGTCTCCGGCCTCGCCGACCTGCTCGAGGGCCGGGCGAGCTTCGGCGAGATCATTCGTCGCGATCTCTCGTCGCGACTCGACGTCATCCCCGCCGGAGGAGACGCGACCGGCGGGAGCCTCGAGGACGTGTTCGCCGCGTTGATGTCGGCCTATGACTGCGTCGTCTTTCACGCCTCCGACTGGCGGTCGGCGCGAGCGCGCGCAGCGGCCGATTCAGCCGACGCTGTCGTCCTTGTCGCGCCGACGGCCGTGTTGCGGCGCGTCGTCGAGGAGGCGCGGGAGGCGCTCGGCGACGGCGCGAGAATCCTTCCCTTTGCGGTCATGCGCCCGCAGTCGACGCTCGAAGAGGTCGCCTGACAATCAGCGAATCCAGGCATGCAGGCGCATCGCCGCGGACATCAGCGGCGGGGAGCGCTTGATTCGCGCCTTTGCCCGCCGCTCGAGCCCGAGGGCGAGCGCTACGACCTGGCCGGGCGCGCTGGTCGCAACGAAGGTGTCAAACAGGATCTCCGCAGCTTCGCAGCATTCGTTCTTGTATCGCCCCTCGCCGACGCCGAGATCGAAAGTGTCGAATCCGCGCTCGATCGCCGATCGCACGACCTCCTGCAGCAACAATCGTCCCGGCGCGCAACGGGCGATCTCGGGATCGCGGTCGTGGGCGAGGACAAGGCCGCACAGGCGGTTCCGTCCTGGCAGGGCGCCGAACACGGCGACGGGCCGCTCGCCCAGCATGAGGGCGTGCAACTCGATCGGCGCGCCCCCGCCGGCAAGTCCTTCAGTCCCCAGCCGGTTGAGGAAGGCCTGCGCCGCAGCGCTTTCATAGGGGTTCGGGGGTCCGCCATCCATTGCGGCCTGGCGCTTTTGCGCGATGAGGGCGCCGAGGACTTGCGAGGCCTGCCTCTCCTCGCCCGCCACGACATGCGACACGGGCCCCATCGACGCGAGCCGCTCGGCCATCTTGCGCAGCTTCTTCTTCGAGGCCTTCGACACATGTGCGTCGCGCCACTCCGAAAATGAGAGCGGAAGCTCGGACTTGTAGGCGAAGCTCGGGCTCGGACGTCCGCCGAGTGTGGTCATGGGATTCCGGAAGCCCTGCCACATCCTCGGCTGGTTGAGGAGCGCGAAGCAATCGACGCGGGCCGGAGCGGCGCGCGCCGCCTCCGCGAGCAGCGATCTGACGGCGCCCGCGCCCCATATGCGGCCGGGCCGGAAGAGGCCAAGGTTGAAATTCGAGTCCCTTCCGCCGGGGAAGGTCGCCAGTGCGAGCGGACCGAGGCGGCGCCGGGCGAGGGGCAGAAGGGCCGAAGGCTGCCCAGACGCATCTTTCGCCACGACGATGAATGGCTCAATGGCGGAAGCCGCTCCGATGGTCGCGAACCAGGCCTCGACAAAGGCGAACGACTGGTAGGGCGAAGCGCAGGCGGCCGCCTGCAGGTCAATCCAGTCTCTGCGCGCCTCGGCGAGCGACCGAAAAACGTTGACCTGCGCGGCCTCGCCGGCGACGGCGAGGACGGGCGCCTCAGGAGCCGCCGCGGGCCCTTTGGTCCAGACCAGGGGATGCGATGTCGACGTCATGCTTCAAAACTGGATTGCCGCGTTAATGCAAAATTAAGCGTGAACTACAGGTTGTCAATTGCATCCCGCGCCATCGGTGATTGTATCGTTAATGTCCACATCTGCGGCATCGCCGGCGCGGACCCCCAAATCTCTACGTTGCCGGCGAGCGATTGCCTCCGGGCGCCGCCCGGCCAGAAAGCGGTCGTCAACGTTTCCCAAAGACCGCGGGTTCATGGTCCCCGGCGGAGGCAGGCCATGACGATCAGGAACACCATCATCAGCGCCGGCTTCGCCGGCTTCCGGGCGAGCGGGCTGCACCGCGCGGCGCGAGCCGCCACGCGTGGGACGGGCGTCATACTGACGTTCCACCGGGTGCGGCCGAAAGGACCGGCGACGGGCTACGCGCCGAACCGCGCGCTCGAGATTACCCCCCGGTTCCTCGAGGTCGCGCTCGACGTCGTGGCGCGCGAAGGCTTCGAGCTCGTGTCGCTCGACGAAGCCCGCCGCCGGCTGGCCGACGGCGAAAGCTCGCCCTTCGCGGCGCTGACCTTCGACGACGGCTACCGCGATACGCTGGAGGCGGCGCTTCCCGTGCTCGAGCGCCGCGACGTGCCTTTCACCGTCTATTGCGCGACCGGGTTCATCGAACGCACGGCGCGCCTCTGGTGGCTGGAGCTGGACTCCCTGATTCATCCCATTGGCCGCGCAAGAGTTCCAATTCTCGGATTCAGCGCATTCTTCGATATTCTGGCTGATCCGACGGACCTAACCGTATTCAAGTGTCTTGCGTTGTCCTGAAGCGAGAGGCATACTGGTGGTCCACTAAGAGGTCCACCAACCGTGCCCCGACTAACCGACGACATGGTCCGCCGAGCCGCCATCGGCGAGCATCCTGACGCCACGCCAGGCCTCATCCTGATGGTTCGGCCAGCGGCGGGCGATAATCCGCCGCGCCGCTCCTGGGTCTTCAGGTTCACGCTTGGTGGTCGGCGTCAGCGCGCCGGATTGGGCTCATATCCCGCGGTGACACTCGCGACCGCCAGAGACCTCGCCCGCGAAGGTGCAGTCCTGGTCGCCAGGGGTCAGCACCCGAAGGCAGCACGCCCAAAGATCATTACGCCCACGGCCGCCACTTTTAGTTTCAGGGACGCGGTTGAGGCGTATCTGCCGATTGCGATCGAGCGCTTCGCGAGCGAAACGAGCAGGAATGACCTCGATCATGCGCTGCGCGTCTTGTGCGCCCCGCTCCATGATCGGCCGGTTGCGGCAATTGGTGCCCGTGAGACGGCCGCGCTCCTCAAGACCATTTACGCGCGCGCTCCGGCGCGGGCCGATAAGACGCGCGCTGCGATGCGCGGCCTCTTCGCCTATGCCCAGCTCGTGCTGGAGGATCAGGAGGGCTCGACGCGCAATCCAATGGACGCCGCAGCCCTGAAGGCCGCCGGCTATGCCCCACGGCCTTCAGAGGGTCACCACGCGGCGCTCGACCACAAGCAGGCGCCCGAGTTTATGGCCGAGCTGCGGGCCAACCCGTCGCGGATCGCCAGACTACTGGAGTTCACCATCTTGACGGTCGCGCGCGTCGGCGCGGCGCAGAAGGCGCGGTTCGATCAGATCGACGCAGCCAACGAACGGTGGATTGTGCCGGCGGTGCAGTTGAAAGACCGCGCCCATCGCAAGGGAAAGCCCTTCCATGTATCGCTCGTTCCGCGGGCGTTCGAAATCGTCGATGAGATGCGCTGCGCGTCGCGGTCACTGTCCAATCTCATCTTCGCCGACATGGGACAAGGAGCGGCGATCAACTTCCTTCGCCGTACGTCGTCCCGGGTCGATCCCGACTCGGGAGATCCGATCACCGTGCATGGGTTTCGCTCGACTTTCCGTTCGTGGTGCCAGGCGAAGCACAAGGATCGCGCCGCCTCAGAAATCTCGATGGGGCATCGCTACTATGGCCCGATCGAGGCTCGCTACGCGCGCGATGATCTTTTCGACGCTAGGCAGGAACTGCTCACCGAGTGGGCCGACTATCTCGCCGGTGCCGCCATCATTCCGATGCGGCGGCCGAAATGAAGGTCGACGACGAAGCGCTTCTGCGGGGCGTGGACGAAATCCGGAAGCAATACGAGCGCGAAATCGCGACGATGCCGCTTTTCGACCGGCAACGGCGCATCGACTGCCGTGACCAGATCCTGAAGGCTCTTCCCGGTCTTATCAATGCCCTCGAAGACCGCGCCGGCGCTATGGACGCGGATGACGCGCTAATGAACCTCCACATGAGTCTACCTCTCATCACGGTCCTGTATGCGCTGCGGGACCATCATGCGAGCTTTGAGCCTTGGCCCGAGTATGCCTACGGGCCGCATTTCGACTGGGATGGTCCTACACCCGACAGCGCCACCCGCCTCGCAACTCAATACCGTGATAGCGCAGTTTATGGGTTGGTCTGGCTGCTCAGGGACTCAGGCGTGAAAGTCACCAGCTACGACAGCAATCCCGGGTTCATACGCCTGCAGGAGTTGACCGGCCGCGTGCTCAAGCAGCCATTGGAGACGGAGTTGCTCCGCCGGCTCGTTCGCCGATGCCGGCCCGCCGGTTCGGGTAAATCTACACCGTAATCTCATGTCCCTTCTTTTCTTACAGATCGGGTCCCGCTGGGCTTTCTTGTGCGCACAACGCAGGAGAATCGGGGCCAGAAATGCACACTACTTTAGCCGCCAGCGTCCTATGCGACGCGCCTGACGCGACCCGTGTCGTCGATGATGCACCTAACGCAGACGGCGCTGGGGGCGTCGCGGCTGACGCTGTGACCCGCATTTTGGGATCGAAGCTCCTCTTCAGCGTTGAGGAGGCGCGCGCGGTTCTCAGGATGTCGCGAAACTGGGCCTACGTCCTGATGCGGACTGGCCGGTTGCAATACATTCAGACCGGATCGCGCCGACGCATCACACGAGGCGAGCTGGAGCGCGTACTTCGCCACGGCACCGGACTCACACCAGCCTGAAACACTTCGACCGCCCGACAGCCCGTGTCGAACGGCCGAAGATGTCTGTTTCTGGCGGTAACCGCGCAAGAAATAGCGTCCTCTGCCCTTAAACGCAAGCGTCGGCGGTCCTTTTCGAGGACACGCCCATGATCGCCGCGTACCGCAGGAGCCACCCTCTTCCGCCAATCGACTTCAGAGCCATCAACGCGGAGGCACTCGGGTGCCTCGATGCCATCTGTCGCCGCTTGCTTCCCAACGGCCGGCGCGAGGGCAACGAATACCTCGCGCTTAACCCTCGTCGCGCGCGACCGCCACCTCGGTTCGTTCCGGATAAACCTGGCGAACGGTCGCTGGGCCGACTTTGCGCTGGCTGACAAGTCCGCCCGGGGCGGCGACCCAATTAGCCTCGTCGCCTATGTCCGCAACATCAAGCAATCCGAAGCGGCGCGCGGCCTCATGCGCATGCTCGGCATGGACGCACGCCAATGAACGACGAGTTCTCGCCCCTCACCGAAGAAGAGCTTGCCGCTCAAGCGGCGTCAGGAGCGGCGGAGAAGAAGCGCGATCCGCGTCCGTTCGTGCGGTCGTCGCCTGACGCGCCGCCGCCGCCAAAGACCACGCTCAGAGGTTGGCGGTGGGTCGCCGGCTACATGTACCGCGACGCAAATGGCGCTCCGTCGCTCTATCGCGAGCGGCTGGAGCGGCAGAGCCGCACGGGGAAGCGAAAGCCAGAAAAGACCTTCATGCCGCACTCGTTGCGGCAAGGCGAAACCGGTCCTGTGTGGGTGCTGGAAGACTTTCCCGATGGCGAACTCACGCCGCTGCTGAATTTGCCGGACATCAAGGCCCATTCGGACAAGCCCGTCGTCATGGTCGAGGGCGAGAAGGCAGCGGAAGCGGCCGGCGTCATCTTCGGGGACGCCGCGGTCGTCACCACCCACTCCAACGGCGGCTCAGCATGGCGCAAGGCGGATCTGGGACCGCTTGCCGGCCGGAAGATTCTGCTGTGGCCAGACAACGACGACGCCGGCAAGACATGGCTGGATGGCCTGGGCGTCGCCCTGCTGGCGCTCGGCTGCGAGGTGTCAGTCGTCGACGTTGAGGCGCTGATCGCGATCGACGGCGGCGCACGGGGCGTCACGCACGACCCAAAGGGGTGGGACGCAGCTGACGCGGTTGTCGAATGGACCGATTTATTCAAGCTGCTTGAGGCGGTGCGGCGGTGCGCAGGGCCATTTGAGCCGCCTGACGCCGCCCCAGACGACGCCGCCCCTGGCGGCAAGCAGTGGTTCGAAGCGGGTGTAGCGCGAGCCTTCGAGGTTACCCACAGTCTCCGCGACTTTCTTGCCGGAACCGGGCAGCTCTTCGATCGCGGCGGTCCAGTGCGAGTCGTGCGGGACCATAACGACGACCAGCCGAAAGCTGTCACCGCCAGCGACGCCATCATTCGTCTGCTGGTCCACGAAAAGTTGCAGCCGTACAAGTACAACGCGGAGGGCGATCGCGTCCCTATCCTGTTGCCGTCGCAACTCTGCGACATGTACCGCTCGTTGCATGGCGAGTGGGGTCTTCCCCTGCTGGCCGGCATCACCAGCGCTCCTATTCTGTCCGAGGACGGCTCAATCAGAACGGCGGAAGGATTCGATCCAACCACCGGTTTGTGGTGCCACAGCGTTCCTGACATCGCTGGACTGGTTCCGGAGGAACCGACCGAAGACCAGGCGCGCTTGGCGCTGGCCGTCTTGCGCGAGGCGCACAAGACGTTTTCGTTCGCCGACGCCGTCATGGTGCGCGACCCCGGCTACGCCCACGTAGTCGATCGGACGCCGTCACGATACCCGACCCCGGCTACGCCCGCGTAGTCGATTTGTCGAGGGGAGACGCTATCGGGCAGGACGAGGGCGCCGGGCTGTGCGCCGAGCTAACGTCAGTCTGCCGCCCGTCATTGGAGACCGCTCCGGGAGTCTTGGTTCATGGCCCCAACGATTCCGGAAGCGGCGTCGGGAAGGGCCTGTATGTGCGGTACAACGCTTTCATGGCGTTCGGCATTAAGCCGTATGCGATGGGGCCAGGGCACGGCGACGACGCGGAGCGAGAGAAGCGGATTGCCGGCGCGCTAATGGAGGGCGGTTCGGTACTTTTTCTCGACAATTGGAACGAACTCATCCTGTCGTCAAACAATCTGGAGTCTGCGCTGACGGAGCGGCTGGTCACGATCAGGCCGTTTGGAACGCTGGATCTGGTCAGGATCGTGATCACACAGATGATCTTTCTGACCGGCAACGCGCTGCAGCCCGGCCGGGACATGTTGCGCCGCGTGTTACCGATTGAAATGAACGCGCATGTGGAGAACCCAAACACACGTAAGTTTAGGCACGGGCAATTGGACTATGTGCGCGCTCACAGGCCGGCGCTGCTTGTAGCGGCGTTGACGATCTGGCGCTGGGGCAGACGGTCCCCGCTAGTCAGCGCGGCGCTGAGTTCGGTTCCTACAATCAGTGGACTCGTTGGGTCCGCGACCCACTGCTCGCCCTGGGCGTTCCGGACCCCGTCCGGCGCATTGCCGCAGCGCGTGACAAAGATCCTGTGCGGCAAGCCAAGATCGAGGTCTTCGATAAGTGGTGGGCGGCGCACGGGAGCGTGGCCGTGCGGGCGAGCGCCCTGGCCGACAGTGTCAAGGCGGCTATCGCCAGCGTCGCGCAGCGTCGAAGGCAAGCGTCACAGTGACGGTAGTCGACAAGGTGCTGCGGCATTCTGTCATAGACATATCGGCTCACAAATCGGTGGTTACGAGCTCGAGCTGGTGGAGGAGCCCGACAGTAAACGCAAATCCGGTGGCCTATACAGGCTCAAGCTTGTCTCTGGCGGAGACGACGAAGTAAACAGCAATCAAAATACTTCTGCGGATGCCGACATCCGGGAGGGTGGCATCCGCAAGGCATCCGCAGAGGCATCCGCAAATGACACAAAAAGCTCGTCTGAGGTTAATGGGCTGAATAAACAGCAGAAATACAATACGCAAGAGAACCCTGGTTCAGACTCCGCGGATGATGCGGATGATGCGGATGATTCTCCCGCTGTTTCTGAGAAATTCAATTCTTACAATCTTGAAGCTTTGAAAACCTCGAGTGCCGGTTTCAAGGCTGCAAGACTGCAAGATCAGAAATTTATAGAAACGGCGGGAGAATCATCCGCGTCATCCGCAGAATCATCCAATCATATCATAAACGACAGTGATAACAACGACTTATGCCCTGCGGATGCTCTTGCGGATGCCCTGCGGATGCCTACACGTCCGGATGAGCATCCGCAGAACCCGTCGGATGTGCACGAAAAAGTAAATCGCAAGAAAAGCGGAAGTAAAATAGCCGGGCTTAAGGCGGGCCATATTCCGCGGCCGAAGGCGCGTCCGAAATGACCGTCAAAGTCCGCCTTGTTGCCGATCGCGACGAAGCTGTGCGCCTGGTCGAAGACATGGCCGCGTCGAACGAGCTGATCGCGCTCGACTTCGAAACGATGGCGAGCGTCGGAACGAAACAACGCATCGCCGCGCTCACGCACGTGCGCACGGACCTGCAACAAGCGCAAACGGAG
This sequence comes from uncultured Actinomycetes bacterium, assembly GCA_963727185.1. Classification (GTDB taxonomy): domain Bacteria; phylum Actinomycetota; class UBA4738; order UBA4738; family HRBIN12; genus JBBQVZ01. The sequence goes on along the minus strand of CAVSFP010000023.1, from coordinate 869,987 downwards.
CTTAAGGACAGGCGCAGGCAGATCAGGGCGAAGACGGCCGACGGCGCCGCGCTCCTAACCCAGGCCAATGCTGAGCTTGCGATTGTCACAGACGAGCTTCTGACGCTTGAGGCCGAACTCAAGCACGTGACGAAGCGCGCGCCGCTGTCGCCTCATACCGGCGAGATCCGGCTCTGCTCGCTCTATGCCGGCGGCGACGAGGCGCTGGTGATCGATATTATGAAGACCGGACCTGACCCGCTGCGCGCGCTCGACGGAGCAAGTCTCGTCATCCACAACGCGCCGTTCGACCTCGCCTTCCTCGAGCATGTCGGCGTCTATCCCAGCGAGATCCACGACACCATGCAGATGGCGAGGCTGCTCCTCGGCGTGGGCAGGCGGGGCAAAGAGAGCGTTTATAGCCTCGGCCTTGCGGCGAAGGCCCTCTGCGGCATTGTCCTCGACAAGCGGCATCAGGACTCCGACTGGTCCGAAGAGCCATTGGGGCGAGAGCGCATCGTCTATGCGGCGCAAGACGCCGTCGCCTGCTGGTGCATTGCCGAGATCGCGCCCGCGAGACTCACGGCGCAGAAATCGACGGAAGCCTACGAAATCCAGGCCGGCGCTATCCCTGCGATCACGAGGATGACGCTGCGCGGCGTCGGTTTCGATGTCGAGGCGCACGACAAGATGATCGGCGAATGGCGGCAGGAGCAAGCTGCAGCGACGCAGGAGTTCCTCGGCGCGTGCCGCGACGCCGGCGGCGACACGCTGACGCGGCTCGCCGACGCAAACGTCTTGCCTAAGGCCAATGACACGCAGGCGGCGCTCAGGGCCGTCCTGACGGAGAAGGAGCTTGTGGGGTGGCCGCGGACCGAGAAAAGCGGTGCGCTCTCGACAGCCTACGCCGATCTGCGCCGCGGCGTGCAGCACCCAGTCATCGCCGCGCTGGCCCGCAACGCGCGCGTCAGGCAGCTCCTCACCACTTTCGGCCCCACATTCCAGAGGCACATCCTGCCGAGCACGGACCGGGTGCATGGCGGCACCGTCATTGCCGGAGCTGCGACCGGGCGGGCGACTGGCGGACATCCAAATCTCCGCGCCGCGCCGCGCGATAACAAGAAGTTTCAGTTCCGCGCGCTGCTCAGGGCCGCGCCCGGCCGCATGCTGGTGTCGGCCGATTACGGCTCGATGGAGCTGCGAGCCGCCGCCGAAATCAGTGGCGACGATGCGATGCGCGCGGCGTTTCGCGACGGCGTCGATCTGCACCGAGTGACAGCGTCGGCGATGACCGGCAAGCCGCTCGACGCGATCACGGATGAGGAGCGCACCAGCGCAAAATGCGTGAATTTCGGCATGATGTACGGGATGGGCGCGGAGGCGCTGACGCAATACGCCTGGAAGAATTACGGGCTTGTCATCGACGTTGACACCGCAAAGCAATGGCTTTGGCAATGGGGCGACAAGTACGCGGGCTATATCGCCTGGCGACGGGAGCACTACGAACGCTGCGAGCTTGAGGGGAAAGTCGTTATCGGACGACACGCCGCGCTGGGGCGAGGCCGCGTCTATCGCTGGGAATGGTCGGAGACGCATGGCCCCGATCCGAGATCTGACGACGAGTACGATCACGACGACGACCTCGATGCTGACGACGAGCCGCTGCGCGCCAGCTGGACGAAGTCTGCGGCCTACCCAGTGCAAGGCGTCTGCGCCGACATCGGCCTCGTCGCCATTGCGCTGATCGAGGAGCGGTTGATTGACGCTGGCGTCATGGGGGAATGCGGCCTCGTTGGCTGGATTCACGACGAGTTCCTGGTCGAGGTTGAAGAGCACGACGTTGCGGTCGCGAAACGCATCCTCGAGGAATCTATGGTCGAGGCTTTTCTGTGGGCCTTTCCGAATGCGCCGACGCGCGGGCTCGTCGAGGCGAAGTTTGGCCGAACATGGGCCGACACAAAGAGGAAGGCGCCGGCGACCGCTGAGAAGGAGGCGTTCATGCCTGTTGAGGCGAAATGGTGAAAGATCCGCGGACTTCAGTTGATGGACCCTCCGTCATCGAGCTGCTCGGTCAGTTGGAGGGGGCGGGATCCGCCCTGGCAGGCGCCCCGCCATATGGATAGCGGACCTGCGCAGGTCCGCGTGCTTATTCCCCGCTCCAGCACACGAGGAACTGCCGCCTCACGACCCTGAGCGGATGAAGGGGCAAAGCAAACCTTGCTGGACACCCTTCCCAATCTCGACGATCATCGTTTCGAGGACGGGTGTAGGACCATGGACGTTGGGTCTTGGCTACGAAGCCTCGGACTCGGCCAATACGAGGCGAATTTCCGCGACAACAAGATCGATGCGGACGTGCTGCCGCGAGCTGACCGACGGCGACCTCAAGGACATCGGCGTCTCTGCTGTCGGCGATCGGAAGCGCCTGCTCGACGCGATCGCCGCGTTGTCTGGCGCAACGCCATCTGCGAACGCGCCTGCCTCGCCGCCAAGCCCGCGCCGCCGAGCGCCGTCGAGATTCCGCCGAGCGTCGCCCGATCACGGTGATGTTCTGCGATCTTGTCGGCTCGACGAGCCTTGCCGCGAAGCTCGACGCCGAGGACTGGCGCAACCTCGTCAACGCCTATCTCGACGAGGCGTCGAAGGCGGTGACCGGTCTTGGCGGTCATGTGCTGAAGAAGCTCGGCGACGGGCTGATGGCGCTCTTCGGCTATCCGCAGGCGCAGGAGAACGACGCCGAGCGCGCCGTGCGGGCTGCGCTTGCCATCCAGCGGGCGCTCGCCGACCTCAACGCCAGAAACGCGCCGATCGGGCGCGCCCGAGCTTGTCCGCCCGCATCGGCCTCGAGAGCGGTCCGGTCGTCGTCGACGCCACCGGCGAGGTGTTCGGCGAAGCGCCGAACGTCGCCGCGCGCGTCCAGGCTGCTGCTGAGCCAGGGATCGGTCCTGGTCACCGCGAAGCGTCCAGCGTCAGGTCGCCGGGCTCTTCGTCGTCGAGGACAAGGGCGCGCACGAGCTGAAGGGCGTCGCCCAGCCCGTGGCGCTCTATCGCATCGTTCGCGCCAGCGGCGGCGGCCGAAGGGGCGGCGCGCGGGCTCTCACGCCGTTCGTCGGCCGTGAGGAGGACCTCGGCGCTGCTGGCGCGCCGCTGGGAGCGCGCTCGCGCGGGCGAAGGGCCAGTTCGTGCTGATCGTCGGCGAGCCCGGCATCGGCAAGTCGCGGCTCATCGAGGAGTTTCGCGCGCAGCTCGGCGAGACGCCGCACACCTGGGTCGAATGGAGCTCCTCGCAGCTCCTGCAGAACACGCCGCTGCATCCAGTCGCGGAATGGGGCGCGGCAGCGCTTTGGCGGTCCCGAGGCTGCCGCCGGAGCGGCGGCTCGCCGACCTCGAGATCACGTTCTCGTCTGAGTCGGCCTCGACCCAGCGAAGCATGCGCCGCTGCTCGCGCCGCTGGTCGACATTCCGCTGCCGCCTGAGCGCGTTGCCGAACTTCCCGCCGGAAGAGATTGCGGCGACAGGCAACTGGCGGCGATGATCGCCATGGGTGTCTGGCGGGCGCGCGTATCGCAGCCGGTCGTTCTCGCCTTCGAGGACCTGCACTGGGCCGACCCGACCTCGCTCGATCTCGTGCGCGCGCTCGGCGAGCGCGGCGCGCAGGCGCCGCTGCTCATTCTGGCGACGACGCGGCCTGAATTCCGTCCGCCCTGGAGCCTGCGCTCGCACCATAGCGTCATTTCGCTCGCGCCGCTCGACCGACGCGCAGGTTCGCGCGCATGGTCGGCGAGACTCGCACGCCGCGCAGCGCTGTCCGACGAGGTGATCGAGGGCGTGAGCGAGCGCGACCGGCGGCGTGCCGCTGTTCGTCGAGGAGGTGACGCGGCTGCTTCTCGAGCGCGGCGAGCAGAGGCGGCGCGCAGGCGATCCCGCCGACCTTGCAGCAATCGCTCGCGGCGCGCCTCGACCGGCTGGGGTCGGCGCGCGAAGTCGCGCAGATCGGCGCGGTGCTGGGACGGAGCTTCTCGTATCGCTTCTGCGCGACGTCGCTTCACGCGACGATCTCGTCGACCGCAGCGACCTCGGGGATCGACGCAGGACGCTGCAAGCCTGCGCTGGATCGGCTCTGCTGGACGCCGACCTTCTCTTCGTCGAGGGCGCCCCGCCGGAGGCGACCTACCGTTTCAAGCACGCGCTGATTCAGGACGCGGCCTACGACAGCCTGCTCGAAGAGCCGCCGTCAGGCGCTGCACCGACGCGCGGCCGACGGCGCTCATCGCAGCGCAACGCGGAGCCCGAAGCGATCGCCCATCATTTCACCGCAGGCTGGGCTCGACGATCTCGCGATCGAATGGTGGGGCAAGGCGGGCGACGAGGCGCTGCGTCGTTCGGCCTTCAAGGAGGCGATCGCCCATCTCGGCAAGGCGATCGCGATGGCGGACGAAGCGGAACGAGAAGCTCCAGGACATGAGGTGAGAGACGCGGGCTTTTTCAGAGCGGCGGCTGAGATTGCACACCGACTACGGTCACGCGGCGATGTGGCTGAAAGGTTTTGCCGCCGACGAAATGAGCGCGGCCTACGCGCGCGCCAGCAAGTTCGCCGGACCGGCGGATGAAGCTGCTCCGCGCTTTGTCGCCTACTACGGCGAGTGCCTGACGAGCTTCATGCGTGGCGAACATCGCCAGGCGCATGCGGAAGCCGAGGCCTTCCTTCGGGAGGCTGAAGCCGAAGGGCGCGCGACGGAAGCAGGCGTCGCTCGCCGTGTTCTCGGTTTTGTCTCGCTCCAGCTTGGTGACTTGCAAGAGGCGCGAAAGGTTCTAGAGCGGGCCTTGGGCGACTATACCTATGAACGAGACCGAGATACTGCTGTTCCGGTTCGGCAATGACACCCAAGTTAGTGCGACGAACTTCCTGGCGTTGACGGAATGGCATTTGGGCGAGTTCGAGCGAGCGCGCCAGCTCATTGACGAGTCGACCCGCCGCGCCAACGAGCTGGGCCATGTCGCCGCGATCGCCAGCGCGCTCTTTTTCAGGACCGTTATTGAGAGCCGCCGCGGCGATGTCCCCGCCGCGCGGGTCGCCGTGGAATCGCTGCGTGCATTGACGGACGAGCACAGCCTGAAGACCTACGCTGACCTCGGTCGAAGTGTACGCGAATTGGGCTCGCGGCAAGCAATACTGATCCAGAGGCGGGGGCGCTGGGGCTCAAAGAGGCGCTGGCGTCCTATCTCGCTCTGGGCAACAAGAGCGGCGCGCCGTCGTTCCACGGTCTGCTCGCAGAGCTTGAAGCCATGCGGCCGGATCTGGATGCGCGCTTTGACGACGATCGACGTCGGATTGGCGATGGCGGAGGAGACGGGGGAGCATTTCACCGACCCGTATCTCCATCGACTCCGCGGCGAATTCTCTGCTGAGGCGACGTCCCGCGGCCCCCGTTCCAGCCGAGGAAGCTTTCCAAACCGCCATCGCCATTGCCAAGGGGCAAGGCGCGCGGGGCTATGCCCTCCTGGCCTCTCACTCGCTCGCGAAGCTCTACCAATCAACCGGCCGCCCCGCCGACGCCCACGCCATCCTCGCGCCCGCGCTCGAAGGCTTTTCGCCGACGCCCGAAATGCCAGAGATCGCCGAGGCGCAGGCCCTGCTGGTGGCTATCGAGGCCGGCGCGCATGTGAGGCACGAATAAACACCGCTATGGGCTGGCTTTCGTGTATTCTGAGTGACGCCTAGAGGGTGCGCCATGGGGGAAACGCGTAAAATCGCGGCGATCTTGGTCGCCGATGTCGTCGGCTACAGCCGGCTTGCGGGGACGGACGAGGATCGCACGCTGGCGCGGCTGCGGGGGCTGCGCAGCGATCTGATCGATCCGACCATCGCCGTCCATCATGGGCGCATCGTCAAGCGCACCGGCGACGGCAGCCTCATCGAGTTCCGCAGCGTGGTCGACGCGGTGCGCTGCGCGATCGAAGTGCAGAACGGCATGGTCGAGCGCAATGCCGGTCTGCCGCCCGAGCGGCGCATCGAATTTCGCATCGGCATCCATCTCGGCGACGTGGTCGAGGAGAGCGACGGCGATCTGATGGGCGACGGCGTCAATATCGCCGCGCGGCTGGAGGGCATCGCCGAGCCCGGCGCGATCTGCCTCTCCGAGGACGCCTACCGGCAGGTCAAGGGACGGCTCGATCTTGCGGTCAGCGATCTCGGCCCGACCCAACTCAAGAACATCGCCGAGCCGATCCGGGTCTATTCGCTGCGAGGTCGGGGAGCCGTTCCAGGCGAAGCCGTCGCGGCCGAAACGCCATCCGGCAGCCCGCAGCGTATCCGCCTTGCCCGACAAGCCGTCGATCGCCGTGCTGCCCTTCGCCAACATGAGCGGCGACCCCGAGCAGGAATATTTCGCCGACGGCATCTCCGAGGACGTCATCACCGCCCTGTCGAAGCTTTCGCAACTCTTCGTCATCGCCCGCAATTCCTCTTTCACGTTCAAAGGCAAGAACGTGTTGGTTGCGGAGGTCGGCAGGAGCCTCGGCGCGCGGTATGTCCTCGAGGGAAGTGTGCGCAAGGCCGGGGGCCGGGTCCGGATCACCGCGCAGCTCATTGACGCGACGACGGGCGGACACCTGTGGGCGGAGCGGTTCGATCGGGACCTGAGCGACATCTTCGCGGTGCAGGACGACGTGACAACCAAGATCGTCTCGGCGCTCGCGCTCAATCTTAGTGTTCGCGACCGACAAAGCATCGCCGCGGAACACACAGACAATTTGGAAGCGTACGACTGCTTCTTGCGCGGGCGCGAGCTATTTTGGCGGCATGTGAGAGGCGCCAACTGCGAGGCCGAGGCGTTGATGCGGCGCGCCGCTGACCTAGACCCCGGCTTTGCCCCTGCCCGCGCTTTTCTCGCCGCGGCGCTGGTGATCGACTTCGCGAGCGGGTGGAGCCCATCGCCAGAGCAAAGACTGGACGAGGCCGACAAAGCCGCGCGCCAAGCAGTGCTACTCGACGAACGATATCCCTATGCGCTTTGGGCGCTCGCCATGTCGTGTCTTTGGTCGCGCCGCCACCAGGAGGCTGTGAGCGTGGCCGAGAAAGCGATCGAATTCAATCCAAACTTCGCCGCGGGGTACAGTGTGCTCGGCGTCGTTTTGCACTATGCGGGTCGCTCCGAAGAGGCCCTCAAACGTTTTGAACGCGCTATGGCGCTGGACCCCTACTGCCCAAGCTTATGGATGCACTTCCAGGCTCAGGCCAACTACCAGTTGGGGCGCTATTCGGAAACCGTCAGCCTCTTGAAGCGTCGCATCCTGCGCAACCCCGAGACCGACGCCTCGCGCGCTTTGCTCGCCGCCGCCTATGGCCAGATGGGCCTCCTCGAGGAGGCCCGCGAAGCGTGGCGGGAGGCTCATGCAGGTCAATCCGGACTTCTCCCTCGAGCAGCGCCGCAAGGTGCTGCCCTACAAGAACCCGGACGATTTCGAGCGGGTCGTCGACGGCCTGCGCAAGGCCGGGGTCCCGGAACAATGACCGCCGCCCGCCACCTCGCCGCGATCCTCGCCGCCGACGTCGTCGGCTACGTGGGCGAGGACGAGACGGGTACCTTCTCCTGTGTGCGGCCGTATCGAAGCGCGTTTCGTTGAACTGATCGTAACCTGGACACTCTGTCCGCCGGGGATCATCATCGGAGTGGAGCCGCTACGGGTGTAAGAATGGACGTGGGAGACTGGCTGCGAGGCCTTGGACTCAGTCGAATACGAGCCGGCGTTCCGCGACGCGGAGATCGGCCCAGACGTCCTACCCGATCTGACGGACAGCGACCTTGAAAAACTTGGCGTCCCCTTGGGGGATCGCAAACGGCTCCTCAAAGCGATCGCAAGTTTTGGTCCGGCACAGATGGTGGCTGAGCCAAGAGGTCCGTCGCCAACGCCCTCATCAACCGACGCCGCAGAGCGCCGCCAGCTAACGGTGATGTTTTGCGACCTCGTCGGCTCGACCGCGTTGTCAGCCCGGCTCGATCCCGAGGACATGCGTGAGGTCATCGCCGCCTATCAGAAATGCGTCTCCGAGACGGTGCGCCGCTTCGGCGGCTTCGTGGCCAAATATATGGGCGACGGGGTCCTCGCCTATTTCGGCTATCCGCAAGCGCACGAGCATGACGCTGAGCGGGCCGTGAGGGCGGGGCTCGCCGTCGTCGAGGCTGCGCCGACGCTGCAAACCGCCGCCGGCGCGCCTCTGCACGTGCGCGTGGGGCTCGCGACCGGGATCGTGGTGGTCGGCGATCTGTTGGGTTCCGGCGAGGCGCAGGAGCGCGGCGTCTTCGGTGATACGCCCCATCTCGCCGCCCGGTTGCAGGTGATCGCGCAGCCCGACAGCGTCGTCATCGCCGAGAGCACGCGCAAGCTTGTGGGCGACCTTTTCGAGATTGTCGATCTCGGCCCGCAGAAACTCAAGGGCGTCGCGGGAACAACGCCGGCATTCGGGGCGCTGAGGGAAAGTTCTCAAGCGAACCGCTTCGAGGCGTTGCACCCAGGCGGTCTAGCGGCGCTCGTCGGGCGGGAGGCGGAGTGCGAACTCTTGCTTCGGCGCTGGGCCAAGGCGAAGGGGGGCGAGGGCCAGGTCGCGCTCATCTCGGGCGAGGCGGGCATCGGCAAATCCAGGCTGACGGCCGAATTTCTGGAACGACTGCCGGGCGAACCGCACACGCGGCTGCGCTATTTCTGCTCGCCCCAGCACACCGACAGCGCGCTCTACCCGATCATCGGCCACATCGAGCGGGCAGCCAACTTTGCGCGCGAGGACGATGCAAAGACGAGGCTCGACAAGCTCGAAGTGGTGCTCTCTAGGTCCTCAATGTCGGACGAGGACGCCGCGCTTCTGGCCGAGATGCTATCCCTTCCGAACGACGGCCGCTTTCCCGCATTGGACCTCGCCCCGCATCAACGGCGGCAGAGAACGCTTGCAGCGTTGGCCCGCCGGATCGAAGGGATTGCCCGCGAAACGCCGGTGCTGATGGTTTACGAGGACGCCCATTGGGCCGATCCTTCGAGCCTGGAAGCGATCGGCCTGCTCGTGGACAAGATCGAGGCCTTGCGACTCCTGCTGTTCGTCACCTTCCGGCCGGAATTCGTCCCGCCGTGGGCCGGGCGTCCGCATGTGACGGCGCTCACGATCAACCGGCTCGCTCCCCGCGAAGTGATAGCGCTGATCGACCGGGTCGCCGGCGACAAGCCACTGGCGGCAAATATCCGGCAAGACATCGTCGAGCGCGCCGACGGAATACCCTTGTTTGTGGAGGAGATGACGAAGGCGGTGCTGGAGGCCGACGGCGAGGGCGCGGCGGCACGCATGGTCGCTGCAGCGCCGTCTCCCGCACTGGCCGTTCCCGCCAGCCTGCACGCCTCGCTGATGGCTCGGCTTGACCGACTGGGACCGGCCAAGGGCGTGGCGCAGATCGGCGCTGCGATCGGACGGGAATTTTCCCATGCGCTGCTGGCCTCGGTTACGCACGAGACGGAGCCGGAACTGGCAGCGTCGCTGGACCGGCTCCTTCAATCGGGGCTGCTGTCTCGCGAGGGGACGCCGCCGCACGCCATGTACCTCTTCAAGCACGCTCTGGTGCAGGACGCGGCCTATGGCACGCTGCTGCGCGAGCCGAGACGCGCGCTGCACGCCCGAATCGCGGATGCGATTGAAGAGCGGTTCCCAGAAGTTGCGGAGAGCCAGCCGGAGACGCTTGCCCGACACTGCACCGAGGCGGGCCTAATCGAGAAAGCGGCCAGCTTGTGGGGCAAGGCGGGTCAGCGTTCTCTAAGGAGCGCGGCATTCCCGGAGGCCGAGGGACAGCTGACACGGGCGCTCGCTCAGATCACGTCCTTGCCTAGCGCACCTGTCTTGCGCGGCGAGCAGATCAAGCTTCAGGTCGGACTTTCATACGCACTGATGCAGACCAAGGGCTATGGCGCGTCCGAGACCAAGGCCGCATTCGAACAAGCGCGTGTGCTAATCCAGCGGGCAGAGGCGCTTGGGGAGCCAGCCGAGGACCCGCTAGCATTGTTTTCTATCCTTTATGGCGTCTGGGTTTGGAACTTTGCCGCATTTAACAGCCATGTGACGCTCGACCTCGCAAGACAGTTCCTTACGCTCGCGGATGAGCGAGATGAGACACTTCCGTTGGCGATCGGGCATCGGATGATTGCCGGTTCGCTGCTTGTGGCTGGGGACATCGCCAAAGCCCGGGAACACTTCGATAGCGCGAGCGCGCTTTACAAACCCGATGAACATCGTCCGTTGGTGGCCCGAATTGGCCATGACCTTGGAGTGATGACACTATGCAACAGGGCAATTGACCTATGGCTTCTTGGCTATCCCGCAGCCGCTCGTGCAGACATCGATCGCGCGCTTCGCGACGCACGCGAATTCAAGCATGCAGCAACGCTGATGTACGCTCTGACATACAATTCGATTGTTAACGCGCTTCGCCGAGATATAGCTGAGGCGCAAGCCGATGAACTTGCCGCACTCGCAGATGAAAAAGGGGCGCTGTTCTGGAAGGCGTCAGGGGGGTTGGTTAAGAGCTGGCTGTTCGTTCTTACCGGCCGTGCCTCGGACGCCATAACGTCCTTCACCTCTGCGATTGCCATGTTTAGGTCGACAGGGGCAACAATTTTCGTTCCTCTTTTTTTGTCGATGCTCGGAAGAGCATTTGCGGAGCTGCGGCAATTCGACCAAGCGCGCCGCTGCATTGGTGAAGCGATGGCCCTTGCGGAGGCGTCAGGAGAACGATGGTTTGATGCAGAAACTTATCGGATTGCGGGCGAAATCGAATTGCGGTCGCCCGAGTGCAATGGTGCCGATGCGCAGCGCTATTTTGAGCAAGCGTTGGGCGTCGCTCGTGCGCAACAGGCTCGCTCCTTGGAACTTCGCGCCGCGACGAGCCTTGCGCGGCTCTGGCGCGATCAGGGACGAGCGCGCCGAAGCGCGCGATCTACTCGCTCCGCGTCTACGACTGGTTCACCGAGGGCTTCGACACGCTCTGGAACTTCGCGCGGCGATGAGCCTCGCGCGGCTCTGGTGCGATCAGGACAAGCGCGCCGAGGCGCATGACCTTCTTGCGCCGGTCTACGGCTGGTTCACGGAGGGCTTCGACACGCTCGATTTGATGGAGGCCAAGGCGCTGCTCGATGAGCTACCGGGCCACACGGCAACGTCGGCGACGCGCACACGTCGCGACCTTTCGCAATAGGCGAAAGGTTCAGCCCTCGAGCCCCAGCGCCTGCCGCGCCGCCGCTTCCCGCTCAGTACGCCATTCGGCGTGGCAGGCTCCGATGAAAACGCGCCTCGCGCCTCGCCGTTCGAAACTTCCTGCCACTCCTGCTCCGGCAATGATCGGCTTGCGACAGCGCAAACAGGCAGGCGAGCGAATAGGCGATGAGACGATCCCGAATCCACGTGTCGATCCGCTCGCGCTCGTAACGGACGGCGGCGGACTCGGGAGCCGGCGTCGGTGGAACAGGCTCGATCGCCTCGACGACGGCAGGCTCCGGCTCCTCGATGGCCGCCGTCTCGTGCTCGATCATCGTGGCCGGTGGGGCAAGCTCGCCCTCGACAACATCGTCGCGCTGATCGCACCGTACATCGCCGCCATACCTCGGCGTCGAAAGAATCCGCCCATCGCGGCGAAATTCGCCCGGCCCCAGCTCGCGATCGGGCTCATCCGGCTTGCCCCAAACCACGGTGTAATGCGTGGGCGGCGTATCGATATTCACCTCGAGACTGGCCGCCGACGCCGCGACCGCATAGCCCCGCTTCGCCGCGCGCTGCACGTTGCGCAACATGAACATGCTCGCCGCGTCACGCCGGCGCGGATCGCCGCACCGCAGCGCCTCGCTACAGATTGGCCTCGGCGTCGTCGAGCCGCAACTCGACCGCTTCGAGCGCGGCGTCCGCCAGGCGCTGATCGAGCAACACCAGCTTGCGCAAATCGCCGCTCGGAACGCCGAGCGCGCGCGCCGCATTGCGGATATTGGCGTCGTTGCGAATGAGCGCCGCGGCGACGATCTCGACGTCCAGATGCGCGACGGATTCGGGAATGCGCCTGGCCGGCAGCGCCATGGTTAGAGTCCTTGATCCTTGGCGCGATCAACGCCATGCTTGCGAGCGACGATCCGCGACCGCCGCAACGCGAACTCGATGTTCGCCCGCCGGTCGAGCATCCGGCCCGGCCGAGGATGGACACGCAATGGCCCGTCGCTATTGAGCTTGGCGAGGCGGGGCGGCGCTGTGACCAGATGGCGCTTCTCGGTGCGCATCGACTGCGAGCGATAGATCAGCCCGCTCGCCCTGACGCACTTGCCGCAGGCCGGCTGGTCGTCGAGCAGACGAAGCCGCTGCGCCCGCCCATGGCACCGCGGGCAAATGAACAGCGACCACGCAGCGCCGCACGGAAGAGGCTTTGCCGTCACGCCGACCCGGTACTCGACCCCACTGTCATCGAAACGAATGAGCGTCGTCTTCGTTTCCGGCCCGATATAGCCATGCGCCCGCAAAAAAGAGGCCTTGACCATAGGCAAATCGTCGATCGTGCGCTGCATGGAGCCAAGAATTAGCCACTCTGGACACAGGTGTCTAGATTGCTAGGCCGTTCGCTTTGGCGTCATTTGACGCCCGTCACGACGAAAAGCGCTCGCCTTGCTTTCCGCTTACCGCGCACATTTCTTCAGGGTCGTGGCGAGCGCCGGATCGCCGGAAGCGCTGTAGACGAGTTCGGTGGCGGAGCGGAGCGTGATCATCACGCTCCGGGAGCGTGTAGCTAATCGAGTCCGCACAGTCGGCGCTCACCTTGAGCGCGCCTTCCGCTTCAGATGCGCGCTCGATCTGGCAGGTGGCGGAAGGCAGAAGGATCCTCTTCGGCGACTCGACGATCGCGGCCTGGGCGAACTTGTCCACCGGCTGCCGGTAGGCCCAGCCGCTGCCGCTCCGCTGGAAAATCTTGTCGCAATCCTCCACGGAATAGGCCCATGCCCCGACCAGTTGCGCGAGGCTCTTGGGCGCGTAGTGGGCTTGAGCTTCCGGCGTCTCCCGTTCGGGGGCCGGCGGCGGCGCAGGCGCTTCGGTGGGCGGGGCGGGAGCAGGCGGAGGTGGTGGCTCCCGCGCGGCGACCGGCGGAGCGGAGGGCGTCTCGGGCACAGGCGTGGGAGCAAGTGGCAAGGCGGCTTGCTGTCCTGCATCGGGCAGCCGGAGTGGGGGCGGCCGGCGTGGTCGGAGGGGGAGCGGGCGGGGCTACGGCCTCCTGCGCGACTGGCGGCACGGGTGAGGGCGGCGGCGAGGGCGCGGCCTTCTGCGCAGTAGTGGCGGGAGCGGGTACCTGGGCGACCGGCGGAGGAGTGACACGCGTTGGGCCTGGCGAAACGGGCGGTGTGACTTTCGTCTGGTTGCTGACTGTCCAGAAGACGGCTGCCAGCGCGACGAGGACCACGCCCCCGAGCAAAGCCCATAACCACCGTGACATGGCATCCCCTCCGCGTCGCTCGGAACAGTCTCCAATGATGGGCGATCACGGTGTCGAATCTGTGAGCCAGCGGTCGCTCGGCAACGGGTGAGTGGGGTCCGACTGCGGGGAGTTGGGCATCCATGTCATTGAAGGGATCTACCAAAACCCCACGAAGGTGGTTTTGGCCGCCGCCGCATTCCTTTTCGGCGCTCGTATGTTTTGTCCTGGCCCATCATTGAGAAGAATCACTGAGTATCTTTGGGGTCTTCATTGGGCTGACTGCTTATGTCAATGCGGTTGCGTCGCAGTCTTGATTTTTGACTTGCGTCAGTTAATAAGCGCTGTTCTCCGTGTGAGAGAACGAGGCCAACTTGGTCGCTTTGATCGGCGGGCGGGGTGGGGGATGACGCAAAGGAAGGCGACTATGTTGAAATCACCCTCGATGATTGCGCTCAGCGTTACTACGATCGCGCTCGGCGCAGCGCTTCTGGTTACGGATACCCGTAGCGCGAATGCGCAGGAAGGATTGTTCACCTCGGAGCGTGATTGCGCCAGCGATGTCCGTTCCCTATGCGCGGACGTCAAGCCCGGCGGAGGACGCGTTCTCGCCTGTTTGCAGTCCCATGTAGGCAACCTCTCCGTTGGCTGTTCGACCATTCTTTCGAAGGCCATCTGGACCGCGCAGCAGTGCGCGGGGGACATTCATCAATTTTGTCCCACCGCCACATTCGGCAACGTCTCCAACTGCATGCGACCGCACCTCGGCGAGGTCAGCGGCACCTGCAAGTCGGCGCTGGCGTTCATGGCCTCTCCCGCCGCCGACCGATATTAATTGAAATACTCGTAGGCCGGGATCTTCGAAGGTGCCGACGAACCAATGCGTGGACGACATGCTGCGCGGGCGCGCTGGAAGGCCTGCTCTGGGCGTCGAATGTCGCTTTGGGTCGGTTTGACTGGTTCGCTCGTCACCGGGAACGTCGGCTATTTGCGCGCAGCCGACGGCTCGAGTCGACGTCAACCGGACATCCAGGTCGCTGGCGGACGTCGAGGAGGAGCACCCTGCAACGGAGCACAACCACAAGATTCCGCCCTATGCGCGCATTCGCGGGAGGGCCGCAAGACCGACGCGAAGGGGGAAGCGGTCGTAACCGCGGCTGCGATCCAGACGCTCCATAAACACCCGCGCTTGAACCTCGCATGTTACCATTCTAAAAGAAACGCCCTGCCAACGAGGCGTCCTCATGAAATACACTCTCCTTGGGACGCTTGCCGCCGTGGCGGCCGCAGCCGCCCTTTCCGCTTTTGGTTTCGCCACCACCGCCGCGGCACAGGACGATAAGCAGCCCACGCACGCTGAACTCGTGCAGCGCTGGGCGGAGGCGGCTATTGAAGCCCAGCTTAAGGGCATGAAGACCAGTCTTCGGCTGAGCGCCGACCAGGAAAAGCTTTGGGGGTCGTTTGAATCCGCGGTCAAGGATGGGCAAAACGCGCGCCTTCTCGCACCTGCAAAAGGAACAGAGCGATAACTTGTCGCCGATGGACCGCTTGACTGCGAAGGCGGACCGCCTCACGCGGAGCCGGGCAAATCTCGAGAAGATCGTCGAGGCGGCCAAGCCGTTGTACGCGAGCCTCGGAGATGAGCAGAAACACAAGTTCATCACGCTTGGGCGCATGCTGGTGCCTGAGCGCGGGAGCTTTGTGAAGGAGATGAGGCGTCTTGGTTCAGGGAAGAGCGATCAGCACGACGCGGAGTAGTGGCAAGCGACACGAAGGTCGCGTCAGCGTCGACCGACGGGTTCACAGGCCCGCTTCCGAAGGGTCGCTCCTAGTCGCGTCTTTGCGTAGACGAGACTTGTTCGCCAGGTCGTCGCGAACGATCGGGATTTGCAGACCTACGAGGGTCGCGACGGGAACGACCGCAGTCCGCGGGAAAGGCGGCATTGCATGCATGGGCGATACGCTTCACCGACCGAGGTGGTAGGCCGCTCGCCGAAGCGCCGCCGTTCGGCCATCGTGTGTACAGATCGCAATTTTGCCCTTCTCTCCAATGGTCTTCTTCCGCAGGGTCGACGCGGACCAAGAGTGGGGTGCGCGTGGTGACGACTTATCACGTCGATATCATCAAGCCTTCCCATTACGACAAGGACGGCTACGTCATCCAGTGGTGGAAAGCCTGGATTCCCTCGAATTCAATGGCTTGCATCTATGCCATCGCTGAGGACTGCGCCCGCCGGCAGGCGCTGGGCGAAGATGTCGCGATCGAGGTCGACGCCTACGACGAGATGAACGTCAAAATCCCCGTCGAGCGTATCGTTAGGCGCATCACGCAGCCGGGCCATTCCGGCCTCGTCTGCCTGGCCGGGGTCCAGTCCAACCAGTTCCCCCGCGCTATGGCGATCGCGCGCCAGTTCCGCGCGCGGGGCGTCGCGGTGGCCATCGGCGGATTCCATGTCAGCGGCTGCATGGCGATGCTGAAAGAGCTGACCCCCGAACTCAAAGAGGCGGTCGACCTCGGGATCATCCTCTTCGCGGGCGAGGCGGAGGAGCATTTCGAGACCTTCCTTAAGGACGTTCACGCCGGCGCGGCGAAGCCGATCTACAATTACATGGACGACCTGCCGGACCTGCAGGAGCAGACCATCCCCTATCTGCCGCGCCGTCTCGTCCAGCGCTATGACGGCGTGCTGTCGTCGTTCGACGCCGGCCGCGGCTGCCCGTTCCAGTGTTCGTTCTGCACCATCATCAACGTGCAGGGCCGCAAGTCGCGCTACCGCAGCGGCGACGACATCGAGCGGATCGTGCGCCAGAACGCGGCGCAGGGCATTTCCCGCTTCTTCATCACCGACGACAATTTCGCCCGCAACAAGAACTGGGAGGCGATCTTCGACCGGCTGATTGAGCTCCGCGCGCAAGGGCTCAAGATCAGCTTTCTGATCCAGGTCGATACGCTCGCGCACAAGATTCCGAATTTCATCGAAAAGGCGGCGCGCGCCGGCTGCCGCTACGCCTTCATCGGGCTCGAGAGCATCAACCCCGACAATCTCATCCAGATGAAGAAGAACCAGAACCGGATCACCGAATACCGCAAGATGTTCCAGGCCTGGAAAAACGCCGGCATGATCACCTACGCCGGCTTCATTATCGGCCTGCCCGGCGACACGCCGGCGAGCGTCAAGCGCGACATTGAGATCGTCCAGAAGGAGCTGCCGGTCGATCTGCTCGAATTCACCATGCTGACGCCGCTGCCCGGCTCGGAGGATCACCAGAAGCTGCACGAGCAGGGCGTCTGGATGGACCCCGATCTCAACAAATACGATCTCGAGACCGCGACGGTCGAGCATCCGCGGATGAGCCGGGACGAATGGCAGCAGACGTACTGGGACGCGTGGAACTGGTACTACAGCGACGAGCACGTCGAACGGATGATGCGCCGCAACCTCGCTTACGGGATCAACCCGGTGCGGCTCCTGCGCGGCGTGCTGCAGATCTACGGCGCGATGAATTTCGAGGGCGTCCACCCGCAGCAATGCGGCTATCTCCGCCGCAAGGACAGAACCCAACGTCGGCCCGAGTTGCCTCGAGTTCCCGCCCTCGTCTTCTATCCGACCCATTTCTGGCGCACGCTGACGAAATACGCGCGGTTCGGACTTTACGCGCTCAAGGGCGTCAGGATGCGCTATCGCGTGCAGGCGGACCCGCTGGCGAAGGCCTATTCCGATCTCGCGATCACGCCCGTCGTCGACGCCGAGGACGAAGCGCTCGAGATGTTCACGCTCAACGATTCGGCGCGCGCGGCGGTCGCCAAGGCTCGCACTCAGGCCCAGCGTCGTCGGCAAGGCGAGAAGCCGGCGCTCAGCGTATAGAATCGGGCTTCGCGCCAGTCGCCGCGAAAGACGCCGCCCTTCACCGGCCTCCCCCGGGCATCCAGAAGACGCCTTTAGCGAAAGACCGCTTTCTCGCGCTTCCCGCCGGTTTATAAGGGCCGATCTTTAAGGCCCGCTCTGGGTCGAATTTGCCCGTTCGCTGAACCGTCCGGCAACGGCCGCTCCTGCGCATTGCGGTCGTGCACTACGGCTTCTTCGCATGGCTGCAATCCCTAAAGGCGTCACCGGCGCAAGCACGCGATTGGACTTTGACGCTATTGGTCAGACTGCCAAAACTGCGAGAATTGAGGAACCTGCCGCATTATCCTGTCTATCATGTAAATTATTGTGAGTTATGCCGAGCCTGCTGGGACTCTCCGGCCCGGACCATGACAGACCCCCGGGGTGGGGAGGGGTCGTGTTCCCCTAATAGGAGAATATCTCGACCACTGCCGCCTCGACATCACAAATCGGCGTTCCTGCCCTCGCGCCGTAGCGTACTCGACCATCCCGATCTTGAGATGCGCGCCGGCCGGACATTCGTGGACCGCGGCCGAGCGCCGGCGGGAGTGGACGTGCGGGTCCGAAGGAAGCCAGAAGACCTTGGCAACGGGTCCGTATTGGTACCGCATAACCGCCAAGCGAATTGCGCAGAACCATCGCTACGAGGAATTAACCAATTTTCTCAAAGTCTTAATTGGTGCCGCAAGAGAGATTTCGAACTCCCGACCCCATCATTACGAATGACGTGCTCTACCAGCTCAGCACCCAGCTGGCCACTCGCGTTGAGGCCCCAGGTCCAGACCGTTCCGTCCGATCGAAGGGCCATGCTGTGGTAGTGCCCGGCGGCGACCTCGATGATGTTCGCCAGGCCTGCCACCGCGGCGGGGGTGGGGCGGTTGACGACCGTACCGTTCCCGATCTCTCCGTTGTCGTTCGATCCCCAGGTCCAGACCGTTCCGTCAGCTCGGAGCGCGATCACATGTCCGCGGCCTCCGGAGATGCTGATCACATCGGTGAGCCCCGTCACGGGAAGTGGCGAGGGGTGGGGGGTGAGTGTTCCGTCTCCCAATTGGCCGAAGGGGTTGGCGCCCCAGGCCTGAGGCGTCCCCGGCTGACCCGGAGACGCGGCGGCGGTGTACGAAAGGGAGGAGACGACGAGCAGCAACGACACCGCCGACACCCCGAGCCTTCGCTGATACCGCTTGATCAACCGGTCTCCTCCCGCCGTGCGCCGAGTGTAGTCACAACCTGTCGAGAAGGAGAAGGGGCCGTTGGTAGGTCGTCGCGACGATCCGGACCGCGGGTCACGCCTCAGGAGGGAGCAACGGCGCGACCAGGTCGGCGAATCGTTCGACCGACTCCTGAAGCGTGGCCCGGTTCGTCGGCGAGAGCACGTCGGACCGATCGTGCAGGGCGGCCTCGAGAAGCTCCGCGAGTTCAGCCGAGCTGTGGGCCACCTTGATATAGGCCGACTCCTCGAGGCGAGCGGTGAACCGGACCTGGTGATCGTCGACGTGCTCGCCTTCGTTGTGGCGGCGTGGCACCACGATGGGCTTCGTCCCGGAACGCAGACAGTCGATGATCGTTCCTGGACCCCCATGACAGACGATCGCGTCGGCCCGAGCGATCCGCTCGCGGGTCTCCTCGTGTGAGAGATATGCCGCACCGGGACACATCGACGGCGACTGCGATGTTCCGAATTGGACGAAGCAATCCGCCGACACCTGGTTCAGCGATCCGTCTACCCACCTGATCAGACGGTCGAACGGATGGTGGTCGGTGCCCACCGTGACGAAGATCGAACGGGGCGGGTCGTTGTCTGCGCCTCGTGGATCGTTCACGTCACCTCCGGCTCGTCGGGCGGATGCCGGTGCATCCAAGACGGGAACCTATACTGCCACCCCGATGAGCTCCCGCATCCCTTGCCGATGAATCCCTCGATATCCGTCGTCGTGCCGACCCGCGACAGGCCGGAGCTTCTGCGACGTGCCTTGGCGTCCATCGTCGGGCAGCGTTACGAGGGCGACATCGAGGTCATCGTCGTGTTCGACCAAGGGACCCCGAGCGACGTCGGTGTTCCGGAAGGAGATGCACGACGCATACGGACCATCGCCAACGATCGGATCGCCGGGCTGGCCGGGGCGCGCAACTGCGGCGTCCTCGCGGCGACGGGGGATCTGGTGGCGTACTGCGATGACGACGACGAATGGCATCCCGACAAGGTCCGTCGTCAGGTGGAAGCGCTCGTCGGCGAACCTCTCGCCGAGGTCGTCGTCACCGGCACGGCGATCGTCTACGGAGATCGAACGATCGACCGGATCCCGCCCAACGATCATGTCACGTTCGAAGATCTGCTTCGCTCTCGCGTCCAGGAGGTGCACCCGTCGTCGATCGTCGTCAAGCGTTCCGCGATGCTGGATGGCATCGGGCTCGTCGATGAGGAGATACCGGGGAGCTACGGGGAGGACTATGACTGGCTCCTCCGCGCCGCCCGTCGAGCACCGATCGCGGTCGTTCGTTCGCCTCTCACGCGGGCGTATTGGCACCAGGCGTCGTTCTTCGCCGATCGATGGACCTCGATCATCGACGCCATCCACTATCTCCTTGCGAAGTTCCCGGAGTTCTACGGGGAGCGTCGAGGTCTCGCCCTCCTCTACGGACGACTCGCGTTCGCGCACGCTGCGTTGGGCAACGGGTCGGAGGCGCGGATGTGGGCGCGACGGACCATCCGGCTGGATCCGCGCGAGCGGCGCGCCTACTTGGCGGTTGCGGTCAGCTGGCGGTTGGTCTCGGCGCCGACCCTCATGCGACTCGCGCACCGGACGGGACGAGGGATCTAGTTCGGGCCGGCAGTTCCCGAGACGCGATAGCGATCGCGATCATGATCACCGCGAGCGGGATGCCGATCGAATCGTAGAACGGCATCTGGATGAGCGCGATGAGGATGACCGTATGCGACCACAGCACCACCTCCGGCGACGTGCGTCTGAGTCGCCAGAACTGGAAGAGGAACCACCACACGAAGAGGATCGCGCCGGGGATCCCGTGCGAGACGAGGACCTCCCACAACTGACCCTGTGTCCCGACCGGGGGGGCATTCGGGTTCACGATCGACGGCACAGGCGTTCCGAATCCGAGGATCGGCGAATCCATCACCCGGTTGGTCGACTCCTGATAGAGGCTGAGTCGCCGCCCATTGCTATGCGGGTGGGCGAGACGATCGGACACCAAGGTCTTCAATGGCGACAGGAACACGACCGCGATCACGGTGAAGATCAACAGCAGGTTGATGCGAAGCGCGCGGCTGTTCCCCGCGATGGCCAGTCGAACCGCTGCGTACATCATCCCGGTTCCGAGGCTGAGCCACAGGCCGCGATCGAGGGAGGACACCACCGGCACGATGCCGATGACGAATACCGCAGCGATCAACATCTTCCACCCACGCTTCCGCGCTTGCTTCCACGCGAGGACGACGAACGGCGTGAGGACTCCGAACGCGGCTCCCCAGTTCGTGGCGTACGTGAAGGGCGCCTTCGGCCGCGGCTCGGCGTACCCCAGGATGTCCTGCACCTGGGACAGGGCGGGGTGGACGAGGTCGTGAACGAACTCGTTCCCCACGAGACGTTGGGGCATCACCTTCTCCATAGGGCTGGTGAAGTTGAGGGTGGGGAAGACGACGCCGAGTGCACCCCAGATCACGACGTACATCCAGAAGATCGTGAGGACGGTGATCACCCGTTCGGTGGGAACGGCTTCTCGCGAAAGATTGAACACGTACAACAAGACGATGGTGACGGAGACGTAGAGGAAAGCGGTGTAACCGTAGTGCAAGAACTTGTCGACGCCGGAGACACGCGTCGCCGATCCGAACATCCAGAGCATGAAGGCGATCCAGATCCCGAACCCTCGTGGCGCGAGCACCTTGTGCTGGCGGAAGAGCCACGCGAGCATCGGGATCGACATGATCGGCAGGATGAACGCGCTCACGCCCAGCACCCACCAGAGTGGGAACCCCAGGAACACGGCGTAGAGCGGCCATCCCTGAGGCAGATGCGGCCGGGGGCGTGCGCTTGCGATCGGGCGGCCCGAACCCTCCGCGGGCCGTGCACGTGTGATCGCGTCTGGGCCCGACGACATCCGTCGAGTGTACGGTCGGCGCGCTTCGTTCGGAACCAACCGAAGGCGAACAGGGTAAGAAACGCACCTACGACCGATGTCCTAGCCCGCCTGCCACACCGGTCGGGTTGGGCCGGATCGGTGTGAGGGATCGAGCGACTATAGGAGCGGTCCGATCACCACGCCCTTCCGGTAGATCCGACGCTGTTCGGGCCATTGCAGCGCGAACACGTCGCTCAGCGGGTAGCACAGCCTGCCGGTGAGGGTCGCGGAATCGATCCGGTCGAAGACCTCGATGTAGGCCGTCTTGGCGCCGCGGAGCTTGGCAACGAGGAAGAACGGCACGGCCACCCCCGCTCCCGTCGAAACCACGATCGCGGGGCGAAGTCGATCCACCGTTCTCCACGCGAGCCGGAGGTTCCTGAGGAGATTGACGACGTTGCGAGTCGTCGGATGGAAGGCGGAGATCACCCGTTCACCTGACAGGAGCGAGGTCGCGTCCGACGTTTCGAACGTCACCCACACCCGGTCGAATCGCTCCCACCACGGCTTGAGACTGTAGAGCTGGGCGAGATGTCCGCCCGACGAGCAGACGAGCAGGACCGTGGAACTCGGGCGGCCGCGGGTCACGTTTCGGCGCGCTCGGACCTGCTGACCACTTGGGATCGACCGTCGACGAGTTCCTCGTCGAGCGGAGCCGGACCGCGCGATACCCGTCCCGATCCGTTCCCTCCGGAACTTCCGTTCGAGTCCTTGCGCGTCCTGGATGACGTGGATGTCGACTCGGGTGCGTCCGGCTCCTCACGGAAGCCGTAGCCGTAGCCGTAGCCGTAGCGCATGGTCCTGCGGGAGATCGGAACGTCGTTCAACACGCCGCCGACGACGTCGGCTCCCACCTGATAGAGCTGGTCGACGGCATGCACCAGGGCGCTCCGTTTCGACTTCTCTGCCCTGGCGACCATGAGAACGGCATCGACGAACGGAGCCATCGCCAAGGTGTCGGCGAGCCCCAGAACGGGGGGACAGTCGATGATGACGTAGTCGAAGCGCTCGCGTTGTTGGGGGATCAGTTCCATCATCTGGTGCGATTGGAGGAGCTCGCCCGACCGCACGGAGGGACGACCGCTCGATACGAACCACAGGTTCGGCGAGAGTGCTCGGGTCGCCTCTTCCAGAGGGACTTCGCCGAGCAAGACATCGGCCAGCCCGATCTCGTTGGAGACCCTGAAGAACAGATGAAGGCTCGGCTGCCGAAGATCGGCGGAGATCAACAGCACGCGCTTGTCAGCCTGCGCCAACGTGACGGCGAGGTTGGCCGCGGTCGAAGACTTCCCCTCTCCGGGCATCGGGCTGACGATCGCGAAGACCTTGCGGTCGCGTTGGCGGTTCATCGCCATCACACCTGTCCGAAGCGTGCGATAGGCCTCGGATGCCGGGCTGCGTGGCTGTTGCTCGGTGACGAGCATCACGGGTCCGCGCTTCTTCAGGCCCGTCACCCGCGGGATGGAGGCAAGGATCGGAGCGTCGATCGTCGCCTCGAGATCCGATCGTCCCGTGACTCGCTCGTCGACCCGGTCGCGCACGAACGCCAGGACCACGCCGATGAAGGTGCCGAGGAAGAGACCCAGGGCAACATCGAGCACGTGCTTCGGACTCGACGGGGCCACGGGGACCTCCGCCGGGAGGATCACCTCGCCGGGGTCCGAGACCGGCGGGATACTCGCGAGCTGGCTCGTGAACACGGCGATCTGGCCGTTGACGGCGTCCTGTTCCTGCTGCGCCTCTTTGAAGTCGGTTGAGCCGACGGGAAGCGTGCTGAGTTTTTGATCGAGCGCGTTCCGTTGTCTCTCGAGCACGTCGATCTGGTCTTGGATCCCCTTGCGGGTCGCCAGATCTGCGGCGTCCGATCGTTGGCGCTTGAAGGTCAGATAGGCATCCGCGAGCGCGTTCGCTCCGTCCGCTGCCCTCTGCGGGTCATGGTTGGTGTAGAAGATGTCGAGCACGAGCGTGTCGACGGTGGTCTGGACGTTGGTGCTTTTGAGCAGGTTGGGGAGGGTGACGGGCCAGTCGAGCGAGTCTCTGGCCAGTTCGGCGACCTGCGCCGATCGGACGAGGCGCGCTTCCGTGTCGACGCTCACGAGCTGGTCGGGGCGGTATTGCGTTGAGGTCGAGGCGGGAAGGAGGAGCACCTCGGCCTGCGCGGTGTAGAGCGGGGTCCTCGAGAAGGAGTAGGCGATCGACAACCCGGTGAAGCCGATGATCACCACGAGCAGGAGGATCGACCGCCGTCGAAGGACGGCGACGTACTCACGGATATCAACCGTCTCCTCGGCCTGCGTTGATGAGGTCTGCACCTTTGGCTGCACCTACGAAGTCCTCGGACGGGTGAAGTCTCGGATTGGTGTGGGGTCCCCCAATCCTACGCCAGCCTTTGGGTCGTTCCAACGGACCCAAGGTTCCTTACGTCGTGCCGGATGCTCTAGGCCGATCCCCGTCGATCGACGCATCCGTCTAGGGTCCGTTCGTACGCCGAAGGAGTCGTTGGCCCGATACGAGGTATCACCCGTCGCCCCTACACTGAACGGCATGGCGCTTCCACGAGGTTCCTCGATGCTCGTTTGCCGGGATGAACCTGATATATGTTCTGTCGCAACGAGTCATCTGCAGTGCGGTCATCCAACGCTGGAACGGTCGGCCGCGATGGTGCTGTCCGTCCGCGAACGAGGAGCGGCGTGAGCCTGACCGGCGAGAAGGCGATGGTTCCCGTCGTATACATCGGGGGATGTCAGCGGAGCGGGAGCACGCTCCTCGATCGGATGCTCAGCCAGGTCTCGCAACATCTCTCAGCGGGCGAAGTCGTCCATCTGTGGATCCGCGGATTGAGCGGGAACGAGCTGTGTGGTTGCGGTGCAGCCTTCCTCGACTGTCCGTTCTGGTCGGAGGTCGGTCGGATCGGGTTCGATGGATGGGACCAGATCCGGATCGAGGAGGTCGTGGCGCTCCAACGGAGCGTGGACCGCAATCGCTACATCTTCTTCATGCTGATGCCATGGCTCTGGTCTCGGTATGAGCGCGACCTTCGCGCATACACCGCCATCCTGGAACGGCTGTATCGGGGCATCCATCAGGTGGGAGGTGGTGCGACGATCGTCGATTCGTCGAAGCACGGTTCGACCGCGTTCCTGCTGCGGCGGGTGGGGGGACTTCGGCTGCGCGTGGTGCATCTCGTCCGCGACAGCCGCGGCGTTGCATTCTCTCTCCTGAGGGAGGTGCGCCGACCTGAGGTCGTCGATCGCGCGGAGTACATGCATCGGGCGTCCGTGTGGCGGTCCTCGCTCGAGTGGTTGGCGTTCAACGGCGCCTTCCATCTGCTTCGCGTCGTCGGGACGCCTACGCGGATGGTGCGGTACGAGGATCTGGTTCGGCGTCCACGCGGAACGATCGAGCGCATCCTGACCTTCGAGGGGGTGCGTCCACTCCCTGCCGATCTCGGCTTCGTGGACGGCCACCGCGTCAGTCTTGGGGTCGACCACACGGTCGCGGGGAACCCCATGCGGTTCCAGCACGGCACGTTCGACCTCAAGATGGACGAAGCCTGGACGGGATCGATGGAGTCCGGCCAGCGGATCCTGGCAACGGCGATGACATGGCCGCTGCTCGCAGCGTATGGGTACCGCGTCGGACGACGCCGGACCAGCCCGTCTCCCGCCAGGCCCTCTGCGGTGGACATCCAACGATGCTCGGGAGGCAGCAGCGAGTGACCGGCGACCCCATCGCTCCGTCCGTGTCTTCTGACAGGGGATCATCGTTGACGTGGTTGGGCGAGCTCCTCTGCCCGGCCGGCTCGGGCCTTCGACTCGTGCAGGGAGCGTCTCCGGACGAGTGTCACGCGGGCCCGTGGCTCGCGTTCCCTCTCAGGGGGCGACCCCGGCTCCTCTCGCCGGTGAAGGGTCCGACGGCGACGGCTGCGTTCGATCAGTTCAACGATTCGATGACCCAGGCTGCTCGGTTGCGGAAATGGGCGGTAGGGCTGTCGCTCGGGGTAGGGGCGGGAGCGCTGTTCCGCGGCCAGCGCGCGGCCGTCGTGGGCCGTCCCGCGGATCCGCGGCTCGACCTGCTTGGCTCCGTCCTCCCGGAAGCGCTCGGAGAACCCGTGGTGGCGGCGGTGATGCCTGGGCCCGGTCTTCGCCCGAATGCGAAGCCGGTGATCCAGCTCATGCGACCCGACGGTCGCGTGCTTGCCTACGCCAAGCTCGGATGGAACGGATTGACGCGTGCGCTCATCCTGAACGAGGAACGAGCGCTCATCTCGTGGGCGGAGCGGCCCCCGATCACGTTCGAGGTTCCTCGATCACTGGGGCTCGTGCCGTGGAACGGGCTCTCCATCCTGCTCGTCTCGCCCGTTCCGCATCACGTTCTCCGGCGGGGATCGAAAGATGCCCTCCCGCAGACCGAGGTCGTTCGCGAGGTCTCGGAGCATGGAGGCGTGTCGGAGGAGTCATTCGGGTCTGCCCGATTCCCGCAGCGGCTGATCGAAGAAGCGGGCCGGGTGGAGGACGATCGGGTCCGATCGGTGTCGCTCGCGGCGGTCGATCGAGTGCTCGATCGGATGGGGGGCCACATGGTTCGCTGCGGCACGGGGCATGGCGATTGGGGGCCGTGGAACATGAGTCGAACGCGGGACGCGCTCCACGTCTGGGATTGGGAACGGACGGCAGATGGGGTCCCGGTCGGGTTCGACGTGCTCCATTTCTGCTTCCAGACATCCGCTCTGCGCTCCCGCCTCCCGGTTCCGGCGGCGGCGTCGGCGTCCCTCGCGGCGGCCGGAGCTCAGCTCGGCGAGCTCGGCGTGGAGCCCGAGATCCAGGCCTCGTTGATGGAGCTCTACCTGACCGAGGTCCTGTTGCGGTTGGAGGCGGGCCGGTCATCCGGGGTGCCCGTGCGAGACGCCCTGCGAGCGGGACTGCTCGAGCTGCTGTCCCAAGGGATGGGACGCACATGACGTCGGGACGATCACTCCGCAGCATCTCCCGGCCGATCGCGAAGCGAGCCTCCCGGATGGTCACCGTCCCGACATCGCGGATACGGTCCCTACCCGACTTCCTCATCATCGGGGGGCAGCGTTGCGGGACGACATCGTTGTATCGGTACCTCGCTCGCCATCCGGCCGTCGTTTCCGCGGTGCTCAATAAGGGCGTCCACTACTTCGACACGGACTATGACAAGGGTCTCAATTGGTACCGCTCACACTTCCCTTCCGATCCGTACAAAGCACTCGTCGCACGACGGAGGAACGTGACGCGTGTGATCACCGGTGAGGGCAGTCCGTACTACGCGTTCCATCCGCTCGCGGCCGGGCGGATCGCCGATGTCCTCCCTTCGGTCAAGGCGATCCTGATCCTGCGCGACCCGGTCACTCGAGCGCATTCCCACTACACGCATGAGCTGGCGCGCGGCTTCGAGTCGCTCTCGTTCGAGGAGGCGCTCGAGCGAGAGGAAGAGCGCCTCGAAGGTGAGGAAGAGCGGATGAAGACCGATCCGTCGTACTACAGCTTCTCTCACCAGCATCACTCGTACGTGGCACGAGGCCGCTATCTGGAGCAGATCGAGCGGTGGCTGCAGTTCTTTCCCAGGGATCAACTCATGATCGTCGACGCTGATGACCTGTTCGCCGAGCCGGACGCCACGTTCCGGTCGATCCTCAGGTTCCTCGACCTGGAGGAGCTATCGCTCGACGCGTACGAGAAGTTGAACGCCCATTCGTACTCGAGCATGTCCGACCAAGCCCGGAGCTTCCTGGATGCTCGGTTCGAAGAGCCCGATCGTGCCCTCAACGCCTTCCTCGGGCGGGATCTGGGCTGGAGCGGAAGTTCGATCACGTGAACACCCGGGTGGGAACCGAGGACGGAGCCTCTCTCGCCCCCACCGATGCGTTCGCGGATCTCACCGTCGTCGCGCGCGGGGGGCTCCTCAATCTCGCCGGCGTGATCGCGAACGCGGCGGCCGGGTTCGTTCTCGTCGTGGTTGTGACTCGCGGGCTCGGCAAGACCGACGCGGGCATCTTCTTCGAGTCGGTGGCCCTCTTCAGCATCCTCGGGGCGATCTCGCAATGGGGTGCCGATGTCGGGGTGGTCCGGACCATCCCGCGCTATCTCCTGCAGGGTCGGCGGGAGGACATCCGGCACGCGATCGAGGCCGGCATCGTTCCCGCGTTCGTGGCCGGCACCGTGGCCGCGGTCGTGATGTTCGTGTTCGCCGAACCGCTGGGGAGGCTGCTGACGAACGGCGCACACGGAGCCGATCTGGCTCCTGCGCTCCGCGTCCTGGCGCCGTTCCTGCCGCTGTTCGCGGCGTACATGGTCGGCCTTGCCGTTACCCGAGGCTTCGGGACGATGCTCCCGTCGAACCTGATCGACAAGCTCGGTCGAGCGCTCGCACAGCCGGTCCTCGTCGCCGGAGGGATCGCGCTCGGTCTGACCGGGTTCGGCCTGGCAGCGGCGTGGGCGATCCCGTTCGCGGTGGGGTTCGTCGCGGTCGTCGTGTGGACCGGTCGGCTGCTCAGGCAATCCTATCGGGATGCCGTCCAGCCACAGGACGACGCTCGTCCGTTCAACGTCGTCATGAGGGAGTTCTGGCGATTCACGGGCCCACGCGGTCTCGCAGGAGTGTTCGCGGTCGTCGTGGTGTGGTTGGACGTCTTGCTCATCGGAGCGCTCCGTTCGCCGGCCGAAGCGGCCGCGTACGCCGCCGCCACTCGATTCCTCGTGTTCGGGCAGTTCATCGGTGTGGCCATCACGCAGGTGGTCGGTCCGAAACTGAGCGAACTGCTCGCGAGCGGAGACCGGCGTCGAGCGCGCTCCGTGTACTCCACGGCGACATGGTGGTTGATGGCGCTCGCGTGGCCGATCTATGTGTCCATGATCGTGCTGGCTCCCTCGCTCCTTTCCGTCTTCGGCGCCGGCTACCAACAGAGCCGGATGGTTCTCGTCATCCTGGGAGCCGCCATGCTCGTCGCCACCGCGATCGGTCCGGTGGACGTGGTCCTGTTGATGGCGGGCCGGAGCTTCTGGAACCTGGTCAACACCTTCGTCACGGTGATCGCGAACGTTGGCCTGAACCTGCTCTGGATCCCGCGGTACGGGCTCACCGGAGCGGCGGCCGCGTGGGCGGTCAGCATCCTATTGAACAACCTGCTCCCGCTCGTCGAGGTGTGGAGCCTGGTGCAGCTCCAGCCGTTCGGCGGCGGCTCGTTGGTGTCGGGATTGAGCGCCCTGATCTGTTTCGGGGGCGTGGGCCTGGCGGCCAGGAGCGTGATGGGTGACGGGATCGCGACGGTCCTGGTCACCGCGATCGTAGGCTCCGCGGCACATGCCACCATCCTGTGGCGTTTCCGCCGAACCCTCCACCTCGAAGCGCTGGGCGCAGCCATCCGGCGACGCCCGACATCCTCCGACGTGGAGGGTTCCGCCACCTCGGGCGACCGCCAAGGCTAACGGCTTCGAGGGGCCGGCCGGATCATTCCGGCCGGCCCCTCCCCGCTTGCAGAACGCTATGCCGTGCCGATGAAGCCGCTCGATGAGATGGCCGGTGTGTCCGTCCAGAACGTGAAGTCGAACGGCTCGCTCCCCGACCTCCCGATCTGGATCTCGTCGGCGCTGGAGCCGATGTTTCGCCCGGACGCAGAGCTCACGCTCTCCGTCGACGATGACGAGGAGTAGGAGTTGGAGAAGCTGATCTTCACCGTTCCGGATGTCTGGTCGACCTTCCATTCGATCCGCACCCACATGCCGGTCGAGATCGCCCTCGACGTCGAGAGGATGGTCTGATTGTTCTGATCAACCCACGCCAGGGTTC
The DNA here is from genome assembly GCA_963727185.1 of uncultured Actinomycetes bacterium. Classification (GTDB taxonomy): domain Bacteria; phylum Actinomycetota; class UBA4738; order UBA4738; family HRBIN12; genus JBBQVZ01. The sequence continues at coordinate 840,697 of CAVSFP010000023.1, read as the reverse complement.
CGTCCGGCATGACATCCAGCGCGCATCGCAGGATGCTGCCGGATCGCTCTCGCACCAGCCGGAGGTTGGAGGGTGGAAGCGAACCCATCCACACGTAAACGCGTCCGTAGGAAAGCGAGCGGGTTCCGTCCCACTCGTAGTAGGCGTCACCTCCTGAGCGAAGAACATGCTTCGCCGAGTAGGCGCCGAAGGCATGGGTGCGGTCGTACGTCAAAGAGGAGCCGCTCGTCGTCACGACCGCACCGAAGGGAGTGCCGGAGCTCGTCGACGTCCCGACGGCCGCTCCGGTGGGCCCAGTGTCGAGCGGGTTCCTGAGACTGCCGGTGCTTGGTGGGGGCGTCGGCGTCGGCGATGGCCGAGGCGACGGCGTGGGTGATGGGGTCGGGGATGGCCGAGGTGTCGGTGACGGCGACGGGCTCGGACCCCCCGTGCCCGTCGGATTCAGGTAGGGGTCGAGCGCGATCTGGCGGTACCCGCTCATGGACGACGTGGTGCTGTCGGTCACCCAGTTGTACGGGCTCTTGTTCACGTCGAAGTAGAGCAACGCCTTGAGCGATGGCCACGTCTTCGCGGTGGTGAGCGAGTCGCGGAACCACTGGGCTTTTCGACCGGGGACCGCGGGGTCCTCCAGGCAACCGTATTCGACCACCATCCATGGCTTCCCGTGCGCGATGGCGAACGAGTTGGTGTCGGTGAAGATGTCGTGGAACGAGGTCCACGGGTCGCCGGAGCGCGCTGGGTACCAGCTGTAGCCGTCTGCCCCGACGAAGTCGACGTAGGAGTCCCCCGGGTAATAGGACATCGCGTCCCTGCCCGATCGTGGATTGAACGTCCACGCCATCATCGTCCACACGAACGCGACGTTCGTGACGTTGCGGCTACGGAAGACGGTCACGATGTGCCGGAACGCCGCGGCGAAATCCGCAGGCGTTCCGAAACGGGAGAGGTCGTTCTCTGGTTCGTGATGGAACGTGAGATAGATGGGAGAACCGAACGCCTTGAACGCATCGGCACGTTGCTGGATCCACGCGTCCTGCGAGCCGTTCGCGATCGCGCTCCATCTGACGACCGACCCGCCGCCTTTCCCGGCGTTCCAGTTGACGAAGGGGATACGTCCGTTATCGACGTCCCACTTCTGTTGCGCCGTGGGGAGCTTCGCATCCCAGTTGTAGTACTGGTGATCGATGGTCAGTTTGCGCCCGACCTTGCTCTCTTCGCGCTTGATCGCATCCTGGGTCGTTTCGCTGCCCCTCGGCTCGACGCGCTCGCCGAAGTAGACGCCTGAGGACGGCAGCAGCTTGGAGGGGAACGCGGCCGCCGTTGTAACGAGGGAACCCACGAGGATGGACGAGAGGAGAATGAGCACAACGGGTGCCACGACCCATCGGCGTCGTTCTCGCTCCGGTGTGCGCTGAGAACTCCGGTCAGGTGTCAGCATCTGCACCTCCGTTCCCCATGCGGCCCGCGGCTTGGGATGCCGGTCATCCGAGTTCCGTCATGGGTTCTTCGTCGAACGGTCGCGCCCGCTCCGGGCGTCCCACACCGTCGACGTGCGGACACGTCGGGGCCAGGCATCGGCGTTGTCTCGCCAAGGGGGAAGGGAGCCAGACCCATCTGCTCACGTCTCTACCCTTCTCTCGTTGAGGGGGGAGGAGGGTACGACGAAGAATTCACCCTATCGGAGGAGACTCGACGGTGCAACAACGCAGGTGAGAGCGCCCCAACGATGTCGGGGCGCTCTCACGACGTACCTGTCGGTGAAGCCCTGCTACGCGACCGGCCCCACGAACCCGTTCCTGCTGAGCGCGGGATCGTCGGTCCAGAACACCGACGAGAAGGCTTGCGTCCCAGCGCGTCCGATCTGCACGCGATCCGGGCGTGAGCCGATGCTCTGACCCGGTGCGGTCACCAGGATCTCGCTCGGTGTCGTGAGGTTCGGGCTGTTGAACACCCGGACTTCGACCCGGCCGCTGGCGTGATCGACCTTCCATTCGAGACGCACCCAGCCACCGGTGATGATCGGCTGGATCGATGTGGCGATGACGTTGTTCCCCGAATCCCTGACGCGGATGGTGCCTCGACGCGTCACTTCGATCACGAGGTCGAGGTTGTAACCACCTTGTGCTCGGATCAACCGGACATCGCCCGAAGGCACTGCGGCGAAGTACACGTAGACGCGGCCGTACCACACGGATGGAGATCCCAGCGAGGTGTTCCACTCGTAGTACGAGTTTCCGCCGGGACCGGCCGTGTGCTTCGCGGAGAGTCCGACGCCTCGAGTGTGCGCGTTGTCGTACACGAGTTGTGCACCACCGGTCGCCACGACCGTGTCGAAGGCGACACCGTTTCCCCCGCCGGAGTTCGATGTGGAGAGCGTTGCGCCGAGGACACCCGCGTTGAGCGAGTTGGCGAACGTGCCCAACACCGATGGCGACGGGGACGGCGATGGCGACGGTGAAGGCGCAGGAGACGGTGAAGGCGCAGGAGACGGTGAAGGCGCAGGAGACGGTGAAGGCGCAGGAGACGGTGAAGGCGCAGGAGACGGTGAAGGCGCAGGAGACGGTGAAGGCGCAGGAGACGGCGAAGGCGCAGGAGACGGTGAAGGCGCAGGAGACGGTGAAGGCGCAGGAGACGGTGAAGGCGCAGGAGACGGCTTCGGTGTTGGCGTCGGCGACGGTGAGGGCGACGGCTTAGGTGTTGCCGACGGTGACGGCACCGGTGAAGGAGACGGTGACGGCACCGGGGAAGGAGACGGTGAGGGCGCCGGGGATGTGACCGGTGAGAGCGTGAACGCCGGGTTCACGTACGGATCCTGCGCCATCTGCCGGTAGCCGGCTCATCGAGGAGGCAGAGCTGTCGGTCACCCACGGGTATCCGTCCTTGACGACGTCGAAGTAGATGAGCGCCTTGAGCGACGGCCATGTCTTCGCGGTGGCGAGCGCGTCGAGCAACCACTGCGCCTTGCGCCCGGGCACCGCAGGGTCCTCCTGGACCCCGAACTCCACCACCATCCACGGCTTGTTGTGTGCGACGGCGAAGGCGTTGGTGTCCGTGAAGATGTGCTTGGAACGAGGTCCAGCTGGAGCCCTGCCCGAGCCGGGTACCAGTTGTAGCCGTCCGCGCCGACGAAGTCGACGTAAGCGTCGCCGGGGTAGTAGTCGTTGGCGTTCGCGCCCGGAGCTTGGGGTTGAACGACCAGCCCATCATCGTCCAGACGAACGCCACGTTGGTGACGCCGCGAGCGCGGAACACGGTCACGATGTGACGGAACGCCGCGGCGAAGTCGCTGGGGAGTGCCGATACGGTCGCGAGGTCGTCCTCAGGCTCGTGGTGGAAGCGTGAGGTACATCGGGTAGCCGAACGCTCTTGATCGCGTCGGCGTGAGCGATGATCGTGGCGTCCTGGCTGCCGTTCGCGATCGCGGCCCAGGGCCCGCCGGCCTTCCAGTTGATGAACGGGATCCGTCCCTGGCTGACGGTCCATGTCTGCGCCGCGTTCGGGAACGTGCTGGTCCATTGGTAGTAGTAGTGGTCGATCGCGAACCTGCGTCCGATCTCGGACTCGACACGCAAGACCGCATCGTTCTGGGACTCGGTGCCGCGTGGTTCGATCCGGGAGCCGAAGTAGGCGGTCGGCGGAGTAAGAACAGACGGCGGGCCTGTCGTGGCAGCGGACGCATCGCCTTTCGGAAGCAGCGTCGCGACGAGTGTGATGATGGCGACCAGGCCGAGGAACGATGCGGTGACCCTGTGCTGGCGAACGGAGTAGACCCAACCCCCGCCGTGGTCCCCGAATACCACAGGATTCTCGTTGCGGAGCGACACCCTTCCCCCTATCCGGCATCCGCGGAACGGAGGTCCTGATGCAGACCGCGTTCTCTGTTCGGTAGCTCAGCCACCCGATCTGGGTCTGGAGCTTTGCGTCCCCGTCTTCCGACGGGTTTGCCCGTTCGCAGATTGCCTATCTGTTGATTCGTGTTCCTACGCTATCGGCCCCGCGGCATCCGTCCTTTAGTGGCGCATGCCCGCGATGGGGGGACGAAAGGTAGTGTCGAAAGGCCACGTCATGCTGGCGCTTGCGAACGTGGCAGTGATGTCGGGTGTTGCTGCCTGCAGCAACAGACCGAACACGTCGGCGATGTGTCGCTCGATCGCGGGACGCAGCTCGGCGACCGTCACGACGCGCCCGGCGACCTCGCTGAGCGACGTGACGCCGTGGTTCGGCAGCCCGCACGCGACGATCCCGTCGAACCACGACAGATCCGTGTCGCAGTTGATCGCGAAGCCGTGCAACGTCACACGCGCGCGCATGAGCCGGACCCCGATCGCGCACACCTTCCGATCGCCCGACCACACACCCGTCTGGATGTCCGGGCGGCGCTGTAGCTCGACACCGACGTCGGCCGCAGCCCGGATCACGACCTCCTCCATACGTCGAAGGTGCGCCGCCGCGTCCGGCGTCGATCCGAGGTCCACGATCGGGTAGCCCACCAACTGACCCGGGCCGTGGAAGGTGAACGACCCGCCACGGTCGATCCGGTGGACCTCCGCGTCGCGTGTCGCCACCTCTTCCGGTGACCACAACAGCTCTTCCGGCTTCGCGCGACGGCCCGCCGTGAAGACCGGGGCGTGCTCGAGCAGGATCACCGTGTCGGGGATGGTGTTCGCCAGTCGGCGCTCCGCCAGCCGATGCATGGCCTCGTTCGCGGGGGCGTAGGGAACGGCTCCCTCCGGGCAGATCAGCCAGCCCGGACGCATCAGCTACAGACCGAGATCCTCGGCCCAGTCCCACGTCTCCAGGTTCTCCTTGACCCGGGCGAGGAACTGGGATGCCAGCGCGCCGTCGATCACCCGGTGGTCCCACGACATGGAGATGTAGACCATATGGCGGATCGCGATGGCGTCGTCGATCACGACGGGCCGTTTCTCGATCGCGTCGAACGCGAGGATCGCCGTGTTGGGCGTGTTGATGATCGGAACGGAGAGGATCGAGCCGAACGGTCCCGGGTTCGTGATCGAGAACGTGGCGCCCTGCACCTCGTCGGGCTTGAGCTTCTTGGAGCGCGATCGGGTCGCGAGGTCGTTGATCGACCGGGCCACCCCCACCAGGTTCATCGTATCTGCCCCCTTCACGACGGGGACGATCAGGCCTTCGTCGTACGAGACGGCGATGCCCATGTTCACGTAGTGGCGAACCACGATGTCCTCGCCCCTGAGCTCACTGTTCACCATCGGATACGTGAGGAGCGCCTCCGTCACCGCACGGGTGACGAACGGCGTGTACGTCAGGCTGAATCCCTCGCGCGACGCGAACGCATCCTTCACGCGCTGCCGGGTTCGCACCACGTGCTCCATGTTGACCTCGACCATGTTCCACGCGCGTGCCGTGGTGTGCAGCGCGTCGACCATGTGCGTGGCGATCACCTTGCGGATGTGGGTCATCGGCACGATCTCTTCCCCACCCCCCGCCACGACCGGACCGGGAACGGAGCGCAACGCGGGCGCCGCCGCGGCAGCAGGGGCCGACGCAGAAGCGGCCGCCGCCGCCGGAGCCGACGTGCCTCCCGCCGCCACCGCGTCCATCACGTCCTTCTTGGTGATCCGACCGCCCGTCCCCGTCCCCGACACCTGCGATAGATCGAGCCGGTGCTCCTCGGCCAGCTTCCGCACGAGCGGCGAAAGGATCTGCGACCGAGGTCCCCGATCCGGAAGCGCCGAAGCCGCCGGAGCAGCGGGGACCGGCGCGCTCGCCGGAGGGGCGGCGGCAGAGGCGGACCCTGGAGCCGCGGCGCCGACCACGTCAGCTCCCGGCCGGGTCGCCGCCGCGGCGGAATAGTCCGCCGCCGCCGACGCCCCGGAGGCGTCCCTGCCCGCAGCCCCGTCCCCGGAGTCCACCTCAGCCAACGCGGTTCCGACAGCGACGGTCGTCCCCTCCGCGACCAGGATCTTGGTCACGGTCCCTGTCACGGGCGAGGGCACCTCGGTGTCGACCTTGTCCGTCGACAGCTCGAAGAGCGGCTCGTCAGCGTCGATGTGCTCGCCCTCCTGTTTCAGCCACTTCAAGATCGTGCCCTCGACGATGGTCTCGCCGAGCTGGGGCATCTGGATCGACGTCACGTCATCGCCTCCCGAACACTCACCATGCGGAGAGGCGGTCGACCGCCGCCTCGATCTCTGACACCTGTGGGATGAACGCGTCCTCGAGCGGCGGCGAGAACGGCACCGGCACGCTCGGCGGCGCGAGCCGCATCACGGGAGCGTCGAGATGTTCGAACGCTTTCTCCGCGATCATCGCCGCGACCTCCGCGCCGACCCCGAGGAACCGGTAGGACTCGTGGAGGATAAGGGCCCGCGACGTCTTCGCGATCGAACGGAGCACGGTCTCCTCGTCGAGCGGCACGATCGATCGAAGGTCCACGACCTCGACGTCGATCCCCTTGGCGTACAGGTTGTCCGCCGCCTCCAGCGCCCGGTGCACCATGGCGCCGTACGCCACGAGCGTGACGTCCGTCCCCGTCCGCTTGACGTCGGCCGAGCCAAGCGGGATCAAGAACTCTGGATCCTCGGACACCTGTTCCTTGATGCGGCGGTAGATCCACTTGTGCTCCAGGTACACGACGGGGTTGTCGTCGCGGATGGCCGACTTCAACAAGCCTTTCGCGTCCGATGGGAACGCCGGGCAGACGACCTTCAGGCCGGGCTGGTGCGCGTACCACGGCTCGGGATTCGTCGAGTGGAAGTTCGAAGCCCGGACGCCGCCGCCCGAGGGAGCGCGGAGCACGACGGGCAGTGGAACCCCGCTCCGGTAGTGGTAGCGGGCGAGTGTGGTCGTGATCTCGTCGAAGCCCGACGTCATGAAGTCCGCGTACTGGAACTCGGCCACCGGCCGCAGGCCCTCCATCGCGGAGCCGATCGCGGTGCCGACGATCGTCTCCTCGGCGATCGGCGTGTCCATCACGCGATCCGAACCGAAGTGCTCGATGAATCCCTCGGTCACCTTGAACGCGCCGCCGTACGCCCCGATGTCCTCGCCGAGCATGTAGACGCGCTCGTCGCGCTCCATCTCCTCCCAGAGCGCCTCGGCGATCGCGATCAGGTAGGTGGCCTGCCCGTCGTCGCCGCGCTTGCCCCGAGGCTCCGCGCCGTGTCCGGCCGCTCCGGCATCGACCTGCTTCGTCGCCATCAGCTCTCCGTCCCGCCGCCGCGTCCCGGCTCGCTCGTCCAGTAGCGATCCTCGACCCAGAGACCCTTCGTCACGTCGCCCGGCTCCGGGAACGGCGATGCCTGCGCGAACTCGTAGCCCTCCTTGAACGCCTGCTCCACGCGTTCCTGGACCTCGCCGATGTCCTCCTTGGTCACGACACCCTCGGCGAGCAGGTACTCCTCGAAGTTCCGCACGGGGTCCTTCTCGGCCATGTAGCGCTGGAGCAGTTCGTCGGGCATGTACTTCGCCGGGTCGTGTCCGGCATGTCCGCGCCATCGGAGGGAGACGGATTCGATCAACGACGGACCCCCGCCGTTGCGAGCGCGCTCCACCGCTTCGAGCGCCGTCTCGAAGACCTCGACGACGTCGCCGCCGTCCACGCGGATGCCGGGCATGCCGTACGCCACGGCGCGCTCGGCGATCGTGGGGACGTGGAACTCGAGCGGGTTCGGTGTCGAGTAGGCGTACTGGTTGTTGTTGACGACCCAGACCACGGGCAACTGGTGCACCGCCGACCAGTTCAGGGCCTCGTGCCAGCGGCCGTTCGATGTGGAGCCGTCCCCGCAGATCGCCATGGCGACGCGTCGCTCGCCCTTGCGCTTGTACGCCAGCGCGGCGCCGCACGCGACCGGGTAGGCGATCGGGAGGTGCGAGATGACCGTGAACGTCCGGCTCCCCGCCCAGTCGCCGATGTGACTGTTGCCGTCGCGACCACGCGTATAGCCGTCGATCCGCCCCCAGAACTGCGCCATCACGCGCTTGAGGTCGAGACCCTTCGTCAACTGCGCGGACAGATCGCGGTGCGTCGGGAAGAGCGAATCGTCCTTCTCCAGGGCGAACGCGACGCCCACATGCGTTCCCTCCTGCCCGCGCCCGGAATAGATGGCGCCGGGGAGGCGGCCCTGCCTATACAGCGCCTCCATGCGCTCGTCGAAGTAGCGGCAGAGCTTCAGCAGGTACAGCATGTCCCGCAACCGGTCGTCGGGGAGCGGACGACCGCCGGGGGCGGTCTTCGGATCCGTCTTCGTGGCCAACGCGCTCCTTCGCTACGGGGAATGGAGGGGCTTGCCGGCGAGCGCGAGGTGCGCCTCGCCGACGGCTTCGGACAGAGACGGGTGCGGATGCATCAGTGCCGCGACCTCGTCGGGAACGGCCTCCCAGTTCGTGATCAGCATCGCTTCGGAGATCAGATCGGTGACGTGCGGGCCGATCATGTGGACGCCAAGGACGGGACCTCCGTCCGCCTCCGCCACCAGCTTCACGATGCCGCCCTCCCCGACGATGTTCGCCTTGCCGATCGCGCGGAAGTCGAGCTTCTCGGTGACGACCTGGTGTCCGCGCTCGACGGCCTGCGACTCGGTCAGTCCGACGGACGCGATCTCCGGTGTCGAGTACGTGACGCGGGGGATGTTGACGTAGTCGATCTCCGGCACCTCGATACCGGCGATGCGCTCCGCGACCGCGTATCCCTCGGTGAAGGAGACATGGGCCAGCTGCAAGGGAGTGGCGGCGACGTCGCCGACCGCCCACACGTGTTCGACGTTGGTCCGGAGCTGCGTGTCGACGTTCACGAAGCCCTTCTCGTGCATCGAGACCCCCGCCGCTTCGAGCCCGAGCCCGTCCGTGACCGGGCCGCGGCCGACCGCGACGAGGCAGATGTCGGCGCTGACCGTCTTGGGGCCGCCGGCGTCGTACGTCACGTCCACGTGGTCGCCGGTGTCGACGATCTGCTGCACCAAGGCTCCCGCGGCGTTCGTGATCCCGCGCTTGCGGAACGCACGCGCGACCTCCTTGGAGATCTCCTCGTCCTCGAGCGGCGCGAGACGGGGGAGTGCCTCGATGAGCGTGACCTCCGCGCCGAACGACCGGTACATCGACGCGAACTCGAGGCCCACCGCGCCGGCGCCGATCACGACCGCCGACGACGGGATGGTGTCGTACCAGAGCGCCTGGTCGCTGGTTATGATCCGTGCGCCGATCTCGACGCCCGGGAGGAGCTTCGGCTGAGATCCGGTGGCGAGGATGACGTCGGTGGCATCGAGGCGACGGCCGTCCACCTCGACCGCGGGCCCCGGAACCATCGTGGCCGTGCCGTGGACCACATCGATCTTCCGAGCCTTGATCAAGCCCGTGACGCCCTTGACCAACTTGTCGACTACCGCGTCCTCGAATGCCTTCACCGCGGACCAGTCGGGCTCCCCGGACGCTTTGATGCCCCACTCCGACGACCGGTTGACGGTGTCCATGACCGATGCCGATTGCAGGAGCGCCTTCGTCGGGATGCATCCCCTCAGCAGGCAGGTGCCCCCGATGCGGTCGTCTCTCTCTACGATGGCGACGCGCTTGCCCAGCTGTGCGGCCCGGAGCGCGGCGGAATACCCGCCGGTCCCGGCGCCGATCACCACTACGTCGTAGCCATCACCCATCCGAGCGCAAAGTCTACCGTCCTCGTCGCGACCGGCCGTTCCTCAGCGCCCGCGTCCGCACGGCTACGGCCGTACGATGCCGCTGATGCACGAACCCGCCGCCGACGAGCTCAAGCACACGCCGCTCGAGAACGAGCATCTTCGGCTCGGCGCCAAGCTCGGTCCGTTCGCCGGCTGGCTCATGCCGATCGAGTACGAGGGTGCGCTCGCCGAGCACCGCGCCGTCCGCGAACGGGTCGGTCTGTTCGATCTAACGCATCTGGGGAAGGTCGACGTCACAGGTCCCGGCGCGATCGGCATGTTGCAGCGCGTCGTCTCGAACGACCTGTCGAAGGCTGCGGTGGGCGAAGCCCTCTACAACCTCGTCCTGAATGAGGGCGGTGGTGTGATCGAGGATCTGATCGTCTACCGGCTCGAGCCCGAGCGATTCTTCGTGGTTCCCAACGCGTCGAACGCGCCGCGGGTGCTGCGCATGCTGGAGGAAGAACGGGCCGACGATCGGCTCCACCTGATGTATCACCAGGATTGGTGCTTCCTGGCCGTCCAGGGCCCGGATTCCGTCCACGTGATGCGCGGCCTGTTCCCCGAGGCGGGGGACCTCTCGTTCATGCAGTGCGCTGAGTCCGAATACCACCGGCGACCGGTTATCGTGACGCGCTCCGGCTACACGGGCGAGATGGGTTTCGAGCTCTTCACGTACCAGGACATCGCCGGCGATCTGTGGAACGACCTGTTCGAGGCGATGGCCCCGTTCGCTGGGATCCCCTGCGGTCTCGCCGCAAGGGATGTGCTGCGCCTGGAGATGGGCTACCCGCTCTACGGGCAGGACCTGTTCGAGTCCTCGACCGCACTCGAGGCGGGCCTCGGCTGGGCTGTCGCGTTCGACAAGGGCGAGTTCCGGGGGCGGGCGGCGTTGCTGCGACAACGGGAGGAGGGACCGCCAAGTCGTCTTCGCGGGCTCGTGATGGAGGAGCGGCGGCACATCCCGCGCGCGCACTATCCGGTCTTCCGGGGAGACCAGCTGATCGGAGAGGTCACGAGCGGCACGTTCTCGCCGGTCTTGCAGCGGGGGATCGCACTGGCGTACCTGTGGCCGGGCGACATCGCCGACGTGGGATCCGAGGTCGAGGTGGACATCCGCGGCCGCCGCGGGAGGGCGAGCGTCGTCAAGACGCCGTTCGTGGATCGCAGTCCTCGCTAAGGGCCGTTCGCGGGAGTCGAGGTCAGGCCGTGGCGATGGCCTGTTGGCGGACCGCATCGACGAACGCGCGGATCGGCGTGTTGCCGAACCGGGTGTGGGCGATCAGCCGCCGGAGCGTTCTGCCGGCCGTCCGGCCATCGCGAAGGACCGCGACGACCACGTACAGCCCGGAGCGCGCGATGCCCAGTTGGCGCACCGGGCCGAAGCCCGGCGCTGCGACGAAGTATGCCCACCGCGTGACGTCCCCGCGGACCGTGCAGGTGCCTTCGCCCTCGGCCATGTAGTCGCCCGGCGAGCCGACGACGCCGGACGCGAACGTCGGGACGTTGTCGAGCAGGATGTGACTCGATCTGGCCCGGCAGTCGCGGGAATGCACCAGCTGCGAGAAGAGCGGACCCGTCGCCGCCAGGTAGTAGAAGTCCGACGGGACGCCGACCATGGTGGCGTCGATCCACGTGGCGGCGATGCCCTCGGTCGTACCGTCCATGCGGGACCACGCGTCGGGGCTCGGCGAGGCGAAGAACCCCTCACGCGCTTCACCGGACGTCGGCATCGGCCGCCAGCCATCCGGGATCATCGCCTGGACCGGCCCGGCCGTGACTTCGGAGAATGGCGAAGGTGAGCGCTGGATGTGGATCAGGTCGGTGCCGGGGACGGCGCTGGCTCCGCTGGGCTGGCCGGTGCAGCCGGCGCCCATCGCCAACACCACGATTCCCAGGATGGCTCTTCGCAACAAAACCTGCCGATCCCCCGCGGCGAGGATAGCCGGGGTCGGAGAGGAATGCCAGCCGAGTTCCAGGTGCTAGGCGGCGTCGGGTGGGGCGGCGAACGTGGCGCCCGCCTTGGACGGCAGGCAGAACGACACGCGGGTGCCGCCGGCAGGGACCGGGTCCGTCCACAGGATGCCTCCGTGCCGGAGAACGAGTTGCCTCGACAGATGCAGGCCGACGCCCGCGCCGGCCTTCTCCTTGCGAAGCGTCGCCTCGCCGGTCGAGAACGGCTGCTCGAACGATCGCCAAGCGACGTCCCGATCCATCCCCGAGCCCTGATCCATCACCGAGACCACGATGCCCTGGTCCATCACGCGCGCGCGGATCTCGACCGCCCGGTCGTCGGGCGAGTAGCGGCACGCGTTCTCCAAGAGCTCGTGGATGACCCCGTGGATCCTTGCCTCGTCGGCGAGGGCGAACAGATTCCCGGGGATCCGCGAGATCACCAGGACAGCCGGGTGGAGGTCGCCCATGTCGGCCACCGCTCGGTCGATCAACGGTGCCAGGTCGGTGTAGGTGATGTTCAGCTGGAACGTCCCCTGATCGAGCTCCGTGATCTCGATGATCTCGTTCACGAGGCCGGCGAGCTTGTCGAGGGCGGACTGCATCTGCTCGAGGAATTCCCCGCGCTCCTCCTCGCTCACGTTCGGGTTGCGGAGCACGTGGGCGATGCCCTTGGCGACGGTCACGGGGGTCCGGAGCTCGTGCGAGACGTTCGCGAGGAACTGGCTCTTGGCGTTGGTGCCCTCTTCCATCTGGGATTCGATGTCTCGAACCTGCTCTTCCAGGTCCCTGACCCGGGCCAGGGACGCGCCGAGCTCGCTCCCGAGCAGGGTCGCGGCGCTGCGGGTGAGCACGATCGATCCTGCGGCGGCGGACACGATCGCGCGGGCCGCCTCGTCGACGCCGTCTTCCTTCAGCAGGTACCCGGAGGCTCCGGCGGACAGCACCTGTGCCACACGGAACGGATCGCGCAGGCGCGTCCATCCCACGATGGCCGATAGCGGCGCGGCGTCGCGGAGCCGTCGGACGAGGTGGACGTCCTTCAGGCCTTCCAGGCCCAGCTCGGTGGCGATGACATCGGGCTGGATGCCGGCGGCCATCTCGATCACCCGGTCGGATTCCGTCGTGACCTCGATCTCCATGGCAGGGTCGAGCATGCGCAGCGCGTGCTGCAGCCGGGTCACCTCGTCGGCGGTGTCGCACAGGAGAACCTTCACGTTGTTGGTATCGGTGTCTCGGTGGGTGGGTTGAGGGTGGGGCCTCGCCCGTCAGTGCACGATGCCGGTGCGGATGGCGATGGCGACCGCCTGCGCTCGGTCGTTCGCGCCCAACTTCTCGAAGATCCGCTCGAGATGCGTCTTGACCGTATGGGGAGAGATGCCCAGATCGCTCGCGACCTGCTTGGTGGTGGCGCCGTCGGCCACCCGTTGGAGGATCTCGCGCTCGCGTTTCGACAAGGGCGTTGTGTCGGAGGCCGAGTCACCCATACGGACCTCCTCGATGAACGTCCGCGTGAGCTGGGGGTGGATGACCGCGTTGCCTTCGATCGCGTTGCGCGCCGCGTCGACCAGCGCATCTGCCGACGCATCCTTCAGGAGATAGCCGGAGACCCCGGCCTGGATGGCCTGGGAGATGGCCCCCCGCGATTCATCGATGGTGATCAGGATGACCTTGGTTCCGGGTGCGGCTTGCAGGATCTGTCGGGTGGCCTCGATGCCGTCCATGCCCGGCATCCGCACGTCCATGAAGACGACATCCGGCGTGAGCTCGCGGGCGCGGTCCACCGCCTCCTCGCCGCTCGCGGCTTCTCCGACGACGAGGACGTCGTCCGACATCCCGAGGGCGGTGCGGAGGCCTTCTCGCGTCACGGGATGGTCGTCCACGATCATCGCGCGGATCTGTGTCATGCGGGCGCAGCGTCCTTTCGCGTTGGGGGAAGTAGGCTAGCTACAGGATAGAGCTATCGAGCCCCCCGACCGGGAAGGTTTCGCATGAACGAGCAGGAAACCGTCCAGACCGACCATCCAGCGTCCCCCGAGGAATCCGCCGGTTCGCCGACGGAAGACCAAGTACTCGAGGCGCTGAGGAACGTCTTCGATCCCGAGCTCGGCATCAACATCGTGGATCTCGGATTGGTGTACGAGGTGAAAGTGGATCCATCGGGCGACATCGACATCACGTACTCGCTCACCACCATGGGATGCCCGATCGGTCCCATGATCGAGGACCAGATGCGCGGATTCCTCGCGGCCGTTCCCGGTGTCGGGGAGGTGCGCCCCGAGATGGTCATCCGGCCCCCGTGGAGCCCCGAGATGATGTCGGACGAGGCCAAGGCCGCGCTCGGCATCTTCTGAGCCCGCTCCACGCCTGACCTTGACATCCGCGGTCGCGCGGAGGTAGAAGTTGCACCTGCAATTCCCGACTCAGGAGGTAGGAATCTGATCCAGACGCGCTGCCGCGGGCTCGTCGGAGCCATGATCCCGTCCCGTCTTTGCTGTATCTGTCGCCGCGCCCTCCGGGAGGCGCCAGCGCGCACGCGGCCGTAGCAGGTTCCCGGAACCGATCCAAGAGAGGCCGCCTCCGCGGCCTCTTTCTCGTTCCCGGGGCGAACGCGTCCGGGGGGAAGGAGCAAGCACATGAGCGACTACGCCAAGCCGGAGGTGCTCGTCGACACCGATTGGGTGGAGGCCCACCTCAACGACGACGCCGTTCGCATCGTCGAGGTAGACGAGGACATCGCTGCCTACGACAAGGGACATATCGAAGGTGCCGTGGGCTGGAACTGGACCACCGACCTGCACACGAAGGTCGGTCGGGAGTTCGTGAGTCAGGCCGAGCTCGCAGGGCTCCTGTCGGCCGCCGGTGTCGGACCGGACACGACCGTGGTGCTCTACGGCGGGAACAACAACTGGTTCGCCGCCTACGCCTACTGGATCTTGAAGCTCCGAGGGTTCGACAACGTCAAGCTGCTGAACGGCGGGCGCAAGAAGTGGGAGCTCGAGTCGCGGCCGCTCACGCAGGATGTGCCGACGTATCGGGCCACCGGCATCGCGATCGCCGGAGCAGACCGCCCCGAGATCCGCGCCTGGCGCGACGAGGTCATCTCCAAGATCGGCACGGTTGGCCTCGTCGATGTCCGCTCACCCGAGGAGTACCGCGGGGAGAAGCTGGCTCCCGATCATCTGCCCCAGGAGCAGTCCCAGGTTCCCGGGCACGTCCCCGGTGCGGCGAACGTCCCGTGGGTGAAGGCGGCGAACGAGGACGGCACGTTCAAGTCCGCCGACGAGCTCCGCGAGCTGTACGAAGGTGCGGGCATCACCCCCGACGAAGAGGTGATCGCCTACTGCCGGATCGGCGAGCGCTCGTCGCACACGTGGTTCGCCCTGCAGGAGCTGCTGGGGTACGAGCACGTCAAGAACTACGACGGCTCGTGGACCGAGTACGGCTCGCTCGTCGGCGCACCGGTCGAGGTCGGCTAAGTACCTGCTCGGAAGGCCGGGACGCGTCGCGGTCCCGGCCTTCTCGGCACGTTCCAGTCGGGCGTGAACCGGCACGGCGACGATCGGTTGGCCGCACCACCCGGGACCCCAAGCCCGACACCTCCGAACCCCGCGGTCGGCGGCCGGGGAAAGTGGACGGGCGGCCCGTCGACGTGAGCTACCCTGGTCCGCATGGGGGACATGGAGTTCTGGGGTACGTGCGAGAACTGCGCGTGGTCGTGGGGCCCGGGGTCGGAGGAAGACGCGAACGTCGCGACCCTCGAGCATCAAGAGCAGACGGGGCACCAGGCGAAAGCGAGTTCGGGCAGCGTCGAGGCGCACCCACCGGCTGAGGCGTAGGTACCGCAGCCTGGCGTGCTCGACGATCGGGGCTCGCGGCCGCCCGGCAGCTCGAATCCGACCTGTCCGGTGGACTTTAGGTTCGACCCGCGGGTAGGCTGTGTGTCTGGCGACCGACTGCCTGCGAGGAGAATACGATGGCCATCAGCCAAGAAGAGCACCTCGAAGAGCTCAGCAAGGGTTATCGGTTCGACTGGAAGGACGCGGACCACTCCGTCTTCGAGCCGAAGCGGGGACTGTCGGCTGCCGTGGTCGAGGAGATCAGCGCGCTGAAGAGCGAGCCGGCCTGGATGAAGAAGTACCGGCTCAAGGCGCTGAAGCACTTCGAGGCGCGTCCGATGCCGTGGTGGGGCGCCGACCTTTCCGACATCGACTTCAACAACATCTTCTACTTCATCCGCTCCACCGAGAAGCAGGCGAGTAACTGGGAGGACCTGCCCGATGACATCCGGGGCACCTGGGACAAGCTGGGCATCCCCGAGGCGGAGAAGAAGTACCTGGGCGGCGTGAGCGCGCAGTACGAGTCCGAGGTCGTCTACCACAAGATCAAGAAGGAGCTCGACGACATCGGCGTCATCTTCACCGACATGGACTCCGCGGTCCGCGACTACCCGGACCTGGTGAAGGAGTACTTCGGCACGCTGATCCCGTCGAACGACAACAAGTTCGCGGCGCTGAACACGGCCGTGTGGTCCGGCGGGTCGTTCATCTACGTGCCGCCGGGTGTGCAGGTCGACATCCCGCTCCAGGCGTACTTCCGCATCAACGCGGAGAACATGGGCCAGTTCGAGCGGACGCTGATCATCGCCGACGAGGGCAGCTACGTGCACTACGTCGAGGGCTGCTCCGCGCCGATCTACTCGAGCGACTCGCTGCACTCGGCGGTCGTCGAGATCGTCGCGAAGAAGGGCGCGCGCGTCCGGTACACGACCATCCAGAACTGGTCGACCAACGTCTACAACCTAGTGACGAAGCGCGCCGCGGCGTACGAGGACGCGGTCATGGAATGGGTCGACGGCAACATCGGCTCCAAGGTCACCATGAAGTACCCGTCGATCTACCTGCTCGGCAAGGGCGCGCGCGGCGAGGTGCTGTCCGTGGCGTTCGCCGGCAAGGGAATGCACACCGACGCCGGCGGCAAGGCGATCCACGCGGCGCCGTACACGACCAGCGTGATCAACTCGAAGTCGGTCTCGAAGGACGGCGGGCGCACCGGCTATCGCGGCCTGATCCGCGTGGAGCCCGACGCCCACCACGCCAAGTCCACGGTGCGCTGCGACGCGCTGATCCTGGACGAGGAGAGCCGCTCGGACACGTACCCCTACATCGAGGTGGAAGACGAGACGGCGTCGCTCGGCCACGAGGCCACGGTCTCGAAGGTCGGCGAGGACCAGCTCTTCTACCTGATGAGCCGCGGGCTCTCCGAGGTCGAGGCGACCGCGATGATCGTGAACGGGTTCATCGAGCCCATCACGCGCGAGCTCCCCATGGAGTATGCCGTCGAGCTCAACCGCCTGATCGAGCTGCAGATGGAGGGCTCGGTCGGCTGACTGGGAATACCCCTTCCGCGGTATTCGGTGCAGACAGTCCTTCCGGTTATCCTTCTTTTGTGAGAACCACAACCCCCAAGCGTTCCGCGGGTGTTCGCGCGTGTAGAACATACGCGTGGATGGGAGTGTGACGATGCAAACCGGCCCGGATATGGGGCGCTATTACGCTGACGTTCCGAACAGGCTCGTCGGCTACGTGATCGACATCGTGTTCCTCACGGTGTTGTCGTTCGTCGGCGCGGTGATCGTCTCCGTCCTCTTCGGTCCGGTGGTCAAGATCGACCTGTCCTCCGATCCACACGTCACCATCAACCAGGGCCTGGCGGTCTTGAACGCGATCGTGAGCACCGTCATCAGCGCGGCGTACTTCATCGGCACCTGGCGGCGGTTCCGGGGGTCGCCGGGTCAACGGCTGTTGCACATGGAGATGGGGACCGGATCTGGCGCCTCTCTCACGTACGGTAAGGGCGCGATCCGCTGGCTGTTGATCGGCCTTCCGCTCTGCGTCGAGGCGTCCCTCACCCCGTTCGTCTCGGGCTCGGTCGACGCGTTGTTGATCCTCGCCGTCCTCGTATGGGACCTCTGCCTCCTTGTCAGCACTGCCCGGAACCCCATGAAGCGGGGGTGGCACGATCGCCTCGCCGGGACGATCGTCACCAAGCTGGCCCTGGCGGTCGCAACTGCCGACACGGCCGACCCGGAGGCAGCAGTTGTTCTCTGATGCTCGGAGCGTGCCGTCAGGAAGCACGGTGACGACCGACCTCTGCATCATCGGCGCCGGGGCCGCCGGGATCACGTTAGCGCGCGAATTCATCGGGAGCTCGGTTCGGGTCGCGGTCCTCGAAAGCGGTGGCCAAACCTTCGACGCCGAGACGCAAGCGCTCTACGAAGGACCCGTCATCGGGCTCCCGTACTTCCCACTCGACACGCCGCGTCTCCGCTACTTCGGTGGCACCACGAATCACTGGGCGGGCGTCTGCCGCCCCTTCGACAACGTCGACTTCCAGCAGCGGGATTGGGTGCCCTACAGCGGCTGGCCGATGGGGAAGTCCGACTTGGACCCGTACTACCTTCGGGCGGAGCAGGTCGTCCAGCTGACATCGGACCAGTGGGACACCGCCGAGTGGGTGAGTCTCGACCAGTCGGAACCGCTGCCGCTGATCGGTGATCGCGTCTTGACGAGGGTGGACCAGATCGTCCCACCCGAAAAGCGACGCTTCGCCGTCCTCTACGGAGATCAATTGAAGTCTGCTCCCAACGTGACGGTCTATCTCGAGGCGAACGTCACGGAGATCCAGGTCGATGATGCCGGTACGACCGCGAGCGGGGTATCGGTCGTCACGCTGACGGGCAACCGATTCGAGGTCTCCGCGAAAGTGATCGTCGTCGCTGTCGGAGGCATCGACAACGCGCGGATCCTCCTCGCTTCCAACAGTCGATTCCCGAACGGTATCGGCAACCAGAACGACCTCGTCGGCCGGTTCTTCCTGGAGCACCCGAGGTTCGTAGCGGGTGTCGTCGCTCCGTCCGACCCGAACATGTCGATCGCATTCTATGAAGAGCACACGGTCGACGGGACGATCATCCAACCTCGTTTGGCGATCTCCCGGGACACACAGGAGGCCGAGGGGTTGGCCGACGTCCAGATCCGGATCGACCCGGTGCACGATGCGGCCTTGGAGCGCGCCGCCGACTCCACCGATGTTGCGGATCTCAAGGCACTCCGGGATGCCCTCCATGGAAAGGGGGCGGACATCGGCCCGGATGTATCGAACGTTGTGTCCGACCTGATGACGTGGCACCGCTTCGCCGTTCCGGGCGCGCCGATACCGATCCCGTATCCGGACGTGATCGGCGCCCTGATGCGGTCGACCCCCAGGGAGCGGCAGTCGCTGATCCCGAGCCTCTTCGGTGACATCGCAGGCTTCCTGTACACGAAGGTGCAGGGGAACCTCCCGCTAGACAGCCTGCTCCTCACCGCTCGGTTCGAGCCGGCGCCGAACCCGGACAGTCGCGTCATGCTGATCCGCGAATTGGATGAGGTCGGCATGCCCCGAGCCGAGCTCGACTGGCAACTCAGCCGCTCCGACCGTCATGCCGTCCAACGCAGCATGGAGATAGTTGCCACCGAGTTCGGGCGAGCGGGTCTGGGGCGCGTCCAGATCTTGTTCAGCGAAGAGGGATCCGATTGGCCAGCGGACCTGGCCGGGGGATTCCATCACATGGGCACTACGCGCATGCATGTCGATCCGAAGCACGGCGTGGTGGATGGCGATGGTCTGGTGCACGGCATGTCGAACCTGTACGTCGCGGGAAGCAGCATCTTCCCCACAGCCGGCTCCAGCAATCCCACCATGCTCATCGTCGCCCTCGCGCTGCGCCTCGCCGACCACCTCCGTCAGGAGGTGGCGTGAGAGCCGGTTCGCCGATCACCCGCAGACGATTCTTGGCGACGGTCAGCGCGTTCGGCGGGTTCGCGCTGGTGGTCAAGACCCGTCCGTGGCGAGCGATGGTATCGTTCGCGCCGGTTTCCGCGGCGGAGCGCTTGGCAGGTCTCCTCACGCACCGCGACAGTGCGCGCGTGGTGGGGAGCGCATTCCTCGACCACGCCCCGGAGGAGGCATCCGTGTCTCACCTGGTCGACCGGATCTCAGCCGAGCTCCCTGAGGGACGCCAGACCGTTCGGGATGCGAGCAACGACGAGCTTCGGGCGCTCTTGGCGGCCAGCGTTCGTTCGGATTTCGACGAGGAGCGAGTGGTCAATGTCGACGGATGGGTCCTCTCGCCGACCGAGGCACGTCTGTACGCCCTCGCCGCCTTGATGTAGGTCGCGACGCCCAGGGCGAATCCGACCGTTCCGATAGACTTTCCGCGTGACCCAGCACGCTTCGATCTCTGCGCTCGCCGGCAACTCATTCGACGAGCACGCCCTCGCGGAGCTTCCCGAGGTCGCGGGGTTCACCGGCGAGCTCCGTCTGCGAGCGCTCGCGGAGTTCGAGGCCATGCCCATCCCGTCGCAGGAGACCGAGGAGTGGCGCTACACCGACCTGTCGGACTTCGATCTGGACTTCATCCCGTTCTCGCCCGGTGGTGGACCCGAGGCGGTCAACGGCCACGGTCTGCTCCAGGCGACCGGCGTCGTCGGAGAGCGAGCCGGCCTGCAGATCCAACGCAACTCCGAGGTGATCTCCACGCAGCTCGTGGCCGGCCTCGAGGGTCAGGGAGTCATCTTCGGTGACCTCGACCTCGCGGCGGCGACGCATCCGGACCTGGTGGAACCGCATCTGCATTCGCTCGTCCCGACCGACCGCACGAAGTTCCTCGCCCTGCACGGCGCGTTCCGGACGGGTGGGACCTTCCTCTTCGTCCCCGACGGCCTCGGAGATCGAGCTGCCGTTGCAGACGCTCACGTACCTGGACGCCGACGGCGGGGCCGTCTTCCCGCACACCCTGATCGTCGTCGGGAAGCACGCCTCCGTGACGTTCATCGATCGCTACGTCTCGCCCGACCTCACGCGAGCGTTCTCCGACGCCGTCACCGAGATCGTCGTGGGCGACGGCGCCCGGGTCCGGTACGCGTCGATCCAGGACTGGGGCGCGGGCGTGACCCACCTCGGCGTGCAGCGGGCACGCGTGGGACGCGACGCCGAGATCCGGACGCTCGCGATCGGATTCGGGGCCGACCTTTCGCGGGCCGAGGCCGAGACCATCCTCGCGGAGCCCGGCGGGTTCAGCGAGATGCTCGGGATCTTCTTCGCCGACGGCGAGCAGCACTTCGACCATCGGACGATGCAGGATCACGTGGCACCGAACTGCCAGAGCGACCTGCTGTACAAGGGCGCGCTCCGCGACCACAGTCGTGCCGTCTACAGCGGGTGGGTGCACGTCCGCCCCGACGCGCAGAAGACGAACGCGATGCAGACGAGCCGCAACATCGTGCTGTCCGAGCACGCCAAGGCCGATGCGATCCCGAACCTGGAGATCGAGGCGAACGACGTCCGATGCGGTCACGCCGCCAGCGTCGGGCCCGTCGACGAGGAGACGATCTTCTACCTCCAGAGCCGCGGGATCCCGCGTGAAGAGGCCGAACGCCTGATCGTCTCGGGGTTCTTCCAGGAGGTGCTCGACCGCGTCACGATCGACGAGGTGCGCGTGAGGCAGCGAGGCCGCGATCGCCCGCGAGCTGGCGGGAGGCGCGCGAGGATGACGCTCGTGAAGGTCTGCACGGTAGCGGACGTGCCGGAAGGAGAGGTCCGACGCTTCGTGGTCGACCACCGCCCGATCGCCGTGGTCGAACCTCGGCGAGCAGGGGTTCCGCGCCGTGGACGCGATCTGCTCGCACGCCCACTACTTCCTGGACGAGGGCGAGGTCGACGTCGATGACCAGACGATCGAGTGCCCGAAGCACGGCTCCACGTTCGACCTGAACACGGGGAGACCCATCACCTTGCCGGCGACGCTGCCGGTAGCGGTGTTCCCCGTTAAGACCGAAGGCGACGACATCCTGATCGAGGTGCCACGTGACGAATGAGATGACTGAGACGAACGGAGCGGCGACGCTCGAGATCATCGACCTGCACGCGGAGGTCGAGGGCAAGGAGATCCTCAAAGGGATCGACCTGGTGGTGAAGCAAGGGGAGACCCACGCGCTGATGGGCCCGAACGGCTCCGGCAAGTCGACCCTGTCCAACGTGATCATGGGGCGGCCCGGTTACACCGTCACGCAGGGGAGGGTGGTCTTCAAGGGCGAGGACATCACGAAGCTCACGCCCGACGCGCGCGCCAAGCGCGGACTGTTCCTGGCGCTGCAGTACCCGACCGAGGTCCCGGGCGTGTCGGTCGTGAACTTCCTGCGGACCGCGTACACCGCGGTGAAGGGCGAGCAGGTGAGCGCGCTCGCGTTCCGCAAGCACATGAAGGAGAAGATGGACGTGCTCGGCGTCGAGGACTCCATGGTGCAGCGCTACGTCAACCAGGGGTTCTCCGGCGGCGAGAAGAAGAAGAACGAGGTCCTGCAGCTGGCGGTGCTCGAGCCCCAGATCGCGATCCTGGACGAGACCGACTCCGGGCTTGGACATCGACTCGCTGAAGTCGGTGGCGACGGGCGTGAACGAGCTGGTCGGGCCCGACCTGGGCGTGCTGCTCATCACCCACTACCAGCGCATGCTCGACTACATCACGCCCGACAAGGTCCACGTGATGATGAAGGGTCGTATCGTGAAGACCGGCGGCCCCGAGCTCGCCAAGGAGCTCGAGGCCAAGGGCTACGAAGGCGTTCGCGACGAGCTCGGCCTGGAAGCGGACGCGACCGCGGAGACCTGATCCGGAGGCGAACATGACGGGGCACATCGGGGGACTGGACGTCGAGAGGATCCGCAAGGACTTCCCGATCCTCGCGCGCACGGTCGGCGACCGGCCGCTCGTCTACCTGGACAGCGCCGCCACGTCGCAGAAGCCGCAACAGGTGATCGACTCGGAGTCCGACTTCTACGCGCACCACAACGCCAACGCTCACCGAGGGCTCTACATGCTGGGCGAGGAGGCGACGGAGCTGTTCGAAGGCGCGCGCGCGAGGCTCGCCACGTTCTTCGGCGCCCCGGGTCCCGAGACCATCGTGTTCACCCGCGGGACCACCGAGTCCATGAACCTGGTCGCCCAGGGGTGGGGCCGGAAGTTCCTGCACGAGGGCGACGAGATCCTGCTCACCGAGATGGAGCACCACTCGAACATCGTGCCGTGGCAGATGACCGTCGCCGTCACGGGCGCGACGCTGCGGTACATCCCGCTCACCGACGACGGACAGCTCGACCTCTCCGACCTCGGCTCGCTCCTCACCGAGCGGACGAAGATCCTCTCGGTCACCGGCATGTCGAACGCGCTCGGCACGATCACCCCGCTCCGCCAGTTGATCGATGCAGCGCACGCCGTGGGCGCGATCGTGGCCGTCGACGCGGCGCAGCTCGCGCCGCACCACGCGATCGACGTGTCGGCGCTCGACTGTCGACTTCCTGACGTTCAGCGGTCACAAGATGCTCGGACCGACGTCCTCGGGCGGGCTCTACGGCAAGGCCGAGATCCTCGACGCGATGGACCCCATGTTCGGCGGCGGCGAGATGATCCACGAGGTCTTCCACGATCGCAGCACGTACAAGCCGATCCCGTACAAGTTCGAGGCCGGGACGATGCAGATCGCGCAACAGGTGGGCCTCGGCGCCGCCGTCGACTATCTCGACACGATCGGGCATGGACGTCGTCCGCGCGCACGAGGAGGAGATCACCGCCTACGCGCTCGACCGCCTGCTCGACGCCGGGGCCACGGTCTTCGGCCCGAAGGATCCCAGCATCCGCGGGGGTGCGGTGAGCTTCTGGTACAAGGACGTGCACCCACACGACCTGGCGACGATCCTGAACGAGGACGGGGTCGCGATCCGCGCGGGCCACCATTGCGCGCAGCTCGTGATGCGGCGGTTCGACACTCCCGCCACGGCGCGCGCGTCGTTCTACATCTATAACACCAAGGAAGAGGTCGACGTCCTGGTCGAGAGCCTGGCCAAGGCCGAATCGATCTTCATCTAGACCGCGGAGGGAACGTGGCGCTCGACGACATCTACAAGGAAGTGATCCTCGACCACTACAAGAACCCGCGGAACAAGCACGACCTCCCGGGTGCCGAGCTCAGCTGCACGCGCAACAACCCGTTGTGCGGCGACGAGATCACCGTGTTCGTGCACGAGGACGGCGACACGATCGCCCAGGTGGCGTTCATGGGCGCCGGCTGTTCCATCTCTCAGTCGAGCGCGTCGATGATGACCGAGGCCGTCGCTGGCAAACAGGTCGATGAGGCCAAGGCGCTGGCCGCCGAGTTCCGCGGGATGATGGCCGGCGAGGTCGAGCCGGACGAAGACGGGTTCGGGGACCTGGTCGCCCTCAAGGGCGTGGTGAAGTACCCCATCCGCATCAAGTGCGCCGTGCTCGCATGGGACGTGCTCCAGGAGGCGCTCGACGGCGCCGGATCCGCCAGCGGCTCCGCTCCCCACTCGGTCTGAGCCTCTAGGCTTCGGGCGGTGAAGCGCCCGTCGCTCGATCTGGCTGCTCGTGCTCACGCCGGTCGCGATCGGCATGCGGGTGATCGGCGCGCCGGATCTGGCGACCTTCCTGACGTCGGCGGCCGCGATCGTGCCGCTCGCCGGGCTGATCGGACGGGCGACCGAGCAGCTCGCATTGCACACGGGCCCGCGGATCGGAGGCCTGGTCAACGCCACGTTCGGCAACGTCACCGAGCTGATCATCGCCGTATTCCTGATCCTCGACGACCGGATCGAGATGGTGAAGGCGTCGCTCACCGGCTCGATCATCGGCAACCTCCTCCTGGTCCTCGGGCTCTCGCTGTTCGTCGGCGGCTTGAAGCACGACCGTCAATCGTTCAACGCGCGATCGGCATCGGTGCACGCGACGTCGCTCGCCCTCGCGGTCACCGGTCTGCTGATGCCGGCGCTCTTCTCGCTCGGCACCCACGCCACG
The DNA here is from genome assembly GCA_963727185.1 of uncultured Actinomycetes bacterium. Taxonomy (GTDB): domain Bacteria; phylum Actinomycetota; class UBA4738; order UBA4738; family HRBIN12; genus JBBQVZ01. Next base: position 816,184 of record CAVSFP010000023.1, on the reverse strand, counting down.
TTCGCGCAGCGGGAGGTCGTGAGCGGCGTCGTCGCCGGCGTGCTGATCCTCATGTACATCGCTGCTCTGGTCTTCACCCTCGTGACGCACGAGCATCTGTTCCGGACGCCGCGGGAGGACGAGACGCCGGCGTGGTCGCGCCGGAAGGCCGTCGTGGTCCTGCTTATCACGACGGGGTTCGTCGCGCTGATGTCCGAGTTCCTCGTGAGCTCGTTGGAGCCCGCCTTGAAGACGCTCGGCCTCTCGGAGCTCTTCGTGGGGCTGATCCTCATCCCGGTGATCGGCAACGCGGCGGAGCACTCGTCCGCGGTGATGTTCGCGCTGCGGAACAAGGTCGACGTGACGCTCGAGATCGCGATCGGCTCCTCGACGCAGATCGCGCTGTTCGTCGCGCCCGTCCTCGTCTTCATCAGCCTGGCGGTCGGCCATCCGATGGACTTCGTGTTCAGCACGTTCGAGGTGGCCGCAGTCGGACTATCGGCCCTTCTCGTGACGCTCATCTCGCTGGACGGAGAGAGCAACTGGCTGGAAGGGGCTCAGCTGGTCGGTGCGTACGTCATCATGGCCATATCCTTCTTCTTCGTGGAGCATCTGTGAAACGCATCGCCACCCTGATCGTCTCGCTGCGTCGCGGCGATGATGCTGTGGGCGCTCGCACCGGCCAGCGCGCACGCGAGCGAAAGGATCCGTTCCTACGACGTCAAGATCGAGATCAACGCGGACGATTCGATCTTGATCACCGAGACCATCGAATACGACTTCGGTTCGGCTGAGCATCACGGGATCTTCCGCGACGTGCCGACGCGACTGCGGTATCGACGACCGATACGACCGCGTGTATCCCCTGCACGTCGTATCGGTCGCCGGCAACGGGCGGGGCGTCCGCTGACTTCGCCGTTTCAGCCGAACCGGGAGGCATCACCCGCATCAAGGTCGGTGATCCCGACGTGACCATCACGGGGGTGCACACGTACACGGCGCTCTACACGGTGCGGGATGTCTTGAACGGCTTCCGGGACCACGACGAGCTGTACTGGAACGCGATCGGCGACGCGTGGGACGTCCCGATCGACCATGCGACCGTGGTCGTCAGTGGGCCTCGCGGGTTCTTGGCCGCCGCGTGCTACGCGGGCCCGATCGGCTCCCACACCGCGTGTGACAAGAAGGCCATCGAAGGGAGCACAGCGCGGTTCGCGCAGAAAGGGCTCCTCCCGTTCGACGCACTGACGGTGGTCGTGTCGCTGCCGAAGGGCGCGGTCGCGGAACCCCACCCCAACCTCGTGGAGCCGTGGAGCATCGGTCGGGCCTTCTCCAGGACGCCGGTAACGCTCGGCGCTGTCCGGCGGGCTCCTGCTCCTGCTGATCGGCGGGTGCGGCTGGCTCCTGTGGACGCGCGGCCGGGATCGCCGGTACGTGGGCTCGCCCGTCGACCAGACGATGGGCAACCCCACCGGCGACTCCCAGGCGGTGCCGTTGTTCGAGCGCGGCGTCGCCCCCGTCGAGTTCGCGCCGCCCGAAGATCTCCGGCCCGGGCAGGTCGGCACGATCGATCGACGAGCAGGCGAACACGCTCGACGTCACGGCGACGATCGTGGACCTCGCGGTGCGCGGTTACCTGACGATCGAGGAGATCCCGAAGGAGGGCTGGTTCGGCAAGCCGGACTGGACGTTGCACCGGACGGACAAGGCAGACGGCGACCTGCTCACGTACGAGCGGGAGTTGCTGACCGGTCTGTTCAAAGACGGGAACGATCCGGCGCTCTCCAGCCTGAAGCGGACGTTCTCCGAGCGGCTGACCAAGGTCGAGGACGAGCTCTATGCCGACGCCGTCAAGCGGGGGTGGTTCCTGAAGCGTCCCGACACGATCCGCGCGTCGTGGCACGCGCGGGGCGCCGTGCTGTTCATCGCCGGTCTGATCCTGACGTTCGTCCTCGCGAAGTGGACCATGTTCGGGCTCGCGGGCATCCCGGTCGTGGTGGCCGGGTTGTTGCTCACGGTCGGCGCCCGGTGGATGCCCAGCAAGACCGCGAAAGGCACCGCTATCGCTCGCCGCGTGGGAGGCTTCCGCACCGTCATCGAGACCGCGGAGACCCACATGTCGCGGTGGGCGGAGGAGCAGAACGTCTTCACCCGGTACCTGCCCTATGCGATCGTGTTCGGTTGCACCGAGAGATGGGCGAAGGCGTTCGAGGGGCTCCAGCTGATGCCGCCCGACACCACGTGGTACCGCTCGAGCCGTCCGTTCATCTACGCGGACTTCGGTCGCACGCTCGACGACTTCTCCGTCACGACCGGAGGGACGATCGCGTCGACGCCCGCCTCATCGGGCTCAAGCGGGTTCTCGGGCGGCGGGTTCTCCGGCGGCGGCGGCGGGGGAGGAGGCGGCGGATCGTGGTGACCCGTAGCATTGGTCGCCGTGCGCATCGCCTTCTCTGAGGACCCACAGGACTTCCACGCCCGGGATTGGTCGACGCTGGTCGAGGCGGATCCGGCGGGCACGTTCTTCCACACGCCGGACTACCTCAAGCTCTACTGGGAGGAGTTCGGCGAACGACCCGAACATCTCCTGCTGGCGTTCGCGGAGCGCGACGACGGCGCAGCAGGTCGGAGCGGTGGCGTTCGAGCGGATCGGGACGACCCTGCGGTTCCTCGGAGGCACCGAGGTCACCGACTACATGGGTCCGGTCGCGCTCGCCGCAGGCGCAGGAAGCCATGGCCGGGGAGCTTTGGGCGGGACTCCTGCGGCGAGACGATTGGACGCGACGCGGACCTCCGAGGGCTTCCGGAGGATCGAGCGTGGCTCGGGCTTGCTCCGTGAAGCCGCTGCGGCGCAGGGCATGACCGTGGAGGAAACCGAGGACCAGAACGGCGTCGCGCCGTTCCTGCCGCTCGCCGGAACGTGGGACGCCTACCTCGAAGGACTGCCCGCCAAGCTCAGGCACGAGATCAAACGGAAGGCGCGCAAGCTCGAGGCCGAGACCGGACCGTTCGCGATCGTGACCGCGACCGAGGACACGCTGATCCCGTTCCTCGACCGATTCGTGGAGCTCCACCGGATGAGCGAAGGCCCGAAGGGTGTGTTCATGCAGCCCGGGATGGAGATCTTCTTCCGACGCCTCGGCGAGGCGTTCGGACCGCGCGGGATCTTCCGGCTCACGTTCATCGAGGTCGGCGGCGTGAAGGCCGCCGGGACGATCGGCTTCTGCTTCGGCGGCACGTTCTTCCTCTACAACTCCGCGTTCGACCGGGAGCTCCAACAGCTCGCGCCGGGCATGGTGCTGGTCGCCGAGGACATCCGGCTGGCGATCGAGGACGGCTGCGATGCGTTCGATCTGCTGAAGGGCGACTACTCGTACAAGTACCGGTTCGGAGCGCACCCGCGGGCGATCCGCCGGTTGATCGTCGGCCGCTAGGCCATCTGGATATCGGCGGTTGCGAGCACGGTCCCGTCCTCGGCCGTGATCGTCATGTGGTCGAACGGGGTGAGATCGATCGCCGTGACCAGCCAGGTCGCGGCGTCGCCGTCCGGCTGGAACTTGAGCGTCCCTGCGTCGATGGTCTTGTTCCCGACGCCCGTCCCGTCCGAGCTGGACAACGTCACGGTGGCCGTGCCGGTGACGCCGGGCGCGCGGACCAGCACGATGCCCCAGGACTGCCCTTCGCCGGAGTCGTAGAGCACCACGCTTCCCTTGATCGGATGCGCGACTTGCGAGTCGAGCGTGCCGACCCGGAACTCCTTGCCGCCGAGCGTGGAGAGCACGTTGCGGTAGCTCTGCGCATCCGCGGAGGTCACGCTCGCCCGATGCGCCTGGGAGAGGCCCCAGCCGAGCGTGGCCGCGATCGCGACGACGGCCGCCGCCCGTCCGAGCCAACGCATCCGCCCGGGGTCGGGATCGTTCGGCCGGGGCGTCGCCCCATTCCTGGTCCAGCGTGGTCATCACACGGTCGCGCAGCTCGTCCGGGGGCGTCCGGTCGTGCGCCGCGTGCGCGAACCAGGCGACGCCCTCGGAGAGCGCCGTCATCTCGGTCCGGCACCCGGCGCAGCCGCGCAGGTGGCGGCGGACCTCGAGATCCTCGGGGCCCTCGAGCGACCCGAGCAGATGCTCGGGCAGCAGCTCCCGCACTTCGTCACACGTCACGCTGTTCCTCCGCCATCGCCTCCCGCAGGCGCAGGAGCGCCGTGCGGATCCTCGTCTTCGCCGTCCCGATCGGGATGCCTTCCAGCTCGGCGACCTCGGCGCTCGTCTTGCCGCCGAAGTACGCAAGCTCGAGGGCCGCCCGCTGCTCGCCGGATAGCTGCTCCATGGCGCTGCGGGCCCGGGCGGCCATGTCCGCGGTCGCCGCGAGCTCGTCGGGCTGCGGACGCTGATCGGCTTCGGGCGGGCGCCCGAGCGTCTCCAGCGAACGCGCCTCCAAGACCCGCCGGCGGAGCGCGTCGATCGCCAGAGAACGGGCGACCAGCAGCACCCACGTCTCCAGCTTGCCCCGCGAGGCGTCGTATCGGTCGGCGCTCCGCCAGAGCTTCACGAACGTGTCCTGCACCAGGTCCTGCGCCGCGGCATCGCTGCCGAGCATGACGATCCCCAATCCGTAGATCCGTGATGAGAAGCGCCCGTAGAGAACGTCTGCAGCGGGCGCTTCGCGGCGCGCGAAGCGCTGCATCAGCGCCGCGTCGGACTCGGGCTCTCTCGCTCGCACACGCAGCACGCTACTCGGATGTTCTACGAACGGGAACCCGAACGGGCTTGCGGGGGCGGAGGGATCAGGGGTAGGCGCGGATGTGCCGAACGACCGTCTCGGCGATGCTCGCGTCTCCACCGAGCACGACGTTGCCGGAGTCGAGGGCGTCGTCGACGGGGACGCGGTGGGCCGCCACCAGCGCGAACTGCGGTGCCCGACCCTGGATGAACGCATCGGGCTTCTTGTCGGGCGGCGGTGCCTCTCCGGCGCCCAGGCCCCAGTGCCAGGAGCCCTCCCCGGCGCCTTCCACGTCGATCTGGACGCTCGCGCCCTGAAGGTCGATGCCAGCCTCCCCGAGGGTCCACGGCAGCATCCGCACACCCATGTCGATCGTCAGGAAGATGGGCCAGTGCTGGGGTTGCGGGCCGAGGTCCGTGGTCGCCCGGATGTCCTCGCCGTGGACCCACCATTCCACGATGCGAGATTGGACGAGGTACCGGGCGGCGATCGCTCCCAGGAGCCACGGGAACCGCCGGTCGCGCCACTCGTCCGCGGAGAGCGCGGCGGCGTAGTCGAGGGTGGCCTCGGCCGCGAGCCCCCACGTCGTGAGCACCTCGCGATAGGGCAGAGCGCTGCGGTTGTTGACGAGGAACGCGTTCAGTCCGTCCACCGTGAACGCATCCTCGGATGGGAGCGAAGCCCGATAGGCGTCGATCTCCTCAGCGGGGTCGCCTCGCAACACGTGTGCCGCGGCCGTGTCCTGGCCGCCCATGTGGGCCATGACGTCGCGGTTCCACCAGCCGGGACACGCGCTGGGCTGTTCCCAGCTGTCGGCCGGGGCGTACTGGATCGTCCTGCCGAGGCGTTGGCGTTCGGCATGGGCGATCCCGATCAGTTCTTCCTTCGACAGGCTCACGTCGGTGCTTCCTTCCGGCTCGGCCCGCTCGTCCGCCGGTGGTTGAACGGCTGACGTCCGGCGCGGAATCGTAGCATCGGCCGGATGCGCATCCTGGTGGCCCCCGACAAGTTCCGCGGAACGCTGACCGCGAGACAGGCGGCTGAGGCGGTGGCCACCGGGTGGCGGCGGGTCCGCCCCGACGATCGGCTGGACCTGGCACCGATGGCCGACGGTGGTGAGGGAACGATGGCGGCGCTCGTCGACGCCTTGCACGGCGAGGTGACGCGCGCCACCGTGACCGGGCCGCGCGGCGATCCGGTGGATGCCGAGTTCGGGCTCGCGGACGGCGCGGACGGCCGCCTCGCGATCGTCGAGATGGCCTCGGCCTCCGGATTGGCGCTGCTGTCTCCCTCGCGCCGCGACCCACTCCTCACCACGACCCGAGGGACCGGCGAGCTGATACTCGCGGCGCTGGACCGCGCACCGACCCGGCTCCTCGTCGGATCGGGCGGGAGCGCCACCAACGACGGAGGCGCGGGGATGGCGCAGGCACTCGGGGTGCGCTTGCTCGACGATCAGGGGCAGGAGCTCGGAGCGGGCGGCGCCGCCCTCGCCGGCCTCGCTCGGATCGATGCGACCGGCATCGACCGGCGCCTCCGAGGCGTGACGTGCGTGGCCGCGACCGACGTGGACAACCCGCTCACCGGACCGGCCGGCGCGAGCGCCGTGTACGCGCCGCAGAAAGGGGCGTCGCCCGAAGACGTCCTGGTGCTCGATCGCGCGCTGGGGCATCTGGCCGCCATCGTGTATCGCGACCTCGGGGTCGACCTGCGGGACGAGCCCGGCGCGGGCGCGGCCGGCGGCCTGGGGTTCGGCCTGATGGCCTTCCTTGGGGCGCGCATCCGTCCCGGCATCGAGGTGGTGGCCGGGGCGCTCGGCCTGTCGTCCCGCGTGGCGGCGGCCGATCTCGTGATCACCGGCGAGGGCCGGCTGGACGCGCAATCGCTCCGCGGCAAGGTGCCCGCAGGTATCCTCCGTCTCGGTCGCGAGCTTTCGGTCCCGGTGGCCATCGTCTGCGGCGAGGCCGAGTCGGGGCTCCGACTCGACGGTGTCACCATCGCTTCCCTCGTGGAGCGGTTCGGCCGCGAGGACGCACTCGGCGACGCGCGCCGCTCCCTGGAGCGGCTCGCGGAGGAGCTCGCGGGACATGCCGACGAGCTCGTGTGACGTCGAGGAGGAGGAACGGTGAGCGGGGCGGTCGATCGATTCCTGGAGGCGGCGCGCGTCGAGGGCCTCGAACCCGACGTGCGCCGGTTCCCCGAGGGGACGAAGACCGCGGCCGACGCGGCGCGCGCGATCGGCTGTGACGTGGGGCAGATCGTGAAGTCGCTCGTCTTCATGGCCGACGACCGCCCGGTCATGGCGTTCACCAGCGGAGCCAACCGGGTGGACGAGGGGAGGCTCGCCGAGATCGTCGGCGCCGCGAGCGTCCGCCGGGCCACGCCGGAGGAGGCTCGGACCGCGACCGGGTTCGCGGTGGGAGGCACGCCGCCGTTCGGGCATCCCGAGCGGCTCGCGTGCGTGGTGGATCACGACCTGCTCGCGTGGGAGCGAGATCTGGGCTGCGGCCGGCACCCCGGACTCGGTCTTCCCGCTCTCGCCCGCCGACCTGCTCCGGGTGACGGGGGCCGCTCCCGCGGCGTTCGCCGCAGATCGAGCATAGAGGTCTCCACTCATGCCGGTTCGGCGGTTACAATGCCTGGTGTCCGCACGTTCCGACGCGCACCGGAGGAACCGATGATCAGTCTGACCGAGAACGCAGCCGGGAAGGTCAAGGAACTCCTGACCGAGGAAGGTCGCGACGACATCGCGCTCCGCATCGCCGTGCAGCCCGGTGGGTGCTCCGGACTCCGCTATGCCATGTACCTGGACGACCAGGTGACCGAGAAGGACCAGACCGAGGAGCAGTACGGGGTCCGCCTGGTGATCGACAAGATGAGCGTGCCGTACCTGAGCCAGGCCACGATCGATTTCGTGGACTCGCTCGAGGCCTCCGGGTTCACGATCGACAACCCCGCCGCGCAGAGCTCCTGCGCCTGCGGCAGCTCGTTCCACTAGCCTCCGCCCCCTCCGCGTTCCGGGGCATACGCTTGCTCGCGTATCCGGATGAAGGAGGAACGAGGTGACGGACCAGGCGACCCCAGTCTTGCCGCACCCCGCATTGCTGATGCACGAGCGGGAGCGGGCGCAGAGCGTCCAGAATCGTATCGCGGATCGGATCACGATCTTCGCCGGGTCGATGGCCTTCGTCTACATCCACATCGTGTGGTTCGGGTCGTGGATCGCCCTCGGCGTCGAGCACTATCCGTACGGGTTGCTCACCATGATCGTGTCGCTCGAGGCGATCTTCCTCTCGACGTTCGTCATGATCAGTCAGAACCGAGCGGACGGCCGGCGAGCGTTGTTGGCGGCCCAGGAGTATCAGTCCGTTCAGCTGGAGGAGAAGCAGAACGAGGAGTTGCTCGAGTTGTCGAACCGGATCCTGGACCTCACGACCGCCATCCACAAGATCGCGTCACAACTGCCGCCGACGACTGAGCCGAGCTCGGAAGCGGAGTCGAGCCCTTAGCTCAGCAGGTCGAGGGCTGCGCCGATGCCGTCCGCGAGCTCGCGCAGTTCTTCGGCGTCGATCACCAGCGCGGGCGAGATCTGCAGCGCGCCCGACGCCAGCGCCCGCGTCAGAACGCCCGATTCACGGCACGCGGCGACCGTTCGGGCGGGAAGCGAGGGGTCGTCGGCGATCGCCGCGGGCGCGAGCTGCACCGCGCCCAGGACGCCTGCCGTGCGGACCTCGCTGACCAGCGGGTGCGCGGCGAGCGGCTCCAGCGCGTCCGTCAGCTGCGTCTCGAGGTCACGGGCCCGTTCGCACAATCCCTCACGCTCGATGATGTCCAAGTTGGCGAGCGCGGCGGCCGACGCCGCCGCGTGTCCCGAGTAGGTGTAGCCGTGGCGCCAGACGCCCGCGCCCTCCGCCCAGAACGGCTCGGCGATCCACGGAGCCGCGATCGCGGCGCCCATCGGCAGGTAGCCGCTGGTGATGCCTTTCGCGCACGTGATGATGTCGGGTTCGAGCTCCCAGCGCCCGCTCGCGAACCACGCGCCGCAGCGGCCGAAGCCCGTGATGACCTCGTCTGCGACGAAGAGCACGCCGGTTTCGCGGCACACGGCGCGGGCGGCCGACAGGTAGCCGTCGGGAGCGGGGTACACGCCGCCCGCACCGATCACCGGCTCGCAGAAGAACGCGGCCACCTTCTCGGCGCCGACCTGCTCGATCGTCGAGCGGAGATCATCGGCGTCGTCCCATCTGACCTGCACCACATCCTCGATCAGCTCCCCGTGACCGGCCGCGTTGGCGGGGATGCCCGCCAGGCTCGTCCCCGCGGTGTGCATGCCGTGGTAGGCCCCCTCCCGGCGGATCAGGATCGTTCGCTCGGGCTGTCCCACGAGCTGCCAGAACCGTCGCACCATCTTCGTCGCCGTGTCGATCGAGTCGGAGCCGCCGCTCGTCAGGAACACGCGGCTATCGGTGACCGGCGCCAACGACGAGACCCGTTCGGCCAGCTCCGAGGCCGGGCGGTTCGAGAAGTCGCCGAACGTGGAGTACGCGGGGAGCGCCGTCATCTGCGCCGCCACGGCGTCGGCGATATCCCGGCGCCCGAAGCCGACGTTCGCGAACCAGAGGCCCGCGGTTGCATCGAGGTACCGTCGTCCCGACTCGTCCCAGACGCGAACGCCGTCGCCGCGGACCAGGACCAGCTCGCCGTGCGCGGACACCGACGCCATGTCGGCGAACGGATGCCAGAAATGGGCCATGCGGCCGAGGCTACCAGCGGCACCCAGGCCCGCCGTGTGGACGGAACGTCCGGACCCGGACGCTCGCTCAGTCCGTGTCGTACGCCAGGTTGGGTCGGAGCCAGCGCTCCGCTTCCGCGATGCTCTCGCCTCTTCGGCGCGCGTAGTCCTCGAGTTGGTCCTTCGCGATGCGACCGATGTTGAAGTAACGCGACTCCGGGTGCGCGAAGTACAGACCCGACACGGACGCGGCCGGCGTCATCGCGAACGCGTCGGTGAGATCGATCCCGATCTCGCGCGCCTCCAGGAGATCGAACAGGGTTCGCTTCTGACTGTGGTCGGGACAGGCCGGGTAGCCGAAGGCGGGCCGGATCCCCCGGTACGTCTCGGCGACCAGCTCCTCGTTCGGAAGCGGCGCCTCCTGGTAACCCCACGCGATGCGCGCCTGTTGGTGCAGATGCTCGGCGAACGCCTCGGCCAGGCGGTCGGCGAGCGCCTTCGTCATGATGGCGCGGTAGTCGTCGTGTTCGGCTTCGAAGCGCTTGACCAGTTCGTCGGTTCCCAACCCCGCGGTGACCGCGAACGCCCCGATGTGGTCGCGGAGCCCCGTCTCGGCCGGCGCGATGAAATCGGCGAGGCAGCGGTTGGGACGATCGTCGCCCTTGGCTGTCTGCTGCCTGAGCATCGGGAACACCATCCCGTTCTCGAGGACGATGTCGTCGCCCTCGGCGTTCGCGGGCCAGAAGCCGTACACGCCACGCGCCTGCAGCAACTCCGCGTGTTCGATCTCATCCAGCAGCTCGATCGCGTTGTCGAAGAGCTCCCGGGCCGCGGCGCCGTGCTTCGGGTGATCGAAGATCTTCGGGTAGCGCCCCTTCAGCTCCCACGCGGTGAAGAAGAACGTCCAGTCGATGAACGCGCGGAGCTCGCCGATCGAGGGCTCGACGACCCGGGCACCGGTGAACGAGGGCGTGGGCACGTCTTCGGGTCGCCACTCGATCCGGGTCCGGTGCTCGATCGCCTTGCGGTAGGGGAGCAGCGGAGTCTTCTCGCGTTCTGCGTGCTGGACGCGGAGCGACTCTTGCAGCTCGCGGTTCTTCACGTCGAGCTCGGCCTTGCGCTCCGGGTCGAGCAGCGACGACACGACGCCCACCACCCGCGTGGCGTCGATCACGTGGACGGTCTCCCGCGAGTACTTCGGGGCGATCCGCACGGCGGTGTGCTGACGAGACGTGGTCGCGCCGCCGATCAGGAGGGGGAGCACCATGTGGCGGCGCTCCATCTCGTTCGCGACGTTCACCATCTCGTCGAGCGACGGGGTGATCAGGCCCGAGACGCCGACGATGTCACACCCCTCGCTGAGCGCGGTGTCCAGGAGCCGATCTGCGGGGACCATGACGCCGAGGTCGATGACCGCATAGTTGTTACAGGCCAGGACGACCCCCACGATGCTCTTGCCGATGTCGTGGACGTCGCCCTTCACGGTGGCGAGCACGACCTTCCCTTGCGTCGTGGCGGTGTCGCCCAGGGTCAGCTTCTCTTCTTCCATGAACGGCTCGAGGTACGCGACGGCGCGCTTCATGGCGCGGGCGCTCTTCACGACCTGGGGCAGGAACATCTTCCCGGCGCCGAACAGGTCGCCGACGATCTTCATGCCGTCCATCAGCGGACCTTCGATCACCTCGAGCGGGCGTTCGTACTGCTGCCTCGCTTCCTCCGTGTCCTCCTCGATGAAGTCGACGATGCCGTGCACGAGCGCGTGCGACAGCCGTTCCTGCGACCGGTCCCTCGCGCCACGACAGGTCCTGCTCGCGGACGACGCCGCCTCCCTTGACGGTCTCGGCGAACGCCACCATCCGCTCGGTCGCGTCCGGGCGACGGTTGAAGATGATGTCCTCGACGTGTTCCAGCAGATCCTTCGGGATGTCGTCGTACACGGGCAGCTGTCCGGCGTTGACGATGGCCATGTCCAGGCCGGCCGCTCGCGCGTGGTACAGGAACGCCGAGTGGATCGCCTGCCGCACAGGCTCGTTCCCGCGGAACGAGAAGGACAGGTTCGAGACGCCGCCCGAGACCTTCACGCCGGGACAGCGACGTTTGATCTCGCGCGTCCCTTCGATGAACGCCTTGGCGAAGTCGCTGTGCTCGTCCATCCCGGTCGCGATCGCCAGGATGTTCGGATCGAAGATGATGTCCGACGGGTCGTAGCCGGCCTCCTGGGTCAGCAATCGGTACGCGCGTTCGCTGATCTCGATCTTGCGATCGACCGTGCCCGCCTGCCCCTGTTCGTCGAACGCCATCACGACGACCGCGGCGCCGTAGCGCTTGATGCGCGCGGCCTTGGCGAGGAAGTCCTCCTCTCCCTCCTTCAGGCTGATCGAGTTCACGATGCCCCGGCCCTGCACGCACTTCAGGCCCGCCTCGATCACGGACCATTTCGAGCTGTCGATCATGATCGGCACGCGCGCGATCTCGGGCTCGGTCGCGATGAGGTTCAGGAACGTGGTCATCGCCTTCTCGGAGTCCAGCAGGTCGGCGTCCATGTTCACGTCGATCACGTTGGCGCCGCTGCGGACCTGTTCGAGCGCGACGTCGACGCCGCTCTGGAAGTCGCCCGATTCGATCAGGCGGCGGAACTTGGCCGACCCGGTGATGTTCGTGCGCTCTCCGACCATCACGAATCCCGTGTCCGGGGTGATCCGGAACGGCTCGAGCCCGCTCAACGTCGTGTACCGATCGTCGAACCGCGGGACCTCGCGCCGAGCGACGTCCTGGACGGTGTCGGCGATCATGCGGATGTGCTCGGGCGTGGTGCCGCAACATCCGCCGACGATGTTCACCAGTCCCGCCCCGGCGAACTCACCCAGCAGACCGCTCGTGGTCTCGGGCGTCTCGTCGTACCCGCCGAACGCGTTCGGGAGGCCGGCGTTCGGGTAGCAGCTCACCGGGATCGGCGCCACGCGGGCGAGCGCCTCGACGTAGGGGCGCATCTCGGTCGCACCGAGCGAGCAGTTGACGCCGGCGATCATGGGCTCGGCATGCTCGATAGAGGCCCAGAACGCCTCCAGGGTCTGTCCGGACAGCGTGCGTCCGCTCCGGTCGATGATCGTCACCGAGATCCATCGGGGGAGGTCGGGGGCGACGTCCAGGGCCGCCGCGATCGCCGCCTTCGCGTTCAGCGTGTCGAAGATCGTCTCGATCAGCAGCAGGTCCACACCACCGTCGCGGAGACCGCGGACCTGCTCGGCGTACGCCTCGTACACCTGGTCGAAAGAGATCGTGCGGAACGAGGCCTCGTCCACCTTGGGCGACATCGAGAGCGTGACGTTCAGCGGGCCGATCGAGCCCGCGACCCACCCGCGGCCGTGCCGGTCCGTCGCCTCCCTCGCCAGGCGCGCCCCCTCGACGTTCATCTCGTACACCGCGTCGGTCAGGCCGTAGTCCGCCTGGCCGATCGACGTTGCGGTGAACGTGTTCGTCGTGGCGATGTCGGCTCCGGCTTCGAAGTAGGCCGCGTGGAGCTCCGACACGATGTCCGGCCGGGTGAGGTTCAGCAGGTCCGGATCGCCCTTGACGTCGGTCGGATGGTCGCGGAACCGCTCGCCGCGGAAGTCCTCCTCCGACAGGCCGCGGCCCTGCAGGAGCACGCCCCACGCACCGTCGAGGATGACGATGCGTTCGCCGAGGAGCGCTGCGAGGTCGTCGATCCGGTCCACGCACTTCACCCTAACGGTGGTGGGTACGCGTGACCAACGGTCACGTGCGTCGCGGTTCCGCTGCATGGCTGCGCGCGCTCGCGTCCGAGCCACCGCGAGGGTAGGCTTCGGCCGATGGGCCAGAGCTACCCAGAGATGATGCTGCACGGCCGGCGTCGCGGCGTGGTCGACCGCCGGCCCGAGCAGCGTCCGCGGCGCACACGTCGCGAGACCGCCCGGGCATTGTCGATCGTCCCGCTGTTCGCCGGATTCTCGAAGCGGGACCTCAACCGTCTCGCGGAGGAGACCGACGTCGTGTCGTTCCTGCCCGGCGCCATGATCGTCGAGGAAGGGCTCCTCGGAGAGACGATGTTCGTGGTCCTGTCGGGGGAGGCGAAGGTGGTGCAGGGCAAGCGACGCCTCGGAACCGTGCGGCCGGGGGATTTCTTCGGAGAGGTGGCGCTGCTCGACGGCGCGCCGCGGAGCGCATCCGTCGTGGCCGAGACTCGGTTGGAAGCCATCCGGTTGTACCGGCGCACACTCTTCAAGATGCTCGAGGCGGAGCCGCAGCTGGCGCTCAAGATCTTGGACGCCCTGGTCCGTCGCGTGCGCGACCTCACGCGCTCGCTCGACGCCTAGCCGGTCAGGACACCCTCGATCTCGGCCAGCGTTGGTTCGTCGAGCTCGACGTCTCCGGCCGTGGCGTTGTCGCCCGTGTGACCGGGGTCGCGGCTGCCCGCGATCGCCGACGTGACGCCCGGCTGGGCGACGTTCCACGCGAGCGCGAGCTGGGCCATGGTGATCCCGAGCCGTTCCGCGATCGGCCGCAGCCCCTCGACGATCACCAGGTCGCGTTCGAGCCTCTCGTCCGTGAACGGCCCCTCGTCCGAACGGCGCCAGTCCGACGCGGAGACAGCCCGCTCACGCGAGACCGTGCCGGTCAGCAGGCCGTATCCGAGCGGGCCGTACGACACCACCCCGGTGCCGACCTCGCCGCACCAGCGGATCAGCTCGCGATCCTCGAGCGTGAGCAAGGAGAATTCCTGCTGGAGCGAGTCCACGTGGCGGATCGCCTCGCACCGTTCGATCAGCTCCCGGTCGAAGTTCGATACGCCGATGAACCGCACGGTGCCGGCGTCCTGCAGCTCGGACATCGCCCCCCACGTCTCCTCGATGGGCACTCCGGTCGAGTCGGGCCAATGCAGCTGGTAGAGGTCGATCACGTCGATGCCCAGACGCGCGAGCGATCCCTCGCAGCCGGCGCGAACCTGGTCAGGTCGGAAGCCCGAGCCCTCGGACGCAGGAGCGAGCTTCGTGGCGACGAGGACCCCGTCCCGGCGACCGGCCACCGCTCGCCCGACCAAGTGCTCCGAGACGCCCTTGCCGTACACCTCGGCGGTGTCGATCCAGCTCATGCCCGCGTCGAGGCCGGCGCGCATGGCGCCGATCACGCCCGCCTCGGACTCGTTCTTGCCCCACATGTCGCCGCCGGCCTCCCACGCGCCGAAGCCGATAACGCTCATCTCAGGGCCTTTCGATCCCAGCTGGTTCATCCGCATGCGGCCCACCCTAACGCGCGGAAGATCGAACGAACATCCGGCGATGCCTGACCCTGGCGTTCGGGGGGGTTACGCTAGTTGGAAGCACTCCGCCTTCGAACATCTACCGAGGAGCAGGCCGAGAAGCCACGCCATGTCCAAGACCGTCGAAGAGAAGGAACACGTCGTCATCCGATTCGCGGGGGACTCCGGAGACGGCATGCAGCTGACGGGGGACCGGTTCACGAGCGCCACCGCAGTGCTCGGGAACGATCTGGCGACGCTGCCGGACTTCCCCGCTGAGATCCGGGCCCCCGCGGGAACCGTCCACGGGGTCTCAGCCTTCCAGATCCAGTTCGGGTCCTCCGACATCACGACCCCGGGCGATCATGCCGACGTCCTGGTCGCCATGAACCCCGCGGCGCTCAAGGCCGACCTGAACAAGGTGATCAAGGGCGGCACCGTGATCATCAACGAGGACGCGTTCACGCCCTCGGAACATCGAGAAGGCGGGGTTCGCCTCCGACCCGATGGGCGACGGTTCGCTCGACGGCTACCGGGTCTACAAGGTGCCGATGACCTCGATCACGGTCCGTGCGACCGAGGACATCGGGATCGGCAAGAAGGAGTCGGAGCGGGCGAAGAACATGTTCGCGCTCGGTCTCCTGTGCTGGATGTACGGCCGTCCGGCCGAGACCACGCTCAACTGGCTCGAGCGGAAGTTCGGCGGCAAGCAGGAGATCTTCGACGCGAACGTGGCCGCGTTCAAGGCGGGCTACAACTTCGGAGAGACCACTGAGCTGTTCGCGCACTCCTACCTGGTGAAGGCCGCGCCCGCCGAGCCGGGCACGTACCGGAACATCGCCGGCGCGACCGCGCTGTCGTGGGGGCTCATCGCCGCCAGCGACCGCAGCGGGCTGCCCCTGTTCTACGCCAGCTACCCGATCACGCCGGCGTCCGAGCTCCTGCACGAGCTCTCCCGTCACAAGAACTTCGGCGTGATGACGCTGCAGGCCGAGGACGAGATCGCGGCCGCGAACATGGCGCTCGGCGCGTCCTTCGCCGGACACCTGGCCGTCACCGGGACGAGCGGTCCGGGCATGGACCTGAAGGCCGAGACGCTCGGGCTCGCGGCGATCATGGAGCTGCCGATGATCATCGTCGACGTCCAGCGCGGTGGACCGTCCACGGGCCTGCCCACCAAGACGGAGCAGAGCGACCTGCTGCTCGCGATGTTCGGACGCCACGGGGAGTCGCCGCTGCCGATCCTCGCCGCGTCTTCCCCGGCGGATTGCTTCGACACGGCGATCGAGGCGGCCCGGATCGCCGTGACGTATCGCACACCGGTGATCCTGCTCTCGGACACGTTCCTGTCGAACTCCTCGGAACCGTGGATGATCCCGGACGTCGAGTCGCTGCCGACGATCGAGCCGCGGTTCGCGACCGCTCCGTCGAACGGCGACGGTTTCATGCCGTACGAGCGCGACGAGAAGCTCGCCCGCCCTTGGGCCACGCCGGGCACGCCGGGGCTGGTCCACCGCATCGGCGGGTTGGAACGTCAGGACCGGACCGGCAACATCAGCTACGACCCGCTGAACCACGAGCACATGACCCACCTTCGCGCGGCGAAGGTCGCCGGCATCGCCAACGACATCCCGCCACTCACGGTCGACGATCCCGACGGAGACGCCGACCTGTTGATCCTGGCGTGGGGCTCGTCGCTCGGAACGGTGCGGGCGGCCGCCCGGCGCGTGCGGGCCGACGGGCGGAAGGTGGCCACGGCGCACCTGCGTCACCTGAACCCATTCCCCCTCAACACAGGGGAGGTCGTGACGTCCTACCGAACGGTGTTGATCCCCGAGATGAACTCCGGCCAGCTGTCGATGCTGATCCGGGCGAGGTTCCTGGTGGATGCCATCAGCTTCACGAAGGTCCAAGGGATCCCGATCGCCGCCGACGACCTGGAGCAGGAGGTTCTGCGGGTGTTGGACCATGAGTGACATCGAGACCGGTCCCGTCGTCGGCACGCTCACCAAGAAGGACTTCACGTCGGACCAAGAGGTCCGCTGGTGTCCGGGATGCGGCGACTACGCGATCTTGTCGGCCGTCCAGGGATTCATGCCCGAGGTGGGCATCGAGCCGCACAAGACGGTATTCGTTTCCGGGATCGGCTGCAGCGGGCGGTTCAGCTACTACATGGACACGTACGGGATGCACGGGATCCACGGGAGGGCGCCCGCGCTGGCGACCGGCATCGCGACCGCGAACCCTGACCTGTCCGTGTGGGTCGTCACGGGAGACGGCGACGGCCTCTCGATCGGCGGCAACCACCTGATCCACGCGCTCCGCCGGAACGTCAACCTCAAGATCCTGCTGTTCAACAACCAGATCTACGGCCTCACCAAGGGCCAGTACTCGCCGACGAGCGAGGAAGGCAAGGTCACGAAGTCCTCTCCGTTCGGCTCCGTCGACCACCCGTTCAACCCGATCGCGATCGCGCTGGGCGCGGAGGCGACGTTCGTCGCGCGCACGCTCGACAACGACCGCCAGCACCTGACCGACGTGTTGCGTCAGGCGGTCGCGCACCAGGGCACGGCGTTCATCGAGATCTATCAGAACTGCAACGTGTTCAACGACGGCGCGTTCGACGTGCTCCGTGAGAAGCCCCAGGGGGTCCACAACCAGATCAGGCTCGTGCACGGCGAACCCATCGTTTTCGACGAGGGCACGCGGTGCGTCGTCGTCGGGGAGAACGGCCGGCTGGTCATCGGGAACACGGCCGACGTGCCCGCCGACTCGATCGTCGTCCACGACATGCACGGCCGGCCGTCGCTCGCGTTCGCGCTGGCGCACCTGTCGCACGGCCCGACCGAGCCGACCGCCATCGGCGTGTTCCGCGAGTTCGAACGGCCGGTCTACGGTCAGGCGATGAACGACCAGCTCGCACGCGCCACGGAACGTCTCGGCAAAGGCGACCTGGGTGCGCTCCTGCACTCCGGCGACACGTGGACGGTGAGCTGAGCCCACCCACCGAGATCGCGTCTTGGAACAGCGTTTCGTCGAGACTAGGTGTGCTTCCTCGGGACGTTGTTCAAGATCGTGATCGGCGCCCTGCCCTCATGTGCCATGTGGGGTCGATGGTAGTTGTAGTGATGCAGCCAGCTTTCGAGCTCCGCGGTGTGTGAGGCGTTGGACTCGTAGGTCCGGGCGTAGGCCCATTCCCACTTGAGCGTCAGGTTGAACCTCTCGACCTTGCCGTTGGTCTGGGGACGATACGGACGGGTCCACCGGTGTCCGATGCCGGCATCGGTGAGGACGCGGGCGAACTCCCGCGAGCGGTAGCACGAACCGTTGTCGGTGAGCACCCGCTCGACGGTGATGCCTCGCGTCGCGAAGAATCCGATCGCTCGAGTCATGAACGCCGATGCGGTCTCCTTGCGCTCATCGGAGAGGATCTCCGCGTAGGCCAGGCGGGAACGATCGTCGACGGCTGCATGGATGAAGTCGTAGCCGGTCCCGCGGTGGCTTCGAGACCCCGCCATGCGATCCCGACCGTGGATGCGCCACCCGCCGCCGTCCGGGATCTTGCCCTGCTTCTTGATATCGACGTGGAGGAGCTCGCCGGGGCGCTCACGCTCATAGCGCACCATGATGCGCGTCGGTCGATCCAGGTCGCGCAACCGTGGTGCTCCCATACGACGAAGGACCCGGTGCACCGTCGAGGGTGCCTCTCCCAGCGCCCAGGCGATGCGATGAGGTCCTTCTGCCGTCGCGTGGCGCCGGGCCAATATCGCGGCTTCGCGACGGGCACTCAGGCGAGCCGGGCTCCGATGGGGCCGGCTCGAACGATCACACAGACCCTCGAGACCTTCGGAGCAGAACCGGCGGATCCACTTGTTGCCGGTCGCTGGCGAGCAACCCTGCGCTTCGGCCGCCATCGGCACGCTCCAGCCGAGCTCGAGGACCCGCTCCACCAGGAGCCGACGGCCTTGAACGGTGAGCTTCGCCCTAGGATGAGACACGAGAGCCTCCTTGCTCGCGGATTAGACCCTGTCGAGCTGGGAGGCTCTCACTTCTTGAACAACGTATTGGGGAACTACAACTAGGCGTTGGGCGCGCGGAACCGTGCGAGCGCTTCCGCCGAGATCGACTCCACCTCACGCAGCTCGTCGACGACGCCCGGAAGGACTCCGAGGAGCGCGTCGACGTCCGCCTCCGTCGTCGTGGGGCCCAGGCTCACCCGGAAGCCGGACGTGTTCGGGAAGCCGATCTGCTCGAGGACCGGGGACGGGTCGTCGGGCTGCCCCGAGCAGAGCGAGCCCGCCGCCAGGCGGATGCCGCGATCGTCCAAGGCCATCATCAGCGTCGCGGGGTCGAGGCCCTCGACGCTGAAGCACACGAGGTGCGGCGCGCGATGCGTCGGGTGTCCGTGGACGCGCGCGCCGTGGACGTCGGTCGCGATCCGCTCGCGGAGCCGGCCGGTGAGCGTCCAGTCGCGGGCGGCCCGGTCCGCCATGTCGGCCAGGGACGCCGTGAGGGCCGCCGCCATGCCGGCGATCCCCGGCGTGTTCTCCATTCCGGATCGCCGCTTGCGCTCGCGGTCGTCGCCGCACGGGTACGCGGTCACGCCCACCCCGCGTCGCACGTACAGTGCCCCGGCGCCGGGGGGCCCGCCGAACTTGTGGGCCGAGAGCGACAGTAGGTCGACCTCCAACGCCTCGACGTCCACGGGGAGACGCCCCACCGTCTGGCAGGCGTCGGTGTGGAAGCGGACGTGCGACTCCCGAGCCAGGCGGGCGGCCTCGGCCACCTGCTGAAGCGTTCCCAGCTCGTGGTTCGCATGTTGGACGCTCGCGAGCAGGGTGCCGGGCGTTCGAACCTCGGCGGCGTAGCGATCCATATCCAGACGACCGTCGGTGTCAACCGGGACCATCACGACCTCGAAGCCGTCGCTCTCGAGCACGTGGCACACCCCCCCGACGGCGGGATGCTCCGCGGCGCCGATCACGACGCGCGTGCCCAGTTCGCGGATGGCGCGCACGCCGCCCCAGACCGCGAGCGCGACCGACTCGGTGCCGCCGGACGTGAAGACGAGCTCGTCGGGCTGCGCGTGGATCGCTTCGGCCACCACGCTGCGCGCGTCGTCGATCAGGTGTCGTGCCTGTCGTCCGGGGCCGTGGATGTTCAGGGGGTCGCCGAACGCATCGAGGGCGGCCACCATCGCATCGCGAGCCGCCGGGAGGAGGGGAGTGGCCGACGCCGCGTCGAGGTAGATGTCGCTGCTCATCGCCGACCCAGGCTACCGCCTGCGTTCGCCGAACACGGGTGTGTCAGGGAGTGGCGGGTTCCCTGTCCTTGAGGAACAGGAACCAGTACGCCACGCCGGCGAGCACGCCGCCGGCGATCGGACCGACGATCCACACATACCAGTCGTCCCAGTGTCCCGATGCGAGCGCCGGACCGAACCACCGAGCGGGGTTGAACGCGCCGCCCGTCCATGGGCCCATCGCCAGGATGCCGAACGTGATGGTGAGGCCGATGGTGAGCCCGGCCGTCTTGTCGAACGGACCACGGTCGTCGACGATCGTCGCGAACACCGCCCAGACCAGGAAGAACGTCCCCACCGCCTCGAGCAGGATGCCCTTGCCCGAAGAGATCCCGTCGCCGAGCGTCGGGACGCCTCCGAGGGCGGCGTCGAACGCCTGCGCGGGAAGCAGGAACTTCAGGAGCAGGGCGGCAGCGACGGCGCCGACCAGCTGCGCCCCGAGGTACATCACGGTTCGACCGGACGGCACCTTGCCCGTCACCCACAGGGCGATCTGGATCGCCGGATTGAACACCCCGCCGGATAGATGCGCCATCTGGGAGACCATGATCGCGATCACGAGGCCGGTCGCCAGGGCCACCCCGACCAGGTCGAGCTGTCCGTTGAGATAGAGGACGACGGAGCCCGCTCCGAAGAAGATCAGAGCGAACGTTCCGATCCCTTCGGCGATCGCGGCCTTGGCGTTGCTCTCCACAGGCTCTCCCTCGGATCGGCCGTCGTCGCAACCGGATCGGTGCATCGAAGCGGCGTTCGACCCGCGGAGGGTAGTCCACCGCAGGCGGTCTCGCCAAGGCGGGAAAGGGTGCGTAGTACGATGCCGCCGTGGACGTCCTGCTCGTCTCGCCCGATCCCGCCTCGCGCGACCTGATGGCGCTCGCGGTGCGCAGCATCGAACGCCGCGTCGGTTCGCCGCTGCGGTTCCGGGCCGCCAAGAACGGTGAGCTGGGGATCCGAGCCGCGCTCCGCGACCGGCCGGAGATCGTGGTTGCCGACGAGATCGCGAGCCGCGCGGGTGCGTTCGCGCTGGCGAAAGCCCTCCGTGACGACGCGGTCCCGTTCACGGGCGTCATCGTGATCCTGTTGGAGCGCAAGCATGATGTGTGGCTCGCCCGATGGTCGGGCGCAGATGCATGGTTCGTCCGGCCCGTCGATCCGTTCGAGCTGGCGGACCGGGTCCTCGAGCTCGTCACCGAGAAGGAGAGCGCGTGAAGATCAGAGCGACGTGCAAGCGCGACGGCCGTGACTTCATGGTCGAGCAGGTGATCGCCTCCGGCGGGGAGTGTCCCTGGGACGGCGAGCCGTTCAACGCGGACTACGCGGCGACGTTGGTGGACGCGCTCCAGCGAGCCGAGGCCGCGGGCACGGAGCTCGAGATGGCGCTGCAGGTGATCGCCGACCTACATCCGGAGTTCCGACTGCACATCGACACGGTGGTCGCGCCGCTCATAGAGCACATGGAGCGCCTCGACATGCCGCTCGTGCGCCGAGGGTAGGAGCGTGACGGGCGACGGCGAGAACGGCTACCGCGTCCGGATCGCCGAGGCGCAGGGCGGCTGGCGCGTGGCGATCGAGGACCCGGCGGGCGCCGTCGTGATGGAGCGCGCGTGTGCCGATGGTTCCGAGGCCCGGACGTTCGCATCGACGGTTCGTCAGCACATCTACTGGCTCTCGCCGGACAAGTTCCGCGACTACTACCGGGTCTGACGGTTCGCATGGGCTTCAACGCGATGCAACCGGGGAAGATCAAGAAGGGCGACATCGTGATGCTCGTCGCCGCGATCGTGATCGTCGTGGCGCTGATCGTCTGGGCGGTTCGCTGACGCCCGATCGCACCGACGATCTCGGCGACCTCGACTACTGCTACCTGACCACCGTCGGCCGCATGAGCGGCGACGCCCATGAGATCGAGATCTGGTTCGCCCTGCACGACGGCACCCTCTACCTGCTCTCCGGCGGCCGCGATAGCAGTGACTGGGTGAAGAACCTGCGCGTGAACGCGGATGTGACGGTCCGGCTCGGCGCGGAGACCCGCGCGGCGCGGGCGCGGATGATCACCCGATCCGACGAGGACGAGCTGGCCCGCCGCCTGCTGGTGGAGAAGTACCGGCCGCGCTATCCGGGCGAGCTCGACGAGTGGGGGCGCACGTCGCTCCCCGTCGCCGTCGAGTGGGCGCTGGGGCAGCTGGTCTGACGCAGACTAGCCTTCCTCGAACCCGATCGAGAAGAGCCGCTCCAGATCGTGCTTGGAGTAGACCTGGAACGCGATGAGGGTCTCGGTGCGGTCGACACCGTCGACCTTGGCGATCCCTCCGGGGATGACGGTCGCGAGATCGTCGTGCTGGCTCACCCGCACGATCGCGACCAGGTCGAACTCGCCGGCGACGGAATAGACCTCCGAGACGCCGTCGATGTCCGCGATCGCCTGGGCGGCCTCGGGGATCCCGTCGATCTCGCACTGGATCAGGACGACGGCATGCACGCTCATGTCGGTGGATCTCCCTTCAGGAGCGTTCGAGGACGACGGCGAGGCCTTGGCCGCCCGAGATACAGAGCGTCGCCAGGCCGAGCGCCGCCCCGCGAGCGCGCATCTCGTAGGCCAGGGACAGGATGATGCGGGCGCCGCTCATGCCGATCGGATGGCCGATCGAGATGCCCCCGCCGTTCACGTTGAGCACGTCGCGATCGAACTTCAGCTCGCGCTCGCAGGCGATCACCTGCGCGGCGAACGCCTCGTTGATCTCGATCAGGTCGATGTCGGCGAGCGAGAGGCCCGTGCGTTCCAGGACCTTCTTCGTCGCCGGGACCGGCCCGATGCCCATGATCTCGGGCGGCACGCCGGCCCACGAGATGCCGAGGATCCGCGCGAGCGGCTCGCGACCCTCGCTCCTGGCGCGGGACTCCGACATCAGCACCAGGGCGGCGGCGCCGTCCGTGATGCCGGCGGAGTTGCCGGCCGTGACGCTCCCGCCCTCGCGGAAGACGGGTTCGAGGCGCGCGAGACCCTCCGCGGTGGTGTCGGGCCGGGGGTGCTCGTCCTGCGTGACGGTCGACGTCGAGCCCTTCGGACCGGGCGCTTCGACGGGCACGATCTCCGCTGCCCGTCGCTCGGCGCCGTCGCGGGCCTTCTGCTGCGACTCCAGCGCGAACTCGTCCTGCTCCAAGCGGCTGATGTCGTAGATGTCGACCAGGTTCTCGGCCGTCTCACCCATGATCAGTCCGCTCAGGGGATCGAGCAGCCCGTCGCGATACATCGCGTCGACCACGTCGGCGTTGCCCAGCCGGTAGCCCGTGCGCATCTGGGGCAACAGGAACGGTACGCGCGACATGTTCTCCATGCCCCCGGCCAGGACGACCTCGGAGTCGCCGAGTGCCACCTGTTGGGCGCCCAGTTGCACGGCCTTCATGCCGGAGCCGCAGGCGATGTTGACGTTGTACGCGCTGACCTCGACCGGCACGCCCGCCTTGACGCTCACCTGCCGGCCCGTGTTCGGCCCGTTGCCGGCCTGCCGGGCGTGCCCGTAGATCGTCTGGTCGATGCCTCCGGGCTCGACGTTCGCACGGCGCATCGCCTCTCGCGCCGCGAACGTGCCCAGCTCGACCGCCGGAACGTCGGCGAAGGACCCCAGGAACTTGCCGACCGGCGTTCGCGCGCCCTCCAGGATGACCGCGCGTTCCATGCGTCCCAGTCTATCCGGCGCGTGTGTGTGCGCTTCTCCCGGACGGTTCGTCGCTCTCAGAGCGGCGTGCGTGCAGGAGCCATTCCCGCGCGCCCTTCGACCCGGTCACGGGCGACGCCATCGTTCCGACGACACGCCAGAGGAGTCGCTCCACGCCGGCGACCGCCAGGTCCAGGGCACGGCGGAGCGTGGGGTCGTCCTCGGGAGGCGAGTCGAGACCGAGCTCGAACATGGGCTTCACGAGCGCGATCAGGTCGGCGTCGGGAGCGAACGGGAGGGTCTCGATCTGCGGCACGGCGTCGGCGACGGACAGGTAGGACAGATCCATCGTCACGGCGCCGATGGGCGCGCATCGAGGGATGGCGGAGAGGTCTGCCAGGTTCGTGCGCTCGAGGTTCACGACCCGGCTGTGGTTGCGGAGATCACCGCGCAGCTGGCCGTGACCCGCGTCGACCGCGAACACCCGGCGGGCGCCGTGCTCCAGGAGCACCTTGGTGAACCCACCCGCGGACGCGCCGAGGTCCACGCACTCCCGATCCGTCACGTCGATCGCGAACGCGTCGAGCGCCGCACGCAGCTTGTCCTCTCCCCGGAGCGCTCGCGGCGGCCTGACCACGACCGATGCGTCCGCTCGGACCTGTGAACGCGGGTTGGTGACGACTCGGCCGTCGATCAAGACGTGTCCCGCGGTGAGCGCGCCTTCTGGGTCCGGGAGATCGGGGCGTGCGCGAGTCACGTGGTCGATCACGTTGCGGAACTTGGCGTGCGACGAGGTGCTCACGAACCCCCTCCTGTCGCGATCGAGTCTACGTCCGGGCCTCCCCGGCCTCCCGGACCCGCGCCTGGATGCGGGCGATCGCCGCACCGCCGTCCACCGGCTCGGCGAGCGGCCGGCCACACGCCTCGACGCGGGGGTGGTTCGCCCGGAACCAGCCTCGCACCGCCGCCAGCTCGTCGGCCCGCTCGCGCGAGCACGGCACCGGGAGCGGCTCGGCCACGTCGCCGCTGACCAACGAGCCCTCGACGAAGCGGATCGTCGCCCCGGCGCCGTCCCGCACCGTGAGGGGTCCTGCGCCGACGAGCCACGCGTCGATCCGTTCGCGAGCCAGGGCGTCCGCCAGCGCCCGGAGCCGATCGCGGACCAGCCCGGCCTCTTCGTACCGCTCTTGGTCGGCGAGGTGGGCCATGCGTCGCTCGAGCGCTCCGAGGAGCCCGCCCGGGGAGGTCAGGGAGGAGACGAGCCTCCGGACGAGCTCTCCGTAGCGCTCGGGATCGACGCGGCCGTCGCACGGTGCGACGCACCTGCCCATGTCGGCCAACGCGCACGGCGCGAACCGCGTCCGTGCCCCCATGGCCGTGGTGCACCGACGGATAGGTAAGACCTCCTCGAGGGCCTCCTTGGCCAGGCGGGCGGCCGAGGAGGAGCCGAACGGCCCGAGGTAGGCGCACCCGTCTCCGGGCGGAGCCGCGCGTACGATCTTCACCCGCGGGAACGCTTCTGCCGGATCGACCTTGAGGTACGCGTAGCGCCGCCAGGTCTTGCCCCGCCGGTTGTACTTCGGCTCGTGGCGACGGATCAGCCGGGCCTCGACCACGAGCGCCTCCAGCTCGGATCCGCACGTCTCGCTGTCGATCGACGTCGTCTCGGCGAGGAGGTCGTCGATCTTCTTGCGTTCGTCGCCGTAGAAGTACGACTTCACGCGGACCCGGAGGTCTTTCGACTTGCCGACGTACAGCACGCGGCCGTCGCGGCCGCGGAACAGGTAGACCCCGGGGGCGTTCGGCAGGTGATCCGCCATGCGGATCTTGCCGAAGTGAGGCCGGCCACGGGCGCGGATGGCCTCGTGGAGGTCGCCGAGCGTCAGGATGCCGAGCCGCCCGCCGAGGTCGAGGAGGCCGTGCAGGACCTCGGCGCACGCCTCGGCGTCGGCGAACGCCCGGTGGTTGGGCACGGTGCGGGTGCGGAAGTACCGGGCGAGCGTCTGCAGCCGGACGTTGGGGACGTCGGGCCAGACCACGCGCCGGGCCAGCCTCGCCGTGCAGACGGCCGGGCCGGGCAAACGGTCGTAGTCGAGCCGGATGAGGTTCGTGTTCAGGAACGAGAAGTCGAACCGAGCGTTGTGCGCGACGAAGACCGCGCCGCGACAGAACTCGAGGAACGCCGGCAAGATCTCCTCGATCGGCGGCTCGGCGGCGACCGATCGGTCGTCGATGCCGGTCAGGTGCGTGATGAACGGCGGGATCGGGATCTCGGGGTTGACCAGCGCCTGGAACGATCCGATGCGCTCGCCGCCGAGGTACTTGACCGCTCCGACCTCGGTGATCCGGCAGTCGGTGG
This sequence comes from uncultured Actinomycetes bacterium, assembly GCA_963727185.1. Lineage (GTDB taxonomy): Bacteria > Actinomycetota > UBA4738 > UBA4738 > HRBIN12 > JBBQVZ01. The sequence goes on along the minus strand of CAVSFP010000023.1, from coordinate 790,180 downwards.
GGGAGCCTCCCGTGGTCTCGAGGTCCACCACGCAGAACGTGACCTGATGGAGCGGGATGCCCAGGTCGAGCGTGGTCTGGATCGGCGCGGCGAGCACGACTTCCTCCGTCCGGTGGGGCCGTGCGGAGACGCGACCATATCGAACAGGTGTTCGAGCGTCAAGCATCCTCCGACATCGTGGCGGGAGGCAACGACACGCTGGGACTCAGAGACGGACGCGGGCGCGCGCGTGGCTGGGCATGTGGGTGGCGTCGCCGCGGAAGATCGCCCGCACCACGTACCGGCCGAAGCGCTGGTGCGCGAAGCGCGTCGTGAAGATGCCCGTCCGCACGCCGCCCCGACCTCGGACGTGCACGCGCACGGTGGTCCGTGCGACCGGGACGAACCCGTTGCCCGTCTTGCGGAGCAATACGACCGCCACGCGCATCCCCGGCTCCGCGTGGAGCATCCGGCCGCGGGACACGACGTGGTGGTGCCGTCCCTTGGCGCGAAGGATGAGGTGCGTGATCTCCCGGTCGTCGTTCACGATCGTGCCGGTACCGGCGGAGCCGCCGGTGCCGCCGAAGACGTTGGTGATCTCGAGCGCGAGCGTCTCGTCGGGCTCGATCTGCGCGTCGCCGACCACGGTGACGGGAACGCTCGCGGTGGTGTCGCCCGCTGGGATCCGAACGCTTCCGACGGCCTCCACGTAGTCGCTCCCCGCGGTCGCGGATCGATCGGAGGTCCGATAGACCACGGTCACGGCAGCGTCCGAAACCTTCGACAGGCTCACGGGGAACGACAGCGTCGTCGTGGTGCCCGGACCGCCTTCGAGGACGGAGGCGTCACCGATCGAGGCGATAGGCTCGTCGGACGGCGGAGCCGGCACGGCGTCGTCGTCGACGATCGTGCCGTTCCCGACGCCGTCCGCGATGCTCGCCCCGACCGGGTTGGAGAGCTGCACCGCGAAGGTCTCGTCCGGCTCCACCGTGATGTCGCCGTGGATGGTCACGTCGACGGTCTTCGCGGTCTCGCCGGGGGCGAAGGTGAGGGTGGTCGCCCCGACCGGGTCGTAGTCCGACGGCTGGGTCGCCGTGCCGTCGGCGGTTGCGACGTCGACGGAGATCGGGAACGCGCTCGGTGCGCCGAGCGCCACGGTGAACGTCGCGATGGAGTCGCCGGTGTTGCCCTCGGGGAGCGAGACGTCGGTGACCGAAAGACCGGGCGTGGCGTCGTCGTTCACGATCGTCCCGAGGCCGGGATCGACGCCGATCGTCGCGCCTGCGGGGTTCGACAGGTGCAGCGAGAACGTCTCATCGAGCTCGAACGTGGTGTCGCCGTGGACGGCCACGTCGACGGTCTTCGTGGTCTGGCCGGGGCTGAACGTCAACGAGGTCGCGAGGGCCGCGTAGTCGCCCGGCGCCGCCGCGGTGCCGTCGGCCGTCGCCACGTCGACCGTCACGGGGACCTGCGTCGCTCCCGTAAGGGTCACCGGGAACGAAGCCGTGACGTCGCCGGCGTTGCCCTCGGTCACCGTCGCGTTGCCGACGTCCAGGACCGGCGCGGCGTCGTCGTCCACGATCGTCCCCACGCCGTGGGCGTCCGCAAGCCCCGCTCCCGTCGGGTTGGAGAGGTCGACCGCGTAGGTCTCGTCCAGCTCGTGAACGGTGTCGCCCTGGACGAGCACGTCCACGGTCTTAGAGACCTGGCCGGGAGCGAAAGTCAACGTGGTCGATAGGGGGGCGTAGTCTCCGGGTGCGGTGGCGGTCTGATCGGACGTCGAGACGTCGACGGAGATCGGGAAGGCCGACGGGTTCGTCAGGGAAACCGTGAAGGTCGCTGCGGTGGTTCCGGCGTCGCCCTCCGCCACGCTGCGATCGCTGATGGAGGCTTGCGGCAGCGCGTCGTCGTTGCTGATCGTGCCGGTCGCGCTCACGGCGCCCGGCGCCACATTCACGAGGTTCGACAGGGAGAACCCGAACGTCTCATCGTTCTCATAGGTCGTGTCGCCTGAGACGGCGACGTCCACGGTCTTGGTCGTCTGGCCGGGCGCGAACGACAGGGTGCCCGAGGCGCCCGCGTAGTCGCCGGGGGCCGTCGCGGTCCCGTCGGCGGTGGCGTAGTCCACGCTTATGGGCTTGCCCGACGGAGCGGAGATCGAGACCGTGAAGGTGGCGTTCGCCGTCCCGGCGTCTCCCTCCGGCACCGAGACATCGCCGACCGAGACGGTGGGCGTCGGATCGTCGTCGACGATGGTGCCGGTTCCGCTCAGGACGCCGGGTCCCACGTTCGACAGGTTGGACAGGTTCACCGCGAACGTCTCATCGAACTCGTTCAGCAGGTCTCCCTGCACGGCGACGTCCACGGTCTTGGTCGTCTGGCCGGGCGCGAACGACAGGGTGCCCGACGCGCCCGCGTAGTCGCCGGGGGCCGTCGCGGTCCCGTCGGCGGTCGCGTAGTCCACGCTGATGGGCTTGCCCGACGGAGCGGAGAGCGACACGGTGAAGGTCGCCGTCGTGACACCGGCGTCGCCTTCGGTCACCGATCGGTCGTCGATCGTGACGACCGGCGACGCGTCGTCGTCCACGATCGTCCCGATGCCGGTTCCGTCGGCGATGGACGCTCCCGACGGGTTCGAGAGATCGACCGAGTAGGTCTCGTCGAACTCGTCCAAGGCATCGCCGTGGACGAGCACGTCGACGGTTTTGGAGACCTGGCCCGGCGCGAAGCTCACGGTGGTCGAGACGGCACCGTAGTCCGCGGGGGAGGTGGCGGTCTGATCGGATGTCGACGCGTCGACGGTGATCGGGAAGGCGGACGGGTTGGAGAGCGAGACCGTGAAGGTCGCGGTCGTGGTGCCGGCATCGCCCTCCGTCACGCTCCGGTCGTCGATCGATACCTGCGGCATGGGATCGTCGTTGGTCACGCTGACGGTGGCCGGCGTCGAACCGAGCACCACGTTCACGGGGTTCGACAGCGCCACCGTGAGCGTCTCGTCGTTCTCGTAGGTCGTGTCACCTGCGATGTCGACGTCGATCGACTTCGATGTCTGTCCGGGCGCGAACGATAAGGTGCCCGACACACCCGCGTAGTCGCCGGGCGCGACGGCGGTGCCGTCGGCGCTCGCGTAGTCCACCGTGATCGGCTTGCCGGAGGCGGCTGAGAGCGAGACGGTCAGGGCGACCGTCGTCGTGCCGGAGTCGCCCTCCGTCACGGAGGCGCCGCCGATCGACACCGTGGCCGTGGGGTCGTCGTCGACGATCGTCCCGGTGCCGGTGACGGATCCGGGCGCCACGTTCGTGAGGTTCGAGAGCTGGACGGTGAGCGTCTCGTTGAACTCGTCCAGGACGTCGCCCTGGAGGTCGACCGCGACGGTCTTGGACACCTGGCCGGGCGCGAACGACAGGGTGCCCGACACACCCGTGTAGTCGCCGGGCGCGACGGCGGTGCCGTCGGCGCTCGCGTAGTCCACCGTTATCGGCTTGCCGGAGGCGGCGGAGAGCGAAACGGTGAACGTCGCGGTCGTGGTGCCCACGTCACCCTCCGGGGTCGAGACGTTGTTGATGCCGACCGTCGGCGCGGCGTCGTTGTCCACGATCGTCCCCACACCCTGGTTGTCGGCGATGGTGGCGTTCGCGGGGTTCGAGAGGTTCGCGAGGAACGTCTCGTCGAACTCGTCGGTCGTGTCCCCGACGACGGGAACCGTGAACGTCCGGGTGACCACACCCGGGTTGAACGTGAGCGTGCCCACCGATAGCCCGTAGTCGCCCGGAGCGGTCGCGGTGCCGTCCGCCGTGGCGTAGTCGACCGTCACCGTCTTGGCGCTCGCCGCCGACAAGGTGGCGGTGAACGTCATGTTGGCCGTCCCCGCATCGCCCTCCGTGAGCGAAACGTCGTTGATCGTGAGCGAAGGCAGGGGATCGTCGTCGACGATCGTCCCCACGCCCTGAGCGTCGGCGATCGAGGCGTTCGTAGCTCCCGACAGGTTGACGAAGAACGTCTCGTCCACTTCGTCGGTAGTGTCGCCGACGACCGGAACGGAGATCGTCTTCGTCCCCTGCCCGGGGGTGAACGTGAGCGTGCCGGAGGTCGTCGTGTAGTCGCCGGGCTGGACGGCGGTCGAGTTGGCGGTCGCGTAATTGACGGTCACGGTCAGGCCGCTCGGGACCGACAGCGACACATCGAAGTTCATGTTCGTCGTCCCGGCGTCGCCCTCGGCGACCGACACGTCGTTGATGACGATCGACGGCGGCGGGTCGTTGTCCGTGATCGTGCCGGTGCCGATCGCGGTGGCGATCGTCACGTTCGTGGGGTTCGACAGCGTGACCCGGTAGGTCTCGTTCGCTTCGTCGCTCAGGTCGCCCTGCACCGCGATGGGGATGGTTCGCGTCGTCACGCCCGGAGCGAACGTCAGCGTCCCGGACGCCGCGGTGTAGTCGGCGGGCGCGGTGGCGGTGACGTCGCTCGTCGCGTAGTCCACGGTGACGGTCCTGCCGCTCACCGCGGACAGGGTCGCCGTGAACGTGGCCGTCACCGACCCGGCATCGACCTCGGTCACGGTCACGTTGTTGATGGCGACGCTCGGCGTCGGGTCGTTGTCCACGATCGTCCCGACCCCCTGGTTGTCGGCGATCGTTGCGTTCACCGGGCTCGAGAGGTTCGCGACGAACGTCTCGTCGAACTCGTCCAGGACGTCGCCCACGACCGGGACCGTGAAGGTCCGCGTCACGACCCCTGGGTTGAACGTGAGCGTGCCGGCGGAGACGGTGTAGTCCGCCGGGGACGTGGCGGTGCCGTCCGCCGTGGCGTAGGCCACGGTGACGATCTTGCTGCTCACCGCCGACAGGGTCGCTGTGAACGTCATGTTGGCCGTCCCGGCGTTGCCCTCGGCGAGCGAGACGTCGTTGATCGTGAGGGACGGCGGTGGATCGTCGTCCACGATCGTCCCGATCCCTTGGCTGTCGGCGATCGTCGCGTTCGTCGGAACCGAGAGGTTCACGAAGAACGTCTCGTCGATCTCGTCCAGCACGTCTCCCACGACCGGGACCGACACCGTCTTCGTCACCTGTCCCGGGGTGAACGTGAGCGTCCCGGAGGTTGTCGTGTAGTCGCCTGGCTGGAGAGCGGTCGAGTTGGCGGTGGCGTAGTTCACGGTGACGTTGCGGCCGCTCGGGGCGGAGAGCGAGACCGTGAAGTCCGCGTTCGTCGTGCCGGCGTTCCCTTCCGTCTGCGAGACGTCGTTGATGACGATGGAGGGCAGGGGATCGTTGTCGGAGATGGTGCCGGTCCCGATGCCCGTGGTGATCGTCGCGTTCCCGGGGTTCGAGAGGGTCACCCGATACGTCTCGCTTGCCTCGTTCAGCAGATCGCCCTGCACGGCGATGGGAACGGTTTGCGTCGTCACCCCCGGCGAGAACGTGAGCGTTCCAGACGCCGCGGTGTAGTCGGTGGGCGCGGTGGCGGTGACGTCGCTCGTCGCGTAGTCCACGGTAACGACCTTGTTGCTCGCGGCCGACAACGTCGCGGTGAACGTGGCGGTAACCGAACCCGCATCGACCTCCGTGACGGTCACGTTGTTGATCACGAGGCCCGGCGTCGGGTCGTTGTCCACGATCGTCCCGACACCCTGGTTGTCGGCGATCGTGGCGTTCACCGGGCTCGAGAGGTTCGCGACGAACGTCTCGTCGAACTCGTCCCTTGTGTCGCCGACGACGGGAACCGTGAACGTCCGGGTGAGGACCCCCGGGTTGAACGTGAGTGTCCCGGCGGACGCCGTGTAGTCGGCAGGCGCCGTGGCGGTGCCGTCCGCCGTCGCGTAGGCGACGGTGACGACCTTGCCGCTCGCCGCCGAGAGCGTCGCGGTGAACGTCAAGTTGGCTGTTCCCGCGTTGCCCTCCACGAGGGACACGTCGTTGATGGTGAGTGACGGAGGCGTGTCGTCGTTGATGATCGTCCCCGCGCCCTGGTTGTCGGCGATCGTCGCGTTCGTCGCCCCAGACAGGTTCACGACGTACGTCTCGTCGGGCTCGTCGGTGACGTCTCCGACGGTCGGCACCGGCACCGTCTTCACGACCTGGCCGGGCGTGAACGTGAGCGTCCCGGAGGTCGTCGTGTAGTCGCCGGGCTGGACGGCGGTCCCGTTGGCGGTGGCGTAGTTCACGGTCACGTTGCGGCCGCTCGGGGCGGAGAGCGTGACGGCGAAGTTCGCGTTGGTCGTCCCGACGTTGCCCTCGGGTTGGGACACGTCGTTGATGACGAGCGAGGGCGTGGGGTCGTTGTCGTTGATCGTCCCGGTACCCGTGGGGGTCGTGATGTCGGCGGTCGCGGCCGGCGTGGGATTGCTGAGGTTGACGGTGAACGTCTCGTTCGCCTCGTCGAGGAGGTCGCCGTTGACGGGGATGTTGATGGTCTGACCCGTCGGGCCGGCGATCGTGAACGTGGCGGTGCCCGACGATGCGACGTAGTCGGCGCCGGCCGTGGCGGTACCGTTCGCCGTGGCCCAGTCGACCGAGATGTTGTTCTTGGTCCCGGTGTAGCTGATGGTGAACGTCAGGTTCGTCGTCCCCGCGTCGCCTTCCGTCAACGCGACGCTGTTGATGTTGAAGTGCGAGACGGGCGCCGCCATGGCCCCCGGCGCGAATGCGACCAGCATCAAGAAGGCTCCTGCGAGCCCTCCGATCGCGAGCCTGGCCACGACTCGGCGCCACGTTCGTCCTCTGTGGTCCATCCAGGGGAAATCGTGGACTCCGCCGAAAGGCGGGTCATGGCCGTGTGACGGTATTTCTCGCTACTGCGGAGTGAGTATTTCGTTTCGACGAAACACCGTCCACCACAGGGCATGTGCCCTGAAGCGCGTGCCGATCGAGGGTCGTCCGGATGGATCAGCTGCCGGACGAACCCTTGGTCTTCTTCGCCGCCCGCTTCTCCTTGATGGTCTTCTGCGGCTTCTTCTTCTGGTCCCTGCCGCCGGTGCCGGCCCCACGGTCCTTCGACTTCGCCATCGCTCGACCTCCCGTCTCAGACAGTTGCTTATCCGGTGGTTCCGGGCGCTCGTTCGGAACGAGGGTACAGCGCCTCTTCGACGACCGAGGCCAGGAGCTGTTCCACCGCCAGGTGACATTCCTGGATGTGCGCCGTGACGGTGCTGGGGACGCGGACGGCCGCGTCGGCCAGTCCCGCGAGATCGCCTCCAGAGGCGCCCGTCAGCGCGACCACCCGGAGTCCTTGCGCTCGGGCGCGTTCCGCGGCGCGGATCACGTTCCCGGAGTTGCCGCTCGTCGAGATGGCGATCAGCACGTCGCCCTCTCGGCCGAGCGCCTCCACCTGACGCTCGAACACGCCCCCGGCGCCGAAGTCGTTCGCGATGGCGGTGAGGAGCGACGTGTCGGTGGTGAGCGCGATCGCCGGGATCGATGGGCGGAGGTTGTCGATCGTGAACGTGCTGACGAACTCCGTTGCGAGGTGCTGGGCGTCGGCCGCGCTACCTCCGTTGCCGCAGATGAGGAGCTTGCCCCCGCTCCGCAGCGAGGTGACGAGGAGCGTGGCGGCCGACACGACGTCGTCCAGGCACTCCTCCTCGACGCCTCGGACGGTGTCCGCGGTGGCGCGGAGGTAACGGCGCGCCTCTTCGGTCGTCCCCTCGACGTCCATCGTCAGCTGGGCTCCTCGGTCGGTTCGCCGTATGGGTCTGGGGTCGGCGCCCACACCTCGTCGCCGCGGAACGCGCGGACACCCTCGGCGCGGAACGCGAACGGGGCGAACTGCGCGCCGAGACGCTCGAGCTCCCCCCGGACGGCCGGCTGTGCCGAGGGACGGCAGTACAGCAAGAGATAGCCACCGCCACCCGCGCCGCAGATCTTGCCGCCGTTCGCCCCGGCCGCCTGCGCCACCGACAGCATCGCCTCGATCGGGGTGTGCTCGGCGATGTGGGGATTCATCCGCCGCTTCGCGACGAACGCGTCGTGGAGCATGGCGCCGAGCTCGTCGACGTCGCCCTCCTCCACGACACCCCGCATCGCGTACGCGATCTCCTGCAGCTGTTTCATCCCCAGGATCGTGTCTTCACGTCCTTCGCGATACAGGTCGATCTGGGTGTCGATCAACCCCACGTTCCGGCGAACGAACCCCGTGTAGCAGAGCATCAGCCGCGCTTGGAGGCGGGCGAGCGTCTCGTCGGTCGCGCGGATCGGCGAGACCTGCACGCCGAAGCTCGAGAACTCGAAGAGGTTGAACCCGCCGAACGCCGCGGCGTATTGGTCCTGCCATCCTCCGCTGATCCCCAGATCGTCGCGTTCGATCGAGTACGACACCCGGGCGAGCTCGTGCGCGTCGAGGGCGCGGTCACCGAGCATCGCGAGGCCGGCGACCATGCCTGTGACGAGCGCGGAAGATCCCCCGAGGCCGCTTCCGGCCGGCGCGTCGGAGTCGATATCGACCTCGATCCCTCCAGGGACGCCGATCCGGTGGATCGCGGCCTTGGCCAGGTCCATCACCCCGTCGTACACCGGGGCCGGCGTCCAAGTGGTATTCGACGAGGCGCCCGAGGTCGAGCGAGCGAACGATCACCTGCCGGTCGTCGCGCGGCACGATCGTGATCCGCACGTGGTGGTCGATCGTCGCCGAGAGCACGGCCCCGCCGTGTTCCTGGAAGTAGTGCGGGAAGTCGGTTCCGCCGCCCACGAAGCTGATGCGCAGCGGAGCGACGACGCGGATGGTGGCGGTGTCGACAGGCATGGACGGGCTCAGTCTAGGTGCCCGTCGTCCCGGAGCCCGGCCGTCGGGGGGTTCGGGTCAGGCGACCTGGCGCTGCACCCGTCGGCGCTGTTGCTCGGTGAGGCCACCCCACACGCCGTAGCGCTCGCCGTTCTTGAGCGCCCACGCCAGGCATTCCTCGCGGATGCGGCAGCCGCCGCAGAACGCAAGTGCCGGGCCCGCCTCATCCTCCGATACGGGGAAGAACAGGTCCGGGTCGATGCCGAAACAGGCAGCTCGATCTTGCCAGTGGTCCGGTGGGGAAGGGTTCATCGGTAGCGTATCCAGGTCGATGTCCGGGAACCGCTCGATCCTCAACAGACCCCCCTTCCCCTCCCACCGAACCGATGGGCTCAGGTGCGACCCGATTCATAACAGAGCGGGGGTTCTCTCCGGAAGGGGTCGAACGCAGTTGATGTCAGAACCCCCGGTCGACTGACAGGAAATGACCCGAACGGGCTAGTCCCGGACGGGGAAAAGGGGCGACGAGTCCGACGCCTCGAGGGCGACGCCGGCGGCCCGGAACTCGACGCGGGCGATCACCACGGTCCCGCCGTCCCTACCGGGCGCGGCGCTCGTGACCCGTCCAACCTCCGTGCCGGCCGACTCCCTGTCGGCAGCGGATACCGATGTCCCGGCGATCACGCGCGTGTCGCATCGCAGGTGACGGAGCACCGTGGGCGGGTGGCCCAGGTTCCGCACCTTGGCGACGGACTCCTGCCCCAAGAAGCAACCTTTCGTCACGTCGATCAGTCGCTCCAGCCCGGCTTCGGCGGGCAGGGCACCCGCTTCGAAGTCGATCCCCATGCGTGGGTCCCCCCGGCCGACACGCCAGATCTCGAAGGCCCGCTCGTCGACGAGGATCGATCCACTCCCGGGCGATAGCCGACTGAGCACCGAGCGATCGTCTTCCCGCGCGGTGACGATCTCCTCCCGCGCAGGGAACAGAAGGACGGAGCGTTCGTCGGACGCGGGCTCCAACCGGACGGCCGACGAGAGGACGTAGGGACGCAGCACGTCGTCGACGGGTTCCGGCTGATCGCGCGCCTGCAAGAGGAGGAACGCGTCGTCCTCGATCTGGGTGATCCACATGTCGGCGCGGATCCTGCCCGTCGGGGTGAGCAGCAGCGACCGGCGGGACGATCCCGGCACGAGCGACGCGATGTCCGCCGTCACCAGATCGCCGAGCCACCCGCGGGCGTCCGTGCCGCGGACGACGACGGCGCGGTCCTCCGACCGGTCGACGAAGCCGCGCCCGTCATCGAGCGCCTCCACCAGCTCCCACGGCTCGGCCGTCGCGGTCTCCATGGTCCTGGGAGCATCATCCCAGCGATGGAAGCCACGACGACCCCCAGGACCCTCCTGGTGACGAACGACTATCCTCCGCGCGTCGGCGGGATCCAACGGACGCTCGAGGCGCTGTGGAGAGAGCTTCCGCCCGAGCGGGTGTCGGTCCTTGCACCGACGTGGGAGGGTGCCGAGTCGTTCGACGCGGCTGCCCCGTACCGCGTCGTGCGCGAGCCGACGGGGTTCATCTGGCCGACCCCCGCGTTCGCGGCTCGCTTGGATGAAGTGGTTGCCGCCCACGGCGTAGAGGTGGTGCTCTTCGGCGACGCGTTCCCGCTGGCCCTCCTCGGTCCGCGGCTCGCCCGGAGGGGTACGCCGTACCTGGTGGCGGCCCACGGGTTCGACTATTGGTTGTCGGTCGTGCCCGGCGCGCACGCATCGATCCGCTACATGACCTCGTCGGCCTCCCGCGTCCCGGTCATGTGCAGCGAGTTCATCGCCCGCACCGTGCGGACGGCCGTGCCGCGCCGGGTTCCGGTCTCGATCCTGTACCCGGGGGCCGACCTGCAGGCCTTCCGGCCGGACCTGCCGACGGCCGATCTCCGCGAACGGCTTGGGGTCGAGGATCGGCCGCTCGTCGTATGCGTCAGCCGTCTGGTCGCCCGCAAGGGCCAGGACGTGTTGATCCAGGGGATGCCGCGGATCCGTGACCGGGTGCCCCAGGCGACGCTGGTGATCGTGGGCGGTGGCCCGTACGAGGAACGCCTGCGGGCGCTCGCGGCCGATGCGCCTGCCGGGTCGGTGATCTTCGCGGGACAGGTGTCTGAGGAGGATCTGCCGCGGTACTACGCGTTGGGCGACGTCTTCGCGATGCCGTGTCGCACGCGCCTGGGCGGGATGGAGGTCGAGGGCTGGGGCAACGTGTTCATCGAGGCGTCGGCGTGCGCGCGTCCGATCGTCGTGGGCGATTCGGGCGGCGCCCGCGAGACGCTCGTCCACGGTGAGACGGGCCTCCTCGTCGACGGCGCCGACGTCGGGCAGGTCGCCGACGCCGTCTCGGAGCTGCTCGCCGATCCGGATCGCGCTCGGCGGATGGGGGCGGCGGGGCGCACACGGGTGGAGCGCGCGCACGCGTGGCCGGCGATCGCCGCCCGTCTCGCCGGGTGGTTGCGCGACGCCGCAGGCTAGGCGAGCTTCATCGGTCGGGCAGGTGGTGCGGGGTACGCTCCCGCCATGGCCGAGACGCCCTCGACCCACGCCGAAGGACGCTGCGCCAATTGCGGCGCGGTGCTCTACGAGGGCGCAGCCTGGTGCGGGATGTGCTTCGAACCGGTCGCATCGCGGAACGACCGAGATCGTGGTGAGGAGCCCGGTCCCGAGCCGGTCGAGGAGTCGCTCGAGCTCGAGACGGAGCCCGCGACGGATCGCCCGGATCCGGGACCGACGTCATCGTCCGGCGACCCGCAGGGAGGGTCTGTCACCGGGCACGTAGGCCCGACCACCGCGGAGCCGGCGCGGCCCGGATGGCCGTGCGCGGTCTGCGGAACCAGGAATCCCATCGAGCTGGACTTCTGTCAGACGTGCGGCGCGTCGTTCGCGTCACTGATGCGACAGGAGACCGTGCACATCAAGGTGGATCCCAAGGCGGCCTTCCGGCGCTCGCTGCGCTTCCCGGGGTCGGGCCATCGCATGATCCCCGGTCGCGAGGTGGACGGGTTGGCCAGGAGCGTCTTGTTCATGATGCTGCTGCTGGCCACCGTCATGCTCGGGATCTCCGGCGTCCGAACGGGCGCCGTCCTGCTGCTGTTCTTCGTCTACCTCGCCGCGACGATCGGCGTGTATCTGTTGACGGCGTTCGAGGCTGCGCGTCTGGCCGAGGGCGGGGACCCGCTGGTCTCGTCCCGCGCGCTCCTGTGGGCGACGGTCGCGATCCTGCTCCTCTCGATCCTGGTCGTCGCGTTCGTCATCGGCACCTCAGGTAGGCGCTAGGATTCCGCGCCATGGAGCATGCAGAGGGCTCGGTCGTCATCGAAGCGCCCCTCGAGGACGTGATGGAGGTCATCGAGGACTACGAGTCCTACCCGGAGTGGTCGGACGTGCTGACCGTCGACGTCCGGACGCGCGGCGAAGGCGGTCGCGCCTACGAGGTGGCGTACGAGGTCGATGTGCCGGTCCTAGGCAAAGCCGCGTACACGCTCGCCTACGTGTACGCGCCCGGGGACACGGGGCTGTCCTGGACGACCAAGGAGGCCCGTGGCGCGATCCGCGACATCCGCGGGGAGTACCTGCTCAACGAGGTCACGGACGACACCACGAAGGTGACCTACCGGTTGGGGGTCGAGCTGGGCATCCTGGTCCCGGGGTTCCTTCGGACCGAGGGCGCGAAACGCGTGATCGAGAACGCGCTGGAGCGCCTCAAGCGTCGCGTCGAGATGGGATAGGGGGTCCCGGGCCCCTCCCGAGAGGCGCCCAACCACCGTAAGCTGACGCCGTGCGTGTGATCCTGTTCACCGGCAAGGGCGGCGTCGGCAAGACGACGGTGGCGGCGGCGACCGCCGTTCGGGCCGCTCGGGCCGGCCTGCGGACGCTCGTGATGAGCACCGACCCCGCCCACTCGCTCGGAGACTCCTTCGAAGCCGAGATCGGGTCGTTCCCGACCGAGATCGCCGAGCATCTGTGGGGACAGCAGATCGACGCGCAGGAACGTCTGGAGGGGAACTGGCGGGAGATCCAGGAGTATTTCATCCAGCTGATGAACTGGGCCGGGACCGAGGCGATCCAGGCGGAAGAGCTCACCGTGATCCCCGGACTCGACGAGATCTTCAGCCTCATCGACGTCAAGACCCACGTGGAGAGCGGCGCGTTCGACATGGTGGTCGTCGACTGTGCCCCGACCGCCGAGACGCTTCGTCTGCTCTCGCTCCCCGAGGTCATGAACTGGTACATCGAGCGGATCTTCCCCGTCGAGCGCCGCGTCGTGAAGACGCTCCGGCCGATGTTGTCGCGCATGACGACCCTCCCGATCGCCGGCGATCAGGTGTTCGCGGCGGTCGAACGGCTGCATCGGAACCTAGACGCCGTGAAGCAGATCCTGGTCGACGAGGACGTGTCGAGCGTGCGCCTGGTGGTGAACCCGGAGAAGATGGTGATCGCGGAGGCCCGCCGCACCTACACGTACCTCGGTCTGTTCGGCTATCGGGTGGACGCGGTCGTAGTGAACCGCATCATCCCGGAGGAGGTCGTCGACCCGTACTTCGGGAAGTGGAAGGACGTCCAGGCAGAGCACCTGCAGACGGTCCACGAGTCGTTCGAGCCGGTCCCCATCCTCACCGCTCGTCTGTTCGACCGGGAGATGGTGGGGCTCCCGCTGCTTGTCGAGATGGGCGACGAGGTCTACGGCGAGCGTGTCGCCACCGACATCTTGTACCGCGACGATCCGATCAGCGTGCGCAAGCGGGGGACCGGATACATCCTGTCGATGCGGTTGCCGTTCGTGTCGCGCGACGAGATGGACATCCATCGGCGCGGTGAGGAGTTGTTCGTGCGCGTCGGCTCGTACAAGCGCAACCTGATCCTCCCGCAGACGCTCAAGCGGATGGTGGTCCGCGAGGCGAACTTCGCCGGGGACCATCTGGAGATCCTGTTCGGCCGTTCGCCCCGGCCGGCGGACGACGAGTCGAAGTGAGGAGCTGAGATCGATGGCCGAGACCGAGGCGAATGTGACCCATCCCACACACGGGGGCGAGCCCCCCACCGAAGCTCCGAAGACGGAACCCGAGGCGAAGTCGGATGCTGGCCACGTCTGCAACGTCGCGCTCTGTCCGATCGGGCTGGCGCTCACCGCCGTGCAGCCGTTGAAGCCCGACGTGGTCGAGCATCTGCTGGTCGCGGGCCGCGAGTTCTTCCTGGCGGCCAAAGCGTTGATGGACGTGCGCGCCGACGACCTCAAGGAAGACGGCGGACCGACCACGTTCGAGAAGATCGACATCGGGTGACGGCGAAGGCCAACGCAGCGGTCCAGGCGGTGGGGATCGACGTCGGAGGGACCAAGACCGCGGCGGCGCTGGTGGGCGGCGACGGGACGGTGCTCGCGCTCGAGACCCTGCCGACACCGGCCGACGACATGGAGGCCACGCTCGCCACCGTGGTGAAGGCGGCGCGAGCCGTGATGACGCCGGAGGTGACCGGGGTCGGCATCGCGGCAGCCGGGCTGGTCGATCGGTGGACCGGCGAGCTCGTGTTCGCCCCGAACCTCGCGTGGCGCCAAGTGCCCCTCACCGCCTATCTGAGCGCCGAGCTCGGTGTGGACGTCGTGGCCGACAACGACAACACGGCGGCGGCGTGGGGCGAGTACGTGTTCGGCGCGGGTCGCGGGTTCGAGGATCTGTTGCTGGTGGGCGTCGGCACCGGCATCGGTGGCGGGATCGTCAGCGGCGGCAGGTTGTTCCGCGGCGCCCACGGCTTCGCGGCGGAGATCGGACACATCGTGATGGATCCCGATGGGCCGCTCTGCGGGTGCGGTAACCGGGGGTGTTGGGAACAGTTCGCCTCCGGGCAAGCGGTCACCCGAGCGGGTCGCGCGGCGGTCAGGGACGGCGTCGCAACGATCCTGCTCGAGCTAAGCGACGGCCAACCAGACCGGATCACGGGCCCCATGGTCACCGGGGCTGCACGGGACGGAGACGCCGTCTCCGTCGCGATCCTGACCGAGGTCGGCCGCTGGCTCGGCGTCGGGATCGGCGGGTTGGTGAACATCCTCGACCCCGAGATCGTCGTGATGGCCGGCGGCGTCGCCGAAGCCGGCGACCTGCTCCTCGATCCGGCGCGTGCCGCGTATCGCGCGACCGTCGAGGCCGCCGAGATGCGCCCCGACGTCCCGATCGTGATGGCGGCGCTCGGCAGCCATACGGGCGTCGTCGGCGCCGCCGCGTTGGTCTTGGAGGCGCCCGGTTGAACCTGGGGGTTTCGCTCCCCGTGTTCACCTCCGATCCCGCCCGGCCGCTCGCGGTCGCCGCGAGGGCCGCGGAGCTCGGATTCGACGGCGTCTTCTCTCCGGATCACTTCTTCCCGCCGGTCTTCTATCCGCCGTCGGGATCCGGGCGGCCGGCGCTGGAAGCGTTCACCACGCTCGCGGCCGTCTCCGCGTTGCACCCCGGTCTGCATGTCGGGACATTGGTCGCTCGCGTCACGCTCCGCGCGCCGGGTCTGCTGGCGAAGCAGGCGGCGGCGCTCGACGACATGAGCGGGGGGCGAGCGATCCTCGCGCTCGGCACCGGCGACGCCGCGTCCAAACCCGAACACGACATGTACGGGTTCCCCTATCCGAGCGCGACCGAGCGGGTCGCGCTGCTCGAGGAGACCGTGCGCGCGCTCCGCGCTCTGTTCGACGGCGAGGCATGGCCGGGCGGAGCGCACGTGCCCGCGCTCACGGGGCCGCTGCTTCCACCGGGCTCGCCGGAGCTGTGGGTGGGTGGGCGGTCGGATGCGGTCCTGACGGTGGCCGCGCGGGTCGCGGATGCGTGGAACGGATGGGGCGATGACGTCCGGGGCTTCGCGACCAAGGCGGCGCGA
Organism: uncultured Actinomycetes bacterium; assembly: GCA_963727185.1. Taxonomy (GTDB): domain Bacteria; phylum Actinomycetota; class UBA4738; order UBA4738; family HRBIN12; genus JBBQVZ01. The sequence goes on along the minus strand of CAVSFP010000023.1, from coordinate 774,592 downwards.
CTCGGCGAGCTCGCGAACGGTCGCGCCGTCGCGCCGACCTGGGCCGGTATCGCTCTCGTGGGGGAGACCGCGGAGGACCTCGAACGACTCCTCGCCGATCGCACGGCGAAGGGCCTGTCGACCGACGGCCTGTGGACGGGCACGGCCGCCGAGCTCCGTTCCTTCGTCGACGCCCTCGGCGAGGCAGGCGCGTCGTGGTTCGTCGTGCTGCCCGCCGGGCCGATCGACCGCTTGGACGTCATCGCCGCGGCGTTGATCTCGTGACGACGAGCGCCGACCTGAAACGTGCGAAACGCGCCGTGCGTGTCCGCGTCCTGGCCGCGCGCGATGCCATGTCCGCGTCCGAACGCAACCGGGCGACCGCGCGCATCGTGGACCATGTGTTGTCGCTGCCGGAGGTGGAGCGTGCGTCCACCGTGATGGCGTTCTGGTCGTTCGGATCCGAGCCGGACACGGCTCCGCTCATGGTGGCGCTCGACTCGCGAGGGGTCCGAGTTGCGCTGCCGCGGATCGTCGGGGAAGCCATCGAGGCGTGCGCGTACGCGCCGGGAGATGCCGTCTCCGAGACGTCGTTCGGGGCGAGCGAGCCGGCCACGGGAGAATCGCTCGATCCGACCGCGATCGACGTCGTGGTCACCCCGGCGGTGGCGTTCGACCGGTCGGGAAGGCGCGTCGGGTACGGCGGAGGTTTCTACGACCGGTTCTTCCCGCGGACACGACCCGATACGTCGCGCGTCGGGATCGGGTTCGACCTGCAGCTCGTCGACCAGGAGCTGCCGAGCGGTCACTTCGATCTGGGTCTCGACGCGATCGTCACCGAGTCGGGCGTGGTTCGGGTTCGGAGGCTCGGGTGAGGGTGAGGCGCCCGGCGCGGCGGGTCCGACGCCGGTCGTGGCGGGATGCGGAGTTCGCCTCGCTCGACTTCGAGGCGACGGGGCTGGACTTCATGCGCGACACGATCGTGTCGTTCGGGGTGGTGCCGGTGCGGGGAGGTCGCGTGGTGCTCGCCGACGCCGTCCACCAGCTGGTGGATCCGGAGGTTCCGCCGTCGGTGCTGTCGCAGAAGATCCACGAGCTCCGCCCGCAGGATCTCGCCGGCGCTCCGCGGATCGAGCAGGCCAAGCGCGTGCTCCGAGAAGCGATCCGCGGCCGGTACCTCCTGGTCTGGTACGCCGATGTAGAGGTGAACTTCCTGTCGGCCATCTTCGGCACCGGCGCTTCAACGTGGCGCCGACGGACGATCGACGTCCGTAACCTGGCGATCGAAGCCGACGGCGGTCCGCGGTCGGCGCGCGAACACTTCGGCTACGGGCTGAGCTGGGCGGCCGGTCGGCTGGGGGTCCCGGTGGCCAGCCCCCACGACGCGCTCGACGACGCGCTCGTCACGGCGCAGGCGTTCCTGATCCTCGCGGGCCGCCTCCCGACGGGCCCCGAACCGACGGTGGGGGACCTGTCCCGGCTCGCCGGCGCGCGCTCGGGCCGGGTTGAACAACGATTCAAACTCGGGGTATAACGCCGACGAGGAGGCATCTTCCATGAGCGATGGGATCAAGACGGCGTTCCACGGCGCCCAGGAGGCGCGGGGGGCAACCTTCGTCGAAGAGGGCGGCTGGTACTGGAGCGTCTCGTTCGGAGACGCCGACGCGGAGTACTCGGCCGTCCGCGACGGCGTCGGTATGTGGGATGTCTCGCCGCTCAACAAGTGGGACTTCCGGGGGCCCGACGCCGTCGAGGCGGCGCAGCGGGTCCATTCGAACGACATCCTCGGCCTCGAGGTCGGACAGGTCCGCTACGGGGCGTTCCTCGACGAGGACGGGCTGTTGGTGGACGACGGGACGGTGTTCAAGCACGCCGACGATCACCTATGGGTCATGACGAACGGTATGGAGCGTTCCGATTACTTCGCGGAGGCGACGAAGGGTCTGGACGTGTCGGTGAGCTACATCGCGCCCGAGCTGCCGAACCTGCAGATCCAAGGGCCGCGATCGCGTGAGCTGCTGCGAACCCTCACGGACGCGGACGTCGACGCGTTGCGCTACTTCCGGTTCCTGCCGGAGCCTGTGACGGTGGGGGGCGTGCCCGTGTGGCTGTCACGCACGGGGTTCAGCGGCGAGCTCGGGTTCGAGCTGTTCCTGCGTCCCGAGCACGCGGACGACCTGTGGGCCGCCGTCGAGGCCGCCGGTGCGACGCCGTACGGCATCGAGGTGATCGAACCGCTGCGCGTCGAGACCGGCATGGTCGTCACGGACTACGACTATGCGGAGCACGAGCGCACCCCGTTCGACCTGGGCATGGACCGGGTGGTCGCGCTGGGCGCGCCCGGAGCGTTCATGGGCAAGGACCGGTTGATCGAGGTCGCGGCCGACCCCCCGAACCGCTTCAAGACGCTGCGGGTCGACGGCGACGCGCTCCCCGAGTACGGCGCTTCGGTCACGAGCGGAGGCGAGGAGGTCGGCGTCCTGACGAGCCCGGCGATGAGTCCGAAGCTCGGCAACATCGGCCTCGCCATCCTCCGATCGGACGTGGCCGTCGACGGGGGCGCGGTCGAGGTCGCGCTCGCGGACGGTACCGTCGGTGCGACGGTCGACGTCCTGGCGGTCTACGACCCGCAGAAACGCCGGCCGAGGAGCTGAGGCCCCCGGAACGTCTGGGGCGGTTCCATCCGACGCATCGATGACGACGAAGGGAAGGGACGAGAGATGACCGACGAAGAGCGTCGCTCGCCGCTGCACGACGTCCAGGTCGCCGCGGGAGCGGAGATCATCTGGGAGGACGGCTGGCCCTGGGCCATGACGGTTGGCGACACCGCGCGCAACGAGTACGAGGCCATCCGCACGGCGACCGGGCTGTGGGACCTGTTCTCGACGGTGAAGTACGAGGTGACCGGTCCGGACGCGTCCCGTCTGATCCAGCGGCGGTTCACGAACGACCTGTCGGGGGTCGGCGCCGGGCAGGTGCGCTACGGCGCGTTCGTGAACGCCGACGGCCTGATGGTCGATGACGGCAACGTCTACAAGCACTCCGACGAGAAGTTCTGGGTCATGATCAACACGGCTGGTCTCGAGGACTGGTTCCGCGAGACCGCCGACGGACTGGATGCGCGGATCGTGGGCAGGACAGAGGAGCTGCCGATGATCTCGGCCACCGGTCCGACATCGCGTGACATCGTGCAGGGGCTCACGGACCTCGATCTGTCCTCGCTCGGCTACTTCCGCTTCCACTCCGAACCGGTGCGTGTCGGGGGCGTGCAGGCGACCGTCCTGCGGACGGGGTTCTCGGGCGAGCTCGGCTTCGAGCTCGTCACCGATCCGGGATCGGCGCCGGCGTTGTGGGACGCGCTGATCGCGGCCGGCGGCAAGCCGTTCGGGTTGGAGGCGATCGACATCGCCAGGATCGAAGCGGGGCTGATCATCATCGCGCTCGACTACCAGCCGGGCGAGACGTCGCCATACGACGTGTCGCTCGACCGGTTCGTCAAGCAGGGAACCGAGAACGTCGGCTCGGAGGCGCTGGCGGCGGTCGGAGCGCATCCGCCGAAGCGACTGAAGACGCTTCAGATCGAAGGGGAAGGGCTCCCGGAGGCGGGCGCGAGCGTGACCAAGGGCGACGACGAGATCGGCTCGGTGACGTCACCGGTCGTCTCACCTCGGTTCGGCACGATCGCGCTCGCCGTCCTCTCGACCGGTGCGGCCAACGATGGCGAGAAGGTCGAGGTGGGTGAGAGCGTCGCGACCGTGGCGCCGCTCAGCATCTTCGACCCGGAGAAGAAGCGGCCGCGAGCCTGACGCTCGGCATGGTCGAGGGCGTGCTCGTCGGCGTGGTGCCGAACTTCAGCGAGGGGCGGCGCCCCGAGGTGATCGACGCCATCGTGGCGGCACTCCGCGTGCCGGGAGCGCGCGTCGTCTACGCGGAGGCCGATCCCGACCACAACCGGTTGGACACGACGGTGCTCGGCTCACCCGACGCCGTGCGCGCGAGCGCCATGGCCGGCGCCGCGGAAGCGGTTCGGCTGATCGACATGTTCGAACATCACGGCGGTCACCCGCGGATGGGCGCGGCCGACGTGATCCCCTTCATGCCGGTCGAAGGCATCGGGATGGACGACTGCGTCGTGCTCGCTCGCGACTTCGGGCGTGAGCTCGCCGAGACGCTCGGCGTTCCCGTCTATCTGTACGACCGGGCGGCGCTGTCGCCGGACCGAGCGTCGCTCGCGCAGGTCCGCAAGGGGGAGTTCGAGGGCCTGCGGGACGCGGTCGCGCGCGGCGAGCGGCTGCCCGACTTCGGCCCGCACCTGATCGGACGAGCCGGGGCGACGGCGGTGGGCGCCCGCAAGCCGCTCGTGGCGTTCAACGTCTACCTCGACGGCACCGACGAGGATGCGGCGAAGGAGATCGCGCGCGGCGTGCGCGAGTCGTCGGGCGGCCTGCCCGCGCTCCGCGCGATCGCGTTCCGCGTTCCCGAGCGCGGTGGGGTCGTCACGGTGTCGATGAACCTGGTCGATCACGAGGTCACCGGTCTGCGGGACGCGTTCGACGCCGTCGCGGTGCGGGCCGATACGCACGACATGCGGATCGTCTCGAGCGAGATCGTGGGTCTGGCGCCCGCGTCGGCGCTCGCCTCGGGCGACGTCGAGTACCTTCGTCTGGAGGGGTTCGAGCCGGAGGAGCAGATCCTGGAGCGGCTGGTGGCCGCAGCGGAAGGGGAGTGAGCGTGGCCGACGATCGCCTGGGACGCATGACGCTGGAAGGGTTCCTGGACGTCCTGGGGTCCGACGCCCCGACGCCCGGCGGAGGCGCGGCGGGCGCTATCTCCGGCGCCGTCGGGGCCGCACTGATCGCGATGGTCGGCCGGCTGACGGTGGGCAAGCCCGGGTTCGAGGACGTCGACGACCGGATGCGGGCGTTGATCCAGACGGCCGATGCCGCGCGCGGGGCGTTCCTGGATCTCGCCGACCGCGACGCGCACGCGTTCGATGCGGTGATGGCCGCCTTCAAGTTGCCGAAGGAGACCGATGCGGACACGGCCGCGCGCTCGTCCGCGATCCAGGAAGGCTATGCCCGCGCTGCGTCGGTACCGCTCGAGATCGCGCGGGCGTCGGTCGACCTGATGGAGCTCGCGGAGGACGCCACGGCGTTCGGCAATCCGCAGGCAGCCTCCGACGGTCTGTCGGGCGCGGCGCACCTCTACTGCGCCACGATCTGCGCGATCGCGAACGTCGAGATCAATGCGGCGTCGCTGAAGGACGAGGCGAAGCGCTCGGCGCTGCTCGATGAGGTCGCCACGTTACGCGGGCGCGCGGACCAGTCGGTGCGCGAGAGCCAGACGGCGTTCCAACTGCGTCTTTCGTCCTGACGGCGTCGGGCGTAGGCTCGCGTGCGTGAAGCTCGACTCCATCGTGTTCGACTGCATCGATGCTGCGCCGCTCGCGCGGTTCTGGTCCGCGGCGCTCGGCTGGTCGGTGGCTCCCTACGACGAGGACGAGCTGGCGAGGCTGCGCGACGAAGGAGTGACCGACCCGGAGGACGACCCGTCCGTGCTGGTCGAACCGCCGGAGGATACGGACCTCCCGACGCTCTTCTTCACCGAGGTCCCCGAGGACAAGATGGTGAAGAACCGAGTCCACCTGGATATGGTCGCGGACACCGCGATCGAGGACGACGTGGAGCGGTTGCGCGGCCTCGGCGCCACCCTTCGCAATTGGGTGGAGGAGGGCGGGAGCGTGTGGGCCGTCATGCAGGATCCCGAGGGCAACGAGTTCTGCGTGCTCCCGCCTGAGGAGTAGCTGGGGTCGGGCTAGAACAGTCCGACGGTGCGCCCGTGCTCGTCGATGTCGACGCCCATGAACGCGGGCGTCTTGCCGAGGCCGGGCATCCGTTGCATGTCGCCGCAGAGCGCCACCACGAAGCCCGCGCCGGCGCTCGGTACCAGGCTCCGCACGGGGAGCCGGAAGCCGGTCGGGCGGTTGAGCAGCGTCGGGTCGTGCGACAGCGACAGGTGGGTCTTCGCCATGCAGACGGGGAGGGTGCCGAACCCGAGCGCATCCATCCGCGCCAGGTCCTTCTCGCGCCTGCGGCAGGAAGTCGACGCCCTCCGCCCCGTAGAGCTGGGTGGCGATCGCCTCGATCTGCTCGCGGAGCGATGTCCCGTCGGGTGTGAGGAACCGGAAGTCGTTCGGTTGCTCGCACGCCTTCACCACCGCGTTCGCGAGGTCGATCGCGCCGTCACCGCCCAGGGCGAACGCCCGGTTCACCACCACCGTCTCGGCTCCCGCGGCGATCGCCAGCTCCTCGATCAACCGCACCTCGGCGTCCGTGTCGGTCGGGAAGTTGTTGATCGACACCACGCACGGGATGCCGTACCGCTTCACGATGCCCGACGTGCGCGGCGAGGTTGTCGGCGCCGCGACGAAGTGCCTCGAGGTCTTCGTTCCCCAGATCGGAGAACGGCATGCCGCCGTGCGACTTCGTCGCGCGCACCGTCGTCACCAGGACGGCGGCGCTCGGTGTCAATCGACCCACGCGGCACACGATGTCACAGAACTTCTGGAACCCGAGGTCGCTCGCGAACCCCGCCTCGGTGACGACGTAGTCCGCGAGCTTCAGCGCCACCCGGTCCTCGATGATCGAGTTGTTCGCATGCGCGATGTTGCCGAACGGGCCGGCGTGGATCAGCACGGGCTGCCCCTCGAGCGTCTGCACCAGGTTCGGCTTGATCGCGTCCTTCATGATCACGGTCATGGCGCCGGCGACCTTCAGGTCCTCGGCCGTCACGGGCGTGCCCGCGCGGTCGTCCGCGACGACGATCCGACCGAGCCGGGCTCGCAGATCCTGGAGGTCGCTCGCGAGCGCGAACACCGCCATGATCTCGGATGCCGCCGTGATGACGAACTGGTTCTCGCGCGGCACGCCGTGCGCCTTGCCGCCCAGGCCGACGACCGTGTACCGCAGCTCGCGGTCGTTGACGTCGAGCGTCCGGGGCCACGTGACCATCTGCGGATCGATATCGAGTGCGTTGCCGTTGAAGATCGACGCGTCGAGCGCGGCGGCGAGCAGGTTGTGTGCGGCGGTGACCGCGTGGAAGTCGCCGTTGAGGTGGAGGTTGATCTCCTCCATCGGCACGACCTGCGCGTACCCGCCTCCGTTGCCGCCGCCCTTGATCCCGAACACCGGACCCATCGAGGGTTCGCGCAGGCAGAGGGCGACCCGCTTCCCGATCTTCCCGAGGCCCTGCGTGAGCGACACGGACGTCGTGGTCTTGCCTTCGCCGGCCTTCGTCGGCGTGATCGCCGTCGTGATGACGAGGTGGCCGTCCGGTCCGTCCTTGAGCCGGTCGAGGACCGAGAGCTCCACCTTGGCGCGGTAGCGTCCGTAGAGCTCGAGCTCGTCCGGGGACAGCCCGGCGGTCCGTGCGATGTCGGCGATGGGTTGCAGGGTCGCTTCCTGGGCGATCTCGAGTCCGCTCTTCACGTTGGTTGCTCCTCGATGGGTCGAGTCAGTGCGCGAGGATACCGCCAAACGCTTCCGGGGCATGACCCTGCCGTTGCGGTGAGCGCGCCCCGGCTCGATACTCCGGCCGTGGACATCCCGTCGTTCCTCCGCACCTACCCGCCGTTCGACGAGCTGACCGACGACCGGCTGTCGACCGTGGTCGAGCACACCCACATCGAGTTCTACGGTCGCGACCAGATCATCCTGCAAGCTGGAGGGGACCCGGCGCAGTACCTCTACGTCGTGCGGACGGGCGCGGTCGAGCTCGTCGACGAGGAACAGGTGCTCGACCTGCTCTCCGAGGGCGAGGTGTTCGGACACCCCTCGCTCCTGTCGAAGATGTCTCCGGTCGTGAGCGTCCGAGCCCATGAGGACTGCATCTGCTACCTCATCGATCGAGAGGTCGCAGAAGACGTCCTGGGCACGCATTCCGGCTTGGCGTTCCTGTCGTCCACGCTCCGCCGTCGCGTCGTGCGCGCACTGGACGGGATCGACCCCTCCGCAGTCGATCCGTGGCAGACGCCGGTCGGTTCATTGGTGCGGCGTCCGCCCGTGATGGCGCCGATCGTCTCATCCATCCGCGAGGCTGCGGAGCTGATGACCCGGGAGCGTGTGTCGTCGCTGTTGGTGGAACGGGCGAACGGGATGGGCATCCTCACCGATCGCGACCTGCGCTCGCGCGTGCTGGCGCTGGGGCGGAGCCCCGACACGGTCATCAGCGAGGTGCTCACGTCACCCGTGATCACGGTGTCGGCCGAGACCATGGTGGCGGAGGTCATCGCGTTGATGTTCGAGCGTGGTGTGCATCACGTGCCCGTGGTCGACGGATCCGGCGTGGTCCTTGGAGTCGTGACAGACACCGACCTCATGGGCTTGGAGCAGAAGACGCCGTTCGCGCTGAAGGCGGACATCGAGCGCGCGATCGACGCTCCCGCGGTGATCGAGGCCGCACGAGGGCTCCCCGAGACCGCGTGCGCGCTCGTCGAGGCGAACGTCGACCCCATCGAGGTGGGGCACGTCATCGCGGTGGCGATCGACTCGCTCACCCGGCGCCTGTTGGAGCTCGGTATCCGCAAGCTCGGCGACCCGCCTTACCCGTGGTCCTGGCTCGCGCTGGGAAGCGAGGCACGGAGCGAGCAAGCGTTGCTCACCGACCAGGACAACGCGCTGGTGCTGGATCTGGGCGACACACCGCTCGGCGCGGTCGACCCGTACTTCGAGAAGCTCGCGAAGTTCGTGAACGAGCACCTGGAGGAGGCGGGTATCCCGCGGTGCCGGGCGGGGGTGATCGCGTCCAACCCCGAGTGGCGCGACAGCATCAACGAATGGGGCTACCGGTTCGAGCGATGGATGCGCGATCCAAGCCGCATGGGGAGCGCGTTCAGCGGGATCGCGTTCGACTACCGGCCGGTCGCCGGGCCCGCCGAGGTGCAATCCGTGCTCGACGGCGTGATCCGCACGGCGCCGAGCCAGCCGGGATTCATCCGTCACCTCGGCCGGCTTGCCGTCGGCTCGCGCCCGCCGACGGGGTTCACGAAGGACGCCGTGGTCGAGTCCAAAGGCAAGAGCGCGCTCACGCTGGACGTCAAGCACGGTGGCATCACGCTCATCACGAACATCGCCCGCGTGCGAGCGGTGATGTCGGGACTCACCGAGAACCGCACGCTCCGCCGGCTGCACGAGGTCACGGTTATGGGCGGGATGAGCGAGGACCGGCGACGCGGGTTGGAAGAGGCGTTCCGGTTGCTCTGGCAGATCCGGCTCGAGCACCAGACCCGGCAGGTGCGGGCCGGGGTCGTGCCCGACGACCTGGTCGCACCGTCCTCGCTCGGTCCGCTCGCGCGGCAGGGCCTGAAGGAGGCCTTCCGGATGATCGAGCGCGAACAGGACGCGCTGGCCACGGAGCTCGGCCTGCGGCGATGAGCGGACGTCGGCCGCAAGCTCCCCCGTCCGCGTGGCGGAAGATGCCGTGGAAGAACGTGCCGTTCGCCTCGCTGGACTTCGAGGCCACCGGGCTGAATTTCGCGAAGGACACCATCATCTCCTTCGGCGTCGTTCCCGTGACCGAGGGGCGCATCGACGTCGGCGACGCCGTCTACCAACTGGTCGACCCCGTCGACGTCCCGTTCGATCGTCAGGCGATCGGCGTGCACATGCTCCGGCCGCTGGACCTCGTCGACGCGCCCTCGCTGGACGCGGCCCGCGACGCCCTGCGCACCGCGCTCGGTCGTCGATTCCTCATCACGTGGTTCGCCGAGGTTGAAGCGGCGTTCCTCGACAAGATCTTCGGGGGCGGGCGCACGCGCTGGATGCGGCGCGCGGTGGACGTGCGCCGGCTCGTCGCCGAGCTCGAAGGGGACGCGCACGGCCCGCTCACCCTCGCGGCGTGCGCCGAGCGGTACCGGATCCCCGTCGCCGACCCGCACCACGCCCTGGACGACGCGCTGGTGACCGCCCAGCTGTTCTTGGTCACGGCGGCGAAGCTGGGCGAGCGGGGACTGCACAGCGTGGCGGAGTTGGCGGACGCCGCGCCGCCGACACCACTTGCCTTACGCCGTGCCCGTCCCCCGTGGTGAGGCGTCGACGATCGTGTGGACGGGGATGGTGCAGCGTCGCCCGATCTCACGAACGATGTCGCCCTCGACGGCGCGACGCCAGTTCGGCCGCGGAGGGTCGGGGACGACGATCGCGTGGAAGTTCTTGGCGACGCCCCACTTGGCGATCATCTTGGGGATGTTGCGCGACCGGGAGAGCCCGACCCGCACCTCGAATCCACGCTCGCGGAGCTGATCCGCGGCATCGTGGACGATCTGCCGTTGGAGGTCCCACTCCGTGTGGGTCGGCTGGAGTCCCGGGTGCGGGAGTCCGAGCGACGTCCCGTAGATCTTCGCGATCCCCAGCACGGTGATCCGCGCGTGCTCGGGGGTCGCGAGCGCCACCGTCTTCTCGATGGCCTCGCGGGACAGCGGGAGGCTGGGGGAGACGAGCAGGACGCGGCGCGGGGGGTCGGGGTACGTCCTGGGGGCCGGCTTGCCGGCCCCCAGGAACTTCCCACCGATCCGCTCGCGCCGAGGGGGAGGCGCCGCGGACATCCTTCGATCAGCTCACCGACGTCGGCCGGTAGTCCGTCGTCCCGAGCCTGCGGTCCTCCGCCTTCCGCCACCAGTTCAGCGGGAAGTAGCAGCAGCACGACGATCACGCCGATCAGGAACATCTTGCCGCCACCCAGCTGGCACCCCTCGATGGCGCACGCCGGGATCCCGATGAGCCACACGATCGCGTAGAGGATCGCGAGCGCGATCGCCCCGTACTTCATCCACTCGGGCAGCTTGAACGGCCGGAAGACCTCCGGACGCCACTTCCGCAGGAAGTAGTAGCCGAGCAGCACGGGGACGAACGACCCGACGTACCCAACGTTCGAGAGCACGTAGATCGACCGCCGGGGCGCCCACGAAGATCAGCAGGATGTTCAGCACCATGTTCAGTCCCATGGAGAAGTTGGGGACGTTGTGCCTGTTGACCTTGCCGAAGATCCGCGGACCCTGTCCGTCGAGCGCCATCATGTAGAGCGAGCGCGCGCAGCCCATGATCGCGTTCAGGCTGGAGAGCGCGAGCGCGATCACGAGCGCGGCCGTGACGATCTTGCTGACGCCCGAGCCCATCGCGCGGACCGCCGTCGTCACCAGGACCGCGTTCGGGTCGAGGCTGTTCTGGATGAACTTCACACCGAGCACGCCGAGGACCGCCATCGGCAGGAACGTGTAGATGAACATCCCGTACGCGCCCGACGAGGTTCATCGCGAGCGGCGCGTCACGGTCCGGGTTCTTGCACTCACCGATGTAGCAGGCCGCAGCCTCCATGGCGATCGCGTTCCATGTGTAGATCGCCGAGAACTGCAGGTAGAGGAAGAGCGCGTGCGAGGAGAGGAACGCCGTGCCGTCCGGCAGGTTGGGCGGCCAGATGTTGCTCCCGTGGACGTCGCCCGTGAAGAACGGCACGACCGCGATCAGGGTGAGCGGGATCATCGAGAGCAGCCCGAGCACCGTTGCCGCGGCGGTGCCGAACCGGATCCCGCGGTTGGCGATGATCAGGAGCAGCACCGACAGCACCGCGCCGACGACGATCGTGAAATATGTCACCGGCAAGCTGGCATCGAAGAGCGTCACCGTCTTCGCCCACCACCCCGTCAGGGTGAACCCGAACAGCACCGGGAGGTACGAGCCCGTGAGGATCATGTTCACCGCCATGACCGGCATCCACCCGAGCCAGTACATCCACACCGTGACGCCGTTGATGTGCGGATAGGACTTCGGGTAACGGTCCTTGAACGCGTACGCCGCGTACGCCGGAGCACCGCCCGTTCGATCGGGGAGCATGGCGGCGAGCTCCGCGAGGTAGAGACAGAGCAGCCATCCCGTGAGCGTCCAGAAGATGAAGTTCGGGATGGCGGCCGCGCCGAGCGGTGCCAGCACCGCGGGTGTGACCCCCGTGACCAAGATCGTGCCGGCGAGGCCGACGACGAACGCGCCCCACCAGTTCGTGTCCTTGGAGAGCTCGCCCTTGACGTAGTCCTCGAGCCGCACGTTGCCGTTATCCGACTGCGACATCGCATCCCCCCCTCGATCGCATCCGGTCGGGACCCTTCCGCGCGAAGGGTACGCCCGCCGTTCCTGTGGAAACAAGACCGGAACCGGTGCTGCGAGGTGTGCGGTTCGACCACAACTCGTCGGCGCCGTTGGCCGATGTTTCCGTTGCTCGCCCGGGCGGGGATCCCGGGCGCGTGTCGCCTAGAACAGGGCCAGGTACTTCTCCACCTCCCAGTCGCTGACGCGGTCGTGGTAGTCCTTCCACTCCCGCTCCTTCACGTCGCAGTAGTAGTCGAGGTAGTCGCCGCCCGGGGTCTTGCCGAACGCGTCGCGGAGCACCTTGTCCTGACGGAGGTTCCGCACCGCGTCCAGGAGGTTGCCGGGCAGGATGTCGATCTTCCGCTTCTTCAGCTCCTTCTCGGATGCCTCGTAGAGGTTCCCCATGTTCGGCTCGCCGGGGTCGATCTCGTTCTCGATCCCGTCGAGGCCGGCGGCGAGGATCGCCGTGGCGGCGAGGTACGGGTTGGCCGCCCCGTCGATCGTCCGGTCCTCGAAGCGTCCGCCGGCCGGCACGCGGATCATCTGCGTCCGGTTGTTCCCGCCGTACGTCACGTAGACCGGCGACCAGGTGGCGCCGGACGTCGGTGCGCCGACGATCAGCCGCTTGTACGAGTTCACGGTCGACGCGGTGATCCCGATGTAGGCCTTCGCGTGCTTCAGCAGGCCGCCGAGGAAGTGGTACGCGAGCTTGGACAGACCCATCGAGTCCTTCGCGTCCTCGAAGAGCGGCGTGTCCTTCTTCGCGTCCCACAGGCTCATGTGACAGTGCAGACCGTTCCCGGTGAGGTTCGCGAACGGCTTCGGCATGACGGTCGCCTCGAGCCCTGCGCATCTGGGCGAGCGAATGGATCATGTACCGGTCGAAGATGACGCGGTCCGCCGTCGTCAAGGCGTCCGCGAACTGGAAGTTCGACTCGAACTGACCGTTCGCGTCCTCGTGGTCGTTCGCGTAGTTGTCCCACCCGAGCTGGGACTGATAGTTCGACAGCGTCGAGATGAAGTCGAACTGTCGCGACAGCGCCCTCATGTCGTAGCAGGGCCGGTCGAGCGTATCCAACTGGTCGGCGACCTGGATGCGTCCGTCGGCGTCGCGGCGGAGCAGGAAGAACTCCACCTCCATCCCGGTCTTGAACGTGAAGCCCATCTTGCGCGCCCGCTCGAGCTGTCGCTTCAAGATCGTGCGCGGGCAGTACGGCCAGGGCTCGCCCTCGACGTAGACGTCGCACGCGAAGCGGGCCAGGTTCGGCTGCCAGGGAACCGGCGTGAAGCTCGCCGGGTCGGGCATGGCGGCCAGGTCCGGGCTGTGTGGGCCCTGCCCGATCTCACCCGCGGCGAACCCCGCGAACCCGGCGCCCTCGGCGAACACGTCCTCGAGGTGGGTCGCCGGAACGAGCTTGGCGTTGGGCTTGCCGTACATCTCCACGAACTGCGCGAACACGAACTCGATCCCCATCGAGTCGACGAGCTTGCGCACGTCGGCGACGGACCGCGGAGCTGTGTCAGCCATCCTTCCCCCTTTCCCGCCCTGCGGATCCCCGCATCCTGGCGAGCTTGACGACCTTCGTTGCGACGGCGAGCGATAACCAATCCTCGTGTTCCAGGTCGATCCCCGATTCGTGCTGGATCCGGTCGAGGCGCTGGCGCAGCGTGTTGGGGTGGATGAACAGCGCCCGCGACGTCCCGACGACGTTCCCGTGGTGATCGAGGTATCCCTCGAGCGTGTCGAGCAGCTGCGTGCCACGGCGGCGGTCGTACTCGACCAGCAGGCCCAAGCGATGCTGGTGCGGGGTCGCGCACGTCGTCGCCCGGGATCGACAGCACGTACTTGTAGGAACCGAGCTCCTCGAACGTCGTCACGCCCGGCTTCCCGCCCACCAAGGAGCCGACCGTCGCGGCGGCCGCGGCCTCTTCGAACCCTCGGGGGAACGCGCCGCGACCGCGACACACGTTGGAGATGCCGACGGACAGGTCGGCGCCGTCCTGACCGCCCCACGTCATCTCGCGCAACGCCTCGACGACGGCGCCGGCCGACGTATCCGCGATCGATACCAACGCGTGCAGCGAGCCATCGCCACGGTCGCAGAGCGCCCCGACACGTGCATCCAGGCGGGTCTCGATCTGTCCGGCGAGGTCGCGCCATCCGCGGCGGTCGATCCCGCCGTCCACGCGTCGGTCCCGACGGCGCCCCGCGGGTCTGGCGGCTCGCCACGGTTCCACATGGACGACGAGGTGATCGGCGTCCAGGTCGCACCCCAGTCGCTCGGCCATGCCGTCGAGCTCGGGGCCGGAGGTCGTCTCCGCTCGCGAGCGTCCGGAAGAAGTCCTTGACGGCGTTCGTCTCCTGGAGCCGTTCGATCAGCTGGTGCTGCTTGATCGTGACGGCCGTGTGCGCCGCGACCGCCGACAACGCGGTGTCGGCGCCGGGGACCGCCGCCGACACGGAGACCACCAACAGCCCGAGTTGCTCATCGCCGGCCTCGAGCGGCGGCGAACATAGCGAGCGACGGTCCACCGTCGCCCCACAGGGTCTTGGCGAGGAGGCGCGCGCCCTCCGGCTCTCGGGCTCGCCGCTCGCGGAGCGCGTCGAACCACAGCGTCCGGGTGTCGATGTTGCGGTCGTCCGCGTCGCGGGGGATCGGCCTCCCGGAGCCTGAGGCGGTTGTCGGCGTCGGCGAGGTAGACCTCCGCGCGATCCGCGCTCAGGAGCTGCCGGGTCCCCGCGGTGACGGTGGCGAACACGTGCTCGATCGTGGTCGCGCCGGCGATCCGCTGCAGGAGGCTCGAGAGATCCGTCAGGAGGTCGACCCGCGCCGCCGCCTCTTCGTACAGCCTGGCGTTCTCGACCGCGCCCGACATCAGCGATGCGGTGTGCTCGAGGAAGTCCAGGTCGGCCCGCACGAACTCGTGCGGCGCCTCGGCGTGCAACGAGATCACCCCCATCACGCCGCCGTCGCGATCGAACACCGGAACGGATACGAGCGACTGGAACCGCTCCTCCTCGAACTCCGGGAAGTACTTCACCCGGGGGTCCTTGAGCGCCTGCTCCTTGATGAACGCCGAGCGCCGGGTCTTCACCACCCATCCGGCGAGGCCCTCCCCGAGCTCCATGCTGACGATCGCCGGCGAGATGCTCGTACGGCGCGGAGGACGACCGGAGCACCAGGCGATCGCCGTCGAGGAACCAGATCAGACAGGCGTGGCAACCCGGTCGCCTGCGTCGCCAGCCGGACGACCCCTCCCAGGATCGTTTCCAGGTCCGGGCCGGATCCGATCGTCTGGATGATCTGATAGAGGTACGCGCGTTCGTCGTCGAGGCGAGCGGGCCCCCGTTCGGCGGCGTCCGTGATCGCAGCGCTCCGCTGTTGCGCTCTCACCACCGCCGGGCCCTCCCCCGTCCGGTGCTGCTCCGGCCTTACATCGGCGGCGACCGTACGCCCGGGTGCCTCGTCACGTCAAACGTGTCCATGACTCCTCTCGTCGTCGCGTCGATGCCGGCTCGTTCGACCGATGCCCGCATGTGGCCGAACCGCACACCCGTCGGGGAGGGAACTGCGTGCGAGGTGCGGCACCCGGGGGACATCGCCGGCGCTACCCTGGGTCGCGGATGTCCCGGGTAGAACCCCCAGGAGGCGTCGGCGTAGGATTGCGGCGCGCAGAGGCGCGCGTCCACGTGGTGCGGCGTTCGGCTCGATCCGGAGTCCGGGGCCCAGAACGAGAAGGGAGGCCGAGGTGACGACTGACCTCGAGGCGTTCGTCGATCAGCCGGGTCGGGAAGAGGCCATCGCCGAGGTGCGCAAGCAGATCGACGCCGAGGGCGTCACCTACATGTACTACCAGTTCGTCTCCGTCACGGGCCGGATCATGGGCAAGGGCATCCCCGCGAAGCATTGGGAGTCCGTCGCCCGCAAGGGCTTCCAGCTCGTCTACGGCTCGACCGCGAACCTGTTCGTGGACCGCGACGGCAACTACATCGGCTACGGGCCGGAGGCGCGAGAGCTCGTCGGGCTCCCGGACGTCGAGACGTTCTGCGTGCTGCCCTGGGACCGCAAGACCGCGCGCGTCTTCTGCACGCTCTTCCGCGGGCGCGAGGAAGAGGTCGACGGCGGCGCGTTCCTCACGTCGGACTGCCGCGGGAACCTGAAGCGGATCCACGACGAGTTCACCGCGGAGACGGGTCTGCATCTGCGGGCCGGAACCGAGCCCGAGATGATGTGGCTGAAGACCAACCCCGACGGGACGCCGACGGTCGAGGGCAAGACCAAGCCGTACTGCTACCACATCGACCAGTTCTCCGAGCTGCAGCCGATCATCCACAAGGTGATGGAGTACGGCGAGGCGATGGGTCTCGACATGATCCAGGGCGATCACGAGGACGCGCCCGGTCAGCTCGAGCTGAACTTCAACTTCGACAGGGCCGAGCTGACCGCGGACCGGCTCACGACGTACCGGCAGATCTGCCGGCAGGTCGGTCGCGAGATGAACGCGTTCGCCTGCTTCATGCCGAAGCCGTTCATGGGCGTCTCGGCGAACGGCTGTCACCACAACATCTCGCTGTGGCAGGGCGACGAGAACATGTTCATGCCCGACGGCGACGACCCCCGGATGCCCGGCAAGATCGGCCTCCACGCGATCGGCGGCGTCCTGGAGCACCTGCGCGCGCTGACCTGCATCACCGTCGCCGACCGTCAACTCGTATCGGCGGTTCTGGGACGCGGGGTTCTGGGCGCCGATCTTCGCCGACTGGGGCTTCCAGAACCGCACCACGGCGCTCCGCATCTCGCGCTCCGGGGCGCTACGAGTACCGCTCGGTCGATTCCTCCGTGAACCCATACCTGTCGTTCGCGGCGCTGCTGATGGCCATGAAGGACGGCCTGACCCGCAACCTCGACCCCGGACCGCCGGAGGAGCGCAACATCTACGAGGCGATCGAAGAAGGCAAGGAGGTCGTCCGGGTACCGGAGACGCTGGGTGAGGCGCTCGACGCGCTCGAGGCCGACGAGGTCGTCCGGTCGGCGTTGCCGGGCGACATGTACCGGGTCTTCATGCACTACAAGCGCGACGAGTGGACCCGGTTCATCGCGACCGTGAGCGACTGGGACATCGACGAGTACCTCGACATCCTTCCGTAGAGCGAAAGGAGCACGAGACCTCCTATGTGCGGGATCGCAGGCATCATCCACCGGGACGGGAACGCGGACGTCGGGTCCGAGATGACCCGGATGCTGCAGGCGATGAAGCATCGTGGGCCGGACTCCACCGGATTCGCGCTGTTCGGTCCGGAAAGCGACTTCGTCGTGATCCGGTTCAAGCTCGCCGACGCCAACGACCCCCGAGGGTTCGACTTCAAGGAACGGCTCGATCGCCATCGCCAGGAGGTGGAATCCCGACTGCACAAGATCGGCGCGTCCATCGATCGCGTCGAGCGCGAGACGGAGTACGCCTATCGCGCGAAGGTGCGGTACGAGGGTGACCTGAAGGCGCTGGCGGACTACCTGGAAGATGTCCCCGGGTGCGAGATCCTGTCGCTCGGGCCACTCGCTCGAGATCGTGAAGGACCTGGGGGATGCCCAGGAGGTCTCCGACCTCTACAAGCTGGCCGGCTTCGACGGCACGCACGCGATAGGCCACGCGCGGATGGCGACGGAGTCCGACGTGGACATCTCGGGTGCCCATCCGTACTGGGCGTATCCGTTCTCCGACGTCGCGGTCGTGCACAACGGCCAGCTGACCAATTACTTCCAGTGGAAGCGGCGCCTCGAGCGGTCGGGGCATCGGTTCCAGTCCGAATGCGACTCCGAGATCATCGCGGTCTACCTGGCGGAGCAGATGGCCGAGGGCGCCGACCTGAAACAGGCGATGGACCAGAGCATGGAGGAGCTGGACGGGGTGTTCACGTACATGGCCGTCACGAAGGACGGCCTCGGGGTTGCGAAAGACGAGATGGCGGCCAAGCCGCTCGTCCTCTACGAGTCCGACGAGCTGGTCGCGATGGCGTCCGAGGAGATCGCGATCCGCGCGTTGATCGACCACGAGATCGACACCGTCGATCCCTACGAAGGGGAGGTGCTCGTATGGACACGCTAGGCGAGCGCCGGATCACCTACGACGCCCGAGGGCTGGCCGAGCCGAACACGGAGGTCGCGAAGGTCTCCCAGATCTCGGACGGGAAGGCTGTGTTCGATGCGGCCTCGCTCACCACGCGGCAGATCAACCTGGAGCTCCGGTGGTTGATCTACGAGGAGGGCCTCCGCGACGTCACGGTGCTGAACCCGGGCGCGAAGCACTCGATCGGGGTGGGGATCCTGCAACGCTGCACGATCCGCTTCGCAGGGAGCCTGGGCTACTTCGGACTCGGCATCATCGACGGCCCGGAGGTCGTCGTCGAAGGCCGGGTCGGGTGGTCGGTGTGCGAGAACATGATGTCCGGCGTCGTGGTCATCGAGAAGAACGCCGGCTCGCTCGCGGGCGCCGCGATCCGCGGAGGCGACCTCGTGGTCAAGCGGAGCGTCGGGGCCCGGACCGGCATCGACCAGAAGGGCGGGACGATCATCGTCGGCGGGGACGCCGGCATGATGACGGGGTTCATGATGCAGCGGGGACGCCAGATCATCTGCGGCGACGTCGGACCCGGGCTCGGCGACTCGATGTACGACGGCGAGATCTACGTCGGCGGCAGCGTGAAGTCCCTCGGGATCGACTGCGTCGAAGGCGAGTGGACCGATGCGGACACCGAGCTCATCGATCGCAAGTTCGCGATCTACGGGTTGGAGAAGCCGCCGTCCTTCCGGAAGTTCGTGTGCGGCAAGCAGCTCTACAACTACGACAACCTCGAGCCGAGCGAGCGCAAGCTCGTCATCTGAAGGAGGGAACGCACAGATGGAAGACGTCTCCTCCCCGGAAAACGTCCTCGGACATTCGAGGATCTTCACGCCGGAGGTCATCAACGACATCCACGTGAAGTCGGAGCTCGGTCGCTACCGGATGCGTGGGTTCTCGATGTTCAAGCCGATCCCGCACTGGGACCAGCTGATGTTCCTGCCCGGGACGCTCACCCGGTTCGTGATCGAGGGTTACCGCGAGAAGTGCGACACGAAGACGGTGTTGGGAGCCCGCTTCGCGAAGCATCCGATCGAGCTCGACATCCCGATCTACATCACAGGCATGAGCTTCGGCGCGCTGTCGCTCGAGGCGAAGATGGCGCTCGCGAAGGGCGCGTCGATGGCGGGGACGGCGACGTGCTCCGGCGAGGGCGGGATGATCCCGCCCGAACGCGACCTGTCGACCAAGTGGTACTACCAGAACATCCAGAGCCGGTACGGCTTCAACCCGCATCACCTGATGCTCGCCGACGCGTGCGAGTTCTTCATCGGTCAGGGGTGCAAGGTCGGGCTCGGCGGGCACCTGATGGGCCAGAAGGTCACCGAGCAGGTGGCCGAGATGCGCTCGCTGCCGGCCGGCATCGATCAGCGCTCTCCCGCCCGGCACCCCGACTGGCTCGGGCCGGACGACCTCTCGCTGAAGGTGCAGGAGATCCGCGAGGCGACGGACTACCGCATCCCGATCCAGCTGAAGCTCGGCGCGGCCCGCGTCTACGACGACGTCCGGATGGCCGCCAAGTGCGGGCCGGACATCATCTACCTGGACGGTGCCGAGGGCTCGACCGGCGCCGGCCCGCATATCGCGGCCGAGGAGACGGGCATCCCGCTGATGGCCGCGATCCCCGAGGCGCGTCGCGCGCTCGAGGACGTCGGTCTGGCCGATGAGATCGACCTGGTCGTGGCCGGCGGGATCCGCAACGGTGCCGACGTCGCCAAGTGCATCGCGCTCGGCGCGACGGCGATCGCGATCGGCACCGTCGGCCTGATGGCGCTCAACTGCAACAAGGAGATCCCCGGGGTCACCGACTACATGGGAACGGTCGGTGTACCCGCGGGTCAGTGCTACCACTGCCACACGGGGCGGTGCCCCGTCGGGATCACGACCCAGGATCCGGAGCTGCGGAAGCGGCTCGACGTCGACGAGGGGGCGCTCCGTGTCTACAACATCCTCACCGCGATGACGATGGAGCTCCAGATGATGGCCCGTGCCTGCGGCAAGACCGATGTGCACTCGCTCGAGCCCGAGGATCTGTGCGCGCTCACCGTCGAGGCGTCGGCCATGGCGAAGGTGCCCCTCGCGGGCACGAACTACGTCCCGGGCGTCACCGAGGAGACCACGCTCAACGAGATCAAGACCATGATGGAGAAGTACCTGGCCGACAGCGGCCAGATGCCCGGCGTCTGACCGATCGCAAAGCTAGGAGACCGCGATGCTGCAGATCGCAAAGCTTGGAGACCGACATGCATGAACCGCACCTCTCGACGCACGCGAAGCTCGACGCGGAGGAGCTCGCGGGCCACCGCTTCCCCTATCAGGAGGACGCCTCACTCCTCGAGGACATCGACCTGTTGGCGCTGACCCCGGGCGAGGACATCAACTGGTTGGAAGACATCCACCTCCTCGAGGAAGACGGCGTGCCCGCCGTGTTCGACCGCTACTCGAACTCGTTCCTCAAGATCTACTTCCCGATCCCTGCGGGCAGCGGGGACGACGTCGCCCGGAAGGTGCTGATGAAGCATCTGATCAGCGGCAACTCCTACGGCATCCAGCTGAAGGAACAGCACGCGAAGTTCCCGCAGCCGATGTTGGGTCCCTGGGTCGAAGGGTCGCAGACCGTGGGCTCCGACTATCACGCGCCCATGCTCGAGGGCTGGGAACGTCCGGCCGGACACTGAGGCGGCCGTGCGGGTACTCGTCCTTCAGCACATCGCCTGCGAACCGCCGGGTGCCTACGAGGACGTCCTTCGGGAACGCGGCGCCACGATCCATCGCGTCGAGCTCGACGAAGGTGAACCGCTCCCCGGTCGGGAGGACTTCGACGCGATCGTCGCGATGGGCGGTCCGATGAGTGTGAACGACGAGGACGAGCATCCCTGGCTCCGGGACGAGAAACGGCTGATCGCCGACGCCGTGCGCGACGGGGTCCCGTTCTGGGGTGCGTGCCTCGGGGTGCAACTGCTGGCCGCGAGCTTGGGCGCGCACGTTTACCCAGGGGAAGAACCGGAGGTGGGTCTCATGCCCGTCACGCTCACCGACGAGGGGCGCTCCGACCCCGTGCTCGCGGACCTGCCGTCGGCGTTCACGACGCTTCAGTGGCACGGCGACACGTTCGATCTGCCGGACCACGCGGTCTTGCTGGCCGGGTCGGCGGCCTATCCCCACCAGGCGTTCCGGTACGAGCGTGCCTACGGGGTGCAGTTCCACCTGGAGGTCTCGCTCGAGATGGCGGAAGCGTGGGCGAAGGTCCCTATCTACGCGGAGTACCTGGACCGGGTCCTCGGGGCCGGATCGCTGCCCCCGCTGATCGAGGAGTTGCGCCGCCGGGGGCCCGAGATGCTCGATCACGGCCGCGCGTTGTTCGGTAACTGGTTGGACACGATGGTGGGCACGCGCACGTGAGCGACGAACGCCCGATCGTCGCGATCTCGGAGGGCTTCGCCGACTACGGCGACTACTACGGGTTCGGGTACGGCCGGCCGTTGCTCGCCGCCGGAGCGCTGCCCGTCCTCCTGCCGTACTACGAGCGAGAGGACGACCGGACCGCGCTCGTGCAACGGGTAGACGCCCTGGTGCTGGCCGGCGGGAGGGACATCGAGCCCCACCGATACGGTCGCGCGGAGCCGCACCGTCTCCAGGGTGACGCCTCGCCGTTCCTGGACGAGATCGAGCTGTCGTACGCGCGGCTCGCGGTCGAGGGCGGCGTCCCGCTGCTCGCGATCTGCCGAGGGTGTCAGGTCCTCAACGTGGCGTTCGGGGGCACGCTGTACGGCGACCTCGAGGAGTTCCCCGACGGCGGCGCCGATCACCCCGGGGCGAAGTGGGACGAATGGCGCGAGCTGGTGGCGGCGACCCTCGACGGTCGTGAGCCCCCCGCGCATCCGACACACCCGATCGACATCGAGGCGGATTCGCTCATCGGCCGCCACCTCGGGCAGCACGCCGTCGTCGACAGCTATCACCACCAAGCCGTGTCGGACCTGGGGGAGGGGATCCGCGCCGTCGCGTGGGCACCGCACGGCGTCGTCGAGGCGATCGAGATGCCGGGCGCGAGCTCGTTCGTCCTGGGCGTGCAATGGGAACTGCACGAGGAGTGGCGAGCCGATGAGGCCATGTTCGGGATCTGGCGCGCGTTCGTCTCGGAGGCCGCGCGGCGATCGAAGGATCGCGACATCGTGGAGGCGGCCCGATGACGGCATCGGTCGAGGTGACGATCGACGCCGTCGATGCCGACCCGGTGGTGTCGTTCTGGCAGGCGGCGCTCGGGTACGACCGCCTGTACGAGCGCGATCCGTACATCGTCTTGGGGCCGCCGCCGGGCGACGCCAGGCCGCGGCTCGTGATCCAGCGCGTACGACGCGTGACGTCGGACAAGACGCCGGTGCACATCGACCTCCGGGTCGACGATCCGGACGCGGAGGTCGCGCGCCTGCAAGCGTTGGGAGCATCCGTCGAGTGGGTCGTCGACGAAACGGCCGCCGGCTTCATCCGTTGGACCACGATGGCCGACCCGCAAGGCACGTTGTTCTGCGTCTGTCCCGCCAGGAAGGAGCGATCGACGGATGACGGCAGTTCCTGAGAGCGCGAGGTTCGTAGTGATCGGCGCGGGCGTGCACGGGCTCTCCACGGCGTGGCACCTGGCCAAGGAGCTCGAGGCGCGCGGCAAGGGCTCCGGCGCCGACGTGATCGTGCTCGACAAGACGGGGATCGGCGCCGGTCCATCGGGGATCGCCTGTGGCGTCATCCGGAACAACTACTTCCAGCCGGCGATGCGCGAGCTCATGGCGCATTCGGTGAGCGTGTGGGAATCCGACCCCGAGGCGTTCCACTACCACCCGGTCGGCTACATGCAGGTCGCACCCGAGGTGATGCACGCCGACGTCGCGCAGATCCATCAAGAGCAACGCGCGATCGGCTACCCGTCCGAGCTGATCGAGGGCGAAGAGGATTGCCGGCTTTACATGCAGGGTCTGTTCGACGACTGGCAGGCGAAGAACATCACGGCCGTGCTCCACGAGAAGAAGGGCGGGTACGCGCACAACCTGCCGTCGATGGAGGGCCTCGCCGCGAAGGCCGAAGCCCTTGGGGTGCAGATCGTCTCGCCTATCCGGGTTGCGGGCCTCCGCGTGGACGGGGGCGCGGTCGCCGCGGTGTTGACCGATAAGGGAGACATCGCGTGCGAGCAGGTGATCGTTGCCGCCGGCCCGTGGGTCAGGGACTTCTGGCACATGTTGGACCTCCCCGCCACCGTTTCGGTGAAGGGTCGCGATGGGCACCTCTACGAGCGCCCGATGTGGACGTACTGGTGCCTGGTGGAGGGAACGCTCGGCGTCGATCCCACGTACCTGACCACGAACGACGGCCGGATGCCGCCGGTGATCCACGTCGACACGGACGCCCCGTTGATCGACGACGTGGACGGGTCGGTCGTGACCGAGGAGCTCTGGGGCATCTACTACAAGCCCGACTTCAACTTCGGCGGCGTGCAGGGTGGCGCGATGCCCTGGGTGGTGGAGCAGCCGGCCGACGACGTGGCGGTCGATCCGTACGGACCGCGTTCGACGGAGTACGTCGTCGGACCCGACTTCGAGCGGATGTGGACGTCGGCGCTGGCGCACTGCCACGAACGCTTCGAGGGCAAGCGCAACCTGTTCCACAAGACGCCGTCAGGAGGCATCGGCGCGTTCACCCCCGACAGCTTCCCGGTGTTCGACGTCTTCCACCAGAACGCGTACGTGATCGCGGACTCGAACCACGGGTACAAGATGATCGGCATCGGCGCGCTCGTGGCGAAGGAGCTCATGGGAGAGCCGCAATCGTTGCTCGAGCCGTTCCGCTTCTCGCGCTACGCCGAAGGAAGACTGCACCCCGTCAGTCATTCGCCGTTCCCCTGGAGCTGATCCAGATCGGTCCGCAGGACGCCCTCCCCGGAGAGTTCGCGGTTCCCGCGAGAGGCCACGTCGTCCTCGGTGCGCCGGAGATCGCGGAGTCACCTTTCGAAGACGTCCCCCCCGAGGAACTGCTCGAGATCGCCGGCGAGGAGGGAGACGACCCTGCGGTGGCGTTCCGGCGGACGCTCGGCATGTTCGCCACGGGCGTCACGATCATCACCACGCAGGCCGGCGACCAGGTCCACGGCCAGGTACACGGGATGACCGCCAACGCGTTCATGTCGGTGTCGCTGCAACCGCCGCTCGTCCTGATCTCGGTCGACAAGCGAGCGAAGATGAATGCGCTCCTGCACGAGGGCGTGCGGTTCGGGGTCAACGTGCTGGCCGACGACCAGCGTGAGCTCTCCGACCACTTCGCGGGCAGGATGGCCGATCGGGCGCCCGACGCTCGCTTCACCTTGATCCACGACACCCCGATGATCGACGGCGCGCTGGCGCATCTGGTCGCCCGCGCCGAGCGCTCGTACTGGGGAGGTGACCACTCGTTGTTCCTCGGCCGCGTCGAGTACGCGCGGTACGGGTCGGGCACCCCGCTCCTGTTCCACGGCGGCCAGTACGAGCAGCTGCTCGCGAGGGCCCAGGTCTTCTCGACGCTCTCGCCCGAGCTGTTGGAGCCGATCCTGGCGTCGGGGGAGGAGCGGTCGTTCGGGGAAGGCGAGGCGATCGTGCGCCAAGGCGAGCCGGGCGACGATCTCTACGTGATCCTCGAGGGGCGGGTGCGTGTGGAGCGGGGTGGTCGGCCCGTCGAGTCGCTCGGCGAGGGAGAGTTCTTCGGAGAGGTCGCGGTGCTCGACGGCCGACCTCGCAGCGCCGACGTGGTCGCCGAGATCCCCACGAGGACCCTCAGGCTCTCGCGCGAGGTCGTCCGTGGTGCGCTGGAGCGGGAGCCGCACGCCGCGTGGGCGATGCTCCAGGTGCTGGCGTCGCGCCTGCGCGGCGACTGAGTCAGTCGTCCAGGTCGGGGAGATCGGCGAGCCACGACGTGCGTCCGCCGGTCTCGTCCCACATCACCGGGAAGAAGGACTCGTCCAGGGAAAGGTCGCCGCGGCGCCGGTAGCGCGAATAGATCAGGTCGACGATGTGTCGGGTGGAACCGGGCCTCGACCGGAAGCATGTGGGAGACGAGCGCCATCCGTGCCACGGTCCCGCTCGTGTTCGGCGACGATCCGTGCCACGTGAGGTTGTGGTGGAACGGATCCCCCGCCCGCCTTCACGACGACGGGAACGATGTCGAGCTCCGTTGCCTCGGGCGCCGACGCTCGTGCTCCGGCGAGCCAGTCGTCGGGAGCGTGGAACTGCGAGCGGACTGGCGCCGTCCGCGGCCAGTGGTTGGAGCCGCGCACGTACTCGATCGGCCCGGCTCCCGCGTGCGTGTCGTGCAGCGCGATCCAGCACGTGACCATCTCGGGAGGGACCAGGTAGTCGGCGTAGGAACCGTCCTGGTGGAAACCGATCGCCTTGGTCCCCGGTGGCTTCCACAAGCAGTTGTCCTGCAGCAGGCGCACCCCGCGGTAGCCCATCAGCTGCGACGCCAGCCTTCCCGTGCGTGCGGACAGCACCTGCGCGGCGATGATGGTGTCGGCCCGCCACCCGTTGCAGATCTGCCGGGTCCGGTCCTCGGGATCGCGTCCCTTCACCCAGTTGACCTCGTCGGGCTTGATGCCCGTCTCGTACTCACCGTCGAAGAGCCGCTCGTATCGGTCGCGCAACAGGTCCAGCGCCTTGGCGGACACGAGCCCCTCGTCGACCATCAGGAAGCCGTCGCGGTTGAAGGCGCCGACCTGCGCTTCGGTGAAGGCGTCGATCATGGGTTCCGCCCTACGAGCGGGGTCGCGTCTTCTCGGGGTCGTAGAACGGGAATGGCACCACCGTGGCCGGGATCCGCTTCTGGAGCCCGTCGAGCTTGCCGACCTCGACCTCCGACCCTGGTTCCCGGTAGCCCACCGCCATCCGGCAGAGCGCGATGTTCGTCTTGAGCACCGGGGAGCGGGTGCCGCTCGTGACGACACCGACCTGTTGGCGTCCCACGTAGACGGGGTCCCCGTGCGCCCCGACCTCGTTCCCCTCCAGCCGCAGGCCCACGAGCACCCGCTGGGGATGCGCGGATCGCTCGAGCAGGGCCGCGCGCCCGACGAAGTCCTCGTCGTTCCGCAGGTCGACCGTGAACCCGATGCCGGCCTCGAACGGGTCGATCTGGTCGTCGAACTCGTTGCCCGACACGATCAGCCCTGCCTCGATCCGCACCATGTCGAGCGCGTCGAGCCCGAACGGCGTGGGCGGCTCCGACCCGCCGGCCTCCCAGACCGCATCCCAGACGGCGGGGCCGTCGTCCGGGTGGCACCAGACCTCGTAGCCCAGCTCGCCCGTGTAGCCGGTCCGCGACACGATGATCGGGACGCCGTCGGACGTGCCGATCCGGCCGACGCAGAACCGGAACCACGTAAGCTCGTCGAGCGACGGTTGCGCATCCGCGGTCCAGACGAAGCGGCCGAGGATCTCGCGGCTCCGCGGTCCCTGGACCGCGAGGTTGTGGAGCTGGTCGGTGGATGGCTTCACCCAGACGCGGAGGCCCGCGCGCTCCGCCTGCTCCTTCAGCCAGACGCCGTCGTAATCGTCGCCCCCGACGAATCGGAAGTTGTCCTGGCCCAGCCGGAAGACGGTGGCGTCGTCGATCATGCCGCCGGTCTCGTTGCACAAGGCCGTGTACACGACCTGGCCCACCGAGAGCTTGCGTGCGTCCCGTGTGATCGTGGCCTGCATCAACGTTTCGGCGTCGGGCCCCAGGATCTCGAACTTCCGGAGCGGCGACAGGTCCATCACCACCGCGTCGTTGCGGCACGCCCAGTACTCCGCGATCGCGCCGTCGTCGTTGAAATGGGTGGGCAGCCAGTAGCCCGCGTACTCGACCAGGTTGCGGGTCAGCGGCTCGATGCGCGGATGGAACGTCGTCTTCTTCGTGAGCACGGCCTCGGCGTCGGCCGTGACGCGATGGGCGATCGCCTTGGAGAACCGGTGATCGGCGCCGTAGACCCGAACGTGGATGTCGGTCGGATCCCACGCGTTCGCGGCGTCCACGTCGTCGGGACACGCCGACGACGCGCAGACCAGGTCGGTCAGCGCGCGCAGCAGCACGTAGTCCCCGGGTCGTGACCACGGCTCGTCGGACACGAGGAGGTTGTCGGAGTTGAAGGCGGTGTTGAAGAAGAAGTTCAGCGCCGGCCACCCCTTGCGGGCGGCGATCGCGTACGGCTCCACCTGGACGTTGAAGTTGTCCGTGCAGTTCACGTGGCCGGGGTACCCCAGGTCCTCGTAGTACTTCGCGTTGCACGCCAGGGCGAACGTGTCGTGGCGTCCGACGGTGTCGCGGACCACCTCGACGAGCGCGACCATGTCGGCGTCGTAGAACTTGCCGGTGAGCCCGGGCGTCGGGTACGCGTTGCCCATGAGCGTCCGGGTGACGGTGGCGTCCAGCCCTCGCTCCACGCCGTCCTCAAGCTTGCGCCGATGGAACGCGAGGAAGTCGGAGCACTGCCGTCCCTCGACGTCGATGATCTGGATGAACTCGCCGGCCTTCACCTCGTAGCTCGAGGCCGTGGACCGGTCGATCCGGAAGTCCAGTCGGGGCTCGGCCAACGGCGCCGGCAGCTCCACCTCGTCGTGGGTGCGCGGTATCGCTCGCCGCACTTCGACGACGAGGTCGCTCGGCGGCGACGCGCCGTCCACGATCCGCCCCGCGGGGGCGCCGATCACGATCACGACCGGGCGGTCGGCGGTGAACGCCTGTGACGATCCGGGCTCCGACCATTCGCCGAACAGGATCGCCGCGGTGGCGTCGGTCGGGTCCAGGCCGCGAGCGGTCAGTCCGGCGACGACCTCACGGGCATCGTCGCCGAGGGAGGAGACCAGTCGCGCGGAGCACGGTGGCGGGCGCATCGCCCCGGATCCCGATGGCCTCGGCGGCGACGGCTCCGTCGGGCGAGAGGGCCGTCACCTCCGCGACCTGCCCGCCGTCGCGATCGATCACCGTGAACCGGTCGTCCGGGTTGAGCGCGACGACCGTGGCACCGCCCGGGCGCACCCGGTAGATCTCGAGCGACGGGTCCGGCGGGCGCAGTCCGGGAAGGAGGAGCTTCGGGCGGGTGGTCTCGATCGCCATCGCCTACGCCTTCGTGGCCGGCTCCTTCGACTCGTCCTGGTTCGGCCTGCTCCATCAGCTGCTCCGCCAGCTCGCGCTTGCCCTTCGCGTCGAGCTTCTTCACCTCGTTCTCGACGGAGCGTCGGTTGTACGACTGGTTCCAGTAGTCCAGGGCGTCGAAGCCGAGCAGCACGGCCTTGCCGACGAACTGACGGAGCACCTCGTTCGTGGGGCCCATCACCCAGCCGGCCTTCGCATCGCGGAGGTACCGCTCGAGCTCCATGTCGCGCTTGTAGCCGGAACCACCGCAGGCGTGGAGCATCTTGTCCACGACGTGGGCGACGTTCTTCGCCGCCTCGAACTTGATCTGCCACGCCCAGTGCAGGAAGTTGCCGCGTGCGAGCTCACCGGGCGCCGGGGTTCTTCGTGTTCCCGTCCGTCGCGCCGTCCATCGCCTGCGCGACCGAGAGCGTGAACAGTCTCGAGGCGTTCGTGTCCATCACGGCTTCACCGACGTAGTCCTGGATCGTGGGGTAGTCCGCCACGCGCAGGCCGACGTCGACGTGCTTCTTGCGCGTGGTGTGGCGCTTAGCGATGTCGATCGCGCCCAGCGCGAGGCCGTTCCACACCGAGGACGACCCGATCAGGAACCACGGATCGACCGATTCGTCGTTCGAGCGTGGCGCCGTCGCCGGTCGGTCCGACGAGCTGGGAGGCGGGGATCTCGACATCGTCGATCTCGATCGGACCCGACTGGTTGCCCCGCAACCCGAGGGCGTCCCACAGCGACGGCTGGGACTTCACATGTTCGCCGTCGACCACGAACACCGACAGATCGTCGTAGCCGGTGAAGTCCGGGCTCGTCGTCTGGACCACGTAGAAGTCGGCGAACCCGCCGACGTCGTCCACGACGCCTTCTTGCGCACCTTGTACCCACCGTTCACGCGTTCGGCGCCGGATGAAACGGGGTACCAGAAGTGCGAGCCCGTCTCCGGGTCCGAGTACGAGAGGGTCCCGATGTCTTGCCGGCGGCTCACCGGACGGATGTACCTGTCGATCAGCTCAGGCGTCGCGCGCAACATGATCGCGTTCACCGCGCCCATGTGCATCACGTAGCACATCGCCGTCGACGCGCACCCGTAGCGGGCGATCGTCTCGCAGACCATCGAATACGCGACGTGGTTCTCGCCGAGGCCCCCGTACTCCTCGGGCACCGTCAACGCGAGGAAGCCGTGTTCGCCCAGGAGCTCCAGGTTCGGCCGGGGGAACATCAGCTCGTCGTCGAAGCGCTTGGCGTTCGGGCGGAGCTGGGTCTCGCAGAGCTCGATCAGCGTGGCAGCGGAGCTCCTTCTGATGTTCGGTGTAGACCCAGTCGGGGTCCCACTCGTACCCGAGTCCCCAGAACGGCTCGGACCCCCACATCTTCTCGGTCATGGACACCTCCACGCGCGCGGGTTCGCGCAACCGGACCATCGTAGGTTCGCCGCGATGCCGGAGGCAATGCGGCGCCCCGGTCAACTGCCGAACAGGGAAGGGGCGCGGCACGGCCGCCGCCTTCCTATGCTCGGCTCCGGTCTCTTAGGCCGGGACCTCCTCTTCGTGGAGCAGCGTCATCTGTTCCGCGTTCGGCATCGATCGGAACGTCGCGGTCGCGGAACGTGATCTTCGCCTTGTCCTGGACGGCGCGCCGGTAGAAGTACAGGAGCACCGCGGCGACGAGCACGCCGACGCCGAGGAACAGCGGCAGGCCCTTGAACTCGTAGAACCCGATGTACGACGCGACCTTCTGGTCGATGACGCCGTCGAGCACCAGGATCAGGTTGAACAACGGCCAGGACGCGCGGCGATCGGGACCCAGGCGCGGCTCAGCTTGATCGGCCGAGGCCAGTCGGGTCGATCCCTGCGTAAGCAGGATGAACCCCGTGAGCGCGAGCACGTGGCAGAACACATACCCGATGTTCGAGATGTAGAGGATCACGAAGTTGTTCGCGCCGAGGAGCAGCAGCAGGCCGATGTTCACGACCATGTCGACGCTCATCCCGCGGGCGGGGACGTGGAACCGGTTGAGGTGGTACAGCCACTTGATCGTCATGTCGTCGCGCGCGATCCCGTACAGCGCGCGGCCGCCGTCGGCCGTGGCCGTGTTCATCGCCAGGATGAGGCTCGCGATCAGACAGATCGACCGCGAACCCGCCGAGCACGGGGCCCGCGATCTCCTTGAGCGCCGCCACGTAGAAGCCGCCGTAGTCGCCGGTCGAGCCGACGACGCCTCCCAGGCCGAGGGGCAGGAAGATGTAGACGAACAGCGAGAACGCGGCCACGCTCTTGAGCGCCTTCTCCGTGTCTCGCCGGGTGTCGTGGTACTCCGGCGCGAAGCTCGCCGCGACCTCGATCCCGTAGGCCGACCAGCACATGATGAAGAGCCACATCAGCGCGATCGAGAGATCGCTGAAGCCGCCCGAGCGGTGGACGTACTCGAGGTTCGACGAATGCCAGTCCCCGGTGAAGTACGGCATGATGATGAAGATCACGAGCGGGACCATCAGCAGCGCGCCGGTGACGTAGCCCACCGTAAGCGACGGCTTGACGCCGAGGATGTTGAACAGCCAGACGCCCAGGATCACGAAGACCGCGATCAGCTGGGCGAGGCCGAAGTCGGCGAACCCGAGGTTGAAGTAGACCTTCGTGGCCTGGCTGGGGAACCACTCGGCGACGATCGAGCGCGCCGACGATGTTGCCGACGAACGAGAGCACCACCGACCAGCCGATCCAGTAGCCGAACGCCGCCGATGGGGCCGAACAGGTTGAACCGGCTCCGCCAGCCCTCGTGCGCGTAGAGCGAGATCCCGCCCGGCTTGTCGGGGAACATCGCCGCCGTCTCCGAGTAGATCCAGTTCTGCAGCAATCCGACGGTGGCTGAGATCCCCCAGAGCAGCACGGACCCCCACACACCGATCGTCGCAAGGGTGAAGCCCAAGCGAGCCGAGCAGGAACGCCGGCTGGCACAGACCGATGACGAAGCCGTCGTACCAATGGAGCGTCTTGAGGAGTTGGCGCTCCTCGATGACTGCCTCAGCCAAGTGACACCTCCCTTGTGTGAAGGAACCCCCACCAGTGTCCGTGCGCGGTATAGCACGAGGCTGCGAAGCGGTTCAATGGCCCCAGGTGCTCGCGTCGCCGGTGCTGTGGCGAGCACGTCGTTTCCGTCCATCTCGAAGGGACAGGAGTGGTCATTCCTCACACGGCGGGGGGGCGTAGACTCGCGCGGATGCGTGGGGCACCCATCACGGTTCGCTGTGACTGCGGCGAGGTCGCATACGTGGCCTACGGCGACGCGTGGTCGTGCCCGACCTGCGGGAAGCGGTGGAACACGTCGCAGATCCCCGAGGACGAGTACTGGGGGATCATGCACGAGATGCGCCGCTACCGGCTCGAGGTGATCGTCGCGGCGCTGGTGATCGGCGTCGGGACCGCGCTGTCCATCGTGTACCTCGGTCGGCGCTTCTTCCCGATGGCGCTCATGGTCATGACGTTCTGGTTCGTCTTCTACATGCCGCGCTGGCGCAAGAAGGTCAGGCTGCGCGCCAGGAACCTGCCCCACTGGCAGTTGCGACCCGACTAGATGCTTCGCACGCAGGCCACGACGTCACCCCCCGGGAACGCCGTGGGGGCCGGGGGTCGGCCGGTCATGCTCGCGACGGTCGGGGTGCCGTTCGATCCGGACGCCGCGTCGTATGCCGTCGACACCGCGGTGGAGTCGGGGCAGTCGCTGATCGTCGCGAACGTGACCCAGTTGGAGCCTCTCCCGATGTCGTTGCGGCTCGGATACGACGCCTTGGAGGAGTTCACGCCCGAGGTGACCGAATCGGTGAAGCGTCCGGTGGAACTCGCGTCGTCGCTCGGTATCCGGGTCGAACGGATCAGGGTGCGGAGCCCGCGTCCGATCCGAGCCCTGATCCAACTGGTGACCGAGCGAGGGGTCGGGCTCCTGGTGTTCGGACCCGATCGGTCGCGGATGTCGGCCCGGTCCTATCGACGGGCCGTCGATGCCCTTCGGGACGGCGCGGTGTGCCTGGTCTGGGTATCTCCTGGACCCTGCATCATCGGTGTGACGAGGATCGTCGGCTCGGCGCGATCTGCCGCCGCTGACCGTCGCCTCCACGGCATGTATGGGAATCCTCCATACCGGCGAGAGGGATTGAGGCCCTGACCGACCCCCGACGGACATGCGAGCGCCGGTCGTCGGCGGTAACGTTTGGCCGTCGACGCCACTGGAGGCGGATGCTCGTGTGCGGGATCGTCGGGGTGTTCTACAAAGGAGGCGCGACCGGTCCGGTCGGTCAGGTCATGACCGATATGTGCGATCAGCTGTTCCGTCGCGGTCCGGACTCGGCGGGGGTCGCCCTCTACGGCCCACGACTGGACGACGGCTTCGTGGTTCGCGTCGACCTCGATCGGCCTGATCTCGACGTGGCCGAAGGCGCGGTCCTGGCGGCAGCGGACGAGGTGACCACGGTCAAGGACGCGGCGCGGACCGCGCGCTCGCTCCGGCTCATCGTGACCGACGACGCCGAGGGCAAGCTCGCGGACGTCATCGAGGAGCGTGTGCCGGACGCGCGCGTGTTCAGCGTGGGCCGTTCGATGGAGATCGTGAAGGACCTGGGCATGGCGTGCGACATCAACCAGCGCTACGACCTGGGGTCCTTCCGGGGCAGCCACGGGATCGGGCACACGCGCATGGCGACCGAGAGCCGTGTGGACATCGCCCACTCGCACCCGTTCTGGGCGCGCCCGTTCCCCGACATCTCGGTCGTGCACAACGGGCAGATCACGAACTACCACAAGCTGCGGCGTCGCCTGGAGCAGAAGGGTCATCGGTTCGCCACCGAGAACGACTCCGAGGTGATCGCGGTCTACATCGCCGACAAGCTCGCGGCCGGCGAGACGCTCGACACCGCGTTGCGCGCATCGATCGACGACCTGGACGGCACGTTCGCGTACCTCATCTCGACCGTGGACGGCTTCGGCCTGGCGCGCGATCAGTTCGCGACGAAGCCGCTGCTCTACGCCGAGGACGACGAGATGGTCGTCCTGGCCTCCGAGGAGATCTCGATCCGCGCGCTCTTCCCGGATCCCGCGCTGGTGCCGCGGGAGCTGCAGGCGAAAGAGGTTCGCTGGTGGCTCAGGTGACGTCCGAGACGGCGACGGTCGACGCGGAGGGCCTGGAAACCCGAGATGTGAACCGGGGGATCAAGCAGGCGATCGCCGACGGTGCCAAGGAGATCCACGTGCTGCACCCTGCCGGGCGGCACTCGTTCGCCGTGGCGCTCAAAGAGGAGGGCCTCACGATCGTCTTCGAGGGACCGGTGGGCTGGTACACGGCCGGCATGAACTTCGGGCCCCACGTCGTGGTGCAGGGCAACTGCGGATGGGCCATCGGCGAGTGCATGATGGACGGCCGGATCGACGTGCTCGGTCACGCGGGCTCCGGAACGGCCGCGTCGATCCGCGGCGGCCTGGTGTACGTGCAGGGAGACACCGGGGCGCGCGCCGGGATCGCGATGAAGGGCGGGACCCTCGTGGTCGGTGGCGACGCCGGCTACATGACCGGGTTCATGATGCAAGAGGGCCGGATCGTGATCTGCGGCGACGCCGCCGATGGGATCGGCGACTCGATGTACGAGGGAACCATCTACGTCGGCGGTTCGGTGGCCTCCCGTGGCGCCGACGCCGAGGTGGAGGAGATGACGGACGAGGATGCATCGTATCTGAGGGACGTCCTCGACCCGTTCGGCATCGACGCCGGCTCGCGCGACTTCACGAAGATCCGGTCGGGCCGCAAGCTCTGGAACTTCTCGACGAAGGAGCCCGAGCTGTGGACGTCGGCGCTCTGAGGGTGGGGAGGACGGCATGAGCGAGTCCAACGGTCGGCCCGCCGACGCACCGGTCCTTCGCGAGTCGCCGCTGTGGCCGCGCGTCGTGATCGAGGATATCCAGACCAAGGCGCAGCTCGGGCGCTACCGGATGCAGGGCTTCTCGATGCACCGCGTCGTCCCGAACCTCGACGATCTGACGTTCGTGCCGTGCACGCTCTCCCGCGTGCCCCTCGAGGGATACCGCGAGAAGTGCGAGACCCGGACGGTGCTGGGGACGCGCTTCGCGGCGAACCCCGTGGTGCTGGACCGGCCCATCACGATCGCCGGCATGTCGTACGGCGCGCTGTCTGGCCGGGCGAAGACGGCGCTCGGCACCGCGGCGAAGCGAGCGGGGATCTCCACCACCACCGGCGACGGCGGCATGTGTCGCGAGGAGCGCGAGGCGGTCGACACCATGGTCTATCAGGTGCTCCCGTCCCGGTACGGCTTCAACCCGGACCACATGAAGATGGCGCAGGCCATCGAGATCGTCGTCGGCCAGGGGGCGAAGCCGGGGACCGGCGGCGTGCTGCTGGGGTCGAAGGTGTCCGAGGAGATCGCCGAGCAGCGGACGCTGCCGGTCGGCGTCGACCAGCGTTCGCCGGTCCGGCATCCGGATTTCATCGGACCCGACGACCTGCAGCTCAAGATCGAGGAGATCCGCGAGGCGACCGATTGGCAGGTGCCGATCTACGTGAAGATGGGCGCTTCGCGCGTCTCCGACGACGTGAAGCTCGCGGTGAAGGCGGGCGCCGACGTCCTGGTGATCGACGGGATGGAGGGTGCGACGGGCGCCTCGCCGGACGCGCTGCTCGACCACACCGGTGTCCCAACGCTGTCGGCGCTGTGCGAGGCGGTGCGGTCGCTCGAGGAGATGAAGGCGCTGGGCGAGGTCCAGGTGATCATCTCGGGCGGGATCAAGAACGGCGTCGACGCGGCGAAGGCGCTCGCGCTCGGTGCAGACGCCGTCTCCATCGGCACGGCGGCGCTGATCGCGCTCAACTGTAACGCGCCGCTCTTCGTGGAGGACTACGAGAAGCTCGGCGTGGAGCCCGGTTTCTGCCATCACTGTCACACGGGCCGCTGCCCGGTGGGGATCACGACCCAGGATCCGGAGCTGATGCAGCGCCTGGAGATCGACTCGGCTGCCGACCGCGTCTTCAACTTCCTCCAGTCGATGACCATGGAGATGCAGATGCTCGCCCGCGCGTGCGGGAAGAACGACGTTCACGACCTGGAGGTGGAGGACATGCGCGCGCTCACGCTGGAGTCCTCGCTCATCACGGGGATCCCGCTGGCCGGGACGGACTTCGTGCTCACGCCCGAGGCGATCGCCGACCGGGTGGCTTCCCGCCTGTCCGCCGATCCAGCCCGAGGGCACGAGTGACGTTCCTCATCGACTGTCCCAACTGCGGTCCGCGCGAGGCGCTCGAGTTCGGCTACGGCGGCGAGACCATGAGCCGCGCGGGTCCGGACGCCGACGACCGGGAGTTGGCCGGCTACCTGTACTTCCGTCGGAACGTCAATGGGTGGCAGACCGAGTGGTGGCTGCATCGCGACGGGTGTCGCCGGTGGTTCAAGGCCGAACGACACACCTCGACGAACGAGATCCGCCGGACGTTCTGGCCGACGGAGCGCGAGGAGTCTCCGGCATGACCGAGCGGCTCGAGGAGGCAGCGGGGGAGGGGATACGTCGCGATCGACCCGTCTCGATCGTCTTCGAGGGACGGAAGGTCGCCGCGTTCGAGGGCGACTCCGTCGGCTCGGCGCTCGCCGCGGCCGGCGTCACGATCACGGCGCGCTCGTTCAAGTATCACCGGCCGCGAGGCCTGATGTGCATGACGGGGTCGTGTGCGAACTGCCTGATGCAGGTCGACGCGATACCCAACGTCCGCGCCTGTATCGAGCCCGTGCGCGACGGCATGCGGGTCGAACGCCAGAACGCCTGGCCCTCCGCCGGCCGGGACATCCACGGCTGGCTCAACACGTTCTCGTTCATGATGCCGCCGGGGTTCTACTACAAGGTGTTCCAGCGGCCCCGCTGGGCGTGGCACGTGGTCGAGCCGTTCATCCGGTCGAAGGCGGGCCTCGGCGTGGTCCCTCGGGACGAGGACCACGCCTCACGCGAGGTGGTGAACCTCCATTGCGACGTGTTGGTGATCGGCGGCGGCTCGGCCGGGCTCGCCGCGGCCGCCGAGGCGGCCGCGGCGGGAGCCGACACGCTCCTGCTGGAGCAGCGGACCGAGACGGACGCCGAGCCGGGGGCGCTCGCGGCCGCGGTCGACGCCGGGGTGCGGATCCTGACCGCGACGCCGGCGTTCGGCGTGTTCGACGGGCCACTCGTGGCGGCCGCGAGTCGCCACGCCCTGTACAGGGTCCGCCCGCGGCACATCGTGTTCGCGACCGGGGCCGTGGAGCAAGGGGCCGTGTTCCCGAACAACGATCTGCCGGGGATCGTCCTCTCGTCGGCGGTGGAACGTCTGATCGAGACCTACCGCGTCCTCCCGGGCCGGCGGGCGGTTGTGCTGACGTCCAGCGAGGCGGGGTATCGCTCGGCTCGGCTCCTCAGGGATGCCGGCTCGGCCGTGACCATCGTCGACCTTCGCCCCGACGGGCCGGCCGGGACCGACGGTGTCGACGTGCTTCGCGGACAAACCATCCTGGCGGCGCACGGCCGGCGACGGATCGCCGGCGTGACCGTCGGGCCACCCGGCGCCCGGACGGGTACCAAGATCAGCTGCGACCTGGTCGTGTCGTCCGGGTTCGCCATGCCGTCGACGAACCTGCTCGCGATGACAGGGGCCGCGCTCGGGTTCGACGATGCCGCGCAGGCGTACCTCCCGTTGGAGCTTCCGTCGAACGTCCACGCGGCCGGGGCCGTCGCCGGGGCTCGTTCCGTCGATGCCGCCGTCACGCAGGGCAGGTTGGCGGGCCTGGAGGCGGCCGCCGCCGTGGGGTGCGACGTCGACGTCGAGCGCATCGGAGCGCTGGCGCGCGAGGCCGAGGCCGCCGGCGACCCCGTCGATCCTGCCGCCCGAGGCGGCCGCGCTCGATGGCAAACAGTTCGGATGCCTCTGCATGGACGTGACGAACAAGGAGCTGAAGAAGGCCGTCGCGGAGGGGTTCGACTCCATGGAGCTCCTCAAGCGGTACACCACCATCACGATGGGGCCGTGCCAGGGCAAGGCCTGCATGTTGTCGTCGCAGCGGCTCTGCGCCCGCGCGACGGGGTCGTCGTTCGCGGAGACGAAGCCCACCACCTCCCGGCCGCCGTGGACCCCGGTCGATCTGGGGACGCTCGCCGGCGCGCGTCGCACGCCGCGCAAGGAGACCACCATCCACGAACTGCACGACACGGCCGGGGCGACGTTCATGTGGGCCGGCGATTGGCGACGACCGCATCACTACTCGACGCCCGAAGACGAGGTCGACGCCGTCCGCAACCGGGTCGGCGTCATCGACGTGAGCACGCTGGGGAAGTTCCGTGTGAAGGGCCCGCAGGCGGTGGACCTGCTCGAGCGGCTGTACCCGAACCGGTTCTCGGACCTGGCGGTCGGACGGATCCGGTACGGGGTCATGTTGAACGACGAGGGAGTGATCCTGGACGACGGAGCCGTCTGCCGTGTCGACGACGACGAGTTCTTCGTGACGGTGACCACCGGGAACACCGCGGCGCTCGAGCGGTGGATCACCTGGTGGCTGGCGGACTGGCGGCTGGATGTGCAGATCCTGAACGTCACCGGAGCGTTCGCGGCGCTCAACCTTGCGGGGCCGAGGGCACGGACCGTCATGGAACGCGTGACGGATGCCGACGTGTCGGCGCAGGGGATGCCGTACCTGGCGTGCCGGACCTTCGACGTCGCACGGGTGCCGGCGCTCGTCCTGCGGATCGGATTCGTGGGGGAGATGGGCTACGAGATCCACGTGCCGAGCCTGTTCGGCGAGTCGGTCTGGAGCGCGATCATGGCGGCAGGCGCGGATCAGGGCATCGCGCCGTTCGGTCTGGAGGCGCAGCGGATCCTCCGGCTGGAGAAGCAGCACATCCTGGTCGGGCAGGACACCGACGCCGAGTCGGATCCGTACGAAGCGGGCCTCGGCTGGATGGTCAAGGCCGACAAGCCGGACTTCCTGGGCAAGCGCTCCCTGCGCGATCTCGAGCGGGCCGGCCCCGGCGAGCGGCTCGTCGGTTTCACGAGCGACCCCGCGTGGGTGCCGCCGGAAGGAGCGTCGGTGGTCCACGAGGGCGTCTGGGTGGGGCGCGTGACGTCGGCTCGGCGGAGCGCCGCTGTGGGCGCCACGGTCGGCCTCGCGTGGGTTCCGGCGGGCTGGGCGAACGACGGAACGGAGTTCGAGATCCAGTTCGGTCCGAGCCACGCCGCGGCGCGCGTGGCGCTGCGACCGTTCTACGATCCCGACGGAGAGAGGCTCCGGTCGTGAGCGATCACCGGGCCGGGTCCTCGACCGCGCAGGTTCCGACGTCCCTGCCGCCGCTGCGCTCACCGCTCGCGTCGATCCACGCCGCCTTCGGGTCGGACGTGACGATCGAGGGCGGTGCTGAGATCGTCCGGTCCTACGGGGATCCGGAGCGGGAGCACGCGGCGCTCTCCGACTCCGTCGGCCTGGCCGATATCACCGTGCTGTCGAAGATCGACGTCAGGGGAGAGGTGAACCCCGCGCTCTCCGCGGCGCTCGACGACGGGGTCGCACGGATCGCGAAGGATTGGGCGGTGGTGTTCGCCGCGCCGGGACCGGCGGCCGATCGCGTGACGGCGATGCAGACGGCTGTCGGGACGGCCGCGATGGTGACCGACGTGACTCACCTGTACGCAGGGTTCGCGCTCGCGGGCTCCTCCTTGTGGGACGCGCTCGCCCGGCTCACGTCGTGGGACCCGGCGGGTCTCGACGTGGGCGGCGCGACCGGCGCGCCGATCGCCGACGTGCGCGCGATCGTGCGGCGACGCGAGGCATCGGTGCCGGTCATGGAGGTCTGGGTGGCCATGGAGTTCGCGCGGTACGCGTGGCGGTCGATCCTCGAGGTCGTCGAACGGCTGGGCGGCGAGCCCGTCGGCTGGGACGCGCTCCGCGAGCTGGGGTGGCGCTGCTGATGCACCCGATCCGCTACTTCCAGCCGTGGCGCATGTGGCGCCGGAACGAGATCAAGTCCAGCTACGACGTCGTGATCGTGGGTGGCGGCGCCCACGGGTTGGCCATCGCCTACGAGCTCGCGAAGCGAGGCGTCAAGGACGTGGCGGTGCTGGAACGCAACTACATCGGCGCGGGGGGCAGCGGGCGCAACACCACGATCGTGCGCGCGAACTACCGCACGCCGGAGGGTGTCGCCTTCTATAAGGAAGCGCTCCGGCTCTACGAGCAGCTCGCGCAGGAGCTCGACTACAACCTGTTGTTCTCGCAACAGGGACACCTGACGCTCGCGCATGCCGAGCGCGCGGTGAACGTGGCCCATGAGCGTGCCGAGGTGAATCGGCTCCTGGGCGTCGACAGCCGAGTGATCTACCCGGACGAGATCGCGAAGCTCTGTCCCGTGCTCGACCTGTCGGACCATCCCGAGTTCCCCATCATGGCCGCGCTCTACCACCCACCGGGCGGCGTGATCCGCCACGACGCCGTAGTGTGGGCGTACGCGCGACAGGCGGACCGGATGGGCGTCCACATCCATCAGGACACCGCCGTGACGGGCATCGACGTCGAGGACGGCCGGGTCACCAAGGTGCGGACCACGAAGGGCGACATCTCGACACGGGTGGTCATCTCTGCCGTCGCCGGATGGACGTCGGAGATCGCCGAGATGGTCGGCGTCCGGATGCCGATCGTGACGCACCCGCTCCAGGCGTTCGTCACCGAGCCGCTCAAACCGTTCCTCGACGTGATCCTCGTTTCGGCCACGCTGCACGTGTACGTGTCGCAGACCGACCGCGGGGAGGTGTTGATCGGCTCGGAGATCGAGCCGTACTCCTCGTACAGCCAGGCCTCGACGCTGGACTTCTTGGAGGTGACGGCGAAGCACACGCTCGAGCTACTCCCGATCCTCGGCCGAGTGCGTCTGATGCGCGCATGGGGTGGACTCTGCGACGTCACGCCCGACTACAGCCCGATCATGGGGGAGACGGAGGTTGAGGGCTTCCTGGTCGACGGCGGCTGGGGGACGTACGGGTTCAAGGCGACCACGATCTGCGGCGTGACGATGGCCGAGCTGGTGGACACCGGACGAGTCCCGGAGCTGATCAAGCCGTTCGCCGTCTCGCGGTTCTGGGACCGAACGCTCGTGTCGGAGATCGCGGCGGCCGCGGTCTCGCACTGAGATCTGTCACCTAGACCTCGGGAGGACTCTCCTTCGCCGTGTCGGCGGCGTCGGACGAGCGCACGGGTTGTTGCCCCGCAGCCGGCCCCAACCCGAGCCGTTCGATCTCGACACGAGCGAGTGACTCGTAGTTGCCGTGCCGGATGTCCTCCCACGGATCGGCGCTGATCTCGCGGAGGTCTCGGAACGACAGTTCGTCGGCCGCTTGAACCGCCAGGTACTCCCACACCCCGGGTTCGTTCGCTTCCAGCGCAGCCCGCAGGCTCGTACGCTCGCGCTCTATCCCGACCCTGACGGGGATCCACACGGCGAGGACCGGCACCGTGGGGAGCAAGGTCAGGAGGATCCCGATGCTCAAAGCTGCCTTCCACACCGCGTCCTTGCCGTTCCGCCCCTGCTGGGCGGTCGAGGCGCCGAGCGCGTCGACCTTGTCCGCGATGGATCCGATGCTGCCGCCGACCAACGGGATGTCCTGGAGGCCCGAGATCCATTCACCGACACCCGTCACGCTGGCGCCGGCGCTGACCAAACCGTCACCCAGCGCCCCGAGATGGTTGATGCGCTTCGCGGCCGCGATGCCGAGCGTCAGACAGAGCAGTACCCATCCGATCACGAAGACATCGAGGACGACGATCCGCCGGTGCGGCATCCTCGAGAGCACTATCCCTCGTCTCTCTTCATGATCGAACGTTCGAAAGGCTGGCCCATCACACGGTAGCGACCAAGAAGATCGTCGCGATGGCGAGGATCGCCATGAGCGTCGCGAGGGCGAGCACGAACCATCCATCGAGCGGCCGGAAGCTGCCTTCGCCGATCGCCCTGTCGACCTGTCGCTGGCGGAACGTCCCGTAGACGATGAAGCACAGGGACAGCGCCGCGAAACCCACGCCGAGCAGGGCGAACGGGGTCTTGGAGGATCTGAGCAATGCGGGGAGGAGGCGGCCGACGGCCAGCGCGACGGCCATCGCCGCGAGCCCGGAACGCCACCATGCCAGGAGCGTCCGCTCGGAGGCGAGGTGTGTCCTTCGCGTTCCGTCGCCAGGCTGAGGGTCCCCCACCGGACCGGGATCCGCGCTCGTCACCGCTGCATCTTCCCCCACGGATCGTCCGCTGTCCCGACCTTCACCCGCATAGACTGCCGCCGTGGAACAGGAGGGAGGCGCCGTGCAGGCCGGGCCCACGGGTGGACATACCGGGCAGGACTCCCGGGTGATCCGCCGCCTGCTTCTCTCGTTCGTCTCGGCGAACAGCTACGGCATGGTCCTCCTGCTGATCGTCATCACGTACGCGATGTCGGTCTCGCTCCGGGGACGTTGGTCGGCGCCCATCGTGCTCGTGGTGCAGATCGTCACGGTGTGGCTCGCGCTCCGGACGTCGAACGCGCGACGGGCGGTTCGGTTGACGGCGGACGTCCTGTTGATCGCGGCCGGAGCCGTCGCGGTGCTCGATCTGATCCTGCGCGAAGGCGGACGTGGCCCGTTGCCGGCGATCTTCTTCGTCAGCAGCGCGCTCTACGTGGTGGCCCCGTTCTCCATCGTCCGGCATCTGGCACTGCGCAGGGTCATCGATCTCGAAACGATGCTGGGCGCGATCGCCACGTATCTGTTGATCGGGTTGTCGCTCGCGTTCGTCTACCGCTTCCTGGGTGCCCTGCAGTCGGCTCCGTTCTTCGGCTCGGGCGGGGTGGGGACGATGAGCCAAGATGTCTTCTTCAGCTTCACGACCCTGACGACGACGGGTTACGGCAACCTGGTGCCCGCGGGCCAGCCGGGCCAATCGCTCGCCGTCATGGAGATGATCATCGGTCAACTGTTCCTGGTCACCGCGCTCGGCAAGATCGTGAGCGTCTGGCGACCCGGGACCTGGGCGGACCGGAAGACCGCCGAGGCCGAGTCGGCGGGCTCGCCTCCGACGCCGGCGTCGCCCACCGAGAGTGAAGGCGATCGGGGGCAGTAGTGGAAGGACAGCACGCTCATCGAGGTGCCGACGAGTCCGACGAGTTGGCGGTCAACCCGCTCTTCGCCCGCCCTGGAGAGGAGACCGTCCCACGCTGGCGTATCCCCGACGGCGAGATGCTCCCCGACATGGCGTACCAGATCATCCACGACGAGGTCCTCCTCGACGGCAACGCGCGGCAGAACCTGGCGACGTTCGTCTCGACGTGGATGGAGCCGCAGGCCGCCAAGCTTTACGCCGAGTCCTTCGACAAGAACATGATCGACAAGGACGAGTATCCGCAGACCGCGGCGATCGAGGACCGGTGTGTCCACATCCTCGCGGACCTCTGGAACTCGCCCGACCCGCATTCGACGATCGGCACCTCCGCGATCGGATCGTCCGAGGCGTGCATGCTCGCGGGTCTGGCCTTCAAGCGGCGGTGGCAGCAGCGACGGAAAGCCGAGGAGAAACCGTTCGATACCCCGAACATCGTGTTCAGCTCGGCCGTGCAGGTCGTGTGGGAGAAGTTCGCGAACTACTGGGACGTCGAGCCGCGGTACGTGCCCATCACGAAGGCCGAGCCGTACCTCACGCCCGCCGGCGTGCTTGATGTGGTCGACGACAACACGATCGGCGTCGTGGCGATCCTCGGTGTGACCTACAACGGCGTGTACGAGCCCGTGAAGGAGATCGCGTCGGCGCTCGACGACCTGGAAGAGCGCACCGGGCTGGACATCCCGCTTCACGTCGATGGAGCGTCGGGCGCCTTCATCGCTCCCTTCCTCGATCCCGGCCTCGTGTGGGACTTCCGCCTTCCTCGGGTCCACTCCATCAGCACGTCGGGACACAAGTTCGGCTTGGTGTATCCGGGTCTGGGCTGGGTCGTCTGGTCGAAGGCCGAATACCTTCCGGAGGACCTGATCTTCTCGGTGAGCTACCTCGGTGGAGACATGCCGACGCTCGCGGTGAACTTCTCACGTCCAGGTGCGCAGGTCCTGCTGCAGTACTACAACTTCCTCCGCCTCGGCCGGGAGGGGTATCGGCGGGTTCAGCAAGCATGCAAGGATGCCGGCCGCCACCTGGCGGGACAGCTCGCAGAGATGGCGACGTTCGAGGTGCTCAACGACGGCTCGGACATGCCGCTGATCACGTGGACACTGGCGAAAGGGCACTCCGACCGGTGGGATCTCCACGACCTCTCGGCAAAGCTGCGCGAGCGCGGATGGCAGGTGCCTGCGTATCCGATGCCTGCCGACATCCAAGACATGACCGTGATGCGTGTCGTCGTGCGGAACGGGGTCTCGATGGACCTGATCGACCTCCTGCTCGACGACATGCGGAGCGCGGTGGCGTTCTTCCACGAGCTGTCCGGCCCGATGCCCAAGCAAGGGAAGAGGGCCGCGTTCCACCACTGACGGGAGCCGCTGACATGACTGCAAGCGAGGATCGAACGGCTCCTGTGGCTCAGACCGAACCGGAGCATGCGCGCGCAGTGCTCCTCGCGCTGATCCTGGTCGCGGCGGTCGCGAACCTGAACCTGGCGGTCGCCAACGTCGCGTTGCCGTCGATCGGCGCGGCGTTCGACTCGTCCGCAGACGGCCCTTGACCTGATCGCGGTCGGGCTACTCGCTCGGCCTCGCCGCATCGGTGCTCTACCTCGGCGCGCTGGGGGACCGGCACGGGCGCAAGCTCATGTTGATCGTCGGTACGGCGTTCGCGATCCCGGCGAGCCTGCTCGCCGCGTACGCCCCGACCGACGGGGTCCTGTTCATCGCCCGACTCCTCGGCGGGCTCGCGGCCGGTATGGCGTACCCGACCACGCTCGCGCTCATAACGGCGCTCTGGTCCGGGCCGGCACGCACCAAGTCGATCGCGCTCTGGTCCGCGCTGGG
Source organism: uncultured Actinomycetes bacterium (assembly GCA_963727185.1). Lineage (GTDB taxonomy): Bacteria > Actinomycetota > UBA4738 > UBA4738 > HRBIN12 > JBBQVZ01. Next base: position 730,212 of record CAVSFP010000023.1, on the reverse strand, counting down.
TGGCGCGATCTCAGCCCTGGGTCCGTTGCTCTCCGGTCTGCTGCTCGAGCACTTCTGGTGGGGGTCGGTCTTCCTCCTCACGCTGCCCTTGGCCGTGGTGGCCCTGGTGCTGGCGATGCGGCTCGTGCCGGCTCACGTGAACGAGACGACGGATCCGGTCGACGATCTCGGGCGGCATCCTTTCGGTCCTGTTGATCGCGGCGGTCGTGCTGGCGATCAACTTCGCGCCGGTCCCCAACGAAGGGACGCTCGTCCTGGGGCTCGTCGCCATCGCCGTCGCGGCGGGCGTCGCGTTCATCATCCGTCAGCGCCGCGCCCGCAACCCCTTGTACGACCTGCACATCGCGGGGCGACGGATCTTCTGGGTCGCGGCGTGCGCGGGCATCATCGTGTTCGGCACGTTGATGGCGGCGATGTTCGTCGGACAGCAGTTCCTGCAGAACGTGCTGGGTTACGACACGCTCGACGCGGGGATGGCGATCCTGCCCGCCGCGTTCTGCATGGTCTTGATCGCGCCGCGTTCGGCCAAGCTCGTGGAGGCGCGTGGCGCCCGGTTCACGCTGCTGATCGGCTACGTCTTCTGCCTGCTCGGCTTCGTCACGATGCTGCTTCTGTGGAACGAAGGGATCCCGTACTGGGAGGTCGGCCTGGCCTACGGCCTGGTCGGCGTCGGCGTCGGGTTCGCGGGGACCCCTGCCTCTCACTCGCTCACCGGCTCCGTGCCCGTGGAGCGAGCGGGGATGGCGTCGGGGACGGCCGACCTGCAACGGGACCTCGGCGGCGCGATCATGCAGTCGATCCTGGGCGCGTTGCTCACCGCGGGCTACGCGGCCGCCGCCACCGCCGCGATCGGCGCCTCGCCGAACGCGCAGAAAGTGACGGTCAGCGTCTCGTCGGAGCTCACGAAGTCCTTCGCGAGCGCCGAGGCGGTGGGACAGCAGTATCCGCAGTACGCGAGCCAGATCACCGCGGCCGCCAAGACGTCGTTCCTCCAGGGAGCCGATTGGGCGTACACGGCAGGGATCGTGGCGATCGTGCTCGGGGCGGCGGTCGTCTATCGCTTCTTCCCGAAGCGAGACGACGAGCAGCGCCTCCTTGCCGAGTACCACGCCACGGACACGACAGGCGCGACGGGAGCGACGGGGGTGGCCACGACCGCCTGACGGTAGAGTGGCGCGGACGTCGAGGGATCTCATCCGAGATCGCCTGAGCGGGAAGGGGTCCGACATGGACGAAGAGCTGGAGGACGCAGCGGCCGAGGCCGGTACCGAAGCGATCGAGGAAGCGGTCGCCGCAGACGTGCTGCATGCGGATGCGGTGGAGAAGGCCGAGATGGCGGTCGCGCTGGAGGCTGCCGCGGAGGAGCTTGCGGCCGAAGCGGTGATCGAAGAGGCGGCAGCGGAGGAACTCGCAGACGAAGCTGAGGTGGATGCCGAAGCGGCGGTCCTGCTGGCCGATGCGGCCGAGGACGAAGGATAGGCAGGATGATCGGCGTGGTCCGGGGGTCGGGCTGCGGCCCGATCCTCTCACCCGGCTGGTCGACGACGTAACTGCCGGGCGATCGCGCGGAACGGGATCAGCAGATACAGCGCGATCGCGAAGTACAACACAACAGCCGCGACCGGAACGAGCAAGCCGATCGCGATGGTCACGCCGTAGAAGGCGAGGCTCGGGTTCAGCTTCGAGGTGATCGCCCGGGCGTCGTCGTCGGCGAGATCACCTTTGATTAATCCTTCCGAGACGGCGTAATGCCACAGGACGCTCGTCAGACCCGAGATAGCGAGCAGGTTCAACCCATACACCGTGACGGCGATCCGCTCGGCTCCGGTTTCCCGAAGGTATTCGCCAAGCATCCGGGTCGGGAACGGCAAGACGGAGACGAACAGGAGCAGCAGCAGGTTGAGACGGAGGAGGACCGAATCCGCTCGGTCGAGGTACTCGGTGATCGTCGAATGGCTGAACCACGCAGCGCCGATCGACGCGAAGCTCACGAGGTACGCGAGGTACGTGGGCCACTGGTCCATCAGTCGGCGACCGATGCTGCCCTGGGTCACGGACGGTGCGACCAGATCGAGCACCAGGAGGGTGATGGCGATCGCGAAGACGCCGTCGCTGAACGCTTCCATGCGGGCGGTGCGCAGGTTGACGCGTTTGCGCCGTCCCGTGGGATCGTCGCTGCTCACGCAGCAAGCATATGCGGAAACGGAAGAGCCAACGCCAAGCGCCGTAGACGCTCGTCGCGTTGCGGAAGTGTTTGACGTCCCGGCAGCCTAGAGTCATCGGCCCCCTGACAGCCCGACGGTCGAAGTCATGCCTTCGGTGAGGCCTTCGTTACGCCTCATCCTGCCCGGCGCTCGCTGCCCTCGTCGCTTGGACTCGATGCTTGGCCACGCCGGAGATGAGCTTCACGATGATCCCGATCACCACGAGGTCACAGATCATCTGCACGGAGACGATGAGCCTCGATGTGTCCGTGACCGGGGTGATGTCGCCGAACCCGACCGTCGACAGCACCGTGATCGTGAAGTACAGCGATCCGGTCTTGGTCAACGGCTCTGAGAAGGTACGCGGGTCGTCCACCGACATCGCCGCGTAGACCCACGCGAACAGCACGATGAACAGGGGGAGGATCCTGGCCATCGCGACGACGGCTCGGGCGACGGGCTGGGGGTCCTTCACGACCGCACGGAGTTCGAACAAGGCGACCCCGATGAACACGACCGTGCACATCGAACGGCTGCCGATGGACGCCGATGTCGGGACCACGTAGTACAGGGTGAGGATCACGGCGGTGGAGACGACCGCTTGAGCGATCACAGTGATCACCAAACGTGTCCGTGATCGTCGATCGGACGCGGAGCTCATGCGCGAATCCTATCCAGCGCATGGGTGTCTCATCCCGGCCCGCCAGCTCACCCTCCGGACGCCGTCTGCAGCCGATCGAGGGACGGCCATCCACCTTGCGGCTAAGGCGGATCAGCTCCATCAGGCGCAGACTTCTGTGGACTTCCCACCTCAGCTTCCTTGCCGTGTCGCCATCGGCGGCCCCCATCGCGCTTCGGCTTCGTGGAGGAGGGGGGGCGCGGTGTGTCGACATCGGTGAGCGCCGAATCGGTCACCTCGAATGTTCTGGAATACGTCGTCATGAACGCCTGGATGGTCGCGGCGATCGGCAAGGCGAAGAATGCACCTACGAACCCTCCGACTGCTCCGCCTGCCATCGCCGCGCCGAACGCGACGCCGGCGTTGAGTTCGATGGTCTTCGCGCTGATGCGCGGACTGAGGAAGTAGTTCTCGAACTGCTGATAGATCACGCTCTCGATCACGACGACGATCGCGGCCGTGGGCCCGTTCTCTGCGATGGCGACGAGGGCCGGCAGCGCTCCACCGACGTAGGTCCCGACGATCGGGATGAACTCGGCGATGAGGGCGGAAATCAGCGCCAGCGGCAGGGCGTATGGAACGCCCAGGATCTTCAGCGTGACGAACATGAACGTTCCGTTGATCGAAGCCAGCAACAAGCGTGAGTACAGGTACCCGCCCATCTTCTTGATCGCCGTCTCCCAGGCGAAAAGGATGCGCTTCTGTCGTTCGGGCGGCACCCGGGACAGAAGTGCGCGGCGCACCTGTGGACCCTGTGCGGTCAGGTAGAAGGTGAACAGACCGACAGTGAACAGCGAGAAGACCGCGCTCAAGACCAGATGAGATTCCTCCGAGTATGTCCGCCTGGTGTTGCTTCAAGAAGTCATTGATGTGCGTCGCCGCGTGCGCCGCCGCAGCCCGCTGGGCAGGCGAAAACACCATGGTGTGGAAATGGGATTGGGTAAACGCATTCAGCTTGTCCACATACGACGGAAGTTGTTGCAGGATCTGGCTGGTTTCTCGCGCGAGCACGGTAGCGACGCCCACGCCGAGCAGGATCAGCGCAACAAGGACAACGACCAGCAGAAGACCCGTCGCGCTGCCCCTACGCCAGCCTCGATGGTCGTGCATCCAGATAACCGCTGGTTCGAGCGCGAGCGCGAGGAGTTCGGCCAAGATGAGATAGCCGACGAGGTTGCGCTCGTGGCCGACGAACCACAGCGTCGCCAAGGTGAGCAGGATCGCGGCGATGGCCCATCGGATGTTCTGGTGCAACAACGGAGTGATCCAGGGAGGAGCCGCGTCTCCGCTCAACCCAGGGGCGGGGTCGCTGTCCTCGGTACCGCCTGGATCGTGGCTGCTCATCCCGCCATCCTTTCTGGTTGCCGCCAGGTCGCGAGGTCGGCGGTGGACTTCGTGCGCCGCTCGCGCAACCCGTCGGCAGAAGGTGACCCGACCGTGGTCCTCAGTGACGCGCGAACCTAGAAGCTGAGCTCCCCCCATCTGGGCCGGACACGTCTAACTATGGCATGAGAACAATTCGGGGACAGCTCATTCTCGCCGGATCGGAGGAGCTCCCGGCGGGAGATGCCGGCAAAGGCGCACAGCCGACCTCCAGGATGTTCACCGCCCGAGCGACCACTAGGACCCCGACGACGACCGAGATAGCTTCTGCCGCCATCATCATGAGCTTCGCTCACGCCTTGATCGCCGAGACGTCCGTCGGGCTGAACGATCGGGAGGCGCGCCCGCCGATCGGGTCAGTCAGCGGCTGGGCGATGACGTAAGAGGCGTGCGATCGCGCGGAACGGGATCAGCAGATACAGCGCGATGGCGAAGTAGAACACGACCGCTGCGACCGGAACGAGCAAGCCGATCGCGATCGCTACGGCGTAGAAGGCGAGGCTCGGGTTGAGCTTCGAGGTGATCGCCCGGGCGTCGTCGTCGGCGAGATCACCCTTGATCAGTCGTTCCGCAACCGCGTAGTGCCACAGGACGCTCGTCAGACCCGAGATCGCGAGCAGGTTCAACCCATACACGGTCACGGCGATCCGCTCGGCCCCGGTCTCCCGCAGGTATTCGCCGAGCATCCGGGTCGGGAACGGCAAGACCGAGACGAAAAGGAGCAGCAGCAGGTTCAAGCGGAGGAGGACGGAATCAGCCCGGTCGAGGTACTCGGTGATCGTTGAATGGCTGAACCACGCAGCGCCGATCGACGCGAAGCTCACGAGGTAGGCGAGGTACGTCGGCCACTGGTCGATCAATAGGCGACCGACGCTGCCTTCGGTCACCGACGGCACCACCAGATCGAGCACCAGGAGGGTGATAGCGATGGCGAAGACGCCGTCGCTGAACGCCTCCATGCGAGCGGTGCGCAGGTTGATGCGTTTGCGCCGTCCAGCGGAATCGTCGGTGCTCAAGTAGCCAGCATATTCCGCGACCCCCCCCGGCTCTTGGAGGAAGGTTGACCCTTCGTCGCGATACGCAAGGCTTTCCAGGCGAGGGTGCCGCACCGTCTGTCACGCTAAACGAGCTGGCGATCGGGCGTTCGACGGTCGACGGTGGTCGCGGAGCGCCACGTCCTGGTGACCCTCTTACTGACGACGGTGCTGTTCCTGATCGTGTGTCCAACGTTTGAGCTCCGGAAAGTGCGGATCGCTGTCCTCACTCTCGCCGTCCTCCTGGTAGTCGAGCTTCGTCTGGATGGCCTGATACCCGCGGATCTGAGATGCCCAGTGTCAGAGGATTCGAATCCGGAACCGCAGAGCGAAGCCAGGCCGCGTACGACCTCGAATCGGTCAGGCTCAGTTGGCCGACCGGCGGGGGATTGGCGAACACCAGTTCGGCAGTGGCATCGATCGCCCCCCGAAGGGCGTCGAACTCTCCTGTTGCTTCGAAACCGAGGGTCCACCAAGGCTGCACACCCTTCGTCACCTCGGTGAGTTCGACCGCGCACATCGTCTCTTCGTCAGGAGGTCCGGAGGCCGCAAGGAACGCCCGCTCGCCATCGGGGAGGGAGAACCGGCCGATGCGCCTGTGCTTACCTACCCGCTCCCAGTCTGCAGATCCGGCGCCTGTATCGACAGAGACCGAGAGAGGAAAGGACCACTTCCTCCAGGCCTCGGAGCGGCCGTGTGCGTGCCTGGGCACGTTGAGCGCTCCTCCGCCGCCGCTGCTGACCTTGATCTCCAACAGGGTCCCTCCTCGGATCTTGACGGAAAGTCCCTGGATCCCTCGACCAACGAGGTATGAGTCGTCGCGAGTCTCGATCTCGACCACGAACGGGCTGAACCAGTCGATCATGGCCTCGGTGAGCCTGCCCGGACAGATCCAACGCACCTCGAGTGTCCTCCCCCCACCCTCGAGCATCAACCGAACCTATGTGCGATCGTCATGCCCGTTCCCTTCCTCACCGCGGCTCCGGCACCTCTAGCGAGCAGGCCGCCCCAAGGCGCGTCTTCTCCCGGCAGCAGCGGCGTCACGGTCTGTGTTTGGACCCTCGCGCTGGGTCGGAGCGGTCGCGAGTCCGCTCGATGACGTCGTTGACGTCGAACCCATCGCGAGGGCAAGTTCGGGGGCCGCTGAGACCGCCCGTGCGGTGCCGATGCAGGGCGCGACGGCGACCAGGACGCCGACGATCTCGGGCGCCGACACGCCCGCGCGTTCGGCGAGGCGAACGACGGATGCATACGCGGGCGGGGCCGCATCCAGGGCCAATAGGGCTCCGATCCGAACCAGGGCCTGGGCACGCGCATCCAAGCCTGATGCCTCGAGGTTCGCCGCGTCCGATCCCGTGATGGCCATGATGAGCTCGTCATCGTTGAGGGCGAGCTTCGTCAGGGTCCACTCATCGGGTGTGGGGGGCCCGACGGATCCGGTATGACGTTCCACGCCTTCATCCAACCATCAGGCAGCTGCGTGGGCATCACCCACCAAGGGTGAAATCTAAGGAGAGGCTAGAGGTCGAGGAATCCGAGCTCGGCGGCACGTTCGACCGCCTCAGCCCGGCTGCTGACGCCGAGCTTGTGGTAGATCGACATCGCTTGGGACTTCACCGTGTTGTTCGACACGAAGAGTCGCTCTCCGATCTGCCGGAAGGACAGGTGGGTCGGCAAGAGGGCGAGGACCCGGAGCTCGGCCACCGACAGCGACTCCGGTCCCGACCTTCCCCGCCCGCGGAGTCGGCGGATGGCGTTCTCGAGTTCGTCCAGATCATCTGCGAGAGTGCCGATATCCGGCCGCCGCGCCTGGAAGTCTCTCGCCTCTGCCAGGATCGTGCGCGCGCCCTCGACGTCGGACAGGGCGAGGTAGGCGCGCGTCATCATGCTCCTTGCTCGGATGCTCGCCGACGGGATGGCGGAAGACGAGTTCACTCGCAGCTTCTGCGCTTCGACGAGGGCCTTGCGGGCGAGATCGGGTTGGCTCTGCCGCGTGAGGACGAGCGCCGAGACGGCGAACATGAGCGGCTGGAGCAGGATGTCGCCCAGCCCGTAGCCTGTCGCGACCTCCTGTGCTCGGCGGATCCACCGGTCCGCCTCATCCCACTCGCCGGCGTCCGCGGACATGGCCGCGAGTTCGCTCAGCGCCATCGCGTGCCCTCCTGCCTGCGCCGGGCTTGCGACTTCCGCCGCCTCGTGGAACAACGCCCGGGCGTGGTCGGGTTCTCCGAGGAGGAGCGCTGCCTCTCCAGCGAGGAGGTGGTGGAACACCCGCCATTCGTTCGACGCTCGTCCCATCTCGGCGGACCGCGCCACGTCGGCGTCCATCTCGTGCGGTCCGTCCAGACAGAGTGCCGCCCGGAGCATCGCGACGGCCGCCTCGTATGAGCTGCTGCCATCCGGCATGCGTCCTTCGAACGAGTTGTCCTCGGCGATCCTGAGCCAACGCACGGGATCCTCGTCCCCGATGAACGCGTGGCACCAGGCGGTCGCGATCGCGAGCGGCGGGTACGTGATCAAGTCGTTCTCATCGAACCAGGACAGCCACCTCTCCAAGGTCGGCAGCCTTCCGAGACTCAGGTATCGCCGTGTGAGGGAGCACACGAGCCGAGCTGCCCTGGGGACATCGGACGCGGCTTGGGCGTAGGCGATCGCGTCCTCAGTAAGGTCGTTGGCCTCGGACCACGAGGCCGCCCGCCGGTTCAGCTCGGGGACGAGATCCGGCTCGACCCGATGGAGCTCTGCGAGCAGCACGTCCCGGAGCAGTTGGTGATATCGGAACTCTCCGGCTGCGCCGGAGAGTGGCATCACAAGGGAGTTCGAACGTTCCAGCTCAGCCAGGAGCGCCGCCGATCCCTTCGATCGCGACCACGGCGTCGCAGAGACTCGGGGTCAGGCCGTGCAGGATGGCGGTCCGCGTCATGAACCGGAAGTGCCGTTTCGGCAGGTTCCTGAGCAGCTCGTCCCAGACGTATTCGCCGATGAGGCGGTCGTCGCCTCCGAAGACGGACATCGCGTCGATCGGGTCGTCCCTCTCCCGGATCGACGTCATCGCGAGGTTGATCGCGAGCGCCCACCCCTCTGTGCGGCGCTGGATGAGTGCGATCGTGTGGTCGGGAAGATCGAGACCGGCGGCCCGGACGACCTGCGCCGTCTCGTCGTTGTCCATCGCCAGGTCCTGGTCTGAGAGCTCCAAGAGCCGGCCGGTTGCGCGGAGCCGAGGTAACGGGAGTTCTGGGGTTTGCCGCGAGGCCAGCGCCACGGTCCAGTCGAGCGGGGCGCGCTCGACGAGGGCGGAGACGATGTCGAGCGCCAGGTGATTGCTCACCAGATGCAGGTCGTCCAGCACGATGATCGCCGGTTCGCCGAGGCCGTCGATCGATCGCATCAGCTCCCGCACCCGGTGCGCCTGCGCCTGGCTGCTCAACTTCGCCAACCTCATCAGTGCCTCGTGCTCCGATGGATCGATCCGATCGAGTGCGAACGCGAGATCGGCGACCAACACCGCCGGATCGTCATCACGGTCGTCTAGCGTGATCCAAGCTGTGGGGCGCGGGTCGAGCTCCGCCCAGGCCCTCAGGAACGTCGTCTTCCCGTAGCCTGGGCCGGCGATGACGCTCACGACGTCCGCGCCGGACCCCTCGATACGCGCAAGGAGCCGGACCCGTGGGATCGTGTGCAGGTGCGGCTTCGGAAGGGTGAGGCCGGAGGCGGCCGTCCAGGAGCGAGCGCGTCGGGCATCCGCGCCGTCCGCTCTTCGCCCATCGCGCGAAGAAGGAGCCCTGACCACGCCGTATGCTACTCCAGCTCAACCGGCCGCCTCTCATGGGTCGGTGGGCCGCGACTGAGGTGTTCATCCCGTTTAGAGTGATGCGCTGAGAGAGCCGTCTCCTCCCCGATGGAGGGAGCACCGAATCATTCGATTCGGGTGATGCTCCCTCTATCCCACCGTGACAGGCTCGGAAGCGTTAGGGGACAGGATGAGCCTCGCGGGCACGACCGCTCATCGGATGGACGGTCAACGACGGGAAGGAGAGCCGCGATGAGTGAGAAGGACACGTTGATGGTCCTCGCAGGGTCCTACGACAGCGTTTCGGACGCTGAGGTCGACTACGAAGCCGTGAAGGCTTTGTACTACGACGCCGGTGTCGGCCACGACTTCGACGCTGCGGTCCTAGAGCGCGGTGCCGACGGCAAGGTCAAGGTGGACGACAAGCACGAGGCGTCCACACGGCACGGTGCCTGGAAGGGTCTGGCGCTCGGGGCTGTGGCCGCGATCCTGCCGGGGATCGGGCTGGGCGTGGGCATGGCTGTCGGTGCGGGGATCGGCGCCGTCTCAGGACACATCAAGGGCGGCATGAAGGACGACGACCTCAAGCAGCTCGCCGCCACGCTGGACAAGGGCCAGGCAGGGTTGATCGTGCTGTATGCGACGAACATGGCCGACCAGGTCGCTGCGAGCATCAAGGCGGAGAACCGCTTCGTCTCTCAAGAGATCGACGCGAACGCCGACGAGCTCGCTAAGCAGCTCAAGGCCGCAGAGGGCAACTGAGGACCGACGAGAGGGCCACGTCTCCGACACCGCTTCGTTCACACGGCGATGTCGGGGACGCGGTCGGCGTCCAGCGGTTGACTGCGAGGAGGTCGTGATGAGCACTCGAACGCGCCCCTACCGCCGTGCGATCACGGTCGCGGTGATCCCGGCACTGCTGCTCCTGGGGTCGTGCAGCAAGAGCGTGTCGCCGGTCTGTGCGGACGCACAGAACCTCAAGGACGCCGTGCAAGGGCTCACCCAGGTGGACGTGAAGACGGGCGGTGTTGCCGCCTTGCAGACGGCGGTGAACAACGTGAAGTCCGCGGCGGCCGCGTTGAGCACCGAAGCGAAGAGCACGTTCGGGACGCAGGTCGGCGCGATCCAGGCGCAGGTCACGGCACTGGGGAGCGAGATCGATCAGGTGACAGGAGGCGCGTCGGTGATCTCCGTCGCGCCGGCCGTGGCTTCGTCGCTCTCCCAGCTGAAGACCGCGTTGTCCGACCTCGAGTCGACGGCTCAGTCGCAGGACTGCAACCTGAAGTAGCCGCTGGTGCCTCCGGTGACATCCGAGACCAAGAGCGCGCAGGCTGCGAAGGCGGCCGGTGTGGTCCTCCTGACACTCTGTGCCGGCCAATTCTTGATGGCCCTCGACACCTCGGTCATGAACGTGGCGATCGCGACGGTCGCCAAAGACCTCAACACCACGGTCACCGGGATCCAGAGCGCCATCGTCCTGTACACGCTCATCATGGCGATGCTGATGGTCACCGGCGGCAAGGTCGGTTCGATCATCGGTCGCAAGCGCGCCTTCATGATCGGACTGGTGATCTATTGCTCGGGTTCGCTGACGACGGCCCTCTCGCCGAACCTGCCCGTGCTGCTGTTCGGATGGTCGCTCCTGGAAGGGGTCGGCGCGGCGCTGATCATGCCGGCGATCGTCGCACTGGTCGCGGGGAACTTCCCTGCCGAGGGGCGACCCCGCGCATACGGTCTGGTCGGGGCGGCCGCAGCGATCGCCGTCGCGGTCGGGCCGCTGATCGGCGGATTAGCGACCACGTACGGATCGTGGCGATGGGTCTTCGCCGGCGAGGTCGTCCTCGGTGCGGGCATCTTCCTGTTCGCGCGCCGCATCGCCGACGCTCCGGTCAAGGTTCGATCCCATCTCGACCTGCTGGGCTCCCTGCTATGGGCGTTGGGGATGGGGCTCGTGGTCATCGGAGTGCTGCGCTCCTCGACGTGGGGTTGGATCCTGCCTGCCGAGGGAGGGCCGTCGGTGCTGGGGATGTCGCCGGTGTTCTGGCTGATCCTCGGCGGGTTCGTGTCGCTGAGGCTGTTCATGCGGCACGTCAGACACCTCGAGGCCGCGGGACGCGAGCCGCTCGTGAGTCCCGCGCTGTTCGCCAACAAGCAGATGACCGGCGGGGTCCTCATGTTCTTCTTCCAGTTCCTCGTGATGATGGGACTCTTCTTCGTGATCCCGCTGTACCTGTCGGTCGCACTCGGCCTCTCGGCGATCGACACCGGCATCAAGATCACCCCTCTGGCGCTTTCGATGCTGATCGCGGCCGCAGGCATCCCGAAGCTGTTCCCGAAGGCCTCGCCACGTCGCATCGTCGACATCGGACTCGTGGCGACCGTCGATCGGGATCCTGGTGCTGATGAGCGCGATGGACGTGAACGCGACCGCCTCGATCGTGACCATCCCGCTGATCCTGATCGGCGTCGGGTTCGGTGCGCTGGCCTCCCAGCTGGGCAGCGTCACCGTCTCGGCGGTCCCCGACGACCAGAGCCCCGAGGTCGGCGGCCTTGCAGAACACGGCAACCCAGTTCGGCGCCTCGGTCGGCACCGCGCTCGCCGGCTCGGTGATGATCGCCGCCCTCACGGCCTCGTTCCTGTCCGGGATCGCCCAGAACCCCGACGTGCCCAAGGACCTCTCCTCGAAGGCGAGCGTGCAACTCGCGGCCGGCGTGCCCTTCGTCTCCGATGCGCAACTGGAGTCGGCCATGCAACAGGCCGGGATCGATCAGAAGACCACCCAAGCGGTTCTGGACGTGAACGAGCAGGCGCGACTGGACGGCCTGCGATCGGCGCTGGCGCTCCTCGCGATCGCGGGCGTGATCGCGCTGTTCTTCACGAGGAGGATCCCGACCCGACAACCCGGGGCCGCAAGTGCGGGCGGCGACCCCTCGCCGAACGGATGACAGGCTTCGTCGTGTTGCCGTCGACAAAGCTCGAATGTCGGCACCGACGACCTCGGGGTCAGGGGCCACGATCACCTGGGGGACCGACCCGATATTCCCGGAGCTACTCGTCCTCCATGTCAGCGAGCTCGATCGCGAACCCGAGTGCGCGCGCGATATTGCCGGTAGCCGAGACCACACGCGTCGTGCCTACGATCGGCGCGACAGCCGCGAGGACGCCGCGGACCTGCTCCTCGTCGATGCCCAGCTCACTCGCGGCGCCGAGGTTCAAGAGATATGAGGCCGGCGGTGCGTCGACCGCGACGAGTGCCGCGAGCCGAACCAGCATGAACGACTGCAGGTCGAGCCCCGACGCGTCGATGGACGCAGCCGTCATGGTCGCCAGCAGGTCCAGATCGGGGTCTCGCTCGTCTCCTCTGCCATGGGTTCCTCCTCCACTCAGTCTCGTTCCCCACCCTACTTCCGCGAATGGCTCGCATCACCGGAAACCCGAGGAGACCCGGATAACAGTGGGCGTCGACGAAGTGAAGGCCTCTGTCGCGGACGGCATGCGCGGATCAGCATGGAGGCGAACGACACCCGGAGCGGTGTCGGCTGTGGCGCGTGAACGGGGAGTGGCAGGGATGGAGGAGACGACGATCGAAGAACTCGAAGCCGAGGAGTCGATGTTCGTGCAGACCGCGCAAGCTCCACGATCGCGGCACGCAACAACGGCTTCACGAAGGCCGAGGCGCACGATGTGACGCTCGCCTCGGTCCGGGCATACCGAGAGGCGATGGCCGGGTTCGCGCAGATGCGCACGATGGACGTCTGGTACTCCCACCTGTCCGAGGAAGATCTGATGGCGGCCATGGGTACCGCGGTGGGCATGCAGACGGACAAGACGCAGAAGAAGGCGGCACAGAAGACCGAGAAGGCCGCCAAGAAGAACGTCTTGAAGGCCCGCACGCGCGACAGCCTGCAGGCGCTCTCGAAGCTCGCGGAGCATGTCGACGGCAATTACCGGATCGTGTCTCAACCCCCGATCGTGATCCCGGCGCGCGAGCTGAAGCAGCTGGCCGGGATGTCCCCAGACGAGCTCCAGCACGTGATCCACGAACAGTTCCGGTCCTACCGGGCCACGCTGCAAGATGATCGGCGTCATCTGCTCGAGCGTTTCGAGGTCATCGACTTCGCCCGCAAGGTCGTGGGCGTCGGCAGCGTCGGCACACGGGCGTTCATCGTCCTGCTCCAGGGACGCGATCAGGAGGATCCGCTCTTCCTTCAGGTCAAGGAGGCCACGGCCTCCGTGTTGGAGGACCATCTGCCCAAGTCCCGCTACAAGCAGCACGGAGAGCGCGTCGTGCAGGGTCAGCGGATGATGCAGGCAGCGAGCGACATCTACCTGGGCTGGACCAGAGGCGTGGAGGCCAACCGTTGGCTCTACTGGCGCCAGTTGCGCGACATGAAGGGCTCGGCGGACGTGGAATCGCTCGCGCCGTTCGGCCTCACGTTCTACGCCCGCCAATGCGGCTGGACGCTGGCCCGCGCGCACGCACGATCGGGGGATCCGATCGCGATCGCCGCGTATCTGGGCAAGAGCGATGCGTTCGATGATTCGATCACCGACTTCTCCGAGCGATACGCGGTTCAGAACGAGCAGGACTATCAGGCGTTCGCCGATGCGGTGAAGTCCGGACGATTGGAAGCGATCGAAGGCGTGTGAGATCCGGGCGCGATCCGATGGTGACAAGCGCGAACATCCGGAGCACGGAGGCGTGCTGAGCAACCTCGACATGAAGGTCGAAGGGGTGCTCGGGACTTCTGCGACCCAGGTTTTGAAGGTCGGCACTCGTCACGTCGACGGACTCCTTCTCGTTGGCCGCGGATCGGACGGGACACGGTTCCAGCGGGCGGATCGTCGATGGGTCCGGGACTCCCGGGTAGCCGCTCGCGGAACGTGGCATCCTGCATCCGATGCGTGCCGAACCCGAAGTCGCAGGCTCCGTGCTGACGATGCCGGGCGCCCCGCTCGCCTTCCATCTGATGGCCAAGCCCACCGGCGCGATCTGCAACCTCGATTGCGAGTACTGCTTCTTCCTGTCCAAGGAGATGCTCTACCCGGGCAGCCGCTTCCGGATGGCCGAGGAGATCCACGAGACCTACATCCGCCAGTTGATGGAGGCCCACGCCCGCGCTCCGGAGGTCGTCGTGGCGTGGCAGGGCGGCGAGCCCACGATGATGGGCCTGGACTTCTTCCGCCGCTCGATCGAGCTGGAACGGACCTACGCGAAGCCCGGCCAGCACATCCTCAACACGATGCAGACGAACGGGACGCTGCTCGACGACGAGTGGGGGGCGTTCCTCAAGGAGCACGACTTCCTGGTGGGCATCTCGATCGACGGTCCGCGGGAGATGCACGACGCCTACCGCGTCGACAAGGGCGGCAAGCCGACGTTCGACCGGGTCATCGCCGGCCTGGACGTGCTCAAGCGCCACGAGGTCGACTGGAACGTGCTGACGACGATCCACGCGGTCAACGGCGACCACGGTCGTGAGGTGTACACGTTCTTCCGCGACGAGCTCGGTGCCCGGTTCATCCAGTTCATCCCGATCATCGAACGCGCCACCGAGGAGAACTTCGCGGTCACCGACTCCGGGTGGGGCGACGGCGTGAAGGGCCGGCCGCTCTACAAGCAGGAGGGCGACCTCGTCACCCATCGGTCGGTGGGCCCCGAGCAGTACGGGCGGTTCATGATCGACGTGTTCGAGGAGTGGGTCCGACGCGACATCGGGACCGTCTACGTCCAGATGTTCGATACCGCGCTCGCCAACTGGTACGGCGAGCCGGCGGGGATGTGCGTGCACGCGAAGACGTGCGGGTTGCAGCTCGCGATCGAGCACACCGGCGACCTGTACTCGTGCGATCACTTCGTGGAGCCCGACTACCTGCTCGGCAACATCGGAGACAAGCACATGCTCGAGCTGATCGTGTCACCCCAACAGCGGAAGTTCGGTCAGGACAAGTTCGACACGCTGACGCAGTTCTGCCTGGACTGCGACGTGCGGTTCGCTTGCAACGGCGGGTGTCCGAAGGATCGCTTCGCGATATCACCCGTACGGTGAGGAGGGACAGCACTACCTGTGCCCCAGCTACAAGGAGTTCTTCCACCACATCCAACGCCCCATGGAGATGATGACGGAGCTCCTGCGGGCGGACCGGGCGCCATCAGAGGTGATGGCGATCTACGCCTCGGAGGACGCCAAGCGCGGTCGGAACGACCTCTGCCCCTGCGGCAGCGGGAACAAGTGGAAGCGATGCCACGGCGCGCCACCGCGGAGGGGAAGCGATGTCGGCTGAACACCTCTTGACGCTGCTCTTCAACGCGGGTGTCGCGGTCTCGATCGTCGCGACCGTGCTCTCGCTCGGCATGTCCTTCACCCTGAAGCAGATCCTCGCGCCACTGAGCCGCTGGGCGCTCGTGGTGCTCATGGTCGTGCTCAACTGCGTCGTTATCCCTGCGGCCGCGTGGGGCATCGCGAAGGCGTTCGGGTTACAGGACGCCTCAGTCTCCGGATTGACGCTCGCCGCGATCGGTGCGGCCGGCGCTGCCGGGCTGAAGGCGACGCAGCTGTCCAAGAAGGCCGACCTGGCGCTCGCGGTCTCGGTGGTCATCGTGCTCCAACTGGTGAACCTCGCAGCCGTGCCGTTGTGGGCCGGCCAGGTCGTGAGCGGCGCGTCGATCAGCGCTGCGACGATCCTCAAGAACCTGCTGGCGCTCGTCCTGCTCCCGCTCGTGGTCGGTTTGGTCGTCCGATCGCGATACGCGGAGAACGCCGCGAGATGGCGGCCGGAGCTCGTGAAGATCGCGAACCTCGCGCTCGGGCTGGCGTTGGTTGCGGGGCTGGCGGTGAACTGGAGCACGATCGTGTCGCTGTTCGGCTCGCTGATGCTCCTGGCGTCGCTCGCGATCGCCGTGCTCGCGCTGGTGCTGGGTCTGTTGGTCGGCGGCAGCGATCCCGGCGTCCGTACGACCACCGGGCTCGTCTCCGGTCTCCGATTCTCATCCTTGGGACTCATCATCATCGGTACCCAGCTCAACGGGAACCCCGACTACTTGGGGCCCGCGATCGTGTTCGCGCTCGTCGATATGGTGGTGTGTATGTTCGTCGCGGTGGAGATCGGACGGAAGGCAGCCGTGATGAGCCATGAAGCGTAGGAGCCTCCCGTGGCCGGTTCGCAGCGTGCTCGCGGGCGCAGCGGGGACGACGGCCATGACCCTCGCCTACTCGAGCGAACATCGGCTTCGTCCCGAGGTTCAAGGCTCGCTGGACTTCGACGACAGCCTTGTTCCCGGCAAGATCGTGGCGAGCGTGCTGCGGCTCGGCGACGTCAGCGACCGGGGCGACGCGGAACTCGGCGCCGCGCTGAAGTGGGGGTACGGGTCCGCGTTTGGCCTCTGGCACGGGACCTTGCGACGGTTCCTCCCGGAACCGTGGGCCAGCGTCGTCTTCGGCGCAACGCTCATGAGCGCAACCTTCACCCTGTTCCCGGTACTCGGGAAGACGCCTCCGCCGTGGCGATGGGATCCGGACGTCTTGGCAACCAGCGTGGGAACCCACGTCGCCTACGTCGTCGGCGTGGCTCTCGTGGACGATCTGTTCCGCTCCGAAGACGCGAGCTGAGACCTCTCCGCACGTGGCTGTCGCGCCATCGTGGGCCGGTAACGTGTTCGATGCCTGATCATGTGCTTTCGTCGGCCATCTTGGCCTGAGCATCGGCCAGCGCGCCCTTGAGTGCCTCGACATGGCGACCCTCCGCTTCGCCGACAACCTTCTTGACCGCACGCGTCACCGCGGGCTCGATCGTGTCGGCATGGTCGTGCTTGTAGCGCGACGATGAGGCCGGCCCCGCCGATGGGGATCGTCTTGCCAGCCTCCTCCTCGATCTTGCTGCCGGTCTTCTTGTGCAGCGCCTTCCCGGCGCCTGCACCGATCACCGCTCCGATCGCGGTCGCCGCAAGCAGCGGAGGCGCGAACAACCCGACCACGAGACCGACACCGGCGAGACCCTCCGCACCTTCCTTGACCATGTGGTCGGTCTGCTCGACCGACAGGTTGCCTTCCAAGTCCTTGCTCACCACGACGGCGCCCATGATCTCGGCGCCGCAGTTAAGGACTGCCTCGTAGTCCTCGTGCGCGGCCTCGGTCGACAGGTACCCGCCGATCAGTACGTCCGTGGGCTCCTTCGCCATCTGATCCCCTTCCTAGCCCGACAGACTGTGGGCCGCTTGACCCCGATGCGCCTCGGCGTGGATGTCCAGTTCGTCTTGGTCCGACAGGTGCGGTTTGATGTCGAACACGACCTTCTTCACCGTGCCCGTGAACTCGAACGGTTTCCGGTCCTCGTAGGCGAGGTCCACGACGCCTCCGTTGTCCCGTCCGATGTCCATACCTGCGTACGCGGAGAACCTGATCGGGACGGTGTGATCCATCCGCCCCTTCCCGACCGGTCGATCATCGATGAACAGCGTCACTTCACCGCCGGTCGCGGGCTTCGCCTCGTCGGCCGCGAACTCCATACGCACGGTGATCTCGCCGCTCGGCAGATCCTCCTCCGCGACCTGCTTGAAGATGAAGACGCCCATCATCGAGTAGGTGTGCGTGAGCTTCCCGTCCTCCACGTAGAGCGTGAACCCGCCGAGGTGATCGGACTCCGCGACGATCACGCCCTCCGCGCCGCTTTCGGGAACGATGAGGTCGGCGCTGATCGCATAGGAGTGGTTGTAGATCCTCGGGATCATCCCCGACAGAACGTTCTGCACGTCGCCGCGGAACTCGAACGTCGTCTGTTCCGCCATGGGCGGCAGGATGCCGAAGAACGTGGACAGGGTGGCGAGCAACGGGAGCACCTTGTACTTCTCGGCTTCCTCCCAGAACAGGTCCTTCAGCTCCTGCACCTTGTCCGGATGGTCAGCCGCAAGGTCATGAGCTTGCGTGAAGTCGTCGGGCAGGTAGTAGAGCTCGGCTGGCCCCGCATCGGGATCCCAGACGCCGGGCGCGTATGGCTTCAAGGCCTCTGGCGTGACGACCCAGGGGATCCGTTCGGTCTTCATCGCGAGCCACCAGCCGTCCTTGTACATGCCTCGGTTCCCGATCGTCTCGAAGTATTGCTGCGTCCGGAACTCTGGCGCGTTCGCGTCGGCGAACGTGGGGGCGATCGACGTGCCGTGCATCGGCTCCTGCTCGATCCCGTCGACCGTCCGCGGCTGAGGGATGCCCGCGAGATCGAGGATCGTCGGCGCGACGTCGATCACGTGGCCGAACTGCGGGCGCAAACCACCGGTGTCGGCGATGCGCTCCGGCCATCGGACGACCATCGGGTTGCGCGTGCCACCCAGGTGCGAGCCGACCTGCTTGCCCCACTGGAACGGGGTGTTCCCAGCCCACGCCCACGCGGCGCCGTAGTGCGGGTCCATGATCTGGGCCCCCCACTTGTCCATGCCGCCGAAGCGTTCGGCGAGCTGCAGCTGCATCTCGTCGGTCAACGGGATGCCGTTCTGCATCGTCATCTCGTTGAACGACCCCGTGACCGTGCCCTCCATGCTGGCGCCGTTGTCGCCCCAGATCCAGATGATCACCGTGTCGTCGAGCTCACCCAGCTCCTCGATCGCATCGATCACGCGACCCACGTTGTGATCGGCGTTCTCCGAGAACCCCGCGTACACCTCCATCTGGCGCGCGTAGAACGCCTTCAGCGTGTCGGGCACGTCGTCCCACGCGGGGAAGGCGTCGGCGCGCGGTGTCAGCTCCGCGTCGGCAGGCACGACGCCGAGCGCCTTCTGGCGCGCGAACGTCTCCTCCCGGAGCTTGTCCCACCCCTGGTCGAACTTGCCCTTGTACTTCTCAGCCCAGGCCTGCGACACGTGGTGCGGCGCGTGGCTGCACCCCGTCGAGAAGTAGATGAAGAACGGCTTGTCAGCGTCTTGCGCGCGGACGCCGTGCAGCCACTCGAGCGTCCGGTCCGCCATCGCATCCGGGAAGTAGTAGGGGTCCTCCTCGTCGTAGAACCCCTCCGGGGTGCCGATCACCTTCTGGTTCTCGATCAAGCACGGGTCCCATTGCCCCGAGTCGCCGGCCAGGAAGCCGTAGAAGTAGTCGAACCCCCAGCCGTTCGGCCAGCGGTCGAACGGGCCCGCCGGTCCCTGCTGCCCGTCAGGCGTCAGGTGCCACTTCCCGAAGGCCGCGGTGCTGTAGCCGTTGTCGCGCAGGATGCGAGGCAGCGGCGCGCAGTCCCTCGGCAAGGACGCCGAGTAGCCGGGGAACCCGCCGGCGAACTCACCGACCGATCCGAACCCCACTGCGTGGTTGTTGCGACCGGTCAGCAACGCGGCACGTGTCGGCGAGCACAGGGCCGTCACGTGGAAACGGTTGTATCTTAAGGCCCTCCTCGGCCATCCGCGTGTAGTTCGGCGTCTGGATCGGACCGCCGAACGTGCTCGGATTGCCGAACCCCGCATCGTCGATGAGGACAAGCAGAACGTTGGGAGCCCCCTCCGGGGGCATGGGATGCCCGATGAGGTTCCAGTCCGGCTTCGATCCGTCGAGAGTCCGGTTGGCCACCCCCGCAAACGTCTCGCGGCGGATCGGGAGCGTGCTTCGGTCGGGTTCACCCATCGTCTACCTCCCCTGTTACCCGAGCCAGCGCGACGTCGAGCGAGTCGATCGCAGGATCCGATCCCGCTCCGGCAACTCTCCGAACCACGCTAGCCGGGATGCCGTGGGTACTCAAACCGACGCAGGTCCCGCTGAAAGAGGGACGTTAGCCTCGTGAGCACGGCGCGATCGCGGATATGTCTAAGGGCCGTCGAGGATGGATACGCGATCTGATAGGGATGCGGGGTAGATCGTCGGAGGAGGGGTTCAGAGATGGTGGTGAGGATCGAGCATCCGAGTGCCGAGGAGCGCAAGGCACAAGGGAAGAAGTTGCGCGAGGAGCAGAACCTCACCCGCGAGCAGGACCTGGTGCCGGTGCGCCACGGGCGCATGCTGGTCTCGCCGTTCACGTTCTACCGGGGCGCGGCGAAGATCATGGCCGCCGACCTGAAGGACACACCGAGGGCCGGCCTCACCGTCCAGCTCTGCGGCGACGCACACCTGTCGGACTTCGGCGTGTCGCATCGCCCGAGCGAGCGCTCCTGTTCGACCTGAACGACTTCGACGAGACGTTGCCGGGTCCGTTCGAGTACGACGTGAAGCGCATGTCCGCGAGCTTCACGATCGCGGGGCGCAACAACGGCTTCACGAAGGCCGATATACGTGATGCCACGCTCACGTCCGTGCGGGCGTACCGAGAAGCGATGGCCGAGTTCGGCCAGATGCGGACCATGGACATCTGGTATGCCCATCTGTCCGAGGAACAGCTGATGTCGGCGATCGCTATCGCAGTGCGAGCCCATGAAGACAAGGGGGGAGAAGAAAGAGGCGAAGTCGCGCGAGAAGGCGGCCAAGAGAACGTCCTGAAGGCCCGGACGCGCGACAGCCTGTAGGCGCTGTCCAAGCTCGCCGAGTTCGTCGACGGCAACTACCGGATCGTGTCCCAGCCTCCCATCGTGATCCCCTCACGTGAGCTCTTTGCGTCTTATGGCATGTCGGCCGATGACGTGCAGCACGCGATCCATGAGCAGTTCCGCGCCTACCGAGCCACGCTGCAGGATGACCGACGCCACCTGCTCGAGCGATTCGAGGTGATCGACTTCGCCCGCAAGGTCGTGGGTGTCGGTAGTGTCGGCACGCGGGCGTTCATCGTCTTGCTCCAGGGACGCGATCAGCAGGACCCGCTCTTCCTCCAGATCAAGGAAGCCACGGCCTCGGTGCTCGAGGACCACCTGCCGAAGAGCCGCTACAAGCAACACGGCGAGCGCGTGGTGCAGGGGCAGCGGATGATGCAGGCCGCGAGCGACATCTACCTCGGTTGGACCAAGGGCGTCGAGGCGAACCGCTGGCTCTACTGGCGTCAGCTGCGCGACATGAAGGGCTCGGCCGACGTGGAGTCGCTGCGGCCGTTCGGCCTCACCTTCTACGCTCGCCAATGCGGATGGACGCTCGCCCGTGCCCACGCCCGCTCGGGAGACCCGATCGCGATCGCCGCCTATCTCGGAAAGAGCGACGCGTTCGACCGGTCGGTCACGGACTTCTCCGAGCGCTACGCGGATCGGAACGAGCAGGACTACGAAGCCTTCGCCGATGCGGTGCAGTCCGGACGATCGGAAGCGATCGAGGGCGTGTGAGGGGCCCAGAACTCTAGGGCCACAGGTCCCTAGCGACACCTACGAGGAGCCGCAAATCTGCGAGAGGGAGAAGTAAACGCGAAGCGGCAGGCGCACTCCCCGATGCGCTTTCCTGCCGGGGGAGGGGTTCACAGGATGCTTGCCATGTCGTTGGCCTCGTGGATGTTGTGGACGTTCGCGATCATCATCTGGATCGCGCTCGCCTTCTGGCCTGCCCGCGTTGCGGGTCGCAAGGGACACAGTTTCATCGGGTTCTTCATCTTCAGCTTGTTCTTCTTCCCGGCCGCATTGATCGTGGCTTATGTCGAGAGTGATCGCCGGGTGACGCCGGTGACGGTGTAGCTAGAGGCAGAGCACGAGCATGGTTGGTGAGGCAGCGAGCGAACCTGACGGAGGAACCAATGAGTGAGATCACAGAAGAACGACTCGAAGACATCGAGGCTTTATTCGTGCAGACGGCGGTCAGGATGACAGCTGAAGGTGAACGCCTGGTGCTGCACGGCATGTCGCCTTCGACGCTGTACTTCGCCGACCGCCCGCAGCGTGAGATCGGCCACATGTCCACCCGCAGCTTCGTGGAGTTCTGGGGTCAGGGCGAGAACAGCTTCGTCATCGACCCCCCCAACGCCGTGTTGAGCTTCGCTGAGCCAGGCGACCGTCCGCCTGAAGACGTCGTCGTCGTACTCCGAGAACCTCGGCTCGACGGCGACTCGCTAAGCTACGCGGTCAAGACGCTCGACGGCACGCTTCCCACTGCCACCGGTCCGTGCGCACTATTCATCGACCCGTTCGGCCGCCCACTCTCGCCGGTCTCCGCCGCCGGGATGCACCGCCGCGCGCGTCGTCGTCGTCGCTGACCCGATCGACGTCCTCAGGTGGTGGTCGCTGAAAGGTTCGGGGCTGCCGCGCTTACTCGGGTGGAGCGACCTCGGTCGCCTTCGACGGGTCCGAGACGTCCAGCTCGACCTCGCCTTGGGCTGCCATCTTCCCTCGGATGCCGCCTCCCTTGCCACGGAGGATCCATGCGAATCCGACCGCGACGAGGCCACCGATGAGCGGTCCCACGATGTACACCCACCAGTGGTCGTAGTTGCCGCTCACGATCATCGGGCCGAGCGATCGGGTGGGGTTCATCGACGTGCCACTGATGGGTGCGGACCACAGACCCGCGAGCGCGATGTAGAACCCCACGCCGATGGCTCCGAACACACCGATGTTCTGGGCACCCGAAGCGGTTCCTAGGATCGTACTCAACAGGCCGAGGGTGAGCACCGCCTCGAACGTCATGGCGATGCCGTCGCTGATCCCCGGACCCGGCTCGGTCGTCCCCAGCCCGCCGATGTTCCCCAGCGTCGCCCGCAGGAACAGCACAGCGAGGATCGATCCCAGCAGTTGAGCGATGACGTATCCGGGGATCCTCTTCCCGGGGAAATCGCCGCGCAGCCAGAACGCGATGGTCACGACGGGATTGAAGTGGGCACCGGAGACCGCGCCCATGAACAGGATCATCGCCATGACCATCAGGCCGGGTGAAGTCACCCTGACCGCGAGCGGGATCTGACCCCCACTCTTCGCGTTGACGACGGCGCCCCCGGCGGCTACCAACACCAAGAAGAACGTCCCGAAGAGCTCGGAGAACAGCCGTCGGCCTTCGAACCGTGGGTCGTAGAAGTCGTGGAACACGTTCTCGACGTGCGTGTCCAGCGATCTAAGCACCCCGGAGGACGTCCCCGAGGATGTGTCGGTCTTCGACATCTGGTGTCCTCCTTCTTGCCGGTGTGGTCAGACCGTCCGGGACGGTCCGAAGAGTTCTACCTCATGACGGTCGGCCGGTCGAGCCCGACGGCCGGCTCCGGCATCACAGGTATTCGTGCTGCTTGAGCCAGCGCGTCGCGACCGATCCCCAGATCGGCGGCAGGTAGAACGTCACCAGGCGATAGGCGATCGCGGTCGACATGGCCGCGGCGCTGGGCACACCCAGCGCGACCAGCCCGGCCGTGAGGGCGGCCTCGGAGACGCCCATCCCACCCGGCACCGGCATGAACCCGGCGAAGAGGGCGACGAACGTGTTCACCAGCACCAGTCCGGCGAACGAGGCGCTGTCCCCGAACGCTCGCAGGCAGATCCCCAGGATCATCGCGAGCATCAGCTGCGCGATCAGGTTGCCGAGGAACAGCATCGTGACCTTCGACGGGGAGCGCAGCACCCGGAGTGCCTGGGCGCCCGAGGCCATCTGCGCGCGGATGCCCGCCCGATACCGCGGGATCGCCTCCTTGATCCTGTTCCGGTATCGCGGGATCACGAGGGCGATGATCGCGCCGAGGACGATCAGCGCCGCCGCCAGGAGCAGGAGGTTTGGACCCGACGACGACGAGCTGCTGCTCGACGAGCTGGAGCTCGAGCCGCTCGTCGACAGATCGAGGCTCGCGAGCCCCGACAGCGTGATGATGAGGATCAGCATGATCTGGATCACGAAGCCGCTCACGCTGTCGATCAACCCGATCGAGAGCGCTCCGCCCGTGTCGACCCCTTGCCGTTGGAAGAACCGGACCTCGAGGGCCACCCGTGCGGCGGAGCTGGGCACGGCGAGCTGGATGAACTGGACCGCGTACTGCAGCATCAGTACGGGGGCGAACAAGCAGGTCGCGGACCGACGCCCCCATCGTGGAGAACGCCTGCGGTATCTGGGAGACCGGCGCGAGGAGCAGCGCGGTCACGAGCCACACCATGTCCGCGGACTTCAGCTCGTCCCAGAGGGCCTGGATGCCGACGTTCGCAAGGGCGGAGATGAGGCCGTACGCGATGAACGAGACGAGCGCGACGATCGCGATCGACTTGCCGGACACGCGCCGGAGCTGCTCGAGCTCCGGCGCCTCGGTACCGGTCACAGCGGTGGCGTGCGTCATCAGGTCGTCGAGGTCCCAGTCCCCGTCGCGCACGGCACGCCGGGTGTCACGGTCCAACACCGCCGGCTGGAGGTACGGCAACACGTCCGCGAACGACTCGTTCCCCATCGCGGCGGTTCCTGCGGCGATCGCTCGATCGGGGCCGACGACGAGCGCGGTCGTCACCAGGATCTGCGCGAGATCCGCCATCATCGCCCCGTCCGTGGCGGCGACGCGGGCCCCACCGAAGTCACCGATCGCCGGCATCCCGTCGTCTTGCACGACGATCCGGTCGCCGTCGAGCTGCCCGTGCGCGATCCCGAGCTCGTGGAGCTCTACCGCGGCGCGCCAGATCCCCTGCACCGCTTGATCGTCCACGTCGTCCGCGTTGAGGGAACCGAGCGGCCGTCCGGTGATCTCGCTGACCAACAAGGCGTCGCGTTGGTTCGCCATCCCGGCGGCCACGATCGGGAGGACCGGCACACCCGCTCGCTCGGCGAGCAACGTGACGAACGCCTCGTGCTCCACCTGCTGGAGGCGGCCGAGCCCGAGGCTCGGGTGCTCGCCCCGGCGCCACAGCGACGACCAGACCGACGCGAGGAACTGTCCGTCCCACGCGTCCCGGCCGTACACCTTGAGCAGGAGCGCCTGACCGTCGGCGGACGTTGCCAGCACGAGCGCCACACCGCTCGGTTCGAGCGGCGCGTGCCGCAGATCGGTCGCCGCGACGCCCAGGTCGCCGAGCGCGATAGCGATCTGGTCGAGCGTGAGCCGTCCGGCGGGGGAGCCGAGGATGAGGTGGATGATCGCGGCCGAGCCCAGCCCGATCAGGAGGCCGGCCAACATCCCGATCGGGAGGGTGACGCCGAGCGCGATCCCCGCCACGGCGCCGACCGTCACCACCCATCGACCGATGAACCGGAGCGGGCGACTCATGTACGGCGAGGCCATGACCACCACCGCCGTCGCGATCGCCAGCCTGACGGCGAGGTAGACCGGGGGGGTTCCCTTCGCGCTCAAGGCCTCGAGGCTCGAGGACCAGTCCGTTCCCGCGATCCGGCCCGCGAGCATCGCGAACCCCAGAGCCAGGGCCCCGGCGAGCAACTCCGTGAGGAACAGCCGTTTCCTCCCGCGCGCGAAGAGCGCGAGGAGCAGCAGGAGGAGGGCCCATCCGATCATCAGGTCGTAGCTGATCTCCCAGAACCAACCGAACAGGCCCGGCAGCTCGTGTACCAGGTCGGAGATCGGTCTTGTCGACCGCGGTCGGTCCGGGAGCGAAGAAGGAGAGGATCACGACGCCGAGCACGGAGAGCATCAGCAGGACGACGTCGGTGGGGCGCCGAGCCTTCGGGGCATCGCTCGCGGACGAGAAGATCCGCACGTCGGCGCGTTTGAGCGTTCGTGGGTCGAGCCTGGTCAAGCGTCCGCCGCTCCGAGGACCCGGAGCCTGGTCACCGTGCGTCGCCGTCCCGGAAGTTCCCACTCGCCCTCGCGCCCCCGGTCGCGCAGGCTAGTCCCTGCGGCTCCCCACGTCCATTCTGGTGCAGCAACTCCATCGAGTTGCGCTTTGAGGCAGTGAACGCGAGTATCTCCTACGGAAAGGGAGGTGTCGCGGATGTCGATGGGCGGAGCGGGCGGGACGGGCGGGCGCGACCTTGGAGCGCAACGCTGGGGCTCAGAACAAGAGCAGATCGATCACATGGCGGAGCAGGAGCACCAGATCCACGAGGCCGAGCGCATCCACGCGGAGGAGGCGGCGGAGACGGGCGTCCCGGCGCCGAAGAAGCGCTCGTGGTGGAAGTTCTGGGGAGACAGCTGAGCGACCGGATGACTCCAGGGAGCCTCCCCTTCGAACGTTCGAGCTGACCCCGGATCTCGCGTCCTGCTCGGTGGCGCCCGGACGAACGCGCGATCAGGGGTAGGGAGGTCCGGACGGATCCAGGCGGCAGCCTGGTGGACCGAAACGGTCGTCGGAGCCTACGCTGGAGCTCGTGTCCGTCTCCGAACCACTCCGGAAGAGCTCGACCCCCGTTCGTGTGCTCGCGGTGCACGATGGCGTCGCCGGCGAACGTCCGGATGCCCTCGCGACCGAGGAGCCGATGGAGATCCGCGCCGCGGGACCGGGCCAGGAGCTGCAGCCCGTCGCCGTGACGATGCGGACCCCCGGTGGAGACTTCGAGCTGGCGGTGGGGTTCCTGTTCACCGAGGGGTTGATCGGCCCGGGTGACGTGCAGCGGGTCGCGTACTGCGACAACCTGCCGGGCGAGGATCAGCGGTACAACGTCGTCTCGGTGCATCTCCGACGGCCGTTCGACGCGGACCGTGTTAGACGGAACTTCTACGCCACGTCCTCGTGTGGGATCTGCGGGAAGGCAGCGCTCGAGGACGTCGAGGTGCGGTGCGGCGCCGGTGGCCTCCGGGCCGCAGGGTGTCGGCCGAGACGCTCGGTGCGTTGCCCGACCGGTTGCGGTCGAGGGTCAACGTGTCTTCGACCGGACGGGCGGGCTGCACGCAGCCGGGTCTGTTCACCCCCGACGGGCGATCGGGTCTCGGTGCGCGAGGACGTCGGCCGGCACAACGCCGTCGACAAGGTGATCGGCGAGCAGCTGCTGGCCGGGAACGTGCCCCTGTCCGGCAACGTGCTGCAGGTGAGCGGGAGACTCTCGTTCGAGATCGTGCAGAAGGCCGCCGTCGCCGGCATCCCGATCGTGAGCGCCGTGAGCGCGCCGACCTCACTCGCCGTCGAGGCGGGGGAGCGGCTCGGGATGACCGTCGTCGGCTTCGTCCGCGACGGCCGGCTGAACATCTACGCCGGAGCCGAGCGCGTCGCCTGACGGCGAGCCGCCCTGCTTCGATCCGGGACGAACGCTCCAGTCGTGGATCACCGACGTGCGCAGGATCAGGTCCTGCACGGATCGGTTCTCCCGACTGATACCGGCCCACAGCAATCCGAAGTAGAAGGTCACACAGAGCAGCGCGCGGAGTGTGGCCCACCCCATGTTGAGGCGGCGCCCGGTGCGTCCGACTACGCGGAGCCCGAACAACTGGTCGCCGTACGTCCGGCCGGACGTACCCCAGGACACCGCGAAGTAGGCGATCTGGATGACCGAGAAGAGGAGAACGCCGCGCTCGAAGCCCGGCGTTGGGGGCGTGAAGTCCTTCCCCTGCCAGAGCAGCTTCACGAACGCCACCCCGATGTAGCCCCCAACCAAGAGGCCGAGGACGATGAGGAAGTCGACGATGTTCGCGAGCCCTCGGCTAACCAGCCCGGCTCGACGGCCTTGGAGACCCCTCGCCTCCATCGGGATGACGTCAACATGGATCCGCTCGCTCATCCCGCTCGGAGACGCTCATGGCACCGGCTCCGGCGGCGTGTTCGTGTCCCGTCCGTTGCCGCGGCGGAGCACGCGATCCACGATGCCTGCGAGCAGTCGGTCCGCCTGCGCGCTCGTCATCCGTACGCTCCGCACCGTCTCGGACGTGACGGCGCCGGTCGACTCCCGGATCAGCTCCGGCAGGTCGATCTCCTTCATCAGCTGTTCCACGATCGCTACCAGGTCGACACGGTCGATCACGGCGTCGATATCGACGCGCGCTACGATCGCGTCGAGGTCGATCGTGTCGACGATCCGATCGATGTCGATGTGATCGATCGCGAGCTGCGTGAGGTCGATGCGGTCGATGATCGCACCCGTCAACTCCGGGATCACCTTCGTCGCGAACGCCGCGGCCGACTCCTCGGAGACCGGTCGTTCGTGGGCCCATCGCTCGTTGAGCTCTCGCGCGGCCTTCCCGATATCCATCGCTCCTCGACGAACGACGGGCGCGTACACGAACCACGACAGGATGGGGCCGGCCGTCTCGGCGAACGCCGTCGCCGCATGGGCGGCAGCCTGCGACACCTCGAGCGCCAACCCGGCTGTCGCTCCCGCTGTCAGGGCGAACGCTGTCGGCGGCGCCGGTTCGTCGTCCACGACCTCGTCATCTTCACTCGCCGGGTGAGGCGTCAATTCGCGAAGGGCGTCCGAGAGCCCCGCCGCCGTCGTGGAGACGAAGCCGGCCAGGATCCGGGCGCACTGCTCGACGAGAAGCCTGAGCGCCGGTTCGGAGGAGGTTTCCGCAGGCAGCTCGACCGAGGTCTCCGTCGGGCCCAGCAGCACGACGACGTTGTCCGGGCGATCGCCGTCGCGGATCGGGATGTGGTCCATCGCGACACATGATGGACCCCGACAGATGCCCTTGACCAGCCTCGGTATGCGGCCTGTGGATCGCGGAGGGGCTCGGATGCTGGTCCGAGCGTAGAATCGCGCACGCACCGACGTTCGGTGGAAAGGAGAGCCGATGAAGAACGGGCTCACGCGACTCACCGAGCCGATGGTCCGCGACGACGGCGTGCTTCGCGTCGCCACCTGGGACGAGGCCCTGGACAGGGCCGCGGACGGGTTGCGCGCCGCCACGGAGCGGAACGGCGGCAACGGGGTCGGCCTGTTCAGTTGCTCGAAGGCCACGAACGAGATGAACTTCGTCGCACAGAAGTTCGCTCGCCAGGTCCTTCACAGCAACAACATCGATAGCTGCAACCGCACCTGACACGCTCCTTCCGTCGTCGGTCTGGCGACAGTGTTCGGAGCAGGTGGCGGGACAAGCTCATACGAAGAGATCGAGCAGACCGATCTCATCCTCTTGTGGGGATCGAACGCGCGAGCGGCGCATCCGATCTTCTTCCACCACGTCCTCAAGGGGATCCACAACGGGGCCAACATGATCGTCGTCGATCCGCGCCGGACGGAGTCCGCGGAATGGGGCGACCTGTGGCTCGGCATCGACGTGGGCAGCGACATCGCGCTCTCCAACACGATCGCGCGCGAGATCATCGTCAACGATCTGCAGCACCACGCGTTCATCGAGCACGCGACCACCGGGTTCGAGGCGTACAAGGCGTCGGTGATGGACTGGACGCTGGAACGAGGCGAGGCCGTGACGGGGGTTCCGGCCGAGATCATCCAGGAGGTCGCGCACGCCTACGCGAAGGCGGATCGCGCCGTGATCTGTTGGACCCTCGGCATCACGGAGCACCACAACGGCGTGGATAACGTCCTGGCGTTGATCAACCTCAGCCTGCTGACGGGGCACGTCGGCGTGTACGGGAGCGGCGTGAACCCGCTCCGCGGCCAGAACAACGTCCAGGGCGGCGGCGACATGGGCGCGATCCCCAACAAGCTGCCCGGGTTCCAGGACATCGAGAAGGACGCGGCCGCGCGCGAGAGGTTCGAGCGCGCGTGGGGCGTGCCGATCATCCCGAAGTACGGATGGCACCTGACCCAGATGTTCCACGCGATGGAGCGCGGCGACCTGCGCGCCCTCTACGTGATCGGCGAGAACCCCGCCAACTCCGAGGCCGATGCCACGCACGCCACGCCGCTGCTCGAGAACCTGGACTGCTTGATCGTGCAGGACATCTTCATGACGAAGACGGCGGAGCTCGCCGACGTGGTGTTCCCGGCTTCCGCCGCGTGGGCGGAGGCCGAGGGAACCGTGACGAACAGCGAGCGGCGGGTCCAGCGGGTGCGCATGGCCCTCGATCCCCCCGGCGATGCCAAGGACGACATCTGGATCATCGTGCAGCTGGCGAAGCGGATGGGCGTCGACTGGGGCGAGGTCACGGCGCACGACGCCTGGGAGGAGCTGCGCTCCCTCTCCCCGATGCACGCGGGGATGTCCTACGAGCGGCTCGAAGAGCTCGGTGGGATCCAGTGGCCGTGTCCCGACGAGTCCCATCCCGGCACGCTGTTCCTGCACGCCCGCCTGTGGGAGTTCGACGACCCCGAGGCACAGGGGACCAAGGCGCCGTTCAGCGTTGTGGTCGACGATCCGCCGGTCGACGGCCTGGACGAGGAGTTCCCGCTCCGACTGACCACGGGTCGCCGGCTGGACTCGTACAACACCGGCGTGCAGAGCGGCGGATACACGTCCCCGCTGCGGCGCCCGGAGTCCATCGAGGTCTCGCCGGAGGACGCCGACCGGCTCGGGGTGAAGGAGGGGGAGCGCGTGTGCGTGACGTCGCGTCGGGGCTCCGTCGAGGCGCCGATCCACATCGACGAGGGCTTGCGTCCCGGCCTGGTCTTCATGACCCTGCACTTCCCCGACCAGGTCGAGACGAACCGTCTGACGATCGAAGCCAACGATCCCAAGTCGGGGACGGCCGAGTTCAAGGCAACGGCGGTGCGGCTCGAGAAGCTCGCTCACGTGGCCCCCGAGCTGCGCGGCGGCCGGGACGCGGAATGACGGGAGCGTTGTGGATCTCCATCTGATGTCGGCGGCTCCGACCGACGAGGAGCGCGCCGCCGTCGACGACCTGCTCGGCCCACCTGACACGGGCTGGGTCGGAGGGCCACGCGAGGCCGGTGCCGAGCGCCGGTTCGCACGGAGCGGGCGGGCCGCCCGGGAGCAGCGGGACCTCCTACTCCCCGCGCTGCATGCGCTTCAGTCCGGGGTCGGGTGGATCAGCGAGGGCGGACTCACGTACGTCTGCCAGCGGCTCGCCGTTCCCCCGGCCGAGGCCTACGGTGTCGCCACGTTCTACGCGATGTTCAGCGTGGAACCTCGTCCGAGGACCGTCGTCCACGTCTGCGACGACCTGACGTGCCGGGTCGGGGGAGACACGCTCTGCGCCGAGCTCGAGCGAACCGTCGGGCCACCCGGTGAGCCGTCCGATGACGCCGCAGCCACCTGGGTGCGGAGCCCGTGCCTCGGGATGTGCGAACGCGCGCCCGCCGTGCTGATCCAACGCGCCGGTCCCGGCACGGAGGACACGTCGTTCGGGAACGCGTCGGCCGCGCAGGTGAGGAGCGTGCTCGCGGGTGCGGCGCCCGATCCGGAGTTCGCGCGGCCGACCGATCCGGCCGTCGTCTCCGCTCCTCAGACCTGGGACCGCGCACGAGGTGACGGGCTCCGCCTGCTCCGTCGGGTGGGGCGGGCCGACCCGTCGTCGATCGACGACTATCGTGCCCACGGCGGCTTCGAGGCCTTGCGGAAGGCCCACGAGCTCGGCCCCGACGGCGTGATCCGAGAGGTCACCGACGCCAAGCTCATGGGGCGAGGAGGGGCGGCGTTCCCGACGGGGGTGAAGTGGAAGGCCGTCTCCGAGCAGTCCGTCCGGCCCCATTACTTCATCTGCAACGCCGACGAATCCGAGCCGGGGACGTTCAAGGACCGCGTCGTCATGGAGCAGGACCCCTTCGCGGTGATCGAGGCCTTGACGATCGCCGGGTACGCGACCGGGTGCGACCGGGGCTTCATCTACATCCGCGGTGAGTACCCGCTCGCGACCGCCCGCCTCAGGCACGCCATCGAGGAGGCCCGTCGCCACGGGTTCCTCGGCGACGATGTGATGGGGGAGGGGTTCGCGTTCGACATCGAACTGCGGCGCGGGGCCGGCGCCTACATCTGCGGTGAGGAGACGGCGCTGTTCAACTCGATCGAAGGCAAGCGCGGCGAGCCGAGGAACAAGCCGCCGTTCCCGGTGCAACGAGGCGTGTTCGGCAAACCGACCGGGATCAACAACGTCGAGACGCTGATCAACGTGCTGGAGATCCTGCGGGTTGGCGGTCTCGTGTACGCGGAGATCGGATCGGAAGGTTCGACGGGGCCGCGGCTGTTCTGCGTCAGCGGGACCGTGGCGCGCCCGGGTCTCTACGAGGTGGAGTCCGGCGCCACGCTGCGAGATGTGCTCGATCTCGCGGGAGGGATCCAGGGCACACCGAAAGCGATCCTGCTGGGAGGCGCCGCGGGGGGCTTCGTCACGCCGGAGGATCTCGACATCAAGCTCACCTTCGAGGATGCGCGCGCGGGCGGGTACACGTTGGGCTCCGGCGTCGTGATGGCGTTCAACGAGTCGGTGGACCTGGTCGACATCGTGCTGCGGATCGCGCGCTTCTTCCGCGACGAGTCGTGCGGTCAGTGCGTCCCCTGCCGCGTCGGTACCGTCCGCCAGGAAGAGGCACTCCATCGGCTGGTCCACGGCCGGGAGATCGGTTCCCGGCAGCAGGAGGTCGCCTTGATCGACGAGATCGCGCAGGTGATGCGCGACGCCTCGATCTGCGGACTGGGCCAGACGGCGGCATCCGCCGTACAGTCTGCGGTGCAACGACTCCATCTGTTCGATGTCGAAGGAGCGCAGGCATGAGCCAGGCGGTGCCGCTCGACCCGCCGAGGCGGTTGATCGACGTCGAGATCGACGGGGTGGCGGTCCGGGTCCCGGAGGGGTCGACGCTCCTCGATGCGTGCCGGTCGCACGGTGTCGACACGCCCACGCTCTGCTACGCCGACAACCTCACGCCTGTCAACGCCTGCCGCGTCTGCGTGGTGGAAGTGGAAGGGTCTCGGGTCCTGGTGCCCGCATGCTCGCGCACGGCCGAGGACGGCATGAAGGTCAAGACCGACACGGAACGGGTGCAGCATTCGCGGAAGCTCGTCATGGAGTTCCTGGCCTCGAGCGTCGACGTCGAGCTCACCAGCCCCGATGTCCATCGGTGGATGATCGAGTACCAGGTGCGTCCCGAGCGCTTCGGCGCCGACATGGAACCGGCCTCGACGGGGGAGCGGGATCGACGCTGGGCGGGGCATCACCATGAGCCCGAGGACCCGACGGTGGCCGAGGGCGTCGGGCAGCCGGTGAAGATCGACAACGAGCTCTACGTCCGCGACTACTCCCGCTGCATCCTCTGCTACAAGTGCGTCGAGGCGTGCGGGGTCGACGCGCAGAACACGTTCGCGATCGCCGTGGCGGGCCGCGGGTTCGACGCCCGGATCTCCACGGAGTACGCCGTCCCGTTGAACGAGTCCGCGTGCGTGTATTGCGGCAACTGCATCGGCGTCTGTCCCACCGGAGCGCTGATGTTCACGTCCGAACATGACAAGCGCGAGGACGGCACGTGGGACGAGACCCAGCAGACGGTCGTCGACACGATCTGCCCGTACTGCGGGGTGGGCTGCGAGCTCGAGCTCCACGTGCAGGACAACGAGATCGTGAAGGTGACCTCTCCGTGGGACAACACCATCACCAACGGTCACCTCTGCATCAAGGGGCGCTTCGGGTTCGCGTTCGTACAGGCGCGCAAGGGCGAGGACCCGGCCGCGCAGAAGCGCAAGCGAGACTAGTCTGAGCGAGACTGCCGAGGGCGCGACCGGGATCGTGCTCGCGGGAGGACGCTCGACCCGCTTCGGGAGCGACAAGCTCGCCGCGCTCCATCGAGGCGTCCCGCTCCTGTATCACGCCGTCTCGCGTCTGGGCGAGGTGTGCGCGGAGGTGCTCGTGGTCATCGCGCCGGACGGTCCGGAGCCCCCGATGCCGCCCGGAGCCGCCGTCCGGTTCGTCCGGGACGTCCGATCGGGCGAGGGGCCGCTCGTAGGACTGGTGCGCGGGCTGGAAGCTGCGTCCACCGAGCTGGCCCTCGTCGCCGGCGGCGACATGCCCGACCTTTCGACCGCGGTCTTGCTCGAGATGCTGCGCGTGGCCGGTGAGGCGCGCGTGGATGCGGTCGCGCTGGCCGACGGCGACCGCTTCCGGCCGCTGCCGAGCCTCGTGCGGGTTTCCC
The DNA here is from genome assembly GCA_963727185.1 of uncultured Actinomycetes bacterium. Taxonomy (GTDB): domain Bacteria; phylum Actinomycetota; class UBA4738; order UBA4738; family HRBIN12; genus JBBQVZ01. The sequence continues at coordinate 696,426 of CAVSFP010000023.1, read as the reverse complement.
CGGCGCGGGACGCCGGTGGCTCGTTGCTCGATGCGGGTGAACGGTCGCTCCGCTCTCTGTTGCAGGCGCTCCGGACGGCCGTGATCGACGAACCGACGTGGACCGCGCTCGACCCGAGCCGGGGCACGCTCAACGACGTGGACCAGCCCGGAGACCTCGATCGCTGAACGAAGGCTGCACGCGCCCGATCCGTGCGCGCTAGGGTCGTGACATGCCGCACGCGCCGTTCCGGCTGGGAGAGATCGACGTGGTCACGGTGTGCGAGGGGTGGGCGCCGATGGCGCTCTCGGACGAGGCACCGGGCAACACGGTGGACTGGACGGCGGAACGCGCCGAGCATCCGTGGGCGTTCGCCGACGACGATCACTGGCCGTGGCACGTGCACGCGTTCCTGCTGCGGACACGCGCGGGCGACGTGCTCGTCGACTCCGGCGTCGGGACGTTCGGGCCGTATGCGCCGTGGGCGGAGGAGTTCGGGTCCGACGCCTGGTCCACGATCGATGCCGCGGCCGTGCGACACGTGGTGCTGACGCATCTGCACGCGGATCACGCGGGAGGAACGGTCTTCGATGACGGATCGCCGCGGTTCCCGAACGCCCGGTACCACGCGCATCCGGCCGATTGGGAGCATTTCGGCTCGAAGCCCGATCCCGACGACAGTGAGCACCCGTACGACGCCCGGACCGTGCTCGAAGGTCTCGAGGCCGACGGGACGCTCTCGCTCGAGCCCGACGACCATGAGGTGAGCCCCGGCGTCCGGGTGGTCCACACGCCGGGGCACACGCCCGGCCACCGGAGCATGCTGCTCGACGACGGTGCGGAGACGTTGCTGCTCACGGGGGACCTCCTCCACCTGCCGATCCAGGTCGCCCACCCTGAGTGGCGGTCGAGCCACGACGTCGATCCAGACACGGGTGCGGTCTCGCGCGTGTCGATCCTCACCCGTGCGCGGGACCTCGGCTGGAACGTCGCCGTCTCGCACTTCGCCCAGCCGTTCGGGCATGTCACTGCAGACGGCTGGTCGAGCGAGCCCGCGGGCTGACCGGCCCACCGCGCGTTGGAGTAGTCTCCGGGGCGAAGAGCGGGGAGGCGGAGCCACCCGCGCATCACACCCTCTTTCGAAAGGACGGAAGGCCATGACGCGTCGTGTCCTGATCATGGGAGCCGCCGGCCGCGACTTCCACAACTTCAACACCGTGTATCGCGACGACGCCGACACGGAGGTCGTGGCGTTCACGGCCACCCAGATCCCGTTCATCAACGACCGCATGTACCCGGCGGAGCTTGCCGGGCGGAACTACCCGGGCGGCATCCAGATCCACGACGAGTCCGAGCTCGCCGACCTGATCACGACGCTCGAGGTCGACGACGTCGTGTTCGCGTACTCGGACGTCTCGCACGAGTACGTGATGCACAAGGGCAGCGAGGCTATGGCCGCCGGCGCCAACTTCCTGATCCTCGGCCCGGACGCGACCATGCTCGACGCCGACGTTCCCGTCGTGTCGGTCTGCGCCGTGCGAACCGGCTCCGGCAAGAGCCAGACCACGCGGGCGATCGCCGGCACGTTGAAGGACGCGGGCAAGCGCGTCGTGGCGGTGCGCCACCCGATGCCGTACGGGGACCTCAACGCCCAGCGCGTCCAGCGTTACGCGACCGTGGAGGACCTGGACCGGTACGAGACGACGATCGAGGAGCGCGAGGAGTACGAGCCGCACATCGCGTCCGGCACGATCATCTACGCTGGCGTGGACTACGCCGACATACTTGCGCAGGCGCAGAAGGAATGCGACGTGCTGCTGTGGGACGGCGGGAACAACGACCTGCCGTTCTACCGGCCGACCGTGAGCGTGGTCGTCGCGGACCCGCTCCGCGCGGGGCACGAGACGACGTACTTCCCGGGCGAGACGAACATCCGCATGGCCGACGTGATCGTGATCAACAAGGTGGACTCCGCTACGCCCGAGCAGCTCGCGGCGCTCGACGCCACGATCCGCTCGATCAACCCGGAGGCGACCGTCGTGCGGGCGAACAGCCGCGTCACCGTGGACGAGCCCGATGCGATCGCCGGCAAGCGCGTGCTGGTGATCGAGGACGGTCCCACGCTCACGCACGGCGAGATGAAGTACGGCGCGGGCGTCGTGGCCGCCCGTCAGCACGGGGCCGCCGAGATCGTCGATCCTCGTCCGTGGGCGATCGGCACGATCGACGAGACGTTCCGCAAGTACGACGTGGGCCCGGTGCTCCCGGCCATGGGGTACTCGGACGGGCAGCTCGCCGAGATGGAGAAGATCATCGACGCCGCGGAGGTGGACCTGGTCGTGATCGGCACGCCGATCGATCTCCGCCGCGTCATCACCATCTCGAAGCCGGCCGTCCGCGTCCGCTACGACCTGGAGGTCCTCCCGGGCTCGCCGACGCTCACCGACGTCCTGGCGCCGGTCCTCGGGGGCTGATCGACCACCGGAAGCGAGGCGATCGAAGGTGGAACGGGTCGTCATCGCGCTCGGCGGCAACGCCTTGCTCCGCCGTGGCGCCGAAGACACGTTCGAGGAGATGTATCGCGCCTCGCGCGCGGCCGCGGAGCGGATCGCCGATATCGCCGCCGCCGGTTGGGAGGTCGTCGTCACGCACGGCAACGGCCCGCAGGTCGGCAGGATCCTGCTGCAGCAAGAGGCCGCGAAGGACATCGTGCACCCGATGCCGCTCGACGTGTGCGGCGCGGAGAGCCAGGGCCAGATCGGCTACCTGTTGCAGGTGACGATCGGGGACGTCTTCTTCGAACGGGGGATGGAGCGCCCGGTCGCGACCATCCTGACGCTCACGCGTGTACGTCCGCAGGATCCCGCGTTCCGCAACCCGACGAAGTTCGTCGGTCCGTTCTACGAGGAGGACGAGGCCAAGCGGCTCGAGGAGGAACGCGGCTACGTGATGAGGGCCGATCCGCACGGGGGCTGGCGCCGGGTCGTCCCGTCGCCGAACCCATACTCGATCGTGGAGACGCCGGTGATCGAGCGCCTGGTGAGTGACGGGACGATCGTGATCGCGAGCGGGGGCGGGGGTATCCCCGTCATCGAGAAGGGTCCGCGGCTGATCGGCAAGGAGGGCGTGGTCGACAAGGATCTGGCGGCCGCGATCCTCGCCCACGAGGTGTCGGCGCCGGTGTTGCTGATCCTCACGGACGTTCCACGCGTGCAGCGAGGGTTCGGCTCGCTGTACCCGGAGGACATCGATCAGATGACCGTCTCCGAGGCGAAGGCCATGATAAAGAAAGGCGAGTTCGGGGCCGGATCGATGGGCCCCAAGGTGCGGGCGGCCGTGAACTTCGTGGAGAACGGCGGCGTCCGCGCGATCATCGCGGATCTGGACGACGCCTCGGCCGCGCTCGATGGCGACGCCGGCACCGTGGTCACCGCGGGCTGACGCCGTGCGGGTGGTGACGTACAACGTCCGCGGGTTCCGTGACGGCCGCGGGCGGGCGGCGGCCGTGGTGCGCGAGCTGGCGCCCGACGTGCTGCTCCTCCAAGAGACCGGCTCGCGCCGCGACCTCGGCCGCTTCGCGGCCGAGGTCGGCATGCGCGCCGCGCACGATCCGTGGTCCCCGCTCCGTCGCCGGGTGAAGAACGCCGTGCTGGTGGCGGAGCCATGGTCGCTCGTCTCGTTCCGGCTCGAGCGCTTCGTCGACGCTCGGCGCTGGTACCCCCGTGGAGCGCTCGTCGCTCGCGCATCGGTCGGCTCCGGCGACATCTGGGCGATCTCCATCCACCTCGGGCTCGATGGCGTGGAGCGCGCGCGTCAGGCCACACGAGTGACGGCGCTCGTCGCCGAGCTCGGCGGCGGGCTGGTGATCGTCGGCGGCGACCTCAACGCGACGCCGGACATGGGCGCGACGTCACGGGTCGCCGGCGCCCTCCGTGACGCCTGGGCTCAGGCCGGAGCGGGCGAGGGCTTGACGTTCCCGGCGTCGGCGCCGACGGCGCGGATCGACTACGTGTTCGTCGGGGAGGGCGGCTCCGTCCTCGGCGCAACGGTTGGGGCTTCAGGCGCAGCCGAAGCGTCGGACCACCTGCCGGTCGCCGTCGATCTTCGTCTGGAGGACGGGTGAGTCAGAACCGCGTCCGAGGGCGACGGCTCGGGTTCCGGAAGAGCTGGACCGACACGTAGAGCGCGAACCCCGTCACCGCGAGGACCAGGAACGTCAGCATGCTCGCGAAGAACCATTCGAGGAAGCCCCACGGGGCGGGATGATCCACCAGCAACCGGACCGCAGACACGGGGTTCATCCTATCGAACGGTCGCCCCGGGCCTCGTCAGGATGGCCCTGCGTTCAAGCCGAGCGCCTTCTTGCCCGATGGGAGGGGTAGGCGCGGCTATGCTTTCGTGCCATGGAGAAGCCGATGGACGACACCGACCAGGACGATAGGGAACAGGCGGAGGAGACGGCCAGGAAGAAGACCGCCGCCGTCGAGGCCTACGAGTCCGAGTGGTACGAGGTGCTGAAGCGCCGGGCCGCGGAACTCGAGGAAGCCGGCGAGACCGGCGACTCGGAACCGGACGACGAGGGCTGAGCTCGCCCGCGATCGTTCGCTGATGCGACTCGGGATCCTGACCGGTGGCGGTGACTGCCCCGGTCTGAACGCCGCCATCCGCGCGGTGGTCCGTGCCGGCGACCAGCGGGGCGTGACGGTCCTCGGGTTCCGGGACGGGTGGCGCGGGGTCCTGGACGGCGAGGCGCACCAACTCTCGATCGAAGATGTGCGTGGCATCCTGCCGAGAGGTGGCACCATCCTCGGGACATCCGGCACCCAGCCGTCGCTCGTCGAAAGCGGGCCGGACCTGGTCCGGGACGCGATCGGTGTGCACGGGCTCGACGGCTTCATCGTGATCGGGGGCGAAGGCACGATGGGCGCCTCGGCCGCCATGCCGGACGTTCCGGTGATCGGGATCCCCAAGACGATCGACAACGACATCGGCGGCACCGACGCGAGCATCGGGTTCTGGACCGCCGCACAGATCGCCACCGACTCGATCGATCGCCTTTACAGCACCGCGGAGAGCCACAACCGCGTGATGGTGTGCGAGGTGATGGGGCGGACCGCCGGTTGGATCGGCATCACGTCCGGGATCGCGGGCGGAGCCGACGTGATCTTGATCCCGGAACATCCGTTCGACATCGAGGCCGTCTGCCGGCGCATCCGGCGGATCCATTCGGAACGGAGACCGTTCTCGATCGTCGTGGTCTCGGAGGGGGCAACCCCGGTGGCCGGCACGATGCAGATGCCCGAGTACGCGCTCGATGACAACGGCTGGCCCCGTCTCGGAGGTATCGGCGCCCACGTGGCCGACGAGATCCAGATGCGAACGCGCTCCGAGACCAGGGTGACGACGCTCGGTCACGTGCAGCGGGGAGGCTCGCCGGTCGCGTTCGACCGGGTGCTGGCGTCACGACTCGGTGTCGCGGCCGTCGATCAGGCGATCGACGGCCGCTGGGGGAACCTCGTCGGAGTGCGCGGGGCGGATATCGAGACCACACCGCTCGTCGAGATCGGCGCCCGCGCCAGCGTGGTTCCTCCGGAACGCTTCGGCATCCCCGAGATCCTCTGTCGCTAGCGGGGCACCCCTCCGAGCCCGTAGTAGGTTTGGCGCCCATGAAGATCGGCATCCTCACCGGCGGGGGCGACGTGCCCGGGTTGAACGCCTCGATCAAGGCCGTCGTGATGCGGATGGCGTCGGAGGGGCATCAGGTCACCGGCATCCGTCGTGGATGGGCGGGCCTGCTCGAGATCGATCCGGACGATGCCTCTACGCTCGCCGATCACGTCGTCCCCTTGGACCCCGGCGTCGTGCGGACGATCGACCGCACCGGTGGCACGTTCCTGCACACCTCCAGGACGAACCCGGCCAAGGTGCGGCCTTCGGAGGAGCCGGCGTTCCTGGCGCCGGGTCGCGAGGACGACGGCCCGCGGGACCACACCGCGCACGTGTTGCGTGTGCTGGATCACCTCGGCCTGGATGCGTTGATCCCCATCGGAGGCGACGACACGTTGTCGTTCGCGCTCCGACTGTCCGACGAGGGCGTGCCCGTCGTCGCGATCCCCAAGACGATGGACAACGACGTCCACGGCACCGACTACTGCATCGGCTTCTCGACGGCCGTCACCCGCACGGTCATCTTCATCCACCAGCTCCGCACGAGCGCCGGGTCGCACGAGCGGCTGGCGATCGTGGAGGTGTTCGGGCGATACAGCGGGGAGACGTCGCTCGTGTCCGCGTACCTCTCCGGCGTCGACCGGGCGATCATCTCGGAGGTTCCGGTCGACATCGAGAAGCTGGCCGGACTGCTCGTAGCCGATAAGGCCGCCAATCCCAGCCGCTACGCGATGATGACGATCTCGGAAGGCGCCACGCTGATCGGCGGCGAGATGGTGCAGGGCGGACGCGAGGACGCGTTCGGGCACCGCAAGCTCGGTGGCGTGGGTCAGCTCACGAGCGAGCTGCTGCACGAGATCACCGGCGAGGGCGTCATCTACCAGCAGATCGGGTACCTGATGCGATCGGGGAGCCCCGGATTCGCTCGACCTGATGGTCGCGATCAACTACGCGGTCATGGCCGCGGACCTGGTGATCGAGGGCACGACCGGCCGTCTGGTCGCTCTGCGCAACGGGAACTACACCAACGTGCCGCTCAGCGTCACTCGTCAGGGCGTGAAACGGGTCGACGTGGACTCCTTGTACGACAAGGAGGCCTACCTTCCGAAGATCCGCCACGTCGACGGTAAACCGATGTTCCTATACTGACGCGGCCGTGGCTGCCTACCGGGTCGATCTCCGTTCGGACACCGTCACAACACCGTCTCCTGCTATGCGCCGGGCGATGGCCGAGGCCGAGGTCGGCGACGATTGGTTCGGCGACGATCCTACGGTCAACCGGCTGCAGGAGCGCGCCGCCGAGATCACGCGCAAGGAGGCCGCCCTCTACGTCCCGACCGGCACCATGGCCAACCAGATCGGCGTCCGGTTGCACGTGACGGGGTCCGGCCATCTGGTCGCCGCGACGAAGGGCGCCCACGTCGCCAGCACCGAGCTGATGACGTCCGCGGTCCTGTCGGGCGTCACGTACCGGACGGGCGATCCCGGTCCGCGAGCGTGGATGACCGCCGAGCTCGCGCGCGAGCTCGTCGAGGTGGAGGATCCCTACGACGTCGAGGTCGTCGATCTGATCGAGGTCGAGAACACGGTCGGGCACGCCGGCGGCACCGTGATGCCGGTGGAGGAGCTCCGCGCGATCCGCAAGGTCGCGGACGACAACGCCGTGCCCGATCCACCTGGACGGGGCCCGGATCTTCAACGCCGCTGTCGCGGCCGGGGTCGACGTGTCGGAGTACACCCGCGAGGTGGACACGATGATGTTCTGCGTCTCCAAGGGCCTCGGAGCGCCGATCGGGTCGCTCGTGTGCGGCAGCCGCGAGCACATCCGTGAGGCGCGGCGGCTGAAGATCCTGTTCGGCGGCGCGTGGCGCCAGGCGGGGATCATGGCCGCGGCCGGCCTGATCGCGCTCGAGACCGGCCCCGAGCGGCTGCACCACGACCACGAACGGGCGCGTCGCCTGGCCGACGGTCTCGCGGAGCTCCTGCCCGGCACGGTCGATCCCGGAACGGTTGAAACGAACATGGTCTACGTCGACACGGAAGCGGTGGGGCTCGAGCCGCTCGCCACGATCGGGCGGCTGGAGGACCTGGGCGTGGGAGCGACGTTCGTGTCCGGCAAGGTCCGGATGGTCACGCACGTCGACGTCGACGACGACGGTCTCGCCCTCGCCCTGGATGCGTGGCGAGCGATCGCCGAGACCGTGCGAAGAGGGAGACGTGATGGGTCTGTTCACCAAGAACTACCCGGAGGAGATCGCCAAGCGCGTCCCGCCCGGACAGCGCCTGGTCAAGACGTGGCCGGTGCTGCACTACGGGCCGATCCCGAAGTTCGACGGGACGAACTGGGACCTGGAGGTGTCCGGGCTCGTCGAGCACCCGTTCACGCTGTCGTACGCCGAGCTGCAGGCGCTTCCGCACGTGACGGTGGACGCCGACATGCACTGCGTCACCGGGTGGACGACGCTCGACAACACGTGGGAGGGCGTCGCGTTCTCGACGCTCCTCGAGATGGCCGAGCCGACGGCCGAGGCGAAGTGGGTGATCGCGCACTGCGCCCACGGCTACACGTCCAACCTGTCGCTGCAGGCGATGGCCGACGACGACGTGCTGGTGGCGTGGAAGAACCACGGCGAGAACCTGACCGCCGAGCACGGCTGGCCGCTGCGCCTCGTCGTGCCCAAGCGCTACGCGTGGAAGAGCGCGAAGTGGCTGACCGGACTCGAGTTCACCGCGAAGAACAAGCGTGGGTTCTGGGAGGTCCGCGGCTACCACATCCACGCCGAGCCGTTCGGCGAGGAGCGCTACAGCTACCAGGAAGGCCCGCGCGCCGAGCTGGAGCCGTAACCGAAGTCAGCTAGCCCGCGGACAGCGAGCGCAGGAAGGCGATGTCCTCCGCTTGGCGGTCGGCCTCGCCCGGAGTCTCGAGGATCAGCGGGATGCCGGCGATCTCGGGGCGCGCGACGATAGCCCGCCAACCGTCCGGGCCGATGAAGCCGTCCCCGATGTTCTCGTGTCGATCGCGACGCTCGCCCCGCGGGTAGAGGGAGTCGTTCGCATGGATCAGGGCGACGCGATCTGTGATGCCCTCGGACTTCAGCTCGGCGAACACCGTCTCGACGCCCTCCGCGGTGTCGAGCGCGTACCCCGCGGCGAACAGGTGACACGTGTCCAGGCACAGGTCGACGCCGTCGACGTCGGCCGCCTCCAGCAGCGCGGCGGCCTCGGCGATCGTCGACGCGACGGCGCCGGACGTGCCGGCCATCAGCTCCACCAGGACCCGAACGTGCTCGGCGTTGTCCGAGGCGATCCGCAGCGTCGTGGCGGCCCGCTCGCGCGCCGCCGCCGGTTCGGCCGGGCCACCCGCGCCGGCATGCAGCACCAGGAAGTCGATCGCGAGCGCGTCGCACGCGCGGACCGTGGACCCGGCCAAGCCTCGGGACTTCGCGATGAACTCCTTGTTCGGTGACGCGATGTTCACCAGGTACGGGGCGTGGGCGACCAAGCGGTCCCAGTCCGGATGCGGTCCAGCTCTCGCGGAAAGCTTCGGCCTCCTCGTCGGTCACCCGCGGCCCGGCCCAGCCTCGCGGGTTGGAGACGAAGATCTGCGCGGCGTCGGCTCCACGGAGGCGGCATTCCTCGACGGCGCCCGCGATCCCGCCGGAGCGACGTCGGACGTGCGCCCCGACCCTCACACCATGTACAACGTGATCGTGTCGCCGTACGAGACGGTGACGCCGACGCCGGGGTTCTGGCTGTAGACCAGGGTGCCCGACGTGGTTCCGATGGTCTGGAAGTCGAGGGCGAGCCCCCACTGATCCGCGAGGGCGGTCGCGGCGTCGCGGGAGAGCCCGATGAAGTTCGGGGCACCGAAGCTCTTCGGTCCGAGCGAGACCACGAGGGTGACGGTCTGGCCGGGTTGGAGCTGACCGTCGGCCGGGTTCTGCCGGATCACGCGCCCGCGCTCGACGTCGGTCGAGAACTTCGTCTTCGACGCGTCGACCACGAACCCCGCGTCCTCGCAGCGCCTTCGTCGCGTCCTCCACCGTGGCACCGACCACGTTGGGGAGCGGGACCGGCTTCGGGCCCTTGCTCACGACGACCTCGATCGCGCTGTTCCGCGGCGCCTTCCCGTCGACGAGCTCGGTCGTGACCGCGATGATCACGCCGTCGGGCTGATCGCTGAACTGCTGCTTCGGCGGCTCCGCGAGCGTGAGATGCGCGTCCTGCAGCAGGGTTTTAGCTTCGGGGATCGTCTTGCCGAGCAGATCGGGGACGGGAACCGGTTTCGGACCCAGCGACGGCACCAGCGTGACGGTGGCACCCTTCTTGAGCGACGTCCCGGCCACCGGGTCGACGCCCGCGACGCTGCCCGCCGGGATGTTGAGTCGGTAGACGCCGGCGGCGATCTTCACCTTGAACCCGAGGTCGATCAGGCTCGCCTTCGCGTCGTCCACCGGCGTGCCGACCAGCTGCGGGACGTCCGCGTGGTGGGGGATCAGGTACGTCCACGCGCCCCACGCGGTGGCGGCGAGCGCGACGACCAGCATCAGGATCCCCGTGAACCGCCTGAACCGGCGACGCTTCGTTCGCTCGGCACGGGGGATCGTCTGCGTGGTCGAGGCCACCAGCGGCACCCGTTCGGTCACGGCGCCATCGCCGCTCACCTCGGGAAGATCGCCCGCCAGGGCGGCCAGCGAGCGAGCGGGCGGCAGACCCGACGCGATCGACTCGAGGTCGCGTCGCATCTCGGTGGCGTTCTCCGGCCGGAGCTCGCGATCGCGATCGGTGGCCGAGAGCGACGAACCCGTCGAGCTCCTTCGGCACGTTCGCGACCGCGGACGACGGCTTCGGCACGCGCCCCGACAGATGCTTGTACGCGATGCTCATCGCCGTCTCGCCGGTGAACGGCAGCCGGCCGGTCAGCAGCTCGTACGTCACGATGCCGAGCGAGTACAGGTCCGAGCGCGGGTCGGCCGGCTCGCCGCGGATCTGCTCGGGGGACAGGTACTGCACCGTGCCCTGGACGCCGCCCGCCTGCGTCGCCTTGCCGTCGGCGTACGCGCGGGCCAGGCCGAAGTCGGCGACCTTCACGGTGCCTCCGTCGGTGACCAGGATGTTCTCCGGCTTGATGTCGCGGTGGACGATGCCTTGCGCGTGCGCGGCCTCGAGCGCGAGGAGCGTCTGTCGCACGATCTCGGCGGCCTGCGCCGGCTCGAGCCGGACGTTCGCGTTCAGCAGTTCGCGCGCGGCGCGCCCGCGGACGAACTCCATGACCATGTAGTAGATGCCGTCGACCGCGCCCCAGTCGTAGACGGCGACGATGTTCGGGTGGGAGAGGGACGGCCGCGGCACGCGCCTCGTGCCGGAACCGATCGACGAAACCCTGGTCTCCGGCGAGCGATCGGTGGAGGACCTTGATCGCGACCTCGCGCGCGAGCACGGCGTCGTGCGCGCGGAAGACCTCGCCCATCCCGCCGGCGGCTACCCGTTCCACGATGTGGTAGCGGCCGTCGAGCGTGACGAGACCCTGGCCTCCGGCCTCGCCGGGGGCCTGGACGTGCGCAGTAGTCTTGGACGTGGTGAACCTCCCTCGGGGGAAGCGCCAGGAGCGGAAACAGCGCGTCCGTAGGCGATTCTACGGTGGGGAACAGGCGGAATGGCTGAAGCGGGCGTAACTGCACCGGTGGATCTCTCCGGCGATCTCGATCGGATCGAGGCCGCGGTGCAGGCCGGGAACACCGATCTGCGAACCCTCGGGTTCTGGCGCATCGTCGCGAAGGTGAAGCCCGACAGGATCCTGGTGGACCGGTACGCCGACCAGATCGGGCGGATCGACACGGCGGCGTTCCGGTTGGGCGTGAAACGGCGGGTCCCGGTCTGGGTCGGCAACGCGCTGCTGTTCGTCGCGACGCTCGCCGGGTTGGCGGCGGCGATCGCAGCGCAGTACGTCTCCTCCAGCACCGTCGCGGGACTGCTGTTGCTCGGCGCGGGCGTCGTGTGGACGGTATCGCTGCACTCACCGACGCACTGGGCGGTGGGAAGGGCGATCGGGATCGATTTCACCGACTACTTCCTCGGCGGTCCGCCGCCGCCGCGTCCGGGTCTGAAGAGCGACTACGCCACGTATCTCCGCGCCGATCCCGACAGCCGCGCGTGGATGCACGCATCGGGAGCGATCATGACGAAGGTCGCGCCGCTCTTCGCGCTGGCGTTCTGGCCGGCGTCGGGCGCACCGTGGTGGAGCGCGGCGGGGTTGGTGGCGATCTGCGTCGCGTCCGTCGCGACGGATGTCGCGTTCTCGGTCAAGGTGAGCGACTGGAAGAAGTTCCGGCGGGAGCGCGCCGTCGCCAGGGCGCGCGCCGACGTCTGAGCGATCGCTCCCGACCTATACTGCGAGCGAACCACCGGGGAGCTCGGGGACACCGGGCTGAGAGGCCGGCTGCACGCGCCGGCGACCCGTAAGACCTGAACCGGTTAATGCCGGCGGAGGGAGTCGGACGGTGCTCGATCCACGAACGCTCCGGGTCTACGTCGTCACGTCGGGTGCGTTCGGTCCCGGACGCGATCATCGCACCGTCGCGCGTTCGGCGATCCTGGGCGGGGCCACCGCGGTGCAGCTCCGGGCCCCCGAACTGGATGACGACGTGCTCCTCCCGCTCGCCACCGACCTCGCGAGGGCATGTCGAGACGCGGGCGTGTTGTTCGTGGTCAACGACCGGCTCGACGTGGCGCTCCAGACCGGCGCGAGCGGCGTGCACCTCGGTCAGGACGCCGACCACGCGGCCGCGCGCCGGCACCTGGGGCCGGGTCGCATCTTGGGCGTGAGCGTCGGAGGCGTGGACGAAGCGGTGGCGGCGGAACGCGCCGGCGCGGACTATCTGGGCGTCACGGTCTGGGCCACGGCGACGAAGCCGGAGGCGGTTCCGCACGGCCCGGAAGGGCTCGCAGACGTGGCGAGGGCGACAACCATCCCAGTCGTCGGGATCGGCGGGATCGCCGCCTCGAACGCCGCGCTGGTGCTCGAGGCCGGCGCCGCCGGTGTCGCGGTGATCTCGGCGGTGGCGAGGGCGAGCGATCCCGTGGCCGCGATTCGCACGCTCGTGGATGTTGTCGAGCGGTTCGGATCCGATCGAAAGGCGGAACGCCCGTGACCGAACAGCGAACGGGGAAGGCGACAGCGGAGCTGTTCGAGCAGGTGATCATGCGGCGGCTCGGTGCCGCCGACGAGGACGTGCTGGTCGGTCCGAGGCACGGCGTCGACGTCGGGGTCGTCACGGTCGCCGACGGCGTCGCGATGGCCGTCACCACGGACCCGGTGTTCGTGGTCCCCGCGTACGGATGGGAGCGAGCGGCGTGGTTCGCGGTGCACATCCTCGCGTCGGATGCCTCGACCAGCGGATTGCCGCTGCGATGGATGGCGGTGGACCTCAACCTCCCGCCGGAGATCAGCGACGAGGACCTCGACCTCGCTCTGGGATGCGTTCTCGCGGACGTGCGACGACCTGGGGATCGCGGTCGTCACCGGGCACACGGCCCGCTACGACGGCTGCGCCTGGCCGATGGTGGGCGGCGCGACCTGCATGGCGCTCGGTCCGTCCGATGCGTTCGTCACGCCGACGATGGCGCGTCCGGGCGACCGGGTCGTCGTCACGAAGGGCGCGGCGATCGAGGCCGCGGCGCTGTTCGCGGCGACGTTCCCTGACCGGCTCGCGGTCGGGGTGGGCGAGGACGTCGTGCGGCGCGCCGACGCCCTGTTCGAGCAGATGACGGTCGTTCCCGAGGCGCGCGTGGCCGCCGCGTTCGGGTTGCGCGACCGCGGCGTGACGTCGATGCACGACGCGACGGAGGGTGGTGTGCTCGGCGGATTGTCGGAGGTCGCCGCCGCCGCCGATGTCGGCATGCGGGTCCGGTTGGATGCGATCCCCATCCGCCCCGAAGTGCGGGCCGTGTGCGAACACGTCGGGATCGACCCGTACACGTCGATCTCCGAGGGAACGCTGATCGCGACCGTCGTGCCGGATCGTGCGGCCGGATTCGTCGAGGCCTGCGCGCGCGAGGGGATCGACGCGGCCATCGTCGGTGACGTGACCGATCCCTCCGAAGGCCGAGTGGTGGTCGACGCCGACGGGGAGCAGGCCTTGGAGCACCCGGGACTCGACCCGTTCTGGGGCGCGTTCGGCGCCTGGGCATCGGAGGCCGCCGCCGCCGGGTAGGCTCGCCGCCGTGGACCTGATCGCGGTGGGCGACGTCATGGTCGATGTGCACGTGCAGGCGCCGGCGCTCAAACGCGGCGGCGACGTCCACGGACGCGTGCGGCTCCAGCCGGCGGGGACGTCCGCGAACGCCGCGGTGTGGGCGGCGTGGGACGGTGCAACGGCCCGCGTCCTCGGCCGCGTCGGCGACGATCTGGCGGGGCGCCTGCTCCGCGACGCGCTCGCGGAGCGGGACGTGGACGCCACGCTGACCGTCGACGCCGACGCGCCGTCCGGGACCATGCTCGTGGTCGTCGAAGCGGGAGAGCGATCCATGGTGGCCGACCGCGGCGCGAACGCGGCGCTCACGCCGGATGATCTGCCGGCGTCGCTCGACGCGGGCGCCGTCCTCGTCTCCGGGTACCTCCTCCTCCAGGAGCCCACGACGCCTGCCGGGCTGGCCGCGGTCGACCGTGCGAGGGCGACGTTCGTTGCGGTGGAGACGTCATCATGGCCGCTCATCGAGGCGTTCGGTCCCGAACGGTTCCTGTCGGAGACGACGGACGCTGGTGCCAACGTGCTCCTGGCCAACGAGCGCGAGGCCGAGATCCTGATCGGTGCGTCGAGCACGGCAGCCGCCCGAGCCCTCGGTGAGCGCTACCGGGTCGCGTGCGTGAAGCTCGGCGAGAAGGGAGCGGCCATGTCGTTCGAGGGATCGCTCGTCGAGGTGGGCGCGGAACCCGTCGCCGAGGTCGATGCCACCGGCGCGGGCGACGCGTTCGACGGGGTGTTGCTCGCCGCGCTCGCGCGCGGCGTCGATCCGGAAGCCGCGCTCCGGCGCGCGTGTCATGCCGGAGCCCTCGTCGCGTCCAGCGCCGAAACCTGGCCTGAGGAGGACCGGCGGTGAGCGACGCCTTCGTCGTGACCGAGGACGTGCTCGCGGCACAGGCGGACGGCCGGGGCATCGTGGCTCTGGAGACGAGCGTCATCGGCCAGGGTTTGCCCGCTCCGCGCAACCAGGAATGCATCGAACGGATGAGCGCCGCGATCCGCGCGAGCGACGCGGTGCCGGCGTGGATCGGGGTCGTGGACGGCTCGGTGACGGTTGGGTTGAGCGACGCGCAACTGGCTCGGTTCACCGACCCGGGCGCGGCGACGAAGGTCGCGCGCCGCGACTACCCGCTCGCGGTCGCGAGCGGAGCGCTCGGCGCCACCACGGTGAGCGCCACGATCTGGGCAGCCGCGAAGGCCGGGATCGTCGTGAGCGCCACCGGAGGCATCGGCGGCGTGCATCCCGGCGACGATCCCGACGTGAGCGCGGATCTGTTCGAGCTCGCGCGCACGCCCGGTCTGCTCGTGTGCTCGGGACCGAAGTCCATCATCGATCCTGCCGCGACCGCGGAGAGGCTCGAGGAGCTCGGCGTGGCGCTCGTCGGATACGGCGTCGACCGGCTGCCGTTCTTCCTCGCGCGGGAGGCATCCGTCGACCTCGAGCACCGCGTCGACACGCCCGCGGAAGCGGCGGCCGTCGCGCACGCCCTGCTGGATCTGCGCTCGCCGAGCACGGTGCTCCTGTGCAACCCGATCCCCGAGTCGTACGCGATGGACCCCGCCGAGGTGGCGGCCTCGGTGACCGAGGCAGAAGGTCGTGCCGAGCGAGAAGGTGTGCACGGCAAGGAACGGACGCCGTTCCTCCTCGGCGCGCTCGCCGAGCTCACGGGCGGCAGGAGCCTCGAGGCGAACCTCGCCCTATTGGAGGACAACGCCCGAGTCGCGGGAGCGATCGCCGCCGCGCTCAGCGCAACCAGGTCTGGATGATGACCTTGGAGAAATTCCAGCCGTACTTGAGCGACTTCGGCTTCTTCGACTTGCCACCGGCGCGCGCGAGGATCGTGATCGGCACCTCGACGATCCGCGCGTGGTGTCGGAGCGCCTCGATCAGGATCTCGCTCGTCCAGAATTGATCCTGTTCCAGGACCAGCGGCCGCAGCAGGTCGGCGCGCGCCGCACGGTAGCCGCTCGAGATATCGGTGACGCGTGTGCCCGTGAGGATCGTCACCAGCCAGCTGAAGAAGTGCACGCCCAGGTGTCGGATCGTGCTCTCCTTCTCGAAGTAGCCCAGCAGTCGCGAGCCGTTCACGTAGTCGGCCTCGCCCGCCACGATGGGCGCGATCATCACGCCGAGCTCCTCGGGCAGGTGCTGACCGTCCGCGTCCAGCGTGACCACGATGTCGGCGTTCATCTTCAGCGCGACCTCGTACCCGACGCGGAGCGCCAGGCCCCCGCCTCGCCGGATCGGCAGCTCGGCGACGAACGCCCCGGCCTCTCGCGCTACGGCGGCCGTCTGGTCCTCGGAGCCGTCGGACACGACGACCGGCACGACGTGATACCCCTCCACCATCTGCGGCATGGCCTTGATCACCGCAGCGACGTTCTCGGCTTCGTTGTAGGCGGGCGACACCGTCACCAGCCGCGGACCGTCGGGGAGCGACGCCGCCCGGTCCCAGTCGAACCGCTCCTGCCCCAGCGCCTCGACGAGCAGCCGGATCGCCCGTTCGTTCGTGTCTGCGGATGACTGCAGCCGAAGGTACAGCGCGAACAGGATCACGACCGCGACGACCAGGACGAAGATCAGTCGCGTGCGCGCCTCCGCATCGGGCTGGTTCGCCGGCGGCTGGAAGTTGAACGTCCGGAACACGGGGTTGAAGAACGACGGGGAGATCGCGAGCGCGACGATGACGATGCACAGCGCGCACGTGATGATCAGGTTCAGCCGGCTGACGTGCCGTCTGCGGTACCGCAGGATCTGCACGACGAAGAACGAGAGGGCGGCCAGGCCGCCGAGGATCCTGAACGCCGGCATGTCCCGCTACGCGCTCGGGGCGCCGACGCCCGGACGCCAGCGATCCCGCGGCAGGATGTGCTCGAGGTTCACGCGACCCCGGTGGCGCTCGATCGCAGCGAACATCGATTCCACCAGGGCGTCGGAGAGCAGGTGCGGCCGCAGCCCGAGGTCGAGGAGCTTCGTGTGCGCGGCGTGGTAGTAGTGCTCCTCCAGCTCCACCCGCGGGTTGTCGATCGGATGCACGACGACGTCCAGGCCGACCTCCGCACCGGCTTTCTGCACGTGCTCCGCCAGCTCCAGCACGGAGAACTGCTCGGTGAACTGGTTGAAGACACGGAACTCGCCGGACTCCGCCGGATGCAGGACGGCCAGCTCGACGCACTGCAACGTGTCGACGATGTTCAGGTACCCGCGGGTCTGTCCGCCTTTGCCGTACACGGTCAGCGGATGGCCGATCACCGCCTGGACGCAGAACCGATTCAACGCGGTCCCGAAGACGTCGTCGTAGTCGAACCGCGTGAGGAGCCGGTCGTCGAGCGCCGTCTCCTCCGTCTCGATGCCGTAGACGACCCCTTGGTTGAGATCCGTCGCACGCAGGCCGCGCACCCGGCACGCGAAGTGGATGTTGTGCGAGTCGTGGACCTTCGACAGGTGGTAGTAGCTGCCGGGGAGCTTGGGGAAGGGGAGATAGTCGGATCGCCCGTTGTGGCTGATCTCGATGAAGCCTTCCTCGATATCGATGTTCGGGGTGCCGTACTCGCCCATCGTGCCGAGCTTCACCAGGTGGGCATCCGGCGCGAACGCCTCGATCGCGAACAGCACGTTCAGCGTGTTCACCACGTTGTTGGTCTGCGTGAACACCGCGTGCTCGCGGTCCTTCATCGAGTACGGAGCCGACGGCATCTCGCCGTAGTGCACGACCGCCTCCGGCTGGAAGTCGCGGAAGACGGCCTCGGTGACGGCCCAGTCGCAGAGGTCGCCCTCCGTGAAGCCGATGTCCTTGCCCGTGACGTCGTGCCACGCGGCGACACGCTCGGGCAGCCCGGCGAGGATCGGCGTGAGCGAGTCCGTGCCGGCCTCGGCGTGCGCCCGGCGGCGAAGGTAGTCGTCGACGACGTGGACCTCGTGGCCGCGGTTCGAGAACCGCATGGCGGTGGGCCACCCGAGGTACCCGTCGCCGCCGAGGATCAGGATGCGCATGGAGTCCCTTTCGAAAGAGGAGGGGAGTCCGGGGGATTGTACCGGCGGGAGGGGTCCGGGGTTTTCGGCTCAGGTGGTCAACCGAGATCGGCCAGGGCCTCGAGCACACGATCCACGTCGTCCGCTGAGTGGTAGTGGCAGAAGCCGATCCGCACGGCGCCGCCCGAATCGAGGAGTCCGAGGCGTTCCATCACGGTGATGGCGTAGTAGTGCCCGTCCCAGACGTAGATGCCGCGCTGCGCGAGTTCGGTCGCCGTCTTCAGCGGGTCCTGATCGCCGACGCGGACGGCGAACGTGGGTGTCCGTTCGTCGAGCCGAGCTTCATCGGCGATGCCCCACAGTCGGACGCCCGGGATATCGGCCACGCCGCGCAGGAAGCGGGCTGGCCAGTCCGCGTTCGTGGGCGCCGATCGCGGCGAAGCCGGCCACGACCGCGTCGCGCCGATCCCCGCCGGCCGGGTCGCCGTACGTCCGGCCGACGTCCGCCAGGTAGTCGACGGCGGCGATCAAGCCCGCGAGTCCCTCGTGGTTCTGCGTGCCCGTCTCCCACCGCTCGGGAGCCTCGTCCGGCGCCGGGCGGAGCTTGTACGGGGTCCACGTCTCGAGCAGCTCGTGACGCACGCTCAACACGCCCAGGTGCGGCCCGAAGAACTTGTACGGCGAGCACGCCAGGATGTCGGCGTCCAGTCCGTGGAGATCGAGCGCGCGGTGTTGCGCGAAGTGCACGCCGTCGACGGCGGCGAGCGCGCCCACGGCGTGGACGCGGCGGATCAGCTCGGCGGCGGGCGGGATCGTGCCCACCGCGTTCGACGCGAGCGTGAACGCGACCAACCGCGTCCGATCGGTCAGCGCCGCATCGAACGAATCGAGGTCGAGCGTGACGTCGTCGTCGCGGATGTCGACCCAGCGGACCGTGGCGCCTGCGTCCTCGGCTGCCAGCACCCACGGCCGGACGTTCGCGTCGTGGTCGAGCTTCGTGACGACGACCTCGTCGCCGGGACCGAGCGTCCGTCCGAACGATCGTGAGAGATGCAGGAGGAGCGTCGTCGAGTTCGGCCCGAACACGATCTCGCCGGGGTCGGCTCCCGTGATGTCGGCTGCGGCGCGGCGGGCCTCGGCGATCAACGCGTCGGTCTCCTCGCTGGCCGCGAACGCCCCGTGCGTGTTGCTGATCCCGCTCCGCAGATGCCCCGCGATCGCGTCGATCACCGTCTCCGGGACCTGCGAGCCTCCCGGCGCATCCGCGTAGATGACCGGCCGGCCGTCTTCATCGGTCCGAGAGAGCGCGGGGAACCTGGCGCGGAGAACCGAGGGATCGAGCGGTGTCATGCGCATAGACTCCCGCAGGACCCAGGCCGCGACAAGCGGGCCGAGACGGATGGAGGTCATCCCTGTGCGGTTCGGATTGGACATCACGCAGCATCAGCTCGAATGGGACGAGATCGTCTCCCGCGCGCATCTGGCCGAGGACGCCGGGTTCGATGGCGTGTGGGTGTTCGATCACTTCAAGGCGCTGTACGCGGATCCGAAAGGGCCGTGCCTCGAGGGATGGACGTTGCTCGCCGGGCTCGCGCGCGAGACGACGAGGGTCCGGTTGGGGACGCTCGTCACCGGCATGACGCATCGGATCCCGTCGGTCCTGGCGGCCGAGGTCGTGACGGTGGATCACCTGTCGGGAGGGCGCGTGGAGTGCGCAGTCGGCGCGGCGTGGAACGAGCCCGAACACCGCGAGCTCGGCATCCCGTTCCCCTCGCTCCGCGATCGGATGGACCGACTCGAAGAGGGCGTGCAGGTCCTGAAGCTCCTCTTCACCCAGGACGACGTGTCGTTCGAAGGCAGGCAGGTCCGGCTGGATCACGCCACGTACCGGCCGCGTCCCGTGCAGCAGCCGCATCCGCCGATCTGGATCGGGGGCTCCGGACGCACGCGGACGCTGCCGATGACCGGCCGCTACGCGGACGCGTGGCACGGGGGAGCGACCGACGCGGACGACCTTCGATCGAAGATGGAGATCATCGACCGAGCCGCGGAGGAAGCGGGCCGCGACCCGGCGTCGATCCTGCGGGCGTCCAGCCTGTCGATCAGCGAGCCGTGGGACGAGGTGAAGCGCGAGTACGCGTGGATGGCCGCCGGCGGGATCGGCTACTTCGTCGTGAGCTGGCCCGGCGAGGGACGCGGGCGCGTCGAGGAGTTCATCGGACAGGTCATGCCCACCCTCGGCTGAGGGCGGTCAGATCTCTGGCGTGGGGTCGTCCCGGTGCTGCGACGCCTCCAGTGCTGCTCTCCTCCAGGGCGCCACGCCGTCGACCTCGATGTCGATAGCGAAGCTGAGCGCGATCCGCACCACGACGATGAGACCCAGCGACAACGCGCTGGACAGCGTCGGGCTCACCACGATGGTACGGATGATGTCGGCGACGACGAGGATCTCGATGCCGAGCAGGATGGCGCGACCCAGACGCGCGCGTACCCTGTCGAACGCGACCGATGGAGCCGTGCGTCGGACCAGGTCGATGACGCAGTCGAACAGCGCCATGAAACCGCCGAAGATCAGGATGAGGACGCCGAGGATCTCGAACGCCTTGACGGCGTCGTTCATGATCCGTTCGAACGTCACGCTCGGACCCTACCCTCCCGTACCCCTCGATGGAACGAAGCGGGCGGGGTCGGGGCTTGCACGGGTACCCTCGCTCCGTGACCGGGAACCGTGACAAGCACGCGCTCGCGGCGGTCAAGGCCGTCCACACGCTCGCCTGGTTCTCCATCGAAGCCTGCATGATCTATCTGCTGTACGCGGGGTTCGCGAGGCGGACCGATCGGCGAGCGGCGATCGCGGCAGCCGTCGTGGGCGGCGAGACCTTGATCTTCGCGGCGAACGGGTTCCGCTGCCCCCTGACCGATTTCGCCGAATCGCTCGGCGCCGAGAACGGTTCGGTCACCGACATCTACCTGCCGGAGTGGTTCGCCCACAACCTGCCGGCGATCCACGTGCCCCTCATCCTGCTCGCGGTGTACCTGCACGGGAAGAACCTCCGACGTCGTCGGTCGGCGAGCGGGGTGTGACGTTAGAGGGCGATCAGACCCGCATGCGTAGCAGTGAACCCGCAGGCGTCCAGGTAGAACGGCCGGAGATGCTCGTCGAAATCGACGTGCAGCCACTCGCACCCCGCGCTTCGCGCCTCCCGCACCGCGACGGCCACCAGCTCGGCGCCGATCCCATGGTGTCGTGCCGTAGCGGCGACCATGGTGTCCTGGATCCAGGCGTGCACGAGCCCGTCCCACAGGACGTTGACGAAACCGACGAGTACGTCGTCTTCCCTCGCGACGACCCAACCGAGGCTATGTCGGCGGACCAGCTCCACCCAGTTCCACTCGGCTTCATCGAAGACGCGTGTCTCGAACGCTTCGGCGTGGAGGGCGTTCACTTCGGCGTTGTCGAAGTCGCCGCACCAGGTGGAGCTGATCGTCACCGCGTCATTCCGGCTGGGCGGTGACGGACCCCCGGGCGGGTTCGATCTCGACCACGCGTCCGTCCTCCGCGCCGAAGTCCCAGACGTCGATGAATGGAGGTTCCACGCCGAGGCTGGTGAGGGCTGTGCAGATCTGACTCCGATGATCCGACCCGTGATGCAACGCCTGTGCCAGCCGGATCCCCATCGGAGCGCGGGTCTCGGAGCCGTCGTCATGGCGCCACTCGATGACGTGGTCCGGATCAGGGTCCTGCGCCAGGAGCGACGACCACCCGACGCCGTCGGCCTCCATCGCGGCTCGGAGCTCCGGGAGGTCCATGCGATCCTCGTCGATCAGCGGGGTGCCCCGGTCGGTCATGACGAACAGGTACCAGGCGTCCGACCCGACCAGGTGTCGCAACGTCTCGAGGATGGAGCCGTAGGTTCCCGGAACGGCCGTCTCGAGCTGCTCCGGACCGAGCGCGACGCACGAATCGATCAGCCGCAGCGACGCCCACACATGATGGCCGAACGCGTCCTCTAGTACGGGTCTGCTCATCCGCGCACCGTAGCAGGTGGGCACCCCGGCGATCAGAGTGGTTTCACGAAGCCGAGCGTGTGTCGCTCGTACCGCATCCGCTCCTCGTAGAAGGGGACCGAGGGAGGACTGTTGGCGTACGAGATCACCACGGCGCGGGTCGCACCCCGCTTCGGTATCGAAGTCGTGCAGGGGTCCTTCAGGACAGCGGGCAGGGGAGCCCTGCGGTGAAGTGGATATGGCCCTGCCAGGCTCGGTCGTACGAGATCGCGGCGCGCGTGAACACCCACACGTGGGCCTGTCCGCACCAACGGCGGCGCGTGAGCGCGATCCGGCCGTGCCGGGCGTGGAACGTCCCTCCGGCGCAGTTCGGGATGCAGTCGTTGAAATGGAAGACGCCGCCTCCGGCCGCTCGCTCGACACCCCAGGAACGCCAACTGAGTCGCTTCACGTACCAGTTCGCATCCGCGCACGCCAGGACGATCGAACGCGGCCGGATCGCGGTGTGCAGGCAGTCGCGCGTCGCGGACGTCGAACCTCCGGCCCGCGCCGCCGGTGAGAGTGCGATCACGAGGAGCAGGCAACTCCCGGCCATCACGAGCTTCCGCATCGTTCTTCCTCCACGGGTTGCGATCCCTCTTCGACGCGTCACGCGACGGTGATGACGACTTTGCCCCGCGCGTGCCCCTGCTCCACGTAGCGTAGGCCCTCGGCCGTATCCGCGAGTGGGTAGGTGCGGTCGACGATCGGCGTGAGCTTCCCGCTCTCGATGAGCTCGGTCACGGTGAGCAACTCTTCCCGCGTCGGCTTCGACGGGAGCGGACGCAGCCGTTGCGAGACGAACAGGTTGACCACGACCGCCTTGAGGAGGCCGGAGATCGGTCCGAACACGTGACCGGGTGAACCGCCGCCGTTGAGCACCAGCGTCCCTTTCGGGGTGAGCGCCCCGCGCAGCTTGGCGAGGGGCAGGTTGCTCACGTTGTCGAGGATCACGTCGTACCGCGTCGTCCCGGCGGTGAAGTCCTCCGTCGTGTAGTCGATGACGTGCGCGGCGCCGAGCGAGCGCACCAGCTCGACGTTGCCAGTGCTGCACACACCCGTGACCTCTGCGCCGAGCGACGCCGCGATCTGGACCGCGAACGTGCCGATCCCGCCGCCGGCCCCGATGACGAGCACCCGCTGGCCCGCCTTCACCTCGCCCACGTCGCGGATCCCGCGCAGGGCGGTCGTCGCCGCCATGGGAACCGCGGCCGCCTGCTCGAAGGTCAGGCTCGCCGGCTTCGGCACCACCTTGTCTTGCGCGGCGCACGCGTACTCGGCGAACGCGCCGCGGAAGCGGCCGAGCACCTCGTCGCCCGGCTGCAGCTCGCGCACGTTCGCGCCGCCGCCTCCACGACGCCCGCCGCATCGCTCCCGCCACCCGGGCCTTCGGCTTGGTCAGCCCCACTACCGGGCTGAGCCGCGCGACGTACGGGTCACCTCGCAGCATGTGCCAGTCGTACGGGTTGAGGGCGGCCGCGTGCACTCGGACCAGCACGTCGTCGGCCCCGACCTCGGGCGGGTCGGTGTCCACGAAGCGCAGCACGTCCGGCGGACCGAACCGCTCCTGGACGATCGCCTTCATCGGATGCCTCCTGTCGGGTTCGTGGAACCGCACCTGTCCGTGCCGAGCATGTCACGTCGAGCGAAAGGCGCGGGCAGACCCGAGCTGTGATACCTCTTCCTCGACCACGCAGCGCATCCGGAGGCACTGGGCGATGTCGAACCGGCGAAGGCTCCGTTGCTCCTTGGCCGGCATGTACGGCGCGGCCAAGGCCGTGGGAACGAGCTCCGGTTGGTCGACCCGGTACGTGTTCCCTTCGTCGACGATGGTGGCGGATCCGCTCGCGGTCACGTTCTTGAGCCAATCGGTATCCGACCCGTAGGGAAGCGCGATCACGAACCCATCGTCGGTCGCGAAGGGCACCACCGGCGTTTCGTACGATCTGCCCGTCGTCCGTCCGACGTGTCGGATCACCGAGGCATACGCGCCCGGCGTCCCGGCCGTCTTCATCTGGTGCGGGTTCCCGAAGCCCCGGTTGAACCGGCGGACCACGTTGCGCACCAGAGGCGATCCCGTCCGCATCCCGACGAAGAACACGACCACGATCGCCCCGAGCACCAGCGCCAGGCCGACCACGAGCGTTGCGATCGCTCGCCACATAGCCAACCTCCCTTCCCCGCTTCCCTCCGAGTCTGAGCGGCGAGCCGTGCGAGTCGCAGGGTCGAACGCCTTGTCAAGATCGGGACCGGCGGGGTTCGCAGGGATGAGCGAGACCATCACGCCGCAGCGGTTCGCCGGACCGGGACTACCCCTCCGAGCCGGTCGCGACGGGCAGGATCGCGGAGAGGTCCCACACCTGGGCCGCCGACGCGGGGAGGCGAACGACGACACCTTCACCTCGCTTCGCGACGAAGGCTTGCGCCATCTCAGGCCCTAGGTAGCGAGAAGAGATGGATCGCCGAACGTCGTCGACGTGCGAGTCGTCAAGTTCGACGTCCGCTCGGACCTTCACACCGCGGAAGGGAGCGATGGTCTCGAAGACCATGAGGACGGCGCGTGGATCGCGCGCCAGGTGTTGCAGCTTGACGATCGGACAGCCTCGAGTCCACGCGTGGGGTCCATCGGAAGGGTTGGGGCTCGCATCACCAAAGCGCCGCCCCGGCTCAGGTGCTCAGTCGAAGCTGTACGACCCTTCCCAATGCCATAGTCCGTCCGAGTCGGTGGAGACGTCGGCATGGGCCTGGAATCCGATGAACTTCCCGGTTCCGCCAGAGAAGCTCGCAACGCCCTTGTCGGCGGCAAGGTCGAGCACGACATGGCCGGTCGCGGTGTTGCCAGACCCTGCGTCGAGGACGACGTCGGTGTCCAACGTGCCATCACCGGCCGCATCTGCATAGATCACCTTCGAGCCGACCTCGATCTCTTCGAGGTTCGAGGACGTGATCGTGCAGAAGTCGCCGGGGAGGCCCTTGTACTGCGAGCACTCTTTGGTCACATGGAAGATCTCCGCTTCGGGGCATGGTGCCCTCCTTCCGGCTCGCCGTGCCCTCGGGAGTCCGAGAGTGCGACAAGGCTACGCTCAACTTCCGCTCGCTGCTGAAGGTGTCGCGTGGCCTAGACTCCGTGACCAGCGATGCGACTCGAGCCACTTTGCCGCGTATCGATGCGGTATGCCGACGGTGAATGGGTGCGTCCGTTCGGCACGGCGGAGTCCGCCGGGTTCGGCTGGGGAGAGGGCACGGTCTCGGGCGACGTGCTGCAGGGGAGCGTGCGATGGGCCAACTACCCCCGTAAGCGGGAAGACGGGGTGTGGACCCCCAACCTCCGGGGAGTGATCAGGACCGAAGACGGCGCAGGGATCCTCATCTCCCTCCATGGGCAGAGCGTCCAGGAAGACTCCGCGGGCGGAGGACGCCGAGCCATCCTCACCAGGGTGGAGTTGTTGGGCGAACACGAGCGCTACCGATGGTTGAACACGAGCTTCGTCGTCGGCGAAGGGGAGATCGACGAGGAGACGCAGGAGTGGTGGTTACAGACCTACGTCTGTGTGAACGAGGTGGTCCAGGCCCTTCCCGCGATCGGGGCAACGCCACCCCCGAGATTCCGGCAAGCGGACCCCTAACCCCTGTTGCGCGAGGAGGGGCGGATGAGCGAGACGATCACACCGCAGCGGTTCCACGAGTTCGACTGGCGTGTCATCCGGGATGCTGCGTCGACGCACTTCCGAACAGGGTCGTTCGCGGAGGGCCTCGTGTTGGTGGACGCGATCGGCGAGCTGGCCGAGGCCGCGAACCATCACCCGGATATCGACCTCCGGTACCGCGGCGTGACGGTGCGGCTGAAGACGCACAGCGAGGGCGGACTGACCGAGCGCGACGTCGCGCTGGCCCGGCAGATCTCGGACGCGGCGCGCGAGCTTAGGATCCCGATCGACCTGACCGGTTTGCAGACCATCCAGGTCGCGATCGATGCGCTCGTGATCCCCGAGGTGCTGCCGTTCTGGCGCGCCGTGCTCGGTTATCGGGAAGTGGACGACGAGGACATCTTCGATCCCCACACGAAGGGGCCGCCGTTCTGGTTCCAACAGATGGACGCGCCGCGCCCGCAGCGGAACCGGATCCACATCGATATCTATGTGCCGCATGACCAGGCGGAGGCGCGCGTCGCCGCGGCCCTCGCCGCAGGTGGTCACGTGGTTCGCGACGAGAACGCGCCCGGATGGTGGACCCTGGCCGACGCCGAGGGCAACGAGGTCGATGTCGCCCCGTGGCCGGACCAGGCCTAGTTCGGTTCACCACCGCCGCCCGGCCACGGCAGTTCCAGCGTGTCCAAGAGGTCGAGCTCGCCCGGTGAGTGCCCGCACTCGGTGAGGTAGCGGGCGAGCTCGCTGCGGTGCTGCGTTCCATGGTTCACGATGTGGGCGACGATCAGCCATGGCGGTCTCGCGAAGTCCGGGCCGAGCTCCATCGACTCGGCCAACGCGGCATCGTCGTGGGACTCGACATAGCTCCGCAATCGGGCGTCCTCGTCGAGGCAGAACGCGTGGATCGCCGGGAGGTCGTCCAGCTCGAACCCGTGATCCCACACGTAGGTCTCCCCGACGTCATTGCCCAACAGAGCTTCGCGCCAGCTCCAGTCGACGTCGACGAGGTGGCGCAGCGTCTGGAAGGCGCTGCCGTGGTCGAGGTTCGCGGCCCTGCGGAACTCCTCATCCGACAGGCTGGCCGTCGTCGTCATGATCCGGTCGTTCGCCCATGCGTGGAACCGGACGAGGGCGAGCAGGCTGTCTGAATCCACGCGGCCATCCTAGGCTTGGGCTCTCTCAGTTGAGGAATAGCATGTGGGAGCGCATCACGAGTCCGAAGGCGCAGGCAACGACGCTCCGCATCGTGCGGAGCTGATCGGTGGAAGACGATGAAGCACGCGACGCTCGGCACCCTCGAGGTCGGCCGCATCGGATTGGGGACGATGGGGATGTCTCACGCCTACACCGGAGCCGGGACCGATGAAGGGGAGTCGATCCGGACGATCCATCGCGCGCTCGATCTCGGTGTCACGCTCATCGACACCGCGGAGGCGTACGGTCCGTTCATCAACGAGGAGCTCGTCGGGCGGGCGATCAAGGACCGCCGTGACCAGGTCGTGCTCGCGACGAAGTTCGGGTGGATCTCCCACGTGCCGGGCGGCACCGGCTCCCCTTGATAGCCGCCCGGAGAACGTTCGCGTCGTGGTCGAGGGCTCGCTGCAGCGGCTCGCCACCGATCACATCGACCTTCTTTACCAACACCGCGTCGATCCGAACACGCCGATCGAAGACACGGTCGGCGCGATGGCGGGACTCGTTGCTGAAGGCAAGGTCCGCCATGTCGGACTGTCCGAAGCGTGGGTGGACACGATCCGTCGTGCCCACGCCGTCCACCCGATCACGGCGCTGCAGTCCGAGTACTCGCTTGTGGACGCGCGACCCGGAGGACGGCGTGCTGGCGGTCGTGCGAGAGCTCGGCATCGGGTTCGTCGCGTACTCGCCCCTCGGGCACGGGTTCCTCACCGGGCAGATCCGGACGACCGATGACTTCGCGGACGACGACTGGCGCAAGACCAACCCGCGCTTCATGGGTGAGAACTTCGAGCGGAACCTGCGGATCGCCGACGAGGTGGCTGCGGTCGCCGCGGACGCCGGCGCGACGCCTGCGCAGGTCGCCCTCGCCTGGCTGCTGAGCAAGGGGGACGACATCGTGCCGATCCCGGGGACGAAGCGGACCGCACGCGTGGAGGAGAACTGCGCCGCAGACGGTATCGAGCTGAGCCCTGACACAGATCCAGAGGCTCGACAGCCTCACCCCCGCGGCCGGTGGGCACCACAACGAGGAGCAGATGCGGCTGCTCCAGCGCTAACCGTTCAGCTCCCGCGGTTACAGCGTCTTGAAGTAGTGCACAGATGGCACAGCCGTGTATCCCGACTTCTCATACGTGCGGCGGGCGGATGCGTGACCCACGTCTCCCCCCGTTGAGATGTACGCGATCGACAGGCCTTGCTCGCGTATCCAGTTGGTCGCCACGTCCGTGAGCTGAGAACCGATGCCCTTGTTCTGGAAGTCCGGGTCGACGGCGACCATGTGGATCTCGCCGATCACGCTGCCCGACTTCAGGATGGCCGCCGCAAAGCCCATGACTCTTCCGCTAACCTCCGCCACCCAAGCTTCCGACTCCTCATCGGTGAGGACGTCTTCAACATCCTGTTGCTGCTGGCGACGCCAGTCGTCGCCGTAGAGACGGCCGAAGATCTCGTCTCCCATGACATCTCTGAGCGAGGCATGTACCGGTGCCCAAGCGCGGAGCGAGAGCCGGACAACATCTTGGGCGTCCGTGTCGCGGTAGGAGCGCAGGATCACGTCCACGAGGCGAGAGTCTCCCACGAGCTGCGGGCACGTGGTGGCTCTCTCCGCTGGAGCCGACATGCTCACCGAGGAGCGCGATGCCCAAGCGGAACGGGCCGTTCGACCCTGAGCCACCGGTCGGTTTGAATCTACGCTTGCTCTGTCCGACCGCGAGGAGGCGAGGTGCTGGTTCCAGCGGCGACCGAGACCGACCGGTTCCGATCGGCGGCGGTGACCACAGGCGTGCTGTTCATCGTTGCGACGGCGGCAAGCGTCGCCGGTTCCGCTCTTTCGGATCCTGTCTTAGACCGTGTCAACTACCTCGCAAGCCTCTCCGGCGACGCGAACCGAGTGGATGCCGGTCTGCTCCTGCAGTTCATCGCGGCCGGGGCGAGCGTCGGTATCGCGCTGGCCATGTATCCGGTGCTACGGACGTGGGGCCGAGGGCTTTCGCTCGGGTCAGTGGTGTTCCGAACGATCGAGGCCATGCTGTACATCGTCGCGGTGGTGAGTGCGCTGTCGTTGCTCAGCGTTGCCCAGCGCTTCTTGGGCGCGGACGTTGCGCAGCGCGCGTCCCTACAGGTGGTTGGTGATTCCCTGCTGGACGTCCGGGACCAGGCCAACCTCGCCGCGGTGATGGCCTTCAGCGTGGGGGCACTGATGTACTACTACCTGCTCTACCATTCGCAACTCGTGCCCCGTTGGCTGTCGGGCTGGGGGATCCTCGCGATCATCCTCACTCTCGTGGCTTGTCTGCTGGCCCTGTTCGGCCACCATCCCGTCACGACCTACGTGCTCCTGGTGCTCCCGATCGCGGTACAGGAGATCGTCCTGGCCGTGTGGCTGATAGCAAAGGGGTTCACGCCGCCCGGACATCTCGCGATGTCGCTTCTCGACGGAACCGACACCCGCTACCCGGTCGCAAGGCGGTGACGACGCGCCGGCGCGTGGCCCTTGGGCGGGCCCGTATCGTCGACGGAACGAACCGCCGTGGAGACCGCCGTTGGGAGCACGACTTCCAGGACGCGGAGCCGGCGCTCAGGAGCTATCTGTGACGTGCGCTTCCGCGGCTTCGATGATCCGCGCGGCGCTCTCGCTCTCGCTCAGCACGAAACTCGCGAATTCCGACTGCCCCATGCGCATCGGATCGCCATCGTGTTCTACGAGCCAGCCCCGCAGATCCGGCTCGGCGAGCACACGCGCGATGTCCTCCGAGAGTTTGTGAACCACTCCGGACGGTGTTCCGACCGGCGCCCAGATCCCGTACCAGATCGGGAAATCGAATCCTGTAACGCCAGCCTCGGCGAGCGTCGGAACCTCCGGCAAGAGTCGGGAGCGACGCGCGGTGCTGACGCCGAGCGCAGCGAGCCTCTGCTCGCGGATATGAGGCAAGGCCATGGGGATGGGCGACAACGCATAGTCGGTCCGCCCGGCCACGGTGTGACCGATCGTGTCGGCGATCGCATCAGGCCCCCGCGCCGGTACGTGCACCGTTTCGATATGAGCTTCGAGATTGAGCTTCTCAACTCCCAGGTGCGTGCCGGTGCCGACACCGGAGGAACTGAACGTGATCGCACCCGGCCGCGCCTTCGCCACAGCGATCAGCTGGGCCAGGGTCGTGACCCCAACCTGGTTCCCTGCAACCAGCACGTAGGGCTGGCTCGTGATCGGTGCGATCGGGACGAAGTCCTTCAGCGGGTCATACGGAAGGCTGGCCTTGAACACTGAGCTGTAGGCGTGAGCGTTGGTGTTCACCAGCAACGTGTAGCCGTCGGCAGGCGACTTCGCGACCAGGGCAGGGCCTGCCGTGCTTCCTGCACCGGGGTGGTTCTCGACCGTTACCGGCTGGCCCCACAGCACAGAAAGGCTCTGAGCGACGGCTCGTCCGATCAAGTCCGGGCCACCGCCCGCCCCGAAAGGGTCGATCAATCGCACCGAACGTGTCGGATAGCCAGGTACAACCACAGACGAGATGATTCTCCGGATCGCGGGCTTCGTCGAGTCAGAGACGCGAACTGAACATATCTCGGCGGCGGCCCGTGCCGAGGCGCGTGGGCTTTGCCAGCGTGCTCGATCGAGGTCGCGCAGGCCCTTTGGCCCCCGCGAGGGGAACTACGCTTCGACGAGGAGCACCAAGGTTTCGGGCAGCACGCCGTCATACGCCATCGCCTCGGCGCCCGCGTCGGTCTGCATGAAGGCCATGACGGCGTCCATGTCGGCAACGTCCATGAGCACCGCCACTTGGGTCGGGTTCTGCGGGTTGACGAACGTCCGGATGTTGGTGACGCCGAGGGGGCCGAAGACCTCTTCGCGCTTCGGCGAGGCAAGCCAATGATCCTTGTCCTTCACGTCGTGGTGGCCGATCACGGTGGGCACGGGGTCTCCTTTGGTCATGGGCCTAGCTGTAGCGCCGGACCCGGCGTGCAATCGTACGCCCTTGTACCCCAGCCCGCAGAGCCGGCGCGGGCGACACGTGCTCGAGGCGTTCGGTGGCTCGCCGGGCGTCCTCGAGAGGTTGATCCGCCTGAGCGTGCTACTCCCGCTCGTCAGCGAACTCGGGAAGGCTCGGCCAGCGGTTGGCAGCCCAAGCGAGCCATGACTTATAACCCATGGGCGGCGCAGGCAGGTGTTCGGCAGCGATCTCGGCTTCCGTGGGGACCTGGAAGATGCCCCGGAAACGATCGTGGTCGCCCGGGGTCATCTCGAAGGTGGCGCCCGGGTCCCCCTCCCAGCGAGCCGTTGCGCGCACGCGTCGTTCCGCCTCCGGCAGGTCGATGAAGTGCAGGCGGAAACGTCCGCCCGCATGTTCCGCGACGGCACGTACGGCCCAGCGCTCTGCCTCTGCCCAGCACCCGAAGTCGAGGACCACAGAGCCACCGACGCCAAGCACTTCGTGCGCGGCCCACAGCAGGCGACCTTCGAGGACGTCTCGCTTGCCATCAGCGTCGGGTTCACGCCACGTGGTTCCGAAGAGGGGAATCATCCACTCGTCGGGTGAGAACCGGACTGCGTTGTCCTCGTGCGCGATCTCTCGAGCGAGGGTCGTCTTGCCGACGCCAGGCAGGCCGACGGTCAAGTGCAGTGTGGGCGTTTCGGTCATTAGGGGAATCCTGACACCGCCGCTCACCAAGGGTACGCACACTGGCATGCGC
Organism: uncultured Actinomycetes bacterium; assembly: GCA_963727185.1. Lineage (GTDB taxonomy): Bacteria > Actinomycetota > UBA4738 > UBA4738 > HRBIN12 > JBBQVZ01. The sequence goes on along the minus strand of CAVSFP010000023.1, from coordinate 664,984 downwards.
GAGGGTCGTCTTACTTGGGCCGGGCCGAACGCGCCGGGGCGCGTGGCCGTTAGGCGGACCCGAATAGTCGACCGGCCGGACCGCCGCGGATGCCGCCGTTCGGTGCACAATTCGCGGTACGCAACCATGGGGCCTGGAGGGAAGGTGGACTCTGACCAGCTACTCGTCGAGTACTTCGATTCCGATCCCCCTAGCTAGCTCTCCCGCGGCGCGCATCACGTCCGACCAAGGCATACGAACATCTCGCAGTCGTTCGGGACTCTGTGCGGAGGACAAGTCGCAGCCTCGCATCTCACTCTCGGCGAATGAAGCGCCGGTGAGGGTCACCTTGGACAGATCGCAGTCCGAGAACATCGCTGAAGTCAGCTGCGCGTCGTAGAAGTCCGATTCCTCCATCCTGCATCCGTCGAAGCGAACGATGTCCAACTGCGAGAACCGGAATGAGCACAGATCCAAACGACAATCCGAGAACGTGACGTTGTCCAGCCTGGATCCGGAAAGGTCTGCGCCTGTTAGGCGCACGCGTTCGAATCGCACTCGACTCAACGACATGTCTGTTCCGGCTACGTTTGCCCAGCTACCGTCCAGAACCACGACATCGCGGAGACGCGCCCGCGACAGCGAGGCCTCGGTGAGATCTGTCGAGCGAAGTTGGCTCTCCGACAGACGGAGCCCGAGCGCGTTTCGACCAGTCCAGTCCACTCCGTCTATCGATCGTGATTCGAGCTCCCCATCCAAGAGACTCGGGTGCTCACGCGTAGGAGCAAAAGAGGTGGGCAGCTCAGGATCGGCAGGAAGACTGGGGGGCTTTGACAGGGCCAAGGACCTCCGACGGCCGAGTCTACTCAGTAGTTGTCCGCGATCTGAGGGGCGGCGCTCGCGGGGCGCGCGCCGCCGCCTTCACGAACTCGCGAAGGGCTACCCAGACGAACCGGCTGCTGCGAGTTCGGCGCGCAGCGTGTCGGCCGACAGCGCCTCGCTCCGCGCGCGCAGGTCCAGGTACAGCAGCACCGAGACGAGCGCGGAGAACGGCGCGGTGAGTATCTGCGCGATCGCGGAGAAGATCCACCGGACGACCCACGCGCTTCCGCCGATCGCACCGATGATCCCCGAGATGAACCCGACGATGAGCCCCGCGACGATGATGACGCCGAACGCGTGCCAGAAGTGGCCCTTCGCGAGGTTCCAGGAGCGACGCATCGCCTCCCTCCCGCGGCGGTTCTCCACGATCAGCACCGGGACCGACACCGAGAACAGGACCAGGAAGATGATCCCCGGGATGATGAGGAGGATGAAGCCGCCGACGACCGCGAGCCCGACGAGCACGGAGACCAGGATGACGCTGCCGAGGCGCTTGAAGCCGAACCGGTAGCTCTCCTCCGCGTCGACCGGATCGCCGATCGTCGCCTGTGCCGCGGCTCGCAGGATCGCGGCCTGGAGCACGGCGGTGATGATCACGCTGATCAACCCCGCGATGAGTGCACCCGCCAGCAGCAATCCGAAGCTCCGATCGACGACGACGACCTGTGTCCCGAGGATGGTGTCGGTGTGCTTGGTGCCGGCGAACACGACGCCCGTGGACAGGGCGCTGATGAACGACAGGGGTACGACCACGATCGCCACGATGAGGAGGAGCTTGGACGCGTTCGCTTTGTAGATGTTGAACGCGGCCGACATGATCTCGCCGAGCCCCTTCGGGGACATGCCACCCTGCGGTCCTCCCATCATCGGTGGGGGAGGCGGCGGTGGTGGTGGCGGGGTGGGGCCGCCGGGAACGTCACTCATGCGGTGTCTCCTTCGATGGGCGAAGCCGGAAGCCTAGCCCGTGCGCGACGCACTGTCCCATAGGGTCCGAAGTCAGACCACCTGGTCCCAACCCGGGGGGAGCTCCGGTACGGGCCACGACGGATCGGGGCGCCAGTCCTCCCACGGCTCGTCGAACGGCGGCAGCCGCAGGAACAGATGCTCGACGGCGCGCTCGCCCCAGTAGCGGAGCCAGCCGGCGTCGGCTTCGGTGAAGAGCCCCAGCGCGATGCCTTCGGCCAGCTCGTCCTCGTCCTTCCACGCCCAGGACGAGCGATCCATCGGGATCAACACGTCGAGCAGGTGATCGACCGTGTCGAATCCCATGGAGGTGCGCTGCAGCGGCGTCTGGAGGTTGACGTACCAGCCGCGCGGCGATGCGTCGGGCTCGGAGAGCAGCAGGATCGAATACGGCGTGTCGGGCCACGCGAACGAGAGCACACCGAAGTCGCCGCGTTCGCGGGTGTAGAGATGCCAGGGACGATCGGGGAACCGGAGCTCGACGCCTGCGTCGTCGATCGCCACGCCGCAACGCGCGAACGCCGCCACGAAGAGCGTCGTCTGGAGCGGAAGGTCCAGCACGACGGAGGCGGGTCGAGCTTCGAAGACCTGATCGCCCCAGATCTCGCGGAGCACGATCGGGTCGCCGGTGTCCCACATGGCGCGACCGTACCCCGCACGCCCGAACCTCGTCTTGACGGCTGTCGGAGCGGGGGAGTACATTCGACTTCCCTCTCGAACATACGTTCGACTCATCAGAGGGGCGTCGATGAGGCAGGGACCGGGTGGCGAAGCGCTACGACGAGGACGTCCAGGTGGAACGCGACGCGGGCATGCCGGCGGTCTTCGTGTGGCGAGGGAGGCGCTACCAGGTGGTCGACGTGATCGGCCGGTGGCGGATCGAGGGTCGTTGGTGGGCCGACGGCCGCGACCGCGAGTACTGGCGCGTCGAGGCGAAGGGCGGCGCCGTGTGGGACCTGTATCACGACCGTCAGCGCGACGCGTGGCACATGGAACGGCTCTGGGACTGACGCACGTCCCTGTCGGTCCCGGCGCGTAGCGTGACCTCGTTGGTTCGAAGGACACAGGTGATGCCGAACACGTTCCAAGCGTTGGTCGTCTTGATCGTGGCGTTGCTGCCCGGTGCGCTGTACACGTGGTCCTTCGAGCGGCTCGTCGGAGCGTGGGGGGTCGGGTTCGCCGATCGCGTCCTGCGCTTCGTCGGTGTATCCGCCGTGTTCCAGGCCGCGATCGCGCCGTTCACCGTCTGGGGGTGGCGAACCTACATCCTGACCGGCCGGCTCCAGGATGGCGATCTCCCGCTCGCGCTCTGGCTGTTGCCGATCCTCTACGTGACCGTCCCGATCGCGTTGGGCGTCATCGTCGGCCGCGGCACGGTGCAACAGCGACCATGGTCGAGGGCGTTCACTGGGCCGACGCCAGCCCCGCGGGCCTGGGACTACGTGTTCGGTCTGCAACCGGACGGCTGGGTTCGGGTCCGGCTCAAGAGCGGGGTGTGGCTCGGTGGGGCGTTCATGAGCGTGGGGGACGAAGGGCTCCGCTCGTACGCCGCCGGGTATCCGGACGAGCAGGACCTGTTCCTCGCCGAGGCATACTCCGTCGATCCCGAGTCGGGAGAGTTCGAGCTCGACGCCAACGGCGACGTCGTGCCGACCGGCTCGGGTATCCTCGTTCGGTGGGCCGAAGTCGAGTACCTCGACTTCATCGATGCGTGAGGTGATCGCCATGGGCAAAGCATCAGGAGACGGTCGGAAGCGGTCGTCCGGCGTGTCCGTACGCGGCGGCTATCCAGCGGGTCCCAAGACGGCCGACCAGTTGGCGCCGCCACCGAAGGGGCCCGCTCCCGGCGCGAAACCCACCGGCAACGGTTCCACGTCCGGCAAGTAGCGCATCTCCCTCCAGGTCTGGACAGGAGCGACCGCTCCTCGTAGACTCGAACACCTGTTCGATTCCCCTGGAGTCTTCATTGAGCGACACCTGCACGTCGGACCCGCCGTTCGTGCATCTCGACGTCCGGTCGTGCTTCTCGTTGAAGGAAGGCGCGTTCACACCCGAACAGCTCGTGAGCCGCGCCGCCCACCTCGGCATGCCGGCCGTCGCGATCTGCGATCGCGACGGCCTCTACGGCGCCGCCCGATTCGTCAAAACCTGCGAGGAACACGGTGTGAAGCCGATCCTCGGCGCGTCGCTCACCATCCGCGGTGGGGGACCGCCGCCTGATGACGGCAAGGCGGAGGGGTGGCCGGCGCGGCGAGCCCCGCAGCCCCCTGGCCGAAGGGATGCTGACGACACCCACATCGTGCTGCTCGCCCAGGACGCGATCGGGTACTCGAACCTCTGCCGGTTGATCACCGACGCGCACATGCTCGGCGAGCGCAGCGACCCGTCCGTGACCGCGTCGCAGATCTGCGCGCATGCCGCCGGGCTGGTCGCGCTGCTCGGTCCGACCTCGGCGCCGGGACGGCTGGCCGTCGCCGGCCGGATCGACGCGGCCCGTCGCGCCGCCGAGTCCGTTCCGCGACGCGTTCGGGCGCGATCGGTGCGTCGTCGCGGTCGAGCATCGCGTGGAGCGTCAGAGCCACGACGAGGTGCGGGCGATGCTGCGGTTCGCCGAGCGGCTCGAGGTCCGCGCCGTCGCGACCAACCCCGTCCGGTACCTGGTGCCCGAGGACGCGTTCCTGGCCGACGCGTTGGAGTGCATGCGGAAGATCGTGCCCATCGCGCAGAACCACGTCACCCGCGCGAACGCCGAGGGATATCTCAAGCCTTCACGACAGATGCGTGCGTTGTTCAACGAACGGCCGGACCTGTGCGACGCCACGCTGCGGATCGCCGAGACGTGCGCGTTCGACCTGGGGTTGAAGCGCCTGCACTTCCCGGACTTCCCGGTGCCGGATGGGCGGAGCGCCTCGTCGGTGCTCGCAGAACGGTGCCGCCGCGGGATCGAAGACCGCGACGTGAAGCCCACGCAGGAAGTCCTGGCTCGCCTCGACCACGAGCTGACCATGATCGACGACCTCGGCTCGTCGGCGTTCTTCCTCACCGTGGCCGACATCGTCGCGGACATCAAGGCGATGGGCATCCGATGCGCGTGCCGTGGCTCGGCTGCCGGCTCGCTCGTCTGCTACCTGACCGCCATCTCCGACGTGGACCCGGTCCGCCACGACCTGCCGTTCGAGCGATTCATGAACCCGATGCGCGACGAGCCGCCGGATATCGACATCGACGTGGAGTCGGCGCGCCGCGAAGACGTCTACGACATGGTGCTCTCACGCCACGGCGACGACCGCGCGGCCTGCGTCGCCATGATCGACACGTACCGGGCGCGCTCGGCCGTCCGCGAGGTGGGTAAGGCGCTCGGCCTGCCCGACGCCGAGCTCGGGGTCGTCGCCAAGGCATTCCCGCACATCTCGGCGAGCCACCTGCGAGAGGCGATCGACCGTCTCCCGGAGCTCCACGGCATCAACCTGCCCATGCCCCAGCTCGAGCTGCTGTTCCGCGTGGCCGAGCGGCTGGACGGCTTCCCGCGCCACATCGCGCTGCACCCGTGCGGCATCGTCCTGTCGAACCACGAGCTGGTCGATCGCGTGCCGCTCGAGCGGAGCGCGAACGGCCACCGGATGATCCAGGCCGACAAGGACGACGTCGAGCTGCTCGGCTACCTGAAGCTCGACGTCCTGGGCATCCGGATGCTCTCGTCCATGCGCCACGCCCTCGACGAGATCGCGCGCACCACCGGCGAGAAGGTCGACCTGGACCGGATCGCGACCGACGACATCCCGACGTTCGAGCTGATCCGCGCCTCGGACACGCTCGGCTGCTTCCAGATCGAATCGCCGGGCCAGCGCGAGCTGCTCCAGAAGCTCCAGCCCACCCGGTGGGAGGACCTGATCGTCGACATCTCGCTCTTCCGTCCCGGGCCGGTGAAGTCCGACATGATCCAGCCGTACCTTCGCCGCCGGATGGGCATGGAGGAGCCGGTCTACATCCACCCCGACCTGCGTCCGGCGCTCAGCGAGACGCACGGCGTGATCGTCTACCACGAGCAGGTGATCCGGGCGCTCGCCGCGATCGCCGGGTACGACCTGACCTACGCCGACCACATCCGGCGCCATCTGGACCGTGAGGACATGATCCCGGCGTTCCGCGCCGACTTCCTGGAGAAGGCGACGGCGCGCGGCGTCGACCGGGCCGCCGCGGAGAAGGCGTGGGCCGCGGTGGCGGAGTTCGCGAGCTTCGGGTTCTGCAAGGCGCACGCGGCGGCGTTCGCGGTCCCGACGTACCAATCCGCGTGGCTGAAGGCGCACTACCCGGCGCACTTCCTGGCCGGGATCCTGACCCACGACCCCGGGATGTACCCGCGCCGGCTGCTGCTGGAGGACGCCCGCCAGCACGGCATCCCCATCCTCCCGCTCGACGTGAACCGCAGCGAGCCTGAGTACGTCGCGGAGCAGGTGGGACGTGATGCCGAACCAACGGAAGGGGAGGGGGTCGCCGCGCCGGACGGGTTTGGCTTAGGGAAGGCGGCCGGCGCGGCGACCCCCCGACCAGCCGGTGGACAGGTCTTCGGCATCCGCCTGGCGCTGCAGGACGTGCACGGCATCAGCGACGCCGAGGTCCGCTCGATCCTGCAAGGACGCGCCGAACGGCCGTTCCGCGACGTGGGGGACTTCCTGCGCCGAACGACCGTCTCCCGGCCGGTGACCGAGGCGCTCGCGCATGCGGGAGCGTTCGACCGGCTGCGCGCCGAGCAACCCACCGGCCAGAACCGCCGGACCCACCTCTACGCGGCCATGACCACGGCGCCCGAGCGGGAGGGCGACCAGCTCACGCTCGCCGACGCCGCCGCGCCCGCCCACCGGTTCGCCGACTACTCCGACGCCGAGGTCGTCCGGGCGGAGCTCGAGGTGCTCGGCCTGGACGCCACGCGCCACATCGTCTCGTTCTTCGAGCCGCTGCTCGCCGACCTGGGCGTGACCCGGACGAAGGACCTGCACGCCTGCCGCGGCGGACAGAAGGTCATGGTCGCCGGTGTGAAGGTCGCCTCGCAGACGCCCGCGATCCGCAGCGGCCAGCGGATCATCTTCCTGACGCTCGACGACGCCACCGGTCCGGTCGAGGTCACGGTCTTCGAATCGGTCCAGCCCAAGGTCGCGAAGACCGTCTTCCATTCCTACGCCATGGCCGTCTGGGGCCAGCTGCGCCGGACCGGCGTGAAGGGCGTGAGTATCATCGCCGAGGAGGTCTGGGACCTCACCGCGCTACATCGCGCGAGGGGTGAGGGACGCTTGCGGGAGGCCATGGGATCACCGACGGACCCCGCCCTGCCGGCTCGCCGGCTCTGGCATTCGAGCCCGGGCTCCGCGGGGTGAGCACCGAGCCGATCCTGCACGTCGACATCGACTCGTTCTACGCATCGGTCGAGGTCCTGAAGGATCCGTCGCTCGCGGGGAAACCGGTCGTGGTCGGCGGTCCCGGCGCGCGCGGCGTGGTCGCCTCGGCCTCGTACGAGGCTCGGAAGTACGGCGTCCGCTCGGCGATGCCGGCCGTCCGGGCCCGGCGCCTGTGCCCGGACATCGTCTTCCTTCCGTCTGACTTCGACGCCTACCGCGCCCATTCCCACCGGTTCCGCGAGGTCTTGTGCTCCTACACCCCGCTTGTGGAGCCGATCTCGCTCGACGAGGCGTTCCTGGACGTCTCGGGCGCCACGATGCTGTTCGGCTCCTCGGCCGAGATCGCGGCGAAGATCCGGGCCGACGTGGAGCGCGAGGTCGGCGTGACCTGCTCCGTCGGCGTCGCCCCGTCGAAGTTCGTCGCCAAGCTCGCGTCCGACGACTGCAAGCCGAACGGGATGCTCGTGGTCCCCGCCGGCGGGGTCCAGGCGTTCCTCGAGCCGTTGCCGGTCGGGCGCCTGTGGGGGGTGGGGGAGAAGACCGGCGAGACGCTCGGCCGACTGGGGATCCGCACCATCGGCGACCTGGGCCGGACGCCCGAGTCCATCCTGGAACGCCTGCTCGGCCATGCGTCGGCGCATCACCTCCACGAGCTCGCGAACGGGGTCGACGACCGCGACGTGATCCCCTACGAGGCGCCGAAGTCGGTGAGCCACGAGGAGACGTTCGAGCGGGACCTGGACGCCGACGAGGACATCCTGCGTGAGCTGCTCGACCTCTCGGGGCGGGTGGCGGTGCGTCTGCGCGCCGACGGGTACCGCGCCCGGACGGTCGTCCTGAAAGCGCGCCTGGCGAACTTCCAGACCCTCACGCGGTCCCGGACGCTCTCCGACGCCACGGAGATCGGGGCGGATCTCTACCGGACCGTCGCCGAGCTCTACGGCGCGCTGCCCGGCCAGCGCCGACGGATCCGGCTGCTCGGTGTGCAGGCGTCCGGGTTGGTCCCGGCCGGAGCCGAGCAGCTCGCGATGCTGCACGGGGAGCGCTGGGGCGACGTCGAGCGTGTGCTCGATCGGATCGAGCTGCGGTTCGGCCGGGGCGCGGCGCGGCCGGCCTCGTTGATCGACCGGGATCGAAGGAACTGAAGCGAGCGTGCGCTCAAGCCGCGGTTGCACCGTCCGACTCCTATAATCGAACGGACGCCTTTCCCCACCCAGGCAGGAAAACGGATGCCGCTGAGCGAGCACGAACAACGGATCCTCGAAGAGATCGAGAAACGACTCGCGGAAGAGGACCCGCGGCTCGTGGAGCAGGTCGGGAGGACCGACCTCTACACCCATCTGGCTCGTCGCATCCGGTTCGCGGCGCTGGCGTTCTTCGGCGGTCTGCTGTTGCTGCTGCTCTTCGTCGTGTCGCCCTGGGTCGCGGCTACCGGCTTCGTCATCATGGTGCTCTCGGCGTTGCTGATCTATCGCTACCTCGGACAGCTGGGCCGCGACCAGATCAGAGAGATGCAGTCCTCCGGTCGACTGACGTTCACCGGCGTCATGGGTCGTATCGCCGCGCGGTTCGCGCGGCGTCAGCAACCGCCCGCCGACGACCCGCGCGGCTGACGACTCCGACGCGACGCGCGCCGTCGTTCCGTCGAGATCCGCGACATCGCATCGACGGCTAGCCCGTCCGGGTGGTTTGGTGACGGTTGTGACCTCAGCGCTTGCCACCGTCTCTCGCGCTGCTGTACAACAGAGCTTCCCTTCCCTTGGGCGCGTGACCGTTCACCGTACGTTGAGTGTTCAGGTGTTGGGCACGTGCCGACGTATCGACGGTGTGGCAGCGAAGTTCGTGAAAGGGCGCGCGTCCATGGAGGGATTCACGGCTCATCAAGCCAGCAAGTTCACCGGTTGCACGTCACGACAGCTTCGGTACTGGGATCAGATCGGTCTGGTCGAGCCCTCGGTGCAGGGCACCGGCGGACGGCCCGGGGTTCCACGTCTCTATTCCTTCCGCGACCTGGTCGCGCTCCGCGTGGTGAAGTCGCTCCTCGACGGCGGCATGTCGCTGCAGCGGGTCCGGCGGGCGTGGGAGTTCCTCAACAAGAAGGCGCAGCTCGACCGGCATCTCTCCGATGTGAAGCTCGTGACCGACGGGCAGAGCATCTTCAAGATCTGCCGCCGCGACGGCGAGGTCATCGATGCGCTCCGCGAGGGGCAGATGGCGTTCTTCGTGGCGATCGACGACATCGCGACCAGCGTGCGGACCAACGTGGCGCAGTTCAGCGAGGACCGAGAGCGGTTCGTCAGGGCGCTCCGGGAAGCCGCGGTGCACACCGCCACCGGCTCGTACGGATCCGGCCGGGACTAGCGGCGCAGCCGGTACTGACCCGCGATCCGTTGCCCGATGGGCGTGCGCTCCCGGAGATCGTGCAGCACCGAGGATGCGGCCGTTGACGCCTCGCGGACGTCGGTCTCGCCGGGCTCGTCGAGGGAGTAGGCGGCTCGCCCGGCGATGGACGTGAGACGGTCCAGATGGCCGTCAGTGATCACACCCCCGGACGCGAGGCGTGTCCGATATTCCCTGAGCGTCTCGCCCGGTAGCTTGGAGTGACCCAGGTCCGCGGCGCGTTCCGTGAACACGTCGTACGTCGCCAGGATGAGAGCGCGGGGTTCTCGCCCGGCCCCGCGCAGCCGAGCCCGGCGCCGCAACGCGCGGATGGGCGGGATCGCCAGCGCCACCACGATGCCCAGCGCCAACAGGAGCATGATCACCTTCCCCACCGGCGCGCGCCTGCTCCGAGGGGTCGTGTCGGCGGGGGGGAGCGGCGTCAGCGAGAGCCCGCTCGAAAGCTCCCGCCGGGACAGGTTCTGGAGCTGCCGAGGAAGCTCGTTCGGGTTGCCGGTCGTCCCCGGCACTTGCGTGATCCCGCCACCGGAGGCGGCGGGGCATCCCGGCGTCCCGGGGGGACAGGTGACGGCGGGGTGCTGATATTCGTTCGCGACCGGGTTCGTCCGGCCGGGTGTGGGTTCGAAGGCGAGCCAGCCGTACGTCGGGAACAACACCTCGACCCAGCTGTGGAGCTCGCTCGTCGTGACGTGGTACACGCCGGTGTCCGGGTCGCGCTGCCCAGGGGTGTAGCCGATCGCCACCCGCGACGGGAACCCCAGCGTCCGGAGCATCACGGCCATGGCGCTGGCGAACTGCTGGCAGAAGCCCCGTTTCGTGGTCGTGAGGAACTCGAGGATCGTGTACGAGTCGTCGCGAGCCGGGACCGTCTTGTCGTAGGTGAACTGCGAGGGATCGCTCAGATGATCCTGGATGGCGAGGATGCGCTCGTAGTCGTTGGTGGCGCCCGCCGTCCACCGGTCGGCGATCGCGCGGATCCCGGCAACCACGTCGGGGGGAACACCCTCGAGCGACGTCGACGCGACGTTCTGGGCGGCCGGCGGCAGGGTCACCGCCGCAAGCTGCGCCGGCGTGGGTTGCACCGGGACGGACGTGACGTGGTACTCGTCGCCGGCGTTCAACTCACCGTCGACCATCGCGGTTCCCGTGGAGCTGTTGTAGCGCACCGACGTGTCGGGGACGTCGATCTGTTGCGGCGGGTAGGCGAGCGGCAGCCACGGGAATCCGAGGTCGCTCGAGATCGTGAACGTCTGCTGCACGGGTTCGGTCCCCAGGGTCCCCGCCGACAGGGTTGTGTCGGACGTCACCGGGTCGCCCGTGTCGATGAGGTCCGGGCGCCACGTGTCGCCGTCGAAGTTCGTTAGGGAGAGCATCCGCCAGTACGACGCGGCGTCGGCCTGCACCTGGAACACCTCGACCGGGTCGTTGCGCGTGAGGCTGGCCTTGATCGAGACCAGCGGGTCGATGCGCACCCGATCCGACGCGTTCGTTGAGCTGATGTCGAAGATGGCCTTCGATCCGAACCCGGGCACGATGAACGGCACGATGATCGCGGTGCCCACCGCCGCGACCGCGACGCGTCTGGCACCCCGGCTGGCCGTGGCGGACAGACGTGCGCGGGACCCCGGACCCGTCCACACCGGGCCCCATCCCTGCACCCGGCGGAGTGCGTCGGCGAAGACGATCGCGAGCGCCGCCGCCAGGAACACGACGCCGTACACCGGCTTGATGAACTCCTCGAGCACGGTGTCGGCGAACGCGAGCATGGCGATGGGCGGCAGGAGCGCCAGGATCGGGCTGCCGGCGCGGAAGGCGAGCGCATGGCAGGAGAAGATCGCCGCCCACATCGCGAGGATCGAGGCGAACATGAGGGGCTTCATCGGCGGCGAGGGCGCGACCTGGAGGCGGGCCTGTTCGCCGACCAGATGGGAGGCGTCGAGCGCGTGCCGCAGCGTGTCGAGCGTCGGGAGACCGTGCCATGTCGTCCCCGGGAAGACCAGGAGCCCGACGACCACGGCGAGCACCGCTGCCGACACCAGCGTCGCGAGCAGCAGGTTCCGCCGTTCCAGGGCGGATGCGACCAGGGCCGAGGCCAGGCCCACTCCCATGAGGCGCCAGGTCGAGCCGTGCCCCGCGAACACGCGTCCGAACGCGAACGCGGTGGCGATCGCGATGGCGCAGACCGCGAAGAGCGCGATCAGCCGCTGTGCACGAGGCGACGTTCCTTGGGGACGTGCCATCTTTCCTTCAAGCGCATGGACGGGGGGAGGATGATGCAGTCCCATCCGGCGCGGGTCAGGGCGAGTCGGGCCTGCGTGGCCCGTCCCTCCAGCTGGGCCTGTCGCTCCGGCGGCAGGGTGTCGGGGTCGACCGGGTACACGAGGACGGCGAGCTTGGGGCCGAAGGCGCCGCCGCTGCGGATCAGCGACGTGAGCTCGACCGGTTGTGGGGGTGCCGCGACGACGACGAGCGTCGTGTCGCCCGATGCGGAGGCGCGGAGGTGCGCGAGCGCGGGACCGATCGATCGCGCTTGGGAATGGCCGACGCTCGTGAGCGCTTCGAGGAACCGCTCCTCCGACAGGGCGGCGGGGGGCGTTTCGGCGGTCGCGAACCGCAGGGAGAAGCCGCCGCGGGAAAGGAGCACACCAAGGGTCGCCGCGACCGAGACCGCACGCTCGAACGCCTGGCCATGGGTCTGTCCCAGCGCGCCGTCGCGCGAGTCGAGGAAGACGAGTCCGTTGGCTCGCTGGGACGATTCGTCCTGGCGGATCATCAGCTCGCCGGTGCGGGCGACGCTCGGCCAGTGGATCCGACGGAGGTCGTCGCCCTCGTGGTACTGGCGCATCGTGTGGTACTCCTCGCCGGTGCGGAAGAGGTTCCTCGTGCGCGAGGCCCCGACGTTCGCCCCGAACGCCGCATCGGGGGTGCCGGTCAGATCCTCTATCTCCGGCGTCACGATCAGGTCCTCACGCTCATCGAACTCGAGTCGCTGACGCACCAGGGCGAACGGATCCGACACGTCCACCGTGAGTGGACCGAGCTGATATCGGCCGCGGCTCTGCGGCAGGATCGTGTAGGTCACCTCTTGGGTGCCGTGCCCCGGGATCCCCGAGACCACGAGCCTGGCCGGGCGGCCCAGGACGGAGGGGAGCCGGTCCTCGAGCAACAGGAACGACGTGGCGGCGGCCGATCGGTTCTCGATATCGATGTGGACCGTCACCCGGGTGCCGGGCGACACTCGGATGTCGGAGAGGCGTCGGTGGACGGCGATCCTTTGGTGTCCCCAGCGGACGAAGATGGCCGCGATCGCGGGCAACGCGGCGAGTCCGAGCGCGATCACCTCGAGGCCCGGGGAACCGATGATCCTCGCCACCAGCCACATGGCGAGCCCGGCGAACAGGACGGCCACCCCGCGGCCGGAGGGCATCAGGGGGTCTCCGCGACCGGGACCGGAACCTCCGAGAGGATCTCCTCCAGGATGACCTGCGGAGAACGGCCGCTCATGACGGCGTCCGCCGTCACGATGATCCGGTGCGCGAGCGACGGGACGGCGAGCGCTTTCACGTCGTCCGGGATGACGTAGTCGCGTTCGTCGGCCGCGGCCATCGCTCTCGAGGCCTTCAGGATCATGATCGAGGCACGGGGGCTCGCCCCCAGGTACATATCGGAGTGCCGGCGGGTCGCCTCCACGAGGTCGACGATGTACCGGCGGATGGCCGGAGCCACGTGGACATGTTGCGCCTGCACGATCATCTCCGCGACGCCGAGCGCGTCGTTCACCGGGCCGATGTCCGTGAGCGGCGTTCCGGAGCTGTGACTCGACAAGATCTCGGCCTCGATCTCGTTGGTCGGATAGCCGATCGACAGGCGGAGCATGAACCGGTCGAGCTGCGCTTCGGGCAACGGGTACGTCCCCTCGTGCTCGATGGGGTTCTGCGTGGCGATCACCATGAACGGCGTGTCCAAGGGGGTGGGTCTCCGTGTCCACGGTGACCTGCCGTTCCTCCATGCACTCCAGGAGCGCGGATTGCGTCTTCGGGGCTCGCGCGATTGATCTCATCGCCCAGCACGATGTTGGCGAAGATGGCGCCAGGCTTGAACTCGAAGTCACCGCGCTCCTGGTTGAACACGTTGACACCTGTGACATCCGTAGGGAGGAGGTCCGGGGTGAACTGGAGGCGGCGGAACGAACAGTCGATCGAACGCGCGATCGCCTTCGCGAGCATGGTCTTGCCTACGCCCGGCACATCCTCGATCAGGAGATGGCCCTCGGCCACGAGAGCAACGAGCGCCAGCCGGATCTCGCTGTGCTTGCCGCGCACGACGCGTTCGACGTTGGTCTCGATCTCGTGGAAGCTCGCGGCGAACCGCTGCCATTCCTGTTGCTGTCGAACCTCCAACGGGTACCTCCGTGACTCTTGGCGTGACTCTTGGCGTGACCCTTGGGCGTGACCCTTGGGCGTGACCCTTGGGCGTGACCCTTGGGCGTGACCCTTGGCGTGACCCTTGGCCGGCCGGGGGCCACCATCTTACGGCGGCCCCCTTCTCACGGCTGCGGCCGAACGTCTCGGCCGGTTCTACGGTCGGAAACGACGGCAAGTTCCCGGAAACGACCGGAAAGGCCGACCGGGATGCATGTGACTGGAGGACGTTGGAACCGACCGGACGGGTTCCCGGGGAGGCGGGAGCCGTCCGGATGAAACGACGAGCCGGCCCGGCCGGCGGACGCCCCGCGCGGCCCCTTGTTCGCAACTCCAGGCATCTCGACCGAGCCGACCCGTCGTGTCTTTCGCAAGATTACACGCGTGTGATTCGCTTGGCTAGAGGCGGGTTCGCGACCGGCCGCGAGGCCCGAACACGGAATCGGGCGGCTAGACTGACCGGCATGGGCCGCGCCCTGGTGCTCAACGTGTCCGATTCCCCCCTCGCGGTCGTGCCTGCGCGCCGGGCCGTGGTGCTGGTCCTGAAGGAGAAGGCCGAGGTGATCGTGTCCAACGGCATGGTCTTCCGGTCCGCCACGATCTCGATGGAGGCGCCCTCCGTGGTCCGCCTCCGCCGATACGTGCGCGTGCCCTACCGCCCACACGCGCCGCTCACCCGGCGAGCCGTGTTCGCCCGCGACGAGTGGACGTGTCAGTACTGCACGTCGCCGGCCGAGAACCTCGATCACGTCATCCCGCGCTCTCGCGGGGGCACCCACACGTGGGAGAACGTCGTGGCGGCCTGCCGGCGATGCAACGCCAAGAAGGAGAACCGGACGCCGCAGGAGGCAGGATTCACCCTGGCGCGCCGTCCGTTCGCACCCACTGATGGGTTCCGTCTGACGCTCGGCCGGCTCGAGCCCGGCTGGGAGGACTACCTGAAGTAGTCCGCTCGGCCATTCCGCCCGTCCGCCCGTAGTCCTTCGACCGATCCTCCGCAACTAACGCACCTTTCCGTTGCCCCGCTGTTGACCCAGTGGAGTAATAGTGGCATAAAGGTGGACCAAAGTGGAGGAAAGGGGAGGAGGGCGTGACCGAACTGCTCGGCACGCATAGCTACCAGCTCGACCCGAAGGGCAGGCTGTCGTTGCCCGCACGTTTCCGCGATGCGTTCGCGGACGGCGTGTGGTTGACCATCGGCCAGGACGGCTGCCTGTTCTGCTTCCCCAGGGTCGAATGGGAGCGGCGCTCCGACGAGGTCGCGTCCTCCCCCCTTTCCGACGCCGACGGCCGCGCGTACTCGCGCCAGTTCTTCGGCTCATCTGACGAAGTGAAGCTCGACGGACAAGGCCGCGTGACGATCCCGCAGCGGTTGCGGGAAGCGGTAGGCATCGACAAGGAAGTGGTGGTGCTCGGCGTTCGGGACCGGATGGAGATCTGGGATCGCGAAGGCTACGACCGCTACACGGACCGGTACGCCGCGGCCTATCAGGCCGGCGACCTCGACCCCAGGAGGACCACATGACGCCGAACAAACTCCGCACCGAGGTTCGACAGAGCCTGTCCTTGATCGCGATGGCCGCGCTCACGGTCCTCGCCTCTATCGGCCTCGGCGTGCTCGCCGGTCATCTCGGGTGACGGTGGAGGAGGCACAGCACGACCCGGTCATGGTGCGCGAGGTGATCGGGTTCCTCGGGGGGAGGGGCACCGTGGTCGACATGACGGTGGGCGCGGGCGGTCACGCCGAAGCGCTGCTGTCCGCGGGCGTCGGCAGGCTCGTCGGCATCGATCGCGATCCCATGGCGCTCGCGATCGCGGGGGAACGGCTCGCGGTCTTCGGGGAGCGGTTCCAGCCGGTCCGCGCGCGCTTCTCAGAGGTCGATGAGGAGGTCGTCGACGGTCCGGTCGACGGGGTGCTCTTCGATCTCGGGGTCTCCTCCATGCAGCTCGACCGCTCCGAGCGCGGTTTCAGCTACCGGCAGGACGGACCACTGGACATGCGCATGGGCGACGACGGCCCGACCGCCGCCGACCTCGTGAACGAGCTTCCCGAGAAGGAGCTCGCAGACCTGATCTTCGAGTACGGCCAAGAACCGAAGTCGCGCCGGATCGCCGCCGCGATCGTCCGCGCGCGCTCGCGCGCGCCGATCGAGGGCACGGACGAACTGGCCGGCGTCGTCGTGAGCGCCGTGGGACGACGTCCGGGGGGCCCCCACCCCGCGCGTCGGACGTTCCAGGCGCTCCGCATCGCGGTCAACCGGGAGATCGAGGAGCTCGCCGCCTCCCTGCCTCAGGCGGTCGACCTCCTCGCTCCCGGGGGCCGCGTGGTCGTGATCGCGTACCACTCCCTGGAGGACCGTGTCGTCAAAACGACGTTCCGCGAGGACGAGCGTCTCGCGATCCTCACGAAGAAGCCGTTGCAGCCGTCGGAGGCCGAGGTCGCCGCCAACCCCCGCGCCCGCAGCTCGAAGCTCCGCGCCGCCGAGCGCGCGATGGAGGCGGCGTGAGCGTCCCCGAACCGCAGATCGACGCCGATCCCGCGTTCGATCCGTCGGGACTGCCCGAGGGTTGGGCGTTGGCGGTCCCCGAGCCCGCACCCGACGAGCATCCCGAACCATCCGCGCCTCCCGCGCGGACGCCCGCGGCGCGCCCGCGGACCGACCCTCACTCCCGCTCACGTCGGCGGGCGCGCCGCGGCCTCCACTCGACGTTCATGGTGTTCGCCTCGCTCGTCATCGTGGCACTGGTGCTCGGAGTCGTGGCGATGAATGCGTTGTTCGCGCAGACGGCGTTCGCGGTCCATTCGCTGCAGACGCGAGTCACGGATCTCGGCGAACAACATGACGTGCTCGCCACCGACGTCTCACGCCTGTCGTCGCCGAGCAGGATCGCAGCGTGGGCGGAGCGCTACCAGATGGTGCTGCCGGACAACGTGGTCATCCTGCGGGTGCCGGGGTTCGGACGCGTCGCATCGGGGGCTCCATGAGAGCTCGGGCGGGGCGACGTCTCGTCGCGCTGCTCGCGCTCATGATGTTGGCGTTCGGCAGCATCGCGGCTCGCCTGACCGTGTTGCAGGTCGGAGACCATCGGTCCCTCGAGGCGATGGGTCTCAATCAGCGGGTGAGAACGTTCGCGCTCCCGGCCTCCAGGGGACAGATCCTTGACCGTCGAGGCGTGCCGCTGGGGATCACGCTCGATGCCCGCGACATCTACGCCAACCCGTCGATGGTCACCGATCCGGCCGGGGAGGCGGCGCAGATCGCGGACGCGCTCGGCGATCGCCCCAAGCAGATCCTGCCCGCGCTCGAAGCGTCCGGGACGTTCGCGTATGTTGCGAGGCAGGTCGACCTGGACGTGGCGCAGCGCGTGGAAGACCTGGCCCTGCCCGGGATCGGGTTCCTCTCCGTCCCCAAGCGGTATTACCCGAACGGTGCGCTCGCCCCGGCGGTGATCGGGTTCGTTGGAGTCGACGGGACGGGGCTCGCAGGGCTCGAAGCGGAGTACAACTCCGATCTCGCCGGGGTGCCGGGGCAGCGGACGTTCGAGCAGAGCGCAGGTCAGCCCATCGCGCAGGGCATCGACGTCGTGAAGGAACCGGTCGATGGCACCAACCTGAAGACGACGCTGGACCGCGAGATGCAGTACCAGGCGCAGGAGGCACTCAAGTCCGCCGTCGAGGCGAACGGCGCCAAGTCCGGGACGGTCATCGTGATGGACGTGCGGACCGGCGACATCTACGCCATGGCGAGCTACCCCTGGTTCGACCCGAACAACTACGCGCACGTGGCAGTGCACGACCCCGCACGGCTGCGGAACCCCGCCGTCACCGACGCGTTCGAGCCCGGCTCGGTCAATAAGGTGATCACCGCGGCCGCCGCGATCGAATCCGGGGCCGTGTCGATCACCCAGCGGTTCCAGGTACCGGACTCGATGCAGGTGGATCAGTACACGATCCACGACTCGCATCCGCACCCGGTCGAGACGATGACGCTCGCCGACATCGTGGCCGAGTCCAGCAACATCGGCATGGCCAAGGTCGGCGGCCTCGTGGGTAAGACCACGCTCGCGTCGTACCTCAACAGGTTCGGCTTCGGGCGGACGACCGGGCTCGGGTTCCCGGGCGAGTCGCAGGGCATCGTCCCCGCGCTCTCGAACTGGAGCGACGCCACACTCGCCACGATCTCGTACGGACAGGGCGTGAGCGTGACGCCGCTCCAGATGGCGTCGGTGTACGCGACCGTGGCGAACGACGGCGTCTGGGTCCGGCCGCGCCTGGTGAGCGGCACGGTGGACGGGTCCGGCACGTTCTCGCCGGCGCCGGCCTCCCCGAGGAAGCGGGTCCTTCAACCACAGACCGCGTCCATCCTCGCGCAGATGCTCGCGTACGTGGTCGAGGGAGGGACGGGGACCAGCGCGCAGATCCCCGGATACCAGGTCGCCGGCAAGACGGGGACGGCGCTCAAGCCAGCGCCGAACGGCGGGTACTACTCCGACCGCTACGTCGCCTCGTTCATCGGGTTCCTGCCGGCCGGCGACCCGCGGATCGTGGTCGCGGCGATCCTCGACGAGCCCGCGACGATCTACGGTGGCGTCGCCGCCGCTCCGCTGTTCCAGCAGGTCGCGCGCTATGCGATCCAGCGCCTCGGCATCCCGACGGCGCCGCCGGTCTCGTTGCCTCCACACGTGCTCGGACGACCATGACCTCGAACGACCCGCGAACGGGGGCGCGGGTAAGCTCGGAGGCGGTGACATCCGCCTTCCCCCTTGTTCCGTTCGCCGAGTTGGTTGCCGCCGTTCCGGGGTCGACGATCCGTGGCGACGGCCATATCGCGATCACCGACGTCGCGTTCGACTCACGGGAGGTCACGCGGGGAGCTGTCTTCTTCTGCGTTCCCGGCCGGCACGCCGATGGCCACGCCTATGCGACGCAGGCGATCCACGCCGGTTCGTCGGCGCTCGTCGTTGAGCGCTGGCTGGACGTCGAGGCGTGCCAAGCGCTCGTGCCGTCCGTTCGCGGCGCGATGGGGCCGATGTCCGCCGCGGCGTTCGGTCATCCCGCGTCCGCGATGACGACCGTCGCGGTGACGGGGACGAACGGCAAGACCACGGTCACGTATCTGCTCGCCTCGATCTTCGACGCAGCCGGGTGGATCACCGGCGTCGTGGGAACGACGGGAGCGAGCGTGGCGGGTGCACCGGTTCCCCTCGCACGCACGACGCCGGAGGCGCCCGACCTCCAGCGCCTGTTTGGGCGGATGCGCGACGCGGGTGTTCGAGGTGCGGCGCTCGAGGTGTCATCGCATGCGCTCGAGCAGCAACGGGTCGACGGCGTCGTGTTCGATGCGGCGATCTTCACGAACCTGTCGCAGGACCACCTCGACTACCACCGCACCATGGATGCGTACTTCGACGCCAAGGCTCGGCTCTTCACGCCGGATCACGCGCGCCGAGCCCTCGTCAACGTCGACGATCCGTTCGGACGCCGGCTGTTGCGCGACCTCGACATCCCCACCTCGACGTTCGGCGTCTCGGCCGAGGCCGACCTGCGGGCTCGCGACGTCGTCGTCGACCGCGACGGCGTCGGGTTCACGATCGACGGGGTCGAGATCCGGTCCCGGCTGCGCGGGGCGTTCAACGTGGAGAACCTGCTGGCCGCCGCCGCGGCGGCGCGCTCCCTCGGCATCGACGACGACGCGGTCGGACGAGGTCTCGCCTCGCTCCGGGAGGTTCCAGGGCGGATGGAGCCGATCGAGGCCGGTCAGGATTTCCTGGTGGTGGTGGACTACGCACACACGCCGGATAGCATCCGAAGCGTGCTGCGCGCGTCGCGCCCGCTGACGTCCGGTCGCCTGATCCTCGTGTTCGGTTGCGGTGGGGATCGCGACCGCGCGAAGCGTTCCCCGATGGGTGCGGCGGCCACGGCGAACGCCGACCTCAGCGTGGTCACCACGGACAACCCGCGATCGGAGGACCCGCTGGCGATCATCGCTGAGATCGAGCCCGGCGCGAAGGAAGGGGGCGGCGCGTTCCTGATCGAACCCGACCGCCGTGCGGCGATCCGGCTGGCGCTGCATGAGGCGGAGGCGGGCGATGTGGTGGTCGTCGCCGGGAAGGGCCACGAGCCGATCCAGGAGTTCCGAGACCGGGTCATCCCCTTCGACGATCGCGTCGTGGCCCGCGAGGAGCTCGAGGCCTTGGGGAGCCGCGCGTGAAGCCGCGCCGGATGACGGACGTAGCCCGCGCCGTCGAAGGGCTCTTCCTCGGGACGGACATCGACGTGTCGTCCGTCGCGATCGACTCCCGCCACGTCGTCCCCGGCGCGTTGTTCGTCGCGCTCCCAGGAGAACGGACCGACGGCGGGATGTTCGTGCCGGAGGCGTTCGCGAACGGCGCCGCGGGAGTGTTGGTACGCGATGGTCTCGATGTCGATGGTCCGGCGGTGTCCGTGCGTTCGACCGGCGAGGCGCTGATGATGCTCGCCCGGGACGAACGATCGCACATGGACGCGAACGTCGTCGCCGTCACCGGGGCCAACGGCAAGACATCCACGAAGGACATGACGGCCGCCGTGCTCGCGACGAGGTTCCGGACCCACGCGAGCAGGGAGTCGTTCAACAACGAGGTCGGGTTGCCGGTGACCCTCCTAGGAGCGGCCCCGGACACCGAGGTGGTCGTCGCGGAGATGGGCGCGCGCCATGTAGGGGACGTCGCGATCCTGTGTGGTATCGCTCGACCCGACATCGCGATCGTGACGAACGTCGGTGTCGCGCATCTGGAGGTCTTCGGTTCCTGGGAGCGGATCGTCGAGGCCTCCGCCGAACCGATCGAGTCGCTGGGTTCGGACGGCGTGGCGATCTTGAACGCCGATGATCCGGTCGTCGCCGACTACGCAGGGAGGACGGCGGCACGGGTGGTGACGTTCGGGCTCGCGCCCGACGCCGACGTCCGCGCTGAGGGTGTGTCGCTGGCAGCGGACGGGTGCGCGTCGTTCCTCTTGGTTCGAGGGGTCGAGCGCGCGCCGGTGACGCTGGCCGTTCCCGGGGAGCACATGGTCTCGAACGCGCTGGCCGCCGCGGCCGCCGGGGTCACGCTCGGCGTGCCGCTCGTTCCGTGCGCCGACGCCCTGTCGCACGCCATCGTGTCGCAATGGCGGATGGAGACATTCACGACGTCGGCCGGCGTCCGGGTCGTCAACGACGCGTACAACGCGAACCCCGAATCGATGGCGGCGGCGCTGCGGGCCGCGCGGTGGATGGCGGGCGAGGGTCACCTGATCGCCGTGCTGGGCCCCATGGCGGAGCTCGGGCCGATCGCCGCTCGAGAGCATGAGCGCATCGGAGAGCTGGCGGCGCGGATCCGCGTGGATCGACTCATCGCGGTCGGCACCTCGGCTCGCTCGATCGCCGACGCCGGTCTGCGCGAGGGGGTCGAACCCGACAACGTGGCCTGCTACGACGACCCCGACCAGGTGCTGGACGACGTGCGGCGGTCGGCGCGACCCGGCGACCTCGTCCTGTTCAAGGGATCTCGCGTCGCGGGCCTCGAACGGCTGGCGGAGGCGCTGCGATGAAGTCGATCCTGGTCGCGGCCGCGGTCGCTCTCGCCGTCACGTTGCTCGGCACTCCGATCGCGATCAAGGCGTTCCGCGCGTGGGGGTGGGGGCAGCGGATCCGCGAGGACGGCCCGCACACGCACATGGAGAAGATGGGCACGCCCACGATGGGTGGCATCGTCATCATCATCGGGCTGTTCGCGGGCTTCCTCGCTTCGCGGTTCACGTTCCGGCACCTCACTCCCGCCGCCATCGCGCTGCTGTTCACCGCGGTCGGCTTCGGGATCGTGGGGTTCCTGGACGACTTCTTGAAGGTCCGACGCGATCGATCGCTCGGGTTGTCGAAGCTCCAGAAGTTCGTGGGCACGGCCATCGTATCGGTCCTCTTCTCGATCATCGTCGTGCACTACTCCGCGGAAACCGGCACGTCGACGCAGCTGTCGTTCATCCGCACCACGGGACTGAACCTGGGGGTCCTGTTCTACGTCTGGGCGTTCGTCATCCTCACCTCCTCGTCCCACGCCGTGAACCTCACGGACGGGCTCGACGGCCTGGCGTCCGGCTCGTCGATCTTCGTGCTCTCGGCGTTCATGTTCATCGCGTTCTGGCAGTTCCGTCACGTCTGCGGCCTGGGACCGCCCGCGGCGTGCTATGTGATCGACGCAGATACGGCGCTCGACACCGCCATCGTCGCCGCGGCGATGATGGGGGCCGTGACCGGGTTCCTCTGGTGGAACGCGGCGCCGGCGCGGATCTTCATGGGTGACACCGGCGCGCTCGCGCTCGGTGGGGTGTTCGGTGCCCTTGCCATCACGATCAACACGCAGTTGCTGCTGATCGTCCTCGGCGGGCTGTTCGTCATGGAGACGATGTCGGTCATCCTCCAGGTGATCTCGTTCCGCGGGTTCGGACGACGGATCTTCCGCATGTCGCCGATCCATCACCACTTCGAGCTGGTCGGCTGGCCCGAGTTCACGGTGATCGTGCGCTTCTGGATCATCGCGGGGCTCTGCGTCGCCGTGGGGATCGGGCTCTTCTACGTGGACTTCATCAGCCGGGGTGGTCTCGGATGACCGGAGACTTCACGGGCCGGCGGGTGATCGTGATCGGCGCGGGCGTCGCGGGAACCGCCGCCGCGGAGGCGCTCGTCGTCGAGGGCGCCGACGTGCTCGTGAGCGAGTCGCGCCTCGTAGATGCGCTCGATGCGCTCCCGCACCTGCGCGAGATCGGCGTCGACGTCGCGGCCGGTGGGCACGACCCATCGCACCTGGAAGGCGCGACGCTCGTCGTCACCAGCCCCGGCGTCCCGCAGGACGCGCCCATCCTCACCTGGGCACGGAAGAGCGGCATCCCCGTGTGGGGCGAGCTCGAGCTGGGGGCAAGGCTGTGCGGCGTGCCGTACCTGGCCGTGACGGGAACGAACGGCAAGACGACGACGACCGGGCTCATCGCGTCGTGCCTGCGCGCCGCGGGCCACGACGCCGCCGCATGCGGCAACATCGGTCATCCGTTCCCAATGGCGGCACGGGAGGGACACGACGTGCTCGTCGTCGAGGCGTCCTCGTTCCAACTTCGATTCGTCGAAACGTTCCACCCGAGGGTCTCCGTTTTGCTGAACCTCGCGCCCGACCACCTTGATTGGCACGGCACGGAGCAGGCTTACGTCGATGCCAAACGCAACATCGTTCGCGCACAGGGCGAGGGCGACACGCACGTCGGCAACCGCGACGACGCGCGTGCGGCCGCCGTGTCCCTCGAGGCACCCTGTCCGGTGGCGTGGTTCACGCGAGGGGCGCCGGACGGCGGCGAGGTCGGCTACGTCGACGGAACGTTGGTGTCGCGTGTCGCGGGATCCGAGTCCCTCGGTCCCGTCGACGGCGAACGCGCCGGGTATCGGGAGGACGTGGCCGCCGCCGCCGCCGCCTCGCTCGCGTTCGGCGTCTCCCCCGACGCGATCCGGCGAGGCATCGCGAGCTTCACTCCCGCCCATCATCGCGGCGAGGTCGTCGCGCTCGTCGACGGCGTGCGCTTCGTGGACAACTCGAAGGCGACGAACGTGCACGCCGCGCTGGCGGCGCTCGAGGGCGTTCGGGGGGCGGTGTTGATCGCAGGAGGTCGGGCCAAGGGCGTGGACCTCTCGCCGCTGCGCGATCGGGCCGATCGGCTCGCGGGCGTCGTCGCGCTCGGCGAATCCGCCCGGGAGGTCGGGGCGACGTTCGACGGACTGGTGCCGGTCCACTATGCCGTCACGATCGAGGAGGCGACCGCGGATGCGTTCGCGCTGGCGCCTCGGCCGGGGACGGTGCTCCTCGCGCCGGCCTGCGCCAGCTGGGACATGTTCCGGGATTACGCCGAACGGGGCGACCGTTTCGCTGCGGCGGCGCGCGCGTTGATGCAGGAGGTCGGCGCCCATGGCTGACCGGGCGACCGCGAAACGAGGTGCTGCCGGACGTCCAACGGCTGGACGCACCACGGTGCCGAAGCGTGCGACCCGCCGCGCACCAGAGCGTGACGCGGGGCAGAAGACGAAGCTGCACGTCGTCCGGTTGCCCGCCCGGCATCCGAAGAAGGATCCGGCGGTCGCCGCTCGAACGAGCGTGATCCTCCTGCTCGTGTCAGCGGCGCTGCTCACGACGATCGGCGTCGTCGAGGTGTTCTCCGCGAGCTCGGTGTACGCGTTCACGAACTACGACAACAGCTTCTGGTTCCTGGAACGGCAGGCGGTCTACGCGGCGATCGGCATCGGCGCGTTGCTCCTCACCGCGCGGATGCGGTACACGGCATGGCGCCGGATGTCGGGGCCGCTCGTCGTCATCTCGGTGCTGTTGCTCCTGCTGGCGCTCCACCCGACCGCGGGCTCGTCGGTCTACGGCGCGTCGCGCTGGATCGGTTTGGGACCGTTCACGCTGCAGCCGTCCGAGTTCGCGAAGCTCGCGTTGATCGCGTTCACCGCCGCGGTCCTCGCACAGAAGGAAGGCAAGCTCGACGACTGGCTGCACCTCGCGTTGCCGCTCGGTCCCGTCGTGCTGCTCGTCGCGGGCATCGTGATGCTCCAGCGGGACCTGGGGACGACGATCGTGATCGTGGGCAGCGTTCTGCTGATGCTGTTCGTCGCGGGGGCGCGCCTGCGTCACCTGACGGTGACGGGTCTCATCACGCTGACCGGTCTTGCCTACCTCATCTTCGGAACGGCCTACCGTCGCGCTCGGTTCCTGTCCTTCTTCAACCCATGGAAGGACCCGCTGACCAACGGATATCAGCTGATCCAAGGTTTGATCGCGCTCGGATCCGGCGGATGGTTCGGGGTCGGGCTCGGCGCCAGCCGCCAGAAATGGGCGTACCTGCCGAACGCGCACACGGACTTCATCTTCGCGGTGTTGGGGGAGGAGCTCGGGCTGATCGGAGAGCTGGTCGTGCTCGTCGCGTTCGGCGTGATGATCTACGCGGGTGTCCGGATCGCGGTCCGCGCCCCCGACACGTTCGGGCGGCTCCTCGCAGCCGGTATCACGTCGTGGATCGGGTTGCAGGCGATCGTGAACCTGGGCGCCGTGACGGGGCTCCTGCCGATCACCGGCGTCCCGCTGCCCTTCGTGTCCTTCGGCGGCAGCGCGCTCATCGTCACCCTCGGCGCCGTCGGCGTGCTCGCGTCGATCGCTCGGGCGGGCGGAGGCGACCGCCCGAGCACGTCCCGCGCGGCGAGGAAGCGTCGGAAGGAAGGGGCGGCGGGCGGGTCGCGGATCTCGACGGGGCGGGCGCCCGCATGAACGTCGTGATCGCGGCGGGCGGGACGGGTGGACACATCTTCCCCGCGCTCTCACTGGCGGACACCTTGGTACGCGACCACGGCGCGATCGTGCGCTTCATCGGATCGCGCGACGGCCAGGAGGCAACGCGCGTCCCTGCGGCGGGGTACCGGTTCGACGGCATCCATGTCGCGCCGTTCGTCCGTGAGGTGTCGATGCGAGCGGCGAAGGCGCCGTTCGTCGCGGCGCGCTCGATGTTCGCGTGCGCCCCGCTCGTGCGGGGAGCGGATGTTGCGGTCGGCTTGGGGGGCTACGTCAGCGTCCCGCCGATCCTCGCCGCCCGGCGAGCGCACATCCCGATCGTGCTCCACGAGCCGAACGCCGTCCTCGGCCTGGCGAATCGACTCCTCGCACGATGGGCGTCTGCCATCGCCATCGCGTTCGAGGATGCCCGCGGCCGGATCCGGGGGGGTGCGCGGGTCGAGACGATCGGCTATCCGGTCGGTCGAGCGATCCTCGACGTGCCGGACCGTCGAGAGGACCTCATCGCCGAGGCGGAAACGGTGCTGGGCCTCGACCCGGCGCGGCGCACGGTGATGGTGACGGGCGGGAGCCAGGGCGCCTTGCATCTGGACCAGGTGGTAGCGGCCGCCCTGCCGGTGTTCGTTGATCGGAGGGACCTGCAACTGCTGGTGGTCGCGGGTCCCGGTCGTGAAGGCGCCTTCGACGGCGCGGCCGAGCGCGCGGGAGCCGCTCGGGTGACGGTGATCCCGTTCCTCGATCGGATGGAGCTCGGCTACGCCTCGGCCGATCTGGTGGTGTCGCGCGCGGGGGCCACGACCATCGCCGAACTCGCCGTCTGTGGGCTCCCGTCGGTCCTGGTGCCGTATCCGTACGCGACCGAGAACCATCAAGCGGCGAACGCCCGCGAGCTCGCGCGCGTCGGCGCTGCCGTGGTCGTGGCCGATGCGGAGCTCACGCCGTCGACGTTCGCTCGATCGGTCATCGAGCTCCTGGACGATCCGGAGCGGCTGCGTTCGATGGGCGCGAGCGCTCGCGCGTGGGCGAAACCTGACGCCGCGGACCGATTCGCGTCGTTGGTGGCCGAGGCGGCGAACGCATGACAGGCGCCCGCGAGCGCTACGTGCCACCCGCGGGAAGCATCCCCACGCTCGACGTGCCGTCGCTCGACGGCGTCGCCCGCCTCCACATGATCGGGATCGGCGGCGCCGGCATGCGGAACCTCGCGAAGCTCCTGCTCGCCCGGGGGATCGCCGTCAGCGGGTCGGATCTGAAGGATTCGAAAGGGCTCGGCGAGCTCCGAGCGCTTGGCGCCGATGTCACGGTCGGACACGATCCGACGAACATCGGCGACCACGACCCCGACGCCGTCGTCGTGTCGAGCGCCATCCGCGATCGCAACGTGGAGCTCGAAGCGGCCCGTCGTCGCGAGGTGCCGGTGTGGGCTCGCGCGCAGGCGCTGGCAGCCCTCACCGCCGGGAAACGTGCGATCGCCGTGGCGGGCACGCACGGCAAGACCACGACGACGTCCATGGTGGCCGTGGTGCTGGAACGAGCGGGCCTCGACCCGAGCTTCCTCATCGGCGGCGACATGAACGAGAGTGGGAGCGGCGCACGGTCGGGCGCGGGGGAGCTGTTCGTCTTCGAAGCCGACGAGAGCGACGGCTCGTTCCTGTTGGCTCCGCATCCGATCGGGATCGTGACGAACGTGGATGTGGACCACGTGGACTTCTACCCGGGCGGGCGCGACGAGATCGAATCGGCGTTCGCCGAGTTCATGACGCAGTGCGAGGTCGTCGTGGTGTGTGGCGACGACCCCGGCGTCCGGACGGCGATGTTGCTGGCTGACACCAAGGTGGTCACGTACGGGACGGACCCGGCGAACGACTGGACGCTGGCGATCGACGCGGTGGGGCCCGGCGGGGCGCGCGGTGAGGTGACCGGTCCCGACGGGGTCGTGACGACGCTGGCGCTCCGGGTGGACGGCGCGCACAACCTCCTGAACGCCGTCGCCGCCGTGGCGACCGCCGAGTCGGTGGGGGTCGCGCCCCCCGCCGCCGCAGAAGCGCTGGCAGGGTTCGCGGGCGTCCGTCGTCGGTTCGAGCTTCGAGGCAATGCCCGTGGCGCCGACTTCTACGACGACTACGGCCATGTTCCCGTCGAGCTCGCCGTGACGTTGGGGGTGGCCCGCCGCACCGGCCCGGCGAGGATCGTGGCTGTCTTCCAGCCTCACCGGTACTCCCGGACGCAGGCGCTCTGGCGCGAGCTGGGCGAGAGCCTCATCGAGGCGGACGTCGTGGTGGTGACCGACGTCTACGGCGCCGACCAAGCCCCGATCCCCGGCGTCACGGGCAAGCTCGTGGTCGACGGCATCGCCGAGGCCTCGCCGGCGACCCGCGTCGTGTACCTCCCGCGCCGGAGCGACGTGGTGCGCTTCCTGGGCGACGAGGTACGTGCGGGGGACCTGGTGGTCACGATGGGATGTGGCGACGTCTGGATGTTGGGCGACGCGGCGCTCGAGCGGATCCGGGAGGCGTCGTGACCGACCCGCTCGCCCGCGCTGAGCGCATCCTCCGGGCCGCGGCAGGCGACCGGGTTCGCACCGCGTTCCCGCTCGCCCCGCTCACGTCGTTCCGACTCGGTGGGCCCGCCGCGCTCTACCTCGAGCCCGAGTCGGACGCCGACCTCGCGGCGGCGGGAGAGGCGATCGTCGCGACCGACGTGCCGTTCATCGTGATCGGCAAGGGCTCCAACATCCTGGTGTCCGACGCGGGGTTCCCCGGATTGGTCCTGCGGCTCGGGCGCGGCTATCGGTGGGCTGCTCGCGAGGGGACGCTCCTGACCGCCGGAGGCTCGATCCCCCTTCCCGCGCTCGCCGGCGTCGCGCTGCGGCATGGACTCGCCGGGCTGGAGTTCGGCGTCGCGATCCCCGCCACGCTCGGCGGGGCGGTTCGCATGAACGCCGGAGCGCACGGGGGAACGATGTCCCAGGTACTCGACCGGATCGCGACGTACAGGCTGCGGGACGGGCGGGCGGAGACGGTCCTGGGGCGGGACGCGGGGTTCGCGTACCGGCGATCCGCCCTCCAGGCCGACGCGGTGGTGACGGGTGCCGTCGTCCGGTTGGAGGCGGCGGATGCCACCGAGATCCGGGCCCGGATGGACGAGGCACGGGAGTGGCGACGCCGGACCCAGCCGCTGGCCGAGCCGAACTGCGGGAGCGTGTTCACCAATCCCGAAGGCGACCATGCCGCCCGACTGATCGAGGCGGCAGGAGGCAAGGGTCTTCGCGTGGGCGGTGCATCCGTCTCGCGCAAGCATTCGAACTTCATCCTGGCCGAACCGGGAGCGCGGGCGTCCGACGTCCTGGCGCTCATCCGCGATGTTCAACGGCTGGTCGAGGACTCGGCCGGCATCACGCTCGATCCCGAGGTCAAGCTGATCGGAGCGTTCGATGATGCCCGACGTTGAACCGGTCGTCTTCATCGAGGGGACGGAGGCCGACCCCGACCCGACCGACGCGTCCCACGCCTCCGATGTCGTCGAGGAGACGGCGCCGGAGGCGGGTCCGATCGGAGCGATCGAAGCCGAGGCGTCTCCCGATGCAGCGTCTGCTCCCGAGCCGGCGGCGACCGACGGACCAACACAGCCACGCGTTGCCGGACCGCATGATCGTGTCCGGAAGATCGCGGCGCTCGCGTTCATCGCGACGGTGCTGCTCGGCGCCGCGACCGTGACGCTGACCAGGAGCCCGTATTTCGCCGCCCACAAGATCGAGGTCCGAGGGACGTCACACGTGACCAGATCGGAGGTCCTGCGGATCGCCGGGATCACACCCGGGACGAACGTGTTCACGCTCGACGCCGGATCCGCCGAGGCGCGGCTGGAGAGGGATCCCTGGATCGCGCAGGCAACGGTCACGAAGGACCTGCCCTCGACGTTGGTCATCGACATCCACGAACGCGTCGCGGTCGCCGTCGTGGAAACCGGGGGAGCGCTGCGCCTCGTCGCGAACGACGGCGCCCTCCTCGAGGCGGCGCTGCCTCGCACGGCGGCCGGGTTGCCCACCATCGCGTCGACCGAGCCCGGTGTCCGGCCGGGGCCGGGCGCTATCGGGGGAGCGGCTCGGGCGATCGCGGCGATGGCTCCGACCCTCCGGGGTCGCGTCCATGGCGTGTCGATCCTGTCCGACGGGCAACTCCGCGTCGACCTCACGTCCGGGGCGGAAGTCGCTTACGGCGAGGCGGTGGATCTGTCGGAGAAGGCGATGGCTCTGCGGGCGCTGCTCGACTACGCGGTGGGGAAGGGCGCGTCCGTGATCTCCGCGGACGTTCGCGTGCCGTCGGCTCCGACCGCGGTCCTCTCGGGTGGGGCGGTCGTGGCGCCGTGACGGATGGTTCGCTGTCATCCCGAGACACAATCGCCGGTCCCGGGATGCTTGACGGACCTGCAGTTTCTTAGTAGCGTTCCGCCCTATACGTGAGGTAGATATAACAATAACCGTGAGCTTGACGGTTATGGTTATTCGGCTTCATACGGCGTTTCCCCAGGTAGGTAGCGGGTCGCACTTGGCCCGATGTTCGAAGGACGAGATCGATGATGGATGCTCCCCAGAACTACCTCGCCGTTATCAAGGTCATCGGGATCGGCGGGGGCGGTGTGAACGCGGTGAACCGGATGATCGAGGCAGGCCTCCGGGGCGTCGAGTTCATCGCCGTCAACACCGACGCCCAAACGCTGCTGATGTCCGATGCCGAGGTGAAGCTCGACATCGGCCGCGAGACGACGCGCGGGCTCGGCGCCGGCTCCGACCCGGAGGTGGGGCGCTCCGCCGCTCATGAGCACGCGGATGAGATCGAGGAGATCCTCAAGGGCGCCGACATGGTCTTCATCACCGCCGGCGAGGGCGGCGGCACCGGGACGGGCGGCGCGCCCGTCGTCGCCGAGATCGCGAAGGGTCTGGGTGCGCTTACGATCGGCGTCGTCACCCGACCGTTCGGGTTCGAGGGCCGCAAGCGCGCGACCCAGGCGGATCTCGGCATCACGGAGCTGAAGAAGGCGGTCGACACGCTCATCGTCGTGCCGAACGATCGGCTCCTCCAGGTCTCGGATCCGAACACCCCGATGATCGAGGCGTTCCGCATGGCGGATCAGGTCCTGTTCCAGGGCGTCGACGGCATCACGTCGCTGATCACCACGCCGGGTCTCATCAACCTCGACTTCGCCGACGTGAAGTCCGTCATGACCGGCGCCGGGTCGGCCCTCATGGGCATCGGGCACGGCACCGGTGAGAACCGCGCGGTCGAGGCGGCCAAGGCGGCCATCTCGTCGCCGCTGTTGGAGTCGTCGATCGACGGAGCCAAGGGCGTGCTGCTCTCCATCGCCGGCCCCACCGACCTCTCGCTCCACGAGGTCAACGCGGCGGCCGACCACATCACCCGCGTCGCGCATCCCGACGCGAACATCATCTTCGGCGCCGTCGTGGACGACGCGCTCGGGGAGGAGGTTCGCGTCACCGTCGTCGCGGCCGGCTTCGACAAGCTCGCGACGTCCTCGACGGAGACCAGCCGCTTCGAGAGCCGGCTGTCCCGGTTGCTCGAGGAGCCGGTTCGGACCGGTGGGCGCGAGGATGCTCTGCCGTCGATCCTCGCCGACGACGCCGAGGACGACATGGACGTGTTCACGACCGCGAACGACCCCGAACCGGCGACGGTCTCGTTCGATGCCGAGGAGGACCTGGACATCCCGGATTTCCTGAAGAACTGACGGACCCCGGTCCGTCCCCGCGCGGCCCCGCATCGTGGGGGGCGGGGAGGTTCCGAGCGAGGAGGCGCCCTTCCCCCGCCTCTTGGCCGAGGAGCTCCCCGCCCCCCGTTCCAAGTCCGAACCGCTTTCTGCAACGCTTGGGTCGATGACGCGTGACGAGCTGTTGGCCAATCTGGAGGACGTCCGCATAGGTATCGCGCAGGCGTGCGACCGTGCGGGCCGCGACGTGGGCGACGTACGCCTGGTCGCGGCGACCAAGACCGTGCCTCCCGAGGCGATCCGTTGGGCGCGCGACGGGGGCGTCTCGGACTTCGGCGAGAACTACGTGAAGGAACTGCGGGCGAAGCACGATGCCATCCCTGATGTCAGGTGGCACTTCATCGGAACGCTCCAGACGAACACCGCTCACCACGTCGCGGCGCTCGCAGACGTGGTCGAGACCGTGGCGGGCGGTCACGCGACCGAGCGGCTCGCTAGGCGAGCCGCCGCCTCGGGACGGACGATCGACGCCCTGATCGAGGTCGATCTGACGGGCGAGCGGACCGGCGTGGCCCCCGAGGAAACCGCCGCAACGGCCGACCGGATCGCGTCCCTCGAAGGGCTCAGGTTGGTTGGCCTGATGACCATCCCGCCCATCGGCCAGCGCGTCGAAGACGCGCGCCCGTACCACATCCGGCTCCGCGAACTCCGCGACCGCGTCCGTGAACGGCACCCCGAGGTGCTGGAATTGTCCATGGGGATGTCGTTGGATTACCAAGTCGCAGTGGAAGAAGGCGCTACGATGGTTCGCGTCGGAACGGCGTTGTTCGGCCCCCGAGCGCCGTTGACGTAGGGAGGAAGTGATGGCCGGCGTGTGGAAGAAGACCCTGAACTACCTGGGCCTGGTCGAGGACGACGAAGAATTCGTCGACGACATGCCCGAGGTCGAGCCGGCGCCGGTCCGGCGCATGAAGCCCCAAGCCGTGCGCGGCATGTCCTCGGAAACCGAAGGGGTCGTTCGCACGATCTCCTCGCCTCGCGTCGCCACCGCCTCTTCGGCGATCTACAAGTCGGAGCCGAAGCGGTTCAACGAAGCCCGAGAGGTGGCCGACCGCTTCAAGGAAGGCACCGCGGTGATCATGAACCTGCAATCCACCGATGACACGATCGCCCGACGATTGGTGGATTTCGCCTCGGGCCTCGTCTATGGACTGGACGGCAAGATCGAGCTGGTCGCCAACCGGGTCTACCTCCTGACCCCTGACAACGTCGAGGTGTCGGCGGAAGAGCGCGAACGGATCGCGGGCGGCGCGTTCTACAACCAGTTCTGACCCGCGCTCGCCGTGGTGGGTTCGCCGCGACGTTCGCCTGGAGCGCCCCTGCTAGCCTTCCCACCCGATGATCTGCGCGGGGAACCCATTCGGTCGGCTGATCTGCATCGCGCTGAGCGTCTACTGGGTCATCCTGCTGGCCCGGGTGATCGTGAGCTGGGTCGAGCTCGCCGGGTGGCGGCCCCCTCCGACCGGGCCGCTGCGCACGGTCTTCGAATTGCTCTTCGACGTCACGGAACCGGTCTTGCGTCCGATCCGCCGGATCTTGCCACCGGCGGGGGCGCTCGACCTATCCGTGATCGTCGCGTTCGTGATCATCTTCGTGCTCCAGAACGCGATCTGCTGAAGATCGAAACGAGGGAGGTTCGATGAGGAAGAAGGACAAGGACGTGGACGACTCCCAGGACTTCGCCGGGATGCCGGCGTCCACTGTCGTCACGCCCGCCGACATCCAATCCAAGGAATTCAGCGTCTCGCGATTCGGCGGGTATCGCATGCGTGACGTCGACGAGTTCTTGGACCACATCACCGAGTCGATGACCAAGCTGTCCGACGAGAACGAGCGGCTGCGGACCGCGACGGGCCTTCCGGCAGCGCCGTCCATCGGGGCGCCCGACCTGGCGGACACCTCCCGGCAGGCGGATGAGATCATCGAACGCGCCCGGGCGGAGGCGGCGATGATCGTGCAGGACGCGCGTACGCAGGCAGCTGCTGCCGCAGGTGGCGCCGTGGTGGCCGCGACGGGGACCGATGCCGGGCGCGCCGCCGTCGCCCCGTTCCTATCCCAGGAACGGGATTTCCTGCAGCAGTTGGCCGCGCTCGTGCAGTCCCACGCCGAATCGGTGAAGGGCTTGGCGAAGGCGAGCCGGGCCAAGCCTGTGGCCGCGCCGCCGGAGCCTGTCGCGGTAGCGCCCCTCGCAGCAGCGCCGACGCCGAGCGCAGCGCCGGAACGTCCATCACCCGCGGCTCCCGCCTCCGATGCGACGCAGCCCATGCCCCCCGTCCGACCTCAGGGAACGACCCCCTCCGAGGCGTCCGGATCCTCGCAACCGGAGACGGGGTCGCCGATCCGCGTGGAAGAGCCGGCGACGGCCTCGGTGAGCGCCGGTGACTCGGACGACGATGCAGGATCGGGTGAGGGCGGCGACCGGACGCTCCGTGAGCTGTTCTGGGGAGAGGAGTGACGCGAGGCGATCCATCGACGGGGGTCGCGCTCGTCTTCGGCAGCGCGTTCGCCCTGATCGTCGTCGCGGTGGTCGCGCTCGGGATGAGCGTGATCTCCGTCGACGGGCTGCGACTTCCCGTGGTCGCGCTGGTGGCGAGTGGCGGCGGTCTGCTGCTCCTGTGGCTCGGCGTCGTCAGGAGCTCGTGGGCGCCGCCTTCCGAAGGGTGATCGCGACCGCTCCACCGTCGATCTCCACCTCGTGGCTGAACGCGTCGCCGTCGAGCGTCCCCACGTCCAGGGCGACCGCGAGCGTCTCGCCCGCCACGTAGTCGCGGAAGGCGGCGATCGAGGCGGCAAGGTCTCCGGTCGCCGAGACCGCGAGGTCGATCCGGTCGCTCACATCGAGACCGGCGGCCCGACGCGCGTCCTGCACCGCGCGCACGACCTCGCGCGCCTGCCCCTCCCGAAGGAGGTCGTCGGAGACCTCGAGGTCGAGCGCGACCGTGAGGCCACCATCCGACGCGACGCCCCAACCCTCGGTCACCTCCTGGCCCAGGTCCACATCGTCGGGAGTGAGCTCGATCGGCTGGCCGTCCACGGTGAGCGTCACCGTCTCGCCGCGCGCGAGCGACGAGGCCACCGCGCCGTCGTCTCCCGCCAGGGCGGCGGCGACCCGCTTGACGAGGTCTCCGAGCCGGGGGCCGAGCACCTTGTAGTTGGGCTTGGCGCGCCAGCGCCCGAACGAGGCGTCCGACTCGGCGAACACGACCGCCTTCACGTTGAGCTCGTCGGCAACCAGCGGAAGGACGACCGCGAGCGCGTGATGATCGCCGGGGTAGTGCACGACGGCCTCCGCCAGCGGCTGACGCGTCCTCGTCTTGGTCTCGACACGCACCCGACGTCCGAGCTCGACGATCGCGCGCGCGGCGGCCATCGCCGCGTTCAGCGTCTCGTCGACCGAGGAATCGTCCACGACGGGGTAGTCGGACAGATGCACCGAGGCGGGTGCGCCGTTCCGGCCCGCGGCGAGCGTGCGCCACAGCTCCTCCGCCAGGAACGGCGTGAACGGCGCGAGCAGCTGCGCGACCGTGACCAGACAGGTGTGCAAGGTGTGGAACGCAGCGCGCGCGTCGTCGCCCCCCTGGTCACCGGCCGGGTTCCAGAAGCGGCGGCGAGCTCGCCGGACGTACCAATTGGACAGGTCGTCGACGAACGCGGCGATCCGGCGGCCCGCGCCGGTGGCGTCGTACGACTCGAGGCCGTCGCGAGCGGCGCCCACCGTGTCGGCCAACTGTGAGAGCGCCCAGCGATCGAGCGCGGGCCGGTCGGCGGGTGGCGTCGCCGGCTCCGACGGATCGGATCCCTCGGCGTTCGCGTAGGTCACGAAGAACGAATAGACGTTCCAAAGTGTGAGCATGAACTGGCGCACGATCTCGTCCAGCACCTCGTGGCCGATGCGGCGCGACTCCCACGGCGAGCCGTTCGTGAGCATCCACCAACGGAGCGCGTCGGCTCCCTGGCGGTCGAGGACGTCCCACGGGTTGAGCGCGTTGCCGAGGGACTTGGACATCTTCCTGCCGTCGGCGGCGACGAGGTGACCCAGGCACACCACGTTCCGATAGGTGGTCGAGTCGAAATGCAGCACGCCCTCGGCCATCAACGTGTAGAACCATCCGCGCGTCTGGTCGATCGCCTCGCTGATGAAATCGGCGGGGAACCGCTCGGCGAAGAGCTCCTCGCCGCGTCCGAGCTCCGGGTGGTATCCCCACTGCGCGAACGGCATGGCGCCGGAGTCGTACCAGGCGTCGATCACCTCGGTGACCCGCGTGGCGGTCTCGCCGCAATCCGGACAGGGGAACGTGATCTCGTCGATCGCCGGACGGTGCGGATCGACCTCGTCGACGTCGCGGCCCGCGTGCTCGCCCAGCTCTTTCAGGGACCCGATCGCGGTCTGGTGACCGGACGCGCAGCGCCAGATCGGCAACGGTGTGCCCCAGTATCGCTCGCGAGACAACGCCCAATCGACGTTGTTCTCGAGCCAGTCGCCGTAGCGCCCCTCCTTGATGTGCTCGGGGATCCACCCGACGGATCCATTGACCTCGAGCAATCGTTCCTTCACAGCGGTGGTCCGGACGTACCAGGCCGAGCGCGCGTAATAGAGGAGCGGCGTGCCGCACCGGTGACAGAAGGGATAGGCGTGCTCCACGGTCCCGGCTCGCAAGAGCACGCCGCGCTCGTCGAGGTCTTCCACGATCCGGGGGTCGGCGTCCTTCACGAAGAGCCCGCGGACGAACGCCGGCCCGAGATCGTTGAACCTTCCCGTGTCGTCGACCGGCTTGAAGATCGGCCAGCCCTGCGCGCGACCCACCGCCAGGTCTTCGGCGCCGAACGCCGGAGCCATGTGCACGATGCCGGTGCCGTCATCCATCGAGACGAAGCCGCCCGCCACGACGACATGGGCTCCCTCGACGTTCTCGTACGGGGGCCGGTAGCGGATCCCCACGAGATCGGCTCCCCGATGCGTCGCAACGATCTCGCCCTCCTCGCCGAGGACGCGTTCGCGGAGCGCCTCGCCGAGCACGAGCCGCTCGCCGTCTCGTTCCACCATGACGTAGGACGCGTCGGCGTCGACCGCGAGTCCTTCGTTGGAGGGAAGCGTCCACGGCGTCGTCGTCCACCCCAGCAACGACGCGCCGACGAGCGTCGGATCGGGGCGCCTCGAGGACGGGGAACCGCAGGAAGACGCTGGGGTCCTCGACCGTTCGATAGCCCATGGCCACCTCGGCGTCGGAGAGTGCCGTACCGCAGCGCGGGCAGTACGCGGTGACCTTGTCGGATTCCACGAGCAGCCCGCGCTGATGGAGCTGCTTGAGTGACCACCACACCGACTCGATGTACTCGGTGTTCATGGTCCAGTACGCATCGGACATGTCGATCCAGAAGCCGATCCGGGTCGGTCGAGTCGTTCGAACTCCCCGACGTAGCGGCTTACCGATTCGCGACAGAGCTGGTTGAACCGCTCGATCCCGAACGCCTCGATATCGCGCTTGCCGGTCGTGCCGATCGCCTTCTCGACCTCCAGCTCCACCGGGAGCCCGTGACAGTCCCAGCCGCCCTTGCGCGGCACGAAGTGTCCCGTCATCGTCTTGAAGCGCGGGTAGACGTCCTTGAACACCCGGGCCTCGACGTGATGGATGCCCGGGTTGCCGTTCGCGGTTGGGGGTCCTTCGTAGAAGACCCAGAGGGGACCGTCCTTCCGCAGCTCGATGCTGCGAGCGAACACATCCGTCTGCCGCCAGAACTCGAGGATGCGGCGCTCGAGCTCCGGGAAGCTGACCTTCGGGTCCACCGGTTCGAACCGTTGCATCCTCACCGCCTCCTCCCGCGCCCTCGAACGCGAAAACGCCTCGTCCCTGGTGCAGGGACGAGGCGTTGGCCCCGTGGTACCACCCCGCTTGCCGGGCGCCGAAGCGTCCGGCCGCTCACGGCCGCCATCACGGCCTCCCGCTGTCACGGGCGGGGCCCGGCTGCGTCTACTGCGGGATCGCCGTTCGGGCGATCCCGGTTCGGGCAGCGGCTCGGGGATGATCTTCGAGGAGGGTCTCGCGCCGGGCTCCCACCGCCCCCGACTCGCTTCGGCCAGACGATCTCCGCTACTCGTTCCCGTCGTCGCCTCTGGCAGGCATGCTACACCTCGACATGGCGACCATCACGGTACGCGTGACCCCCCGATCCGGTCGAACGGCCGTCGAGAGCGGACCCGAGGGCGTCGTCGTCCGGGTCCGAGCCGCCCCCGAGGGAGGTCGTGCCACGGAGGAGGCCGCCCGGGCGCTGGCGGAACGGCTCGGGGTGCCGAAGACCCGGATCCGCTTGAGGAGCGGTGCCCGCTCGCGCACCAAGACGTTCGACGTCGACGGGCTCTCGACCCGCGACATCCAGCAGCGCCTCGGCCGGGGCTGACGTGCCCACGTCGTCGAAACGGACGGGTTCGGTCATGACCCTGTGCTACCCTCCCTCGACCATGGCCGAGACCAAGCTCACCAAGAAAGAGATAGCTGACCTGCGGGTTCGCCTCGAAGAGGAGCGGGTCCAACTGGACGGCCAACTCACGACCATCGAGGAGGATTCCTTCGCCTCCTCGCAGTCGGATTCCTCCGGCGACGTCGGGCTCGATGACGAGCCGGCGGATGCGGGCACGGCGACGTTCGAACGTGAGAAGGACCTTTCGATCGAGAACAACGTCCGCGATCTCCTCCACAAGATCGACCGCGCCCTCAAACGGATCGACGACGGCACCTACGGCATCTGCGACATCTGCGGGAAGCCAATCGAGAAGGCGCGGGTGAAGGCGCTCCCGTACGTGGATCTCTGCATCAAGGACGCCCAGGCGCAGTCGCGGCGGTAGGCGCCCGTGACGCGCCGTGGGCGCTCGGCGGGCGTCTTGTTTTCCGTCGCGGGGGTGGTGTGGCTCCTCGACCGTCTGAGCAAGGTCTGGGTGGAGCACGCGCTCGCGGGACGGCCACCCGTGACCGTGATCTCCGGCGTGCTCGACCTGCGGTTCACGACGAACCCCGGAGGTGCCTTCAGCCTCGGGCAACGGGCTCCGTGGATCTTCGTCGGAGCGTCGGTCGTAGTGTCGGTCGCCATCGTCGCAACGTCGTTCCGCCACACGAACGTGGCGACCTCGATCGCGCTGGGCCTCATCCTGGGCGGCGCCTTGGGCAACCTGACAGACCGGCTCGTCCGGGGTTCGGGATTCTCGGGTCACGTGGTCGATTTCGTCGACTTCCACATCTGGCCGATCTTCAACGTGGCGGATGCGGCGATCGTGGTGGGCGCCGTGCTGCTGGCCGTCTCCTCGTTCACCGCGGACCGCGACCCCGAGCCGTCCCACGATGCCGGCTGAGCGGTTCGTCGGCGAGCCGGGGCGCCTGGACACGGTCCTCACGCGGCTGACCGGACTGTCGCGGGCGGATGTGCAGCGCGCGATCGCGTCCGGGCGCGTGACCGTCGACGGGATGGTCCGCCCGAAGTCCTTCGCGCTCCTGGGTGGCGAGGCCCTGGGGATCGAGATCGACGCCGAGGTGCCGCTGCAGCCCGAGGGACCGCCGGTGCCGGTCAGGTTCGAGGACGAGCACCTGCTCGTGATCGCCAAGCCGCCGGGCCTGATCACGCACCCTACGGAGCGGCGACGCTCCGGCACGTTGGTGAACCGACTCCTGGGGATGGATGTGCCGCTCTCGTCCGCCGGCGGTCCGCTGCGTCCCGGGATCGTGCACCGCCTCGACGCCGGAACCTCGGGACTCATGGTCGTCGCCAAGACGGACGACGCCCTCGAGGCGCTGGTCGCCATGTTCCGGCGCCACGACGTCGACCGGCGATACCTGGCGCTCGTCCGCGGGTCCGTGGAGCACGATGCGTTCGCGGTCGACGCGGCGCTCGGCCGGCACGCCGCGCGGGTGGTGTTGGACGCGACCGGGGGACGACCGGCGGAGACGCGGTTCGAGGTCCGTGAACGGCCCGGCTCCCTCACCCTGCTGGAGGCAGCGCCCCGGACGGGACGGACGCACCAGATCCGTGTGCACCTTTCGTCGATCGGTCATCCCGTCCTGGGCGATCGCGTGTACGGAGGGGCGGGAGACGATGCGCGACGTCTCGGCCTCACGCGGCCGTTCCTCCACTCATGGCGGATCGCGTTCACGC
Source organism: uncultured Actinomycetes bacterium (assembly GCA_963727185.1). Taxonomy (GTDB): domain Bacteria; phylum Actinomycetota; class UBA4738; order UBA4738; family HRBIN12; genus JBBQVZ01. The sequence continues at coordinate 625,686 of CAVSFP010000023.1, read as the reverse complement.
ACCCGATCACAGGGGAACGGGTCGAGCGAGAGGAACCACTCCCGGACGATCTCGCGTCGGCGCTCGTGAAGGCGAGGTTGGCGAACCGCTCCCCGACGAGGCATCGCGACCTGCAGCCTTGACGGCCCCAGGGGGCGGGCGTACCTTGAGGCTCCCGCGGAATCACACGGGTGTAAGTTTATCCACATCCCGCCGGACGGTCTGTGGATAACTCGCTGTAGGAGGCCTGACCAGCGCCGATGACCGCCGAGCCGAGCTTCGTCCACCTCCACGTTCACTCCGAGTACTCGCTGCTCGACGGCGCCGCCCGCATCGAGGCGCCGAAGTTCCACCCCGAGGCGCCCACGATCTTCACCGAGGCCGCGCGTCACGGCATGTCGGCAGTGGCCGTGACGGACCACGGAGCCATGTTCGGCGCGCTCCGCTTCTTCGAGGCCGGGCGCGCCGCGGGCATCAAGCCGATCATCGGCGTCGAGGCGTACGTCGCGCCGGGATCCCGGTTCGAACGGAACCCGGGAGAGAACGAGGAGAAGTACCACCACCTGACCCTGCTCGCCGAGAACGAGACCGGATACCGCAACCTCCTGAAGCTCGTGTCCGCCGCCTACCTCGAAGGGTTCTACCACCGGCCCAGGATGGACAAGGAGCTCCTCGCCGAGCACGCGGAGGGCGTCGTGTGCTTGTCGGGCTGTCTGTCGAGCGAGCTGTCGACGATGCTGCTCGCCGGGCAGGATCGCCGAGCCGAGGAGGCCGCTGGGCACTATCGCGACATCTTCGGTCCCGACCGGTTCTTCATGGAGCTCCAGGATCACGGCATCCCCGATCAACGCCGCGTGCTCCCGAAACAAGTGGCGCTCGCTCGATCCCTTGGCATCCCGCTCGTCGCGACGAACGACCTCCACTACACGGTGAAGGACGACGCCAAGCCGCACGACGTGCTGCTCTGCATCCAGCAGCAGAAGCTCCAGAGCGACCCGAAGCGGCTCAAGTTCGACTCGGAGGAGTTCTACCTGAAGAGCCCGCAGGAGATGCGGCGCGTCTTCCACGAGCTGCCGGAGGCCTGCGACAACACGCTCCTCATCGCGGAACGGGTGGAGCTCGACCTGGTGTACGGGGACCGCGCTCCGGCCGAGCAGCGGTTCCACCTGCCGCGGTTCGAGACACCGGACGGGAGGGACCTCGAGGGATACCTCCGCGAGCTCGTGTACGCGGGCGCTCCGGCGCGGTACCCCACGCTCACCGAGGACATCCGCGGCCGCATCGACGACGAGCTCGCCGTCATCACCCAGATGGGGTTCGCGGGGTACTTCTTGATCGTCTGGGACCTGATCCGGTTCGCGCGAGAGAGCGGGATCCGCGTAGGTCCGGGGCGGGGCTCGGCTGCCGGGTCGGTCGTGTCGTACTGCCTGAAGATCACCGACCTGGATCCGCTGCGGTACGGATTGATCTTCGAGCGGTTCCTGAACCCCGCCCGGCGATCGATGCCCGACATCGACATGGACTTCGACGAGCGTCGCCGGGACGAGGTGATCCGTTACGCGACGGAGCGGTACGGTTCCGACCACGTCGCGCAGATCATCACGTTCCAGACCATCAAGGGGAAGCAGGGCATCCGCGACGCGGCGCGCGTGCTGGGATTCCCGCCGGTCGTCGGCGACCGCCTCTGCAAGATGTATCCGGCGACGGTGATGGGCCGGGACTTCCCCATCGAGGACGCGCTCAAGGAATCGCCGGAGTTCCGGGAGGCGTACGAGAAGGAGCCCGAGGCGAAGGAGATCGTCGATACGGCGCGCGCGCTCGAGGGTCTGCGCCGCGAGGACTCGGTGCACGCGGCCGGCGTCGTGATCGGTGATGCGCCGCTCGTGAACTACCTGCCGCTCAAGCTCTCCAAGGATTCCCGCGACGATTCGAAGCGCGTCGTAACCCAGTTCGACATGGTCGGGGTCGAGGCGCTGGGACTGCTCAAGATGGACTTCCTCGGACTGCGCACGCTCTCCGTGATCGATGACACGCTCCGCCATCTCCGCGCCCGCGGGATCGAGCTGGACATCGATCACGTCCCGCTGGACGACGCCGCGACGTACCAGATGCTCCAGAACGCGGACACGACCGGGGTGTTCCAGATGGAGTCGGCGGGGATGCGCTCATTGATCAAGACGCTCGCGCCCGATCGCTTCGAGGACATGATGGCGTTGGTTGCGCTCTACCGGCCGGGGCCGTTGAACCAGGGGATGCACACAGAGTACGCCGAGCGCAAGCACGCACGCCGCAAGGTCACGTACCCGCACCCGGACCTGGAGGAGATCCTCTCCACGACGTACGGCGTCATGGTGTACCAGGAGCAGATCATGCAGATCGCCGTGCGGGCGGCCGGCTACTCCATGGGACAGGCCGACGATCTACGACGCGTCATGGCGAAGAAGAAGCGCGAGCTGATCGGCGCGGAGCGCGAGAAGTTCCTTGCGGGGTGTCTCGCGGCCGGTCACCCGGACCGACTGGCCAAGGAGCTGTTCGACCTCATCGAGCCGTTCGCCGACTACGGGTTCCCGGCCGCGCACGCGTGCGCGTATGGCTACGTCGCGTACCAGACCGCCTACCTGAAGGCCCACCACCCCGTCGAGTTCATGTCGGCGATGCTCACGAGCGTCAAGGACGACAAGGATCGCAAGCCGTTCTACCTGAACGCCTGCCGGCTCATGGGCATCGAGGTGCTGCCGCCCGACGTCAACGGGTCCGAGAACGATTTCGCTCCCGCAACGGGAGCCGAAGGTGCTATCCGCTACGGGTTGTCGGCCGTGCGAAACGTGGGGGAGGGGGCCGTCGGACAGATCATCGACGCCCGACGGGGGAAGGGCGCGTTCACGTCCTTCGGGGACTTCTGCCGCAAGGTGGAGCCGTCGGTGCTCACCAAGCGCGTCTTGGAGAGCTTGATCTTCGCGGGAGCGTTCGACTCGCTCGGGTATGCCCGTCGTGCGCTGATCGAGAACCAGGACAAGGTATCTGGGCCGATCCTCGCCGAACGCAAGGCGGAGGCTGCCGGCCAGTTCTCCCTGTTCGGCGGCGACTCGGGCGTCACCGAGGTGGACGAGTCGGTGCTCGACGGCGAGGAGTTCGACAAACGCACGCTGCTGCGCGAGGAGAAAGAGGTGTTGGGGCAGTTCGTCACCGATCACCCCTTGCTCGGAGTGCAGGAACTGCTGGCGGCACAGACCACGCACGAGATGGGCGACCTCGAGACGCTCGGCGACGGCGACCTCGTGACGATCGGGGGGATCATCGGCGGCGTCCAACGCAAGTACACGAAGCGGAGCGAGCCCTACGCGCAGTTCAGGCTGGAAGGGCTGGCCGGCGGCGCGCAGGTGATCGCGTTCCCGTCGATCTACGAGGCCGTGCCCGGCTTGATCGAGCCCGACCGCATCGTTCTGGTCAGCGGCCGGATCGACCTGCGCGGCCGCGAGCTGCAGATCCGCGCGACCGAGATCCGCGAGCCCAACCTGGGAGCGGGGGTACCGAGCCCGCCGCTGGGTCACCTCGAGGTCGATCTGCCGGCCGCCGCGTGCACGCCGGCCGTCCTCGCGAAGGTGAAGGAGCTCCTAGAATCCCACCCGGGCAGCGCGCAGGTGCAGGTCCGGTTCCGATCGCAGAACGGCGTCACGCCCGTCGAGGTCGGCAGCGTCCGCGTCGATCCGTCGGGGCCGCTCATCGGCGAGCTGCATTCGCTCCTCGGCGTCGGCGCAGCGCGCATCGGACACGACGACCTCGCCTGACATCGTCGGCCGGTAGGGTTCGGACGTGGCGTTCGAGGTGATCCCTGCGATCGACATCGCCGGTGGACGGCTGGCACGCCTCTCCGCTGAGGGCACGGTTCCGCTCGAGGCGCACGGCGGCGATCCGATCGCGGCGGCGCGCGCGTGCCTGGTAGCGGGGGCTCGTCTGTTGCATGTGGTGGACCTGGATCTCGCGTTCACCGGCGAGCCGCGGAACCTGGACGCGCTCCGCGCGATCGTAGAGCTCGGCGAAGGGGTGCAGGCGGCGGGGGCGATCGTCGAGGACCGCCAGATCGTCGCCCTCATCGAGGCGGGAGCCCGACGGGTCGTCCTCGGGTCCGCGGCGCTCAACGACCTGGACGAGACCCGACGATTGATCGAACGGTACGGCGAACGGCTGGTCATCGGGATCGAGGTCGATCGCAACCGCATCAGGGCGCGCGGTTGGCGAACGACGGACCTCCCGCTCGCCGAAACCTTGTCGGCGGTCCACGAGGCGGGCGCAGCGCGGATCGTGATCACCTCCGTGCGGCGTGTGTCGACCATGACCGGGCCCGACGTCGGAGCGCTCGCGATCTCCATGCGGCTCGGGCTTGCCTCCATCGTGGCCGGCGGCATCGGCTCGATCGACGACCTCGTGGCCGTGAGGGACGCCGGGGCGGAAGGCGCGATCGTCGGCCGGGCGGCGCTCGAGGGCCGGCTCGACCTGGAACGCGCGATCGCGTCCGTCGGATGACCCATCGCCCGGGCCGACGGCTCGGGGGCGGCCACTAGACTCGGGCACCCATGGGCTTCCTCACCGACCTGGTCGCCGAGCGGCGGCGCGAGCTCGAACGGCATCCGCTCGACGATTCGACGTTGTTGACGCGCGCGTTGGCCATGCCCCCCGCTCGGGACTTCGTCGGGGCGCTCCGCGTCCGAGCCGGCGATCCCGCCGTTATCGCCGAGGTCAAACGAGCGTCGCCGTCCGCGGGAGCGATCGCCGATCGCGACCCCGGTGAGCAGGCTCGGGCGTACGCCTCCGCCGGAGCGGCTGCGATCTCGGTGCTCACCGAACCGGCGCATTTCCACGGCTCGCTCGCGGATCTGCGCGCCGCACGGATGGCGTGCGACCTCCCGGTGCTTCGCAAGGACTTCCTGATCCACCCCGCGGAACTGATCGAGTCGCGCGCGGCCGGGGCCGACGCCGTGCTGCTGATCGCCGCATGTCTGTCGGCCAACGAGCTCGTCGCCATGCTGGCCGCCGCCCGCGACCTCGGCCTAGGCGCGCTCGTCGAGACCCACTCGGATGAAGACCTCGACAAGGCATTGGCGACGGATGCGGAGGTGGTGGGGGTGAACGCCCGCGATCTGGAGACGCTCGACGTCGACGTGCATCGGGCGCTGGTGCAACTGCACCGCATACCCACCGGGCGGCTGTCCGCGATGGAGAGCGGGATCGCGACACGGGATCACGTTCGGGCGGCCGTGGATGCGGGTGCGTCTGCCATCCTTGTCGGCGAAGCGCTGATGCGCGCCGACGACCCCGGGGTCAAGCTCCGGGAGCTGTTGGGAAAGGAGAGCTGACGATGAGCGCGGTGGCCGAGCGGACGACCCCGTCCGTTCCCGACGAACGCGGCCGGTTCGGGACCTACGGCGGACGCTACGTCCCCGAGGTGCTGATCCCGGCCCTCGACGAGCTCGCTGCGGCGTGGTCGGAGCTCAGAGACGATCCCGGCTTCCGGACGGAGTTCGGAGATCTCCTGCGGGATTTCGTCGGGCGGCCGACCCCCATCACGCACGCACGCCGCCTCTCCGAGGAGCTCGGGTACGAGATCTGGCTGAAGCGCGAGGATCTGGCGCACACCGGCGCCCACAAGATCAACAACGCGCTCGGGCAGGCGCTGGTCGCGAAGCGGTTGGGCAAGGAGCGCATCATCGCGGAGACCGGCGCCGGACAACACGGTGTCGCGGCGGCCACGGCCAGCGCGTTGCTCGGCCTGCCGTGCGTCGTGTACATGGGCGAGGTCGACACCCACCGGCAGGCACCGAACGTCGCGCGCATGAAGCTCCTGGGCGCCGAGGTCGTCCCCGTCATGGCCGGCACCCGCACGCTCAAGGAGGCAGTGAACGAGGCGCTGCGCGATTGGGCCGCGAGCGTGCGCAACACGCACTACATCATCGGCTCGGTCGTCGGTCCCCATCCGTTCCCCGTGTTCGTTCGAGACCTGCAGCGGGTGATCGGCGACGAGGCTCGAGCGCAATACGCCGACCGGCTGGGCGGTGACCCCGACGTCGTGGTGGCGTGCGTGGGCGGCGGCAGCAACGCGATCGGGATGTTCACCGCCTTCGTCGGCGCACCGGGGGTCCGGTTGATCGGGGTCGAGGCCGGGGGACTCGGCTCACAGCTCGGAGAACATTGTTCCTCGATCACGCAGGGACAACCGGGGATCCTGCACGGCGCGCTCAGCTACCTGCTCCAGGACGCCGAGGGGCAGGTCGCCGACACGCACTCGATCTCTGCCGGCCTGGACTATCCGGGCGTTGGCCCCGAGCACGCGTACCTCCAGGATGCCGGGCTCGCCGAGTACGTCTCCGCTACCGATGTCCAGGCCCTCGAGGGGTTCCAGGCGCTGGCGAGGAACGAGGGCATCCTCCCCGCGCTCGAACCGTCGCACGTCATCGGGTGGTTGCTCACCAGACCGCTCCCGAAAGGATCGAGGGTGCTCGTTTGCCTCTCCGGTCGGGGCGACAAGGATCTCGACACCGTTCGCTCGGCGCTGGGAGTGGCGGATGCCTGATCTCGAGAAAGCGCTCCGCGCACGTCGCGACGCTGGCGGACGGGCGTTCGTCCCGTACGTGACGGGAGGGTTCCCCGGTGTGGACGCATCGCTGCTTCGGGCGCTGCAAGATGCAGGCGCCGATGCCGTGGAGGTGGGGATCCCGTTCTCCGATCCGGTGATAGACGGCGGCGTGATCCAGGAGGCGTCTCGCGTGGCGCTCGAGGCGGGCGCCAAGCCGTCGCAGATCCTCAGGGTCATCGCCGAGGCTTCGCTGGACGTTCCGGTCGCCGTCATGACGTACGTGAACCCGGTCTATCGGCACGGGTTCGACGCGTTCTTGGACGAGTCCCGGGACGCCGGCGTGGCCGGGACCATCGTGCCCGACCTCCCGGTCGACGAGGGAGGGGACTGGATGAAGGCGTGCGCGGCGCACGACGTCGCGTCGATCCAGCTCGCCGCGCCGGGCACGTCTGACGACCGCCTCAGGATGATCGCCGAGGCATCGCGTGGGTTCGTCTACTGCGTGGCGACGTATGGCGTCACCGGGGTCAAGGGCGCCATCGCGGATACGGGCCGCGAGCTCGTCGAGCGGCTCCGTCCGCTCACCGGCCTCCCGCTCCTGCTCGGGGTGGGTGTGGGGACCCCCGAACAGGCCGCTCAGGTGGGCGCCTATGCGGATGGAGCGATCGTCGGGAGCGCCCTCATGACCCGGCTCGTCGACGGGGACCAAGCGGGCTTCCTCGACCTGGTCGGCCGCTTCCGTGCGGCGCTTCCGGTGGGCTAGTCCATCCCGCGCACGACCGCTGCGCGTATGCAGTGGTGGCGAGCCTCTTAGGGTTGGCCTTCGGGAGGCGGATGTGGTACTCAACCACCCACATCTGCATGGGTGAGACGAGAGGGGGGTCCATGAAGCGTCGGAAGTGGCTCGTGACGCTCGCCATCGGCGGCGTGTTCGCGCTCGTAGCGAGTGCCTGCTCCAACAACAACAACGGCGGGAGCTCGACCGGAAGCTCGGGCAGCACAGGATCGACCGTCGACTGTAACGCGGATCAATTCGGTTGCGTGACCGTCGCGGCAGGCGCGCCGATCAAGATCGGCACGCTGCTGTCGATCAGCGGCCCGACGAAATCGTTGGGTGACGACTCGAACGCCGGCGTCGAGCTCGCGATCGAGTACCTCAACGGGAACTTCGACAGCGGCCCGGGGCAGCTGCTCGGCCACGACATCAGCCTCGTGAAGGAAGACGACGGTTGCAGCGCCGACGGCGGCCAGCAGGGTGGCACGAAGCTCGCTGCGGACCCGTCGATCGTCGCGGTCATCGGAACGACGTGCTCGAGCTCCGCGCTCGGCGTTGCGGACAAGATCCTGAGCGACAAGGGCATCCTGCTCATCTCGCCGTCCAACACGAACCCGTCGCTGACCGAGGCCGGCACGCACCAGCCGTTCTATCTCCGGACCGCGTACAACGACAAGATCCAGGCCGCGATCGTGACCGACTTCGTCGTGCAGAAGCTGCAGGCCGCCACGGCTGCGACGATCCACGACGAGAGCCCGTACGCGACGGCCCTCACCGAGGTGTTCGGCACGGACTTCGCGGCCCAGAACGGGTCGATCACGTCTGCCGAGTCGATCCAGTCGAGCGACACCGACTTCAAGGCGTTGCTCACCAAGATCGCCCAGCAGCGACCGAACGTCCTGTACTACCCGGACTTCGACCCGGCGTGCGAGCTCATCGCCCAGCAGGCCAAGGCCATCTCGGGTTTCGCGGATACGGCCTTGATCGGGTCTGACGGCTGCTTGACCGATACCTACATCAAGACCGGGGGCAGCGCGGTGAACGGCACCTATGCGTCCGGGCCGGACCTCTCCGCGTTCACACAGGGGGACTTCTACTCCAACCAGTTCATCCCCGCGTACAAGACGCTGGTCGGGACGCTCCCCACGGCGGCCTACCACGCTCAGGCGTACGACGCGTTCAACATGCTGGCCGCCGCCATCACGAAGGTCGCCGTGAAGAACGCTGACGGCTCCCTCACGATCCCGCGGACCGCCCTGAAGGACGCGATCTTCGCGACCAGCGGATTCGAGGGGATCACCGGCACGATCACGTGCAACCAATACGGGGACTGTGCGGGTGCGACCACGGTCGGCATCTACAAGGCGCCGGCCTTCCCGGCTGTCGACGCCAACGCGAAGCCGGTGTTCAGCGAGACGAAGACCCTCCAGGAGGTCTCCGGCTAGAGGCACCGACGGATCGACGGAAGCCACGGGTGGGCGGGACGCCCACCCGTGGCACGTCCGCTCGAAGCGAGACGTGAGGGGCCGTGGCTGATCAGGACGTAGCGACCGGCGCGGGACGCGAGCTCGGCATCGCCCATCGTTTCCCGCTCCGGAAGGTCGTCCTCGGCGGCCTGCTGGTCATCGTCGGAGGAACGGTCGTCATCGGTGTGTACCGGACGCTCACCCTTCCGAGTGCCGAGCGGCTCGACCTCGCCACCTGGCGCGACCTGCTGATCGCCGGGGTGGCCCTCGGTTCGGTCTACGGGCTGATCGCCCTCGGATACAGCCTCGTCTACGGCATCCTGCGGATGATCAACTTCGCCCACGGCGAGGTGTTCATGGCTGGAGCCATGATCTCGTTCTTCGTCGGACGGGCGATGAAGGTGAGCGGGTTCATGGACCGACAACCCGTGGCGTCGCTCGTGGTCCTGTTCATCGTCGGCGCCGCGGCCTCGATCGCCATCGCGCTCTTGCTCGAGCGGGTCGCCTACAGGCGTCTGCGGACCGCGCCCCGCCTCGTGCCCTTGATCACCGCTATCGGTGCGTCCCTGTTCCTCCAGAACTCGTTCCAGGGGTTCTTCGGACCCGAGAACAAGGGGTATGCGGTCCCGAGCACCGTCGTGGGAAGCGTGACGATCTTCGGCGCCAAGGTCGATAGGGTGGAGATCCTCGCGATCGTCATCGGGGTCGTCAGTGTCCTTTCACTGGCGTTGTTCGTTTCGCGCAGCAAGGCGGGGCGATCGATGCGGGCGGTCTCCGAGGATCGTGAGATCGCATCCCTCATGGGGATCGACGTCGATCGAACGATCGTGCAGACGTTCATCATCGGGGGAGCGTTCGCGGGCATCGCCGGGGTCCTCTGGGGGCTCACGTTCCAAGCGGTGCAGCCGACGATGGGGTTCGTCCCAGGCATCACCGCGTTCACCGCCGCGGTTCTGGGTGGGATCGGCAGCGTGACCGGGGCGGCCGTCGGCGGCCTGATGATCGGTGTGTTGTCGTCGGTAGCCCCGTTCCTGCTCCTCGACGGCTTCCATGTTCCGTCCTCCTTCCAGCTGAAGGACGTGATCACGTTCTTGATCCTGGTGCTCGTCCTGATCTTCCGTCCGACGGGTTTGCTCGGCGGGAAAGACCGGGAGAAGGTCTAGATGGATCGCGCGGGGGTGAGGACGACCATCCGAACGGGCGTGATCGCGGGGCTCACGATCGTCTACTTCTGCGCGGTCGGGATGGTCGGAGCGTTCAACACCCGGAACCTCGTCGGGACGCAGGTGACGCTCGGCAAGATCCTGGTCTGGATGCCCCCGATCATCGCGGGATTCGTCGCAGGCCGTCCCCGGACCAGCGTCGACGGGCCGGTGCGTCTCGGCGCGGGGGCCGTGGTGCTCAGTGGGCTCGGCGGAGGATTCTTCGCCGGTGCGGTCGTCGGCCTCGCGGTGATGGTGGTTGAGGCGCTCGGCGTCGATGTCGTGCGCGGCGTGCTCATCGCAGTGTCGCCCGATCTCATCACGATCCTCACGTTCCACGGCGCCACCGCGACCGGGATCCTGTTGTTCCTGGTCCTCGGAACCGGCCTCGGGCTGGCCGGGGCGTGTCTTCGGCTCCTGCCTGAGATCGCGCGGCGTGTGATCGTCGGTGGGTTGGTGGCGGTCGTGTTGATGGGCCTCCTGCAGCGCGTCGTGCCGACGGCGATGAGCCAGGCCGGCATCCGGTCGGATTGGCTCTACGACCCGATCCTCGGGGGGTTGACCCGCCAGGGTGCGATCCTTATCTTCGCGGTCGCGGCCGTCGTCATCTACGCCACGCAGCGGTGGGGTAGCTCGGCGAGGACACGGTTCCAAGAGATCCGACAGCGCGAACGCCGCGACGAGAGCGCGAAGCTCGCACCGATGATCGTCTGGGCGGTCGCCTTGCTGCTGCCGCTGGTCGTCCTCCTGCTCCTTCCGCAGCTCCTGGGGTCGATCGTCAACGACACGCTCGGATTCATCGGCATCGGCCTGATGCTGGCGCTCGGTCTCAACATCATCGTGGGCAACGCCGGTCTGCTGCATCTTGGATTCGTCGTCTTCTTCACGATCGGCGCGTACTCGACGGCGCTGCTCACCGGGGCGTCGCGCGTGGATCCGTTGGGCTTGGTCCCTCCGGTGCTGCCGTTCCACCTTTCGTTCTATATCGCCCTGCCGGTCGTGATGGCTCTTGCCGCACTGATCGGCGTGTTGATCGCGGCGCCCACGGTCCGGCTACGGGGCGACTACCTCGCGATCGTGACGCTCGGCTTCGGGGCCATCGCGTCGGTCCTCGTGCAATCCGATTGGCTGAAGAACGTCCTCGGCGGGCCTCTGGGGCTCCGTGACGTCCCTCCGGCGCCGCTGTTCGGGATCGAGATGCGTAGCCCCCTGCACTTCTACTACCTGGCGTTGGCTGCGTGCGCGGGCGCCGTGTTCATCTCGTGGAGGCTCACGAGCTCCCGTGTGGGACGGGCCTGGAACGCGATGCGCGAGGACGAGCAGGTGGCCGAAGCGATGGGCGTGAGCGTGGTTCGATACAAACTCCTGGCATCCGCGGTCGGTGGGGCTTTGGGCGCGGTCGGCGGGGCGCTTTTCGCCGTGAAGATCGGGTCGCTCACGTCGCAGAGCTTCACGATCCTCGTGTCGATCACCGCGCTCGCCGTCGTGATCCTCGGAGGCCTTGGAAGCGTGCGAGGCGCCGTCTTGGGGGCGCTCGTTCTCATCGGACTCCCGAACCTCCTCTCGGAGTTCGAGGGATACAAGCTGTTGATCTACGGGGCGGTGCTCATCGCCATCATGCTGTTCCGTCCTCAGGGGCTCTTGCCGAACGTCCGCGTCGCGCGCGAGCTTCGAGAGGAAGAGCGAGCGCAGGATGAGTGGCTGCGCGAGCACGACCCGACGGTCGCACGGGTCGCCGAGGCAGAAGAGGAAGCTGCCCTCGACGCGGACGAAGCCGCGATCCGAGATCTGGGTCCGACATGACGATCATCCTGGAGATCCGCGGACTGAAGATGACGTTCGGTGGCTTGGCCGCGCTGCAAGGGCTCGACCTCGAGGTTCAGGAGGGGCAGATCACCAGCGTGATCGGTCCGAACGGCGCCGGCAAGACCACGTTCTTCAACGTCGTCAGCGGCCTCTACGCGCCCGACGAGGGTGAGGTCGTGTTCGACGGGCGGCCGATCCAAGGTCTGGCATCACATGCGATCGCGAGGATCGGGATCGCTCGGACGTTCCAAACCGTCCACCTCTTCCCCAACATGACCGTGCTGGAGAACGCCATGGTCGGGCAGCACGCTCGGTCCAAGGCGGGGGTGTTCGGTGCGGTCTTCCGGCCCCGATCGGTTCGCGAAGAGGAGGAGCAGATCCGCGAGAAAGCGAGCGAGGCTCTTGCCTTCTTCGGCACTCGGCTCCAGGGGTACCGCCAGGATCAGCCGGCGTTCGTGTTGTCCTACGCGAACCGCCGGAGGTTGGAGATGGCTCGCGCCATGGCGACGGAACCGCGTGTGCTGCTCCTCGACGAGCCGACCGCGGGGATGAACCCCCGCGAGACGCTCGAGCTCCGCGACCTCATCGTCCGGATGCGCGACGAGCGCGGTTACACGATCCTCGTGATCGAGCACGACATGCGTGTCGTGAAGGGCGTCTCGAACCACGTCGTCGCCCTCGACTACGGTCGGAAGATCGCTGAGGGTTCCTACGACGACGTCGCGAACGATCCCCAGGTGATCGAGGCCTACCTGGGGAAGCGGTCGGAGGAGGCGGGATGACTTCGGACCCGCCGGCCCCGGCAGACGAACGCGGAACCCCCATCATCGAGATGCGTCACGTCTTCACGCACTACGGCCCGGTTGCGGTGTTGCGGGACGTGAACGTCCAGATCTACCCGGGGGAGATGGTGTGTCTCTTGGGTGGCAACGCCTGTGGGAAATCGACCACATTGAAGACGATCCTCGGATACGTGAAGCCCACCGAGGGTGAGGTGCTGGTTAACGGAGAGGTCGTCTCGAACCTCCACACGATCGAGATCGTGCGCCGCGGCGTCTCCATGGTGCCCGAGAATCGTCGGCTCTTCACTCGGATGACGGTCAAGGAGAACCTCGAGATCGGCGCGTATCAGCGGAGCGACCGCGAACAGATCGCGGAGGACATGGAACAGGTCCTGGAGACGTTCCCTCGCCTGAGGGAACGTCTGCAACAGAAGTCAGGCACGCTGTCGGGCGGCGAGCAACAGATGGTGGCGATGGGCCGCGCCCTCATGGCCCGCCCGACCGTCATCCTCATGGACGAGCCGTCGATGGGGCTCGCGCCGATCCTCGTCGAACGCGTCTTCGAGATCATCAAGCAGATCCATGCGCTCGGGACCGCCATCTTCGTCGTGGAACAGAACGCGAACATGGCTCTGTCGATCGCCGATCGCGGGTACGTGTTGCAGACAGGCGAGATCGTCCTCGCCGACACAGCGCAGGGGTTGCTGAGCAACCCGCAGATGCGCGAGGCGTACCTGGGCGAACTGTAGATGCGCGTGCTCGACGGTGACGAGCTCCGGCGCGCCCTCCCGATGAGCGCGGCGATCGATGCGTTGGAGGCCGGCTTCCGTTCACAGGACCCGTCTGCTCAGCAATTGCGGTCCCATCTTTCGACGCCGGCCGGTTCGCTACTGCTGATGCCCGCGTTCGGCGACGGCGGCCTGGGCGTGAAGCTCGTGACGCTCACCCCGGACAACCCGGAACGCGGGCTGCCGCTCATCGGCGCGGTCTACGTGTTGTTCGACGCGGTCACGCAGACCCCCGAAGCGGTCGTCGACGGTGCCGCGCTCACGGCGCTCCGCACCGCAGCGGTATCCGGTGTGGCGACGCGCCACCTGGCCAACCCTGCCGCCGAGCGACTCGTGATCTTCGGCGCCGGTGTGCAGGCGCGTTCGCACCTCGAGGCGATGGTGGCGGTTCGCCCGATACGGCACGTCACCGTCGTGTCGCGAACCCTCGAGCGAGCGCAGGCGCTGGTCGACGAAGCCCGTGACCGGGGGATCGGCGCGGACGTCGGCGACGTCGGCGATGTGGCGGACGCCGACGTGGTCTGCACGTGCACGACCAGCGACGAGTCGCTCTTCGAGGGCGGCCGGCTCGCCGCCGGGGCACACGTGAACGCTGTCGGCAGCTATCTGCCCACGTCGCGGGAGCTGGACACCGCCGCGGTGCTGCGCGCGCGCGTGGTCGTGGAGACGCGGGAGGCGGCGCTCGCCGAGGCCGGGGAGCTGGCGATCCCGATCGGCCAGGGCACGTTCGGGCCGGAGCACGTGGTCGCCGATCTCGCAGAGGTCGTGCACGGTGCCCTCGTGCGAACCACACCCTCCGATGTCACCGTCTTCAAGTCGGTGGGGTTGGCGTTCGAGGACCTGATCGTGGCGCGCGCCGCGGTGGACGCGCCATGAGCTCGACGGCCGACGTCGTCGTCGTCGGGGGTGGCGTCGTGGGCGCCAGCACCGCCTATCACCTAGCAGCGGCGGGTGTCGGGCACGTGGTGCTCCTGGAGCGAGCTGATTCCGTCGCGACCGGATCCACGGGTGCGTGCGCGGGCGGGTTCCGCCACCAGTTCTCCAGCCGGATCAACATCGAACTGTCGCTCGCCAGCGTCCCGATGATCCTCGGGTTCACGCAGGAGCACGGTCTGCCGCTGGACGTCGTGCAGGACGGGTACCTCTTCCTCGTGCGGAGCGAGCACGACTGGGACGAGTTCCGCGCGGGAGCGGAGCTCCAGCGTTCGCTCGGCATCGACACGCAGTTGCTCGCGCCCGACGAGGCGGCCGCCATCGCTCCGGGGATCGCGATCGATGACGTCGTCGGTGCGACGTTCTGCTCGGACGACGGGATCGCGGATCCCTCCGGGCTCACGCAGGGGTACGCAACGCTCGCCCGGCGTGCCGGCGCCGATCTGCGCCTGGGCGTGGAGGCGGTCGCGATCGAGACGGACGGCGACGGCGTCACCGCGGTCCGCACCGTCGATGGATCGATCGACACGCCGGCGGTGGTGAACGCCGCCGGTCCGTGGGCGGGGACGCTCGCGGCGACCGCAAGCGTACAGCTTCCGCTGGAACCGATCCCGCGGATGGTCGTGACGACGGGTCCGTTCCCGGGCGTTCCGGCGCGGCGGACGCTCGTGATCGATGCGGCGACCACGTACTACTTCCACAAGGAGGGCGACGGCGTGCTCACGGGCATGGGCGGTCGCGACGAGCGCCCGTCGTTCAGCACGAGCGTCGACCGCCGCTTCATCGAAGAGGAGCTGCTGCCGACGGCGATCCGGGTGTTCCCGCCGATCGAGCACGCAGGTCTCGCGCGCATGTGGGCGGGCCTCTACGAGATGACCCCCGACCGGCACCCGATCATCGGCGAGTCGCCCGTTCGCGGATTGTTCTTGGCGAACGGGTTCAGCGGACATGGGTTCCAGCACGCCCCGGTCGTCGGCAAGCTCATCGCGGAGCTCATCGTCGAGGGGGAGGCACGCACCGTCGACATCTCCTCGCTGGGGCTCGATCGGTTCGAGCGAGGCGACCTCGTCGTGGAAGGACGTGTCGTGTGAGTGCCGGGAGAGGGGGTCGAACCCTCACGGGCCGAAGCCCACGGGATTTTGAGTCCCGCGCGTCTGCCAGTTCCGCCATCCCGGCGCGGCCCTAGACTACCCATCCGTCCCCGCGTTCCCGCGTGCGAGGCGACCCGAACCGACATGAGCCGACGCCCCTCGACCGCCGCCCTTCTGGTCGCCCTGGTCGCGACCTTGGCCGCCGCATGTACGGGCGGGGCCGGCGAGCCGTCTGCCGCTCCCGACCCCGCGCCAGTGAAGATCGCGTTCCTGCACGACATGTCGGTTCCCGGGTCCGCGCAGACGGTGGCTCCCGCGCTCCTCGGTCTGCAGCTCGCGCTCCAAGAGGCGGTCGATCGCGGGGACCTGCCGGTGGTGCCCGAAGTGGTCGGTCTGGACGTCGAAGGGGACGCGTCGAAGGCGGACGCGCTCGCCCGATCGGTGGTGGACGATCCGTCGTACGTGGCGGCGGTGATCGGCCCGTTCTGGTCGGAGCCCACGTCGGTGGGAGCGCTCCTGGACGGCGCCGGCATCCCAACGCTCAGCCTGTCCGAGCTGGGGTCCTCCCTCGCCTCGCAGGGGTGGACGTCCTGGCGGCGGGTCGTCGCCGGCCTGTCCGGCGAGTCGGCAGCGCTGGCGGCCGCGATACGAGGATCGTCGCGATCGGGGGGCGGGACCTGCCTCGTGGGTGACGGGTCGAGCTTCTCGGGCGCGCTCGGGGCGCTGCTCACGACCGATCTCGGCGCGAGCGACATCGCTGAGTCCGACGTCCTTCCGGACGAAGACGCCCTCGCCGGTGTCGTCCAGCGCGTGGATCGATCGGGATGCGGGAGCGTCGCGTGGACCGGGTTCGGCCCGGGCGCGACACTCCTGCGGACGGGTCTGACGGAGGGAGGCGCCGACGCTATCCCGCTGTTCGGCTCGTCGGCGATGAAGACCGAGTCGTACCTCTCGACGACGGCGGGCGCCGGTGACGGAACGATCACCACATGTGCGTGCGTCGACTTCGGGTCGTCAACGCGGCCCGAGGTGCGACGATTCATCCACGACTTCCAATCGAGATACGGCTCGCCGCCGGGTGTGTTCGGACCCGAAGGCTGGGACGTCGGAGGCATGCTGCTCGCGGCCTTCCGCACCGGCGCGATCGATCGTCGGGGGGTTGCGGAGGCGCTGGCGGGGTCGAACGGCTACGAGGGCCTGGCGAACACCTACCGGTTCGCCGCCGACGGGGAGCTCGCTTCCACCTCGGCGGGTGTTCGTGTCTTCCGTGCCGAAGGGGTCCGGTGGGTGCCGGTGGGCAACGGCCAGACGCCAGAGGGGGCGCCGCTGCCGGTGGGGACGCCCGGCGAGCTTTCGGTGGCTGCATGTCGCACGGGACGCCCGGAGATGTACACCGCCGGTGGCCGTCTCAGGGGATTCGACGTCGACCTTTCGGCGGCGATCGCCCGCAAGCTCGGGCTCACGCTCTCGTGGCGTGACCTCCCGTGCCGGGCCGCGCTCCGCGCCGTGTCGGGTGGGACCCTCGACGCGGTCCTCGCCCCGGCCGCCGACGTAGAGCAGGGCACCCCCACCTCGGGGATCGCGCTCAGCCTGCACGTCGCACTCGTCACCACGAAGGCGCAGGCGCACGGGCCGGGGGACGCGGCCCTGCTCGACCGGTTGGGACCGCACGACCGTGTGACGGTCATCCGATCCCCGGAGACGGTTCCGTGGGCGCACCAGATCCTCGAGCCCACCGGAGCCCAGATCGAGTTCACGACCGACCGCCGCGCCGCCTACGAGGCGCTCGTGGCCGGAACCATCACGGCCGTGGCGGACGCGGAGCCGGCCGCGTGGGCGTCGATCGAGCGACGGCCGACACTCCGGGTCGCCCAGAGCGTCGATGTCGGTGCCCACGACGTCTTCATCGCCAAGGGTCCCGACGCGGTGCTGGTCGCGGCCATCGACGAGGCGCTCGCGCGACTGATCCGCGTGGGCCGGTACTCGCTTCTCTTCGCCACGTACTTCCCCGGCACGCCGGTTCCGGCCGAGACGGGCACCTAGCTGCCGGAGCGGCCTTGCATTGCTCCGGGGGAGGCACGCTCCTATAGTCGGACCGATGGGAGGGGCGGCTGCTCAGGCCTCCCCCCGGAAGGAGGAACGATGCGGAAGTCCCGACTACGGCTGTTCGCGCCCTTGGTGATGGTGTTCGCTCTCATCGGGGCGGCATGCGCGAACAACAACTCTTCATCCAACGGAGGTACATCCGGATCCGGTGGAGCCACCGGCTCGAGCGGAGCGCCCCAGACGCTCCTCGATCGGATCATGGCCAACGGCGCGATACGGGTAGCCACCGATCCGGCGTACCCGCCGCAGTCCTCCTACGACGAAGCGACGAACACGTGGCAAGGCTTCGACATCGACGTGGCCAATGAGATCTCGAAGCGTCTCGGTCTGACGCAGCCCGTCGACTGGCAGACGCCGTCGTGGGACATCATCACGGCCGGGAGTTGGAACGATCGGTGGGACGTGTCGGTCGGCTCCATGACCGTGACTACGGATCGCGCAAAGGTGCTCGATTTCACCGACCCGTACTACTACACGCCTGCCGGTCTCGCGGTGCAGCAGGGGAGCTCCATCACATCGATCGACCAATTGGCGGGGAAGACGATCGGCGTCTGCGGAGCCTGCACGTATGAGTCGTACCTCAACCGAGACCTCAACATCCCTGGCTATACCCCCACGTACGTCGTTCCGCAAAACGTCACACTCAAGACTTACGACACGGACTCGACCGCGATCCAGGACCTGGCGCTCGGTCGGCTCGATGCGGTGATGTCAGCCGTGCCGACCCTGCAGGGAGCGATCGACAAAGGCAAGCCGATCCAACTCCTGGGCGATCCGGTGTTCTTCGAGCCGCTCGCCGTGGCTGTCGACAAGAGCGCGCCGCTCGACGACACCACGCTCGTGGCGAAGATCTCCCAGATCATCGATGCCATGCACGCGGACGGAACGCTCTCTCAGCTGTCACAGAAGTGGTATGGGGAGGACCTGACGGTCAACCCGGTCGGCTGAGCACGGCCGGTCCGGCGAGGGGGGCCCCATGAAGACGGAATCGACGGGGGTGGGCACAGGCCCATCCCCGCAGGGTCCGAAAGAGAAGGCGGGGCTGCGGGAGCGCCTCGAGCAGTTCAGCCTGAAGATCCCGTACCGCGCGAAGCTCGCGGTGGTCTGGCTGGTGATCTTCCTGATCCTCGCCGCGATCTTCGCCGCGGCGGGTTTCGACACGCAGTGGATGCGGGACAACTGGGTGTTCATCATCAAGGGCATCTGGGTCACGATCTTCGTTTCCTTCATCGCGATCGTCGGAGCCGTGATCCTGGCGACGTTCGGTGCGCTCGGGCGACTCTCCAAGAACCCGATCGCCTACGGCGTCACCGGTTTCTACACATCGTTCTTCCGAGGCACGCCGTTGATCGTGCAGCTGTTCCTGATCTATCTCGCCCTGCCGCAGATCGGGCAGAACCTCGCGCCGCGTTTCGCGGATCCATACCGAGGTTGGATCGTCACGGTCACGCTCCTTTCTCCGGTGATGGCGGGCATCGTCGGGTTGTCGTTGAACTACGGGGCATACATGACGGAGATCTTCCGCGCCGGTATCCAATCGGTCTCCCACGGCCAGTCCGAGGCCGCGGAGGCGTTGGGGATGACCTACCGGCAGAAGATGCGGCGGATCGTGCTTCCGCAGGCGCTGCGCGTGATCATCCCGCCGACCGGCAACGAGTTCATCGCGATGATGAAGGACACGGCGTTGCTGTCGTTCCTGGGAGCGGCCATCTTCTGGTCCGATCCGTTCCGCCGGGCGACGCTGCTCGGGCGAGCTGCCTTCAAGAACATGGAGGCCTTGCTCGTGGCGGCGGCCTGCTACTGGGCCCTGACGGCGATCTTCACGTTCTTCCAGCGGAAGCTCGAGACCCGCGTCAGCAAGGGGTACGTCCGAGGGGGGAGCGGCGCCCCCGCATCCAAGGTCACTTCGAAGGGAGCCCAGGTCGGAGCCCCCCTCGCGCAACACGGGGTCACGTACATGCCGGGTTCAGGCGGCGGACCTGGAGGTTCTGCGGGCTTGATCGAGATGCCCACGCCGGACGACGAGACGGAGTCGCGGTGATCGGGCAGAACGGGGAGGTCGTCGTCCGGGTGGGCGACCTGCACAAATCCTTCGGCCATCTCGAGGTGCTCAAGGGCATCAACATGGAGGTCCACAAGGGCGAGGTCGTGGTCATCTTCGGCCGCTCGGGATCCGGCAAGAGCACGTTGCTCCGGTGCATCAACTTCCTTGAGGATCCGACGTCCGGGACCATCGAGGTCGACGGCATCCGGTTGGTGGGAGGGCACCGGACCAAGATGCAACGGGACCACATCCGCCAGCTCCGCATCCGCGCCGGCATGGTGTTCCAGCAGTTCAACCTGTTCCCGCACATGACGACGATCGAGAACGTGATGGAGGGGCCCATCACGGTCAAGAACACACCCGAGCACGACGCGCGAGCGATCGGTTTGGAGCTGCTCGCGAAGGTCGGGCTCGGGGACAAGGCCGACGAGTATCCGATCCGCCTGTCGGGCGGTCAGCAGCAGCGGGTCGCGATAGCCCGCGCGCTCGCGATGGAGCCGAAGGTCATGCTGTTCGACGAACCGACGTCGGCGCTCGATCCGGAGCTGATCGGCGAGGTCCTTGCGGTCATGAAGTCGCTCGCTACCGACCTCCACATGACGATGATGGTCGTGACGCACGAGATGGGATTCGCGCGTGAAGTCGCCAACCGGATGATGTTCTTCCACGAGGGTGTGATCCTGGAACAGGGTCCGCCGGATCAACTCTTCAACCACACGCAGAACCCCGAAACGCGCAAGTTCCTCGAGGCGGTGCTGTAACGCACGTCCTTCGAGAGCGGCTGCGCCGGAGTGAGAGACGGGCCGCGCCTCTCGGCGAACCCCTCGCGCCTTCCCCATACGCGAGTGATCCACACGAGCGACGCGGCCCGTCACGCAGTGGTCCCGAGCGACCTAACCCCGATCCGTTTCCGGACCGAGCCCGGCCAGCGCGGGACCGGAGCGAAAGATAGACTGGAGGTTGAGGGCTGTCAACTCGCCCAGGATCTCTTGCGCGCAAGCATTCTCGGGTAGAGCCGCAGGTGAGCGTTGTCGCGTGCTGTCGCAAGAAAGAGTGACAGGTTCACGTGACGGTGAACGCCGCGTGCATCCCCGCCGCGTAGTGCGAGGGAAGGTTGCACACCAAGACGTATGAGCCTGCGGTGAGGCTCACGCTGAGCGACGTGTCGGTGCCCGGCGCGATGTCTTCCGCCTCATCGACGAGGTCGATCTGATCCTCGGGGATCTCGCCGTTCTCGACCGGCAACGCATCGGGCGCGTCGTCGGTTCGGATGATCACGAACTCATGCGCACTCGGTCCGGCGTTGTGGATCGCGAACGAGACGTTGCCGGCGTCGAACGTTCCGGGTGTCGCGTCGATCGCGAAATCCTTCATGGTGACGGTGATGTCGCCGGTCGCCCCGCTTCCCGACCCTGAACCGCCACATGAGGTCGCGGCGAGCGCGAGTGCCCCGATCAACGCGAGGAGCCGCATGCGCATGCTCACGACGTCGCGCCGATCGGTTCGGGGCTGCGTTCGGTCTCCGCGGGACGCCGAGCCGGCCAGAGCACGTACAGCCCCATCGGGACCGCGTAGAGGAGCCAGACGACCGTCTCGCCGACGGTGGGGATCGGTTGGAGGCCCAGCATGCCGGTCAGCAACGCGGCTCGGACGGACCCGGGCGCGACCAGCCAGCGAAGGTCGAACGCATGCGCCTGGAGGACGGCGATCCATCCGGCCTCGTGCGCGGTGTGAACCGCGGTCGCCAATAACCCGGCGGCGACGAGCACCAACACGAAGCCGGTGAACCGGAAGAATCGCGCCAGGTTGATCCGCACTCCGCCCTTGTAGATGGCGAACCCCAGGCCGACGGCGACGGCGATACCCAGGGCCGCTCCTGTTCCCGTGGCGGCGGGGTTGGTGGAGTTGCCGAACACGGCGAGGAGGAAGACCGCGGTCTCGAGCCCTTCCCGCAGGACCGCGAAGAAGGCCATGCCGATAAGCGCCCATGCCGATCCGAGCACGAGGGCAGATTCGGCGCTCCGCTCCAGCGATCCCTTCAGCTCCCGAGAGTGACGCTTCATCCACACGACCATGTAGGTGACGCCGACGACTGCGACCAGGGCCAATACCGTTTCGAGCCCCTCCTGTTGCTTGTGAGGGAGCGCCCGGTCGACGGCCTCCAAGATCGCCGCCACCGCCAGGCACAGCGCCACCGCGAGGGCGACCCCGTACCACATCGGTCGCAGGGACTTCCGGTCACCTCGCTGGATCAGGAACGCGGCGATGATCCCGATGATGAGCGAGGCCTCGATGCCCTCTCGGAGTCCGATGATGAACGTGGGCAGCACGCGCGATCCATTCCTCTTCGTTCGACCTAACCGTAGGCTGAACCCTATCTAATAGATCGGATTCGGGTCAACCTCGTTCGGTACCGAATCATCGGCTCCGCGCGGATCCGGCCCGGACGGTGGCGTCGTCGGCGACGACTAGAATCCGCCGCGTGACGTCCACCCCCCCGCGCGACGGCCGCGAACGGATCTTCCTGCTGGACGGGCACTCGCTCGCGTACCGCGCGTACTTCGCGCTTCCCGCGACGCTTGCCACCAGCACCGGACAGGTCACGAACGCGGTCTACGGGTTCACGTCGATGTTGATCAAGCTGCTCGGCGACGAACGGCCCGACTTCCTCGCGGTGGCGTTCGACCTGGGCAGGCCGACCGTCCGGCTGGAGAAGTACGCGGACTACAAGGCGGGTCGAGCCGAGACCCCCACAGACTTCACGTCGCAGCTCGGGTTGATCGACGAGGTGCTCGACACGCTTCACGTTCCCATGGTTCGGGTCGTCGACCACGAGGCCGACGACGCCATCGGCACCCTCGCCGTGCGTGCCGCCGAGCAGGGCATGGATGCGGTGATCGTGACGGCGGATCGCGACTTCTTCCAGCTCGTGCGCCCGGGGATCCAGGTGATGTTCAACCGCCGCGGGATCTCCGACATCGTCCTATACGACGAGGCCGGCGTGGAGGAACGCTTCGGCGTGCCGCCCTCGAAGTACCTGGAGTACGTCGCGTTGAAGGGCGACCCGTCGGACAACATCCCCGGTGTTCCCGGGGTGGGGGAGAAGACCGCCACGAAGCTGATCCAGGAGTACGGCTCGGTCGAGGCGCTGCTCGAGCACGCGGACGAGCTCCGCGGGAAGCTGAAGGACAACGTGCTGGCGTCGGCGGCGCAACTGACCCTGAACAAGGAGCTGGCGCGGATCGTCACCGACCTGCCGCTCGACATCGGTCCCCAGGACTGTGTCATGGGGGAGTGGGATCCCGCGGAGGTGCGCCGGCTGTTCACGTCCCTGGAGTTCCGTTCCCTGCTCGACCGGTTGAACGAGGTCGGCGTCATGAAGCCCAAGGTCGAGGTCACGGAGCTGGATCTCCGCGAAGTCTCGGCCGATGAGCTCGCGGCGATGATCGCGTCGGACGCACCGAAGGGGATCAGGCTCGACGCCGACCTGCGCGAGGTGCGCGGTGCCGCTGCATCGCCCGGCGGAGCGCAAGCCGCGTTCGCTCCGTTGGCCGCGCTGGGGCCGGTGGCAGACGCGCTGGCATCGCCAGATGCGCCGAAGTGGACCCACGACGCGAAGGAGCTGGAACGGAGCGCGTTCGCTTCGGGCATCGAGGTCGCAGGGGTGGTGTTCGACACGTTCCTCGCCGGCTACCTGCTCGATCCCGCCGCCGCCGAGTATCCGTTGCGCTCGTTGAGCGAGAAGTACCTGGGAGCCGATGTCCTCGGTCAGGTCGAGGAGCAAGAGGAAGGTCAGCTGTTCAGCGACGCCGGATGGCGCACGGTCGCCGCCGAGGCGGCCGCGATCGCATTGCTCGCGCCGGTGATGGAGGAGCAGATCGACAAGCAGGGCCTTCGCGACCTGCTCGAGACGGTCGAGATGCCGCTCGCCTCCGTCCTCGGCCGGATGGAGCAACGGGGTGTGGCGCTCGACGTCGACTACCTCGAGGGGATGGGCGCCGACGTGCGCGGCCGCATGGCGGAGCTGCAGGCTGAGATCTACCGGGAGGTGGGTGAGGAGTTCAACCTGAACTCGCCGCCGCAGCTCCGCGTGATCCTGTACGAGAAGCTGGGGCTCTCGCCCGGCAAGCGCACGCCGAAGGGTCAGCTGTCCACGGATGCGAGCGTGCTCGAGAAGCTGCGCGATCATCCCGTCGTGGACGCGCTGCTCGATTGGCGTGAGCTGGACAAGCTGAACTCCACCTACCTCGAGGCGTTGCCGCGGCTGGTGGATACGCGCGACGGCCGCATCCACACGTCGTTCAACCAGGCGGTGGCGGCGACCGGACGGCTGTCGTCCTCGAACCCGAACCTGCAGAACATCCCGGTCCGCACGGAGCTCGGCAGGCAGATCCGCCGGGCGTTCGTCCCGGGCGGCGAGGGCCAGGTGTTGCTCGCCGCGGACTATTCGCAGATCGAGCTCCGGATCCTCGCGCATCTCTCCGGAGATGAAGGGCTGCGCGAGGCGTTCGCGACCGGACACGACATCCACACCGCGACGGCAGCGCGCGTCTTCAGCCTGCCGCAGGACCAGGTCGATCCGGCGCTGCGGTCGCGGGCGAAGATGGTGAACTACGGTCTCGCGTACGGCATGAACGCGTGGGGCCTCGCGTCGCGTCTAGACATCGCGCCGGACGAGGCGCAGGAGATCATGGACGCGTACTTCGCGAGCTTCCCGAAGATCCGCGAATACCTCGACCGGCAGGTGGATCACGCGACGGTCGACGGCTACACCGAGACGTTGCTGGGCCGTCGTCGCTACATCCCCGAGCTCCAGGCGGCGAACCCGCGCGTGCGCGACCTGGGACGGCGCCAGGCGCTCAACGCGCCGATCCAGGGAAGCGCCAGCGACGTGTTCAAGGTCGCGATGATCAACGTGGAGCGCGGGGTCCTCGAGCGTCCGGAGCTCGACCTGCACATGCTCCTCACGGTGCACGACGAGCTGGTCTTTGAGGTCGCCGGGGCCCACGTGGAAGAGGCGGCGGCGCTCGTCAAGGAGCGGATGGAGAGCGCGGTCGAGCTTGACGTCGCCCTCCGCGCCGACATCGGCTGGGGCGCGAACTGGGCCGAGGCGGCCCCCGAAGGCCACTGACCTGCGCGTTTCGCCGGGCCCGTCGTTGACGGGGGCTCCGGCGCGCCACTACCATCCCTGAGCCGCGAGGCGCAGCAGCACCACGGTAAATCTCACATGCCGGTTCGGTGCGCGCCCCGTGCGCGGAAGGGGTTGGTTCCCATAGACACCACCGAAACGGCTGCGGCGCCTGAGCGCGACCTGACGCCGGAAGAGCTCATCGTCGCCATGGAGGAGTCGCTCCGTGACTTCAACGATGGAGACATCGTGGAGGGCACGGTCGTCAAGATCGATCGGGACGAGGTCCTGCTGGACATCGGCTACAAGTCGGAGGGCGTGATCCCGAGCAAGGAGCTCTCGATCCGCCACGACGTCGATCCGAACGAGGTCGTGAAGGTCGGCGACAAGATCGAAGCGTTGGTCCTGCAGAAGGAAGACAAGGAAGGCCGCCTGATCCTGTCCAAGAAGCGCGCGCAGTACGAGCGCGCGTGGGGCCGCATCGAGGAGGTCATGCGGTCCGGCGAGACCATCACCGGTCCCGTCATCGAGGTCGTCAAGGGTGGCCTGATCCTCGACATCGGTTTGCGTGGATTCCTGCCGGCGTCGCTCGTCGACCTGCGTCGCGTGCGCGATCTGCATCCGTTCGTCGGTCAGGACCTCGAGGCGAAGATCATCGAGCTCGACCGCAACCGCAACAACGTCGTGCTCTCTCGTCGCGCGTTCCTGGAGGAGTCGCAGTCCGAGGGTCGCAAGAAGTTCCTCGAGGGACTCACCAAGGGCGAGCGTCGCAAGGGCACCGTCAGCTCCATCGTGAACTTCGGCGCGTTCGTCGACCTGGGCGGCGTCGATGGCTTGGTGCACGTCTCCGAGCTGTCCTGGAAGCACGTCGATCATCCGGGCGAGGTCGTCACGGTCGGCCAGGAGGTCGAGGTCGAAGTCCTCGACGTGGACCTCGAGCGCGAGCGCGTCTCGCTCTCGCTCAAGGCCACCCAAGAGGACCCCTGGAAGGAGTTCGAGCGGCGGTACCAGGCCGGCGAGATCATCGAGGGTCAGGTCACGAAGCTCGTGCCGTTCGGCGCGTTCGTCCGCGTGGCTCCGGGGATCGAAGGCTTGGTGCACATCTCCGAGCTCAGCCACGAGCACGTCGACACTCCCGAGTCCGTGCTGTCCGTGGGCGATGAGGTCCGCGCGAAGGTGATCGACGTCGACGTCCCGCGCCGTCGCGTCAGCCTGTCGATGCGGCAGGTGACGGAGAAGCCGCGTGGCACCGAGATCGAGGTGGAGAAGGAAGCGGCACCCGCGGCGCCTGCCGGAGAGCCCGAGATGGCTCCGGCGAAGCTCGAAGTCCCGCAAGCGATCTTGGATGCGGTGGCCGAGGCGGAGGCGACCGCGGAGGCGCAGACCGACGCCGAGTCCGCGACCGAGGCGGCGATGGATGCGCTGGCCGAGGTGTCGGCATCGGCCGACACGTCCGAGCTGGCAGCACCCGCGGCGGCGGTCGAAGTCCCGGTCGAAGTCCCGGTCGAAGTCCCGGTCGAAGTCCCGGTCGAAGAAGCGCCCGCTGCGATCGAGGAAGCGGTCGCCGAACCGGAACCGGCGCCGGAGGCCGCAGCCGAGCCTGAGCCGGAGGCCGCAGCCGAGCCCGAACCCGAGACTCCCGACGAGGTGTCGCTCGAAGCGATCCTCGAGGACCTGAAGCGACGCGAGGGTCGCGCCGAGTAGGGAAACCGGCTCCGAAGGAGCCGGGGCCCGCGACATGCTGCTGGTCGGTCTGACTGGGGGGATCGGCTCGGGGAAGTCGACCGTCGCCGAACTCCTGGCCGAGCGGGGGGCGGTCGTGATCGATGCGGACGACCTTGCCCGGCGCGCCGTCGCGCCGGGTACGTCCGGGTTCGATCGAGTCGTCGAGACGTTCGGTCGCGACATCCTCGGTCCGGACGGCGGCATCGATCGCGCGACGCTGGGAAACGTCGTGTTCGCGGATCCGTCACGTCTGCGTGAGCTCGAATCGATCGTCCATCCGGAAGTCGCGCGGCTGCTCGTCGAGTCGGTCGAGCCGTACCGCGATACCGACGACGTGATCGTGTACGCGGTTCCGCTGCTGGCTGAACGCGGCATGGCCGAAGGATTCGACGTCGTCGTCGTGGTCGTCGCCGACGTGGACAGGCGCATCGAACGCCTGATGCGGGACCGCGGGATGACGGCCGAGGAGGTTCGAGCCCGTGTCGCCGCACAGATCACGGACGAGGAGCGCGCACGCGTGGCCGACGTGCTGCTCGACAACGACGGCGAGCCCGAGCGACTGATCCCTCAGGTGGATCGCTTGTGGACCGACCTCGCCAAGCGTGCAGCGGTAGCTCGATGAAGCGGTCGGCCGTCGACGCCTCGGTATCATCCGCCCGGTGAGATATCGAGCGGTCTTCTTCGATGTCGGCGGGACGCTCGTCGACACCGCGCCGTCGTTCCCGGAGCTGTTCGCCGATGTTGTGACGAACGCCGGTCATCCGGTGACGGCCTCCGCGGTCCGTGACGCATCCGTGGCCGTGACCGATGGGTTCTCTCGCGCGGCGAGCGAGAACAAGCTCTGGACCACCAGCCCCGAGCGATCGCGCGCCTTCTGGGTATCGGTCTACGACCTGATGTTGGGCGCGCTCGACCTGCCCACTGAAGATGGCTTGCGCGAGACTCTGTATCGAACGTTCACCAACCGCTCCAACTACGCGCTCTACGGCGATGTGGCTCCCGTCCTCTCGCGACTCGCCGCAGACGGGTACCTCTTGGGGATCGTGTCGAACTTCGAGGCCTGGCTCGATGACCTCCTCGTCGACCTCGACGTCCGTGACCTGTTCGACGTACGGGTGATATCGGGGATCGAGGGCATCGAGAAGCCAGATCCGCGGATCTACGAGCTCGCGCTCTCCCGAGCGTCGGTCGAGGCCAAGGAGGTCGTATACGTCGGCGACATCCCCGAGTTCGACGTGGATCCTCCCGCGGCACTGGGCATGTTCCCGGTCCTGATCGACCGGAGGCAGCGGCACGCGGATCACGTCGGCGCCCGCATCACGGACCTGGCGGATCTGCCCGGGGTTCTCGATGGGTGAGGCCGAGCGCCGGTTCACGCCCGCGGAGGCGAACGCGGAGCTGGTCGCACTGCGCGAGCGGTTGCCGCGGCTGCGGGATGCCCGCCGGGCGTTGATCCGATCGAGCGAGCGGATCGACCGCGGCCGTGGCCGCGGACGGAGGAGGTGTGGCGGGGAGCGACTGGTTCGAGGCGCAGGGGACCGTGAAAGCCGAGGTGATCTACCTCTCGGAGCGAGGGATCCTGCTCCGCGACCCGGAGACGGGATTGGTGGACTTCCCGGGCGAGATCGACGGTCGCCCGGTCTTCTTGTGCTGGCGACTGGGTGAGGACGAGGTCGCGTGGTACCACGAGCATCACGCCGGCTTCTCCAGCAGGAAGCCGTTGTGAGCGAGGGGACGCGAGCGAAACCGGTGGTGGTCGTCATGGGGACGACAGCCGAGGAACCGCCTCCCGGCATCGACGCGATCGCCGGCGACGTCGAGCTGCGGTACGCGCCCGACCGTGCGTCGCTGGAGCGGGAGATCGGCGACGCCGAGATCGTCTACACCTGGTGGGGCGAGCGCGAGGACCTCGAGGCAGTCTGGCCCCGGGGGAGCAACGTGAAGTGGGTAGCGGCGTCGAACGTCGGGATCAACCGGCTGCTGTTCCCCGCGCTCGTCGAGAGCGACGTGCCCTTGACGAACGCGCGCGGCGCCGCGGACGGGCCGATCGCCGAGACCGTGGTCGGGTTCGTGGTCGCGATGGCGAAGGGGTTCCGTCCGATGTTCGACCGGCAGCGCGCTCACAGCTGGGAGCTCCACCAGATGGAACGGCTGGCGGGGCGCCGCGTCCTCATCGTGGGTCCCGGTCCGATCGGCCGGGCGATCGCTCGCGCGCTCCGCGACGGGCTCGGGATGCAGGTCGAGGCGGTGGGGCGCGCCGGGCGGGCCGGAGACGACCTGTTCGAGGTCATCCGGGGTGGCGGCGAGCTGCATGCGGCGCTCGCCGACGCCGACTACGTGATCGACACCATGCCGTTGACGCCGCAGACGCGCCACGTGTTCGACGCGGCGGCGTTCGCCGCCATGAAGACGACGGCGCGGTTCGTGAACGTCGGCCGGGGTGCGACGGTGGTCGAGGCCGCGCTGGTCGACGCGCTGGCATCCGGCGGGATCGCCGGTGCGGCGCTCGACGTCTTCGAAGAGGAGCCGCTGCCCGCCGACAGTCCGCTCTGGGATATGGAAAACGTCATCATGTGTCCGCACATGTCGGGCGACGTGGAGGGATGGGAGGCGGATTTCGCCGAGGTGTTCTACGACAACGTTCGCCGGTACCTGCGCGGTGCGACGTTGCGCAACGTCGTCGATAAGCGGCTCGGCTTCCCGACGGACGACGCGCGCTTGTCGTAGCACCCGGCCGCTCATAGGGTGGGCGACGTGAGCGACCGGGTGATCGACGTCAAGGGGCTGCGCAAGTCCTATGGGGATCTCGAGGCGGTGGCCGGGATCGATCTCCACGTCGATCGTGGCGAGGTCTTCGCGCTCCTCGGACCGAACGGCGCGGGAAAGACGACGACCGCTGAGATCCTCGAGGGCTTCCGGGAACGGACCGCCGGGGACGTGGACGTCCTCGGTCATGACCCGGCGAAGCGGGAGCTCGACCTCAAGCGGCGGATCGGGATCGTCCTGCAGTCGACCGGGGTCGATCCGTACCTCACCGTCCGCGAAACCGTGGAGCTCTACGCGGGCTACTACCCGAAGCCACGTGATATCGACGAGGTGATCCACGTGGTGGGACTCGAAGAGAAGCGGGACGCGCGAGTGGACAAACTTTCGGGGGGCCAACAACGCCGGCTCGACGTGGCCATCGGTCTGGCGGGAGACCCCGAGCTCCTGTTCCTCGACGAGCCGACCACCGGCTTCGATCCGAGCGCCCGTCGCCACGCGTGGGACATGGTCAAGGGCCTGACCGCCCTGGGGAAGACCGTGTTCCTCACCACGCACTTCATGGACGAGGCTCAGTTCCTCGCCGGGCGGGTCGCCGTGATCTCGCACGGGGAGATCGTCGCCGAGGGTCCACCTTCGACCCTGGGGGGCCGCGACACGATGCAGACGGTGATCCGGTTCCGCCTCGCCGGTGAGGTCGATGGAGGGCCGCCGATGGGCCAGGTCGCCACGACCGACGGGACGTTCGAGGTTCATGTGGACGATCCAACGAAAGCGCTGCACGAGCTGACGACCTGGGCGCTCGATCACGGCACGCGGTTCGAGCGCGTGGAGGTCACACAACCCACGTTGGAGGACGTCTACCTCAAGCTCACCGGCGGAGAGCGGGGGACGGAATGAGCGCGGCCGGCCTGACGCTCCGGCAGGTCCGGTTCACGAACAAGTCGTTCTGGCGAAACCCGGCGTCGGCGTTCTTCACGTTCGCGTTCCCGCTGATGTTCCTGGTGATCTTCACCGCGCTGCTGGGCGGGGGCGACGTCCGCATCAAGGGGACGGACCTCAGGCAGACCACGTACTACGTCGTCGCGATGGCGACGTTCGGGGTCATCTCAGCCTGCTTCACCAACATCGCGATCAGCGTGTGCTTCAACCGCGACGCGGGGATCCTCAAGCGGACACGAGGAACGCCGCTCCCCGGGTGGTCGTACCTGTCGGGCCGCGTGATCCACTCGATGATCGTCGGCGCGATCCTGGTCGTCGTCACGCTGGTGTTCGGGTGGGCCTTCTACAACGGGACCTTCCCGATGGGGACCGCGCTCCTGGAGTTCGTCGTGACGTTCCTGGTGGGCGCGTTGTCGTTCGCCGCCCTCGCGCTCGCGCTCACCGGGGCGATCCCGAACGCCGACGCGGCCCCACCGATCGTGAACGCGGCGATCCTGCCGCTGCTGTTCCTGTCCGGGATCTTCTTCCCGCTCGACGACCGGACCCCGCAGTGGATCGTGTTCATCGGGAACGTCTTCCCGGTGAAGCACTTCGCGGACGCGATGCGTTCCGCCTACCTCAGCAAGGTCTTGGTGCAGACGCCCGTGGGGTTGCAGCGCGCGTTCGTCTTCCAGTGGAGCGATCTGCTCGTGATCGCGCTCTGGGGTGTCGCCGGGCTCGTGCTCGCGGCCCGCTACTTCAGCTGGGAACCTCGCAAGTGAAAGGGCTGTGCTAGGCTCCGCGCTCGGGCCGGGGACGTCTGCGGTCCGTCATCTCTGCAGGTGACCGAGGGGGTTTGGCGATGCGGAAGTTCCTGATCGGGCTCGTCGCGATGGGGTTCATCGCGGCGGCGTGCGGCTCAAACAACGACACGGGCGCCGGCGCGACTGGTTCGTCCGGGCCGACCGGCGCGACGTCGTCGCCGACGGCCGCCCAGACCGCCGCCGATTGCGCGCAGAGCGTCACGCTCACCACGCCGGGCACCCTGACGGTCGGCACCGACAACCCCGCCTACCCGCCGTACTTCGAGGGCGGCACCACGAACGGCTCGCAGTGGAAGCTCAACGACCCGAGCACCGGCAAGGGGTTCGAGAGCGCCGTCACGTACGCGGTCGCCGACAAGCTCGGGTTCGGCCCCGATCAGGTGACGTGGGTCGTTGCCCCCTTCACCACGACGTACGCACCCGGCACGAAGCAATGGGATTTCGCGATCGAGCAGATCTCGTACTCGGCGAAGCGCGCCGAGGCGGTGGACCTGTCCGACAGCTACTGGGACGTGAACCAGGCGCTCGTCGCCCAGAAGGGCACGCCGATCACGAGTGCGACGTCCACCGCCGACCTGAAGAGCTACACGCTCGCCGCGCCGATCGGGACCACGAGCTATTCGTTCATCACGGACGTGATCGGCGCGAAGCCGGCTGCCTATCAAACGCTGTCGCTCGCCGTCGCCGCCGTGAACGCCGGCCAGGTCGATGGGCTGATCGTCGATCTCCCGACGGCGCTCTACATGGCCGACCCGTACGTGCAGGAGGTCAAGAACAGCACGGTCGTGGGGCAGTTCTCGCCGCAGGCGGGGGGGAAGACCGACCACGTATCCATCGCCCTGCAGAAGGGCAGCCCGCTCACGGCATGCGTGAACATGGCGCTCGCCGAGCTCAAGGCGGACGGTCAGCTCCAGGCGATCACGACCAAGTGGCTCTCCGAGAAGACGAACGTGGGAACGGTCCCCGTCTTCACGCCGTAGCTGAGAGGACACATGTCGGGGGCGGGCGGGGGGCCGGGGCTCGCCGACTTCCAGCCCGGCGATCCGCGGCTCGACCCCGAGGGCCGTGCGTCGAAGATCCTCGGCGCCGGACGAGCCGAAGGTAGCCGCGGCGTCGCGATCGCCACGGTCAGCACGCTCGTCGTCGTCTCGCTGATCGTCTTCTTCATCCTGCGCTCCCCGAACTGGCCGACGTTGAAGCAGGCGTTCTTGGATGGCGAGGAGTTCCGTCACTCGTTCCCGGACATCGCACGCGCGTTCCTGCGGAACATCGCGTACTTCCTGATCGCCGAGCCCATCATCCTGGTGCTGGCGCTGTTGCTGGCCGTGATGCGATCGCTCCGAGGACCGGTGTTCTTCCCGATCCGGGCGATGGCCACCGTCTACGTCGACGTGTTCCGCGGGATCCCGACGATCCTGGTGATCTACCTCTTGGGCTTCGGGGTCCCGTCGCTGCAGCTCCCCGGCGTGCCGAACTCCCCGATCTTCTGGGGCATGGTGGGGTTGATCCTGAGTTACTCGGCGTACGTCGCCGAGGTCTACCGAGCCGGGATCGAGTCGGTGCATCCGAGCCAGACGGCGGCGGCCCGGTCGCTCGGCCTCAGCCGTGTCCAGACGCTCCGGTTCGTCATCGTCCCGCAGGCGATCCGCCGGGTGATACCGCCACTGTTGAACGACTTCATCGCCCTCCAGAAGGACACCGCCTTGATCGCCATCGTCGCGGGCGCCTATCCCGAGGCCTTCTTGCAAGGACAGATCTATCAGGCCGCCGACTTCAACTTCACGCCGATCGTGGGCGTCGCGCTGTGCTTCCTGGTGATCACGATCCCGTTGACGCGCTTCACGGACTGGGTGGTCGCCCGTCAGCGCGAGAAGCGGCAAGCGGGGGCGATGGTATGAGCGAGGCCATCAGGATCGACGGCGTCCACAAGCGGTTCGGCGAGCTCGAGGTGTTGCGCGGGGTCCACCTCGAAGTCGCCGATCACGACGTGATCTGTCTGATCGGCGCCTCAGGCTCCGGGAAGTCGACGCTCCTGCGGTGCATCAATCTGCTGGAGCCGCTCGACGGGGGCCGGATCGTGGTGCACGGTGTCGACATCACGGCGGCGGGTGTCGACACGAACGCGGTCCGGCGCCAGATCGGCATCGTCTTCCAGTCGTTCAACCTGTTCCCGCACATGACTGTGGTGCGGAACGTGACGCTGGCGCCCAGGAAGGTGCTCCGGCTCTCCGCGGACGAAGCTGACGAGCGCGCACGACAGCTGCTCGACCGGTTCGGGTTGGCGGACAAGGCGGACGAGTACCCGGATCGTCTCTCGGGCGGGCAGCAACAGCGTGTGGCGATCGTCCGCGCGCTCGCCATGCAGCCCGACATCATGCTGTTGGACGAGGTAACGAGCGCGCTCGACCCCGAGCTGGTCGCCGAGGTGCTCGACGTGATCCGTGAGCTGGCGGCGGGCGGGATGACCATGCTGATCGCGACCCACGAGATGGGGTTCGCGAAGGACAGCGCGAGCCGTGTGTGTTTCCTGGACGAAGGGGTCATCCTGGAGGAGGGTCCGCCCGCGCAGATCTTCAGCGCGCCGCGGGAGGAGCGGACGAAGCAATTCCTGCAGCGCATCATCGCCGCGGGCCGTCTTTGAGCGAGGGGAGCAGGGTCATGGGTCGTCGGGTAGCGACATGGCTCTCGATCATCTCGGCATCGGTGCTCATCCTCGGTGTCGGCGCGTCAGGGGCGGTGGGACGTGCCTCCGTCGCTCCGGCGTGCGGACCCGCATGGACGGCCGCACCGATGCCCGCGATCTCGGGCTCCGGCGGTCTCGCCGGCGCGGCCGCCACGTCATCGACCGACGCGTGGGCGGTGGGCCATCGGTTCGACCCGACTGACCAGGACACGCATCCGCTGATCGAGCACCACGACGGCGCGGCGTGGGCCGTCTGGTCGGCCGAGGAAGACCCCACCATGACCCAGAGCCTCCTGTCGGGGGTCGATGCGCACACGACGACCGACGCGTGGGCCGTCGGCTACGGGTTCGGGGCGAACAACCTCGCGAGGACGTTCGTGGAGCGCTGGGACGGCATGGCCTGGACGCGCGTGACGTCCGCCAACGCCGGTCATCCTGCGAACGGAGAGCTCAGCGGCGTCGCTGCGATCGCGGCCGATGACGTCTGGGCCGTCGGCGCGTACGCGAACGGTGGCCCGAGCCTCACGCTGATCGAACACTGGGACGGCACGGCATGGTCGATCGTGCCGAGCCCGAACAAGGGGCCGTTCCCCAACTCGCTGTCCGCAGTCGCCGCCGTGGCGCCCGATGACGTTTGGGCCGTCGGCACCTGGTTCACGAAGGCGTTCGACGACCGGACGCTGACTCTGCATTGGGACGGCACGGCGTGGCACCGGGTGAAGAGCCCGAACGCCGGCCCCGCGAAGGCGTCGAACGACCTCGTGTCCGTGGCCGCCGTCGCTCCCGACGACGTGTGGGCCGTGGGTGTGCGAGGGCTGCACACGCTCACCATGCATTGGGACGGCACGGCATGGTCGGTCGTCATGAGCCCGACACCTGGAGGGAACGCGGACCTGGCGAGCGTGGTCGCGATCGCCACCGACGACGTCTGGGCGGCGGGAGGCAGCGTCGATCGCCAGGTCAACGCCGGCCGCACCTTGGTCGAGCATTGGGACGGCACGGGCTGGACGGTCGTGGAGAGCGCGAACAAGGGCCCGAGCGATAACCACCTCTGGGGGATCTCGGCGGCGACCGGCCGGATGCTGGCGGTCGGCGATCGGTTCAGCGGCGGCGGCACCGGCCCGGTGGTGCCGCTCTCGCTGGAGCGTTGCGGCCCCTAACTCCCACGGTCCCTGCGTGTCGGCGGGGGGACCTACAATCGCTCGGTGCCCCCGTTCCGTATCACCGCCGACTTCAAGCCCGCCGGAGACCAGCCGGAGGCGATCACCCAACTCACCGAGGGCGTTCAAGCAGGGGAGCCGCACCTCACGCTCCTGGGCGCGACCGGTACCGGCAAGACGTTCACGATCGCGCACGTGGTCGAGGCAGTCCAGCGTCCGACCCTGGTGATCGCGCCCAACAAGTCCCTGGGAGCCCAGCTGGCCAACGAGTTCCGGGAGGTCTTCCCGGACAACGCGGTCGAATACTTCGTCAGCTACTACGACTACTACCAGCCCGAGGCGTACATCCCGCAGACGGACACGTACATCGAGAAGGACTCGTCGGTGAACGACGAGATCGAGCGCCTCCGGCATGCTGCGACCGCGGCCCTGCTGTCTCGGCGCGACGTGCTCATCGTGGCGAGCGTGTCCTGCATCTACGGCTTGGGCTCGCCCGAGGAGTACGAGGGGCAGATCCTGCGTCCTTATAAAGGAACCGAGATCCCGCTCGAGTTCGCGATGCAGCGGCTCGTCGACATCCAGTACCAACGGAACCAGGTCAGCCGCGCCCGTGGGACGTTCCGGGTGACCGGCGACACGCTCGAGGTGTTCCCGCCGTACGAGCAGATCGGGACGCGTATCGAGTGGTGGGGCGACACCGTCCAGCGGGTCACGCAGTTCGACCCGCTCACGGGTGAGATCGTGGGCGAGCTCACCGAGACGACCATCTTCCCCGCCTCCCACTACGTGGCGAGCGACGAGCGGATGAAGCGCGCGCTCGGCACGATCGAGGAAGAGCTCCACCAGCGGCTCGCCGAGCTGAACGATCAAGGCAAGCTGCTCGAAGCCGAGCGGCTCCGCATGCGCACGTCGTACGACCTGGAGATGATGCGCGAGGTCGGGTTCTGCAGCGGCATCGAGAACTACTCCCGCCACATCGACGGCCGCGGGCCGGGCACGGCGCCGTACACGCTCCTCGATTACTTCCCCGACGACTACCTGGTCGTGATCGACGAGTCGCACGTGACGGTGCCGCAGCTCCACGGGATGTACGAGGGCGACCTGTCGCGGAAGTCGACGCTCGTCGAGCACGGGTTCCGTCTGCCGAGCGCGATCGACAACCGACCCCTGCGGTTCGACGAGTTCACCGAGCGCGTGAACCAGGTCGTGTTCATGTCCGCGACGCCGGGCAACTACGAGCTCCGGTTGTCGAAGCGGATCGTCGAGCAGATCGTCCGGCCCACCGGGCTGATCGACCCCGAGGTGCAGGTCAGGCCGACGAAGGGCCAGGTCGACGACCTGATCGAGGAGATCCGCAAGCGTGCCGAGAACGATCAGCGCATCCTGGTGACCACGCTCACCAAGAAGATGGCCGAGGACCTCACCGACTACCTCGTCGAGATGGGGATCCGGGTGCGGTACCTGCACTCCGAGGTGGACACGCTGCAACGGATCGAGATCCTGCGCGACCTGCGGCTGGGGGAGTTCGACGTCCTGGTCGGCATCAACCTGCTGCGCGAAGGACTCGATCTGCCGGAGGTCTCGCTCGTCGCGATCCTGGACGCCGACAAGGAGGGCTTCCTCCGGTCGGAGACGTCGCTGATCCAGACGATCGGCCGTGCGGCGCGCAACGTGGACGGCACGGTGTTGATGTACGCGGATCGCATCACCGATTCCATGAAGTCGGCGATCAGCGAGACGCAGCGCCGCCGACAGATCCAGCTCCGGTACAACACCGACAACAACATCGACCCGCAGACCATCCGTCGCCGGGTCTCCGACATCCTGTTGTCGCTCGGCGGCGACACCACCGCCGCGACGCCGAAGAAGGAACGCCGCAAGCGTCCGGCGCATCCGGAGATGCCGTCCGAGGAGCTGGAGCGCCTCATCATGTCGCTCGAGGACGAGATGCACGAAGCGGCGAAGGACCTGCGGTTCGAATACGCGGCCCGGTTGCGCGACGAAGTCGTCGACCTCCGCAAGGAGCTGAAGGCGCTCCGGCAAGCCGGGGTCGTGGCGTGACCCTCTCGATCCGAGCCACGGTCGCGTGGCTCGGGCCGGGTCGACTCATCGAGGACGCCCAGG
The DNA here is from genome assembly GCA_963727185.1 of uncultured Actinomycetes bacterium. Classification (GTDB taxonomy): domain Bacteria; phylum Actinomycetota; class UBA4738; order UBA4738; family HRBIN12; genus JBBQVZ01. Next base: position 588,815 of record CAVSFP010000023.1, on the reverse strand, counting down.
TCGTCTGCGACGGCGGGCGGATCACGTACGCGGGGCGCGGCACCACGATCGGCCACGCCGATGAAGAGGTGATGGTCGACGGGTTCGTGATGCCGGCGGTCGCGGACCGCCACGTGCACATCGAGCTCTCCGATCCCGCGGCCGTATTGCGGGGAGGGGTGACCGCCGTGCGCGACCTGGCGTGGCCGCCGGAACGGATCTTCTCGCTCGCCGACGCGTCGGAGATGCCCTCGTACAACGGGCCGCTGATCCGCGCTGCGGGGTCGATGCTGACCGGACCCGGCGGCTACCCGACCACGGCCGGCTGGGCGCCGGCGGGAACCGCACGCGAGCTGGACGGTCCCGATGACGCCACCGCGGCGGTCGCCGACATGGCGGCGCGCGGCGCGACGGCGATCAAGGTGTCGCTGAACGCCGAGGCCGGCCCCACCCCGACGGATGCCGAGCTCATGGCCATCTGCGACGAGGCCCATCGGCGCGATCTGCCCGTCACCGTGCATGCGCAGGGCGCCGGTCAGGTCGAGCGGGCGTTGGGCGCCGGGGTCGACGAGCTGGCGCACACGCCGTGGGTCCGATTGTCGGACGACGTCATCGAGACAGCCGCGGCCCGGTTGCGGATCGTGTCCACGCTCGACATCCACTCGTTCGGGCGCGACACGCCGGCGATCCGCACCGCGATGGATAACCTGCGCCGGTTCCACACGGCCGGCGGCACCGTGATCTACGGGACCGACCTGGGCAACGGACCCATCCCCGCCGGCATCCACACGCGTGAGGTGCTCCTGCTCCGAGACGCCGGGCTCGAGCCCGAGGAGATCCTGCACGCCATGGTCAGAGCGCCTCTCGACCTCGACGCGCCTGCCGACCTGATCGCGCTGGGGCGCAGCCCGCTCGACGACCCGTCCGCGTTCGACGATCTCCGTATGGTCGTGCGCGCCGGACGCGTGGTCTCCGCGCGATGACGGCGGGGTTGTCGTCCGCGACTCGCTGGCGTACATAGGAGCGATGCCGAACGACGACCGGCCGTCGGGGATCGCCGCGGACGACGGGTTCACCCTTGAGGAGCTCCAGCTCGCCGCGCGCAACCACGGGATGCCACTCGAGGCGCTCCGGTACGACCTGACCCCGGCCGGGATGCACTACCTGCTGATCCATTTCGACATCCCGGTCGCGGACGGATCGAGCTGGACCGTCGAGATCGGCGGCCGGGTGCGGCGGCCGCTCCGCCTGTCGATCGATGAGCTGCGGGCGCGACCAGCCGTCACGCTCCCGGTGACGATGGAGTGCGCCGGGAACGGACGTGCCCGCCTGCACCCGCGCCCGCTCAGCCAGCCGTGGCTGTACGAGGCCGTCGGCACCGCGAGCTGGACGGGCACGCCGCTGCGCCCGTTGCTGGACGAGGCGGGCCTCGAGGACGACGCCGTCGAGCTGGTCTTCGAAGGCGCCGACCACGGCACGCAGGGCGGGATCGAGCAGGACTACGAGCGGAGCCTGACGGTCGCCGAGGCGAGCCGCGACGAGGTGCTGCTGGCGTACGCGATCGACGGCCGTCCGCTCCCACCGCAGCACGGGTACCCGGTTCGTCTGATCGTCCCCGGTTGGTACGGGATGACGAACGTCAAATGGCTGCGGCGCATCACGGCGGTGCGCGAGCCGTTCGTCGGTTACCAGATGTGGGCCTATCAGATCAGGCAGCACGAGGAGGACGAGGGCGTCCGGATCCAACGCATGCTCCCGCGCGCCTTGATGATCCCGCCCGGGTTCCCGGATTTCTTCGCTCGGACGAGGACCGTCGATGCCGCTGCGGTGATGCTCGAGGGCCGGGCGTGGTCCGGGAGCGGCGCGGTCGCGCGGGTGGACGTGAGCACGGACGGGGGAGCGACCTGGCAGGTCGCCGCCCTCGACGAGCCGGTGGGCGCGTTCGCCTGGCGCCGGTGGTCGTTCCCCTGGATGGCGACGGCGGGCGAGCACGAGCTGGTGGTGCGCGCGACGGACGCGACCGGGCGGGCGCAGGCGCTCGAGGAACCGTGGAATCATCACGGCCTGGCGAACGATCTCGTGCAGCGCGTGCACGTGTCGGTCAGATAGCTCCGGCACCGGCGTAGACTCGCCGACATGGAGACGGAACAGCAGCTCGCCATCCCGGTCACCACCGCCTTCGACCTGCCCGGCGTGCGCGTCGACCGGCATCTCGGAACCACGTTCGGCCTGGTCGTGCGGAGCATGGGGATCGCCAAGGGCATCACGGCAGGGTTCCGCGCGCTGGCGGCGGGCGAAGTGACCGAGTACACCGAACTCCTCGAGGACAGCAGGCGCCACGCGATGGACCGGCTGATCGAGAACGCGAGGCTGCTCGGTGCGAACGCGGTGATCGCGATGCGCTTCGACTCGTCCGAGATCGGTCAGGGGCTGACCGAGATCGTCGCGTACGGCAGCGCGGTCCTCGTCGTTCCGCTGGATGCCTAGCGATGGGATGGCTGCTGATAGCCGCGTTCGTCGTGCTGCTCGTCGTCGTGGTGCTCATCTATCGGCGCCACGGCGAGTCGCAGGTCCCCGCCGGTGACTGGTCACGCACCGATGAGGTCTTCCGGGATCCATCCACCGGTCGGCTGATGCGCGTGTGGCTCGATCGCGTCGGGGACCGTCACTACGTTCCCGACCGACCGACGAGCGATCCGTCGAACGAACCCCGGCCGGACTAGATCAGGTCGCGGAGCTCCTCGAAACACCGGTCGATGTCGGCCTCGTCGTTGAAGAAATGCGGGCTGATGCGCAGGCCGTCGCCGCGATAGTCCGTGCAGACGTCGCGTTCCAGCAGCGCGTGGCAGATGGCGCCGGCTTCCGGTCCGACCCCCACGTTGACGACGCCGCCGCGGGCCGAGCGATCGCGCGGCGTTCGCACCGGGAGCTCCGCCTCGTCCGCGCGGGCGATGACGTGCTCGGTTAGGTCTCCCTGGCGCTCCCGGATCCTCTTGGGGGTGACCTCGCAGATGATGTCGAGCCCACCCTGCGCGATGAAGAACACGGGCGCGGGCGGCGTTCCGTGCTCCAACCGCCGAGCCGTCGGGTGGTAGTCGAGGTGCTGGTTGTCGAACGAGAACGGCTCGCGCGTCGCGAACCACCCGGTGACGGCCGGCTCCAGCGTCGGGAGCAGTTCTCGTCTCGCGTAGAGGAACGCCGTGCCCGGTCCGCCGAGGAGCCACTTGAGCGTGCCCGCCGTGTACAGGTCGCAGCCGAGGTCGTGCAGGTCGAGCGGCACGATGCCGATGCCGTGATAGTCGTCCACGAACGACAGCGCGCCGCGATCGCGCAGATCGTCTTCGCGTCCGTGATCGCGCTCGATCGGTAGAGGACCCGGTTCATCATCACGACCGCCGTCCGCTCGTCGATCGCGGCGTCGTACGCCTCCAGCGGGATCGTCAGACCGTCCTGCGACTTCAGCCAGACGAGCTCGGCGCCCCGCCGCTCCTGCGCGAGCCACACGTGGCCGTCCGTCGGGAAGTCCAGCTCGGACAGGATCACGCGCCGCCGAACACCCGAGAAGCCCAAGCACGATGCGATCGTCCCGAGCGCGACCGAGATGTTCGTCGTGATGGCGAGCTCATCCGCGTCGCAGCCCGCCAGTTCGGCGAACGACGACTTCAACGACGCCATGCGCGGAAAGATGTCCTCGATCCATATGTGATCGGGAGCGCCCTTGGACGCCCACGCATCCATGTACTCGGCGAGGTAGGCCTGCGAACGGTTCGACACCAGTCCGAGTGACGCGCTGATCAGGTACGTCTTGCGTTCGAGGACGGGGAACTGTCCCGGTAGGACGGGAGCGGGCGCTCAACCGTCGGCGTGTTCCTCGAGGTAGTCGATGTACATCGGGCGTAGGGCTTCTCCGAGCTTCCCGGAGTCCGAGTCGTAGAGGACGTCGTTGAGCAATGCGAGCGGCCGAGCGATGTCGATCTTGCTGCGCTCGTCGTCGCCGACCACTTCCTCCGCGACCGGGAGGGCCTTCACCAGCTCCCAGAGGAACCCCACGTCCAGGTGGTGCTTGGCGCGCTCGATGGAGCGGTCGTGGAGCTCTTTCGTCGACAGTTGCTCGAGGTCTTCGCGGGTGGTCATGCGCCCAAGACTATCGAGCGCCCGTGCCCGGCGGCATGTACCGCTCGAACCAGGCCACCAGGCGGGTCGCGAGGTCGATCCCCGCCGGCAGGTCGCGGACGCCGTGGCCTTCCAGTGGATAGACGACGACCTCCGTCGGAACGCCGTGCTCCCGGAGGGCGTGATGGAACTCGATCGCCTGTCCGGTGGGCGTGGCCCGGTCGCGCGACCCCGCCGTGAGGAGCGTCGGGGTGCGGTTCCAGCCGGCGGCGAAAACAGGGCTCCGTTCGCGGTAGTGCGCCTCGCGGGTGACGGGATCACCACCCAGGAAGTCGGCCGTCCACGTCCCGAGGTTGCTGTCGAACCGTTCCGAGTACCAGTCGGTGACGGGCGAGAGCGCCGCCGCGGCGCGGAAACGGGGATCGATGCACGGGAGCCACGCGGACATGAACCCGCCGTAGCTTCCGCCGGTGATCCCCAGGCGGTCGGGATCGGCGATCCCCAGACGAGACGACGTGATCGAGGCCGGCGAGCAGGTCCTGGGCGTCCGCGCCGCCCATATCGCCTACGACCCGCGCCGCGAAGTCCCGACCGCGGCCCCACGAGCCGCGCGGGTTCGCCATGAGGGTCGCGTAGCCCCGAGTCGCGAGCAACGCGCCGAACGGTCCGGGCCAGAAGTCCTGATACGCCCACACCGGTCCGCCGTGGACCGTGAGGATCAGCGGGAACGGTGGTTCGCCTTCGGGCACGGTCAGGAGCCCGCTGATCGGCAGTCCGTCCGGCGCCTCCCACGACACGCGGGTCCGCGACCCGATGCTCGAGCGGATCAGGTCCGTCCCTTCATGGGTCGTGTGCACGACCGTCCGATCGGTCCCGACCTCATCCACGACGACCATCTCCGGTGGCCGGGTCGCCGACTGCAGCACCAGCGCGAAGTCATCGTCGACGGGTGCAGCGGCGATGAAGAGGACGCCGCACGCGTCTTCCGTCGCCCAGCGCTCCGTGGCCGTGCCGGTCTTCGCGTCGACGTCCAGCACCACCGAGTCCAGGTCGCGGACGCCGATCGCCAGGAGTCGCTCCTGGTCCCGCCACGCGAGTCCGGCCACGTCGACGTGCGACGTCACCACCCGCACGACGTCGCCGTCGACCGGGTCCACCAGCAACAGCTCGCCGGCCACGACGAGTCGATCGCTGCAGAGCGCTTCGACGACCGCCAGCCTGGTGCCGTTCGGAGAGCCGTTGACCCAGCCGAGCTGGATGTCGCTCTCCAGGAGCGTTCGGTCGAGTCCGGACGCCAGGTCGATGACCACGAGTCGCGCGCCGTACCACGCGCCCTCACCCGGAGTCGTCCGAGACGATGGCCGCGATCCGATCGTGCCCGCACCAGCTCGCCTCCCAGACGTTCAGCTCGGGTCGACCGACGGGAGCGACCGCTCCCGTCGCGACGTCGATCGTGCAGAGACCCCGTCGCATGTCGTCCGGCTCGATCCGTCGACTCGACCTCCGGGATCCACGCGGGCATCTCATCGGAGGCCGCGATGGTCCCGGAGCCGACCGCATCGGACTGCTCCGCCTCGAGCCCGGCCACGACGACCAGGATCCGGGTGCCGTCGGGCGACCATGCGTGCTGCTCGGCGACGCCGTCGACGGCCGGGAGCGGCTGCGCCTCGCCGATCGCGTCGGCGGTCAATCGATACAGCTGGTGCCGGCCCGCGATGGCTCGGTCGGACCGGAACGTGAGCGTTCCGCCATCCGGCGACCACCGGGGCTGGTCGTCGTCGTGGGGTCCGTTCGTCACCTGCCGCAGGTCCGAGCCGTCGACACCGACGAGGCAGATCCGTCCTTCCGGGTGACCCTCCAGCGCGACCCGGCGTTCCCCGCGGAACGCGATCCAGCGGCAGTCGGGCGATGGCTGCAGGTCGCTCGGATCGGCGATCGAGCCGAACCCCGGTTCGAGGGCGCGCCGGTAGAACGATTCGACCTCGCGGTACAGCGGCGTCTCACGGAGATCTCGTTCCACGCCGCACAGGATATGCCGGAATCACCCGCGGCTCCGCCGGGGATACTGACCGTGACGGAAGGAGCGACCGTGAACGTCGGGCTCGTGCTGGTGCGCGTGGTCCCGGGTGCGCTGCTGATCGGGCACGGCACCCAGAAGCTGTTCGGGTGGTTCGGCGGGAGAGGGCTGGCCGCCACCGGGACCGGCTTCGCGTCGAACGGCTACCGGCCCGGGGCGGTGTTCGCGTTCCTCGCAGGGTTCGGCGAGGCGGGTGGGGGGCTGTTGCTGGCGCTCGGCTTCCTCACGCCGCTCGGGTGCGCGGCGATCATCGGCGTCATGCTCAACGCGGTCGTGAGCGTCCACTGGCCGAAGGGGATCTGGGCCACGAACGGCGGCTACGAGTACCCGTTGACGCTCGCCGTCGTCGCGGCGGGTATCGCGTTCACTGGGCCGGGCCGGTTCAGCGTCGATCACACCCTCGGCCTGGACCTGCACGGCATCGGGTGGGGGTTGGCCGCCGCGGGCGTGGGCCTGGCCTCGGGGGTCGTGACGCTCGCGATACGTTCCAGGGCAAGGCGGAGCGCCGTCGACTGAGCCCGGATGAGGGCGTGTCACGCGTCGCCACTACACTGGGCCGGTGGGCACCGAACGGCTCGTCATCCACGGCGCCCGTGAGCACAACCTGAGGAACGTCACGCTCGACCTCCCCCGTGACCAGCTCATCGTGTTCACGGGGCTGTCCGGCTCCGGGAAGTCCTCGCTCGCCTTCGACACGATCTACGCCGAGGGCCAGCGTCGGTACGTGGAGTCGTTGTCGTCGTACGCCCGGCAGTTCCTGGGACAGATGGAGAAGCCCGACGTCGACTTCATCGAGGGGCTCTCGCCGGCCATCTCGATCGACCAGAAGTCGACCAGCCGGAACCCGCGTTCGACCGTTGGAACGATCACCGAGGTCTACGACTACCTCCGGGTGCTGTTCGCCCGTGTGGGCCACCCGCACTGCACGAACTGCGGCCGCCCGATCGGCCGGCAGACGCCGGAGCAGATCGTCGACCAGGTCATGGAGCTCCCCGAGGGGACCAAGTTCCAGGTCCTGGCGCCCATGGTCAGGGGACGGAAGGGGGAGTACGAGAAACTGCTCGGCGACCTGGCGCGAAAGGGGTTCCCCCGGGCCCGGATCGACGGCGAGGTGCGGGAGCTGTCCGAGCCGATCCGTTTGCCCAAGAACTTCAAGCACACGATCGAGGTCGTGGTCGACCGCCTGGTCGCCAAGCCCGACATCCGGCGCCGTGTCGCCGACTCCCTCGAGACGGCGCTCGAGCTCGCCGAGGGGATCGCGGCCATCGCGGTGCAGACGCACGACGGGGGAGAGGAGATCCAGAACTTCTCCCAGGCGCTCGCGTGCACGTTCTGCGGGTTGTCGTTCGACGAGCTGGCGCCTCGGAACTTCTCGTTCAACTCACCGTACGGCGCGTGCCAGACGTGCGACGGGCTCGGGGTGCGGCTGGAGGTGGACGCGGAACTCGTCGTCCCCGACGTCGATCTCACGATCAACGAAGGGGCGATCGCGCCGTGGGCGAGCAACACGCTCGAATACTGGTACCGCGTGCTCGAAGCCGTGGCCGAGGCGCACGGGTTCTCGCTGGATACGCCGTGGAAGAAGCTCCCGAAGGCCGCGCGCGACGTCGTGCTCTACGGCTCGGACGAGGAGGTGTTCGTCCGGTACAAGAACCGGTACAACCGCCAGCGCGCGTACCACACCACCTACGAGGGCGTGCTCCCCAACATCGAACGGCGGCACGCCGAGACGGATTCGGACGCGGCCCGCGAGAAGCTCGAGCAATTCATGCGCGAGATCCCGTGCCGCACGTGCAAGGGGTACCGTCTCCGTGCCGAGAGCCTGGCCGTCACGGTCGGAGGGCTCAACATCTCGCAGCTCACCGAGAAGGCCATCCGCGACACGCTCGCGTTCATCGATGGGATGGAGCTGTCCGAGCGCGAGCACATGATCGCGGAGCGCCTGTTGAAGGAGATCCGGGCGCGCCTGGGCTTCCTCATGGACGTCGGGCTCGACTACCTGAGCCTCGGTCGGGCCGCCGGGACGCTCGCCGGCGGCGAGGCGCAACGGATCCGTCTGGCGACGCAGATCGGGAGCGGTCTCGTCGGCGTCCTCTACATCCTGGACGAACCCTCGATCGGACTGCACCAGCGCGACAACCGGCGGCTGATCGACACGTTGCTGCGCCTGCGAGACCTGGGCAACACCCTGATCGTCGTCGAGCACGACGAAGCGACCATCATGGAGGCCGACCACATCGTCGATATCGGGCCGCTCGCGGGCGAGCTCGGCGGCGAGATCGTCTACACGGGCGACCTGAAGGGGCTGCTCGAAGAAGAGCGATCCATCACCGGCGCGTACCTGTCCGGTCGACGTCAGATACCGACACCCCAGGTGCGCAGGTCTCCCGGCAAGGGCGTGCTCCGGCTGGAGGGCGTTCGCGAGCACAACCTGCAGAACATCACCGTCGACATACCGTTGGGATTGTTCGTCTGCGTCACTGGGGTTTCCGGCAGCGGCAAGTCGACGCTGGTCCAGGACGTGATGCTCCGGGCGTTGATGCAGAAGCTGTACCGCTCGCGCCTGCTCCCCGGCACGCTCAAGCGCATGACGGGCTGGGAGCAACTGGACAAGGTCATCGACATCGACCAGTCGCCGATCGGCCGGACCCCCCGGTCGAACCCGGCCACGTACACCGGCGTCTTCGACCACATCCGCAAGCTGTTCGCGCAGGTGCCCGATGCACGCATCCGTGGGTTCCAGCCGGGCCGGTTCTCGTTCAACGTGCGGGGCGGACGATGCGAGAACTGCGCGGGCGACGGGCAGATCAAGATCGAGATGCACTTCCTGCCCGACGTCTACGTGACGTGCGAGGTCTGCAAGGGCCGGCGGTACAACCGCGAGACCCTAGAGGTGAAGTACAAGGGGCGCTCCATCTCCGACGTCCTGGAGATGAGCGTCGAGGAGGCCTTGGAGTTCTTCCGGAACATCCCGCCGATCCACCGGCACATGCAGACGCTCTCCGACGTCGGCTTGGGCTACATCAAGCTGGGGCAGCCGGCCCCGACGCTCTCGGGCGGCGAAGCGCAGCGCATCAAGCTGTCGTCCGAGCTCCACAAGCGCGCCACCGGCAACACCATCTACGTCCTGGACGAACCGACCACCGGTCTGCACTTCGAGGACATACGCAAGCTGCTCGGTGTGCTGCAGCGCCTGGTCGCGACCGGGAACACCGTCCTGGTCATCGAGCACAACCTGGATGTGGTCAAGACGGCGGACTGGATCATCGACCTCGGGCCCGAGGGCGGGGACATGGGTGGACGGCTGGTCGCGGCCGGCACGCCCGAGCAGATCGCCGCCTTCCCCGGACTCGCACACGGGCCGGTTCCTCGCCGAGGTCCTCGGCCGTCCAGCGGTCGAAGATGCCGAAGAGGATGCATTGCAGCTTGTGCCCCACGGCTGACGATGCTTGCTAGGATTCCCGCCGACGTGTCCAAGCGCTTGCTGATCTTGACGTGCGCGGCAGCCCTCCTCGCGGGTGCCTGCAGCAACCTCCCGCAAGCAGAGGTCAACTTCGGCAGTGGCAAGGAGTTCGTTCCGTACGTCGCCGATCACCTGGACGACGCGGGGTTGGGCGACGCCGTCGCCCTCGACAAGGACGGCGTCCCGTACGTCTCCTACTTCATCTTCCCCGCGAAGCCGCTGCCCGGCGCGATCCCCATCCCCAGGCCGCTGGGTGCGCCGTTCATCACGACGGGCGGCGACAAACCCAAGGACGGGGCGGCGGTCGGCGTCGCGAGCGTGAGCTCCGACGGGATCTGGACCCGCGGTGCCGCCGCGCAGGTCATCGACAGTCCGACCGGCATCATCGTCCCGTACGACCCCGACACGGTCGACGGCCTGGTCGGCGCCACGCCCGACAACACGAACGGCACCGACATCGCGATCGACGCGAACGGCGGCAAGCACGTCGTCTGGGCGGGCCGGGACGGCATCTGGTACGCAAGCGGCACCGCATCGTTCAAGGGGAGTGCGACGGCGATCGAAACGTGGAAGCCGCCGCTCTCCCATTCGGGGCCGCTCGGACGGCCGTCGGTGACGTTGAACGACAGCGGTCAGCCGTTGGTCGCGTACGCCATCGACACGGCCAACGGACAAGACATCCGCGTCGCCACCACGAACGGCAACAAGTGGACCACCCAGACCGCCGCCACGATCGCCCCGTGTCTGGGCTGCCGCCGGTCGGGCCCCGCACCGATCGCCGTCGATGCCGGGGGTCCGCTCGTCGTCTACGTCAACGGTGCGGCCGGCGCCGTGATGGCTGCTCGCCTCACCGGCTCCACGTGGTCGACCGAGACCGTGCAGACCGGCATCACGCCCTCCGGCCTGTCGGTCGCGGTGGACGCGAACGGAACGCCGTGGGTCACGTACTACACCGGAGACGGAGCCGTGAACGTCGCCACGACCTCGGGTTCCGCGTGGACCACCTCCAAGGTGGCCGACGCGGATTCCGGGTGACGGGTACCGGTAACCAGGCGGAGACGACCGGCGTGTCCGTGACGGACGACGGCACCGTCTACGTCGCGTGGTACGCGCTCGCCGACGCGAGCGTACACCTGGCGAGCGGCGCGAACGGCTCGTCGTTCAAGGCGATCGCCACATCGGGCACCGAAGGCGGGGCGTTCCCGTCGCTCGCCGTCACCTCGGACGGCTCTCGGGTGTTCCTGGCCTGGTACGCGCTCGAGGATCAGAACCTGATGGTGGGCATCCTGGGAGACGCGACCGACGTCTTGATCGCCCAGCCGAGCCCGACGACGGCGCCGCCGTCGCCGACCTCGCCGTCAGTGGCGCCGACCTGTCCGAAAGGCGGGCTCTCGCTCACCGCGCCGTCGGGAGCCGCGGTGAGCGGGTTCGCCGAGACCACGTTGACCGCCTCGGCGAACACCCCGATCACCATCTGCTTCGACAACCAAGACACAGGCGTGCAGCACAACATCGACGTGTTCGACAAGGTGCCCCCGGCCGGTACGTCCATCGCCGCCGCGAACATCATCACGGGGGTGGCACAGGTGCTGCTGGACGTGCCGGGGCAGCCGGCCGGGACCTACTACTACCAGTGCGACGTCCACCCCACGACCATGAACGGAACGCTCACTATCAAGTAGGGCGCGCTGCGGGTCGGGTCGGCATCCGACCCTAGAATGACGGTCGTGAGCCTCCTCCGACCGGACACGTCGAGCATCCCCGACGCGCCGGGCGCGTACCTCTTCCGCGACGGTGACGGTCGCGTCGTGTACGTCGGCAAGGCCGGATCCCTCCGCAAGCGCCTGGCCAGCTATTGGGGCAAGCCGCTGCATCCCCGGACGGCGGCCATGATGGAGGCCGCCGAGACCGTCGAATGGATGCTCGCCTCCGGCGAGGTCGACGCGCTGATGCTCGAGTACAACCTGATCCAGCGGCATCGGCCCCGGTTCAACATCCGGTACCGCGACGACAAGTCCTACCCGTTCCTGGCGCTGACCGTGGGGGAGACCTGGCCGCGCGCGCAGGTCATGCGGGGCGCCAAGCGCAAGAACGTCCGGTACTTCGGACCGTACGGCCACGCGTGGGCGATCCGCGACACGCTCGACGCCCTCACCCGCGTCTTCCCGGTACGTACCTGCACGAACTCGTTCTTCGACTCGCGGGCCAGGGCCGGCAGGCCGTGCCTGTACTACGACATCGGTCGCTGCTCCGGGCCGTGCGTTCCCTCGGCCACGGGCGTCACCGAGGAGTCGTACCGCGCCGACGTCGACGCGCTCAGCGATTTCCTGGGCGGCAACACCAAGCCGGTCATCGCACGGTTGGACCGCGAGATGCGGGAGGCGGCCGGGCGCCAGGAGTACGAGCAGGCCGCCAAGCTCCGGGACCAGCTCGCCGCCGCGCGCCGCGCCATGGAGACCCAGGAGATGGTGCTCACGCAACCGGAGGACCTCGACGTGGTCGGTGTGGCCGAGGACGACCTGGAGGCGGCGTTCCAGGTGTTCTTCGTCCGCGGGGGTCGCGTCCTCGGCCGGCGCGGCTGGGTCGTGGACCGGGTGGAGGATCTGGACCGGCCGGAGCTGATGGCGTCGTTCGTCCGCCAGCTCTACATGGAACGGACCGAGGTCCCGCCCCGCGTCCTGGTCCCGACGCCGCCCGCAGACCGCGATGTGCTGGAGGCCTGGCTCGCCGCACGCCGCGGCTCGAGGGTGTCGATCGGCGTGCCGGAGCGAGGCGCCAAGCGCAAGCTGATGGAGGTCGTGAACCAGAACGCGGCCGAGGCGTTCCATCGGCACAAGCTGCGGCGCGCGTCGGACTTCGGGGCTCGCTCCCGCGCCCTCTCCGAGCTCGCCGACCAACTCGGCCTGCCGCAAGCGCCGCTCCGGATCGAGTGCTACGACATCTCCAACCTGGGGGAGAGCGACACCGTCGGCTCGATGGTGGTGTTCGAGGACGGTCTGCCCAAGCGGAGCGACTACCGCAAGTTCGAGATCAAAGGCGTTCCCGGGCAGGACGACTTCGCCAGCATGGAGGAGATGCTCAGGCGGCGGTTCAACCGGCTGATCCGCGAGCGAGACGAGCCGGTCACGTCGAGCAAGCGGCGTTTCGCGTACCCGCCGTCGCTCGTCGTCGTCGACGGCGGGAAGGGGCAGCTCGGCGTGTGCAGCAAGGTGCTCGCCGACCTCGGCTTGGACATCCCGCACATCGGCCTGGCGAAGCGGCTGGAAGAGGTGTACTTCCCCGGACGGCCCGATCCGCTGCTGATCCCGCGCGCATCCGAGGCGCTGTTCGTGCTGCAGCACATCCGCGACGAGGCGCACCGGTTCGCCATCACGTACCACCGGCAGAAGCGGGCGAAACGCGCACTGGTGTCGCCGCTCGACGAGGTGCCCGGCGTCGGTCCGGCTCGGAAGAAGGCCCTCCTCAAGCGGTTCGGATCCCTGGCGCGGATGCGCGACGCCACGAGCGATGAGATCGCGGGAACGCCCGGGATCGGGCCGGAGCTCGCGCACGCGATCCACGAAGGGCTCCACGGAGTGCCCGAGACGAGCGACCGGGTGAGCGCCTGATGCCGCGCGCCGTGCGCCCGGTCCCCGAGACCGACGAGGTCGGCACCTCGCCGGCGTTCACGCTGATCACCGGCGTGTCCGGTGCCGGCCGCTCCGAGGCCGCGCACTCGCTCGAGGACCTCGGGTATTTCGTGGTCGACAACCTGCCGCCGGCACTCCTCCCCAAGATGGCCGAGCTCGCTTCGCGGCCCGGCGGTCCCGCGCGGGTGGCGATCGTGGTGGATGCCCGCGGCGGTGTGTTCTTCGGCGAGCTATCCAAGGCCCTGGAAGAGCTCGACCAGGAGCGCGTGGAGTATCGGATCCTCTACCTGGATGCGGCCGACGACGATCTGGTCAACCGGTACGAGGCCACGCGCCGCCGCCACCCGCTGGCGCCGGCCGACCGGGTGGTCGAGGGCATCCGCAAGGAGCGCCTGATGATGGAGAGCCTGCGCGGAGACGCGGACCTCATCATCGACACTTCCCACCTCACTCCGCAGGAGCTCCGGGAGCGGGTCCGCGAGGCGTTCGCCGAGTCCCCGCCCGAGCACGGGCTCAAGGTTTCGCTCATCTCGTTCGGCTTCAAGTACGGCGCGCCGCGCGACTCGGATCTCATGCTCGACGTCCGGTTCCTCCCCAACCCGTACTGGGTCGAGGAGCTCCGGCAGTTGACCGGTACCGATGAAGCGGTGTGTGCGTACGTCGAGGGGCAGCCCCAGTACCGCGAGTTCGTCGAACGCCTCGAGGCGCTGATGGATGTCATCGTGCCCGGCTACATCGCCGAGGGGAAGGCGTACCTCACGATCGCGGTCGGTTGCACGGGCGGGCGGCATCGCTCGGTCGTGGTGGCGGAGGAACTGGCCCGATACTTCAAGGAGCGCGGGCAGGCGATCGCGGTGGAGCACCGAGATCTCGACCGAAGCCACGAGCGCTGAACGACCCGTTCCACCGACGACGAACGTCCCGGTCGGACGCGTGGTCCGCTGGCTAGGATGGGGTGACCATCTCTCGAGGAGGACGTCCCATGGCCATCAAGATCGGCGTGAACGGGTTCGGACGGATCGGCCGGAACTTCTTACGAGCCTCCAAGCATCTGGGTGTGGATCTGGACTTCGTGGCGGTGAACGACATCACCGATGCCAGGACGCTGGCGCACCTGCTCAAGTACGACTCAGTCATGGGGACGTTCGACGCCGATATCGCGGTGAGCGAGAACGGCATCTCGGTCGACGGCGACGAGGTACGCGTGATCGCCGAGCGCGATCCGGCCAACCTTCCATGGAAGGAGCTCGGCGTGCGCATCGTGATCGAGTCGACGGGACTGTTCACGAAGCGCGAGGATGCGGACAAGCACATCGCCGCCGGCGCCGAGAAGGTCGTGATCAGCGCTCCGGCCAAGGGCGAGGACCTGACGGTGGTCCTCGGCGTGAACGACGATCTGTACGATCCGGCCGCGCACAACGTCATCTCAAACGCCTCGTGCACCACCAACTGCGTGGCTCCCATGGCGAAGGTCCTCGAGGACGCGTTCGGCATCGAGCAAGGCTTCATGACCACGATCCACGCGTACACGAACGATCAGAGCATCCTGGACATGCCGCACAAGGACCTGCGACGCGCCCGCGCAGCCGCGCTCAACATCATCCCGACCACGACCGGCGCGGCCGCAGCGACCGGACTGGTCCTGCCCCAGCTCAAGGGCAAGCTCGACGGCATGTCGATGCGGGTGCCCGTCCCCGACGGTTCGGTCACGGACCTGGTCGTGAACCTGAAGCGCGAAGCGTCGATCGATGACGTCAACGCCGCGTTCCGAGCGGCGGCGGATGCCGGTCCGCTGGCCGGGAAGCTGATCTACACGGAGGACCCGATCGTCTCGAGCGACATCGTCGGCTCGCCCGCCTCCTGCACGTTCGATGCGCTATCGACGATGGCCATGGGCAACGTCGTGAAGGTCATCGGCTGGTACGACAACGAGTGGGGGTACTCCAACCGGCTCGTCGACCTGGTGCAGCTGGTCGCGTCCCGGCTGTGACGCTTCGAACGCTCGACGGACTCGGCGACGTCGCGGGCCTTCGCGTCTTCGTCAGGGTGGACTTCAACGTCCCGATGAAGGACGGGGCGGTCGCGGACGACATGCGCATCCGCGCCACGCTCCCGACGCTGCACGAGCTCCTCGATCGCGGCGCGACGCTGGTCCTCGCGTCGCATCTGGGCCGGCCGAAGGGACAGGTCCGGGACGAGCTCCGGCTGGCGCCGGCCGGAGCTCGGCTCTCCGAACTGCTCGAGCGACCGGTGACCGCGCTGGAAGAGACGACGCCCGCCGACCTTCCCGACGACGCCGTGGTCCTGCTGGAGAACCTGCGGTTCGACCCCGGCGAGCAGGCGAACGCCCCGGCCTTCGCGGGCCGGCTCGCGGATCTGGCCGACGCCTACGTCGACGATGCGTTCGGCGCCGTCCACCGCGCGCATGCCAGCGTGTCGGCGCTTCCCGAGCTCATGCTCGCGAGCGGCCGCCACGCCGTCGCGGGCCGGTTGCTCCAGCGCGAGGTCGAGGTGCTCTCCACGCTCCTGCAGGATCCCGCACGTCCGTACGTGGCGATCCTCGGAGGGGCCAAGGTCTCCGACAAGCTGGGGACCATCAACGCCTTGGTCGACCGCGTGGACACGCTGCTCATCGGCGGCGCCATGGCGTTCACGCTGATCGCGGCCGGTGGGGGAGCGATCGGCGACAGCGTGGTCGAGCGGGACCGCCTCGACGAGGTGCGGGCCGTCATGACCCGCGCCGCCGAACGAGGGATCTCGATCGTGCTCCCGGTGGACGTGGTTGCCGCGCAAGAGCTATCGGTCGATGCGTTCCGAGAGACGGTCCCGGCCGATCGGATCCCGGAGGGCTGGAAAGGTCTGGACGTCGGCCCGCGAACCGTCGCGGCGTTCGCGTCGGCCATCGCGGAGGCGAAGACGATCCTGTGGAACGGCCCCATGGGGGTGTTCGAACTGGAGCCGTTCGCGGCCGGGACGCTCGGCGTCGCGCAGGCGATCGCGTCGAGCGGGGCGTTCAGCGTGGTCGGTGGCGGGGACAGCCTGCTCGCCGTCCGGCGGACGGGGCTGGAAGACGCGTTCGATCATCTCTCGACCGGCGGAGGCGCCTCCCTGGAGTTCCTGGAGGGGCGCCGGCTCCCCGGCATCACGATCCTGGAGGACGGTCCGTGACTGAACGTCGCCCGATCATCGCTGCGAACTGGAAGATGCAGAAGACCCACCTGGAGGCCATCCAGGCCGTCCAGAAGCTCTCCTACCTGGTCGACAAGGACGACGCCGAGCGGGTCGAGATCGTGATCTGCCCGCCGTTCACGGCGCTCCGCTCGGTGCAGACCCTGATCGATTCCGACCGGCTGTCGTTCGGGTTGGGTGCGCAGAACGTGTACCCCGAAGAGAAGGGAGCGTTCACCGGCGAGATCTCGCCTCCCATGCTCGTCGCTCTCAAGGTCGGCTTCGTGATCGTCGGACACTCGGAGCGCCGGCAGCTGTTCGCCGAGGATGACGCCACCGTCAACAAGAAGGTGAAGGCCGTCTTCTCACACGGCATGACCCCGATCGTCTGCTGCGGGGAAACGCTCGAGGAGCGCGACGCCGGAGGGACCGAGTCGAAGGTGAAGCAACAGGTGAAGCGGGCGTTCGACGGCGTCGCGCCGGACGACGCTGCGGCCGCGGTGATCGCGTACGAACCCATCTGGGCGATCGGCACGGGCCGCAACGCCGAACCGTCGGACGCAGGCTACGTGATGGGCCTGATCCGCGGCACCATCGGCGAGGCGTACGGCGACACCGTCGCGCAAGGCGTCCGGATCCAATACGGGGGGAGCGTAAAGCCCGGCAACATCCGCGACTTCATGGCGCATCCGGAGATCGACGGGGCCCTGGTCGGAGGCGCGAGCCTCGACCCCGAGGACTTCGCGCTCATCGTGAAGTACCGCTGAAGGAGCCATCATGAAGAAGCTGTTGTACGTGTGCCTGGATGGGCTCGGCGACGACCCCATCCCGGAGTTCGACGGCAGGACGCCGCTCGAGGCGGCGCCGACGCCGGCGCTCGATTCGCTGGCCGCCGCCGGTCGGACGGGCATCGTCGTGACCGTCGGTGACGGCATCGCCCCCGAATCCGACATCGCCGTCTTCGCGATCCTCGGGTACGACCCCCATGAGGAGCATCCCGGCAGAGGCGTCGTGGAGGCGGTCGGGACCGACATGGACTTCCGCGACGGAGACCTGGCGTACCGGGTGAACTTCGCGACGTGCGAGTGGCCGGAGATCGTCGACCGCCGCGTCGGACGCGACCTGTCGTCGGACGAGGCGCACGCGCTCGCCGAGGAGGTGAACGAGCGACTGGTCCTTCCGGGTGCGACGTTCACATTGAAGGCGACGGTCGAGCACCGCGGCTCCCTCGTGATCCGCGCAGACGACGGTCCGCTCTCCGCGGAGGTCACCAACACGGACCCCGCCTACCGCAAGGACGGGTCGCTCGGCGTGGCGCTCGAGACGTTCGAGCCGATCGTCGCGCATTGCGAGCCGTTGGCGGAGACGGACGAGGCGCATCGTTCGGCCGAGCTGACGAACCGGTTCGTCGAGGAGTCGGCGAAGCTCCTGGACGCGTCCGAGGTGAACGTCGAGCGGCGCCGGCGCGGGCAACTCGCCGCGAACCTCATCTTGACGCGAGACGGGGGCGACCATCTCCCGGCGCTCCAAAGCATCAACGACCGGTTCGGCCCCGAGTGGGGGTGCTTCGTCGAGATGCCCGTGGAGCGAGGCATCGCGAAGATGCTGGGGATGCACCCCGTCGCCGCGCCCCGCCTGGGCATCGACGTGTCGATGGATGTCGCCGTGAATCAGTACGCCGACTGGGCGCGCCTGGCCGCGGACGCGCTTTCCGGATACGACGCTCTCTACGTCCACATCAAGGGACCCGACGTGCCCGCGCACGACGGTCGTGCCGAGGACAAGCGCGACGTGATCGCCGCCATCGATGCCGGCTTCTTCTCCGAGGTGTTGGGCGCGATCGACCTCTCGTCCACGATCGTCGCCGTCACGGCGGACCACTCGACATCGTGTGTGCGCAAGGCTCACACGGCCGATCCTGTTCCGTTGGTGGTCAGTGGCGGCGGCGTGCAGTCCGACGGTTCCACGGCGTTCGGCGAACGAGCGTGCGCCGACGGCGCCCTCGGCCTGCTCCACGGGGTCGAGATCCTGCCCCGCCTCACGGCGTTGATGGGCTCTTGACCCCTCTGAGGTGCACTTTGCGGTTTCCTGCCGTAACATCCCCCGCTGGATTGCCGAGCTGGGGGGATGCTCCTAACATGCGAGCCCTGGTATGAAAACGCCACGGGACGTCGAGGGCGACCTCGTAACAGAAGAACCCGTCGACCAACCCGGGGGCCCGGAGGCGCCGGATGCGGCTGCGCCGCGCGAGGTCGTCGGGCGCTCCCCGTGGGAGATCTTCTGGAGTCAGTTCAGGAAAGACCGGTGGGCGCTCGCCGGGATCGTGATCGTCTTCATCATGCTCGTGCTGGCCATCACGGCCCCGCTCTTCGCGCGGATCGTGCATCACGGGCCCAACGATGTGAACCTCCACGCCCTCGATAGCTTCGGACTGCCGTCCGGCCCCAGCAAGGCGTACTGGTTCGGGGTCGATGGGACCGGTCGCGATCTCTTCATCAGGGTGCTGTACGGGGCACGGACGTCGCTCGTCATCGCGTTCTTCGCCACGGGGATCGCGCTCGTGATCGGCGTGGTCCTCGGGATGATGGCCGGGTTCTACCGGGGCAAGCTCGACACCCTGATCTCGCGAACCACGGACGTCGTGTTGTCGCTGCCGATCCTGCTGCTCGCCCTCGGGCTCGCCTCGGCGTGTGGGACGAGCGCCACAGGGTGCATGGGCGGGTTGATCAAGCCGGGTCTGATGCTCGTGAGCCTCATCATCGGCCTGTTCAGCTGGCCGTACATCGCTCGCATCATCCGCGGTCAGGTGCTGTCGCTCCGCGAGAAGGAGTTCATCGAGGCATCGCGATCGCTCGGCTCCTCGAACTTCCGGATCATCATGCGCGAGATCCTGCCGAACGTTGCCGCGCCGATCATCGTGTTCACGACGCTGATCATCCCGAGCAACATCCTCTTCGAGGCCGCCTTGTCGTTCCTGGGCGTCGGCGTGCCCGACTCGACGCCCTCGTGGGGAGCCATGCTCGCGGGCGCCGGAGATGCGTTCACCTACGCGGCATGGCTCATGATCTTCCCCGGCGTGTTCCTCTTCATGACGACCCTCGCCTTCAACCTCGTCGGTGACGGGCTCCGCGACGCCCTCGATCCCCGGACGTCTGCCTGACCGTATCCAGAGAGGGAAGGCGCCGGGTCGAAGGGAGGAGTAGACGGGTAGCGGCCGGATCTGAAGGTGTACAGCAGGTAACGATGAAGCATCGAGAAGGGGGGTACCGTTGAAACGGATGAAGTTGAAGATGATCGTCGTTGTGGCGGTCCTCAGCATCGTCGCAGCCGCGTGTGGCGGCAGCAGCGGAGGAGGGGGCTCGTCGGGTGCGACCGGCGGGACCGGGGCAACCGGGACAGACCTCTCAGGTGGCACGCTCCGTATGGCCATGTTGGGTGACGTATCCGCGGCATTCGATCCGCAGAAGGAGTACTACAGCGTCGCGTGGGAGTACCTGCGGTGCTGTCTGCTTCGCACGCTGATGTCCTACAAGGGTGTGCCGACCGCCGACGGCGGTACGCAGCTGTTCCCGGACCTCGCGGCGGCCGCGCCAACGGTCTCGGCTGACCAGCTCACCTGGACGTACCAGATCAAACCCGGCGTCCACTACGGCGATCCGTTCACGAACGTCACGGTGACGGCGCAGGACTTCATCCGGGCGCTCGAGCGGGAGGCGAACCCGAAGGCGAACGTCGGCGGGTATCCCTTCTACTACAGCGTGATCAAGGGCTTCGACGACTTCGCCTCGGGCAAGGCCAACTCGATCTCGGGCCTGTCGGCGCCCGATGCCAGCACGTTGCAGATCGAGGTCACGACTCCGACGGCCGACCTGAGCTACCGCCTGGCCATGCCGGCGGCCGCTCCGATCCCGCCGAACGCCGACGCGGCGCTCGGTGCCGCCGAGGGGCACGACAAGAACTACGGTCGGTTCCTGGTCGCGACGGGCCCGTACGAGTTCCAGGGTGCGGACCAGCTCGACTTCTCAAAGCCGGCCGCCGATCAAACACCCGTCGCGGGCTACACGCCGGGCCGTTCGATCGTCCTGGTCCGCAACCCCGGTTGGGACGCGTCGACCGACGACCTGCGTCCGGCGTACCCGGATGAGATCGATGTGTCGATCGGCGGGAACAACAACGACCTCTACAACAAGATCGAGTCGAACGACTTGGACTTCGTCGTGGACGGTGCCGTTCCGCCGGATGTGATCCGGAAGTACCAGACGAACCCGGATCTGCAGAGCAAGATCAACGTCTATCCGTCCGACGCGCTCCGCTACATCTCGTTCAATTTCCTGGTGCCGCCGTTCGACGACATCCATGTCCGGAAGGCGTTCAACTGGGCGTTGGACAAGCAAGGGATGCGGCAGCTCCGGGGCGGTGAGACGACCGGTGAGATCGCCGGCCACATCATGGTGAACAGCCTTGAGAACAACCTCCTCAAGGACTATGACCCGTACGCCACGCCGAACTCGGCGGGCGACATCGCCAAAGCCAAAGCCGAGATGGCGCAGTCCAAGTACGACACGAACCACGACGGCGTGTGCGATGCGCCGGAGTGTTCGAACATCCTGGCGATGACGGACTCGGCGGATCCGTACCCGAAGCAGGCCGCGCTGATCGCCCCGATCATGCAGCAGATCGGGTTGACGTTCGACGTCAAGGCGCTCGACCGCACCACGATGTACAACAAGTGCAACGACCTGAACTCGCTTGCCGGCATCTGTCTCGGCCCTGCGTGGGGCAAGGACTACCCCGCCGGTTACACGTTTGCCGGTCCGTTGTTCGACTCAAGCTCGCTCTGGACCAGCTGTTGCAACTACAACGGGCTGGGTGCAACGCCCTCCCAGATCAAGGGATGGGGCTACACCGCGGTGACGTCAGCTCCGAGCGTCGACGACAAGATCGCTGCGTGCGCCAAGGTCCAGGGTGATGCCCTGTTCCAGTGTTGGGCGGACTTCGACAAATACCTGATGGAGAACGTTGTGCCGTTCGCGCCGTACCTCTTCGACAACAGCGTGGACATCACCTCGGACAACGTCATCAACTACTCGTTCGACCAATTCGCCGGTCTGGCTGCATTCGACCACCTGGCGGTTGCGAACAAGGGCTGATAGGGAGGCTGCACAGCAGAAGGATGGAGGCTCGATAGGGGAGGGGCCACGACACGTGGCCCCTTCCCGTCGGCCTTGGAACCACGCAAGACCGGGAACGAGACGCAGCACCGCGGGAGGTGGAACGAGTGGGAAGGTACCTGATCCGACGGGCGCTCTTCATGGTCCTGGTGCTCTTCATCGTCTCCCTGCTCACGTTCCTCATCTTCGTGAAGCTCCCGGCCGGAGACCCTGCGCGCCGCGCCGTGGGTAAGACCACCACCCCCGAACAGATCGCGGCGGCACGCAAGGCGTTCGGCTTGGACAAGCCGCTCTACGTGCAGTACGGCAGGTTCGCCAAAGGGCTGATCCCGTGGCCGAGCCTCTTCCTGGATGAGAACGTTTACTACTCGTACAGCAACTTCGTGCCGGTGAAGGAGGAGATCTATCGCCGACTCCCGGTCACGATCACGTTGGCGGTCGGTGCCGCGATCCTCTGGATATTCATCGGCATCCCCATCGGCATCGTCTCGGGCATCAAACGAGGCTCGTTCTACGATCGGGCCGGCATGCTGTTCGCGCTGATCGGCGTTTCGATGCCCGTCTTCTGGTTGGGACAGCTGCTCCTGTACTTCTTCTGGTTCAAGTTAGGGGTGGCGCCGTCGTCCGGATTGGAGATCGGCTCGAACATCTGGCAGTCGATCGCGCAGGGCAAGTTCATCCTGCCCTGGATCACCCTTGCGGTGACGTCCGCGGCGTTCTACGCGCGGATGGTGCGCGGCAACCTGATCGAGACGATGAGCGAGGACTACATCCGGACCGCGCGCGCGAAGGGCCTGGCGGAGCGCCGTGTCATCTTCAAGCATGGGCTCCGTGGAGCGCTGACGCCGGTCGTCACGATGCTCGGGCTCGACCTGGGCGCGCTGCTCGGCGGCGCGTTCATCACCGAGACGCTCTTCGGGCTCCCCGGCATCGGGCAGATGGCCGTGAAGGCGATCGGTACCCAAGACTTCCCGGAGGTCATGGGTGTGACGATCCTCGGCGCGCTGTTCATCGCCGTGGCCAACCTGGTCGTGGACATCGTGTACGCGTTCCTCGACCCGAGGGTGAGGTACACCTAAGTGGCCGAACCGCTGCTCGAGGTCAAGGACCTGCGGGTCCACTTCAAGACCGCCGACGGCATCGTGAAAGCCGTCGACGGCGTGTCGTACAGCGTCCAGCCGGGAGAGACGCTCGGCATCGTGGGGGAGTCCGGGTCGGGCAAGAGCGTCAGCTCGCTCACCGTCATGGGTCTCACCGACTCGAAGTACGCCGAGATATCGGGCGAGGTGATCTTCCAGGGCGTGGACCTGCTCAAGCTGCCGAACGAGGAGATGCGGACCATCCGCGGCGCGAAGATCTCGATGATCTTCCAGGACCCGATGACCTCGCTCCACCCCTTCTACAAGGTGGGCGACCAGATCGCCGAGGCGATCCGCGAGCATCAGAACGTGAGCAAGAGCGAGGCGTTCGGCCAGGCCGTGGAGATGCTCGGCAAGGTGAACATCCCGCGTCCCGAGGAGCGCGCGAAGCAGTTCCCGCACGAGTTCTCCGGGGGCATGCGGCAACGAGCGATGATCGCCATGGCGCTCGCCTTGAACCCGGATCTCCTGATCGCCGACGAGCCGACGACCGCGCTCGACGTGACCGTGCAGGCGCAGATCCTCGATCTCATCGACCGTCTGAAGGACGAGTTCAACGCCGCCGTCATCATCATCACCCACGACCTCGGCGTGGTCGCCGAACATTGCGACAACATCCAGGTGATGTACGCCGGGAAGGCCGTGGAGTTCGGCAACACCGACGACATCTACTACACCCCGCTCCACCCGTACACGTGGGGATTGCTGCGTTCGATCCCGCGACTCGACGCCGAGGAGAAGGAGCCGCTGCATCCCATCCGAGGACTGCCGCCGTCCCTCATCCACGTGCCGCCGGGGTGCGCGTTCCATCCGCGGTGCCCGTACGTGATGGACGTGTGCAAGGTCGAGGTGCCGAAGCTGCTCCCGATCGACGGGCACCATGCGGCGGCATGCCACCTCAGCCTGGCCGACAAGGAACGGATCCGTGCCGAAGAGGTGCTGGCGAACCGATGAGCATCGAAGCGACCGAGCGCATCGACCCGCCGCC
Organism: uncultured Actinomycetes bacterium; assembly: GCA_963727185.1. Taxonomy (GTDB): domain Bacteria; phylum Actinomycetota; class UBA4738; order UBA4738; family HRBIN12; genus JBBQVZ01. The sequence goes on along the minus strand of CAVSFP010000023.1, from coordinate 565,088 downwards.
GGCATCGGCCGGGCAGCCGCTCATCAAGATCGACGGCATCAAGAAGTACTTCCCGATCACCCGCGGGATCTTGATCCAGCATCGGGTCGGCGACGTGCACGCGGTCGACGGAGTGGACCTGGAGGTCTACCCGGGCGAGACGCTCGGCCTGGTGGGCGAGACCGGTTGTGGCAAGTCCACGCTCGCGCGGGTCGTGATGCGCCTGTTCGAGCCGACGGAGGGCAAGATCTGGTTCGAGGGCCAGGACATCACGTCGCTGAAGGGCGGCGATCTGCGGGCGCTGCGACGCGACATGCAGATGATCTTCCAGGACCCGTACGCGTCGCTCAACCCGCGCAAGACGATCGGCACCATCATCGGCACGCCGTTCCGTCTGCATGGGACCGTGCCGCGCAAGAACGTGAAGACCGAGGTCCAGCAGCTGATGGAGCTGGTCGGCCTGAACCCCGAGCACTACAACCGCTACCCGCACGAGTTCTCAGGCGGACAGCGTCAGCGGATCGGGGTCGCGCGCGCGCTCGCGCTCCGTCCGAAGCTGATCGTCTGCGACGAACCGGTCTCGGCGCTCGACGTGTCGATCCAAGCCCAGATCCTGAACCTCCTGGACGACCTCCAGGAGGAGTTCAAGCTCACATACCTGTTCATCGCGCACGACCTCTCGGTCGTGAAGCACGTGTCGGACCGCGTCGCAGTGATGTACCTGGGCAAGATCGTCGAGATGGCGGAAGGCCCGACGCTGTACCGGACCCCTAAGCACCCGTACACCGGCGCGTTGCTCTCTGCCGTGCCGGTCGCCGACCCGAGGATGGCGCGGGCCAAGCAGCGGATCATCCTGGAAGGCGACGTGCCCTCACCGATCGATCCGCCGTCGGGCTGCCGGTTCCACCCGCGCTGTCCGCGCGCACAGTTCCCGAAGTGCCGGGAGGACGAACCGCAGCTCACGCCGATGCACGAAGGACAGGTCGCTGCGTGCCATTTCCCCCTCGAAGACCGTATCATCGAGGCTCCGACCCCAAGCTGACCTGGAGTTCTTCATGCTGAACACGATCGTCATCGTGCTGGATGTCCTCGCGGGACTCTTCCTGATCGTCACGGTGCTCCTGCACTCCGGACGGGGGAGCGGCCTGTCGGACATGTTCGGCGGCGGCGGGGGCCTGAGCGGCGGCACCGCGATGGAGCGCACGCTCGACCGCATCACCGTCGCGACGGCGGTCCTGTTCGGTCTCTGCACGTTCTGGCTCGACTGGCGCTGGCACCCCTGATCGGGGCACCGTCAGGCCGTTGCTAGAATCCTTCTTCGTTCCACGTCGGAGTGGCGGAACTTGGTAGACGCGCTAGGTTGAGGGCCTAGTGTCCTTTGCGGGACGTGGGGGTTCAAATCCCCCCTCCGACACCGGTTGGGAGCCCATGAGGTTCGCGTGTGGCCTCCCCGGCAATTCCCAGGCTGAGAGCAGGTTTCGTTGATGGCATGTCGTATCGGTGAGCTCGTGCTCGGTTGCCGCGACCCCGAGGTACTGGCGCGGTTCTGGTGCGAGGTCCTGGACTTCGTCGTGCTCGATCGCGAAGACGACGGCTCGGTGGAGATCGGGCCGCGCGAAGGGTTCGGCGGTCCGCAGCCGACGATCATCCTCAGTCGGAGGGATGAGCCGGAGAAGGGGAAATCGCGGCTGCACATCGACCTCAACGCCACCGACCGCGATCAGGGCGCCGAGCTCGAACGCCTTCTGAAGCTCGGTGCGCGCCCGGCCGACATCGGCCAGACAGGGGAGGAGCAGTGGCATGTCCTGGCCGACCCCGAAGGCAATGAGTTCTGCCTGCTCAAGGCGCGCCTCGACCCACTCTGATGCTCATCGGTTCACACCTCAGAGGTTCATCGACCAAGAAGAACCAGTGGCCATGCGCAAGAGAAAGGAGCCGGGGATGGATGTTGAGGATCCTGCCCACGAGACGAAAGGCGTGACGGTGGATCTGCTGTCGGCGATCGACCTTGGCCCGGAAGTCGACGGTATGGCGGGACACCGATTAAGGATGCGGATGGTGACCATCGAGCCCGGTGGCGTCTTCGGACCGCTACACGACCACAAGGGTCGGCCAGGCATGGTGTACGTCCTGCAAGGGACGATCACGGATCACCGAGACGGAGCGGCCCAGGAGTATGGGCCGGGACTGGGCTGGCCCGAGGACAAGGACACCACGCACTGGCTCGAGAACAGGGGAACGACGCCGGCGGTGGAGATCTCGATCGACATCGTCAGGCAGTGATGAAGGTCCGCGGCGGGTCGATTGGCGAGACGGGTCGCGATCCGACCTGCCCCAAGAGGTCAGCCCTCCCCTCCGTATCGCCACATCTGGATCGGCTGGCCGTCAACCTCGACGCGACGTCCTCGACATGGGACGGGCTTGCACCCCACCCCATGTCCGAGGCGCGATCGCTTGGATCAGTAGTGGAAGCCGCCTCCACCACCGCCGTGATGGAAGAACGCGAGATACAGGACGACGTAAGCGACCGCTCCAACCGCGAGGTAGATCGCGAGCCACCTTTTCCACTTCCGCCCGTATCCGGACCCTTCCGATGCCATGTTGCACCTCCTCGTTCGCTCGGTGGTTCCAGCGGTACTACCTGCGGCGTACGAGGAGGGCTTGCGCGCGCAGCAGTTGCTCAGCGAACTCTCAGCATCGTGTCGGCCGCCTCGCGGGACGGGTGTCCCCACTCCGGAAGCGCTACATCACCTCGAAGATCGAGATGCTGGCGCCGCTGATCTTCGCGGGACAGTCCTTGGCCATCTCGACGGCCTCATCCATGGACCTCGCCTTGATCATCGAGTATCCCGACGCCATCGGGCCGATGGGATCATCCGAAACCGATCCGTCGGGCGAAATGCTCTTCGCATTGGGGGTGAACGGGTTGCCGTCCACGAGCGCGTCCCCGATACCGGCCAGCCACGCGCCCCATGCCTCCGTCATCGCGTTGGTCTCTTCCTCGGTCTCCGGCGTACCGCCACCGCTGTACAGGAGGAGGTACATGTGCATCGAAGCCTCAGTGTGCTGGTGCATCGCTCCGTCGTCGTCGCTCATACAACCCTCTTTCTGTCGACCCGAACGTCTACCCAACGGATGCAAACAGACCGGATACCATCGGACCTATCGGTCGGGGAGTGGTGGCTAACTGCATAGACCGTACGCCACCCGACGCATTGGACCCGTGGAACGCGGTCGAGGATCTCCCGGCTCCATCGGGCCGATCGGAAGGACGTGGAGATGAGAAAGCTGACCGTGAGCACCTTCTTGACCCTCGACGGGGTCATGCAGGCCCCGGGCGGACCGGGGGAGGACGACAGCGGCGGTTTCGCGCACGGTGGCTGGTCGGTGAACTATTGGGACGAGCACATGGCTCAGGTCATGGGCGAGTCGACGAGCGCGCCGTTCGATCTCCTGCTCGGACACGCGACGTACGACATCTTCGCGTCGTATTGGCCGCATGCATCGGAAGAGCAGGGCGCCAAACCGCTGAACGACGCCACCAAGTACGTCGCGTCGCGGGGTCATCCCGCGCTGGAGTGGGGGCCCTCGGTACTGATCCAGGGAGATGCGGCCCAACGCATCGCGGCGCTCAAGCGGGAAGATGGGCCAGACCTGCTGGTGTACGGCAGCGGGAACCTGATCCAGACACTCCTGCGCCACAACGTCGTCGACCGGTACCGCCTGTGGGTCTTCCCCGTCGTTGTCGGCTCGGGGAAACGTCTGTTCTCGGATGGCGCCATCCCCGCCGCGCTCAAGCTCGTCGACAGCACGGTCTCCACCACGGGAGTCGTGATCGGTACGTACGAGCCGGCCGGCGAGATCGTCACGGGATCGTTCGCGTTGGACTGACCTCGCTCGGATATCAGGGCGCGTAAGGGGCTGGAGGCGCGGGGTCACCCCTCGCGCAGCTTGGTCGGCGCGCCGGGCAACCCGCCGGACGCCGATCGGTACTCAGGGACGCCGACACAGGTAAGGATCAAGCCGTCGAGCGGTTCACCGATCGTGGCCGGGACCTCGCTGTCGATGAACGTCATCCCGCTCGCGCTCACGCCGAGGGCGTAGGCGAGCAGGTGCAGCCGGCCCTCGACGATCCCGGCAGCGAGCTGCGCCTCTCGGTACTCTCGGTCGTCGAGCGCGTCCACGTTCGTCGCCCCGATCACGACGAACGCGGCGTCGCCCGCGAGCCCCTGCTCCATGGCCAGCCGGTAGAGCTCCTCGCGCAGCATGCCCGTGCGAACCGGCTCCGACAGATCCGGCCAGCGGTAGACGCCTGGCTCGAGCCCTTCGACGTCGTGGACGACGACGAAGTGCGGCACGTCCACCCCGCGCATCGCGGCGAGCATCGACGTCCGCAGCGTGTGCTCCGGCAGGCCCCGGTTCGGATCCATGCGTCGCTGGGAACCGCGAGCGAGCACGACCGTCTCGAGGGGATCGCTCCCCTCGCCCGGAACGTCGACGGGCGTGCCCCGATCCCACGACCGGCCGAGCACAGCGAGCTCACCGGCCCATTGGGCGTCGGTGACGAGCGGGAACTCGAGGGGTGCCACGTCGACCTCACCGGCCACGGCATCGCCAGTCGCTTCGAGCGCGGGAGTGCCGTCTCCGAGCGCCACGACCGCGACCGGCCATTCGTGCACGCGGTCGGCACCGATAAGCCCAGCCACCGCCGCGTCGGGGAACCGAGTGTGCAGGCGCGCTGCGTGACCGGCGGAGTCCGCGACCCCGAGGAGCTGCGCCAGCATCGTGCCGGCATCCCAGTAGACGTGACGGAACCCTCGCTCCCGGTATCGCCAGCCGGTCCGCCACGGGACACCGGTGGTGACGATGACCGGAGCTTCGCCTTCGGGCGGCGGTCCGATCCGCGCGAGGGCGTGAGCCTCCGGGTGGTACCAGTGCACACCGGGCGGCAGATCGGACGTGCCGACCGGCACCGCGACGTAGAGCTCGAGCGGGAATCTCCCGCCCGCGGAGCCGGCGGCGCGGAACAGCCACGTCGTGCGCTCTCGGAACTTCCTTCCCTGCGAGTTACGGTCAAGCACCATGGTGCGCACGACGCCGGCGGACAGGTGCAGAAGCCGCGAGAGGTGAGGGAGGTCGACCGTCGCGGCCGGCACGTCGGCGCTCCCGGCGAGCACGCCCACGGCCGGGGCCGGGGTGGGCGGAAGGTCGCGGGGGAGCGGTATCCGGGGCAAGTCCTCCCCATACCGCTTGTAGAACCACGGCAAACGCTCCACGTCGTTGACCTCGAGGTCGCGCAACACCCGTGGGTCGTCGACGGGAACGGTCCATACGAGATCGGGCTCGTCGCGTGAAGGCTCGTACCAGGCCCACGTGTAGGACGTGAGCCGGTGTAGCGTCTGCGTCACGGTTTCCACGCACCGACTATCGCAGAGCACGCGCATGCCGGGATCACTGCGGAGCCGGCGCGCCTCAGGATGTGACGGCGCTCGCGACCACGATCAGCACTCCGGATCCACCGTAGGCGCCCGACACCAGCGAGATCTCCGGCGCGTGCCACGATACGGCCAACAGTAGCGTCACGGCCGCCAGGGCTATCAGCGTGACGCCGGCCACCGCAAGCACCCGCCGGAACTTCATCGCCTGTGACTGGATGGTCGAACCGGTCCGCGCGGGACCGTCGGGTTCCTCGTCGGGTGCGAAGTCGAACCGAGGGGTCCATATGGACGGCGTATCCATCTTCACCTGCCCGATCGACGGGTGGAGCAATGCCGCTGCGAAGAGCCCGTACGACAGCAGCCAGAAGGCGTCCGCTGGGTCGCCGGCCACGTAGGTCGTGCCGAAGCTGGACAGGGCGTAACCGGTGTCGCCGATCAACCTGAGCAACAGGCCGCCGGCCAAGAGGAAGAAGACGACACGTCGCGAGCCGGCCCGATGCGCGGGCTTGAACAAGATGAGCAGAAGGATCAGATCGATCGCCGGGTACCCGAGCGACACGGCCTGTGCGGCGAGGCCGGCCCCGTCGGGATGGGCGGCCGGGACGATGAGCATCAGGATGCCCAAGAGTGCGACGCCCGCAACCACGACGACCACGTCGAGCCGCGAGGATCCCCGGCGGGATGGGAACTCGCTTCGGACCAGACCGACGAAGCCGAGCGTCAGGGCCACGTATGCGCTCACGTACAGCATGTCCGCGACCGACGGGACCGGTTGACTCGTGCCGAAGACGATGTCGCCGACCGCCATGAGAAGCATGCCTGCCGCGAGCAGCGTCCAGGCGAAGCGCGGCTCGGCTTTGCGCGTGATCAGCCCGACGAACATCGCGCCCGCGGCGCCGACGGCGACCGAGTCGTACACCACGCTCTGCGCACCGGCTTCGAGGAAGAAATAGATGGCGAGGAGGCCCCCGACGAGGACGACGAAACCCAGGCTGCTCCAAGCAGCCTGGGTCCGAGGAGGCGCTCGTACGACCATATCGTTGTTCGCTCTCGTGTCGATCGACATCGGGGCTTTGTCAGTTCCTTCGGGCAAGGTCGGACGGGGCCCGAGGGCCGAACGGCCCGCTCCCGGCGGGACTTCGCATCTGCCAACATGACGCGCGGTTCTTGCTGCGGTCGCGCGACAGAGGAGGGGAGATGCAGCGAGCTCAGGGAGTTTTCGTATCGAACGCGGATACCGAGGAGTGGGAGGCCGATCCGGAGGTTCCGGGAAGCGACGTGCATGTGCTCGTCGACGCCGATGGTGTGCAGGCGGGTCTCACCCGCTTCTTGGAGGCGGACGCCCCGGTCCCGTGGACGTCCTCAGCCCGGGAGGTGTTCCTGGTCCTCGAAGGGTCCGTCAGGATCGAGATCGAGGGCGGAACCGTCTTGGAGCTCGGCGTTGGTGACATGGCGACCTTGCCCAAGGGTCTGCCGACGACGTGGCATGTGACCGCCCCGTTCAAGGAGATGTGGGTCATCGCCTGACCGCACGAGGACGGCCTCGAGCGCGCCGAGCGTCCGGAGCTTGTCGTCGAGTTGCTCCTGCAGTCGCTCTCGATGCAGCTCGAGGTATCCGCGGACGATCCTCGGATCGCGTGCCGTGAGGACCGCACGGATCTCGTCCTGCGGCATGTCGTGCGCCCGGAGCGCGTGCTCGGCCCAACCGATCACATCGCCCACGCTGTTCACTTGCCCATATGCGGTTTGAGCGTGGCGTAGATGGCCATGGCGTGTCCTCGTCCGAGATCGGAGTCTTCGTTGAGCCAATCCACGATCTGTCCGGCTTTGACGTCGGGTTTCAAGAGCCCCTTCTCCTCGGCGAGCTTCCGGAAGTCATCGGGCGTCTTGCCCGTCTTCGCCTCGATGTTGTCGATGTACGCCTGGAACGTCATCAGCGTCGGTCCTCCTCGGACGGTGGAGGCCCCGTCGCCGGGGCCTCCACCGAGTCGGGTCATCCTTGGTTGAGCTCGTCGTGCGGGTCCATCGACGCGCCGGTCTCGAGCAGCGTCTTGAGGTCGCTGAGAACCCACGTCCAGCCACCGCCGGCGCCCATGTCCTCCAGACCGCCGGAGAGCAACAGCGCGAGTTGGGGCTTGCCCTCGAGCTCGTGGATCACCGTGAGCTTGCTGACCCCGCCCTTGCCCTCGGCGATCTCGTACGTGAGGCGGGTGAACCCCTCGGCAACCATCGAGTCGTCCATGAGCATCCGCCAGGTCTGGACGAGCCTGTGTGGTGGGGTCGCCTCGATGACCTCGCCGTCGACCGCTACCTCCGGCGCGCCCATCGACCGCATCGCGTCGCTCGCGAGGCCGCGGTAGGTCGCGCCGGGCTTCAGCTCCGGATCCCACTCCGCGCGGCCCCCGTACCCGTACCTCGCGGTCCACTCGGGGCTGGTGATCGCGTCCCAGATCGCCTGGGGCGTGGCCCTGATGTACACCCGGTACACCTGGGTGCCGACGTTGGTCGTCGTCGTCGTCATGCCATGTCCTCCTTCTCCAGCTCGTGCTTGAGGTCGGCGAGCGCCGAGACCTGTCGCTCCGTGTACTTGTCGATCCACCGGTCGTGGATCAGCCGGATCGGAACCGGGTTCAGGAAGTGCAGCTTCTCCCGCCCCGAACGGCGTGTGACCACGAGACCCGCGTCTTCGAGGACGCGCAGGTGCTTCATGACCCCGAACCGCGTCATCTCCAGCTCGGATTCCAGCTCCGTCAGCGTGCGGCCGTCACGCGTGAAGAGCCGGTCGAGCAGGAAGCGACGGGTCGGGTCGGCGAGCGCCTTGAACACACGGTCGTCGTCGTTCACGTCGCCGAGAATAGGTGACTAAAGAGTCACCTGTCAAGGTCCGACCGCGGAGCGAGCGTCGTCGTGCTCGTCGGCGCGGTACGCCACCCACCTGTTACGCCCGAGCTCCTTGGCCTCGTACATCGCGAGATCCGCGTCCACGAGCAGCTGCTCGGGCGAGCGTTCGACGTCGTCGAACACGGCGACGCCGACGCTGGCGCTCACGCGCATGTGATCGCGAGAGATGGGAGGGCCGATCAAGCGCCGGAAACGACCGATGGCGCCCACGATCCCTTCGAGTCGCGCCCGAGCACGTGGTCCCCTTCTCCATGGACGACGCGTAGTAACGGAACCCCCGGCGGCCCTGCCGTTTCGCCTCGTGCATCGGCATCCTCGTGGAGGAGTTGGACGTCGAGCACGATCTCCGAGTGCGTGGCCGAACGTGTCGTTGATGTCCTTGAAGTCGTCGAGATCGGCGAGCAGCAAGCAGAGGGAGTGCCCTCCGCGGACGGTCCGATCGAAGGCGTGGGCGAGACGATCCTCGAACAGGGCACGGTTGGGGAGCGCTGTGAGCGGATCGTGGAAGGCTTGATGCCGAAGCGCCTCCTCCAGGACGAGTCTTTGGCTCTGATCGCGGATGTTGAGCAAGCAGCCGGCGATGTCGGGGTCGTCGAACCGCCCGGTCGCGACGGCCTCCACGCGCAGCATGACGCCGTCCTTGCGCCGCATCTGCCACGCCACCGAGCGTCGAGAGTCAGGGCGGAGTTGCGCTTCCTCCAGCACGGAAGGCACACTGTCGGCGTTACCCGCATCCAGGAACTCACGGATGTCGTGGCCTATCACGTCGTCCACCGTCCAACCCAACACTTGTTCGATCGACCCGCTCTGGAACGTCACTCGTCCGTCGCGATCCAGCACGGTGATGAGGTCGGACGATTCCGAGATCAGCGAATCGAACCGTCGTGCGCTTTCGAGGAGCGCCGAGGCGTGCTCCTGTCCGGCGGCGAGGAGGCGACGGGCTCGCTCGGCGTTCCTGACCACGAGCGCGAGGCAGAGGCCACCGATGATCAAGGTCAGGATCGAACCCTTGATCCGCCACAGCCGGGCGTTGTCCGAGCGTTGCTGGAGGAGGCCCCGCTCGGTATCGAGATCCCTCTGAAGGACGTCGAACGCCGGAACGAGTTGATAGGCACCGACGTCGGCAGCCATCGCGGAGAGCCCGGCTCGCCTGAGCGCCAACCCTCGGTTCGCAGCATCCAGGTACACGGCGAAGTCGTCCCTGGTCGATCGCACACGGAGCGAATCGACGGACGCCGCGGCTTGCGAGGATCGCGTGGCCACCTCGGCGTCGGAGACCTCGTTCGGGAGCCTCCCGCGAGCGATCTGCTCGAGGATCGTTGTGTGGAGATGGCTGACGCGGATCTCCGCCAAGACGATGTCGGCGTATCGCGATCGCGCCGAGGCCGCTCGAGCCTCCAACAGCAGGACCATCGCCACCATCGCGAGGATCACCACAGGGACGACGAGCACCCCGACTACGCGCCCGGTCCGACCGGAGCGCCCCCGACGGTCGTTGATCACCCCTGTTGCATCGGACAGAAACGTGCCCTCCTTGACCCTGCGCCGAAGGCGTCACGAGGTTGTGGCGTTGAGCAACATGTCGACCGTGTTCGTGGTGAGGGGGAGAGCGACGAACTCCTCCACCCGCCCCTCCTGGTGCTCCCGTTCGGCCTCGGACCCCCCCGGGTCCAGCCACCGCCTGCAGGCGTCCTCTCCGATGTGTCCCAGCTGCGCGATCAGCATCGAGAAGTTGCCTCGCCGGTCGATCCGGCCGGGCCCGCCGGCTTCGAGATACGCTCGGTACAGCGCGCGGGCTCGCTGGGGGTTACCCAGACCGAACTCGAACAGCACGAGCGCCAGTTCCTGGCTCGGATCGGCGAGGCCGCAGTTCTCCCAGTCGATGACGCACAGCCCGCCCGCCGTCGTGCGCAGGACGTTGTCGGCCCAGAGGTCACGATGGCATGTCTGGAGTGAGCGCGGCTCCTCCATCAGACGCTCTAGCGCGACGAGCTCGTCCCGCATCTCGGACAACCGCCCCGCGAAAGGCGCACCGTTCGTGTGGAGGGCGTCGAGGAGCGCATCCCAACGGTCACTCCCGATGACCTCCGTGTACCACGGATCGGTCGGGAGACGTCCTCGGAACTCCAGGCGGTGGATCGAGGCTACGATCCGCCCGACCTGCGCGGGATCGACGTTCGGGTCGCGTTCGAGGAGGTCGACCCACTCGAAGACGCGTACCTGCACGCCGGCCAGCTCGACGAACGCGTCTCCGTCGTCGGCTCGAAGGAGGGCCGGCACCGGGATGCCCGCCACGTGCGCGGCCTCCTGGTAGTCCGCGTGCTCACGCACCTCATCGAGCGGGGTGGGTTCGAATGGCTCCTTCACCGCGAACGATCCGCGCGATGTCGACAGCCGCCAGACCTGGCCGACCTCACCGCGGGCCACCGGTCCCGAGAGCGTCGCGGCGTTTCCGAGGGAGAAGCGCGCGGCGATCTCGGCGGCGTCTCCGGTCTCGAGCATCGTGGGAGCATAGGCCGCCGGGTGGAAAGGGAGGTCGACATCCACGAAGGCTTGGCTTGGATGCGGACGTTCGAGGAGGGCCGCGATTGGCTCGCGCGACTGCCCGGGATCGTCGACGCGTGCGCGGAGGCGTGGTCGCTCACGCTCGGCGAGCCGTTCTCGTACGCGTTCGCTTCGTTGGCATTGCCGGCAACCCGTGAAGATGGCTCGGCGGCGGTCCTCAAGATCCAGTTCCCCGATCGCGAGAGCGAGCACGAGGCCGCGGCGCTCGACCTCATCGATGGCGACGGTGCCGTCAGACTCCTCGCGTACGATGCCGGGCGGCGCGCCCTGCTGCTCGAGCGGGCCATCCCGGGCACGCCGCTCAAGGACCTGGCGCTGGACGCTGCGCTCGACGTGTTCGTCGCTCTCTTCCCTCGCGTGTGGAAACCCGCAGGCGCTCCCTTCCGGCCCCTCGCCGACGAAGCTGCGGGGTGGGTCGGCTCGCTGTTGGACGACTACGAGCGCGCGCGGCGTCCGTTCGAGCGAGCGCTCCTCGACGCGGCGCTCGAAGCGATCGAGACGCTCAGCGGGTCGCAGGGCGAGCAGGTATTGGTGAACCAAGACATGCACGCCGACAACGTCGTGCGGGCCGCGCGCGAGCCGTGGCTCCTGATCGATCCCAAGCCACTGTCGGGAGAACGGGAGTTCGGCATCGCGGCGACCGTCCGGGGCCGCGAGCTCGGGCACAACCGCGACGCGGTGGTGCACCGTCTCGATCGCCTGAGCGCGGAGTTGCGCCTGGATCGCGAGCGCGCCCGGGGCTGGGCGCTCGCGCAGACGATCGCCTGGTCGTTCGACGGCGACGACGCCGACCCCGCACACGTCGAGATCGCGCGATGGCTGTGGGAGGCTGGCCGTCGATGACCGGAACGAACGACGAGCGAGGTGACCGGGGATCGTGGTGGCGATCCGGGGTCTTGTATCAGCGTCCCACAGCGCGCGATTGCCCTCCAGGAACTCGTTCACGGCCGGAAGTGTGGCATCCCGCTGCTTGGGCGTCCCCACGCTCGTTGCTACACTCGACGCAGATGAGTTGACGCGATCTCCTCGGCACGTCCCCGCGCCCACCGCCGGCGCACTTGTTCGTGTACCCACCCAGGAGGTCGACCCGGATGCTCATCACCGCCACCCACCGCATCGCTTCTCGTATCACCCGACGCAGGAGCGCCGCCAGATGACCACGCTCGACGTTCGCGATCTGTCGGTCGAGGTCGGCGGGAAGACCGTCGTCGCCGACCTCAGCTTCACGCTGCGGCCGGGAGACAAGATGGGGGTCGTCGGTCGTAACGGTGCCGGCAAGACCAGCCTCTTGAAGGTGCTCGGCGGGGAGGATCTGCCTCTCAGCGGCACCGTCACGCGGACGGGCGCGATCGGATACCTGCGACAGGATCCTCGGCAACATCGGGCCGACGACCACATCACGGGTCTCGAGCACATCCTTGCCGCGCGCGATCTCGTCGACCTGGCGCGGCGCCTGGAGAAGGCGCGGATCCAGCTCGAGGAGTCGCACGCGGACAAGAACATCGCTCGGTTCGCTCGTCTGGAGGAGGAGTATCGCGAGCTCGGCGGCTATGCGGCGGAGTCGGAGGCGCGCACGCTCACCGCCGGCCTCGGTTTGGCGAACGACCGCCTGGCGCTACCGGTCCGCGCGCTCTCGGGCGGGGAGCGGCGACGCCTGGAGCTCGCGCGGATCCTGTTCGGTGGAAGCGATCTCTTGATGCTCGACGAGCCGACCAACCACCTGGACGCCGACGCGAAGCATTGGCTGATGAAGTTCCTGGCGTCGTATCGAGGCGCGCTCATCGTGGTGAGCCACGACCTGAAGTTGCTCGACGCGTCGATCACACGGATCCTGCACGTCGACCGCGACCAGGTTGTCGAGTATCGCGGCACGTACTCCCAGTACCGGAAGGCACGCTCCGAGGACGAGATCCGCCTGCGGGCGCTGGCGGGTCGGCAGGAACAGGAGATCCGCCGGCTCAGAACCCTGGCCGACTCGATGCGCGGTCAGACCGCCAAGCGCGCGCGGAAGGCCAAGACGTTGGACACGCGCGTCGAGAAGCTGACCGCGAAGAAGGTCGAGGGTCCGGCGCGCGAACAGCGGGTGAAGTTCCGTTTCCCGGAGCCGCCGCACAGCGGCAAGGTCATGCTCGTCGCGAGCGAGTTGACGAAGAGCTACGGCGGTCCACCGGTCTTCGAGGACATCTCCTTCGACGTGGGGCGCGGAGAGCGGCTGCTGATCATGGGCTTGAACGGTGCGGGGAAGACGAGCTTGCTCCGTATCCTCGCGGGCGTGACCGAGGCGGATCGCGGGACGTTCCGATTGGGGCATGGGGTCGAGCTCGGCTACTACGCGCAGGAACACGAGGGCGTGCACGATGGCGTACAGGTCATCGCGCACATGAAGGCCGAGTCGCGTGCCGAGGACCAGGCGCTCCGCGCGCTGCTCGGCATGTTCCGCCTCTCGGGAGAGATGGCGTTCCAGGATGCGGGGACGCTGTCGGGAGGCGAGAAGACCAAGCTGGCGTTGGCGCAACTGGTCGCAGGACGGAAGAACCTGCTGATGCTCGACGAGCCGACGAACAACCTGGACCCGCCCTCGCGGACCGCCATCGCGGAGGCGCTGGCGGACTGGCCCGGTTCCATGATCCTGGTGAGCCACGACATCGAGTTCGTCGAAGCGCTTGCCCCGCACCGCGTCCTGATGATGCCCGACGGAACGCTCGACTACTGGAGCGACGACCTCCTGGAGCTCGTGGCACTCGCGTGAGGCGAGTATGCTTCGGCCGCTCTCCAGCAGGAGGAGGAACGACCCGCGTGAGCGACACGAACGGAACGGCCGATCTGGTGTTCGTCAACGGGCCCGTGTATACGGTCGACGCGTCCCGAAGCTGGGCGCGTGCGGTGGCCGTGAAGTCGGGCACGATCGTGGCCGTCGGGACCGACGACGACGTCCGCGCCTGGATGGGCGCGCACACCGAGATCGTCGACCTGGCGGGACGCATGTTGCTTCCCGGATTCCAGGACGCGCACATCCATCCGCCGGGAAGCGGATTGGAGATGCTCCGCTGCAACCTGAGCGAGATCTATTCGCTCGAGGAATACCGCCGGATCATCGCGGACTACGCCGAAGCCAACCCCGACGCCCCGTGGATCTTGGGCGGCGGCTGGTACATGGACGTCTTCGCCGGCGGGACGCCAACCAAAGAGGTGCTCGATGCGATCGTGCCCGACCGGCCGGCGATGTTGACCAATCGCGACGGACACGGAGCCTGGGTCAACTCGCGGGCGCTGGCTCTCGCTGGGATCACGCGGGACACGCCAGATCCGGCCGACGGACGCATCGAACGAACGCCCGACGGCGAACCGTCCGGCACCCTCCACGAGGGAGCGATGTCGTTGGTCGGTGCGGTCGCACCGACGGACACCGACGAGGACTACGCCGCGGGGTTGCGGGTGGCGCAGACGTACCTGCATTCATTGGGGATCACCGCGTGGCAGGACGCGATCGTGGGCATCGACGACAGCTACCGGACGTTGGACACGTATGCACGGTCGGCCGGACGAGGGGAGCTCACCGCGCGCGTCGTCGGCGCGCTCTGGTGGGACCGGCACCGCGGGCTCGAGCAGATCGAACGATTGGTCGACGCACGGGCGCGCGCGTCGGTCGGGCGGTTCGCGCCGACCAGCGTGAAGATCATGCAGGACGGCATCATCGAGAACTTCACCGCGGGCACGCTCACGCCGTACCTCGACGCCCGGGGCCAACCGACCGAGAACCTGGGCCTCTCGTTCGTCGATCCGGACCTCCTGAAGCAGGCCGTGACGCAGCTGGACGCCCTCGGTTTCCAGGCACATTTCCATGCCCTGGGCGACCGCGCCGTCCGTGAGTCGCTCGATGCGATCGAGGCCGCGCTGATCGCGAACGGCCCGAGCGACAACCGCCATCACCTCGCCCACATCCAGATCGTGCACCCGGACGACATCCCGCGGTTCCATCAGCTGGGAGCGGCCGCGAACGGCCAGCCGCTCTGGGCCGCGCACGAGGGTCAGATGGACAACCTGACGATCCCGTTCATCGGGCCGGAGCGGGCGTCGTGGCAGTACCCGTTCGCCAGCCTCGTGCGCGCCGGCGCCGTCCTCGCGTTCGGGAGCGACTGGAGTGTTTCGAGCCCCGACCCGCTCTTGGAGATGACGATCGCCGTCGAACGACGTGCGCCCGCGGAGGGGTTCGAGGGGTTCGGCGGGGCCATCGGCGAGGTCTTCATCCCCGAGGAGCGGGTGGACCTTGCCACGGCGATCGGGGCGTTCACCATGGGCTCCGCCTACGTGAACCACCTGGACCGATTGACCGGCTCGATCGAGGTCGGCAAGTACGCGGACCTCACCGTGATCGATCAGAACCTCTTCGAGATCCCAGCGATCGAGATGCCCAAGGCGCGGGTCGAGCTCACGTTCGTCGAGGGCGAGTGCGTCTTCGACGTCGCGAGCGCCTGAACATCGGCTGACCGGAGGTCGACGGGCGTTCACAAGCCCGCGGGGGAGCAGATGCTAGACTCCCCCTACGGTTTGAACGGTCGTTCAAACATCGCCCGTTCCGGGCGGATCACCGAGGGGAGGCTCCGCAGCCATGTCCGACGCCCGTGCGCCGATCGATCCCAAGTTGCTCCGGCACGTCCTGGCGCCGACCCTCGGGGCCAGTCGGACGTTGCCTGCGACGGCGTACCTCTCGGCGGAGGTCCTCGCCTGGGAGCAGCAGCGGTTCTTCAAGGCCGGGTGGCTGTGCGTCGGCCGGGCCGACGATCTGGCGCAACCCGGCGACCAGCGCGCGGTCCGGGTGGGGGAGGAGGGCGTGCTGCTGGTCCGCGACGAGCGTGGCCGGCTGAACGCCTTCTCCAACACGTGCCGCCATCGGGGTCACGAGCTGCTGGAGCCCGGCACGGACGTCAACCTTCGGGCGATCAAGTGCCCGTATCACGCATGGGTCTACGGCCTGGACGGTGCGTTGAACGGCGCCCCTCGGTTCAGCGATGTTCCCGGCTTCGACAAGGGCGACTACCCGTTGATCGCAGCGCGCGTCGCCGAGTGGCACGGGTGGGTGTTCGTGAACGTGTCCGGTGACGCACCCGCGCTGGACGAGTACGTCGGGAACCTGGACGAGCTCGTCGCACCGTGGGAGATCGACCGGATGTTCGTCGCGGCATCGCACGACTACGTGATCAACGCGAACTGGAAGACGATCACCGAGAACTATCACGAGTGCTATCACTGCCCGAGCATCCACCCGGCGCTCTGCGTCGTGACCCCGGTCGATTCCGGCGCCAACTTCCCCCACGACGGGATGTGGGTGGGCGGATCGATGGAGCTCAAGGACTTCGCCCAGACGATGTCCATCAGCGGCGAGAGCGGGGGCGTGCGGATCCGTGGTCTGAACGATCGACAGGCGCGCGAGGTCTATTACTTCGGTTTGTTCCCGAACCTGCTGATCAGCCTTCATCCCGATTACGTGATGGCCCATCGGTTCGAGCCCATCTCGCCGACCGAGACGAAGGTCGAATGCCAGTGGCTCTTCCCACCCGAGGCGAAGGACGTTCCCGGCTTCTCGCCCGACTACGCCAGCGAGTTCTGGGACATCACGAACCGTGAGGACTGGTTGGCGTGCGAGTCGGTGACGCGAGGCCTGGCCTCGAGCGGGTTCCGGCAGGGGCCGTTCGCCTGGAGCGAGGACGAGGTCCACATCTTCATGGCGATGGTCGCGCAGGGCTACCTGGACGGCCGTGCGCGGCCGGCCCCCGCAGGTCCACGAGCGGGACGCCGCAGCTGTCTGAGAGACTTCCTGCGTCCTGGCTGACCTGGGGTCAACGCGCGTTCTTGTCAGTCTCCGGGCCTGAACGCACGATACGCCGAGTGTTTCCCAAGCCAGTGAACGAAGGAACCCCGGTCGGTTGACCGCGGGTCGCACGTCACCGACGTCCGAGGAGGGGTCCATGGCTGAGCCGTTCGACATGAGTCTCGTACAGCGTGGGGCGCGGAACCGCCGCACGCCGTACTACGAGGCGACGCAGAAGTACGGTCCGAAGGGCTACACGGTCTACAACCACATGTACTTCCCGATCCGTTTCGACACGTTCGAGAACGAGTTCGAGACCCTGTTGAACGACGTCACGCTCTGGGACGTCGCGGTCGAGCGGTGCCTCGAGATCAGCGGACCCGACGGGTTCGCGTTCGCGCAGCTGCTCACGCCGCGCGACCTCTCCAAGTGCGCCGTCGGCCAGGCGAAGTACGTCCTGATCTGCGACAGCGACGGCGGGATCATCAACGACCCGGTGCTGACCCGGATGGACGAGAACACGTTCTGGTTCGCGCTCGCGTCCTCCGATGCGCTGCTGTTCGCGCGGGGGCTCAAGAACGCCTACCCGGACATGGACGTGACGATCAAGGAGGCCGACGTCGCGCCGCTCCAGGTGCAGGGGCCGAAGTCCAAGGACCTCATGGTCAAGCTGCTCGGCGAGGGCATCCTTGACCTCAAGTACTACTACTGGACGCACGCCGAGATCGCCGGCGCGCCCGTCGTCGTCACCCGCACCGGCTGGACGTCCGAGGTGGGCTACGAGGTCTACACGACCGAAACCTCGAAGGGGAACGACGTCTACGAGGCGCTCATGAAGGCCGGCGAGGAGTTCAACATCAAGCCGACCGGTCCGAGCGACATCCGCCGGATCGAGGGCGCCATCTTCAACTGGGGCGCCGACATGACGTATGAGAACAACCCGATCGAGATGGGTCTGGATCGCCTGGTCGACTGGGACACGCTGACCGATGACGCGTGCATCTCGCTCGAGCGCGCTGAAGAAGATCCGCGCCGCGGGCGTCGGCCGCATGATCGTCGGCGTGGAGATCGACGGTGAGCCGTTCGAGGGGCTGAACAACGTGAAGTGGCCGGTCACGGCCGACGGCGCGGAGGTCGGTATGGTCACGTCGGCGATCTACTCGCCCGCGCCTCCAGAAGAACATCGGCTACGCCTGGGTTCCGACGCAGTACGCGAACCGCGGCACCTCACTCGGGGTGTCGAGCGAATGGGGCGACCGCAACGCGGTGGTGGTCGAGATGCCGTTCGTGGACCCGAAGAAGGAGATCCCCGTCTCGTAGGGCCGCAACGAGAACCGTTCGTACCGAGAGCGCCCCGCGAGGGGCGCCTCTTCCGTGCGCGGCGGGATCCGGTCGGACCCGGGCTTGCCACGGAGGGCGTTGTTGAACCATCATTCAATCGCAACCGGGCGTTGGAGCCCGGGCCGACGAGCGAAGGAGACACCCCGGCATGACGAACGAGCGCGATGAGATGCTCGAGAAGAGCGCGACCCTGTACTTCGGGCCCTGGTACCGCAAGTCGCCGATGTTCGAGGCGACCCGCAGGGCGGGGTGCACCGCGTACGACATCTACAACCACATGTACCTACCGGGCTACTACGACGACCCCGAAGTGGAGTACTACGCGCTCAACAACGACGTGACGCTCTGGGACGTGGGCGTCGAGCGGACCGTCGAGGTCAGCGGCCCCGACGCCGATCGGCTGATCGACATGATCACCTGCCGCGATCTGACGAAGTGCGCGGTGGGCCAGGGCAAGTACATGCTGGTGACGGCCCCGGACGGCGGCATCGTGAACGATCCCGTCCTGCTGCACGTCGAGCAGAACAAGTGGTGGATGCAGCTCGCGGACTCCGACGCCGGCCTCTACGCCTTGGGTGCCCTCGCGAACTCCGGGCTGGACGCACAGGTCACGCTGCCCGACGTCCACCCGGTCCAGGTGCAGGGACCGAAAGCCGTGAAGACCCTTCAGAAGCTGGTGGGGGACCAGATCCTCGACCTGAAGTACTACTGGTGCGACTCGTACGAGATCCAGGGCATCCCGGTCGTGATCAGCCGGACCGGCTGGACCGCGATCCCCGGGTTCGAGGTCAACCTGCTGGACTTCAGCCGCGGCGACGAGCTCTGGGACGCCATCCTGAAGGCCGGCGAGGAGTTCGACATCCGACCGATCGCGCCGTGCGAGGCGCGGCGGATCGAGGCCGGCATCTTCAACTACGGCTCCGACATCACGCTGACCGACACGCCGTTCCACGTGATGGGCCTCGAGCGCCTCGTCGAGGAACAGCCGCAGGACTACATCGGCAAGGACGCGTTGGAGCGTCTGCGTCGCGAGGGCGTCGACCGCAAGTTGGTCGGCATCATCCTGGACGGCGACGAGCTGCGCGCCGAGATGTCCGAGAAGTGGCCCGTCCACAAGGACGGCAAGGCCGTCGGGCACATGACGGACGCCGTGTGGTCGCCGGGGCTGAAGCAGAACATCGGGTACGTGTGGGTCCCGATCGGTCTCGCGGAGCCGGGCACGACGCTGGAGATCGAATCCGAGAACGGACCGCTGACCGGCACGACCGCGGCCATCCCGTTCGTCGACCCCAAGAAGGAGGTTCCGGCGGGCAGCCTGCAGTAACGCTACTCGGAACCTGAGAAGACACTGAGAGGTTGCCACGGGGACGAACCCAGGGCGTAACGGGCGCGAATCACCACCGATAGCGGTTCATCGCCGTTACCCTTGATATCGGAGGTTCTCGCATGCGTCGTCTGTTGATCCCCAGCATGGTGCTGCTCGCCCTCGTGGCGAGCGCCTGCTCGTTCACCGTCGGCTCCGAGTCGCCGTCGCCCGCGGCCCTGCCCGCCAACACGTTCAACACCTCCCCGCTGCCGGCGGCCAGCGAGCCGGTCGAAGGGGTCGTGCGACGCGTCCTGCCGTCGGTCGTCAACGTGACCACCGACATCTCCGGGGGCGGCCAGGGCGTGGGGACGGGGTTCATCGTCAGGTCCGATGGCGTCATCGTGACCAACTGCCATGTGGTCGAGGCGGCCTCGAAGATCACGGTGTTCACGTCCGACGCCAACCCGAAGCAGTTCAACGCGCGAGTGATCGGCTCCGACTGCCTGCACGACCTGGCCGTCCTGAAGATCGACGCGACGAACATGCCGACCGTGGACCTGGGGACCTCCGCCGATCTCGCGCTCGGCCAGCGGGTCGTCGCGCTGGGGTACGCGCTCGCGCTGGACGGCGGCCCCACGGTCACGTCCGGCATCGTGTCCTCGCTCGATCGCACGATCACGGCGCAAGACCCCAACTGCGCCCCGTCGACGTGCGGAGCCAACCAGACCCGGACGTATAGCAACGTCATCCAGACCGACGCGGCCATCAACCACGGCAACTCCGGCGGACCGCTCGTGAACATGCAGGGGCAGGTCGTCGGCATCAACTCAGCCGGCGACGACAACGCCCAGAACATCGGGTTCGCGATCGCCATCGATTCCGTCAAGAACACGATCGCCAACGCGGAGCAGAACCCGCTCGGCGTGTCCGCCTACCTCGGGGTGATCACCGAACCGGTGACGTCCGACCTCGCGTTCCAGCTCGGGCTCACCGTGAAGCAGGGAGCGTACGTCGTCGACACGCCGAACGACGGTCCCGCGCAGGCCGCGGGCATCGGCGCCGGCGACGTCATCGTGGGCATCGACGGGCAGGCGGTCGCGACCGCCGACGACGTCGGCCGGATCCTGGATGGTCTCAAGGCCGGCCAGAAGGTCGCGGTCGAGGTCGTGAGCGCCGACGGCAGCCATCGGACGGTCGACGTGACCCTCGCCGCCCGACCCGGTCCGTCGCAACTCCCGTAGGTCCTCCCGGGTTCGCGACGCACGCGCCGTAGGCTTGACGCGTGCGTCGCTTCCGCCTCCGGGCCGGGTCCCTCGCGGGGGTCCCACTGTGGATCCACGTCTCGTGGTTCGCCGTCCTCGGACTCGTCGTGTGGTCCGTCACGGAGGAGTTCGGTGCGGCACTCCCCGAACTCCCGTTGACCGAGCGGCTGGCGATGGCGTCGGTCACCGGCATCGCGTTCTTCGCCTGCCTGGCGGTGCACGAGGTCGCACACGCCGTGGTCGCGCGCCGCTACGCGGTTCGCGTCCGTGGCATCACGTTGTTCCTGCTCGGGGGTGTGGCCGAGATCGAAGGGGAGCTCCCCACGCCCGGTTCGGAGTTCGCGGTGGCGCTCGCGGGGCCAGCCACGTCGGTCGTCATCGCCAGCGTGTTCGCTTTGGGTTCGCGGTGGGCACACCAGCTCGGTTGGACCGGGCCGGAGGGAGTGTTGTTCACGCTCTCGGTGGTGAACCTGGGCGTGGCGGTCTTCAACCTGATCCCGGGGCTGCCCCTGGACGGGGGGAGGATCCTGCGGGCCGCGATCTGGCGGCGGACGGGCAGCTTCGTCCGGGCCACCAGGATCGCGGCGGTCGGTGGTCGAGTGGTGGCCGCAACGCTCGTCGCGATCGGTCTCGGGGTCAGTTTGGCGGGCGACCCGGTGGCGCTCTGGTACCTGCCGATGGGGGTCTTCATCTGGTTCCTCGCGCGCGCGTCGGGCCGGGCGGCGCCGCCGGTCAAGAGCGGTGCGCTAGCCTTGCCTCGTGAAGGTGAGGCTGCGTAACCCCGACCGCGAGGTCGAGGTCGTGGGGGGCAGGCCGGTAGCAGCGGTCCTCGACGAACTCGGCGTGAGCCCCGACACCGTGCTCGTGATCCGCGAGGGAGAGCTGGTCACGCGCGAGACCCGGCTGGACGACGCCGACGAGATCGAGGTCCGTCCCGTGATCTCGGGAGGGGCCGTATGAAGTGCAATCGGTGCCGGGGCGCCGCGATCGTCGAGGTCAGGCGGCACAACGCCGCGTACTGCAAGGACTGCTTCATGCACGTCTTCCGCGAGCAGGTGAAGCGCGCCATCAGGCAGCACGACATGGTGTCGGCCGGCGACCGCGTCCTGGTCGCGGTCTCGGGAGGGAAGGATTCGCTCGCCCTCTGGGACGTGCTGCTCGAGCTCGGGTACGACGCCGCCGGCCTCTATCTGGGGCTGGGGATCGGGGGCTACTCGAACCGGTCCGGCGAGGTGACGAAGGCGTTCGCTGCCGAGCGGAACGTCGAGCTGATCGTCGTCGACCTGGAGCGGGACTACGGGTACGACATCCCGACCGCGGGGCTGAAGGGCTCGCGCTCGACGTGCGCCGTCTGCGGATTGTCCAAGCGGTATGTCTTCAACCGGGCCGCCATGGAGGGCGGGTTCGACGTGATCGCCACCGGTCACAACCTGGACGACGAGGCGGCGACGCTTCTGGGCAACACGCTGCGCTGGCAGACCGAGTACATCGCGCGTCAATCTCCGGCGCTCCCGGGCAAGGAGGGCATGGTGAAGAAGGTGAAGCCCTTGTTCCGGCTCTCCGAGCTGGAGACGGCCGCCTACGCCTTCCTCCGGGGCATCGACTACATCGTCGAGGAGTGCCCGCTCGTGGCCGGCAACACGCAGCTCCGATACAAGGAGGCCATGAACGCGATCGAGGCGACGTCGCCGGGCACGAAGGCACAGTTCTTCCTCGGCTACCTCGAGCGCGGGCGGCCGCTGTTCCGGACGGCCGACGACACGGAGCTGTCGGCGTGCGAGCGGTGCGGGCAGCCCACCCCCGGCCGGTTCTGCGCGTTCTGTCGGGCCCGGGCGCAGATCCTGGGCGAACGTCTCGGTGCGACGATGGAGGATCGGGAGCTCGCGAGCGAGCTCTCCGACGAAGTCATGCCGGCCGAGATCTACGGCGGCGCGTCGTGACCGTCTTCGAAGCGGGCGAGCGCGTGATGCTCGTCGATCAGCGCGATCGCACCTACCTGATGACGCTGCAGGTCGGGGGGACGTATCACACGCACAGCGGCACGCTGCCGCACGATGCGTTGCTCGGGCAGTCCGAAGGCATCCGCGTCGAGACGTCGAAGGGCATGGTGATGACGGCGTTCCGCCCCCGGTTCGCGGACTTCGTGCTGAAGATGCCGCGCGGCGCGCAGGTGGTGTATCCGAAGGACCTGGGCCCCATCATCGTCTACGCCGACATCTTCCCCGGCTCACGCGTGTTGGAGGCCGGAACAGGTTCGGGCGCCCTGACCATCGCGCTGTGTCGTTCGACGGGTCCCGATGGTCGCGTCGTGTCCTACGATCTTCGCGCGGAGCATCGCGATCAAGCGGTGGAAAACGTCGAGGCCTTCTTCGGGAAACTACCCAGATGGTTGGATCTCCGCGACGGAGATGTCGCTGAGATCGATCGAACCGACGATCGCTTCGATCGGTGTGTGTTGGACCTGCCCGAGCCGTGGGCTCCACTCGGAGCGCTGCACGCGGTGCTCGAGCCGGGGGGCGTGCTGTGTGCGTACCTGCCCACCGTCCTCCAGGTGCAGGAGCTCGTTCTTGCGCTGCAGGGCAACGGGTTCCAGCATGTGGAAACGTTCGAGACGCTCCGTCGTTCGTGGCACGTCACGGAGCGCAGCGTGCGACCGGACCACCGGATGATCGGTCACACGGGATTCCTGACGATCGCTCGCCGTGTCGGTCGGGCCGACTAGCGTCCGGTTCCACGATGACCAGGAATCATGAATACCTCGTTAAAGGCATCATCATGTGGCGCCGAACTGCCGTATGAAGGGGGTAGAGATGTAGATGCCCCGCCTACGGGCCGCGAGAAGGCCCACCCATATACTGGCGAAAAAGCGCACCGGGGGAGGTGACGCAGATGTCCGGCCATGACGAGCAGGTGGAACGCTACGAGAAGCAGGTCCTCGAGCTCCAGACCCAGGTGAAGTTCCTGGAGGAGGAGGTCGGGCTCCTTCGCCGCCGCCTCACCAACGCCCCCCGACAAGTCACCATCCTCGAGGAGAAGCTCGTCGAGACACGCGACCAGCTCACGCGAGCGATGGGCCAGAACCAGAAGCTCGCCGACGCTTTGCGCGGGGAGCGCCAGCGGATCGAGGCGCTCGCCGAGGAGGTCGAGAAGCTCAGCCAGCCTCCCGCGTCGTTCGGCGTGTACCTCGGCACGAACGACGACGGATCCATCGACGTGTTCACCGGCGGCCGCAAGATGCGCGTGACCCCGGCACCCGACCTGGACCTGGCGCGGTTCCTCCCCGGGTCACAGGTGATCTTGAACGACTCGCTCAACGCGGTCGAGGTGCTGGATCCGGACCGCCAGGGCGAGGTCGTGAAGGTGAAGGATCGGCTTGACGACAGACGGGTCGTGGTCATCGGCCGCGGCGACGAGGAGTACGTCGCCACGCTCGCCGGCAGCCTGGTCGACGAGGTCGTGCGCGCGGGAGACCCGCTGCTGTATGACCCACGCTCCGGCATCGCGCTCGAGCTCCTTCCGAAGGAAGAGGTCGAGCAGCTGGTCCTGGAGGAGATCCCGGACGTCAGCTACGAAGACATCGGCGGCCTCGAGGGTCAGATCGAAGCGATCCGCGATGCCGTCGAGCTCCCGTTCCTGTACTCGGAGCTCTTCCACGAGCACGAGCTGGAGGCGCCGAAAGGCATCCTGCTCTACGGGCCTCCGGGGTGCGGCAAGACGCTGATCGCGAAGGCCGTCGCCAAGTCGCTCGCCGAGAAGGTCGCCGAGCGCACCGGCCGCGACGACGCCCGCAGCTACTTCCTGAACGTCAAGGGGCCGGAGCTGCTCAACAAGTACGTCGGCGAGACCGAGCGACAGATCCGCGAGATCTTCCAGCGCGCCAAGGAACGGAGCGAAGAGGGTCTGCCGGTGATCGTGTTCTTCGATGAGATGGACTCGATCTTCCGCACACGTGGGACGGGGATCTCCTCGGACGTGGAGTCGACCATCGTGCCGCAGCTGCTGTCCGAGCTCGACGGCGTCGAGACGTTGAAGAACGTGATCGTGATCGGCGCGTCGAACCGCGAGGACCTGATCGACCCGGCGATCCTTCGGCCGGGCCGCCTGGACGTGAAGATCAAGATCGAACGCCCCGACGCCCCCCAGGCCAAGGACATCATGTCGAAGTACCTGCATCCGTCGATCCCGATCCATCCCGACGAGATCGCGCGGAGCGGTGGCGACGCGTTGCTCGCCACGGCGCGGATGATCGAGAAGACGGTGGAGCACATGTACGAGCCGTCGGACCGCAACCGGTTCCTCGAGGTCACCTACGCCTCGGGCGACAAGGAGATCCTCTACTTCAAGGACTTCAACTCGGGCGCCATGGTCGAGAACATCGTGCGCCGCGCGAAGAAGGAGGCCATCAAGCGCTTCCTGTCGACCGGCGATAAGGGCATCAAGGGCGAGGACCTCCTGGTCGCCATCCGCGACGAGTTCAAGGAGAACGAGGACCTGCCGAACACCACGAACCCGGACGACTGGGCGCGCATCTCCGGCAAGAAGGGCGAGCGGATCGTCTACGTCCGCACGCTGCTCGGAGACGACGGCGACGGGCGCCAGGTCGAGCGAGTGAACGCCGGCCAGTACCTGTAAGGTTGGCCGGTGGCCATCCCCAAGGTCTTCGGCATCGAGACCGAGTACGGCATCACCGCGGCGGGAGCCCCGGACTTCAACCCGGTCCTCGCATCATCCATCCTGATCTCCACCTACGCCGGTTCGCTGCGACGGATCCGGTGGGATTACGAGCAGGAGTCCCCGCTGCGCGACGCCCGGGGGTTCGAGCCCGTGGCAGCGCGCGAAGGGAGCGACGAGGACCTCGGGCTCGCCAACGTCATCCTCCCCAACGGCTCGCGCTACTACGTGGATCACGCGCATCCCGAATACTCGACGCCGGAGTGCATCACGCCTCGCGACCTGGTCGTGCACGACAAAGCGGGGGAGCGGGTTCTGGAGCGGTCGCTGGCGGAGGTCGCACGCGAGCTCCCGACAGGTCCGCGCCTGTCGATCTACAAGAACAACAGCGACGGCAAGGGCAACTCCTACGGGACGCACGAGAACTACCTGGTCGACCGTGCGACGCCGTTCGGCGACATCGTGCGCGACCTGACCCCGTTCTTCGTCAGCCGTCAGGTGTTCTGCGGCGCGGGGAAGGTGGGTGCCGAGGCGCCCTGGGAGGAACGTGGGCACACCGCATACCAGCTGACGCAACGCGCGGATTTCTTCGAGACCGAGGTCGGCCTGGAGACCACGCTCAAGCGGCCCATCATCAACACGCGGGACGAGCCGCACGCCGACCCGGAGCGGTACCGGCGGCTGCACGTGATCATCGGCGACGCGAACATGTGCGAGGTCGCCACGTTCCTGAAGGTCGGGACCACCGCGATCGTGTTGAAGATGATCGAGGACCGGTTCCTGCCGGACCTGTCGATCCAGAACCCCGTGGCCGCGCTGCATGCGGTATCCCGCGACATCAGCTGCACGGTCACCGTGCCGCTCGCGGACGGCCGCCATCTGTCCGCCGTGCAGCTTCAGTGGGAGTACTTCGAGCACGCCAAGAAATACGTGGAACGCGAGGACGACACCCCGGAGAACCAGAGCGTGCTGGCGCGATGGGAGTCGGTCCTCTCGGCCCTTGAGACCGAGCCGCTCTCGCTGCATCGCGAGCTGGATTGGGTGGCGAAGTATCGGCTCCTGGCCGCGTACCGCGAGCGAGACGGGCTCGAGTGGAGCCGATCCCAAGCTCCAAGCGATCGACCTGCAGTACCACGACGTACGGCGCGAGCGCGGGTTGTACTACAAGCTGGATGCCGGCGGGAAGGTGGAGCGCCTCACCACGGACGAAGAGGTCGACATCGCGGTCATGGAGCCGCCTATCGACACCCGCGCGTACTTCCGGGGCCGGTGCATCTCCAAGTACCCGGACGCGATCGCCGCCGCCTCGTGGGACTCGCTGATCGTGGATACCGGTGCCGATGCGCTGCAGCGGATACCGATGCGTGAGCCGCTGCGGGGAACGCGCGAACACGTCGAGGATCTGCTCCGGGAGTGTGAGGACGCGGCGTCCCTGGTGGCGCGTTTGCAGTCCTGAGGCGTTTCCGCCCGAACCTCCCGTAGGATAGTGGCGCCCCCGCACGAGGAGACCCAGATGCCGCAGGAACAGGAACAGGTGCGACCGCAGCGCAAGGGTGGAGGCTCGGGCGACGACGGCTCGGGCGACGACGCCGGGCAGACCACGGCGACGTCTAAGGCCGCCGAGCTCAAGGACGAGATGGACGACATCCTGGACGAGATCGACTCCGTCCTCGAAGAGAACGCCGAGGAGTTCGTCAAGAGCTACGTCCAGAAGGGCGGCGAGTGACGGACCGGCTGAACCCGCCCGTCTCGGGAACGTCGTTCGGCGCGAACCCCAGCTTCGCCGACCTGCTTCGCGCCTCGCGGCCCGAGGTCATGCGATCCGACCGCGCGATCTCTTCGACGGACGTTCCCGTGTCGCACGGCACCACGGTCCTGGGGCTGAAGTACGCGGACGGCGTGATCATGGCCGGGGACCGGCGGGCCACGTCCGGGTACACCGTCGCCGACGCCCGGATGCGGAAGGTCTTCTCCGCCGACGACTACTCCGCGATCGCCATCGCCGGGGCGGCGGGGCAGGCGATCGAGATGGTGAAGCTGTTCCAGCTGGAGCTCGAGCACTACGAGAAGATCACGGGCGACCGGCTGTCGCTGGAGGGCAAGGCCAACCGGCTGGCGCAGATGATCCGCTCCAACTTCCCGCTCGCGATGCAGGGGTTGGTGGTCGTTCCACTGTTCGGTGGTTTCGACCACACGGCGGGAGAGGGCCGGATCTTCTACTACGACGCCACCGGTGGACGGTGGGAGGAAGACGACTACCAGACGACTGGATCGGGTGCACAACCGGCCAAGAACTCGCTGAAGAAGCGATGGCGTGTCGGGCTGCCCCGGGACGAGGCGTTGCGCGTGGCCGTGGAGGCGCTGATCGACGCCGCCGAGGACGACGTGGCCACCGGGGGACCGGATCCGGTCCGAAAGATCTTCCCGAACGCGCTCGCGGTGACCGCGTCCGGCGCGGTCGACGTGCCCGAGGAGGAGATCGCCGCCGCGGTCGCGGCGGTGCTGGAGGGGCGTTCGTAGATGTCGTTCATGCCCTACGTCTCGCCCGACCAGATGATGAAGGACCGATCCGAGTACGCCCACAAGGGCATCGCACGAGGCCGCTCTGTCATCGGCATGGAGTACGCGGACGGGTTGCTGTTCGTGGCGGAGAATCCGTCGTCGACGTTGCACAAGATCAGCGAGATCTACGACCGCATCGCGTTCGCCGGGGTCGGCAAGTACAGCGAGTTCGAGGACCTGCGCATCGCCGGGATCCGGCACGCGGATCTGCGCGGATACTCCTACGGTCGCGAGGACGTCAAAGCACGGGATCTCGCGAACGCGTACTCCCAGTCCCTCTCGACGATCTTCACGCAGCAGATGAAGCCGTACGAGGTCGAGATCCTGGTCGGAGAGGTGGACGGCGACGTCTCGGGTACCACGCTCTACCACGTGCTGTTCGACGGCAGCGTCACCGACGAGCACGGGTTCATCGCGATCGGCGGGCATGCCGAAGATCTGACCGAGGCGTTGAAGCAGCAGTATCAGGAGGGGCGGGATCTGGCGACGGCGGTCCGCACGGGCGTGAAGGCGCTCGGCGCGCCCGACCAGCGCGAGATCGCCGCGGACGACATCGAGGCGGGCGTCCTGGATCGCACCCGGACGCACCGAAGGAAGTTCCGTCGCCTCGAGGACGCCGAGGTCACCCAGATGCTGTCCGCGAGCTGACGCCGGTCTTCCACGCATCTGCGAGAGAACCGCTTAGGCTCTAGAACCATGGAGCGGCGGATCTTCGGGCTCGAGAACGAGTACGGCGTCACGTGCACGTTCCGCGGGCAGCGGCGTCTCTCACCGGACGAGGTCGCCCGCTACCTCTTCCGACGGGTGGTCCACTGGGGTCGCTCCTCCAACGTGTTCCTCGAGAACGGCGCCCGCCTCTACCTGGACGTCGGCTCGCACCCCGAGTACGCGACGCCCGAGTGCGACGACGTTCGTGAGCTGGTCGGCCACGACAAGGCGGGGGAGCGGATCCTGGAGGCCTTGTTGGGCGCGGCCGAGATGCGGCTGCACGAAGAGGGCATCAGCGGCCAGGTCTACCTGTTCAAGAACAACACCGACTCAGCCGGCAACTCGTACGGCTGCCATGAGAACTACCTGGTGGCCCGCCACGGCGAGTTCGCGCGGATGGCGGACGTGCTGATCCCGTTCTTCGTGACGCGACAGATCTACTGCGGAGCCGGGAAGGTGCTGCACGGCCCACGCGGCGCGCAGTTCTGTATCTCCCAGCGTGCCGAGCACATCTGGGAGGGCGTGTCGTCGGCGACCACGCGTTCGAGGCCGATCATCAACACACGCGACGAGCCGCACGCGGACGCCGAGCGCTTCCGCCGGCTCCACGTGATCGTGGGCGACTCGAACATGAGCGAATGGACGACGTTCATGAAGGTCGGCATCACCGATCTGGTCCTGCGCATGGTCGAGGCGAACACGGTGATGCGGGACCTGACGCTCGAGAACCCGATCCGTGCGATCCGCGAGATCAGTCACGACACGACGTGCACGCGGAACGTCAAGCTCGCGAACGGCCGGGAGCTGACCGCGATCGAGATGCAGACCGAGTACTACGAGAAGACGGCGCGGTTCCTGGAGCGCCGGGGCGTCGACGAGGTGTCGAAGACGCTGCTCGAAGAGTGGCGCCTGGCGCTGGAGGCACTGAGCGAGGGCGACCCGGAACGCTTGGGGCGCAAGGTGGATTGGGTGACCAAGCGGCTGATGATCGAGCGGTACCAGGCCAAGCACGACCTGCCGCTCGCCTCGCCCCGCGTCGCCCTGCTCGACCTGGCGTATCACGACGTGAACCGCAACCGCGGCCTCTACTACCTCTTGGAGAAGGCGGGGAACGTCGAGCGCGTCTGCACGGACCGCGAGATCAACCGGGCCATGCGAGAGCCGCCCCAGACCACGCGCGCCAAGCTCCGCGGCGACTTCATCCGCCAGGCGAAGGCGAAGCGGCGCGACTACACCGTCGACTGGGTCCATCTGAAGCTGAACGATCAGGCGCAGCGGACCGTGCTGTGCAAGGATCCGTTCCGCAGCGTTGACGAGCGCGTCGAGCAGCTGATCTCGCACATGTGATGCCGGGCGACCCGCTCCCTCCACGACCCGACGCGCGCCACCCCGTCGAACCCGACGACGGCTCGTTGCGCCTCGTCGTCTGGCTGACGATCGGGGTGAACGCCATGCTGGGGATCTTGACCCTGGCCGGATGGATCGGCCGACCCACCTCGTGTTCCGGAGGCTGCTCATGGCGACCGATAGGCGGGATGCTCTGGGTGCTCTTGGCGATCGTCGACGTTGGCCTCGTCCTGATCTGGGCGGGTATCGGCTATCTCTACCTCGTGGGTGTAGGGGAGCGGATCGGACGGAGGCTCTCGGACCGGGGCGACGGGAAGCCGGACTAAGCGTCTCCGCCGGCCCGCCAGCGACGGTTCCCCGCGGCCGCCCTGCCGGCGAGGACCCCCGCGGCGCCCGCGGCCAGGAAGCACGCCGGATCATCGCCGACGCCTCGTCCCATCGAACGGGGCTCGATGTGTCGGGCGGCGAGCTCGTCGAGCGCGGGCCGGCCGTCGACCTCCACGAGCTGATGCCGCTCCTCGAGCTTCGCGGCACGCAGGGCATCCCAGATCCGCGTGCGCTGGGCGTCGTCCTCGAGCGCCGGCACCGGCACATCCGTGGGAACGAGGCAGACGTCGCGCAGGATCGTGAGCGAATGATGTGAGACCCCTCGATGCCGTTCCCGTCCGTCGGCGAAGCTGATCCGCAGGCTCGGGATCGGACGGCCGCCGAGCGCAGCCGCCGCGTTGAGGGCGTTCCCGCTCCCGAGCGCGCTGACGCCCCAGGTGGTGTCGGTGCCGAGGTTCCCCGGGCCATCCGCGAGGACGATGACGTCGGCTCCGAGGACCTCCTTGGCGGCGAGCATCCCCGTCCACACCGTGACGGCCTCGAGCTCTCCCCCGAAGGACTGTCCGGTCGTGATCCACCCGTCGATCAACCCCGAATCGCGGAGCTCGAACACCAGTCGTGAGAAGGCCCCGGGCAACGCGGCGCCGTCCGTCATGACGTAGACGACGCGAGCCTCGCCCGCGCGTTTGGCTCCGGCCGCGATCGGTCCGATCATCGAGTGCAACGGGGCGCAGACCACCGGGATGTGCTCGAGGCCGGTCGAGCCCTCCAGCGCGTCCCGATGTCGCTCTTCGACGCTCGCCACGGCCGTCTGCATCGGCGTGTACCGCGCCTTCATGATGCGTCCGGGGATCTCGTCGTCACCGGCGTCGGAACCTTCGACCGCGAGAACGAAGTGCACGCCACCGGTGCCGAGACCGAGGGCGACCGCGGTCGTGTTGAGGATCACCACGTCGCCGACGGTGACCGGCCCGGAGAGCTCCGGGTACGCGATCGCCGTCGCTCGTTCGCCGTCGACGTCGACCTCCAGCTCGTGCGCGCCTGGGCGCGCGGCACCGAGCGCGATCACGACACCGCGTCGCACGCGGATCATCCGGGTACCGGGTCGGTCCACAAGGCACCGCTATGATGCCGCACGATGGCGGGAGAGGACCGGATGGAGCCGCTCGAACGGCTGCTGAACCTGGTTGGCCTGCTCCTGGAGACCCGCGTGCCGCTGACGTTCGAACAGATCCGCGAGACGCTGGAGCCGTATCGCCAGGAGAACGTGGACAGCGCCAAGCGGATGTTCGAGCGGGACAAGGACATCCTTCGCGACTATGGCGTGCCTTTGGAGCTGGTCGACACCGATGCGTGGGGGACCGAGCAAGGCTACGTGATCCCCAAGGATGCGTACTACCTCCCCGAGATCTCCTTCACGCCGGAAGAGCTGGGCGCGTTGTTCGTAGCCGCGCAGGGTGTCCGCAACGACACGCCGGCCGAGGAAGCCGTGCGCAAGCTGATGGTCGGCGCCGAGGGAGGCCTGCTCGCCGGGCTGGCGGGCGGGCCTCTGGCGTCGGGGTCGGACGCCCGAGGCTCCCTGGTCATGGCCGTTGCCTCGGCCGCCCAGGGACATCGCCGCGTCCGGTTCGGCTACCGGACATCGAAAGGTATCTGTCTCGGTCCGCGACGTCGACGCGTACACGGCCCTCTTCCGATCGGGGCATTGGTACCTGGTCGGATTCGACAGGGAACGGGATGAGGCCCGGTCGTTCCGGCTCTCGCGGTTCACATCGGATCTCACCGATGCGGGCGAGGGGAGCGAACCGCCCGACGGGTTCCGGGCGGCGGATCTCGTCATGGGCGGGCCGTGGACGGCGGCGGGCGAGGAGCGCGCGACGATCGCCCTCTCGCCGGACATCGCGTGGTGGGCGACCGGCACGCTCATCGGCGCCGCGCCCGTCCGGACGCGCGACGACGGCTGGGTGGAGATCACCGTGCCGCTGGCCGACGAGCGCGAGCTGGCACCGATCCTGATCCAGCTGGGACCGGACGCCGTCGTCCAGGATCCGCCCTCTCTCCGCGATCAGGTCGTGGCACGGTTGGAGGCGCTCCTTGACTGAGCCCGCGCGGACCGAACCCGGGCGGCGGCCGCCCAGGACCGCCGAACGGCTCGGACGCATGCTCGTGATCGTGCCGTACCTGGTGCAACACCCCGGGAGCGAGCTGACGGAGGTGGCCGGCCTCTTCGACGTGTCGGTCGACCAGTTGCGACGCGACCTCGACCTGTTGTTCATGTCCGGGTTGCCCCCGTACGGTCCCGGCGACCTCATCGAGGTGGACGTCGACGAGGACGATCGCATCTGGATCTCGATGGCGGCGCACTTCGCGCGACCCCTCCGCCTCTCTCGGAGCGAGGCGCTCGCGCTCTACCTCCGAGGGACCGAGCTGCTGGGAACGGCGGGCATGCCGGACGCGCCGGCGCTCGCGTCCGCGCTCGACAAGCTGCGCACGTCGCTCGGACCCGAGACGCTCGGAGATGCCGAACGGATCGAGATGGCGGATCCCGGCGCGCCCGTGGAGGCGCTCGAGCCGATCCGTGAGGCGGCCCGCGGACGCCAACGCGTCGGCATCGACTACTTCGCGCATTCGTCGGGCGAGTGGAGTTCGCGCGTCATCGACCCGGAGGAGGTCTTCGTGGCGCTCGGGCATTGGTACGTCGCGGCGTGGGACGTGACGGTCGACGCCGAGCGCCTGTTCCGCGTGGATCGGATCCGTCGCGTGGAGCCGACCGGCGAGAGGTTCGCTCCGAGGGGCCTCGAGGGGGCCGGCCGATCGCTCTACACGCCGACGGAGGATGACGTCTCCGTCCGTCTCCGCCTCGCGCCGACGGCGCGATGGATCGCCGAGTACTACGCGACCACGGATGGACAGGAACGACCCGACGGGTCGCTCGACATCAGCCTGCCCGCGAGGTCGCTCGGTTGGGTGGCGAGGTTGTTGTTACGGGTCGGGAACGACGCGACCGTGCTGGAACCACCCGAACTGACCGCCCAGGTCGCCGCGTTGGCGAGGGCCACGCTCGACCGATACGGGGGGTAACCGGTCCCCTTGGGGTAGCCCCGTTCGGGGGACAGATGCTCAAGCCGGGTGTCCTCTCCGCCGATAGCTCGGGGTGAGATGACAACCATCCGAACGACTTGCCCCCGATGCGGAGAAGTGGACATGGGACCCGAAGCGATCCTGCTGTCCGTCCGCGACGACGGCCGCGAAGGGAGCTACCGGTTCACCTGCCCCGGATGCGCCGACGACGTGGAGAAGCGCGCAGATCGCAAGATCGTGGCGCTCCTCGTCTCCGCCGGTGTCGACATCGCACAGCCGGACCGTGATCCCTCCCAGGCGGCCATGTTGTTCGACGGCGCCGACGCCGAACGGACCACCCCGCTGGGTCCCGCCTTCTCGATCGACGACGTGATCGAGTTCCATTTCCTGCTCCAGGACGACCGGTACATCCAGGACTTCTTCGCCAGCAGCGACGGCGTCTGACGCCGGGTCCCACCGCTCCCCGCTCCCACGCTCCGCCTTCCTCGCTCATGTAGCATCGCCGGCATGGGCCCGTGGCTGGTGGTGTGGTTCGTCGTCCTGATCGTGTCGACCGTGGCCGTCTTGGCCTGCCTGATCGGTCTGCTGCGCCACATGCTGGTCCTGGGACGGACCGTGCGGCAGCTCCAGGAAGAGGTGCAGCCCATCGCGGACGACCTGGCGAAGGAACGCCAACGGGCGAGCGCGCACGTGGCGGCGATCGGCGAACGCCGGCGGCGGGGCTCCTCCAGCGAAGCCCGGGGGTAGAATCGCGTGGGGCGCAGGCCCCACACGGCACATGCTGAACATCGGCCCCCAAGAGCTCCTCATCGTCCTCATCATCGCCCTCGTCGTCGTGGGCCCGCAGCGCTTGCCCGAGCTGGGCCGAACGATCGGAAAGGCGCTCCGCGAGTTCCGGAAGATCCAGGACGATGTCAAGGACACGCTCAAGTTCGATCTCGACGCCGATCCGGAGCCCTACGTCCGACCGACGCAGCCGCCCCGTGCATCCACGCCTGCAGGCAACGGTGAGGTCACGACGACCGACACCTCGGCGCCGACGGTCGCACCCGCCGGGTCCC
The DNA here is from genome assembly GCA_963727185.1 of uncultured Actinomycetes bacterium. Taxonomy (GTDB): domain Bacteria; phylum Actinomycetota; class UBA4738; order UBA4738; family HRBIN12; genus JBBQVZ01. The sequence goes on along the minus strand of CAVSFP010000023.1, from coordinate 530,730 downwards.
CATCCGCGGAGACGGAGATCGATCCCGATCCGCGAGCCGCGGAGTAGTCGGGCTCGCCCCACCGCATGAACGTCTTCGCGAAGCTCCGGCGTCGTCCTCCCGAGGAGCGCACGGGCACCATGACGCTGGTCGAACACCTGGAAGAGCTCCGGCATCGTTTGATCGTCTGCATCATCGCGGTTTGCTGCGGAGCAGTGATCGGATGGTTCCTGTACGGCCCCGTCCTCAACCTCATCCTGAACCCGTATTGCGACTACTGGAGGACGATCCCCCCGAAGCTCCGGGTCAACCGATCGTGTTCGCTCTTCTTCCAGGAGCCGCTCGGCGCGATGATCGTGAAGCTCAAGATCGTGGTCTTCATCGGCCTGGTGGTGGTGCTGCCCGTGCTCCTGTATCAGCTGTGGATGTTCATCGTCCCGGGGCTCAACAAGAAGGAGCGGCGGATGGCGATCCCGTTCGTGGGGTCGTCTGTCGTGCTGTTCGCGCTCGGAGCATTCGTCTCCTACATCATGCTGCCCAAGGGGCTGAACTTCCTGCTGGGGTTCGCGGGCTCCAACTTCTCGCCGATACTCACCGGGGACCGATTCATCACGTTCGTGATCCTCGTGGCGGTGGCGTTCGGGTTGTCGTTCGAGTTCCCGGTGTTGCTCGTGTTCTTGGAGATGGTGGGTGTCCTCTCGACGAGGAGCCTTCGGAAGTGGCGGCGATACTCCATCTTGGGGATCGCGATCTTCGCGGCCATCATCACACCCTCGTCCGACCCGTACACGATGCTCGCCATGATGATCCCGATGTGTCTGTTCTACGAGGCCGCTATCATCATCGGTCGCTTCATGAAGAAGTAACGAAAGGCAGAACCTGATGGCGATCAAGGGAAAAGGGAAGACCAAGGGGCGCCCGCCGGCGCGCGCCCCACGACGTGCGCCGGTGGAGGTCAAGCCCCCGTTCTTCCTTCGACGACGGGTCCAGGTCGCGCTTGCCTTCGTCGTGGGCATCCTCGTGATGCTGCTGGCGATCTGGATCACCAACGGCCTGCGCAAGCAGAACGCCGACGAGAAAGCGAAGACGCAGGCGTCGAAGCAGCGAGCAGCCGCGGAGCAATGGAAGAGTCAGGTGGAGAGCTCACTCGGCAAGGTGGGCACGCTGTCACCGGGCGCCCCTCCGGCGGTCTTCCCCGATCTGGCGACGACGATCACGGCCCTGCAGAAGGGCAGCGTGCCCGACGGCGCGTCCGACACGCTCAAGAAGGCACAGGCCGACGCCAAGACCGCGATCGATCCGCTCAAGGCCTACAAGCTGTCCGATCAGATCCGCGACATAGGGATGACCGAAGGGCAGGTCAACTGGTTCCTGAACTCCCAGACGCGCTTCGTGCAGTCGCTGGAGCTCTACTCGCAGGCGGCGGCGCTCGCCGCGCTCGCGATCGACGCTCCGAAGGCGCAGCGGATCGCGATCGCCAACTCCGCGTCCGACCTGCAGGCGAAGGCCTCGGAGATCATGCAGCAGGGCTGGAGCGACTACCAGAACGCGCTCGGGTCGGTCCAGATCTTCGATTCCCCGCTCCAGGGCCTGACGGGGCCGCCGGGCGCGTCGGGCGCGGCTTCGTAGAGCGGCACACATGACCGCGCTGGCATCGGTCGTCGTGGTGGCGAATCCGACGGCCGGCGAGGGCAAGGCCGGACGGCTGATCGGCCGCGTCAACGCCATCCTTGACGAGATCGGCGTCGACCACGAGATCCGGGTGTCGAGCTCGGCCGAGGAGATGGGGTCGCTCGCGCGCGCGGCCGGGGAACATGGTGGCATCGTCGCCGTCCTCGGCGGCGACGGCAGCGTCAACCTGGTCGTGAACGGGTTGGCCGGCACGGGTGCCACGTTGGCGGTGCTGCCCGCGGGGACCGGAGACGACTTCGCCAAAGCGATCGGCGTCGGCAAGCTGGACCGGGCGACTCGGCTGCTGGCAGACCCGAAGACGGTCGACGTCGACCTGATCTCGGTCACCGCGGGAGTGGAGGAGCGACGCTACATCAACGTGGCGGGCACGGGCTTCGACTCGGCCGTGGAGGAGGTGGCCTCCGGGATGCGCCGGCGGCTGGGCCCGCGCGGGCACTACGCGCTCGCGACGGTGAAAACGCTCTCGCGCTTCGTCCCTGCGATGTTCCACGTCGAGCTCGACGGTGCGTCCCTGGACATCGACGCGATGCTTGTGGTCATCGGGAACAGCTTCGCGTACGGCGGCGGCATGAGGGTGCTGCCGCAGGCATCGATCGTCGACGGCCAACTCGACGTCTGCATCGTCTCCGCCATGAGCAAGGGTGCGTTCCTCCGCGCATTCCCGAAGGTGTACTCGGGGAGGCACAGCACGCATCCGAACGTCACGATGCTGAAGGGCACGCACCTCAAGATCGAGGCGAACCGCCGGATGATGGTGTTCGCGGATGGGGAGCGCGTTGGCTCGCTCCCCGCGGTGTTCACGGTCCTGCCGAACGCGATCCCGGTCGTCGTGGGGCCCAACGCGAGGGCGGTGCGATGACGGACGGCGTCCTGCTGATCCACGCGTTCCCGCTGGACGCCAGGATGTGGGATCCGCAGCTCGCCGCGTTCGGCGACGGGGTGCCGGTCGTCGCGCCGCATCTGCCGGGGTTCGGCGGCACGGCTGCGGCGGGCGACGTGATGACGATGGCCTCGGCGGCCGAGCGGTGCGTCGAGGCGCTGGACGCCGCCGGGTTGGAGCGGGCGGTCGTCTGCGGTCTCTCGATGGGCGGCTACGTCGCGTTCGAGCTGTGGAGGACGGCGCGCGATCGGTTCGCCGGCCTGGTCCTCGCGAACACCCGTTCCGGTGCGGATACGGAGGAGGGTGCAACCGGACGCCGCGCGCTGGCCGAACGGCTGCTCGCGGAGGGCAACGGATTCCTCGTCGAGAGCCCGCCGCCGCTCCTGTCGGAGCAGGCGAACGACGGGCTCCGCCGCCGCGTCCACGAACTGATCTCGTCGCAGCCGGCGGCATCGATGGCGGCGGCCGCGCTGGGGATGGCCGAGCGGCCGGATTCCACGCCCGACCTTGCGACCATCGACGTTCCGACGCTGGTCGTCACGTCGGACGGCGACACGCTGATCCCGGCGAGTGCCACGTCGCCGATGGCGGACCAGATCCCGGGAGCCGAGCTCGCCGTGATCGACGGCGCCGGTCACCTCTCGAACCTGGAGGCCGAGGGCGCGTTCGATGAGCTGCTCGCGCACCACCTGGAGCGCTGCTTCCCGGACTGACCTCGGCCGCCGGACCCGCCCGTAGACTGACGTCCGTGGCCACCCCCGCGGCGTTCGCCGCCCAGTACCCGTTCCCGCTCGACGACTTCCAGGTCACGGCGATCGACGCCGTGGACGCCGGTCGGTCGGTGCTGGTGGCCGCCCCCACGGGTTCGGGCAAGACCGTCGTGGCGGAGTTCGCGATCGAGCGAGCGCTCGATCGGGGGGGCAAGGCCTTCTACACCACACCGCTGAAGGCGCTCTCCAACCAGAAGTACGGAGATCTGGTGGCGCGCCACGGCGCGGCTCGTGTCGGTCTGTTGACCGGAGATAACGCCGTCAACTCGGAAGCGCCCGTGGTCGTGATGACCACTGAGGTGCTCCGCAACATGCTCTACGAGCGCAGCGGCACCCTCGACGGGCTGATGACCGTGATCATGGACGAGGTCCACTACCTCCAGGACCCCTACCGCGGCGCCGTCTGGGAGGAGGTGCTGATCCACCTCGCGCTCTCGGCCTCGGTCGTCTGCCTGTCCGCGACGATCTCGAACGCCGAGGAGTTCGGCGAATGGATCCAGACGCTCCGCGGCGAGACCACCGTGGTGATCGAGGAGCGCCGGCCCGTGCCGCTGGAGCACCATTACCTGATCGGTCGTCGCCTCCACCCGATGCATATCGAGCAGGAGGGCGTCCTGTTGCCGAACCCGTACGTGGTCTCGCTCGATCAGCAGGAGCTCCGGGTCAAGGAGTACCGAAGGGTGGGCAGCAACGCGATACAGACGCATCGGATGAACCGTCCGAGGGAGGGGCATCGCCGCGTCTACGTACCACGGCGGGAGGAGGTCGTGGAGGTCTTGGCGCAAGCGGACATGCTTCCCGCGATCTACTTCGTCTTCAGCCGGGCGGGTTGCGATCGCAGCGTGCAGTGGATGCGCGAGTCTGGCGTGCGCTTGACCACGCGCCCCGAAGCCGACCGGATCCGCGAGCGAGCGGAGAGCCGCGCCGCGTGGATCGACGAGGAAGACCTGGTCACGCTCGGCTTCTACGAGTTCCTGGAGGGGCTGACCGCCGGTGTGGCCGCGCACCACGCCGGGATGCTCCCGGTGTTCAAGGAAACGGTCGAGGAGCTGTTCGAGGCCGGCCTGGTCAAGGTCGTGTTCGCCACCGAGACGCTCTCGCTCGGTATCAACATGCCTGCGCGGACGGTCGTGATCGAGGACCTGTGGAAGTTCCAGGGGGAGCGGCACGAGATCCTCACGCCGGGGGAGTACACGCAGCTGACCGGGCGAGCGGGCAGACGAGGCATCGACGCTCTGGGCCACGCGGTCGTCGTCTACCAGCGGCAGGTCCCGTTCGAACGGGTGGCCGGGCTCGCGGCCACCAGGACGTACGATCTCAACTCCTCGTTCCGGCCCTCGTACAACATGGCGGTCAACCTGGTCCGCAACTACGACCGGGAACAGGCCCACCAGCTGTTGAACTCGTCGTTCGCGCAGTTCCTTGCCGACCGCGGCGTCGTCAGCTTGGAGCGGCAGCGAGCGCACGACCGGAAGGCGCTCGAGGGCTACCGCGCCAACCTCGACTGCCATCTCGGCGACTTCGACGAGTACTGGTCCCTGTTGAACGAGGCGAAGCGGCTCCGTGAGGAGGATCGGCGCGGCCGGGAGCGCGAGCGCGTCGATGCGATCCGGACCGTCGTTGCCGGTCTCCGGCCGGGCGAGGTGATCCACCTGCCCCGGGCGCGCCGGCGGGGCCTTGCCGTCGTCCTGTCGTCGAGGGACGGCAAACCGACCGTGCTCTCGGAGGACCGGTCGTACTTCCGACTCTCTGCGAAGGACTTCGACGACCCGCCTGCCGTGCTCACCCGGATAGTCCTGCCGCGGTCCGGGAGCTCACGGAGCGCCCGCTACCGGCGGGACGTCGCCTCGGCCCTGGTGTCCCTGCACGTCAAGCGCCCACGGGGGGTCCGGCATCCCGTCGACCCGGCGGTCGAACGGAAAGCGGCCGAGATGGAGGCGCTCGGGGCGGAGCATCCGTGCGCGTCCTGTCCCGACCTCGGCACGCACGTGCGGTGGGCGACCCGCGCCGACGCGCTCGCCGCCCAGATGAAGGGCGTGGATCGGCGCATCCAGATCCGCACGGAGACGCTTGCACGCCAGTTCGACCGCGTCCTTGCAGTGCTCGAGGCGCTCGGCTACGTCGAGGGGTGGGCGATCACCCCGAAGGGACGGACGCTCGCGCGGATCTACGGCGAAGGAGACCTGCTGGTGGGGGAGTCGTTGTCGACGGCGCTGTTCGAAGGCCTCTCGCCGCCGGAGGTCGCGTCCCTGCTCAGCACCGTGGTGTATGAGTCGCGCGAACGCGTCCCGCTCCCGGGCGAGCTGCCCACGGGCACCACGAGGGACCGGTACGAACTGCTGGAGCGCACGTACCGCCGGATCCGGCGGGTCGAAGAGGAGCACCAGGTGGAGCTCAGCCGGTCGCTGGACGCCGGCTTCGCGACGCCCGTGTTCCATTGGGCGGAGGGGAAGCCTCTCGAGGACGTCTTGGAAGAAACCGAGATGGCCCCCGGAGACTTCGTCCGCAACTGCAAACAGCTCGTCGACCTGCTGCATCAGATCGAGGACGTCGCCGACGGCGAGACGGCCGAGCAGTTCCGGCACGCGCGCGGCTCCGTGATGCACGGCGTCGTCGCGTACACGGGGGTCTAGCTACGATGCCGGCCATGACTGCGAGCCCGTTCGGTTCCCTGGCGGTGATCGCGAACCCGCATGCGGGCGACGGCCGGGTCGGTCGTGAGCTGTCGGCGCTCGAGCGCGGGCTCGCCGACCGCGGGCTGGAGTACTCGTTGCAGCTGACCGACGGCCCGGGGGACGCGACACGCCTCGCGACCGAGGCAATGGACGCCGGCGTTCGGTTCCTGGTGGCCGTGGGAGGCGACGGGACGATCCAGGAGGTCGTGAACGGCATGTTCCGCGACGGCCGGCCGATCGTGGAGGATCCCGTGCTCGGCCTGGTGCCCGCGCACTCCGGGTGCGACCTGGTGAAGAGCTTCGGGCTGCCCGGTGACGTCGATGCGGCCTGCGGTCACCTGCTCGGCGACAACACCTATCCGTTCGACGTGGTGAAGGTGGCGTTCATCGATCGGGACGGCGAGCTCGCGATCCGGTACAGCGTGAACCTGGCCGAGATCGGCTTCGGCGCCGCCGTCGCCGCCCGGACCGCGGGACGGCCGGGGCGCGCGCGCTCGTTCCTGGCGTTCTGGTCGACGTTCATCCGCACGCGCGTCCCCGACGTTCGGATCGAGGCCGATCGCAGCGTGTACGAGGGGCCCGCGTTCAACGTGATCGTCGGCAACGCGCAGTTCGCGTCGGGCGGGATGCGGCTGTCGCCGCGCTCGTTCCCGGGCGACGGTGTGGCGGAGGTGCTGGTCTTCACAGGCCCGCGATCGGACGCATACACCTTGTTGCCGGCGATGTACCGCCACGGCGATCACGTCCCGCATCCGCACATCCGGGAGATGCGCGCGAAGATCCGCGTGTCGATCGACGCCGCCCGTCCGCTGCCCGTCGTCGCGGACGGCGAGTTGCTCGGCACCACACCCGCGATGTTCCAGGTGATCCCTCGATCGATCCTGCTGAAGCTATGACGGCCGACCACGAGACCCGACGGGAGCGCTTGGCCGCCGAGCTGGCCGAGGATCGCCTGGCGGCCGTGGTCGTGGCTCCGTCGCCCGATCTCGTCTACCTGACCGGCTACGGCCCGATGCCGCTGGAGCGGCTGACCGCTCTCGTGATCCGGCCGGACGGAGCGGCCGTGCTGGTGGTGCCGGAGCTCGAGCGGCAGCTGGCGCTGGATTCCGCCGCGGGCCAGACGCTCGAGACGAACCAGGTCGTCGGCTGGCGGGACGGAGACGATCCCTACGATCTGGTCGCGTCGATCCTGCCGCGCGAGGGACGGGTGGCGATCGGAGACCGGATGTGGGCGTCGCACGTGCTGGCCCTGCAGCGAACGTCCCCGGATCTCGCGTTCGAGCCCGCCTCGCGGATCATCGGCCGTCTCCGAGCCGTGAAGGACCCCGACGAGCTCGGGGCGCTGCGCCGCGCCGGCCGCGGTGCCGACGAGGCGTTCCGCCAGATCTGCGGCATGCGATTCCTGGGGAGACGGGAGGAAGAGATCGCGGAGGACCTGGCGGCGCTGCTCCTGGAGCACGGGCACTCCCGGGCCGACTTCACCATCGTCGCGTCCGGTCCCAACGCCGCGTCACCTCATCACGAGCCCAGCGGAAGGACGATCTTCCCGAAGGACGTCGTCGTCATGGATTTCGGCGGCGAGGTGGGCGGCTACTTCTCCGATACCACGCGCACCGTGGTGGTGGGGGAGGCGCCTGCGGGGTTCGAGGAGGTCTACCGGCTGGTGCAGGGGGCGCAGGACGCCGCCGTGCGGACCGTCCGCCCCGGCGTCACCGCGCAGGACGTCGATCGAGCCGCGCGGCGGATCATCGACACGGCCGGCTACGGCGAGCGGTTCATCCACCGGACCGGCCACGGGATCGGGCTCGAGGTCCACGAGCCGCCGTACATCATCGAGGGGAACGAGACGGTGTTGACCCCCGGCATGACGTTCTCGGTGGAGCCGGGCGTGTACCTGGAAGGCCGGTTCGGCGTTCGGATCGAGGACATCGTGGCCGTCACCGCCGACGGTGTCGATCGGCTGAATCGGTCCTCTCGCGAGCTCCAAACGGTCGACTGACCCCAGGTCCCTCTCCGGATCGACGCCGGGTGATCCTCTGTCCTTCCCGCTGCGAAGGGATGAGTGACATGCAGCTCATCGACTTCGATCTGAACAGGTTCATCCGCACGTCGGACCGCGTCGACCTCTCCGAGGTCGAGTGGGAGCGCGTCGTGGACCCGCCGCTCACGGCCGCGGAGGTCCGGTGCCTGCGCTACATGATGGACATCGAGACCAACACGGTGATCTTCCTCCGCGACGTCCTGGCGACGCAGACCGCGTTCGACCCGGACGTGACGGCGTTCCTCAGCTGTTGGAACTTCGAGGAGCTCTGGCACGGCGAGGCCTTCAGTCGACTGCTCGGCGAAGCCGGTGTCCCGGTCCTGCCCGATCGCGAACCGGTGGACCGCGGGTCCGCGTATCCATCGCGGCGCGCGCGGCGTCTGGTCCGCTGGTCGCTGGACCATCTCTGGGCGCCCGTCGGCACGGGGATACGGCCGCAGGTCGAGACCGACTTCCTCGTCACCTACCTCTTCAACGACGCCGATGGGGTGGTCGCCCTGAAGGAGATGGACGGGACGATCGCGGAGCTCCCCGGACTCGACCGGACCCACTACCTCTCCGAGGCAGTCGAGCGATGCGCGGCACGGATGGGGATGCCGTTCGGCCTGTGAGGACTACCGCCGATCGCGTGGCCGGACCCTCGTCCCCTCGGGGGTGTCCATCACCTCGAGACCCATCGCGTCGAGCCGGTCGCGGAGCTGGTCCGCCGCGGCGAAGTCCTTCGCGGCCCGGGCGGCGTCACGCTCGGCCATGAGCGCCCGCATCTCGTCGGTGGGCTGCCAGGCGCTCGTGGCCTCCCGCTCCAGATCCAGGCCGAGGACGTGGTCCCACGCGGCGAGGAGCGCGTACTTCTCGCCGTCGGGCACGTCGGTCGTGGAGACCAGCTCGTTCACGATCACCACGGCGGAGGGGAGATCCAGATCGGTCGAGAGCGCCTCGCGGAACCGCGCGTCGAAGCCTTTAGCAGCATCACCGAGCTCGGCCGCGGCCGGCGCCCAGGCCGCCATGCGGCGCCGGAGCTGCGTGACGCGCCGGTCGGCGTCCTCCATGGCGTCCCACGAGAAGTCCATCTCGCTGCGGTAGCGCGTCTGGAACGTGAGCCACCGGAACGCCAGCGGATCCAAGCCCCGATCGACGAGCTCCGAGACGCGGACCACGTTGCCCGTGGACTTCGCGATCTTCTGGCCGGCCAGACGGAGGTGGCCGCCGTGCACCCAGATCGAGACCACCTGGTGGCCCACGGCGCCCTCCGACTGCGCGATCTCGTCCTCGTGATGCGGGAAACGCAGGTCGTTCCCGCCCGCGTGGATGTCGAATCGATCGCCCAGGTACTTCATGGACATCGCCGAGCATTCGATGTGCCAGCCGGGGAACCCCTCGCCCCACGGGCTCGGCCACTTCATCAGACGGCCGGGGCCGGCGGACTTCCAGAGGGCGAAATCGGCGGCGTGCCGTTTGCGAGGATCGGTCTCCAGGTCGCGATGCCCCTCCCGGAGGTTGTCCAGCGTGTTCCCTGACAACCGGCCGTAGCCGGGGAACGACGTCACGTCGAAGTACACGCTGCCCGAATCCACGACGTAGGCGTGGTCCTTCCCGACGAGCGTCTCCGTCAACGCGATCATCTCCGGCACATGCTCGGTCGCTTTCGGCGACACGTCGGGATCACGGATGCCGACCGCGTGCGCATCCTCGAAGACCGCCCGCGTGTACTTCTCGGCGATCTCGAGCGGCGCGAGCCCCTCGTCCTCGACCGCCAGGAGCATCTTGTCGACCGCCTCGGGGGAGGATTCGTCGGTCATGTGTCCCACGTCGGTGATGTTCATGACGAGCGTGACCGTGAAGCCCTCGAGCTCGAGGGTGCGACGGATCAGGTCCGAGAGCATGTACGTCCGGAAGTTGCCGAGATGGGCGGTGCGGTACACCGTCGGACCGCACGCGTACATCTTGACGTGCCCGGGCTCGACCGGCCGGACCTCGTCGAGTTCGCGGGTCAGCGTGTTGTAGAGGCGCACGGGCTCAGGATACCCGCGGACCTGGACCAGCCCGACGGTGCGGCTCAGTCGTGCTCGACGTCCGGACGACGGGGGAGGCCCTCGGACAACACCACGTGACCGTTGCCGTGACCGTTCGACGAGGCCGCCCCGACCAATGCGGGGACGGGCATCGACAGGTCGACCCGAGCGTGCGCGCGGTGCGCCTCGAGCGCCGCCTCGTGGTACCGCTCCATCTCCTCCGCGAAGCCCGGGTCTTTGTACGGTCGGCCGTCTACGAGCGGCCCCTGACGTCCTTCGATGATGGCTTCCACGTCTTCGCCGGAGACCGTCTTGTGTGTCTCCAGTGCGTGCGCGACGGCCAACACCTCGTTGCGATTCTCCACGAGCAGTTGGGTGGTCACCTCGAGCATCTCCTGAAGCTTGGCCTCGACCCGTTTGCCGAGGTCGCTCTGGAGGAAGTTCCGATCCGTGCCGTCCTCGGCCGATCCCATGCTGCCGCCGGTGATCGCGAGCTTCGACACGCCGTGGGAGGCAACCGTGTCGCCCATGGACCAGTAACCGAGCATCAGGGCCGCGACCGCGGTGGCGCCGCGCATGTCGCCGCCGACCCCGGCGGAATTGTCGCCCTCGAAGAACAGGCGTTCGCCGGCGAGCGACGCCAGGCTCACGATGATGTCGGCGTCGCGCTCCGAGCGCCACTGCACGAACTGGTCCTCCGGCGGGATCGACGACACGAAGCCCCCGATGTCGCCGCGCCGCTCGATCGTGGCCATGTCGATCACCATGTGCCTGCGGGTGCGGTACGCGGCCACCGCGTGGCACGCCTCGTGGATCGCCACGGCGTGTCGCTCCCGGTTCACGTACTGGCTGTCGTCCGGGAGGCCGTGCTCCTTCAACTGCTTGGCCCGGGTGACGTCGGCCCAGTTGATCACTTCACGCCCGTCACGGATGGCGATCACGAGCGCCTCGTTCACCATGTCCTGGATGCTCGCGCCGGTCGCGTAGGGGGTCATGGTGGCGAGCTTGTCGATGTCGGCAGGCGTGAGGTCGTGCTGTACCTTCGCGAGGTAGTAGTCGTACGTGGCCTTGCGGCCCTCCTTGGAGGGGTAGCCGACCTTGTAGATCCGGTCGATCCGGCCCGGGCGGAGCATCGCCTCGTCGAGCGACTGCGGCATGTTCGTCGCGAAGATGTGGAGGATCCGGTACTTGGGCGGCGGTTTCGGCTTCATCCCGAGCAGCCGGCGAACGTGCCGGTTGACGAACCCCCGCGGCTTCTTCAGACCCGACATCTCCGACAGCAGCGCCTGCAGCGTGCCCATCCCGCCACCGCCGCCCATGCCACCCATGAAGATCGGGTCCTTGGACGCGCCCATCTCCGAGCGGATGATCATGTCGCGCGTGGCGGGGTTGACGTAAGCGAGCCCGTTACATCCGGGATCGAGCGCCGAGCCCGCCGTCGAGCCGAAGTTCCAGCCGCCGGCCTGGCCGCCCAGGGATCCGCGGTTGCCGAGGGAGTCCGCCTCGTCGAAGAACACGATCACCCCGCCGTAGCGCACGGCGAGCTTGCGGAGCTTGCGGTACAGGCTCTTCACCTTGAGGATCCCGACGCCCATGAACATCTGGACGAACGCCCCGGGGTCCACGAACACGAACGGTTTCGCGGTCTCGCCGGCGACCGCCTGCGCCATGAGCGTCTTGCCCGTGCCCGGTGGGCCCCAGAGGAGCAGGCCGCCCGGCACGTACCCGCCGCGCTCCTCGATGGACTCGGGGTCCTCGAGGAAGATCATGTTCTCCTGCACTCGCTCAAGGACAGGATCTTGCCCCTTCACGTCGGAGAACCGCGTCTCCAGATCGTCCGGCATGTACGTGTCGATCCCGCCCTTGGACAGGAACCAGAAGATCGCCGCGAACTGCCCGACGGCGATGAACAGGATGGCGACGACCTGGAAGATCATCGGCAGCCCGCGGACGATGAGCGCGGGGAGCGAGATCAACGCCGGCTCCGGCACGTGGAAGAGCGCTGCGAGGACCTTGTCCAGGACGAATAGGAAGACCAGGAGCTTGACGACACGCCCCAGACGGAACCGCGTGAAGTCGTTCGTGCGGTCCAGGCGTGCGTGCCACCGCGCGAACAACCTGTTCCAGAACCGGTAGTACGCCTCGGAGTGCTCCTGGATGAGGTAGTTGAGCTGTCGGAGCACCTCGAGACCGGCAAGGGCGAGCAACCACCAGAAGCTGCTCGCGACGTCACGGAACGAGTCGCGTACGGCCTTGATCGGGACGTTGGCGGAGTCGCTCCAGACCAAGACCCCGAACGTCGCGAGGAGCAGGAGCAGCATCTTGACGCGATCCCAGAACACCATGGGGCGCCGGGTCGTGCGCTCGGATTCCTTGGGGCGGCTGGTGTGCGTGGGAACGGGCTTCCTCGTCTGGCCGTTCGTCTGCATGCTCATGCGGGCTCCTTCACGGTCCACGAGTTGGCGATCTGGTCGATCGCGTTCTGATTGTCGAGGTAGCAATGCGCCTCGCAGCCGATCGCGAACAGGTACAGCGTGCTGGTCTGCGGATCCACGACGCCGATCTGATCGATGGTCAGGTAGTCCGTTCCCTCCGGGACGTTGTATTCGACGCGGAGACCGTGGAATCCGCCGCTGAGCACCACGTCGGAGGTCGATATGACCTCGACGCTCGAGCTGGTGCCCGACGTGCCGTCGATGTTGAACAACGCGTTGCGGATCGTCGAGAGCGAGAAAGTGTCACGCTCTTGGCTGCCGAGCGGGCGCACCTGCGCGAACCCGGCCGGTTGCTGCGAGCCGGCGGAAAGCACATGGGTGAGCGAGGGGGTCCCGTTCGCATCGAACGCCACCATCCACAACGCCTGGGCGACGGATTGCTGTGACTGCGGTGAGAGCGAGACGAGATCGCTGCTCAGGATCTGATCTTCGTTGAACAAGGCCCAGGAGGTCGGGATCTTGAAGAACGCCGTCGACGTGGAGTCCTTCACGTACTGGTATCCCGATCCGGAACACGACGCTGCGAGTACGACGAACGAGAGGGAGGCGAGCGCGCGCCTCGTCAGACGGCCAAGGGCCGGCCCGGTCATCGCACCATTATGAAGGCTCACCTCGGAAAAGGTGACCCCTACGAACGGTGTTCCCGGGACTACGTGGGGAGCGGCCGACCCTCGAACGGGATAGACAACGCGATCGTCGTTCGGGTCGCCACGCCCGCCTTCTCGCGGAGCCGGCGGATGAGGTCCTCCAGGTCGCCGGTCGTCTTGGTCCGAACCTTCAGGATGTAGCTCGCCTCACCTGCGACGCTCAAGCAGTCCTCGACCTCCGGGAACTCGGCGACCCGTTCGGGGAGGTCGTCCGGCTGCTGCGGGTCGAGCGGCGTCGCCGCGATCAGCGCGGTCACGAACAGGCCGAGCGCCTCGGGATCGACGACGGCTCGATAGCTCCGGATCACGCCGGCCTGCTCCAACTTGCGGACGCGTTCGTGGACCGCGGACGCCGACATCCCGACGCGTCCGGCGACGTCGGCATACGTCGCCCGCGCGTCCTCCTGCAGCGCCGCGATGATGTCCAGATCCCGTCCGTCGAGCATGTGGCCATCATAGGGGAGCCGCCCGACGAGGCCGGGGGACGGCACGCGTCCGGAACGGCCGATTGCGCGAGCAGTGCCGGCACGTGTAGCGTGCGGCCACGCGACGCTCCTCCTCGGATCGAACGAGGGGAGAAGATGTCTCGACGACGCTCGGCTACCGGTCCGCCGTTGCGTGGGCCGGTCCGTTGGGAGCTGGTCCCCAAGCCCGGGGGAGACGTGCGACGGCTGGTCGTGCTGGCGCCGGCCGACCAGCTCGCGTTCGCCCGGAGCGTCGCCCGCGCCGCACCGGCCGTCCGGCGGGCGCTCTCGAGCGCATCGCATGCGAACCGCTTGACCGCGTGGGATCCGGCCTGTGGACCTGTGCTGGAGCCGTGGATACGCGCGAGGACCCGGTGGCGGCGCGACGTTCGCCGTCTGGGGAACGGCCACCGCTTCGTCGCCGTGACCGATGCGCGGGCCTGCTACCCGTCGATCTCGCCGATCGCGCTGGCGCGCCGGCTCATCGAATTGGGAGCGCCCGAGACCTGCGTCGACGAGATCGCATCGTGGTTACGCGCGTTCGGAGAGGTGGGTGTCGAAGGCATCCCGGTGGGTCCGGCCGTTTCGGCGGTGCTCGCCGACGCGGTGCTGTCGGCGGGCGACGATGCGATCCGCGGCGCGGGCGCGGCGCACGTTCGCTGGGTCGACGACGTGGCGATCTTCGCACCCGACGCGCGCACGCGAACCGATGCGCTCCTGGCGCTCCGCCGGTCCTGGGCGTCGTTCGGCTTGGAGCTCCACGACGGGAAGACCGTGCTGTTCGACGATCCGGCCGCCGGAGACTCGTGCGCTCGGACCCCCTCGGATGCGCACCCGCGCGCTCAGCGCTGCGATAATCGCGCCACGTGAGGACCCTCTATCGCGCGTCGCGCGTGCACACCCTTTCGCATCCGCAGACCGGCGAGTGGGTCCTGATCGACGACCGCCACGTGCAGCGTGTGGGCAGCGGCGACCCGCCGGAGGCCGACCGGGTGGTGGACCTCCCCGGCGCCTCCATCCTGCCCGGGTTCATCGACACACACGTGCACCTCACTCGGACCGGCTCGGCGCTCGCGAACCGCGACGTCGAGGCGGCCGGCTCGGCAGGGGAGCTGCTGTCGCTCGCGCGCGAACGCGCGTCCGAAGGAGAGGGGCCCGTGGTGATGCTCGGGTTCGACGAGTCCCGCTGGGACGACCGGACGCATCCCGCTCTCGCGGCGCTTGACGCCGTGACCTCGCGCCCCCTGGTGATCCATCGCGCCGACGGGCACATGGCGCTCGCGAATTCCGCCGCGCTCGACGCCGCCGGTATCCGGTCGGACCAGGAAGGGGTCGAGCGCGACACGGAGGGGGAGCCGACCGGGCGGGTGACGCGCGACGCCGTGGAGCGACTGGGGCGATGGGCGTTCGCGTCGATCGACGACAACGCGATACAGGAGCTCCAGCTCAGCGCGGCCGGCCTGGGCGCGTCGAACGGCGTGACCGCGGCGCACGAGATGTCCATGCCGCACTGGCTGGGGCTGCGCGACCTGCAGGTGTTCCTGGGACACCGGGAACGACTCCCGATGGACGTGATCCCGGTGGTCGCCACCATGGATATCCCGCAGATCATGGACCTGGGCCTGCCGTCCATCGGCGGCGACCTGCCGATGGACGGCTCGATCGGCGCCCGGACCGCGGCGCTGATGGCTCCGTACGCCGACTCCGACGGGAGCGGGGCGAGCTATCACGCCGACGACGAGCTCGAGACGTTCTTCCACGCCGGCCATATGGCGGGTCTGCAGGTGGGCGTCCACGCCATCGGAGACCGGGCGATCGAGCAGGTCCTGGTCGTGTGGGAACGGGTGTATGTCGCACTCGATTCACGCGAACGCCGGCATTTCCGCGCGCGACGCCACCGCATCGAACACTTCGAGATGGCGAGCACATCGCAGATCGAACGCGCCGCGATGCTCGGCTTGGCGGTGTCGGTGCAACCGACGTTCGACCGCCATTGGGGGCAGCCCGGCGGGATGTACGAGACGGGACTCGGGTGGGACCGCACGCAGCCGATGAATCCGTTCCGCACGATGATCGACCGAGGCATCGAGGTTGGCGCGGGATCGGACACGCCGATCACTGCATTCGACCCGCTGGTGTCGATCGCGGCATGCGAGATGCATCACGATGTGGCGCAACGACTCTCGAGAGCCGAAGCGATCCGGTTGCACACGGTGGGTGGGGCGCGCGTCGGTCATCAGGAAGACAAGAAAGGTGTGTTGAGCCCCGGGATGCACGCAGATATGGTGGCCTACGACGTGGATCCAACGACCGCGGAGTCGCTCGAAGGGCTCCGTCCGATCCTCACGATCTCGCTCGGCCGCGAGGTGTTCGCTCGCTGAGCACGGCGTACCGCGCCGACGTGACGATCGTCCGTCGTCGCGACGGCGGTTTGTCACTCTTTGTCGGCCGCCCGTCTTGACGCTCGAGACCCGTGTGCCGTACCTTTCGCGTCGCGTCACCGCCCCGGCGGAGGCGCACGGTAGGACCCAAGAGGCTGAGTAGAGAACGCGACGCCCCGGCGCCGCGGCCCCAAAGGTCTCTTGGGTCCTTACCTATCTCTCCCTCGTACCCGCTGGAGCACCCCTCCTGTCGTCGACCAGCCGTTCCCGCTTGACGTCCCTCGCCAACGGGGATGGATCGGCGCGCGGGAGCGTTGTTGCGCCGGCCGCGGTTGCATCGTCACTCGACGGCAGTACAATCCGCGCGCAATCGAGGCGGTCACGCTTCGGAGGTGGATGAGATGAAGGGCACGATGAAGGACACGGACGAACCGATCGAGGAGGAGGCTGTCGAGGAGGACGATCTCGAAGACCTCGAGCCCACCGAGGCCGATCTCGACGAAGCCGTCGTCCCCGCTGAGCCGCCCGAGCCGGTCGATCCTGCGGACCCCGCCGTCGCGGAGGTCGAATCGATCCAGGACCTGCTGGTCAAACAGGAGGCGCGCGCCGAGGAGGAGGAGGCCGACGAGGACGAGGACGTCACCGTGGCCCTCACGAAGGACGAGCGACTCGAGCCGGTCGAGACGCGCGTCGTCCCCATCCAGTCGACCGAGTTCGTGTGCAAGAAGTGCTTCCTGGTCAAGCACCGGAGCCAGCTGGCGGACAAGAAGAGGATGCTCTGCCGGGATTGCGCCTGAGGGCGCGTCCCTCCCTTCCTGTCTCGCTCCTGGTCGCGATCGCGAGCGGGTTGCTCGTGTTCGCCACATCCCCCCCGCTCGCGTGGTGGCCGCTCGCCTTCGTTGCCGTCGCACCACTCCTGTGGCTGCTCCGCTCGGCCGGCGGTCGCAGAGGTGCCGCGCTCGGGTTCGCGTTCGGCCTGGCCGGCTACGGAGCGACGTTCTATTGGATCGAGCGCTTCGGGCAGATGGCCTGGCTGTCGCTCACGCTCCTCTGCGCCGGCTCGGCGGTCGTGTTCGGGCTCTTGGCGCCGGCGGTCATCCGGCGCGGCCGACCGGTCCTCACGGCGGTAGGTCTCGCCTCGCTGTGGACGGTGATGGACTGGATCCGCGCGCTGTGGCCTCTCGGCGGCTTCAGCTGGGGGTCGCTGGGGGTCTCGCAGGTCGATAACCGGGCGACGGTGCGGTTCGCCACGATCGCGGGCGTCTGGGGGGTGACGTTCGTGGTGGTGGCCGTGAACGCGCTCCTCGTCGAGGCGGTGGCGGGCGGCGGGGGAGCGGGGCGGCGAAGCGGCCTCCTCGGGCTTGCCGCCGTCCTGATCGTCGCACCGCTGCTGATCCCGTTCTCCGTCCCGAACGGCCGCGACGTTGATGTAGCGACGCTGCAGGTCGACGTCCGCCAGGCGGCGAGCGCCTCGGCGGTGAGCGAGGACCAAGGTGTGGCGCTCCTGCATATCGCGAAGCACGCGCAGCTCGCGTCGGACCCTCCGGACCTCGCGGTCTGGGGTGAAGGAGCGCTCGACCCCGGAGCCGCCAACGACCCGCAGGTCGTCGCAGACGTGCAGCGGGCGATCGCGGCGGTGGGGGCCCCGACGCTCGTCGGCGCCGTCCTGGACGACCCCGACGGCACCCAGCACACCAGCGCGATCCTGTTCGACGGATCGGGGCAGCTCGCCGGCCGCTACGACAAGGTGCATCTGGTGCCGTTCGGCGAATACGTCCCGTGGCGGGACGAGCTCTCGTGGATCTCCGCGATCCAGCAGATCCCCGTCGACCGGACGCCGGGGGAGCGGGTGCACACGCTGTCGACGGCCGGCCTGCCCGCGTTCGGGACGCCGATCTGCTTCGAGAACAGCTTCCCCGAGCTCACGCGGGCGTTCGTCAGGGACGGCGCGGGCTTCCTGGTGGTCCCGGTGAACAACGCGTCCTACGGGACCACGGCGGCCTCGGCTCAGCACCTCCAGATGAGTCGCATGCGGGCGGTGGAGGACGGCCGGTGGGTCGTGGACGCCGCCGTCTCGGGTATCAGCGCGTTCGTCGATCCCACGGGACGCATCGTGTCGCAGGTGGGGCTGTTCCAGCCGGCGATCCTCCGACACACCGTCCGGTCATCGGGCGTGATCACGGCGTACGTCCGGTTCGGTGACTGGTTCCCGTGGCTCTCGCTCTTCGTGGTCGCCGGCATGGTGCTGGTGCCCCGCCGGCGCGCGGGCGTCCGACCCGCCCCGGACCCCCTGTCGCCCAACCGATGCCGGACGCTCGTGATCCTCCCCACGTACGAGGAGCGGGACACGATCGAATGGGTCATCGCACGCCTCATCGCGTTGCCGGCGCACCTCGACATCCTGGTCGTCGACGACTCGTCACCCGACGGCACGGGGGATCTGGTGCGGGCGGTGGCGGCCCAGGAGCCCCGTGTCAGGCTGCTCGAGCGCCGGGGGAAGGGCGGGCTCGGCAGCGCGTACCTCGACGGCTTCCGCATGGGGCTCGCGGAGGACTACGACCTATTCGTCGAGATGGATTCGGACCTGTCCCATGCGCCCGAGGAGCTGCCACGACTGCTCGAGGAGGCGGCATCTGGCCGCGACCTCGTCGTGGGGAGCCGATACGTGCCGGGCGGATCCGTCACCGACTGGAGCCGCTCGCGCGTGGCGCTCTCGAAGGCCGGGAACACGTACGCCCGCCTGATGCTCGGCCTGCCCATCCGTGACGCGACCAGCGGGTTCCGCGTCTACCGGCGCCGCGCGCTCGAAGCGCTCGTGAACATGCGGCTGCACTCAGATGGCTACGGGTTCCAGATCGAACTGGTGATGCGCGCGTGGAACGCCGGGTTCGCCGTCGGCGAGGTCCCCATCACGTTCCGTGAACGGGAGCACGGACAATCGAAGATCTCCCGGACGATCGTGGTCGAGGCGCTCTGGCTCGTGACGGTCTGGGGTGTGAAGGCGCGGTTCGGCTCTCCCAGCCCCGATCGGGACGATGAACGCCCATAATGGACATTATGTAACGTTGAGGAAATGGAGAGACTCCCCTCGCGACCTCGTGCGGGGCGATCGCAAGGCCGGCGGCTAGCCCCAGCGCAGCTTCAGGTGGCGCGCCGCGCGCGTCTCGTCCAACCGGCGGACCGGCGTGGTGAGTGGCGCCTCGTGGAGCAGGTCGGGATCGGTCCTCGCCTCCGCGGCCGCCTGACGGATGGCCTCGGCGAACCCTTCGAGCGTCTCCTTGGTCTCGGTCTCGGTGGGCTCGACCATCATCGCCTCGTCCACCACCAACGGGAAGTACACGGTCGACGGGTGATACCCGAGGTCGATCAGGCGCTTCGCCACGTCCATCGCGCGGATGCCCGTCGCCTCCTTCAGCGGTTTCGCGGTCGCGACGAACTCGTGCATCGGACGGCCGTCGGGGAACGCGAGCGGGAAGTCGTCCGAGATGAGCGCGGCGAGGTAGTTGGCGTTCAACGCCGCGAGCTCGCTCACGGCCTTCAACCCGTCGGCACCGTGCAGGAAGACGTAGGCGTACGCACGGACGAGGACCGCGGCGTTGCCGTGGTAGCCGTGGAGGCGGCCTATCGACCGGGGCCGGTCGTCGTCCCACCGGAACGTCCCCGTGACGTCGTCCCGCTGGACGATCGGCGCCGGCAGGAACGGCACCAACTCCTCCACCACCCCGACGGGACCCGCGCCCGGCCCTCCCCCGCCGTGTGGGGTGGCGAACGTCTTGTGGGTGTTGATGTGCACGATGTCGAAGCCCATGTCGCCGGGGCGGCACCGCCCGAGGATCGCGTTCAGGTTCGCCCCGTCGTAGTACACGAGGCCGCCGACGCCGTGCACGATCCTGGCGATCTCCTCGATCTCCTGCTCGAACAGCCCGAGCGTGTTGGGGTTGGTGAGCATCAGTCCCGCCACCTCGTCGTCGACGAGCTTCTCGAGCACGCTCACATCGACCAGTCCCCGCGCGTCTGACGGCACCGGCACGGCCTGGAACCCCGCCAGGTGCACGCTCGCCGGGTTCGTCCCGTGCGAAGAGTCCGGGATGATCACCTTCGTCCTACGACCGCCCCGCTCCTGGTGGTACGCCCGCATGATCAGCAGTCCCGTCATCTCGCCACACGCGCCGGCGGGAGGCTGCAGCGTGGCGCGTGCCATCCCCGTGATCTCGCAGAGCGCTCCCTCCAGCCGCCAGAGCATCTCGAGCGCGCCCTGGGCGGTCTGGTCCGGCTGCAGCGGGTGCATCCGCTGGAACCCGGGCAGCGCCGCGACGGTCTCGGCGACCTTGGGGTTGTACTTCATGGTGCACGAGCCGAGCGGGTAGAAGCCGGTGTCGACGCCGTAGTTCATCTGGGAGAGCCGCGTGTAGTGACGTACCAGGTCGACCTCCGAGACCTCCGGCAGCCCCGGCGCCGACCGCCGGCGCGCAGCCTCGGGGATCGTCGCCTCCGGCACATCCAGCGGTGCGAACCCGAAGGCCGATCGTCCGAGACGGGACCGATCATGGATCGTCCCCTCCCCCGACGGAGGATCCTGGCGGCGGATCGGCGCACCGATCACGCGAGCACCTCGGCGAACGCCTGCGCGAAGCGATCGATCTCGCCGCGTGAGCGCTTCTCGGTGATCGCGACCGCGAGCGCGTGTCCGTCCGCATCGGCGAGCGGTACGCCCGCGAGGAAGCCGCGATCGATGAGCGCGTCGCGGACCTCGGTCGCCGGCCGGGGCACCGTGACGACGAACTCCTTGAAGAACGCCGCACCGGGATGCAGCAGGTCAACCCCGTCGATCTGCGTGAGCCGTTCGGCCGCGTAGGCGGCCTTCGCCGCGCACTGCCGGCCGAGCTCGGCGAGCCCGGCGGGTCCGAGCCAGCCGAGGTAGATCGTGGCGGCGACAGCCATCAGGGTCTGGTTCGTGCAGATGTTGGAGTTGGCCTTCTCGCGGCGGATGTGTTGCTCGCGGGCCTGCAGCGTCAGCACGTAGCCGGTCTTCCCGTCGACGTCGACGGTCTCACCGACGATCCGCCCGGGCATCTTACGGACGTCGTCCAGCCGGGCGGCGATCAGGCCGAGGTACGGGCCGCCGTAGTTCAGGTGGTTGCCGAGCGGCTGTCCCTCGGCGACGGCGATGTCGGCGCCGAGCTCCCCCGGCGGCGCGAGCACGCCGAGCGAGAGCGGGTCGAACACCTGGATCGCACGCGCTCCCCCGTCGTGGGTCATGCCGAAGAGGTCGCGCACCGGCTCGAGGATCCCGTAGACGTTGGGGTGCTGCACGATGACGGCCGCCACGTCGGCTCCGACCTCGGGCTCGCCTCCGCGCCCGTCCCGAGCCGCGAAGACCTCCGGCTCGTAGCCCGCTCCTCTCCCATAGGCCCGGAGCGTGTCGACGAGGCGAGGGTCGACGGCCGAGGAGACCAGGACCCGGTCTCGGCCGTGGCCTCGAGCCATGTTCACGGCCTCGACCAGCGCGGTCGCCCCGTCGTAGAGCGATGCGTTCGAGACCTCGAGCCCGGTCAACTCGCAGATCATCGATTGGAACTCGAACAGGGTCTGCAGCACGCCCTGCGAGAGCTCCGGCTGGTACGGCGTGTACGAGGTGTAGAACTCCGAACGACCCGCGAGCGCCCAGACGACACTCGGAACGAAGTGGTCGTAGGCGCCTCCGCCAGCGAAGCACACCAGCTGGTCGGTGCTCAGGTTGCGCGACGCGAGCGCCCGCATGTCGGCGACCAGCTCCATCTCGGAGACGCCGGCGGGGATGTCGAGCGGCCGGTCGAGGCGAACGTCGGGCGGGATGTCGGCGAAGAGGTCGTCAACGCTCGAAAGCCCGAGGGTCGCGAGCATCTCGCTGATGTCGTCCTCGGTGTGCGGCGCGAACCTCACGACCGGAAGTCTACGGTCGGATCTGCGCGACGACGCTCGGGCGGGGCTATCCCGATGCGTCTTCCAAGCCGTACTTGGTCACGAGCGACAGGTAGTCGCGTTGGTAGAA
The DNA here is from genome assembly GCA_963727185.1 of uncultured Actinomycetes bacterium. Taxonomy (GTDB): domain Bacteria; phylum Actinomycetota; class UBA4738; order UBA4738; family HRBIN12; genus JBBQVZ01. The sequence continues at coordinate 508,663 of CAVSFP010000023.1, read as the reverse complement.
GACCTTGCACCGGATCTCCGGGTAGCGCTCACGGAGCCGCCGGACCTTACGGTTCTTCTTCGTGACGAGCTTCTGATTGAGTGTCGTGATCTCGATGTACAGGTCGTAGGTCGGCAGGTAGAAGTCGGGCGTGAACCGCTGGAGCACGTTGCCCTCGTCGTCCCAATCGATGTCGAAGGACGTCGGTTCGTATTCCCATCCGATCCCGTAGAAGTCGAGGAGTTGCGCGAACTGCCGCTCGCTGGCGTGGGCGAAGCCCACGGTGTCGCTCTTGCGGAGTTCGTCGGGGCTGGTCGGCTCCGCGCTCACGCGCCTCCGGCTGCCGTCCGACCGGCCTTCCCCGTCGCCAGGTTCCCCTCGAGGTCGTCCCACACCTTGTCCAATGCGATCGCGAAGACGCCCTGACCCTTGTTGAGTAGGTCGATCACGGCCTCGGGCGAGTGGGCCTCGTAGACCCCTTTCCCGTCGGACATGAGCGTCACCCCATGGGTCGGACGATCCATCTCCTGGAGGTATTCGACCGCCTTGCGCACGCGCTGCAGCGAGATGCCGGTGTCGAGGAGGTTCTTGATCACCTTCAACGAGACCAGGTCCTGGAACGAGTACAGGCGCTGCGTCCCCGAGCCCTGCGCGTCCCGGACCGAAGGGGTGACCAGGCCCGTCCGCGCCCAATAGTCCAGCTGGCGATAGGTGATGCCGACGATCCTGGTGACGTCGGGGACGCGGTAACCCTGCTCACTCATCACAGCTCCGTAATTACGTCGATGTTCGCCGAGCTTAGGTGTGCGCCAGGGTCCTGTCAACGGTCTCGAGCGGCGCCGCCTCAACCACGGAAGAATTGCTCAAGACAGCCCCCCGACCCGCCGATGGCTGACTAGGCAGCATGAACCACTCCCGGATGGGTACGAGAGACCAGGAGAGGCACAGATGAGCCGTCGTCCGACGCTCCGATCGACCGGCATCGTGGCCGCCTTCGCGGCGGTCTTACTGCTGAGTCTCGTCCCGACCACGGCCTTCGCGAGTCGAGTCGGCGCACCGGCGGCGCACCGATCCACGCGGCTGGAGGTCGGGGGCGATTCGTGGAAGCTCTTCAAGGCCACGAACGACAGTCGTGGACGGTTCAACGTGCCCAGCCTTCAGCTGAACCGCGAGCTGTCGGTGGTCGCTCGACGACACAGCCTGGCCATGTCGAGCAGCGGCACGCTCTTCCACACGTCCAACGTCGACGTCTATCTGCACGGGATGACGTGGCACATCTGGGGCGAGAACGTTGGCTACACCCCGCAGGACGTCGCATCGCTGCAGCAGGCGTTCATGGACAGTCCGCCGCACCGCGAAAACATCCTGAACCGCGCCTTCACCCACGTGGCCATCGGCTCGGTCCGCGTCGACGGCACGCTGTGGGTCACGGTCTTCTTCTACGGTTAGCCCGACCGGCCGAACGTCCCCCAGTTACCCGTCGAAGTCCTCCGGTCGAACGTTGTCCAGGAACTCCCTGAACTTCTCGACCTCTTCCTCCTCGTCGCCCGGGATAAGGATCGATGCCTCCGCGAGGACGTCCTCCTGCGCGAAGATCGGCACCGACATCCGCACGGCGAGCGCGATCGCGTCGGAGGGTCGCGAGGAGATCTCGTAGTTCTCGCCCGCTCGCTCGAGGTGGATCGTGGCGTAATACGTACTTTCCCGGAGCTCGGTCACGACGATGCGCTGCACCTGCACGGTGAGATCCTCGAGGATCGTTTTCATCAGATCGTGCGTCATCGGACGCGGCGTCTGCACACCTTGGAGCGACAGCGCGATGGCAGCAGCCTCGGCCGCTCCGATCCAGATGGGCAGGTAGCGCTCACCTCCCCGCTCCCGCAGCAGCACGATCGGCTGATTGGTCGGGAGCTCCACGCGCACGCCGGTCAGTTCCATCTCGATCATGGGCTCCCTGCACTGTACGGGCGCCCTCCACAGCGGGCAACCTCAGGATGCGCTCAGCAACGGAACGAGCGCGTCGGGGTCCGCTCGGAGCGCCTTCAGGTCGTCGACGGCGAGGATATCCGCGAGGTTGCGGTACCGCTCCGCGAAGTCCAGCCCATACCCCACCACGAAGCGGTCCGGACAATCGAAGCCGGCGTAGCGCACGGACAACGGCGCGATCCTTCGAACCGCTTTGTCCAACAGCGCGCAGACCTCGAGCGACGCGGGGCCCCGGGCGCGCAGGACCGATAACAGGTACGAGAGGGTGAGACCCGTGTCGACGATGTCCTCGACCAGCAACACGTCGCGCCCGGCCAGGTCCACGTCGAGGTCGAGCAGGATCTGCACGCGCCCGAACGACTCTTCTGCGTCGCCGTATCGGCTGATCGCCATGAAATGGACCTCGAGCGAGATGGGTAGCTGGCGCATCAGGTCCGCGAGGAACATCGTTCCGCCCTTGAGCACCGAGATGAGGACGGGTTCTCGCCCCGCGTAGTCCCCGGTGATGGCGCGGCCGAGCTCCTCGACCCGGCGGCGGATGTCCTCGCGTCCGTACAGGACGCTCGCGACCTCCGTCATCGGGCGCGAGCCTAACAGCCGAACGGCCGCGGGCCGCGGAACGTCGGACGAACGGCGGCCTTCAACCCCGGACCGCGTCAACGGCCGACCCGACCGCAGAAACAAGCGCGTCGACGGCGCGCTGCCACCATGGGTGGTCGTCGATCGGCGGGGGCGGCGGCACGGACGAGACGACGAGCGGCACGCTCCCGACGGTGATGCCGGGGAGCGTGATCTTGAGCCGCGCGACCCGCTCCCCCGGGGCCGGCGGATACGCGGCCGACGGATCAACCACGACCTGCTCTCGGACGGAGTCCAACGACGCGATGGGAACGAGCGCTGTGAGATCGCCCCCGACGTCGACCGCGACGCTTCCGCCGGGGAGCGAGACGATCCCGCCCGGGTCGCCCGTCGTCACGAACCGGTGGTCCGTGAACGCCGTGAACCCGAAATCGAGCAGTGCCGCCGCGTCGGAGAACGCGTCGCCGGGGGCTCCGAGGACCACGGACACCAATCGCCGTCCCCCGCGCTCGGCCGTGGCGACGATGCAGTACCCGGCTCTCGCCGTATACCCCGTCTTCACACCGGTCGCGCCCGCGTAGAGCCACAAGAGAGCGTTCCGGTTCTGGATCTCGCGCGTGCCGCCCCCGGGAGCCGGGATCGAGTGGAACATCGTCGTGACGATGTCATCGAACCGCGGGACAGCCATGGCCGTGCGCGTCAGGGTCATCAGATCCTTCGCCGTCGAGTAGCCGCGGTCGTCGAGCCCGCTCGCCGAGCGGAACCGGGTCCGGCGCAGACCCAGCGCGGTGGCGCGCGTGTTCATCTCCTTCACGAAACGCGCTTGGGAACCGGCCACGTGGTCGGCGAGCGCGACGGCGGCGTCGTTGGCAGATTGCAGGAGGAGGGCGTACAGGAGGTCCTCCACGGTGATCTGCTCGCCCGCCTCCAGGCCGAGGGCGGATATCCCCTGCCGGTCGGCCTCGGCGATCACGGCATCAGGGGCGACGGTGACGACATCGGCCGGGTGGCTCTGCTCAAGGACCAGCAGCGCGGTCATGATCTTCGTAAGGCTCGCGATCGGGCGTCGAACGTCGGCGGCTTTCGAGAACAGCACCTGACCCGTGTCGAGGTCGGCCAGGATCGCGACCGGGGCGGACAGCGAGGGCGGCAACGATGCATCCGCAGGCGTGTCCAGGGACTGCGGGAAGGGCGAGAGCGATCCGTCGGGTGGAACCGGTGTGGGCGGCGGCGCTTGCTGCGCCGACGCGAGCCCGATCAAAGCCGACTGTGCGGCGACGACGAGCGCGACGATGAGTGCGACGCGCGCGGTGCGCGAACGCCTGAGCCTCACGCGCTCTGGAGGTTGTCCCGCAGGTTCGATCGCAACAGCGCCTGCTTGAATTTGCGCGACGTGACGGCCAGGTCGGCGAGCGCTTGCGATGCGGCGCGTCGCGCGTCGGGGTTCTTCTGACGCAGGGTCGGCGCCACGATCGTTTCGAAGAAGTCGGCCTCACGTTCCTCGAAGTGCTTGTACATGGTGAGGTGCCTCGGCTCGACCCCGAAGCGGAAGAAGTCCTTCACGATGGAGAGCACGATGTAGTCGTCGCCGTCGTAGTACTTGGCGGCGTCCGGTCCGTGCGAACAGACGATCCCGAACGACTCGAGCTCCTTGATCCGGTCGCGTTCGACCCCGGTGGCAGCCGACATCTCCTCGATGGACATCTGCAGTCCGGTGGGCGCCTCGGCGAGCTCCTCCGCCGCGGTGGGCGTCGTGCCGGCCGCTCCGGTGCTCTCGATCGCGACGCCGTCCTCGTCGAAGAGCTCCTCTCCGGACCCTTGTGCCAGGAGGCGTTCCTTGATCACCTTGAGCGGGAGGTACTCGTCGCGCTGCATCCGCAGGATCGACTTCAGCCGGTCGACGTCGTCGACGTAGAACTTGCGGTACCCCGACGGCGTGCGCTCGGGCTCGATCAGTCCCTCGGCTTCCAGGAACCGGATCTTCGAGATGGTGATGTCCGGGAACTCGGTCTTCACCGACACCAGCACTTCGCCGATCGATTGATAGTTGCGCGTTCCCGCCATCGTCAACTCACTCCCCTGCCGCGAAGAAGATCAACTTGAACATCCCGATCTGCACTTCGTCGCCCGACGCGAGCTTGGTCTCGTCGACCTGCACGCCGTTGACGTACGTCCCATTGAGGCTCCCGCCGTCTTTGACGAAGAACGCGTCACCGTCGCGCCGTTCGATCGTCGCGTGCGAACGCGACACGGTGATGTCGTCGAGGAAGACGCCGCTGTCCGTGTTGCGGCCGACGGATGTGACGTCGTCCGTGAGGAGGAACGTCGACCCGGCGTTCGGACCACGCTTGACCAGAAGCAGAGCCTGTCCGGGTTCGAGTTCGTCGTGAGGGAACGGGAACTCATCCTGCGCCTCATCCTCGGTCTCGACGGGGGTCAGGGACAGCGTGGGGTCACCGTGCAGCGGACGCCCACAGCTCGCGCAGAAGCGCGCGTCGTCCCGGTTGGGATGTCCACAATGGGTACAGAACACCTTCAAGTCCTCCCTGACCGTCGTCTCCCCCCGAGGGTCGAGGTGGAGGTTGGACCCTCGACCCTTGACGGTCCGTGGACGTTATCGCAGGGGTCACAGAGGGTCAACAAGTGGTCGAGCTGGGTCTCAACCCTCGATCGTCCTGAAGCTCGACCGTGGGTGGACTACTGGCTGCCCTCTTCGACGAACGCCCGGTATGCGGCGGCATCCAGGAGCCCTTCCACCGCAGCGAGATCCACCGGCTGTAGGAGCACCAACCAGCCGTCGCCGTACGGCTGCTCGTTCACCAGCTCCGAGTGCTCGTCGATGAGCGGGTTGCGTTCCACGATAGATCCCTCGATGGGGCTGAACACGTCCGAGACGGACTTGGTGGACTCGACCTCGGCGAATGCCTGGCCGGCGTGCACTTCGGTGCCGACGTCGGGAAGATCCACGTACACGACGTCGCCGAGCGCGTCCTGGGCGAAGTCGGTGATGCCGATACGGACGACGTTGCCCTCGACGCGGGCCCATTCGTGCTCCTTCGTATACCGAAGGTCGTCCGGATACTCCACGGGGGTTCCTCCCTCAGCCGCTCGACCGGCAACGATAGTCGCTCGCGAGCCATCGCGCGGGAGCATGGTGTCGCGTGTCAGGCAGGGGTGGCGAGCGCGCGGCGGATATCTCGGGCGTACGCGCCCGCCGCCACGTAGTACTCGACGATCCCGACCACGTATGTCGCCCATCCGGCCACGAGCGCGGCGTCGGCGAGCGGGAGGTCGAGGTTGCCCCACGCGATCCACGGGATGGCCATCATCAAGGTGAACGTGGCGACCTTCCCGATGAAGCGGACCTCGAGTCGAACGTGCTTCCTCGACAGGACCACGCCGCCCGCGATCAGGACGACCGCGTCGCGGATCAAGATCAGCAAGGCCGCCCACAGTGGGATCACGCCGCGTACGACGAAGGCGATCAGACCGGCCGCGATCGCGAGCCGGTCGGCCGTCGGGTCGAGGACCTTGCCCAGCTCGGACACCTGGCCGGTGCGTCTGGCAACGAGACCGTCGACCCAGTCGGTCGCGACCACGATGCCGAACAGGATCAGCCCCGCGGTCGTCGTGGGTTCGTGGACGATCAGGACGACGAACACCGGGATCAACAGGATGCGGAGGAACGACAGGAGGTTCGGGACGGTCAGGATGGCCGACGACGCGTGGTCGGGCGGGTCGGTCTCCTTCATCGCCTCAATCTATCGGGCGGATGCCGAGCACGTGTCGTCGGGACGGCGGGATTTGAACCCGCGACCCCTGGTCCCCCAGACCAGTGCGCTACCAGGCTGCGCCACGTCCCGCGACCTGCATCGTATCAAGGCGACCTAGTGTCGCTTCCCGCCGGGCTTCGGACCACGCGTGCGTGGCCGGAACGTCAGCCGGATCGGGACGCCGTCGTAGTCGAAGGTCCGGCGCAGACGGTTCTCCAGGTATCGCTGATAGCTCGGATCGGGCTCGCGCGATCCGCCGAAGATGACGAACGTCGGCGGGCCCGATCCGACCTGGGTCGCGTAGTGGAGGTTGCCCGCGTTCCGGGGGGTCGGGCGCTCCTCCTGGGCGCGCTGGAGGACCTCGTTGACCTTCGCCGTCGAGACCCGGTGGGCCCAGCGCTCGCGGAGATCCATCAGGAGCGGAGGCAGCCGATGCACCCCCTGGCCTCGCGTGGCCGAGGTCCGCATGATCGTGGCGTTCGCGAAGAGCGCCGCTTCCTCGGACAACCGCTTGAACGTTCGATCCTTCTCCTCGACCAGATCCCATTTGTTCGCGGCGATCAGCAACCCTCGACCTGCCTCGAGCACGCGCACGACGATCTTCTTGTCTTCGGACGTGAACCCTTCGGGCGCCTCGATCACCACCACGGCGACGTCGGCCCGCTCGATCGCCCGCGTCGCGCGGAGGAACCCGTAGTACTCGACGCCGCTCACCCGCGTCTGGCGGCGCATCCCGGCGGTGTCCACGAAGCGCACGGGCCCGTTCGGCCACTCGAGCACGGCGTCGACGCTGTCGCGCGTGGTGCCGGCCTCCCGATACACGACGGACCGTTCCTCGCCCACGAGCGCGTTGAAGATCGACGACTTCCCGACGTTGGGGCGACCGACCAGCGCGAACCTCGGCTCGACGGCCTCCTCTTCGTCGGACCCGTCGCCCGGCGATCCCTCCGGCAACAGGGCGACCACGCGGTCGAGGAGGTCGCCCGCACCGCGACCGTGCAGCGCGGACACCGGCACCGGTTCGCCGAGACCGAGCGCATACAGCGCGGCGACGTCGGCCTCCTCCCGCTCGCCGTCGACCTTGTTCGCTACGACCAGGACCGGAACGGTCGACCGCCGGAGGCGTTTCGCGAGCATCGCGTCCTCCTCCGTGACGCCCGCCTGCGCGTCCACGATCAGCAGGATCAGATCGGCTTCCGCCGCCGCCCGATCCGCCTGGCCCGCCACGAGCGACTCGATCCCGCGGGTGACCCGCGTGTATCCGCCGGTGTCGACCAGCGCGAACGTCCGGTCGCCCCACGTGGTCTGCACCTCGACACGGTCGCGCGTCACGCCGGGCATCTCGTCGGCGATCGTTTCGCGGCGTCCGAACAGACGGTTGACGAGTGTCGACTTGCCGACGTTCTGCCGTCCGATCACCGCAACCTTCGGGATGGCCCCGGTCACGGGAACAGCTCCGGCAGCCGGTCGCGCACGATCTCGATCGCGACGTTCAGCGTGTCGCCGACCGTCCGCTCGCTCGTATCCAGCACGATCGCGTCGGGAGCCGGCTCGAACGGATTCACCCGGGCGTCCCGCGCATCGCGCCGATGCAGCGACTCCTGGACGTCTTCCGGGTCGGCCACTCCCCGTTGCTCCGCGCGTCGCGCGACGCGCGTTCCCGGCTCCGCGGTCAAGAAGAGCTTGACCGGCGCGTCGGGGAACACGACCGTGCCGATGTCTCGACCCTCGACCACCGCGCTCGGCATGCCGAGCGCACGTTGACCCTCACGCATCAGTGCCCGGACCTGCGGGTGACGGGCAACGTGCGACACCTCCGCCTCGACCCTCTCCGACTCGAGCGCAGGTGAGGCGGGCGAACCCTCGACCTCGATCTCCGGTGGGTTACCGTGCGACAATCCGAACCTCAACCTCGACATCAGTTCGGCGAGCGATGCGCCGTCGTCCGGGTCGAGCCCTGCATCGAGAGCGGCGAGCGTCAGCGCTCGATACATGATCCCGGTGTTCACGTACGGAAGGCCGAGCGTCTCGGCGAGGCCCCTCGCGAGCGTGCTCTTGCCGGAGCCGGCCGCCCCGTCGATCGCGATCACCTCCAGCGTCGTCACGTGATGTGCTCCACCGATGCCCCGAGCGCCCGAAGCGTCTCGACGAACCCGGGGAACGACACGTCCGCGGCCTCCATCCCTTCGATCTCGCTCGGCGAGTCCGCCGCGAGGGCCGCGATCGCGAACGCCATCGCCAGCCGATGATCCCCCCGGCTGTCGGCGACCCCGCCCCGGAGCCCCAAGCCGGGCACCACCAGGTCGTCTCCCTCCACCCCCGCGTGCCCGCCCAGCGCGCGAACGCCGTCGGCCACGCCCGTGAGCCGGTCACTCTCCTTCGCGCGGAGCTCGGCCGCCTCCATGAACCAGGTCTCCCCTCGGGCGTGCGTGGCCAGCAGTGCCAGGATCGGAACCTCATCGATCACGAGCGGGAGCTCCGAGGCGGAGACCTCCGTTCCCTGGAGCTCCGCACCCGCACCGACCCACAGGTCGCCGATCGGCTCACCGATCTCCTCTCCCGTCTGGCGGATCTCTGTCTGCACGCCCATCCGGCGCATAACCTCCAGGAAATGAAGCCGGCTCGGGTTGAGGCCGACGTCGCGGACGGTCAGCTCCGATCCGGTCAGCGCGCCCGCGGCCACGAGGAACGCGGCGGACGACACGTCGCCGGGCACCGCGCCTGCGAACGCATCGTGTTGATATACGCCCTGAAGCGTGACCGTCGTCCCCTCGACGAACACGGGCGCGCCCAGGGCGGCGAGCGCCCGCTCGGTGTGGTCGCGGGTCGCGGCCGGTTCGGTGACCGACGTCTCCCCCTCAGCCGCGATACCGGCGAGGAGAACCGCGCCCTTCACCTGTGCGGTGGGGAGGGGCAAGGCGTACGAGATGCCGTAGAGCGACCCTCCGACGATCTCCACCGGCGCGTGACCGTCGGTGGTTATGACGGTCGCTCCCATCTCCCTGAGCGGCGCCGCCACCCGTTCCATGGGTCGCGACGTGAGGCTGGCATCGCCGACGAGTACCGATCGGAACGGCGCCGCGGCGAGCGTTCCGGCGACCAGGCGCATCGTGGTGCCGGAGTTCCCGCAGTCGAGCCGATCCATGGGCTCGGTGAGCGCCGGACGGCCCTCACCCTCGACCTCAAGTGTGATTGCGGGCCTCTCCGGATCATCGTCGTTCCACGTGGAACCGTGACCCTCGGTGTGCGCCGCACCGTTCCGAGCCCAAGCTTCGAGTGCAGGTCGACCCCGTTCCGAGACGAGGGCAAGGCACGCAGCCGTCGAGCGAACGTCGAGGGAAGTCGGAAGCCCTACTAGACGGCTGCGACCGCGCGCCGTCGCAGCCAGGATCAACCAGCGGTGCGCGATCGACTTGTCCCCCGGCACGCGTGGCTCTCCACGAAGGGTGCCGCCGGGGTTCACTCGGACCCGCATGACGCGACCTCAGGCCAGTCGGATCGGGTCGAAGGAGCGTGAGGCCAGCACACGGAGCGCGTCGTCGGCCGACGTGGCGGCGACGGTGAGGTGCACGGTCCCCCGCCCGCCCTCGGGCGAATGCACGATCTGGAGGTCCTCGATGTTGACGGAATGCTCGGCGAGCACCGACGTGAGCTCAGCCAGGGCGCCGGGACGGTCCGGCGCCTGAACCTGGAGCACCGCGACGCCGGCGCGTACCTGAGGCTTCGCGGCCAGGCGCAACCGGGCCCGCTTCGCGTCGTCGAACGTCTCCTCGACGTCGGACCCGCGACCTTCCACGACCATCGCGCGGAGATCGGCCAAACGGGCCGAGTACAGATCGATCGCCTCCGCGATGGCGTCGCGGTTCGACAAGAGGATCTGGCTCCAGAGCGCCGGATTCGACGACGCCAGACGAGTGAGATCGCGGAACCCACCCGCGGCCAGCAACAAGATGTCGGGCTCGTCGGCTTCCTCGGTCGCCGCCAGACCCATCAGCGCCGTGGACGCGATCTGCGGGAGGTGACTCACGAACGCCACCAGCCGATCGTGTCTGGCCGCCGACATGCGCATCGGGCGTCCGCCGATCCGTTCGATCCACGCCTCGAGGGACGCGACCGCCTCCGCCTCGGCCCGCTCATCGGGCGTGAGGACCCACACGATCCCGTCGACGAGCGATGCGGACGCGTGCTCGGGACCCGATCGCTCCGAACCGCCCATGGGGTGGCCGCCGATGAATCGCGCCGCGTCGGCTCCCGCCAGGTCGGCGACGTCGCGGACGACGGGACCCTTGATACTGCCGGCGTCGGTGACGATGGCCGTCGGCGCGGCCGCGAGGGCGTGGGTGACCAGTTCCGGGATCGACGGCACAGGCGAGCAGACGACCACGATATCGGCTCCCGTCACGGCGTCGTCGATCGATCGCGCTCCCCTGATCCCCGTCAGACCGGTCGCGAGCGAGAGGGTGCGCGGGTCGGCATCCCAACCCGAGACCGTCGAGCCCACCCGCGCGGCCGCCATGGCGATCGACGTGCCGATCAGGCCGGTCCCGACGATCGCGACGCGTTCAGGCGAGGTCGAGGTCATCGCGCAGCGACTCCGCGCCATCGAGGTACACGTGAGCGATCTGGTCGAGGGTTCGCTCGCTGTGGAAATGGGCAAGGAGCCGGATCACGGACGGCATGGACCCGGCGACCGGGATCTCTCGTGCGCACATGAGCGGCACGCGGCCGAGGCCCATCCGCCGGGCGGCCTCTGCGGGGAACGCGGATCGGACGTCGTCGGTGACCGTGAACAGGACGCTGATCAGATCGTCCGGTTCGATCGCGTTCCGTTCGAGCACCGCCGCGAGCAGTCGCTCCGTCGCATCGAGCACGACCTCGGCGTCGTCGCGGACCACGACGATGGCACCACGGGCGGCACGAACCTTCATCACGCGTTCCCTCCCCGGTGGCCGGCGCCCCGGAGCGCCAAGGCTACATGTCGGTGGCTCGTGCGAGAGAGCGGATCTCCTCGGGTGTCAGCTCGCGGAGCGCTCCCGGCGCCAGGTTCCCCAGCTTCACAGGACCGACACGCAACCGCACGAGCCGCGCCACGGGCAGGCCCACCTCGGCGAGCAACCGGCGAACCTCGCGTTTGCGGCCCTCCGTCATCGTGAGCCGGACGGCACCTCGCGGACCGCTCGAGGCGACGACGCGGACGGATGTGGGCCTGGCCGGACCATCCTCCAACTCGACCCCGCGACGGATCCGCGCGATCTGCTTGTCCGTCGGGACACCCTCCACCTCGGCCAGGTACTCCTTCTCGATCGCGTAGCGCGGATGCAGCAGGCGGTTGCCCAGTTCGCCGTCGTTCGTCAGGAGCAGGAGCCCCTCGCTGTCGCGGTCGAGGCGCCCCACCGGGAACACCCGTGGACCCTCCTCCGGCAGGAAGCCCCGGATGTCCGGTCGCCCCTGAGGGTCGTGCATGGTCGTGACGACGCCCGGCGGCTTGTGCAGGGCGTAGTACCTCACGTTGGGGTCGAGGTTCACGGTCACCCCGTCGACCGAGACACTGTCGGCGTCGGGGTCGACGCGATCGCCGAGCGTGGCCACCGTCCCGTTGACGGTCACCCGACCGTCGACGATCAGCTGCTCACACGCTCGACGCGAACCGAAGCCGGCCCGTGCCAGCGCGCGCTGGACGCGCTCCACGGGCATGGGTCAGGCGGTGGCGTCGTCGGAGGGCAGGCGCTCGGCCTCCGCCTCGTCGTCCGCATCGGCAGTGAGGTCGACCGCCACCACGTCGTCGAGAACGGGCGGCGCGGCGTCCGCAGGCGTCTCCTCCGCGTCGATCCCCAACAACGGGGCGAGCGATGGCAGCGACGCGAGGGACGGCAGACCCAGCCGCTCGAGGAATCCGGGGGTCGTGCCGTAGAGGACCGGTCGCCCGGGGGTTTCCTCCCGACCGGCCTCCTCGATCAGCCCGCGGTCGGTCAGCGCCCGCAGGACGCCATCGGAGTTCACGCCCCGGATCGCCGAGATCTGGTGCCGGGTGACGGGCTGCTTGTACGCGACGATGGAAAGCGTCTCGAGCGATGCCTTGGTGAGGCGGGCCTGCCGCGAGGACAGGACGAACTGCTCGACGATGGGTGCAGTGTCCGGGTGGGTGAACAGGCGCCACCCGCCCGCGATGTTGCGCAGGATCAGACCCGAACCGCGATCCTCCAGCTCCCGCGCCAGACGCTCGCAGAGACCCTCGACGGTCCGTCGGTCGACCTCGAGCGCCTGCGCGAGCACGGAGGCCGCGATCGGCTCGTCGGAGACGAAGAACAGCGCCTCGAGGGCCCGGGTGTCTCGTCCCGCACCGGCATGGATCGTCTGCGGGTCATCGTGGGGTTCAGGCATTCCACTCCACCTCGATCTCTCCGAACGTCGGTCCCTGCTGAAGCTCGACCTTCCCTTCACGGTACAGCTCGAGGATGGCCAAGAACCGGACGACCACGTGTATCCGGTCGGGGCAGTCCGCCACCAGGTCACGGAACGTCGTCGGACCGCCGAACCCCTGCATCCGCTCGCGGACGGCCGTCATCGCGTCCTCGACCGAGTAGCGGATCGGCGTGACGTGCGAGAGGTCGAGCGTCGGGGGCGGGCGAAGGAGCTGGGCCGCCGCGCGAGCCAGGTCCTCGGCCACGATCGTCTCCATCGGGTCGGGATATAGATGCGAGAACTCCGGCCCGGGACCGACGTCCCGCGCGAAGAAGCCCGCCTCGTCCTCCAGGCGTCTCGCAAGCTCGACCGCCACCCGTCGGAACGCCGCCAGCTCGATGCTCCGGGCGTACGCGAGGTCCGGAGACGCACCGAGCAGGTCCTCTTCGTCCTGTTCGACATGACGCGGCATCAGCCGGCCGACCTTCAGCTCGAGGAGCACCGCGCAGATCGCCAGGAACCACGTCGCCTCCTCCAGGTTCCACGCGTTCGCCTCCTTCGCGTACGCGAGAAACCCGTCGGTGACCGTCGCGACGGCGATATCGCACACGTCCACCTTCTGCTCCATGATCAGCTCGGCGAGCAGTCGGAACGGTCCCGTGAAGACCGGCAGGTCGACGGCGAAGCTTCCCGCGGGAACGGCGCCGGGATCGCTCATCCGAAATGCATCGCGGCCCGCACGGCCGCCATCGTCGCTTCCACGACCGGTCGCACCCTGTCCGCACCCGCGGCGAGCACATCGGAGACGAGATCGGGCTTCGCGGCAAGCTCCGCGCGTCGTTCGCGGAACGGTGTGAGCTGTTCGATGATCCGGTCGGCCAGGTTCGTCTTGCAGTCCACGCACCCCAGCTCGCCCGAACGGCAGTGCTCGTCGGTCCACGCCAGGATGTCGGGAGAGAACTTGCGGTGCAGGGAGAATATCGGACAGATCTCGGGCCGCCCGGGATCGCCGCGACGTGCCTTCTGCGGGTCGGTGATGAAGGATCGGACCTTCGCGCGGATCGTGTCGGGGTCGTCGTCCAGGTTGATCGTGTTGTCCAACGACTTCGACATCTTCCTGCCGTCCGAACCCGGGATCATCGGCCATTCGGACAGGAGCGCTTGCGGCTCCAGAAGGACGTCGCCGTACAAGCGGTTGAACCGGCGGACGATCTCACGGGAGATCTCCAGGTGCGAGACCTGGTCCTCCCCCACCGGAACAAGCGCTCCACGCACGATCGTGATGTCCACCGTCTGCAGGAGCGGGTAGCCGAGCAGACCGAAGTTGGCGATGTCGCGCTCGGCCATGTCGCGCAGCCGTTCCTTGTACGTCGGGACGCGCTCCAGCCACCCAAGGGGCGTGATCATCCCGAGGAGCAGCGCCATCTCCGCGACCTCGGGGAGGTCGGACTGGCGGTAGACGGTCGACCGCGCCGGGTCGATCCCGGCGGCGAGCAGGTCGAGCACCAGCCCTTCGACGGCGTCGGGGAGCGTGTCGGTCTGGTCGTAGTGCGTCGTGAGCATGTGCCAGTCCGCAACGAAGTAGAAGCACTCGTAGCCCTCGTCCTGCAGGCGCACGGCGTTGCCCACGTTCCCCGCCCAATGACCCACATGCAGCGGGCCGGTCGGTCGGAAGCCCGTCAGCACTCGAGCGCTGCGGTCGGAGGCGGAAGTGGCCTGGTCGATGGCCGATGATAGCGCGGTCCCATCGCCCGACCGGGAGCTACAGCGGCGGGCACGGGAATCCGGAGAGGAGCCGGCAGAGCGAATCCGTGAGCGAGTTCACGATCGAGATCAACGGGCCTCCGAACAGGAACAGCACGATGAGCACGAACAACGGCAGGTACTGGTCGGCGTTGCGGTAGACCTCGGCCGCCCGCGGCGGAAGGACGAGCGCCACCATCCGCGCGCCGTCGAGGCCGGGGATCGGCAGGAGATGGAACACCAGGAGCGAGAGGTTCGCCAGCATGAACGCGAGCGCGACCAGGCCGACCTCCCCGACGATCCCGGCGCGGAGCGCGAAGCCACCGACGGCGGCGAGCGCCAGGTTCGCGATCGGGCCCGCCAGCGAGACGGAGACCGTGTCCCGTGTGCGGTTGCGGAAGTAGTTCGGATCGACGGGCGCCGGCTTGCCGTACGCGACCGGTGGCGGGAGGAACGACGCCCCGACGCCCCACAGCAGGAGGATCAGCGCCGGGAGCAATCCACTCCCGAACGGCTCGAACCACACCTTCGGGCTGAACGTCAGCCGTCCCCACAGCCGCGGCGTCGGATCGTGCAGCCTGGCGGCAGTGAACGCCCGGGCGTACTCGCGTGCGCTCAGCCCGACGAGCAGCGACCCCGCCAGGTAGAGCGCGAACCGGAAGTTGCTCACGGGCTGAGCCCGTCGTCGATCCAGCCGTGGATCAAAGGAGGGGGCTGCACGTCGCCGTCGCTCAGGGTGAGTGCAGCGAGGACCCGTCGAGCCGCCTCCGCGGCGTCCTCCTCCGAGCGCGCGTGGACCTCACCGATCGGCTCCCCCTTCCCGACCCGGTCGCCGATCTTGCTCCGGACCACCAGCCCGACGGCCGGATCGATCGGATCGCCCTTGCGGATCCGGCCGGCGCCCAACGCGACGCTCGCCGATCCGATCGCCTCAGCATCCACGGCGGCGAGCGTACCGTCTGTTCCGGCCCGGATCGGGAGAACGACCGACGCCTTCGGCAGCACGCCCTCGGGATCGTCGACGACGCGCGGGTCGCCCCCCTGGGCCTCGACCATCGAGCGGAACCGCTCCAACGCCTCTCCCCCATCGAGCGCGTGCTCGGCCCGGGCCACCGCCTCCCCGTGCGGGACGTGCTCCGTCGTCTCGAGGGCCCGCGCCGCGAAGATCACCACCAAGTCCCGAAGCCGACCTCGGAACGTTCCCCGGAGCAGCTCCACCGCCTCCACGATGTCGAGCGCGTTCCCGACGGCGTCGCCGAGCGGCTGCGACATGTCTGTGACGGCGACGTCGGCGGGGCGCCCCCATCCGCGCGCCAACGACAGGCACGCCCGAGCGAGCACCTCGGCCTCCTCGGGCGTCTTCATGAACGCGCCCGACCCGGCCTTCACGTCGAGGAGGATCAGGTCGGTCTGCACCGCGAGCTTCTTCGACATGACGCTCGCCGCGATCAGCGGCACCGACGGCACGGTCGCGGTGGCGTCCCGCAAGGCGTAGAGCTTGCCGTCGGCCGGCACCAGGTTCGCGGACTGGGCGGCGACCGCGCATCCGATGTCCGTCACCTGCCGGGCGATCTCCTCGGGCGACAGATCCGTCCGCAGACCGGGGATCGCTTCGAGCTTGTCGAGCGTCCCTCCGGTGTGGCCGAGACCGCGGCCCGACAGCTTGGCCACCGCCAAGCCGAGGGCCGCCGCCATGGGCGCGAACGCGAGCGTCACACCGTCGGCGACACCGCCCGTCGAGTGTTTGTCGACCGACGGTCGGCCGAGATCGCCGAACGACACGACGTCGCCCGAGTCGATCATCGCCCTGGTCATTGCGAGCGTCTCGTCGTCGTCGAGCCCTCGCAGCAGGCACGCCATGAGGAACGATGCGGCGAGCGCATCGGAGACCTCTCCGGCGGTGTACGCCTCAACGAACGCCTGGATGTCAGCGGGAGCTAACACCTGTCCGTCGCGTTTCCTGGCCACGACGACCCGGGGATCCTCCAAGGTCATCGAGAACCTGCCCCATGTCTGAAGGCGTGCTCGGGGTGGTCGTCACGTGCACGTCCAGACAGCGTGCCGGTCATGGCGCCGCACATCGTCGACCCGACGCTCAACCTCATCGCGACATGCATCCGATCACATCCCCATCCCGAGCCGATCCGCGAAGCTCTCGCCCTCGAGACCCTCGACCTCGACCCCAAGGAGAGCTGCGATGGTGTGTCCGAGATCGCCGAACGAACCTCGGGTACCGATCTCATGCGGTCCGTCCGGCAGCCCGGCGGCGAGCAAGGGCGTTCGCTCCCGGGTGTGGTCTGTGGAGACGGTGGTCGGGTCGCAGCCGTGGTCGCCCGTGATGAACAGGACGCCGCCATCCAGCGCACCGAGGAGGTCCGGGAGTCGCCGGTCGAACGCCTCGATCGCCGTGGCGTACCCGGCAGGGTCGTTGCGGTGCCCGTACTTCGAGTCGAAATCCACCAGGTTCGTGAACACGAACGCCGGGGAGGGCCGCTGCAGGAAGTCCAGCGTCAGCTCGATCCCGTGGTCGTTCGAATCCGAGTACCGGCCCTCTGTGATCCCCTGGCCGGAGAAGATGTCGCGGATCTTGCCGACCCCGTACACCGGCACGTCGGCCGCTTGTAGGCAGTCGAGCACCGTCGGTCCCGGAGGCGGCACGGCGAAGTCCCGCCGTTCGGGCGAACGCACGAACGCTCCGGGCAGGCCCTCGAACGGCCGAGCGATGACCCTGCCGACAGTGTGCGGACCCGTCAGCAGCCGTCGTGCGACGCGGCTCCACTCGTACAGCGTCGGGAGCGGGACGACGTCCTTATGCGTCGCGATCTGGAAGACGGAGTCTCCGCTCGTGTACACGATCGGGTCCCCCGTGCGGAGGTGCTCCTCCCCCAGCTCCGCGATGATCTCCGTTCCCGACGCGGGCACGTTGCCGAGGATCCGCCGGCCGATCGCCGCCTCGAACGGTCCGACGATCTCGGGAGGGAACCCATCCGGATACAACGGGAACGGCTCGTCGAGCCGGATGCCCATCATCTCCCAGTGTCCGGTGGTCGTGTCCTTCCCGGCGGAGCGCTCCGTCGCGCGACCGTGCCCCGAGCCGGTCTCGGCTCGGGCGGCGATCCCTTCGATCGAGGTGAGGTGGCCGAGGCCGAGCGCTTCGATGTTCGGCGCGTGCAGACCGCCCACCGCCCGCGACGTGTTCCCCAACGTGTCGGCGCCGCCATCGCCGTACGCATCGGCATCCGGCGCGTCTCCAACCCCCCACGAATCGCAGACGACGAGGAGCACGCGGGGCACCAACGCGTCGGACACTCGACTCACCGCTTCTGTTTGCAGTCCATGCAGAGGAGCGCCCACGGCCGCGCCTCGAGACGAGCGGGGTCGATCGGTTTCCCGCAACGCTCGCAGGTGCCGTACGTGCCGGCGTCGATCCGCCCGAGGGCTCGTTCTACGTCGGTCAGGTTGGATCGCAGCGCCTCCACGACGGCGATGAGCCGGGAGCGTTCCTGGGTGCTGTGCGAACGGTCAGAGAACCCGGCATCGTCGACGAACGACACCTCGTCGCTGTCGGGATCGGCACCCTGCTCCGTGATCTCCCGACGGACCTGGGCGCGCTGTTCGGTCAGGGCCGTCCGCATGCGCTCGACGAACTCCTCCTCGATCATCAGGCTCCACTCCCTCGGGTCGTCCCGCGCCGCGCGCGCGGATGCGACGTGTAGTACACCTCACGGAGGTGATCCTTGGTCACCAACGTGTAGATCTGCGTGGTGGCGACGCTCGCGTGTCCGAGCAACTCTTGCACGACGCGGACGTCCGCGCCTCCCTCCAACAGGTGGGTCGCGAAGGAATGCCGGAGCGTGTGGAGCGTGACCCGACGCTCGATCCCGGCAGCCTCGACGGAGGCGGCGAGGATCCGGGTGCAGCTCTGTCGCGTCAGCCGGCCGCCGCGCTGGTTCAGGAAGAGCGCCGCGCGGCTCACCCTGGAGGCGAACGTCGGCCGCGCGCGCACGAGGTAGGCCTTCACCGCGTCGCGACCGAACGCACCCAGGGGGACCTCCCGCTCCTTCCCCCCCTTGCCGAGGACCCGGACGGATCCCTCCTCCAGGTCCACGTCGTCGACGTCGAGCCCGACCAGCTCCGAGATCCGCAGTCCGGCCCCGTACAGCACCTCGAGGATGGCGCGGTCCCGGAGGCCGACGAGCGTGGCGGTATCGGGAGCTTCTAGGAGGCGCAACACATCGTCGAGCGGGAGTGGGTGCGGCAACGAACGCGGAAGCTTCGGCTGCACGATAGCGGCGGCGGGATCCCGCCCCGCCCCGCCTTCACGGAGCAGGAACCGGTGGAACGACCGCACGGATGAAAGCGTGCGTGCGACGGTCCGCGCGCTGTACGGGCGTTCGTCCTCGCCCCAGGTCGATGCCGAGATCGACGCCACGAACGACCGGATGGTCGGCTCGTCGACATCTCCGGGGACGAGGACGTCGCGCTTCGCGCAGAACGCCACGTAGCGTCGCAGGTCGCGCCGATACGCGGCGAGCGTGTTCGGCGACAACCCCCGCTCAACGGCCAGGTGGTCGAGGTAGCGTTCGGCCCACTCCGCGAGCGTGTCGGTCATCGCCCGCCGGCCAGGTCGCTAGACCAGCCCGTCGACGAGCGCGGCGAGCGGCGTCAGCGGCATTGCGTGCGCCTCCGCGACCCCGCGGTTAGTCACCTCGCCGGCGTAGACGTTCACGCCGAGCGCCAGCACCGGATCGTGGCGGATCGCACGCTCCAACCCTTCGGTCGCGACCTCGACGGCATACGGGATGGTGACGTTCGTCAGCGCGTACGTCGACGTGCGCGGAACCGCCCCCGGCATGTTGCCCACGCAGTAATGGACGACGTCGTGCGACACGTAGGTCGGATCCGAATGCGTCGTCATATGCGAGGTCTCGAAACAGCCACCCTGATCGATCGAGATGTCGACGACGACGGCGCCGGCGGGCATGCCGGCCACCATGTCCTCGGTCACCAGATGCGGCGCTTTCGCGCCCGGGACGAGCACCGCACCGATCACCAGGTCCGCCTGTGCCACGAGCCGCTCGATCGCGAGACGGCTCGACATCACGGTTTGGATCCGCCCGCGCCAGATCTGGTCCACGAACCGCAGCCGCTCGACGTTCTTGTCGACGATCGCGACCTCCGCCTCCATCCCCGCGGCGATCCACGCGGCGTTCGTTCCGGCCATGCCCGCGCCCAGCACCACGACGCGAGCCGGCGAGACGCCCGAGGCGCCACCCATCAGCACGCCGCGGCCGCCCTTGGGTCGCTCCAGGTTGACCGCGCCGCAGTGCGGAGCCATCCGTCCGGCGATCTCGGACATCGGCGCGAGGAGCGGCAGGCGGCCGTCCGGGAGCTGCACGGTCTCGTACGCGACCGCGGCGACCTTGCGCTCGGCGAGGAAGCGCGTGAGCCCTTCGTCGGCCGCCAGGTGCAGGTAAGTGAACAGGATCTGCCCCTCGCGGAACCGCGCGTACTCCTGCGGCTGGGGCTCCTTCACCTTGAGGATCATATCGGCGGAGGCGAAGACGGCGTCGGCGTCCGGGAGGATCTCGGCACCGGCGGAGGAGAAGTCCGCGTCCGGGAGCGACGAGCCGACACCTGCGCCGGTCTCGACGACGACGCGGTGACCCGCGTGGACCAGCTCGCGGATCCCCTCTGGCGTGGCCGCGACCCGGAACTCGTTGTCCTTGACCTCGCGCGGGATCCCGACGATCACCGAGTCCCCCTCTCTCGGCCAAGGGTAGCGGCCATCGGAGCGGTCATGGCAGCGACAACTGTCCGTCCGCGAGGAGCAATGCGAGCGCCGTCTTCACGTCGCGAACCTTCCCCGCGCGCGCAGCCGCAACCATCACGTCGAACGGTTGCATCTGCAGCTCGATCCCTTCCTCCGGCTCCCCCTCGGGCTCCGCTTTCGTGCGCGTCCAGAACAGGTGGACGTACTCGTCGCTCGACCCCGCGGACGCGTAGTAGCCGCCCAGGAACTCGATCACATCGTGCCGGTACCCGGTCTCCTCGAAGAGCTCCCTCGAGGCGCACGAGAGCGCGTCCTCCCCGTCCACGTCGAGCAGGCCGGCGGGGATCTCCGTCAGCACCTGCCGGACAGGCGGTCGCAGCTGGCGAACGAGCAGGACGTCGCCGGCCGGCGTGATCGGCAGGACCGCAGCGGCGTCGTGCGCGCGCACGACCTCGTAGTCCCCGATCCCCTCCCACGACTCGACGTCGATAGCCAAGAAGCGTCCGGAGAACCCTCGATGCGTTGCGACGGGCTCGGGCACGCCGACGACCTAGCCGACGACGATCGTGCGCTCCGCGCGCGCGCGCCGGTGCGTCTGCGCCGCCCGGACGAACTCGCGGAAGAGCGGATGCGGCCGTGTCGGGCGCGAGCGCAGCTCCGGGTGGAACTGTCCGGCGATGAAGAACGGATGGTCGGGCAGCTCGATGATCTCGGTCAGCCGGCCGTTGTGCGAGTTGCCGGACAGGACGAGACCCGCCTCCTGGAGCGTCTCGTGGTACGCGGGGTTGACCTCCCAGCGGTGCCGGTGCCGCTCCTCCACGACCGGGACCTGGTAGCAGCGATCGGCGAGCGTCCCCGGGACGATGTAGCAGGGCTGTGCACCGAGACGCATGGTGGCGCCCATGTCGGTCACGTTCTTCTGCTCGGGGAGCAGGTCGATCACCGGGTGTGGCGTCGCCGGGTCGAACTCGCTCGAGTTGGCGCCCTCCAGGCCGCACACGTGCCGCGCGAACTCGATCACCGCGCACTGCAGGCCGAGGCAGATGCCGAGGAACGGCACCCGGTTCTCGCGGGCGAAGCGAACGGCGGCCACCTTCCCCTCGACACCCCGCACGCCGAACCCGCCGGGGATCAGGATGCCGTCGACGCCGGCGAGCGCCTCTTCGGTCGCCGATCCGCCGAGGTCGTCCGACGCGACCCACTCGATCTGGACGTCGGCGCCGTGGGCGAACCCGCCGTGCTTCAGCGCCTCCATCACCGACAGGTAGGCGTCGCGCATGTTCACGTACTTCCCGACGACCGCGATCGTGACCGGCTCGGTCGCCCGGTCGATCCGTTCGACGAGCGTCTCCCATTCCGTGAGGTCGGGCTCGGCGTCGATCCGCAGGTGGCGCGCGAGCTCGGCGTCCAGGCCCTCCTTGTGCAGGACGAGCGGGATCTTGTAGATGGAGGGCGCGTCGATCGCCGAGATCACGCCGCTGATCGGCACGTCGCAGAGCAGCGAGATCTTCTCCTTCAGGTTCCGCCCGAACGGACGATCGGACCGGCACACGATCACGTCGGGCTGGAGACCGAGCGAGCGCAGCTCCTTCACGGAGTGCTGCGTGGGCTTGGTCTTCAGCTCGCCGGAGGGGCCGATGAACGGCATCAACGACACGTGGACGAACGCACAGTTGTCGCGGCCGATCTCGTTGCGGAGCTGACGCACCGCCTCGAGGAACGGGAGCGACTCGATGTCGCCGACCGTTCCGCCGATCTCGACGACCACCAGGTCGGCCGCCTCGGTCTCGGCGAGCGCACGGATCCGCTCCTTGATCTCGTCGGTGATGTGCGGGATGACCTGCACGGTCTTGCCCAGGTAGTCGCCGCGGCGCTCCTTCGCGATGACGCTCGAATAGACCGCGCCCGTCGTGAAGTTGGAGCCGCGATGGAGGTCCTCATCGACGAACCGTTCGTAGTGACCCAGGTCGAGGTCGGTCTCGGAGCCGTCGTCCAGCACGAAGACCTCGCCGTGCTCGAACGGGTTCATGGTGCCGGGGTCGACGTTGATGTAGGGGTCGAGCTTCTGGATCGCGACCTTCAGCCCGCGGGACTTGAAGAGACGGCCGAGCGAGGCGGTGGTGATGCCCTTGCCGAGGCCGGAGGCGACTCCACCCGTGACGAAGATGAACTTCGATTGCGCTTTCACCACGGGACACGAGCCTAGCAGAGGCTCCCGACCCGCCGCCCGAGTTTGGCTCGCAGATGTCCCGCGGATGACGTCTTTCTCACGTCGGCAGCCGTCCGAGGCGATCGAACCAGCGGAGCGGAGGGACGACGTCGATCACGCGAGACAGCGTGGCCGTCTCGGCGACGGCGTTGATCGCAACGGCCACTGCGGCGGCGACCACGACGCCGGGGTCGGACAGCACGAGGTAGAGACCCAACCCGATCGTGAAGCCGAGAACGTTGGCGCCGCCGTCGCCGAGCATGGCCCGTTCATGCAGGTCGAACCAGAGGCCCGCCGCGGAACCGAGCACGACGCCCGGGAGCGTGGGCAACAGAGCGAGATCCACCCCGACGAGACCGAGGGAGGCGACGAGCCCGAACTTGATCGCCCGGCCCGGACGCACGTCGAGGCCGTTCCACACGTTGGCGCTCGCCGCGACCAGGACGGCGCCAGCCAGACGAACCCAGCCCGACCGGCCCGGCTGCAGGGCCACCGCGACGACGGCGGCCGCCACGATGACGACGACCTTGACGATGCCCGTGCTGACGTGGCCTGCGGCCAGCCCCCGCACGTGGTTGCGGAGCCCGCGCGGGCCGGCGGGTGCCAGGTCGTCCACCAGTCCCGCCGCGAAGACGAGCACCGTGGCTCCGAGGGCTCCCCACCCGGCCCGTGCGACGGGCGCGGGCCGACCGGTCAGGGCGATCACACCGGTGGATCCGACGGCCGCGAGCACGAGCCAGAGGCCGAGCGTCCGCGGGACCGGCACGCCCCGGTAGTTCTCGACGATCAGGCGGCCCGCCCTCACCGCAAGCGAACCGCCCTGATCGCCGCGGCGCGCGCGATGTGCAACCCCTGGCGTCCCCGATGCGCGAATCCGCGGAACGACCGGCCGGTCGCGCGATGCGTTAGTCCGGGAACCGGGATCTCCACCACCCGGAACCCGGCCCTGACCGCGTCGATCGTCATCGCCGTCTCCACCCCGAACCCGCCCGCGAGTGGCCGGACGGCGGCGAGGCAATCAGCGGTGATCGCGCGTTGGCCTGACAGCGGCGCCTCGGGCGGGAAGTGCGACAACAGCCGGATGGCCGTCCCGGAGGCACGTCTCACCGTTCCCATGCCGGAACCCGCTTGCGGGGGGAACATCGCGATCGCCATGTCGGCGCGCCCCGCCACGACCACGTCGAGCACCGTGGCGAGGCCCGCAGCGCTCGTCCCGAGATCAGCATCGGCGAACAACCAGACGTCGGCCGGCGGGAGCCGGTTCAACGCGCCTTCCATGGCCCCGCCCTTACCCGCATGGCCCGGGATCCGCAGCACCGTGGCACCGGCGGTGAGCGCCGCCGCCGAGGTGGCATCGGACGAGCCGTCGTCCACGACGACGACGTCGTCGAGGGGGAGACCGCGGAGCGTCGCCACCGTGTGCGCCACGGTGTCCTCCTCGTCACGCGCGGGCACCAGGGCGACGACCCTGCGGCGATCGCCCGTCATCACGTCGGAGGGAGTAGCCGCGTGATTCCGTCCTTCACGCCGTAGTCACCGCCGGTGCCGTTCGCCAGAGCATCATGGAGCCCCAGCACCATGGCCGACGCGCCGATCGGCAGGTCGACGTTGTCGACCGTCACGAGTGGCGCGCCGGACGAGTCGTCAACGTTCGCACGGAGATCCGACACGAAGAGGTCGTCGGACGCGAGACTCTCCCCCGCTCCCGAGACGACGCCGGCGCCAACGAGATCGGCCACGAACGGCTCCATGAACTTCGCCGAGGTCGGACTCAGCTCGCCGACGGCCCCGCCGCCCACGACGACCGCCACCTGGCCTCGGCCCCCGATGTCCTTCAACGTCGAGTCCGAGATGTCCGGCGCCGACGAAGTGAGGAACCCTTGCGAGAGCATCTCGCCGAGGATGTCGGGCCGCCCTGACAGGTCGCCGCTCGGGTCCGTGGCGAGTCGGCGCGCGAGCGACCGGGCCGCCTCGGACGACAGTTCGACCGGCGCCGTGGTGGCGGACAGGCCCAGCAGCGCCGCCAGGTCGCGCTGCGCCGCGGGCGACTCCGCCGACATCGTCGGCCGCACGGTGAGCGTGGTCAGAACATCGGCACCGGACAGATCGAGCGCCCGGCGCGTCTGCGCGATCCCACGAGCGTCCACGCCCTCTTCCGTCACGATGACCACCGGTCGGCCGAACAACTGGTCGCCGACCAGGTACGGCATTGCCTGCTCGCTGAACGCGTCCATCGTGGTCAGCTGCGATTGCAGGTCCGACAGGTTCTTCTGGAGATCCCGCACGTGCTGGGTCAGCTCGTTGGTCTGGCTGTTCAGGTTCTTGACGAGGCCGGGGTTGATGACCGTCGTCCCCACCACCACGCCCAGCCCGAGAGCGAGGAAGATCGCCATGATCGAGACCAGGTGATACCGCCAGGGGATCACACGAGCTCTTTCAGGTGGAAGAACCACTCGCGCACGTGCTCGAACGCGAGGTCGAAGAAGAGGCGGACCGACGGCGAGATGGCGGCCACGACGATGAGCATCGTGAGCAGGGCCGAGCCGATCAGCAGGAAGGTGTCGCGCGCCCGCAGCCGGGAGTTGCCGTAGATCCGCGACACCCCTTTCGCGTCGACGAGGATCTCACCCACCCGGAGCCGGACGAGGAACGTGCTGCTCATACCGCTCCGGCCCTTGTCGAGGAACTCGCGGAGGTTCCCGTGCGTGCCGACCGCGACGATCAACTCCGCCCGCTTCTCGTGCGCGAGCATGAACGCCACATCCTCGCTCGTGCCTGCGGAGCGCACGGTGGCGTACGGGACACCGAGCCGTTCCAGACGCGCTCCTCCGGGTGCGCGCCCGTCGGTGTAGGCATGCAGGACGAGCTCGGTCGGCGTGCCGCGACGAGGCCGTTTCAACGCCAACTGCAGCGCGCGGTCCGAGACGCTGTCCATGTCGCCGAGGATCAGATCGGGGACGTACCCCTCGTCCAGGAGCGCGTCGGCGCCGCCGTCCACTCCGACGAGCACCGGCCGGATGTCGCGGATGTAAGCGCGCAGCGCGGCCAGGTCCTCGCGGTAGCTGTACCCCCGGACCACGACGAGGACGGGGCGGCCCGTGAGGTCGTGCCGGAGCTCGGGCAGCCCCGACCCTCCGAAGAGCAGATCTCGCTCCGTCTCCAGGTACTCGAGGGTATTGCGTGCGAAACTCTCGAACCGCTGCCCCAAGGCGTCCTGGGCACTCTCCATGTCGCGCAGGACCGAGGCCTGGCTCTGGAGGATCCCGACGGCGACGAGCCGGTCGCCGATGAACAGCCGGTCGCCCGACATCCGCAAGACGTCTCCTTCGCGAACCTTCGTCATGAGCAGTGGCCCGACCCGGTCGATCAGTGGTATCCCGGCCTCGACCAGGATCAGCGGGCCGAGGTTCGGATATCGGCCGCTGATCGACGCGGACGCGTTCACCACCGCCGCGACCCCGGCCTCCACGAGGCCTTCCGCCGCAACGCGGTCCAGATCCTCGTGGTCGATCACCGCGATGTCCCCGGGTTGCGCCCTGGGCACCAGGTCCTTCGTGCGCCGGTCGACCCGCGCGACGCCTGCTTCGCGCCCACGTCTGCCGGCCCAGCGGCGGGAGCCTCGGGTCTTGGACGTGGACGTCTGGGACTCCTTCCGGTCGTGGCCTCCGCCGCACGCGCCGCGCGCGAGGGCGCGCGCGTCGGGTCCGACGGGAGATTCGTTCTCGAGGCTGCCTCCGCGGCGGTTCTATGGAGGGTAGCCCACGTATGCGGTGGTCGCGCAACCCACGGGGCCTCGCGACCAACCGCCCTAGTGCGTGGCCCCGCCCCTCGAGGCCGATGCCGCCGCCAAGAGCTCTTCTGCGTGCGTGATCGCGCCGTCGCTGCCAGTGAGACCGGCGAGCATCCGGGACAGCTCGTGCACGCGCTCGTCGTCGGAGAGGACGCGCACGCTCGCGGTACCGGACTCCTTCTCGACCAGGATGTGCCGGTCTGCGAAGCAGGCGATCTGGGGAAGGTGCGTTACCACCAGCACCTGGCGGCCCCCGGCCAGGTTCGCCAGCCGCCGGCCCACCGCTAAACCCGCCTCCCCGCCGATGCCCGCGTCGACCTCGTCGAACACGAGCGTGGGTACGTCATCCAGATCGGCCATCACGCTGCGGCACGCCAACATCGTGCGGGAGAGCTCTCCCCCGGAGGCCGTCTTGGCAAGGGAGGCGGCCTTCTGCCCCGGCGACGGCGACAGGCGAAGCTCGACGCGCTCCGCCCCTGCGGTTCCGAGCTCGGGAGACCGCTCCAGCTCGACCCCGATCGAGGCCCCGGGCATGCCCAGCTGCTGCAGCTCGCGCTCCAACGCCGCGGCGAGTGCGGGGGCCGCCTCGGTCCGGCCCCGCGTGATGGCCTGCGCCCGCTCGCGCAGCTCGGCCTGGAGGCGATCCACCTCCTCGGTGAGCTCCGAGAGCCGTTCGTCCGCGGTGGCGAGCGTCGCCAGACGAGAGGCGGACGCTTCCAGGAACGCGAGCACCTCGACCTCCGTGGCGCCGTACTTGCGCTGCAGCGCCTTCAGAGCCGAGAGGCGTTCGCGGATCGCCTGGAGCCGATCCGGGTCCGCCGAAAGCGCTTCGCGATAGTCGCGGACATCGCGCGCCAGCTCCGCGAGCTCCGTGGACAGGCTTCGCGCCCGCTCGGCCAATCCCTCCGCGGCCGTGTCTAGCCGGGCCGCATCGGCGAGCGCGTTCGCTGTGCCGGCCAGCGCATCGCCGATCGAGGTCTCGCCCGACAGCGTCACCTCGGCCTCGGCCGCTCGCTCCAAGAGCCGTTCAACGTGGGCGAGCCTGGCCTCCTCGGCCGCCAGCCGCTCGGTCTCTCCCGCGAGCGGCTCCACCGCCTCGATCTCGCGCACCTGATACGCGAGGAGGTCCAGCTCGCGTTCTCGCTCACGGGTTGCGGTCGCGAGGGCATCGAGCGCCTCCCGGGCGTCGCGCCAGCGCTCCCACGTGTCGCGGTACGCGGCGAGCCCGACCATGTGCGCGTCGCCGGCGAATCGATCCAGGAAGCCGGTCTGCGTCGCCGATGACAGCAGCCGCTGTGCTTGGTGCTGTCCGTGCACCTCCACCAAGGACCCGCCGAGGTCGGCGAGCATCGAGGCTGTCGCGAGCTGCCCCGCGACCCGGGCGGCGCTCTTCCCGTCCACGCCCACGGAGCGCGCGAGCAGGATCTCCCCGTCCTCCGCCCAGTCGGCTGCGTGCTCGGTGGTATCGAACCGCGCCTGGACACGGGCGGCCGTGGCGCCGGAGCGAACGAGCGAGCTGTCGGCCCGGACGCCCAACGCGAGCGCCAGGCCGACCGTCACCATCGTCTTGCCGGCCCCGGTCTCTCCCGTGAGGACGTTCAGGCCCGGATGCAGGTCGAGATCGAGGTCGTCGATGACCCCCAGGCCGCTGATGTGCAGCTCCCGCAGCACGCGCGCAGCCTATCCGGAGCTACCGACATGATCGACGTCCACGTCGCCGTCACCCGGGTCACCAGGGAGCTCGAACTTGCCCCTGACCCGTGAGAGGAACGGCGGCGCGCCGGGACGTCGCACCAGGCGAGCGGGCCGCTCCGCCGCCCCGATGCGCGCGCGGCTCCCGACCGGCAGCTCGACGCTCTCGCGGCCGTCGGCCGAGAGCAGGCCGGGTTCGTCTCCCACGACCTCGAGCACGACGTGTTGCTGCGCGCCCAGCACGAACGAGCGGTCGAAGACCATGTGCGCGGCGATCGGGGTCAGCACCAGGCACGGTACGTCCGGGCTCACGATCGGCCCGCGCGCCGAGAACGAATACGCGGTCGACCCGGTCGGCGTCGCGACCACCACGCCATCCGCGGAGAACGTCGTGACGTATTCCCCGTCGACCTCGACGGCGAGCCGGACCAGACGGTGCCGGGCTCGCTTCTCGACCATGATCTCGTTCAGCGCCCATTGAGGAACGAACTCCGCGCCGCCTTCCGCACACGCGGTGGCGGCCAGCCGTTCCTCGATGGTGGCCCGCCCTGCGAGCGCGTCGCGGATGAGGTCGAGCGCCTCGGGCGGCTCCACCTCCGTCAGGAATCCGAGCCGTCCCACCTTCACCCCAAGGACCGGACGGTCGAGCTCCGCCGCGACGTGGGCTCCCCGAAGGAACGTGCCGTCACCTCCGATCGTGACGATCAGGTCGGACGCCGGCGTGCCGCCGGCCTCCCGCGCTCGCACCACCGTCACGCCCTCGCCGGTCAGGGCCGCGCCGAGCGTGGCGGCCGCGTCGACCGCGGCGGGTCTCCCCTCGTGCACGATGAAACCGACGACGCTCATCGGGCTAGTCTGTCTCCCTCGATCACGGCCGCGTCCAGATCCACCCGTGCATCATCCACCCCACGCCGGCCGTGGAGCAGGAACTCCACGTTGCCCGCCGCGCCCCGAAGAGGGGATGCGACGACGCCGAGCACGCCCACCTGGAGCGAGCCGAACGCGTCCGTCACCTCGTCCAGCACGCGTCGCCAGACCTCCGGGTCCCGCACGACTCCCCCGCTCCCCACGCCCCCCGGCCCCGCCTCGAACTGCGGCTTGACCAGGACGACGAACTCCGCGTCGGGAGCCGAGACGCGAACGAGCGCCGGAAGCACGGCGCGCAACGAGATGAACGACAGGTCGGCGACGACGAGCTCGGGCGCGAATGGCAGATCGGCTGGATCTAGGGTCCGCACGTTCGTACGCTCCATCACCGTCACGCGGGGGTCGTTGCGCACGTTCCACGCCAGCTGGCCGTACCCGACATCGACGGCCACGACGCGCCCCGCCCCCGCCTGCAACAGGCAATCCGTGAACCCACCCGTCGACGCGCCCGCGTCGAGGCAGGCGCGGCCGCGCGGGTCGACGCCGAAGCGATCGAGCGCCGATCGGAGCTTCTCGCCGCCACGGGACACGAAGCGTCGGGCGGGACCGAGCACCTGCACGGGGGCATCGGCCGCGACCAGCGACGCGGCTTTGGTGGCGGGGCTCCCGGCGACCGTCACCAACCCGGCCTCCACGGCCGCCTGTGCCTCGGCCCGGCTGCTCGCCAACCCTCGCCGGACCAGCTCCACGTCGAGCCGCCGACGAGGCACGCGGTGCGCCCTAGGATGAGGCGGGCGTCGCGGGGGTCGCCGGCTTCGCGGCAGCGGCCTTCTTCGCCGCGCTCTTCTTCGCCGCGCTCTTCCTCGCGGCCGTCTTCTTCGCCGCCGAGCGTCCGGAGGCGGTCATGCCGGCGCGTCGCTCCAGGTCTCGCACTCGCTTCTTCACGGAGTCGAGGTCGGCCTGCGTCGCGACGCCCATCGACTGCATCTGGGAGGCGACCTCCCGCGAGATCGTCTCCTTCAAACGCTCGCGGCTCCGCTGCGACCATTCGAGCAGGTCCGCGGCCATCTTCGACACCTGCTCCTTGGCTGTTCCCGGGTCGGAGAACCCCTTCGCCAGCTCCTGGGCCTTCGTCGGGGTCATGTTGCCGATCAGCGCTTCGATCGTCTTGCGGATCTCGTCGAGCGTCGTCACCATCGGGGTCTCCTTCGGTCGCGGCGTGGTCGCACGGCCAGCATACTCCGGGTTCCGAGGACCCCCTCAGGACGGTCGCGGCGCGAAGAGGGCGGTGAGGTCGTCGGCCACGAACGTCGGGGCGATCGGCGACGTTTCGACATCGCGGGCGCTCGCGATCCCCGTGAGCACGAGGAGCGAATCCCACCCGAGCCCCACCGCGGCGGCGATGTCCGTCTCCAGCCGGTCGCCGATCACGAGCGGCGTCCCGCCGCCCGCGCGCTCCAGCGCCGCATGCATGATGGGCGCCTCCGGCTTGCCGAACGCCTCGGCTCGCACACCGGTCGTCGCCTCGATAGCCGCGAGCAACGCCCCCGCGCCGGGCCAGTTCCCATCGGTGGCGGGATACGAGGCGTCAGTGTTCGTTGCCACCAGGTCCGCACCATGTTGCACCAGGAGCGACGCCCGGCGGAGCTTCTCGTAGTCCACCAGGCGATCCAATCCCACGACGACGACCTCGGTCGATCTCGCGTCGACATCGGCGATGGCGATGCCCGCATCGCGCAGGGCCTGGAGGACGCCTTCCTCCCCCACGACGAACGCCTCGGACACGCCCCGAGCGGCGAGTTGCGCGGCCGTGACCAGCGCGGAGCTCTCCACCTCCTCCGCCGAGGCAGGGATGCCGAATCCTGTGAGACGGGCCGCCACCGCCTCCGGCGTCCTGGTCGCGTTGTTCGTCACGAACGCCACGCGCTTGCCGGCCGCGCGTAGGCGGGCGACGGCCTCCGGTGCGCCGGGGACGACCTCGGTTCCGCGGTACAGGACGCCGTCGAGGTCGAACAGGAACGCGTCGTACGCGTCGGCGAGCTCGGCCATCACGTGACGGCCGGCAGCGGTCGCTCCGTCTCCCCGACGCTCGCGCTGTTATACAAGGGTCATGCCTCGCGTCTTCCCGTTCGAAGCCCTGGTCTACGACGTGGCGATCGCCGGCGCGCTCGAGCGCGTGACGACACCGCCGTACGACGTTATCAGCGAGACGCGGCGCCGGGAGTACGGCTCGGAGGCGTTCAGCATCGTGCAGGTCGACCTGGGGATCGATGACGGCGACGACCGCTACCTCCACGCGGGAGCGCTCCTTCGTCGGTGGGTCGATGAGCGCGTGCTCGTCCGTACGCCGCCCGCGTTCTTCGCCTACGAGATGTCGTCGTCGATGGCCGACACCGTCCGGGGTGTCTTCTGCGCGATGGAGCTCGAGGACTGGGGCGGCGACGTCATGCCGCACGAGCAGACCATGGCCGGACCGGTCGAGGACCGCTTGCGGCTGCTCCGAGCCACACACACCCACCTCTCCGCCGTCTACGGCACCGTGGGAGGCCCGTGCCCCTCGCTCGAGGACCTGCTCGACGACGTGACGGCGCGCCCCCCCGAAGCCGAGCTCGTGGACGAGCAGGGCGTGACCCACCGGCGCTGGACGATCCCGGCGGACGTGCCGATCGCGGACTGGCTCGCCGAGGAGCCGCTCCTGATCGCCGACGGTCACCATCGCTACACGACGGCACTCGCCTTCCGAGACGAGATGCGGGCAACGTCCGGGCCGGGGCCGTGGGATCGATTGCTCACGTTCGTGGTGGACGCCGGCTCCGAGCATCTCTCGGTCCAGCCGTTCCACCGCATCCAGGTGTCCGGATCGCCCCCCGAGCCGGGCCGGCCGGCCGGCGATCTGGACGCGGTCATCGACGCGCTCTCCGACGACGAACCGCGCGTCGGGATCGTCCGACCGAACGGTTCGGAGGTGGAGCTATCGGTGCGAGACCTCCCCGGAGAGCCACCGGCGGTCCGCGCGCTGCACGACGGGCTGCTGGACGCGCTGGCTCCCGCCGGAGCGCTTCGGTTCACGCCGAACGCGGAGGAGGCGGTGGATGCGGTGCGCAGCGGTCGAGCGGTGGCCGCATACCTATTGCCCCCGACGACCCCCGACCGGATCCGCAAGGTCGTCGAGCGCGGCGAGCGGCTGCCGCAGAAGTCGACGTACTTCTGGCCCAAGCCGCGCACCGGCGTGATCTTGATGCCGCTCGATGATCGCTCGGAGGCTCCGGCCGCCTCCGCCTAGGGCGAGTCGGTCACGGGCTCGAGCTTCTTGATCCCCGTCGCGACCACCTCGGTGAGGCTCCGCGCGCCGGCGCCGCTGCGATAGAAGCGACGGGCGAGCGTCCCGTAGACCAGGACGTCGTCGCCCTTGGCGATGCCCTTCAGCGCCCGCTTGCCGACCGAGGTGTGCCAGACCGCGATCGGCAGGGGCAACAGCCGCTTGCCGGCCTCCGGGACGGACAACCGGAGCTCGGTGACCTCATCGCCCGAAGGCATCCGCCGCTCGACCGGCTCGGCCGCGACCGTGCCTGCGAGCACGACCACGTTGACGGTGACCATGGCTACATCGACCTCCTCGTGGGGGAGGTGATCCAGAGGGAGGTATGACACGTCGGGCGGGAAAGCAGCACGTTGGGTACCGAGCATCCCAACCCTGCGCGACGCTACCATCGGGCACCGACACGGCCGATCGCGGCGACCGTAGACTCGCGCCGGTGGAGACGGTCACATTCGAAGTCGCGCTCGGTGTCACAGCGATCGACACCTTCATGGGAGGGCGAGAACGGTACACCGCCGCATACCTCCTCCACGCAGACGCGCCGACCTTGGTCGAGACCGGCCCCGGAACGTCCGTCGAGCCCGTCACACGCGCGCTCGACGAGCTCGGGATCGCGTCAGACGCGCTCGCGCACATCGTGCTCACGCACATCCATCTGGACCACGCGGGCGGCGTCGGCGCCTTGGCCGCCCGGTTCCCGCGCGCCACGGTGTGGGTGCACGAGCGCGGCGCCCGTCACCTCGCGGACCCCTCGCGACTGGTGAGCAGCACGACCCGCGTGTACGGCGAAGAACGGATGGCGTCCCTGTTCGGACCTGTGGAACCCGTTCCGGCGGAACGCCTTCGGGTGCTGGAGGATCGGCAGATCCTCGACATCGGAGGACGATCGTTGCTCACGCTCGACACTCCGGGTCACGCGTCGCACCACCTGGCGCTCGTCGACTCGTCGACGGGCGTCGTGTTCACGGGCGACGCTTTGGGGATCCACGTCCCGAACCTCCCGGTCCTCCGCCCGGCAACGCCCCCGCCCGAGTTCGATCTGGAGCTCGCCATCGCAAGCATCGAGCGGATCCGCGCGGCCGCCGGCTCCACCCTGCTGTTCGCGCATTTCGGGCCGATCGCCGATGTGGATCGCACGTGCGACCTCGCGGTGCGCAGGCTGAACGAGTGGACCGACGCCGTCCGCGGCGCGATGCGGTCGACGTCGGATCTCGATGAGATCGTCGAGGTCCTATCCCGCGAGGCCGCCCGCGAGACCGTCACCGGCGCCGAGGCCCAACTCGACCTCGATCGGCTGGAGACGCTCGCCGGCATCCGCATGAACGCGACCGGGATCGCGCGCTACCTGACGAAGCGAGCCGAGCACGAATCGGAAGCGACGAACGGAACCGACACTCAGGCGAGCTGAGCCAGGCGCTCCGCTGCATCGAACGCGCTCGCGTCGTGCCGCATCACCTTGTGGAACTGCTCGGCCGCCTCTTCCTTGCGGCCCGCTCGCGCGAGGATGTCCCCCTTCACGTACCAGAGGCGCAGCGTGTACGTCTCCGAGACGTCGTCGCGGGTGCGCGCTCTGCCGAGGAACGCCAGTGCCTCGGCGTACCGCTGCTGGTCGGCCAGTGCCGACGCCGCCACGATGACCGCCTCGGCCTTCGCCTCGTTCGGCGCCTTCCCGTGGAGCTCCTCTTCCGCGAGCGGGACGGCCTCGGCGGGTCGCCCCATCCCGCGGAGGCAATCGGCCATCACGTGGTTCTGGTCCACCCGACCGGAGATCCGACGGTACGTCTTGAGCTCCGTCAGCGCCTCCTGCCACCGGCCCTCTCCGTAGAGGGCCAGGCCCAGGACCTCACGGACCGCGGCGGACCTGGATGCGAACCGCTTCGCCTTCTCCGCCTCCTTGATCGCCGCGCCCGTGTCTCCTCGCTCCAGGAGCTCGATCGCACGCGCGAGACGGGAGATCGCGTCCTGCTGATCGCCCGGACGGGAGGTGCGACGCACCTCTTCCAGCACGTCACTGGGCAGCTGGGCGTTCGCGGGACGCGGACGCTTGGAGCCGCTCGTGGGACGGGGGCGAAGTGGTTTGGCCATGGAGTCTCCAGCGTACGAGATGAACGAGAACGGGCCGCCCGGAGGCGGCCCGTTCGCAACGATGTTCCGGCGACGACCTACTCTCCCACCCAGTCGCCCAGGCAGTACCATCGGCGCTGGAGGGCTTCACTTCCGGGTTCGGGATGGGACCGGGTGTTTCCCCTCCGCTATGGCCACCGAAACGGTGTCTCGGATCGTTGCCGACCCGACGTAGTTGAGGATGCGTCCCTCGAGCAGAGCTCGGGAACTGCGATAGCGAGCGCGAGCGAAGCCAAGCCCTCGGCCTATTAGTACCGGTCAGCTCCACGCGTCACCGCGCTTCCACTTCCGGCCTATCAACCTCGTAGTCTTCGAGGGGCCTTACCTGGTTGACCCAGTGGGAGATCTCATCTCGAGGGAGGCTTCGCACTTAGATGCTTTCAGCGCTTATCCCGTCCGAACGTGGCTAACCAGCCGTGCCGCTGGCGCGACAACTGGCACACCAGAGGTTCGTCCACCCCGGTCCTCTCGTACTAGGGGTAGCTCCTCTCAAATCTCCTGCGCCCACAGCGGATAGGGACCGAACTGTCTCACGACGTTCTAAACCCAGCTCGCGTGCCTCTTTAACGGGCGAACAGCCCGACCCTTGGGACCTGCTCCAGCCCCAGGATGAGACGAGCCGACATCGAGGTGCCAAACCCTTCCGTCGATATGGACTCTTGGGAAGGATCAGCCTGTTATCCCCGGCGTACCTTTTATCCGTTGAGCGACGGCCCTTCCACATGGAAGCCGTCGGATCACTAGGCCCAGCTTTCGCTCCTGCTCGACCCGTCGGTCTCGCAGTCAAGCTCCCTTGTGCCCTTGCACTCGACGCCTGATTGCCAACCAGGCTGAGGGAACCTTTGGGCG
Source organism: uncultured Actinomycetes bacterium (assembly GCA_963727185.1). Classification (GTDB taxonomy): domain Bacteria; phylum Actinomycetota; class UBA4738; order UBA4738; family HRBIN12; genus JBBQVZ01. The sequence continues at coordinate 473,578 of CAVSFP010000023.1, read as the reverse complement.
CCTCCGTTACATTTTAGGAGGCAACCGCCCCAGTTAAACTGCCCACCAGACGCTGTCCCCGATCCGGATCACGGACCTGGGTTAGAGTCCCAACATGTGAAGGGCGGTATTTCAAGGGTGACTCCACTCCGGCCGAAACCGGTGCTTCACAGTCTCCCGCCTATCCTACGCAACACATGCCAAGAATCAACATCAAGCTACAGTAAAGGTGCCGGGGTCTTTCCGTCCTGCTGCGGGTAACGAGCATCTTTACTCGTAGTGCAATTTCGCCGAGTCCCTGGTTGAGACAGCGCCCAAGTCGTTACGCCATTCGTGCAGGTCGGAACTTACCCGACAAGGAATTTCGCTACCTTAGGACCGTTATAGTTACGGCCGCCGTTTACTGGCGCTTAGGTTCAGAGCTTCGCTCCGAAGAGCTAACCCCTCCCCTTAACGTTCCAGCACCGGGCAGGCGTCAGTCCGTATACGTCGTCTTACGACTTAGCACGGACCTGTGTTTTTAGTAAACAGTCGCTTGGGCCTGGTTTCTGCCACCCCATCGAGCTAGGGACGAGAAGTCCTTCACCCTACCGGGGTCCTCCTTCTCCCGAAGTTACGGAGGTAATTTGCCGAGTTCCTTAACCAGGGTTCTCTCGATCGCCTTCGTATTCTCTACGTGCCCACCTGTGTCGGTTTGGGGTACGGGCACCTCACCAGCTCGCTAGAGGCTTTTCTCGGCAGCATGGGATCACTCGCTTCGCCTGAAACGGCTCGGCATCGTGCCTCGAGGTTATGACCCTCCGGATTTGCCTAGAGGATCCCTCTACACACTTACCCCAGGACAACCATCGCCTGGGTCGAGCTACCCTTCTGCGTCCCCCCTTCGCTAACCTAGTACAGCGTGGGTCGGTAGCCCCGAAGGGTTCCCTTAGCACCGCTGATTCGGTCTTGGCGCGGGTGAGGTGGTACTGGAATATCAACCAGTCGTCCATCGCCTACGTCTCTCGACCTCGGCTTAGGTCCCGACTAACCCTGGGCGGATGAACCTTCCCCAGGAACCCTTGGGCATTCGGCGGACGGGCTCCTCCCCCGTCTTTCGCTACTCATGCCGGCATTCTCACTTCTCACGCGTCCACGGCTGGGTTACCCCGCCGCTTCACTCGCGTGAGAACGCTCCCCTACCGATCCCTCGGCCTGGACCCAGGCGGCCTCCCGCCAGGGCCGAGCCATATGAGAGATCCCGCAGCTTCGGCTCCATGCTTGAGCCCCGGTACATTGTCGGCGCAAGACCACTTGACCAGTGAGCTATTACGCACTCTTTCAAGGGTGGCTGCTTCTAAGCCAACCTCCTGGTTGTCTATGCGATCTCACATCCTTGCCCACTTAGCATGGAATTAGGGGCCTTAGCTGGCGATCTGGGTTGTTTCCCTCTCGGACACGGAGCTTAGCCCCCGCGCCCTCACTCCCGGGCTCTAGTTCAGCGGCATTCGGAGTTTGACTGAGTTCGGTAAGCTTGTAGGCCCCCTATCCCAATCAGTGCTCTACCTCCGCTGAAGAACGCCCGAGGCTGCCCCTAAAGGCATTTCGGGGAGAACCAGCTATCACCGAGTTTGATTGGCCTTTCACCCCTAACCACAGGTCATCCCCCAGGTTTTCAACCCTGGTGGGTTCGGTCCTCCACGAGGTCTTACCCTCGCTTCAACCTGCCCATGGCTAGATCACTCGGCTTCGGGTCTAGGGCATGCGACTCTTCGCCCAGTTAGGACTCGCTTTCGCTTCGGCTTCCCGAGAACGGTTAACCTCGCCACATACCGCTAACTCGCCGGCTCATTCTTCAAAAGGCACGCCGTCACCCCGTTCTGGTCACCCAGATCGAGGCTCCGACAGCTTGTAGGCTCACGGTTTCAGGTACTATTTCACTCCCCTCCCGGGGTGCTTTTCACCTTTCCCTCACGGTACTAGTTCACTATCGGTCGTCAGGTAGTGTTTAGCCTTAGGGGGTGGTCCCCCCAGATTCACACGGGATTTCAGGGGTCCCGTGCTACTCGGGAACACCACGAGGAGTCCATTCACCTTTCGTCTACAGGGTTGTTACCTTCTGTGACGGCCCATTCCATGGCCTTCGACTAGGTGTCGGATTTGTCACTCCTTGAACCTTCCGATGTTGGTTCATGTGGGTCCCACGACCCCGGTGTGGCAACGCCATCGGGCTTTACCACCACACCGGTTTAGGCTGATCCCCGTTCGCTCGCCGCTACTAGGGGAATCGCGGTTGCTTTCTCTTCCTCGCCCTACTGAGATGTTTCACTTCGGGCGGTTCCCTCCTCAGGCCCTATGTGTTCAGACCTGGGTGACTGGGCATGACCCCAGCCGGGTTTCCCCATTCGGACATCTCCGGATCATAGCTCTCTCGACAGCTCCCCGAAGCTTTTCGCAGCCAGACGCGTCCTTCATCGGCTCCTGACGCCAAGGCATCCACCGTAAGCCCTTATTCACTTGACTATAGATGCTCGCGCTCGCTATCGAGTTCTCAAGGTGCTCGAAGGCTCGCACCCTCAAAGCTGAACAGTGTGTCCTGATGATGATCCCCCGAGCCGGCAACCCGTTCGCCATAGCGACTACTAGACGTTGCGGATCGGGAGGGTGTCAAAAGAGTAGCCAGCGCATCGACCTGGAGTCTTGTCGGGTAGTGAACGAGTCCATTCGGTTTGTAGCTGGACTCCCCGAAGTGCCAAAGGCTCCTTAGAAAGGAGGTGATCCAGCCGCACCTTCCGGTACGGCTACCTTGTTACGACTTCACCCCAATCGCGAGCCCCACCTTCGACGGCTCCCTCCACAAGGGTTAGGCCACCGGCTTCGGGTGTTGCCCACTTTCGTGGTGTGACGGGCGGTGTGTACAAGGCCCGGGAACGTATTCACCGCAGCATTGCTGATCTGCGATTACTAGCGACTCCGACTTCACGGGGTCGAGTTGCAGACCCCGATCCGAACTGAGCGCGACTTTTTGGGATTCGCTCCCCCTTGCGGGATCGCAACCCTCTGTATCGCGCATTGTAGCATGTGTGCAGCCCTGGACATAAGGGGCATGATGACTTGACGTCATCCCCACCTTCCTCCGGTTTGGCACCGGCAGTCTCCCTAGAGTTCCCGGCATTACCCGCTGGCAACTAAGGACAGGGGTTGCGCTCGTTGCGCCACTTAAGGCAACACCTCACGGCACGAGCTGACGACAGCCATGCACCACCTGTGCGGGCTCCGAGGAGCACCGTATCTCTACGGTTTCACCCCGCATGTCAAGCCCAGGTAAGGTTCTTCGCGTTGCTTCGAATTAAGCCACATGCTCCGCCGCTTGTGCGGGCCCCCGTCAATTCCTTTGAGTTTTAGCCTTGCGGCCGTACTCCCCAGGCGGGGTGCTTAATGCGTTAGCTTCGGCACGGACGGGGTCGATATCCGCCCACACCTAGCACCCAACGTTTACGGCTAGGACTACCAGGGTATCTAATCCTGTTCGCTCCCCTAGCTTTCGCGCCTGAGCGTCAGGTAAGGCCCAGAGATCCGCCTTCGCCACCGGTGTTCCTCCTGATATCTGCGCATTTCACCGCTACACCAGGAATTCCGATCTCCCCTACCTACCTCTAGCCACGCAGTATCGGACGCAGTTCCGGGGTTGAGCCCCGGAATTTCACAACCGACTTGCGCAGCCGCCTACGCGCGCTTTACGCCCAATGAATCCGGACAACGCTCGCCCCCTACGTCTTACCGCGGCTGCTGGCACGTAGTTAGCCGGGGCTTCTTCTGCAGGTACCGTCACTGATCGCTTCGTCCCTGCCGAAAGAGGTTTACGACCCGAAGGCCTTCATCCCTCACGCGGCGTCGCTGCATCAGGCTTTCGCCCATTGTGCAATATTCCCCACTGCTGCCTCCCGTAGGAGTCTGGACCGTATCTCAGTTCCAGTGTGGCTGGTAGTCCTCTCAGACCAGCTACCCGTCGTCGCCTTGGTGGGCCGTTACCTCACCAACAAGCTGATAGGCCGCGGGCCCATCCCTGACCGGCGGACCTTTCCTCGGCCAGCCATGTGATCGGCCGAGAGTATCCGGTATTAGCTCCGGTTTCCCGGGGTTATCCCAGTGTCAGGGGCAGGTTGCCCACGTGTTACGCACCCGTTCGCCGCTGTCCCCAGCCGAGGGTTACCCCTCAGCTGGCTCTCGCTCGACTTGCATGTGTTAAGCACGCCGCCAGCGTTCGTCCTGAGCCAGGATCAAACTCTCCGTAGAGAATCCGAAGTCCCCGAGCCCGAAGGCGTGGGGGTTCGTTTTCGGTTTGGAGTCGGCCCGATGGGAAAGCACTTCCCTCGGACCGATTTCAGCTGATCCCGCCCGTTGTCCGGACGGTTTCAGTACTACCGTCTGCTGCACTCTGAGACGCGGCGAACCGCGCCTCCCAGCTGACGGGAAAGCACTGGCTTTTGACACACTGTTCAGTTCTCAAGGTGCGAGGAGACGCGTGATCCCAGCTGATGACACCAAAAGAGGCACCTCAGGGTGGGGCGCGCCGGATAGGTATCGTAGCAGCGTTCGCTGGGCCGTCAACCGGGACTAGGCCAGCCGGCCGAACCAGCGCCGTCCGACCTGCAGGACCTTGCCGGCCAGCTCCTCGCGGGATGCCTCGTACGAGGGATCGGTCATCGGTTCGTCGTCCAGCCTGACCCCTCCCTGCTCGATCCGCCTGCGCGCGTCGCCGTTGGAGGAAGCCAGGTCGAGGGCCACCAGCAGCCTCGGCAGCCACACGACCCCGTCTTCGGCGGCGCCGTCGGGGATCGGCACGTCCGGCATCACCTCGGGGAACTCCCGATCTCGATGGACCCGGTTGAAGGCCTCCTCCGCGCGGGACCCTGCGCCCGCCCCGTGGTACAGCTCGACCACCCTTCGCGCCATGCCCCGCTTCTCATCGTTCGGCTTGACCGAGCCCGCCGTCAGACCCTGCTCGATCGACGCGACCTCCTCGGCCGGCCGCCACGCCGCCAACCACAGGTACTTCCCGATCAGCCCGTCGGGGATCCGCATCAGCTTGCCGAACATCTCGTCGGGTGGCTCCGTGATGCCCACGTAGTTGCCGAGCGATTGGCTCATCTTCTGGACCCCGTCGAGCCCTTCGAGCAGGGGCATCGTCATCGCCACCTGGGGGGCCTGATCCCACGAGCGTTGGAGCTCCCGCCCCACCAGCAGATTGAAGAGCTGATCGGTCCCCCCCAGCTCGATGTCGGCCTCGACGGCCACCGAGTCGTAGCCCTGCAGGAGCGGATACATGAACTCCATGATCGAGATGGGACGGCCGTCTGCGTGGCGCGCGGCGAAGTCGTCGCGTTCGAGCATCCGCGCCACCGTGTACGAGGACGTCAGGCGCAGTACAGCCTCCATGTCCATGCGCTCGAGCCACTCGGAGTTGTACCGGACCTCGAGCCGCTCGTTCGACAGGATCAGGCCGAACTGCTCGAGGAGCCGCTCCGCGTATGCCTTGACGACGTCCTTGTCGAGTCGCGGGCGGGTCTCCGACTTCCCGGACGGATCACCCACCCGGGCGGTGAAGTCGCCCACGATCAGCACCGCAACGTGGCCGGCGTCCTGGAACTGACGGAGCTTGTGGAGCACGACGGCCCAGCCGAGCGTGACGTGGGACGCGGTGGGATCGAGTCCGAGCTTCACTCGCAAGGGCCTGCCGAGCGCCAGCTTGTCCGCGAGCTCGCCCTCGGGAACGACCTCGGCGGTCCCGTCCATCAGCAGGGCGAGAGGGTCGGGAGCCATGGCGACCGGATGCTACCAGCGCGAACCGGAGCCACGGGTAGACTCGCTCACGTGCGGAAGAGCTCGGGACTCCCCCTCGTTCTCTTCGTCGTCTTCGCGACCATCGCGTCAGCGTGCGGCGGTCTCCCGCGGCTGTCCGACTACCGTCAGCGGTCGATCCCGCTCGCCCAGACCTCGTTCCTCTACGCGTCCGACGGGAGCCTCATCACCGAGCTCCACGCCGGTGTGGACCGGGTGATCCTGTCCCGCACGCAGATGCCCCAGACGATCCGCGATGCGGTCGTCGCCATCGAGGACAAGCGCTTCTACTACCACCACGGGGTCGACCTGCGCGCGATCATCCGTGCGGCCTACGCGGACGTCTCCGCGGGCCGGATCGTCGAGGGCGGGTCGACCATCACGCAGCAGCTCGTGAAGCAGCTGTACGTGGGCAGCGACGAGACGCTCCGGCGGAAGATCGACGAGGCGGTGCTCGCCTGGCAGCTCGAGGACCGGCTCAGCAAGGACCAGATCCTCACGAAGTACCTGAACACGGTGTACTTCGGACAGGGCGCGTACGGCATCCAGGCGGCCGCGCGCTCGTACTTCGGGGTGGACGCGAAGGACCTCACCCTCTCCCAGTCCGCGTTGCTGGCCGGGCTGATCCGCGCCCCGAACGATTTCGACCCGTTCGCGCACCCGGTGCACGCGCGGGTCAGACGCAACAACGTGCTCCGGCAGATGCTCGATCAGGGGATGATCACGTCGTCCCAGAAGGACGAGGCCGTCGCCGAGCCGATCGAGCTTCACGCGTTCACGTCCCGTGAGCGCTATCCCTTCCCGTACTTCGTCGACTACTTCAAGCAGTGGTTCCTTTCGAACCCTGCGTTCGGCAAGACGCGGGAAGACCGATACCAACTGCTGTTCACGGGAGGGCTCCGCATCACGACCACCATCGATCCCCAGTTCCAACGGTACGCGCAGAGTGCCGTCCGATCCGTGCTCCCCTATCCGGGCGACCCGTCGGGCGCGATGACCGTGATCGACCCCCGTACCGGCTATGTCCGAGCCATGGTCGGCGGAAACGACGCGGCCTATTGGGACGCGAACTCGGGCGACGGACGCGTGAACCTCGCGACGGGGGGCAGCACCGGACGGCAGGCGGGCTCGTCGTTCAAACCGTTCGCACTTGTGGCGGCCTTGGAGAACGGCATCTCGCCGAGCACCGTGTTCTCCGCCCCCTCCTCGATCGACATCCCGCTCGATAACGGCCAGGTCTGGCACGTGACGAACGCGGAGCCGAGCAACTACGGCAGCCTCACGTTGGAGCAAGCGACGATCTACTCGGTGAACACCGTGTACGCGCAGCTGATCGACGAGCTCGGCGCGCAGACCGTCGTCGACGTGGCCAAGCGGATGGGGATCCGATGTTGCCAGCGCGTCTCCGAGCCGAAGCGGCCGTTGCTCCCCTACCTGTCGGCCGTGCTCGGGACGAACGAGGTCAACACCCTCGAGATGAGCTCCGCGTACGGGACGTTGGCGACCGGCGGACAACACGTCAACCCCATCCCGGTGATCAGCATCCTCGACGCGGACGGGCACCCGATCTGGCAGGCGAACCCCAATCCCAAGCAGGTCGTCGACCCGGCCGTCGCGTCCGCAGCCAACCAGATCCTTCAGAAGGTCGTGCAGTACGGCACGGGCACCGCCGCGAACATCGGGCGGCCGCAGATCGGTAAGACGGGTACGAACCAGAACTACGCGGACGCCTGGTTCGTCGGCGCCATCCCGCAGCTGGTCGCCGCCGTGTGGGTGGGGTTCCCGCAGGGACAGATCTCCATGGTCGGCGGCTTCACGCGGATCACGGTGTTCGGAGGGACGTGGCCGGCGCAGATCTGGCGGCTGTTCATGGAGAAAGCCGCGACCACGTTCCCGGTGCGTAGCTTCCCGACACCGGACGTGAACTACGTGGCCGTGGCTGTCGACGTGACCCAGGATCCCTATTGCCTCCCGAACCAGTTCACGTTGCCGCAGAACATCCAGACCCTGGAGTTCATCGCGGGAACCGAGCCGACGCGCACGTGCACCGAGCCGTCCTCGCTGCAGTCGATCCCCGTCCCGTCGGTCGTCGGGCTCTCGCAGGCGGCCGCGATGACGATCCTCGGCGACGCCGGGTTCTACGTGAAGGTGGTCCTGGCCGTCTCGACCCAACCACCGGGCACGGTCATCTCGCAGAGCCCGTCGGCCGGCGTCTCCGCGTACCAGACGAGCTCCGTCCTCATCACCGTTTCGAAGGATCTCTCGTCGCCGAGCGGCTAGTGGCTCGCCCGCCGCGCTCGCGAGAGACGGAGGGATCTCCCTCCACCCAGAAACGCCACGCATGCTCGAGACCCACGCGGATCCCGACACGCGGCCCGGCGACGACGAGCGAGCTCACCGCGGGCGTTCCCTCCGAGATCCAGATGTCGGTCCCGCGAACGAGATCCGCTCCGTCGAACGATCGGTCGACGCCGAACGCCTGGCAGAGCTTGGCGGGTCCGGAGCAGAGTTCGCGAACCTTCGAACGCGCGCGACGTTCACGCATCTCGTCCAGTCCTTCGATCGGCTCGGCCGCGCGAAGCAGCACCGCCATCCCCTCTCCGGCTCGGCCCGTGACGGCGTTCATACAGAAGTGCATGCCGTACGTGAAGTACACGTACAAGTGGCCCGGTTCGCCGAACATGACGGCGTTCCGCGCCGTCAGCCCCCGGAAGGCGTGGCTCGCCGGGTCGTCGGGTTCGTACGCCTCGGTCTCCACGATCCGCGCCGCGAGCCGTGAACCGTCACCCGCACGTGCCACGAGGATCCTGCCGAGCAGGTCGGGAGCGACCAGCGACGACCGACGCGCGTAGAAGCTCCGTGGGAGTCGCCGCCCGAGGGGGTGGCGCTGGCTCAGGCGGGTCGCCCCTTGCGGAGGAACCGGCGGAGCTTGGCGAGAGGCCACGTGTTGATGACGTCGTCCTTGCTGAGCCAGCCGCGCTGCGCCGTCGCCACGCCGAACCGCATCAAGGACAGATGGACCGGCGAATGCGAATCCGTGTTCACCGCGAACTTCGGTCCGTACCGTCGCGCCCACAGGATGTGCTCGTCCTTCAGGTCGAGTCGATCGGGGAACGAGTTCACCTCGAGCGCCGTGCCCGTTCGGGCCGCCGCCTCGAAGACGGCCTCGAGGTCGAGGTCGATCGGAGGTCGCTTGCCGATCAGGCGCGCGGTGGGATGGCCGATCACGTTCACGTAGGGGTTCTCCATGGCGCGGATCATCCGCGTGGTCAGTTCCTCACGAGATTGGGTGAAGTGCGAGTGGATCGACGCCACCGTCAGGTCGAACCCGGCAAGGAACTCCTCGGGCCAGTCGACGTTACCGTCGGGGTCGATGTTGAGTTCGGTCCCGTGCAGGAGCGTCATGTCGTGCCCCGCCTGCAGCGCACGCAGTTGTTCGCGTTGCGCGAGGATCTTGTCGTCGGTCATCCGCTGCATCGCCAGGTTCGGCGCGTGATCGGTAACGGCGTAGTAGGCGTAGCCCAACGTCGCGGCGGTCTGCAGCATCTCGTCGAGCGGAGCCAGTCCGTCGGTCAGGTTCGTGTGGGTGTGGAGGTCGCCGCGGAGGTCCTTGAGCTGCAGGACCTTGGGCAGCTCGCCGGCGACCGCCGCCTCGACCTCTCCGCGATCCTCCCGGAGCGTCGGCTCGATGTACGGCAGCCCGAGACGCTCGTAGACCTCCTGCTCCGTCTCGGCGGCGAGGAGGTCTCCCGTCTTCGCGTCGAACAGCCCGTACTCGTTCAGCTTCAGCCCGGCGCGCACCGCCCGCTCCCGGATGCGGACGTTGTGCGCCTTCGAGCCCGTGAAGTAGATCATCGCCGCACCCCAGACATCCTTGGGCACGACGCGGAGGTCCACCTGGAGTCCGCGATCGGTCACGATCGAGGATTTCGTATCGCCGTGTGCGAGCACGCTGGTGACGGACGGGAGCCCGACGAACATCTCCATGATCGGCTCGGTCTGGCCGCTCGCAACTAGGAGGTCGACGTCCCCGATCGTCTCTCGCATCCTCCGCAGCGACCCGGCGTACGCCGCGCGACGGACCTGCTTGAGTGTGGAGAGCTCGGCCAGGAGCGCCTCGGCGACGTCGAGCGCGACGTTCACGAGCACGCGTCCGCCGGAGTCGGAGAGCTGCTGGAGACCACGCAGGATGTTCTCTTGGGTCTTGCCTCCGAACCCCTTGAGCGTCGCGACCCGTTCGCCTTCGATGGCCGCCACCAGCTCCGGGACGGATGAGACGTCCAGCTCCCGATAGAGCACCATCGCTTTCTTCGGGCCGAGGCCGGGGATGGACATCAGCTCGCGCACCCCCGGCGGGATCTGCGCCCGCAACGCTTCGAGGTCCGCGAACGTTCCGGTTCGCTGGATCTCGACGATCTTCTCCCCGATCGACTTCCCGACGTTCGGGATCTGCAGGACCCCCTTCAGGTCGAGCTCCGACACATCGGCGTGATAGCCGCCCACGGAACGCGCCGCCTTCTCGTAGGAGCGCGGCTTGTACGAGTCGTCGGTCAGGATCGACAGCAGATCCGCGAACTCGAGGAGGAGCCGTTCGACGTCGTCGTTCGCTCGCGCCACGCCGGACCCGCCTCAGGCCAGGTCGAACAGCATGAGCAAGAGCGCCTTCTGCGCGTGGAGCCGGTTCTCCGCCTGGTCCCACACGGCCGAGCGCGGGCCGTCGATGACCTCGGCGCTGATCTCCATGCCCCGATGGGCGGGCAGGCAGTGCATCACGATCGCTCCCGGAGCGGCGAGGTCGACCAGCTTCTGGTCCAGCTGGTACCCGCGGAACACCAACTCGCGTTCGACCGCCTCGTCCTCTTGCCCCATGCTGGCCCACACATCGGTGTAGAGGACGTCCGCACCGGTGGCCGCGTCGACCGGGTCGTGGAGCAGATCCACCTTGCCACCCGTCTCCATCGCGATCTCCGTCGCCCGCTTCACCACCTGCGGGATCGGCTCGAAACCCGGTGGTGTCGCTATGCGGACCTTCATACCGACCTTGGCGCCCGCGAGCAGCAGGGAGTGGGCAACGTTGTTGCCGTCCCCGAAGTAGGCGAGCGTGCGTCCCTCAGGCCCTCCGAGGCGTTCGCGCACGGTGAAGAGGTCGGCGAGCGCCTGGCACGGATGCTCGAAATCGGACAGTGAGTTGATGACCGAGACCGAGGAGGCGGACGCCAACAGCTCGAGTCGCTCTTGCTCGAACGTCCGCAACACGATGGCGTCCACGTACCGGCTGAGCACTCGCCCGGTGTCCTCGATGGTCTCGCCCCGTCCCAGTTGGAGGTCGGTCGACGAGATCACCAGCGGATGGGCTCCCAGCTCCGCCACACCGACCTCGAACGACACCCTCGTGCGGGTCGACGGCTTCTCGAAGACCAGGGCCACCGAGCACCCGCGGAGGCGGTCGGCGTACGCCTCGGGGTCGGCCTTCACCTTGCCCGACAGCTCGAGCAGCCCGATGAGCTCGGCGGGAGAAAGGTCGTCGACGGAGAGGTAGTGACGCGCCATCGGCGCGCAGTCTATACGGGAGGGCGCGCGCGCGCTTCGCTGCCTCCGTCGCGGAGCTCGCCGCGGAGATCCTGCGCGACCCGGGCCTTGATGCGATCGACCGCTTCGTCGGCCTCGTCACGCTCGAGCGTGCGGGAGGGATCACGGAACTCGACCGAGAAGGCCAGGCTCTTCTTCCCGGCCGGCAACGGAGGTCCGGTGTGGACGTCGAACAGGATGCAGGAGGCCACGAGGTCGCCGCCCGCCTCCCGGATGGCCGACTCGACGGCAGCGTGCGGGACCGTTTCGTCGAGCACGAACGACAGATCCCGGCGGACGGGCGGGAACCTCGGGACGTCGCCGGCCTGCAGCGTCGTCGCCGCGTGCCGCATGAGCTTGTCGATCTCGAGTTCGGCCGTGGCGATGCGCCCGGGGACGTCGAGCGACTCCACCACCCGCGGGTGGATCTCGCCGAGCACGCCGACGCGTGCGCCGTCGACCAGGACGAACGCCGAGCGCCCCGGATGGAACAACGGCCCGGGGGGCTCACCCATCGACCAGGCGATCCCGAGGTCGGCCATCAACGCATCGACCGCCCCCTTCGCATCGAAGAAGTCGTACTCGCGACGACCTGTCCACGCGCTCTCGGCGGCTCCCGTGAACGCGAGGGCGGCCATGGGCCGCTCCTCGGGCTCCCCGTCGACCATCCGGAAGACCGTCCCGACCTCGAAGAGGGCGATGCTGCGCACATGCCGGTAGGCGTTACGGCGGATCGCGGCGAGCAGGCCCGGGGTGAGCCGCGTTCGGAGCCAGGGATCGTCGGCCTGCAACGGGTTCGTGACGACGATCGCATCGCGGTCGCCCGTCAACTCGAGGTCCGCATCCGAGGCGAACGGGAACGACCGCACCTCCCGTAACCCCGCGCGCATCAGCGAGGTCCGGACACGGTGGCGGAACTCGTAGGCATCCGGCATCCCTCCCGGCTGGCGGATCGCCGGGAGGGTCGAACCGACGCGATCGTAGCCTTGGACGCGCACGACCTCCTCGATCAGGTCGACCTCGCGCTCGATGTCCAGCCGGTAGCCGGGCACCTCGACCGTCACGTCGTCGCCCACGACTTCCGATCGCATCATCAGGCGCTCGAAGACCTCGATCGCGTCCGCCGGCGAGACGTCGTACCCGATCAGCTTCGTGGCTCGGCTGGCTCGCATCGTCACGTGCCTCCGCTGCGGCACGGCTCCTGCCTCGACCGTGCCGTGGAGGACGCGTGCGCCGCACCACTCCGCCATCAGACGGCATGCCCGATCCGCCCCGACCGACGCGGCCTCGGGGTCGACCCCGCGCTCGAACCGCATCGAAGCCTCGGTGGAGAGCTCGATCCGGCGACGGGTCCTCTGGATCCCACCGCGTTCGAAGGACGCGGCCTCGAGCAGGACCTGATCGGTTGCGTCCGAGATCTCGGCGACGGACCCGCCCATCACCCCGGCGATGCCGACCGGACGCTCGAGGTCGCAGATCAACAGGTCGTCGTCCGTGAGCGTTCGTTCGACGTCGTCGAGGGTGACCATCCGCTCACCGTCGGCCGCACGGCGTACGACGATCCCAGGACCCTTGAGCAACGTGAGGTCGAACGGATGCAGGGGCTGCCCGATCTCGAGCATCGCGTAGTTCGTGGCGTCGACGGCGGCCGAGATCGGGCGCATCCCCGCTGCGGTCAGGCGCGCCTGCACGCGGATGGGCGAGCTGGCGTGCCGAACGTCACGGAGGATGCGCGCGATGTAGTGGGAACACCGATCCGGATCGATGACCTCAACCGTTGCGACGCCTTCGGCCGGCTCGTCGTCCTCGACCAGATCGATCGGCGGAAGCGTGAACGAGACCCCCGTCGCGGCCGCGACCTCCCGCGCGACACCGATCACGGACAGGAAGTCGGCCCGGTTCGGCGTCACCTCGATATCGAGGACCGCGTCGTCCAGTCCCAGCGCCGCCTTCAGATCGTCACCCGGCGCGAGGTCGTCCCCGAGGAGCAGGATGCCTTCATGGGTCGGTGCGATACCCAGCTCCATCGGCGAGCAGAGCATGCCCTCGGACACGACGCCCCGGATCTCGCGCGCGGTGAGCGCGGCGGGCAGCGCGGGCACGCGCGCACCCGGCCCTGCGAGCGGGACGAGATCGCCCGCGGCCATGTTCCGTACGCCGACGACGACCTCACGCTCCGACGAGCCGGTGCTCACCCGCGCCAGGCACAGCTTGTCGGAGTTCGGATGGTCGCGGACCTCGAGGACCTTCGCGACGACGACGCCGTCGAGCCCGTCCCACGGGCGCTCGATCCGTTCGACCTCGGCGCCCTTCGACGTGAGGAGCTCGGCCAGGTCCTCGGCTGAGAGATCGACCGGGCAGCACTCGATCAGCCAGGAGCGGACGATCTTCACGCGACGCCCTGGAACTGTTCGAGGAACCGCACGTCGCCCTCGACGAACAGCCGCATGTCCGGCACGCCGTACTGGATCATGGCGACCCGCTCGATCCCCAGACCGAACGCGAACCCCGTGTACCGCTCGCTGTCGTACCCACAGTTCTCGAGCACCTTGGGATGAACCATGCCCGCGCCGAGGAGCTCGATCCAGCCGTTGCCGCACGTGCGGCATCCGGCTCCGTCGCAGATGAAGCACGAGACGGCAACCTGGGCTCCTGGCTCGACGAACGGGAAGTAGTCCGGGTTCAGGCGTACCTTGCGATCGCCACCGAACATCGCGCGCGCGAACGTCTCCAGCGTGCCCTTCAGGTCGGCGAACGAGATCCCCTCGTCGACCGCCAGGCACTCGACCTGATGGAAGACCGGCAGGTGCGTCGCGTCGGGCGTCTCCTGGCGGTACACGCGGCCGGGAGACACGATGTGGATCGGCGGGTCCTGCGCCTCCATGGTGCGGATCTGCGCGGCGGACGTCTCGGTGCGCAGGAGGCGGCCGGGGATGTCCACGTAGAGCGAGTCCTTCATCGTCCGGGCGGGATGGTCGGGCGGGATGTTCAGCGCCTCGAAGTTGTGCCAGTCGTCCTCGATCTCCGGTCCCTCCACGACCTGGTACCCCATCCGGGTGAAGACCTCGACGATCCGCCGCTCCACGATGGCGAGCGGGTTCAGGGATCCCGGACGGGGGCGGCGACCCGGGAGCGTCACGTCGACCCCGTCGGCTTCGAGCAGGCGCGACTCGTCTGCCAGGTCGAGCGAGGCCCTGCGCTCGTCGATCGCCGCCGTCAGCTCGTCGCGGACCTCGTTCGCGAGCATCCCCACGACTTTGCGGTCCTCGTGGTCGAACGAGCCCAGCGCACGCTGCGCTTCGGCGAAGCGGCCCTTCCGTCCCAGCACGGAGCTCTTCGCCGCTTCCAGCTCCTCACGCGACGTTGCAGTGGCGATCGCCGCGAGGCCGCGGGTGCGCTCTTCCTCGAGGGCGGTGCGCGCTTCGTTGGCGTCCATATGGCCGCCGAGTCTAGCAACGTCCCTTGTTCAGCCCGGCGTTATGAGCGGGAGGTCCAGATGGAACGACAGCCGTCCGTCCACGACGTCCGCCCAGGCGCGACCGCCCTGCGCCCCGGCCACACCGCGCGCCACGAACAGACCGATCTTGCTCCCCGCCCCCGTCCCGGGCCGACGTGCCGCGAACAGCGCCTCGGCGTCGGCGGTCGTGAGCTCGGTCCCGTCCCGCCAGACGCTCAGCTTCAGCCGGTCGCCGACCCGGCCTCCCTCGATCGTGATCGGCCCTTCGCGACCCCACCAGGCCTGCGCCTCGATGAACGACAGGAGCGCGCTCTTCACGCGCGCGGGATCGGCGACGACGACATCGCCCTTCCCCGCCCAACGCACCTCGGGATGTTCGGGATCGCGTTTCACCGACGCGACGACCCCCCGGGCCAGTTCCGCCAGATCGATCCGCTCCGGGAACATCTCGAGCGTGCCCGATGCGACCCGGCCGGCGTCGACCAACAGCCGCAGGATCGCGTCCATGCGGTCGGCGTCGTAGACGATCCCTTGCAGCATCAGGGCGCGCTGGTCCTCCGTCATGATCTCCCATCGCTTCTCCAGCGCGTAGCCGAACCCCTTCATCGCGGTCAGGGGCGAACGGATGTCGTGTGCGGCGGCGGCCACGATCGTCTCGAGCGCGACGGTGCCGCTCCGGCGCCTCCGGGCCCATTCGAACAGGCACACGGTGGCGGCTGCCGCGAGGTTGAGCGATTCTGCCTTGCCCTGATGCGGAACCCGAACCGTGGCGTCCGCCATCGCGAAGACGTCGTCGGGCAGCCCGCGCGCTTCGTTGCCGAACACGAAGGCGACGGGCTCGCTCAGGTCGACGGCATACAGGTCCTCGTCGCCGTGCCCGTCCATCGCGAGCACGCGCATCCCCTTGTCGCGAACGGCCTGGAGCACCGTAGCGGTTCCCTCGTCGCGGACGATCGGCAGATGGAAGATCGACCCCGCGGAGGATCGAACGGTCTTGGGGTTGTAGACATCGACCGAGCTGGCCGTGAACACCACTCCCCCGACCCCCGCAGCGTCCGCCGACCGCAGCACCGTTCCGGCGTTGCCCGGGTCCCGCACTTCGTGCAAGACCGCGATACACCCTTCGCTCGGCAACGCGTCCGATACGACGTCGAGGAACGGACACACGCCCACGATCCCCTGCGGTGTCACCGTGGACGTCAGCTTGGCCATCACGTCCGAGCTGACCTCGTTCACGTCGACGCCCGACTGACGTGCGCGAACCGCCAGCGGGTTCGCTCCGTCGCTCACGAACAACGCGAGGAGGGTCCCGGGATGCTCGAGGGCCTCACCGACCCCTTGCGCTCCTTCGACCAGGAAGTGGCGATCGTCTTCGCGGAAGGCGCGCTTCTTCAGGCGCACGGCCGCGGCGACCTTCGGGTTCTTGACGGACGTCAGCACGGCACCGGATCCAGCTCGAGACACCCGAAGCGCATGGCCCCGGCGTCCGTCAGGATGCGGCGGGGAGTGCCGACTTCGCGGTCTCGACGAGCGATGCGAACGCGGCCGGATCGTTCACCGCGAGGTCAGCGAGGATCTTCCGGTCGACCTCGACACCGGCGGTCTTGAGTCCGTTCATGAATCGCGAGTACGACAACCCGTGCGGCCGGGCCGCCGCGTTGATCCTGGTGATCCAGAGACGGCGGAACTGCGCCTTGCGATCGCGACGATCGCGGTACGCGTAGTTGCCGGAGTGCATGACCTGTTCCTTGGCCACGCGGTAACGCGTGTTGCGGCTCCCCGTGTAGCCTTTCGCCTTCTCGAGGATCTCGCGGCGCTTCTTCTTCGCGTGGACGGAACGTTTCACCCTGGCCATATGGTCATGCCCCCAAGAGACGCTTGATCTTCTTGCGCTCCGCGGTGACCTCCGACATGCCTTCGATACGCCGGCGCCGGCTGGAGCTCTTCTTCGTGAGCATGTGGTGCCCCGTCGCCTTGCGGTGGAGCAGCTTCCCGTTCCGCGTGATGCGGAACCGCTTCGCCGCTGAGCGGTTGGTCTTCATCTTCGGCATCTCGATGTCACCCTTCGTCGGATGCGGGTGTCGCACCTGGGTCGGTCTCGGCGACCTTGGCCTCGACCTGCTTCTTGGTGGGGGCGATCACCATGATCATGTTGCGCCCCTCTTGCTTCGGCATGGACTCGACGATGATGGTGTCGCCGAGCTCCGATATCAACTGGTCCAGGATCTTGCGTCCGAGGTCCGTGTGCGCCATCTCGCGCCCGCGGAACATGATGGTGATCTTGACCTTGGCGCCCGCCTTCAGGAACCGTTCGACGTGGCCCTTCTTCGTGGCGTAGTCGTGCCGGTCGATCTTCGGGCGGAACTTGATCTCCTTGACCTCGACCCGCGATTGCTTCTTGCGGGCCTCCTTCTGGCGGATGTCGCGTTCGTACTTGTACTTGCCGTAGTCCATGATCCTGCACACCGGCGGATCGGCCTGCGGCGCGACCTCCACGAGATCCAGGTCGAGATCCCGAGCCTGTCTCAGAGCGTCCTGGGTGGAGACCACCCCGATCTGCTCACCGTCGGCCCCCACCAGACGAACCTGGGGCGACCTGATCCGGTCATTGATCCTCGGATCTTGCGAGACCCCGCATCACCTCTTTCGAAAAACAAGCACCGGTCGAGCCGGTGCGCGGACGACACACGTTCTGCCCTGCTGGCCAGCCAGTATAGGTGCCGCTCGCCTCACGTGTCGACGATGCCTCACCAGTCGGGCTCGAGGGGACGGCCGTAGGCATCTTCGAGGCGCTGCGTGTCGTCCTCGGTGGTGTATCCGTACGCGATCTCGAGCACCCTGCCTCGCGCGCTGCCGAGGTTGCGGATCCGATGGGTCTCCTCGGCGGCGACCATGAACTCCTCGCCCGCCTGCGCCTCGACGACGCGATTGCCGATCTCGACGGTGAGACCGGGATCGAGGACGACCCACATCTCGTCGCGCATGCGGTGGTAGTGCACGCTCGTCTCCTGCGCGGGCTCCACCGTGATCATCCGGACCGAGGACGGCTGGTTGAGGGCGTACGTAGCGACCTTGCCCCAGGGCTTGTCGACGATCACGGGGTCCCTCTCATCGCCACCCGCTTCTCGCTCCCCTCTCCGATCCGGGCGTCGGGCAGCTGCTCCA
Source organism: uncultured Actinomycetes bacterium (assembly GCA_963727185.1). GTDB lineage: Bacteria > Actinomycetota > UBA4738 > UBA4738 > HRBIN12 > JBBQVZ01. Next base: position 455,589 of record CAVSFP010000023.1, on the reverse strand, counting down.
GCACCGACACCATCGAGAGCACGGCGTCGGCCGCCTCCCAGCCCTTGTTCCCGTGCGCCCCGCCGGCGCGATCCTCGGCCTGGGCCAGGTTCTCGACGGCGAGGACCTCGAAGATGACGGGGATGCCCGTCTCGCGGGCGACGTCGGCGATGCCCCTGGCGGCCTCGTTCGCGACCAGATCGAAGTGCGCGGTCTCACCGCGGATCACCGCGCCAAGGCAGATGACGCCGTCGAACCGCCCGGAGCGAGCGAACCGCTGCGCGACGAGCGGGATCTCGAACGCGCCGGGCACCCAGGCCACATCGATGTCGTCGCCCGACACGCCGAGGGCCGTCAGTCGGGCGAGCGCCCCGTCGACGAGTTTGCGCGTGATGACCTCGTTGAAGCGCGCCGCGACGATCGCGATCCGCCGGCCGGCACCCTTCGGGTGACCCTCGAGGACCTTCACCGTTCGCCCGCTCCGTCCAGGACCGGCGCGTCGGGCAGGCCGTCGAGCAGGTGCCCCATCTTCTCGCGCTTCGTGCGCAGGTATCCGATGTTCTCGGGCGTGGGCTCGGTCTCGATCGGTATGCGCGCGGAGATGGAGAGCCCGTGCCCCTCGAGGCCGGCCCGCTTGGCGGGGTTGTTCGTGAGCAGCCGCATCGTCCGAACGCCGAGGTCGACCAGGATCTGCGCGCCGATCCCGTACTCACGCGGATCGGCCGGGAACCCCAGGTCGGTGTTGGCTTGGACGGTGTCGCGGCCCTGGTCCTGGAGCTCGTACGCGCGGAGCTTATGGGTCAGCCCGATCGCCCTGCCCTCATGCCCACGGATGTACAGGACGACGCCACGGCCTTCCTTCCCGATGATCTCCAGGGACCGGTGCAGCTGCTCACCGCAGTCGCACCGGAGCGACGCGAAGACATCCCCCGTCAAACACTCCGAGTGCACGCGGGTGAGGACGTCTCGGCCGTCACCGATCTCCCCGAGCACCAACGCCACGTGCGTCCGACCGTCCACGGCACTTTCGTACGCGTAGGAACGGAACTCGCCGTAGGGCGTCGGGATGGTTGCCTCGGCCACCTTCGAGACGAGGATCTCGTTGGCGCGTCGATAAGCGATGAGATCGGCGATCGAGATGATCTTCAGTCCGTGTTCGGCGCCGAACCGCACGAGGTCGGGCAGCCGCGCCATCGTGCCGTCTTCGTTGACCGTCTCGCACAGGACCCCTGCCGGGTAGAGCCCCGCGAGACGCGCGAGGTCGACGGACGCCTCCGTGTGACCGGCGCGCTTGAGGACTCCGCCCTCCCGGTAGCGCAAGGGGAAGATGTGTCCGGGCCTGGAGAGGTCCTGCGGCACCGTGTCCGCGTCGACGATCGCTCGGATCGTGCTGGCCCGGTCAGCCGCTGATATCCCCGTGGTGACGCCGCGGCGCGCGTCCACCGAGACGGTGAACGCCGTGTGTCGTTGATCGGTGTTGTCGGCCACCATCAACGGGATCTCCAACTCGTCGAGGCGTTCACCTACAACGGGCATGCAGATCACACCGCTCGAGTGCCGCACGATGAACGCGATCGCCTCGGGCGTCACCTTCTCCGCCGCCATGATCAGATCGCCTTCGTTCTCCCGATCGGCATCGTCGACGACGATCACCACCCGTCCGGCGCGGATGTCGTCAACCGCCTCCGGGATGGACGAGAACGGAGACGTCTCCGTGCCGGCCTGCTCCTGTTCGTTCATCGTCATCGTCCTTCCATCTCCTTGGCCGTCTCCTCGACCATCTCCTTGGCCGTCTCCCTGGCCATGAGTCGCTCGACGTACTTCGCGATCACATCGACCTCTAGGTTCACGACCTCCCCGGGAACGACCGTCCCCAACGTGGTGACGGCGAGCGTGTGGGGGATCAACGCCACCTGGATGCCCTCGCCGACGATCGCCGCGACCGTGAGACTCACGCCGTCCACCGAGATGGACCCCTTCTCCACGACGTAGCGGAGCAGTCGCTCCGGTACTCGGACGGTGATCACGGCCCCGCCGTCGTCGTCGCGGTCCAGGCCGGTGACCTCGCCGACCCCGTCGACGTGCCCTTGCACGAGGTGCCCGCCGAGCCGCGCGGAAAGCGTCACCGGCCGCTCGAGGTTCACCGGATCGCCGGGCGAGAGCCTGCCCAGGGACGATCGATCGAGCGTCTCGGGCGACAGGTCGAACGAAAGATCGCCGGCGCCTCTCGCGACCACCGTCAGGCACACCCCGTTCACCGCGACCGAGGCTCCGACGTCGCTATCGGCGGCGACGGTCCGGCAGCCGACCACGAGCCGTGAGGTGCCGGCCTCGAGCACGACGCCCCGCTCCTCAACGATCCCCGTGAACATCCGCCTCCACCTTCAGGTCGTCCCCGATCCGTTCCACGCTCACGATGCGGAGCTCGGCCGCCCGGCCGATGGGGGCGAAGCCGTCGCCCATCAGGATCCCGGGCGCGTCCGCGCCGCCGACCAGCTTGGGCGCCAGATAGAGCACGACCCTGTCGATCAGGCGTTGTTCCACGAAGCTCCATGCCAGGGTCGCTCCGCCCTCGAGCAGCACGCCCTGCACGTCGCGCTTCCCCAGATGTGCCAACAGGTCGGGGAGGCAGACGCCTCCCGTCTCGTCCGGGTCGAACGACTCGACGTCGGCTCCCGCGGCCGTCCACGCGTCGACCACCCCACGAGGGGCGCGGCCGGTGGTGGCGACGAGCGTCGGAGCCGAGTCGTCGAAGACGCGGGCGTCCAACGGAACGCGGCCGGACGCGTCGACGACGACCCGAAGGGGAGGACGGCCACGATAGGAAGGGTCGCGGACCGTGAGCGCGGGATCGTCGTCGACCACGGTGCCCGCCCCGACCACGATCGCGTCGGACGCAGCGCGGAGGCGATGCGCATCCTCGCGCGCGGCCTCACCCGTGATCCATCTGGACGACCGGTCCGTGGCGGCGGTCTTGCCGTCGAGCGACGCGGCGCTCTTCAAGGTGACGAGCGGGAGTCCGGACACGACGTGACGTTCGAACGCTGCGTTCAGCCTGCGAGATGCGTCTTCCAGAACGCCGTCAACGACCTCGATGCCCGATGCGCGCAGGCGGTCGAACCCGCGACCGTCGACGAGTGGGTTCGGGTCGCCCGCCGCGACGATCGCGCGCACGACGCCCGCCTCGATGATCGCGCTCGTGCACGGCGGCGTCCGTCCCACGTGATCGCAGGGTTCGAGGGAGCAATAGATCGTCGCGCCGCGGGCGAGCGTTCCGGCGGCATCCAGCGCGCGAGCCTCCGCGTGCGGCATCCCCGGGCCTTCGTGCCAGCCCTCACCTACCACGCGCCCGTCGCGAACGACGACGGCGCCAACCATGGGATTCGGAGAGACGAGGCCGCGTCCGAGCGCCGCGAGCTCCAGGGCACGCCGCATATGACGCTCGTGCTCCTGGTCGTGCGCTGCATCTCGCGTCGTCATCCTCGAGCCTTCCATCGGGGCGAGGATCGGGCGTACGCGGCGCGCGGCCCCGCGCATACGGCGGAACCGCCACCCCGTTTCCTCCCATCCCGACTTTCACGGTCGGTCCCGGAATCTCACCGGATCAACCCTCGCGTGGCCTGCGAGGGGTCGCGGACTATCACCGCCGGTGGGGAATCGCACCCCGCCCCGGAAACGAGTTATCTCGAGATGGAGTATACGAGCGGGGCCGTCTGCAGGTCTAGACGATCGCCGCGGTCGGTCAGGGGGCGCGGCGGTCTATCGCGTACGACGAGCCGCCGTCACGCTTGGCGAACTGCTTCATCTCCGTCGCCACCGCGACCGCCTCGCCGTAGTGAGCGAACGCACGCCGGGCCGTGGTGGCGATGCCGACCGAGATGGCCACGAGCGGCACGTCCTGCATGACGCCTTTGCGGTCCTCCATGCGGATGAACCCGCGATCGAGGTCCTCGGACTCGTAGAAGCCGGAACGCGATGCGTCGAACCGTTCGCAGATGCGCTTCGCGACCGCCTCGGCCACGTCCGGATTCACCACGGCTACGAAGTCGTCCCCGCCCACGTGGCCGACGAAGCCTTCGCCCGGATCGAACTCGACGACGGCGTCCTGGATGATCCGCGCGGTCGCTTGGATCAGCCGGTCGCCGCGCACGAAGCCTTTCTGGTCGTTGTACGTCTTGAAGTTGTCGAGGTCGCAGTACAGCACCGCGAACGGCCTCGCCTCGCGCACCTGCCGCTCGATCTCCTCCTGGATCCGGATGTTGCCCGGCAATCCCGTGAGCGGCGAGAGGTTGCGCATCTCCTTTGCGCGGCGGAGCGTCCCCTTCACGCGCGCCAGGAGCTCGATCGGATCGAACGGCTTGATGATGTAGTCGTCGGCGCCGGACTGCAGGCCCGTCACCTTGTCGGCTGAGAGCGCCTTCGCGGTCAGCATGATGATGCTGGTGTTCGCGGTCTGGGGGTTCTTGCGCAGACGCTGCGCGACCTCGAAGCCGTCGATGCGCGGCATCATCACGTCCAGGAGCACCAGGTCGGGGCGGAGCTCTCCGGCCTTCTCGAGCGCCTCTTCACCGTCGGCCGCGACGGCGACGTCGTAGCCGGCCGAACGGAGGTTCACTTCGACGAACCGCGCGATATCCGGATCGTCGTCGACGACGAGGATGGTCTCGGCCATCTAGGCTGCCACCTCTCCTCGCGCGATCGCCGCAAGCTCGCGGGCGGCCGCCGTCGGATCGGGCGCCTGGAAGATCGCCGATGCAGCGACCAACACGGTGGCTCCCGCGTCGATCGCCCGTCGTGCGTTGTCGACCTTGACCCCGCCGTCGAGCTCCACGTCCGTGGACAGCCCGCGCCGATCGACCTCACCCCGCACGGCCTCCAGGCGCGGGTACACATCGGGGTTCAGCTCCTGTCCCGACCAGCCCGGTCTGATGCTCATGAGCATCACGTCGTCCAGCTCGTCCAGGTACGGAAAGATCGCGTCGACCGGTGTCTCCATGTTCAGCGTCATCCCCACCCGCATGCCGGCGCCCCGCGCCTTGGCGATGACCGGCGCCGGGTCCGCGACCGCCTCGTGGTGGAACGAGACGATGTCCAGACCCGCTTCCGCGAGATCGTCGAACAGGGACTCGGGTGCCTCCACCATGAGGTGTCCGTGGAAGATCCGGTCGGTCACAGGTCGCAGCGAAGCCACGACCACGGGTCCGATCGTGAGCGGCGGGACGAAGTGCGCATCCATGACGTCGATATGGATGGCTTCGGCATACATCTCGACCAGCTTGACCTCGTCTGCCAGGTGCGCGAAGTCCGCGGACAGGATCGAAGCGGAGAGCATGCCCATCGGGGGCTATCGTACCCGCACCATCAGGGGCGTTTGCGGAAGGCGGCCACGAACATGCCGTCCGAGCCGTGACGGTGTGGCCACAGGCGGACCCGTGCCGCGGACCCGTCGGGACCGTCGATCTCCACCAGCTCCAGCTCGGGTCGATGGCGAACGAGGGCATCGCACGCCGCGTCGGTCTCGGCGCGCGGGAAGGTGCACACCGAATAGACGAGGCGGCCGCCCGGCCGGAGCCGGTCGGCGGCGGCCGATGCGATGGCAACCTGGAGCCGGGCGAGCGAGGAGAGGTCTGCGCGGCGCGGCCGCCAGAGCAACTCCGGCCGCCGCCGCGCCGACCCGATCCCGGAGCACGGCGCATCGACCAGCACGCGGTCGAACAACGCGTCGACCGAGGGCCGGGTGGCGTCTTGCGCTACGACGTCCACGGCCACGCCGAGTCGTTCCGCGGTGCTCTTGACGAGCGCTGCACGCTCGGGCCGAACGTCGGCGGCGACGACGGTTCCCGACTCGCCCACGATGCACGCCACATGCGCCGCCTTCCCGCCGGGCGCCGCACAGACGTCGAGCACGCGGTCGCCCGGCTGCGGATCGAGTGCTCCGACGACGAACGCGGACGCCTGGTCCTGCACGGCGAACCAACCTTGCGCGAACCCGCGGAGCCTGGATGGATCGCCTCCGTCGAGCAGGACGCAGTCGGGATGCAGTCGCGCGGGCCGTGGGGTGTGCCCGCTCGCCCGGAGACCGCGGACGAACGCCTCGAGCGTGGTCGCGCACGTGTTCGTCCTCAGGCTGAGGAGACCGCGTTCGCCGAACGCCTCGGCGGCGACCTCCGCCTCATCGTCGCCGAGGATGCGGCGGAGCTCACGCACCGCCCACGGGGACATGCCCGTGCGCATGAAGATGTCCTCGTCCGTAGCGCCGGTGGGCGGTGTGGGCGGGTCGTCGGCGATCTTCCGCAGGATGGCGTTCACGAACCCTCGCTCTCGAGGGGTCGCGAGATCGACCGATTCGGACACGGCCGCGTGTCGCGGGATCCGCATGAACAGCAATTGATACGCGCCGAGTCGCAGCGCCGCGCGGGCGCCGGGGCTCATCCTCGCGACCGACCGGGACGCGCGCTGGCCGATCGCTCGATCCAGCCCGGGGATGTGCCGCAGCGTCCCCAGAGCCAGCTCCGTCGCGAGCGCCCGGTCGCGCGGGGCCAGACGCGAACGCTCAAGGAGCGCCGGCAGGACCCGCGTGGAGTACGCGTCCTCGTCGGTGACGCGACGCACCGTCTCGACCGCGACCGATCGCGCCGTCGTCATGATCCGAGCCGTTCGCCGATCAGACCGCGGACGCCGCGCGCCCAATCGGCGGCCGCCATCCGGCGTCTCCCGGCTGCCGCGACCTCGAGCACGTGGACGGCCCCGGACCCCGCCGCGACGACGACGCCCTCGCGATCGACGCCGAGGACCGTTCCCGGCCCGCCTTCTGCAGGTCCGACCTCAGCGGCTCGAAGGACCTTGAGGTCCTCTCCCCTCAACCGCGTGGTCGCGCCGGGGTCCGGTGCGAACGCACGGACACGTCGCACGAGCTCGTCGGCGGGCCGCGACCAATCGATCACACGGTCGTCGGCCCCGAGCTTGGGCGCGAGCGTGACGCTCCCTTCCTGAGCGGTCGAGGTCACCGGGCCCGCGGCGAGATCCGGAAGCAGCCGTACGACCATCTCGGCCCCGATCCCGGCCAAGCGAGCGCCGAGCGACCCGGCGTCGTCGTCGGACCGGATCGACTCCTCTCGACGAGCCAGCACCGGCCCGGTGTCCAAGCCCTCGTCCATCTGCATCAGCGTCACGCCGGAGACGGGATCACCCGCCAGGATCGCGTGTTGGACCGGGCTCGCGCCCCGCCAACGGGGCAACAGCGAGAAGTGCACGTTCACGGAGCCCAGCCGAGGAGCGTTGAGCACCTCGCTCGACAGCAGCTCGCCGTAGGCCACGACGATCGAAACGTCGGGCGACAACGCACGCAGCCGTTCCAGGAACCCCTCGTCTCGCGTCGTCTCCCGCTCCTCGAGTGGGAGTGCGAGCGGCAGCGCCGCGTCCGCGACGGGGGTCGCGGTCAGCTTCGAGCCCCGACCGGCAGGACGTGGTGGGTTCGTGACGACGAGGACCACGTCGACGTTCGCGGTCCTGGCGAGCCGGTCGAGCGTCGGGACCGACCAGGCATCGTTGCCGAGGAACGCGACCCGGACGGGCGCGGTCACCGGCTACACCCCGTCGTCGTTGCGTCGCTTGCGCGGCTCGGCGAGACCCAGCTCGATGCGACGGAGCTCCGCCAGGACCGCTTTCCGGCCCTCTTCGTCCAGGCGGTCGATGAACAACGTTCCCTCGAGGTGATCCGTCTCGTGCTGGAAGATCCTGGCGAGCAACCCTTCACCCGCGACTTCGATCGGGTTGCCCTGGAGGTCGTGCCCTCGGCACGCGATCTTCATGAAGCGGTGCGTCGGGTAGAACGGACCGGGGATGGACAAACAGCCCTCCTCCTCCAGGATCTCGCCATCGGGACGCAGGAGCTCGGGGTTCGCCATGAACATCGGTCCCGTGATGCCGTCGTCGAACACGAACAACCGCAGCGAGATGCCGACCTGGGGCCCGGCCAGGCCCACGCCGGGGGCGTCGTACATCGTCTCGAGCATGTCCTCGGAGAGCCGACGCAGCCCGTCGTCGAAGTGCTCGACGGGTTTCGCCGGCGTCTTCAGCACAGGGTCGCCCAGGGTGCGGATCGGGATGATCACGTCGGGTCCACCGTTCGTCGCCTAGAGGTGCGGTTCCGCCTCGACCCTCGCCACGACGTCGCGTGCAGCCAGTTCGCGGACCAGGTGACCGAGCTCGCTCACGCGACCCGGGTCGAGCGCGAGCAAGCATACCGTCTGGTCTCCGACCGACGATGCCAACATCGTTGTCGGCTGGATGGTGGCGAGCTCGGACTCGAGCGCGCCGTTGCCCACCACGCGGAACACGGCGGATCCGACCGGGAACCCCGCCGCCTTCCGTCGCTCGGCTTCGTCTAGGTGGAACCGATCCGGGTTGCCGCGCACCAGCGCCTGGATCGCAGGGTCGTTCGGGCGATCCGCCTGCACGATGGCCTTCCCCGACGGCCGGGCCCACGCGACCGCCTCCATCCACGTCGCCAGCGCTCGTTCGCGGGCGGCGATCCCGGGCCGGCGCTCCGCACGATCGGCGTCGAGGATGGCCACCAGCTCGAGATCGCCCGTCCCGAGGTCGCGTACCGATTCGGGCCCTCCCACCAGGATCTCGATGGGTCTCGGCAGCCGTGCCCGGCCCGGCGACGCGATCCGGCGGACCGGCACCGGCGCGACCGACGCGGCCCACTCTTCCACCCGCTCGGCTCCGCCGCGCCGGAGGCCGAATCGTGTCGCTCCGCAATGCGCGCACCTCCCCGACGCCTCGCACACCACGCATCGCACCACGCCGTCCTCCGATCGAAGGACGCCGCCACACGCCGCGCACGCTGCCGGCCGGCCGCACGAACGGCACACCTGCGCGATGCCGTAGCCGGGGAGCGGCGAGAAGATGAAGCCACGTCGCGTCTCGCGGAGCGCTCGGAGGAGGCGAGGGGCGCGGCCTTCCGGTCCGGCTCGCACCACCTCGACGGGGGGCCACCGTCGTGTCGAAGGCGCGACGTCCATGTGGCCGAGCGCGTTCGCTTCCGACGACGGACACATCGCCGATAGGACGCAGACCGCTCCCCCGAGCCGGGCCCGTTGGAGCGCGACGTCCCGCACGTGGTAGTACGGCGCGCGATCCTCCCGATGGGCCGGATGACTCTCCCGCGAGACCACGATCACCCCAAGATCGGGCACCGGCGCGAACACGCCCGGCCTCGTCCCCACGACGACGTCGTATCGCCCTTCCAGGACCTCGAGCCACCTCCGATATCGCGCCCGCTTGTCTCCCCCGATCAGCAGCCCGACGCGGTCGCCGAACGCTTCGACGATCGCCCCCGCGGTCGCCGGAACCGGGGCCGCCTCGGGAACCAACACGATCGCCCGCCGTCGGCCGGCCAGACAGCCGCGAACGACTCTCGACGGCCGCCGCGACCTCGTCCTCCGGCGCCGGCCGAAGGACGAACGCACCGGACCCGGAGACGACGGCTGCCTGAAGACCCGGTCCGTTGCGGTACGAAGAGAAGAGGTCAGAGGACGAGGCCGGAATGGTGTCGGCGGCGGGGGCCGCGCGGAGCGGGGCATGGGATGGCCGGGCAAGCGGAGCGCGGCCCCCGCCGCCACCCCCTCGCGCGTCAGCACCAAACAACCCCTCCTCAGACGCGACCCGGGGCGGCGCCACGCGCCCGATCACCGCGGCGAGCGGAGCGATGTAGCGCTCGCTCGCCCACCGCATCAGCTCGAGCATCGGTTCGTCGAAGAACCGGACGGGAGACACGACCTTCTTCACGTTCAGCGTCCGTGTGCCGAACACCCCGGCCGGCCCGAGCACCCACCCGCGGATCAGCCGGCCGTGGAACGGGACCTGGATGAGCGAGCCGACGCCTGCGTCGAACTCGCCGGGGAGCAGATACGTGAACGGTCGGTCGAGGCTGAGGATGGGGCGGTCGACGCAGACGGCGACGGGACCCTCGAGGACGAGGCGGCCCTCACGTGCTTCCCCGGCCGGCTAGCTGACGGCGCGGCGGAGGTCGTCGACGCGGTCGGTCTCCTCCCAGGGGAACTCTTTGCGACCGAAGTGCCCGTACGCCGCCGTCTCGCGGTAGATCGGGCGGCGAGGTCCAGGTCGCGGATGATCGCCGCCGGCCGGAAGTCGAACAGCTCGCGGACCGACCTTCACGATCGCCTCCGGGTCGACCTGCTCGGTGCCGAACGTGTCGATCATCAGCGACACCGGGATGCGCGGTCCCGATGGCGTACGCGACCTGGAGCTGGCACGCGGTCGGCGAGGCCGGCGGCGACGACGTTCTTCGCCACGTAGCGGCCCATGTACGCCGCCGAACGGTCCACCTTCGTCGGGTCCTTGCCCGAGAAGCAGCCGCCGCCGTGCGGCGCCATGGCGCCGTACGAGTCGACCATGATCTTGCGCCCGGTCAGGCCGGTGTCGGCCTTCGGGCCGCCGATCTCGAACCGGCCGGTCGGGTTGATCAGGCTCCGGTAGCCCGCGTGTTCGATCCCGAGGTCCTCCAGCTCCGGCTCGATCACGGGCTCGCCTGACGTCCGCTGGACGAGCCGGTCCATCGTCGACGTGCTCGTCGTGCTGCGCGGAGATCACGACCGTGTCGACCCGCACCGGCACGGTCGCCTTCGTACGTCGATCGTGACCTGGCTCTTCCCGTCGGGCCGCAGGTACGGAACCACGCCGGCCGCGCGGACCTCGGCCAGGCGCTTCGCGAGACGATGCGCCACGGCGATCGGCAGCGGCATCAGCTCCTCCGTCTCGCGGCAGGCGAAGCCGAACATCATGCCCTGGTCGCCGGCGCCCACCTCGTCCAGCTCGTCCTCGGAGTGCCCCTCGCGGTGCTCGATCGCGTCCTTGTCCACGCCCATGGCGATGTCCGGGGACTGTTCCTGGATCGCGGTGACGACGCCGCACGTGTCGCGCGTCGATCCCGAACTTGCGCGTCCGTGTAGCCGATGCCTCGGATCGTGTCGCGGACCACCGACGGGATGTCCACGTAGGTCTCGCGTGCTGATCTCGCCCGCCACGATCACGAGGCCCGGTCGTCACGAGCGTCTCGCACGCGACGCGACCGTTGGGGTCGCGCTCGAGCATCGAGTCGAGCACGGCGTCGGAGAGCTGGTCCGCGAGCTTGTCGGGGTGTCCCTCGGTGACGGACTCGGACGTGAAGAGGTGGCGGTAGGTCATCGCGGTCGGATGCTACACGGCGCGGACGCTCAGTCATGACGGCCGTGCACGGACGTCGACCCGTCTTGCACGGCGACGGATGAGCACCGCGACACGGTCGCAGATCGCGGCCGCCAGCTCCGCCTTGGTCCAGGTCCGCAGAGGCTCGACCGCGCCGTCCGCCGACGAGGATCGATCGCCACGTTCGTGTCGGAGCCGAACCCGGTGCCTTCGCGACCGACCTCGTTCACGACCACCAGGTCGAGGTGCTTGGCCCTGAGCTTCCTCTCCCCCGCGGCCAGCGAGATCGGCCGTCTCGGCGGCGAACCCGACCAGCATGCGCGGTGCCCTTGCGCTCGCCGAGCTCGCCGAGGATGTCGGGCGTCGGCTCGAGATGGAGATCCGGAACGCCGGCCTCCTTCTTCAGCTTGCCCTCGGCGACGGCCTTCGGCCGGAAGTCGGCGACCGCGGCGGCCATCACGACGACGTGAGCCTCGTCAGCGGCGCGCGAGAACCGCTCGCTGCATCTCCTCCGCCGTGTCGACGCGAACGATGCCCACACCATCCGGCGGCGCCACCGTGCTCGGGACCGAGGATCACCGGACGTCCGCGCCGCGGGACGCCGCCTCCGCGGCGACCGCGACGCCCATCTTGCCGGTCGAGCGGTTCCCGATGAAGCGAACCGGATCGATCGGCTCCTGGGTCGGCCCCGCCGTGACGACCATCCGCACGCCGTCCAGATCGCGGAGCCCGGTCAGCGAACGCACGACCGCGTGGAAGATCTCGTCGCGGCTCGGCCATCCGGCCGAGGCCCTCGTCGCCGGCGGCCAACGCCCCGACGACCGGACCGACGAACAGGGCACCGCGCTCGACGAGCGTCGCGACGTTCGTGGTCGTCGCGGGATGCTGCCACATGCCGGTGTGCATCGCGGGGGCGAGCACCAGCGGGCACGTCGACTCGAGCAGCGTCGACGTGAGCAGGTCGTCGGCGATCCCCGTCGCCAGCTTCGCGAGCACGTTGGCGGTAACCGGCGCGACGACGGCGACGTCGATGTCGTGTGCCAGGCTGCACGTGCACGACCTCGCCGGGGTTGTCCCAGAGCGAGGTCTGGACCGGATGGCCGGTGAGTGCCGCGAACGTGTCCGCGCCGACGAACCGCTCGGCGGAGTGCGTCAGGACCACGCGGACGTCGGCGCCGGCGTCGACGAGGAGTCGGGCGAGCAACCCCGCCTTGTACGCGGCGATGCTCCCCGTGACGCCGAGCAACACCCGCCGTCCGGAGAGCGACGTGCTACTCGTCCGCGGGCTCCTCGGTTCGCTCGTAGTCGATCTTCCCCTCGGCGATCTCTTCGAGGGCGATCGACAACGGCTTGTTGGTCAGGCCGCCGCTCTCGATCAACGGCGGGACGAACTCCGCACGTCCCTCGCCGAGCTGGCTGTAATACGAGTTGATCTCTCGCGCCCGCTTGGCAGCCAGGATCACGAGCGTGTACTTGGAGTCGACGGCAGCGAGCAGGTCGTCGATCTTGGGTTCGATCATCTAGACAGTCTCCTCAGGGTGGCCGGAAGCATGGCCGGTTCGGGATCCTTCGATGATAGCAGCGACCTCGTCGGCCGCACGTTCCAGGTCGTCGTTCACGACCACGTGATCGAACCAGTCCCGTTGGGTCATCTCCCACGCCGCCGTCTCCAGGCGCCGGGCGATCCGTTCGTCGTCCTCGGTCCCGCGGCCCCGCAGGCGCCGCTCCAGCTCCTCCATGGACGGGGGTGCGAGGAAGATCAGCGTCGCGTCGGGCACCTCGGCGCGCACCTGCTCGGCGCCTTTGACGTCGATCTCCAGGATGACGTCGCGTCCGGCGGCGAGCGAGTCCTCCACGAACCGCCTCGGCGTGCCGGAGCGGTGATCCACGAACGGAGCCCATTCGAGGAGCTCGTCGTCCCGCAGCATCGCGTCGAACGCCGCCTCGGATATGAAGTGATACTCCCGGCCGTCCCGCTCGTTGGCCCGTGGAGCGCGGGTCTTGACCGAGATCGAATACGCCAATCGATCATGGCCGTCGGCGCGATCGCGGTCGAGGAGCCGTCGGACGACGCTCCCCTTCCCGACTCCGGAGGGGCCCGCGATGACGATCAGCTTGCCTCGTCGGGAGGCCAAGCGGTTACTTCTTGAACTTCTCGAGGAGCATCTCGCGCTGCTTGGCCCCGAGGCCGCGGACGCGGCGGCTCGCGGAGATATCGAGCTCCTCCATGAGCTTCTGTGCGCGTACCTTCCCGACACCGGGGAGCGACTCGAGCACGTTGGACACCTTCATCTTGCCGACGATATCGTCGCCCGACCTGGCCAGCACGTCCTTCAGCGTCAGCTTCCCGGACTTCAGCTCGCCCTTCAGTTCCGCGCGCTTCTTCCGCGCCTCGGCGGCTTTCGCGAGGGCTTGCGTGCGCTGCTCCGGTGTTAGGACGGGTAAGGCCATCATGCGCTCCTTTGCGTATCGCGGGTCGAGAACCCGGGCGTACCGCGGGTCAGAACCCGGCGAGTATACGCACCGCCGCGAGCGCGACACAACGCGACATCGAACGCTGCCTGCGGGTTCGGACGCGACCGTCCGCGCGTCGCGAGGATCAGCGCGTCTCGCGGAGGATCGCGCGGGCGACGCCGACCGGGTCGTCTGCATCGGTGATCGGCCGACCAACGACGATGTAGTCGGCTCCGCGCTCGATCGCATCTGCGGGCGTCAGCACGCGCACCTGGTCGTGACCGTTGCCCCCTGCGGGCCGGATGCCGGGAACGACCAGACAGAACTCATCGCCGCACACGGCGCGCACATCGCGCACATCCTCGCCCGACACGACGACGCCGTCGAGACCGCTCGCCTTCGCTTCGAACGCGAGCGAAGCGGGACTCGCGAGCCCCTCCCCCGACTGGCTCGACAACACGGTGACGGCGAGCACGAGCGGAGCGGGACATCCCGACTCCGTGGCGCCACGGTCAGCACCGCTTCGCGCCGCGCGCATCATCTCCTCGCCGCCGAGGGCGTGCACGTTGAACATCCGCACACCGAGCCTGGCGATGTTCGCGGACGCTCGCTCGACGGTGTTCGGGATGTCGTGCAGCTTCGCATCGGCGAAGACCGGCGCATGAGACGCGATGCGCTGCACGACCTCCGGGCCGGCCGACCAGAACAGCTCCAGCCCGACCTTCAGCATGCCGACGTACGGCGCGAGGTTCAAGGCCAACGCGTCGTGCCCGCAAGGGATCGGAGACGTCGAGCGCCACGACGAGCGGATTCTCCGGCCGTGGGATCATGTCGTCGCCGGATCCGCGTGGAGCATGGCCGGCATCCGGAGTCGCCCGCGGAGATCGGCCGGCGACGCGAACCGTTTCTCCTTGAGGTAGTTGGAGATGCCGCGTGCGACCTCGACCGGTGCGGATGGATCGATCAACGTGGCGGTTCCCACCTGCACCGCCCACGCGCCGGCGAGCAGCATCTCGACGGCGTCCTCACCCGACCGCACCCCGCCGACGGCGACGATCGGCGTGTCGGGCAGCGCGCGTGCCACCTCGAACACTGCTCGCAACGTCAACGGCTTCAACGCGGGACCCGAGAGCCAGCCTGTGACCGGACCGAGCGTCGGACGGAGCGTCGCCGCGTCGACGCCCATCGCCGGCGGGGAGTCCAGCACGGTGACACCGTGCGCCCCCGCGCGGACGACTCCGCGGGCGAGCTCGACGATGTCCGGGGTCGACGAGGGCAGCTTGGCGAAGACGGGCACCATCGACATGCGCGCCACCGCCCCGACGATCTCCGCCGCGCGGTCGGCATGCGCCCCGAGGACCACGCGTTCCAGCTCCTCATCCGGATCCGACAGCCGAACCTCGAGCGCCGCGATCTCGGGTCGCCCCTGCAGCAGGCTTGTCAGTCGGACGTACTCCTCGAGCGTGTTCCCCGTGATCGACACGACCACGGCCGTCCCCGCACGGACGTACCGCGGGAGCTCCTCGGCGATGAAGCCTTCGATACCGGGGTTCTGCATCCCGGTTGCCCACGTGATGCCGGCCGGCGACTCCGCGATCCGCGGCGTGGGATCTCCCCTGCGGGGACGAAGCGTGATGCTCCGTGTCACGAGCGCCCCGACGCGACGAGTGTCGATCAGGCCGGTGAGCTCGCGGCCCGTTCCGGCGCACCCGGATGCGACCATGACGGGCGTCGCGAGCGCCAGCCCGGCCAGGTCGACGGCGATCGAGCGTTTCACCCCGGCCACGAGCGCACCACCGGCAGTCCCTCGGGAGGCGTCGGCAAGCATCGTCGGCGCATCGGAGAGCCATCGATCCCAGAGGACGCGCGCCGGATTGAACACCGGGCCGTCGACGCAGGACCGCAGATTGTCGTACCCGCTGCCGTCCTTGCGCGCGACCGGGACGACGCACGTGAAGCAGAGGCCGTACCCGCATGCCATCCGCTCCTCGACCGAGACCTGGGCCGGGATCTGCCGCTCACGGCAGAATCCGGCGATCCGCTCAAGCGTCTTGGTCGACGCTGCCGCGTAGAGAACCTGCACACCGCATCGATCAGCCATCTCCGGCAATGCGTCCAGGACGGAGCCGCGCTCACCCAGGCTCCCGTCCGACGTGACGATCTGGATCGTCTGCGACAGACGCTTGCCCTCGATCGGCTTGAAGACCCGCTCCAGCGACTCGCCGCCGACGATCATGTCGACGCGCTTGTGCCGCGCGATCAGTTCCTGCGCCAAGAAGTAGAGCGATGCCGCGCCGTGCCCTTCGCCGACCAGGAGGCAGTTCGTGAGGCGCTTCGGGTAGGCGAAACCCTTCCCCAGCGGTCCGATGACGTCCAGGAACTCGTGCGCGCGCGCCTTCCCGAGCCACTCCGTTCCGGGGCCGCTCGGATCGACGACGAACTCGAGGGTCCCCGCCCAACCGCCGCGTCTCGACGCCTGGTGCACCGCGAAATGCCGGCGCAGCAGGAACTCGCGTCCCTCAGGCATCTGGATCGCCAGGAACTGACCCGGCCGCGCGCGCTCCGCGATCTCGGGCGCGACGAGCGTGATGGAGTGGTACGCGCCGAGCTTGCGCGTGGACAGGATCTCTGCGCGAACGCGTTTCATCCGGTCTCGCCCGTCACCGACGCCGCCGCCTCCGCGAACGAGAGACGCGACTGCGAGGCGCCGCCGCTCGCGGTTCCGTGGTGCTCCTGGATCGAGCGCGGTTCGCTCGGTCCACCTCGGAGCGCCTCGATGCCGCGGACGGCCGCGAACACGCCCGGGAGGGTGGTGATGCACGGCACCCCGGCCGTCGCGGTCGCCGTTCGGATGTAATAGCCGTCGCTCCGTGGACCGCGACCGAACGGCGTGTTGATCACGAGGTCCACCTTCCCACCGCGGATGAGGTCCGCCACGTTGTGGGGTCCCTCGGACACCTTGGCGACCCGCTCCACGACGATGCCGGCTCGCTCCAGAACCCCGGCGGTGCCGCTCGTCGCCACCAAGCGGAAGCCGAGGTCGGCCAGCCGCTTCGCCGGGAAGACGATCGCCCGTTTGTCGCGGTTGGCTACCGACACGAACACGGTGCCGCTCGTCGGGAAGGCCGGCGCCGGTCGAGACGAGCGCCTTCGCGAGCGCCATCCCCGGATCCGTGTCGATCCCCATGACCTCGCCGGTCGACTTCATCTCCGGCCCCAGCACCGTATCGACGCCGGGGAACCGGCCGAACGGCAGGACCGCCGCCTTCACCGCGGTGTACGGCAGATGCCGATAGTGATGGGGGTCCGCCGGCAAGCACGCCGTCGGCCGCCAGATCCGCGAGTGCTCCGGCCCGTGAGCACGAGCGTGGCGATCCGCGCGAGCGAGACGCCGATCGCCTTCGAGACGAACGGCACCGTGCGAGAGGCCCGCGGGTTCGCCTCCAGGACCCAGATCCGCTCGTCCTTCACCGCGAGCTGCAGGTTCAGCACTCCCTGGACGCCCAAGCGACGTGCGAGCCGACGGGTGATGTCCTCGATCTCGTCGAGCTCGTCGTCCGAGAGCGTGGCCGGAGGGATCTGGCACGACGAGTCGCCGGAGTGCACGCCGGCCTCCTCGATGTGCTCCATCACAGCACCGATGAAGACGTCGGCGCCGTCGCACACCGCGTCGACGTCGACCTCGATCGCGCCCTCGAGGAACCGGTCGATGAGGACCGGATGATCGGGCGAGGCTTCGGCGGCGGTCCTGACGAACGTCTCCAGGTCGTCGGCGTCGTAGACGATCTCCATCGCCCGTCCACCCAGGACGTAGGACGGCCGGACGACGACCGGGAACCCGATGCGGGCGGCGATCGCCCGCGCTTCCGGCAAGGTCCGCGCCTCGCCGTGCGGCGGCGCGGCGATGTCCAGCTCGGCGAGGAGCTCCGCGAACTTGCCGCGATCCTCGGCGATGTCGATCGCCTCGGGACGCGTGCCGAGCACGGGGAACCCTTCCTCCTCGAGCGTGCGCGCCAGCTTGAGCGGGGTCTGACCGCCGAACTGCACGATCACGCCCACCGGCCGCTCCGCGTGGCAGACGGCGAGCACGTCCTCGGCGGTGACGGGTTCGAAGTACAACCGGCTCGACGTGTCGTAGTCCGTCGAGACGGTCTCGGGGTTGCTGTTCACCATCACCGACTCGAACCCGGCCTCCTCCAACGCGAACGCCGCGTGCACGCACGCGTAGTCGAACTCGATGCCCTGACCGATCCGGTTCGGACCCGACCCCAGGATCACCACGCGCGGCCTCGACGAGGGAAGGACCTCGGTCTCCTCTTCGTACGTGGAGTAGTGGTACGGCGTGCGCGCCGCGAACTCGCCGGCGCACGTATCGACGGTCTTGAAGACCGGAGCCACCCCGAGTGCTTCGCGATGCCGCCGCACCGACGCATCGGTCGCATCCGTCAGCTCCGCGATCCGCGGATCCGACAGACCCAGTCGCTTCGCCGCTCGCAGCTCGCCGGCACCGAGGGTCGATAGCGGACGACCGCGGAGCGCGCTCGCTCCCTCGACCACCTGCGCGATCTGATCCACGAACCACGGATCGATCGACGAGGCCGCGGCGACCTCATCGACGGTGTGGCCCGCCAGCAACGCCGCCTCGACGAGAAGCAGCCGACCCTCGGTGGCGGTCGCGACCGCCTCCAACGGACCGGGCGCCGTCGCGCCCAGATCGAAGCCGCTTTTCTCCAGACCACGCCACGCCTTGCCGAGCGCCTCCTTGAACGTGCGGCCGATCGCCATCACCTCGCCGACCGACTTCATGGTCGACGTGAGCTCGGGATCGGCGCCGGGGAACTTCTCGAACGCGAACCGCGGGATCTTCACCACCACGTAGTCGAGCGTCGGCTCGAACGCCGCCGGAGTCTCGCCGCGTGATGTCGTTCGCGATCTCGTCCAACCGGTACCCCACCGCCAGCAGCGCCGCGATCTTCGCGATCGGGAACCCGGTCGCCTTCGACGCGAGCGCCGACGATCGGGACACGCGCGGGTTCATCTCGATCAGGACCATGCGCCCGTCGCGCGGGTGCACCGCGAACTGCACGTTGGAGCCGCCGGTCTCGACGCCGATCGCGCGGATGCACCGGAGCGCCGCGTCGCGCATGCGCTGGTACTCCACGTCCGTCAGCGTCTGCACCGGAGCGACCGTGATGGAATCGCCCGTGTGCACGCCCATCGGGTCGACGTTCTCGATCGAGCAGATGATCACGCCGTTGTCGTCGCCGTCCCGCATGACCTCCAGCTCGAACTCCTTCCAGCCGGCGATCGACTCCTCGACCAAGATCTCGCCGACCGGGGAGATCTCCAGGCTCCGCCGCGCCAGGTCCCCGAGCTCCTCGCGCGTGTGCGCGAACCCGCTGCCGCCGCCCCCGAGCGTGAACGACGGCCGGACGATCACCGGATAGCCGATCGCGTCGCCGAGCGCCAGCGCCTCGTCGAGGGTATGCGCCACCTCGGCCCGCGGCACCTCGAGTCCGGCCTCGAGCATGGTCCGCTTGAACCCACTGCGATCCTCGGCGCGATGGATCGCCTCCAGGCTGGCACCGATGAGACGGATCCCCAAGCGGTCCAGGTCGCCGGACTCGGCCAGCGCGACGGCGACGTTCAATCCCGTCTGACCACCGAGCGTCGGCAGCAACGCGTCCGGGCGCTCGCGCTCCAGCACGGCGAGGACGGATGCAGGGTCGAGCGGTTCGATGTACGTCCGGTCGGCGAACTGCGGGTCGGTCATGATCGTCGCGGGGTTGGAGTTCACCAAGGACACCTGGAACCCCTCGCGCCGAAGCACCTTGCACGCCTGGGTGCCCGAGTAGTCGAACTCGCACGCCTGCCCGATCACGATCGGCCCTGAGCCGATCACCATGATCGACCGGATGTCGGCGCGTCGCGGCATCAGCTGTGCTCCATGAGATCGCGGAAGTCATCGAACAGGTAGCGCGAGTCGTGCGGTCCCGGCGCCGCCTCGGGGTGGTACTGCACCGAGAACGCCGGGACGTCGATGCACCGGAGCCCTTCGAGCGTGCCGTCGTTCAGGTTCCAGTGGGTGAGCTCCGCGTCGCCGTAGTCGGTCGCCGCCACGGGATCGCGCCTTCGGTTCGCGTCCACCCCTGCGGGTCGACGGCGAACCCGTGGTTGTGACTGGTGATCTCCACGATGCCGGTCCGCAGGTTCTTCACGGGTTGGTTCACACCTCGATGGCCGAACCGCATCTTGAAGGTCCTGCCACCGAGGGCCAGCGCGAGCAGTTGATGACCGAGGCAGATCCCGAAGATCGGCACCTTGCCGATGAGGCCTCGGACGGCGGCGATGCCGTACGACGTGACCGCCGGGTCGCCCGGTCCGTTCGACAGGAACACCCCGTCGAAGCCCCCGGCGGCGATCTCCGCGGCCGGCGTCTCCGCCGGGAACACGGTGGTCTCGCAACCGGTGGCGGCCAGCCGTCGCAGGATGTTGCGCTTCATACCGTAGTCGTAGGCGGCGACCCGGTACACGGTGCCGTGCGATCGGTCCACCGGGCCGACCAGCGTCGCGGCCTCATACGGCTGGGCGGCCGACACCGTCCGCGCGAGATCGGCACCCTCCATCCCCGGCGAGTCCTGGACCCGTTGCACCAGTGAGGCGGGGTCCACGTCGATCGTCGAGATCGCGGCGCGCATCGCCCCGTGTTCGCGGAGTCGGAGCGTCAGCCGTCGAGTGTCGATCCCCTCGATCCCCACCACGTTCGCGGTGGACAGTTCGTCGGCGAGGCTGCCGTCGGCTCGCCAGCTGGAGGCTCGGCGCGACGCCTCCCGCACGACGAACCCCGACACCTGCACCCGGACCGACTCGGCGTCCTCCCGGTTGACGCCGTAGTTCCCTTGCTGCGGAGCGGTCATCGCGACGATCTGTCCCGCGTACGAGGGATCGGTCAGCACCTCCTGGTACCCCGCCATACCGGTGTTGAATACGGCCTCGCCGAACGCCTCTCCGTCCGCCCCGAACCCCGACCCGGAGAAGACCGTGCCGTCCTCGAGGGCGAGGAGCGCCTGGGGTCCGGTCACCTGGTGGCCTTCCCGTTCGTCACGGTCAGCTCGCCCCGCAACATCGTGTGGACGACCCTGCCGCGCAACGTCCGACCGAGGAACGCCGAGTTCCGGCTCTTCGATACGAAGGGCGCCTCGACGACCCACTCGACCCGCGGATCGAACACCACCAGGTTGGCAGGCCGGCCCGGTTCGATCGGCCCGCCGTGCTCGGCCGCTCCGAGGATGCGCGCCGGGGTCGTCGACAACGCCTCGAGCGCGCGGGACATGGTCAGGATGCCCGGCTCGACGAGCTCGGTGAAGACGGCCGCGAGCGCCGTTTCCAGTCCGATCGTCCCGGGCGGCGACTGATCGAACTCTGCCTCCTTCTCCTCCACCGCGTGAGGGGCATGGTCCGTCGCGATCGCGTCGATGGTTCCGTCGGCCACGCCCGCGCGGAGCGCGTCGCGATCCTCGGGGCTCCGGAGCGGCGGGTTCACCTTGAGGTTCGTGTCGTAGGTGACGAGGTCGTCGTCGGTGAACACCAGATGATGCGGGGTCACCTCGGCGGTCACACGGATGCCCTCGGCCTTGGCGCGACGGACCAGCTCGACGGAGCGGGCCGACGAAAGATGGCAGAGGTGGAGCCGCGTGCCGGTCATCCGCGCGATGGCGAGATCCCGAGCGACGATGACTTCTTCCGCCTCTGCGGGTTGCCCTCGCAGCCCCAGCGAATAGGAGTGGAAGCCCTCGTGCATCTGGCCGTTCTCTGCGAGCGACGCGTCCTCGCAATGCTCGGCGATGACCACGTCGTCGAACGCCTTCGCGTAGACGAGCGCGTTGCGGAGGAGGCGCGCCGTGGGCACGCATCTCCCGTCGTCGCTGAACATCCGCACGCCCGCCTCGACCATCTCGCCGATCTCCGCGAGGGACTCCCCTTCGAGGCCCTTCGTGATCGCGCCGACCGGGAAGACGTCGCAGAGGCCCACAGCGGCGGCCAGGTCTCGGACCTCATGGACCACGCCGGCGTGATCCGCGACCGGCTCGGTGTTGGCCATCGGCGCGACCGCCGTGTACCCGCCGATCGCTGCCGCGCGTGTACCGGACTCGATCGTTTCCTTATGCTCGAACCCCGGCTCCCGCAGATGCGTGTGCATGTCGACCAAGCCCGGCGACACGATGAGTCCCGCGCAGTCGATAACCTCGGCGTCGCCCGCCTCGATGGAGCCGTCCCCGATCGCGGCGACCCACCCGCCCTCGACGAGGACGTCCCCGACGACATCCAGTTCGGCCGCCGGGTCGACGATCCTGCCGCCGCGCATGATGAGGCGGTCACTCATCGCCGGTCACCTCCTTCGAACCGCCGAGCATCAGGTAGAGGAGCGACATGCGCACCGCGATGCCGTTCGTCACCTGCTCCTCGATCACGCTCTGCGGCAGGTCGGCGACATCGGAGTCGATCTCCACTCCTCGGTTCATCGGGCCGGGGTGCATGATCAGGGCGCCCTCCGGAAGCATGTCGACGCGTTTCGTGGTGACCCCGAACAACCTCGAGTACTCCCGGACGCTCGGGAAGAACTCCAGGCGTTGCCGCTCGCGCTGCACACGGAGCACGTAGGTGACGTCCAGCTTGGGGAGCACGCTCTCGATGTCGTAGGAGACGTGCACCCCCCACGCGGGGGCATCCGGGGGGATCAAGGTGGGGGGCCCGACGAGCGTGACGTCGGCACCCATCTTCACCAGGCCGAAGCTGAGGGAGCGCGCGACGCGCGAGTGCATGACGTCGCCGACGATCGCGACGCGGAGGCCCTCGATCCTGCCGAAGCGCTCGCGCATCGTGTACATGTCCAGCAGCGCCTGCGTCGGATGCTCGTGCGTCCCATCGCCCGCATTCACGACGTGGCCGTGGACCCATTTCGTCAGTTGATGCGGCGAGCCGCTCGACGAGTGACGGATCACGATCGCGTCGGCGCCCATCGCCTGGAGCGTGAGCGCCGTGTCCTTCAGGCTCTCGCCTTTCGACACGCTGGATCCGCTCGTGGAGAAGTTGATCACGTCGGCCGACAGGCGTTTCGCGGCAAGCTCGAACGAGATCCGCGTCCGCGTGGAGTTCTCATAGAAGAGGTTGACCACCGTGCGTCCTCGGAGCGCCGGCACCTTCTTGATCACGCGCGTCCCGACCTCGCGGAAGGACTCCGCCGTATCGAGGATCCGGACGACGTCCTCCGCGGAGACGTCGTGCATCGACAGCAGGTGTTCGTTCATCTCGCTTCCTCCACCACCACGGCGTCCTCCCCGTCCAGCTCCGACACCCGCACGCGGACGTCATCGCCGCGATGGGTCGGCACGTTCTTGCCCACGTAGTCAGCGCGGATCGGCAACTCCCGGTGCCCACGATCCACGAGCACGGCCAGTTGGATCCGCTCGGGCCGGCCGAAGTCCATCAGCGCGTCCATCGCCGCGCGGATCGTGCGTCCCGTGAAGAGCACGTCGTCCACCAACACGACGGTCTTCCCGGTGATGTCGAACGGGATCCGCGTCTCGTGAACCTCGGGCGCCTCGGCCTTCAGACCGATGTCGTCGCGATAGAACGTGATGTCCAGGACGCCGACGGGGACGTCGGCACCTTCGATCTGGGCGAGCTCCGCCGCGAGACGCCGAGCCAGGTGGTCGCCGCGGTTCGCGATGCCGACGAGCGCCAGGCCGCCCGCCCCCTTGTCCCGTTCGACGATCTCGTGGGCGATCCGCGTAAGGGCGCGACGGACGTCGGCGGCGTCGAGCAGCTTCCCACTCATGAGAACGCGCCCTCCCGCGTGCACGGAAGGGCGCTCCGGTTGTGGCTCATCTATCGCTCCCTTCCCGGCCTCGCGGGACCGGACTTAAAGGGTGGCTCCTCGTGACCGCAGCATAGCAACTCGATCCGGCGCCCGGACGCACTGCCGGGACCGTCGGCAAGGACCATCGGCCGGGGCCATCAGCAGGTATCCGAGCATGTGGGCGTAGACTAGGGTGTGTCGACAGACACCTCCGAGCTGAAAGGCGGTCGCTACATGGAATGGGGCATCGTCGCGGTGATCGCGGTCGCCGTCATCTTCGGCGTCAACAAGTTGCCGGACATCGCGCGCAACTTCGGGCGCGCTCAGGGAGAGTTCAAGAAGGGCCTGAAGGAAGGCGCCGTGGACGACACGGCGGAGTCCACCGAGCCGAAGAGCGAGTCCTAGTCCGCTCCGGCATCCACCTGGGTCTGCGTCCCGGTTCCCGGCCGACCCAGCTCCCGGGCGATCCGCCCGAGGATCCCGTTCACGTACCTGCGTGACTCGTCGGACGACAGCTCCGTCGCCGCCTCCACCGCTTCACTGATCGCGACCGACGTAGGGATGTCGGCTCGGTGCATCAGCTCGAAGACGGCCACCCGCATGATGGTCCGGTCCAGGGTCGCCATGCGCGCCACGGTCCAGCCTTCGGAATGTTCCTCCAACAAGGGATCGATCTCCGAGAGATGGTCCTGCACGCCCCGCACCAGCTCTTCGGCGAACGGCGACACGGAGCGGCCGGCCTCCCGCCAATCGGCGAGCACAACGTCCCCGCGCGTCTCCGTGATGTCGGACTGGTAGAGGATGTCGAGCGCGGTTCGCCTGGCCTCGCGCCGGTTGGTCACGCCTTCACGCGCTCGATGTACTCGCCCGTCCGCGTGTCGACCTTGATCTTCTCGCCCTCCTCCACGAAGAGCGGCACCTGCACGACGATCCCGGTCTCGAGCTTCGCCGGCTTGTAGGCGCCGGTCCGCGTGTCGCCCTTCACTCCCGGGTCCGTCTCGGTGATGGTGAGGACCATCGAGGCCGGCAGGTCGACGCCGATGGGCACGCCCTCGTGCACGGTCACCTGCGCCTGGCCGCCCTCCACGAGGTACCCGCCGGCATCGCCGACGAGCGCCCCGGGAACGTGGATCTGGTCGTACGTTTCGAGGTCCATGAAGACGTAGTCTTCGCCGTCGCCGTACAGGTACTGCATATCCTTGCGCTCGACGATCGCCAGGCCGACCTTCACCCCGGCGTTGAACGTCTTCTCCGCGACGGCCCCCGTCTTGAGGTTCCGCAACTTCGTCCGCACGAATGCGCCGCCCTTCCCGGGCTTCACATGCTGGAACTCGATCACCTGGAAGAGCGTGCCGTCCAGCTCCAGGGTCATCCCGTTCTTCAGTTCGTTCGTGGAAACACTCACCGACGTCTCGCTCCCCTACAGCTCGATCAGCTCGCGGATGGACGTCCCGATGACGCGGCACCCGTCGTCGCCGACCTCCACCATGTCCTCGATCCGCACGCCGCCCAACCCCGGCACGTAGATCCCCGGCTCCACGGTCATGACCGCCCCGACCGGCAGGACGTCCTCACCGTCGCGCCGGAAGTTCGGTCCTTCGTGGATATCCAGCCCGACGCCGTGACCCAGCCCGTGGGTGAAGAACGAGCCGTATCCCGCGTCGTCGATCACGCCGCGAGCGACCGCGTCGATCTCCCCGCCGGTCGTGCCCGCGTGGGTGGCGTCGATCGCCGCCTGCTGCGCCTGGCGCACCACATCGTGGATCTTCCGAAGCTCCGGCGGCGGGGAGCCGAACGCGATGGTGCGGGTCATGTCGGCGTGGTAGCCGCCGCACAGCCCCGCGAAGTCCATCTTGATCACATCGCCTTCCTCCAGCACCCGGTGGGTCGGATGATGATGCGGTTCCGCGGACTGTTCCCCGAACGCCACGATCGATCCGAACGACAGCCCGTCGGCTCCGGCTCGACGGAGCGCGTGCTCGAGCTCCAGCGCGACCTGGCGCTCGGTCATCCCGACCGCGAGCGTTTCGAGGATCTCCTCGAACGCGGCGTCGGTGCATGACTGCGCCTCGTCGAGGAGCGCGATCTCCTCCGCGTCCTTCACCCACCGGAGGCGTTCGACGGCCTCCCCCATCTCCACGAACTCGACGTCGGGCACCTTGTCCCGCAGCTTCCGGAGCTCGCTCACCGTCACCTCGTGCGGTTCGAACCCCAGCCTGCCGATACCGAGCGCGACGCACGCCTCCGCCAGCGGCTGATCGAACCCGTCCAGGTACGTCACACGCTCCATGTCCGACACCTCGTGGCGGGATTGCTCGGTGTAGCGCCCGTCGGTGAAGAACAGGCCGGCCGACGGTGTCACGATCGTCTGTGCGTTCGATCCGGTGAAGCCCGTCAGGTACCGAACGTTCGTCAGCCGCGTCACGAGCATGGCGTCGACCGCCTGCTCCTCGATCGCGGGGATCAGTGCGTCGCGCCTCACTCGGTGATCCACGGCATCGCCTCCAGAGCCAGATGATAGCCACCGGCCCCGAGGCCGATGATGGACGCGCGGCAGACTTCGGCGACGACCGACGTCCGGCGGAACTCCTCCCGCGCATGGATGTTCGTCATGTGCACCTCCAGGACCGGGATCCCGCAGGCCTCGATCGCATCTCGGAGCGCGTACGAATAGTGGGTCAGCGCCCCTGGGTTCACGACGATCGCGTCGATCCCATCGGCACGCGCGCCCTGGAACCACCCGACGAGCTCGCCCTCGTGGTCGGACTGGCGCCATGAGACGTCGTGCTCCATCCCCCGTCCCCGCTCCGTCACCGCGGCCATGATCTGATCCAGCGTCTGGGTGCCGTACGTCTCGGGCTCCCGGGTCCCCAGCGCGCCGAGGTTCGGACCGAACAGATAGAGGATCTTCACGCGCCCGCTCCCATGTCGCTGAGCACCTTACGAGCTTCATCGTCGGTGACGTCGTCGACGACGATCGGACGTCCGACGTCCTCCAGGAGGACGAAACGAACACCACCTCGATACTTCTTGTCGAGCCTGAAAGCCGAGAGGACGTCGTCGACGTCCGGGAGCGATCCGTCGGTCTCAAGGCCGAACGAGGCGAGCAACCTTCCTGTGCGGGCGGCGAGCCCGTCGGGCGCGACGTCGCGAGCCTCCGCCAGCCGCGCCGCGAACACCATGCCGACGGCCACGGCCTCGCCGTGGGAACGGCCTGCGAACGCGTCGAGCCGCTCCAACGCGTGACCGAGCGTGTGTCCGTAGTTGAGGATCAGGCGCCGGCCGTCGTCCCGCTCGTCCTCCGCCACGACCCGTGCCTTCGCCGCGACGCAGCGAGCCACGACCCACTCGAGCGTCGTCGTGTCCCGGGCCAATACCGCCCCCGGGTCTCGCTCCAACCTGTCCAGGAGCTCTTCGTCGAGGATCAGGGCGTACTTCACGACCTCCGACAGGCCGGACCGGAAGTCGCGTTCGCCGAGGGTCGCCAAAGTGTCCACGTCGGCGACGACGAGCCGGGGTTGCGCGAACGCCCCGACGAGGTTCTTGCCCTCCGGCAGGTTGACGGCCGCCTTGCCGCCGATCGCCGCGTCCACCTGCGCCAGGAGCGTGGTCGGCACCTGGACGAACGGAACGCCCCGCATGTACGTCGAGGCGACGAACCCGGCGAGATCGCCGACCGCTCCCCCTCCCAGGGCGATCACCGGATCGTCACGATGAGCCTCCTGGGTCGCGAGCTGGTGCAGCAACGTCTCGTAGACGCGCAGCGTCTTCGCGTCCTCGCCCGCCGGAACCACGAGGGGGAAGGTGTCGAGACCGGCCTCGCTCAGGCCCGCTGCGAGCGGCTCCAACCAGCGAGCCGACACCGTGCGGTCGGCGACCACGAAGGCAGTGGAGGCGCCGGGAAGCTCCGGGAGCAACGCACCGACCGACGCGATCGTGCCCGAGCCGACGCAGACGTCGTAGCGACCGCCCCGGGATCGGGACGGTCACGCGGACCAACGAAGCTCCTCCACGATGGCGTCGGCGACCTCGGCGGGCGAGGCGGTACCGTCGACCACGTGTGCCGCGAACTCGCGGTAGAGCGGCTCACGAGCCGCCAGGAGGCGTTCCAGGTCACCCTCCGTCCGGATGAGGGGCCGGTCCGTGGCGGGATGCACGCGGGACCGGAGGTCCTCGAGCGGCACGTCGAGGAACACGGCCACGCCGGTGTTCCGCAGCGTGATGCGGTTGGCGGGCTCCAGGACGACGCCGCCCCCGCACGCCACCACGGCCGGGTCATGCATGCTCGCGTCCGTCGAGCGCAGCGGCCTCACGCCCGCGGAAGGCCACCTCTCCTTCGGCGGCGAAGATGTCGGCGACGCTCGAACCCGCCTGACGCTCGATCTCCGAATCGAGGTCGATGAACGGGACACCCAACCGCCCGGCGAGCTCCTTGCCGACGACCGACTTGCCGGCTCCCGGCATGCCCACCAGGTAGACGATCATCCGAGCGTCTCCCGGTAGGCGTCCAGGTTCCGCTGCACCTCTGCCACCGAGTCGCCGCCGAACTTCTCCAACGACGGCGTTCGCGAGCTCGAACGCGACGACCGCCTCGCCCACGACCCCGCCTGCCGGGACCGCGCACACATCCGTCCGCTGCTTGATGGCGACCGCGGCCGCGCCGGTCGCCAGGTCCACGGTGGCGAGCGGTCGCGGAACCGTGGAGAACGGCTTCATGGCGGCGCGCAGGCGGATCGGCTGGCCCGTCGACATGCCGCCCTCGATGCCGCCCGCGCGGGCCGTCTTGCGCCCGATGCGCCCGTCCCGAACGACGATCTCGTCGTGGGCGTTCGATCCGGTCCGACCGGCCGACGCGAACCCGTCGCCGACCTCCACGCCCTTCACCGACTGGATGCTCATCAGGGCCAGCGCGAGCCGTGCGTCGAGCTTGCGATCGTAGTGCACGTACGAGCCGAGCCCGGGCGGAGCGCCGTAGGCCACGACCTCGAATATCCCGCCCACCGTGTCCCTCGACCGCCGGATCCGATCGATCTCGGCGACCATCCGGTCGGCCGTCGCCTCGTCCGTGCAGCGCACCGGCGAGGCGTCGATCGCGTCCAGGTCGGTGAGGACGGGGACCCGCGACCGAGCCGGGAGCTTCACGCTTCCGATCTGCACGACGTGCGACAGCACGCCGACGCCGATCTCCGCGAGGAACGCCTTGCAGCACGCTCCGACCGCGACCCGCGCGGCCGTTTCCCTGGCGCTGGCTCGCTCCAAGACGTTGCGAACGTCGTCGAACCCGTACTTCTGCGCGCCAACCAGGTCCGCGTGGCCCGGCCGCGGTCGGGTGAGACGCGCGTCCGGATCCTCGGCGCCCTCGACGGCCATCAGGTCCGCGTACTTCGCCTCGAACTCCACATTGGGGATGGTGATGGCGACCGGAGAGCCCAAGCTCTTCCCGTGGCGGACACCGGTCAGGATCTCGAACCGATCCGCCTCGAACCGCTGGCGACCGCCACGCCCGTAGCCATGGCGACGCCTCGCCAGCTCCCCCGCGATCTCCTTCGGAACGATCCCGACGCCTGCGGGGAGGCCCTCCACGATCGCGACCAGCGCTTTGCCGTGCGACTCGCCGGCCGTGAGCATCCGCAACATGGCGTTCATCTTACGGACCGGGACCAGGCGCCGGATGGGCGGGGGCGTGGTCTTGATGGGCGGGGGCGGCCCCGAAGAACGAGGCCGCCCCCGCGCCGGCGACCGCTCCCCCCGTGGGCGGATCGCCGGGACCCTGAACGTCTACTTCGACGGGACGAAGCAGAGCGTGAAGGACTGATCTCCGTACAGGAACGTGGCACAGTCGCCGGCCACGTCCCGCAGCTCGAAGTTGCCTCCGGCGAACGTGTCGCCTTCGGCCGGGTGGTAGACGGTGCCGTCGACCGAGACCGAGGCGTGCTGTACGCCGTTGGCCGTGTACGTGTCGATCAGCACCACCTCATGACCTCCGATGCGTCGTCGACGACCCGTTCGTCGGCGGCAGGGTCGGCCCGGTCGGTCCGGGACCGGAGCCAGTCGGACCGGGGCCGGTGCCGGTCGGGCCAGGGCCGGTGCCCGTCGACCGGGGCCCGTGCCCGTCGGACCGGGACCCGTGCCTCCTGGCGTGACCTGGAACTGGGGCGGCAGGGAGAAGGGGTCGCGGCCCGGAGAAGATCGGACTGGGGACGGGTCCGCCGCTCTGCGAGGGAGACACGCTCCCGCTCGGTCCGGTCGAGGGAACGCCGGTGACGCCGGTCGGACCGCCGCTCACCGGGGGTCCCACGGAGAGCGGTGGCAACGCAGACCCGCCACCCTTCCCGAGTTGTCCGAGACCGAGCAGCGCGACTACTAGGACGGCGGCCACGATGCCGCCGATCTTCAGGGCCTTCCGGTCGCGTTCGTTGAGAGGCATCCGTCAGGCTCCTGGCTTCGTCTCGGCCGCCGGTGAGGGAGGTGTCGCCGTCGTGGTCGTCGAGCCAGCGGCTGGGGTCGGACCGGGGGTCGATCCCGGACCGGCGCTCTGATCGCTCGTGTAGATGTCGACCGACGAGGTGAGGGTCAAGAGGCTCGCATTGGTATCCGAGGGCGACGGTGTGATCGCCACGGAGGTCGTCTTCGCCGCGCGCGGGAGGGTCTCGATCTTGAACAGGAACTCGGTGAGCGCGAAATAAGTCCCTGTGGCCGAGATCGCGTTCGTCACCGTCGAAAGACCGGTGGCCGGGTCGAAGACGGGGTTGCCCGGCGAGATCGTGACGACATCGACCCCCGACTCCACGGCCGCGTTCTGCATCAGCAGCATGAAGCCCTGCTGGTCGACGGTGGGCGGGATCGCCTGCTGGACCTTACGGATCGTCTCGCGGTTCGCCGGCGCATCGGTCTGGGCGGCTTGAAGCGCCGCCAACTGCGCGCCCAACGTCGCCTGCTGGCTCTGCGCGTCGGCGAGTGCGGCGTTCGCGTCTTTCACCTGACCCATCTTCGGCAACACCAGGAAGAAAGCCACCAGCACCACGACAACGGCGACGCCGATGCCCGCGAAGAGCGGCGCGCGCTTACCCCCCACCCTGTACGTCCCCTTTTCCGCGTGGCGTGAGCGCGTCTTGCGAAAGGTCGACCCCGCTGGTGAACGTATACAGGCCGGTGTTCGGACCGGTCTCGGTAGCGCTCGAGACCCAGGGGTTCACCCGGGCCCTTCACCGATTCGAGGCGGGTGATCCAGCTCGCCAAGCTCGCGAACCCGTCGGCCGCCCCACCTGCCGTGAACGCTCCCACGAACGTCGTGGTCGTCGGCGCCACGACCCCCGCGGTCACCGGCGGAGTGAGTGAGGCGGTGAACGAGTTGAGATACGCATCCGACGGGATCGTGCGGGAGAGATCCATGAGCGTCTCCGAGAACGACACCTCACCGACCCCAGGCCTTCGCGAGCAATGCCTCCTGAGCCGCCGCCTGTTCCTGGAGCTGCTGGAAGTCTTGCAGCTGATCGATCTGGCCCTGGAGCTGTTGGTTCGTGCTGTTCTGCGCCGCGATGTCGTCGTTGATGCCCGCCAGCTTCTGGCTCTGCAGGAACCAGAAGGCGATGAGGAGCACGACCACCGCCGCACCGCCGCCGATGATCAACGTGGTCAGCTGTTTGGTCTTCTGCCGGGCGCGAAGCTCGGGGGGAAGGAGGTTGACCTGACTCACGCGAAATGCCTCCCGGGGATGCCCAGGCCGACGGCCACCGCGAGCACCGGCTCGGCCTCCGCGAGCGCCTCCTCAGACAAGGAGAGCTGCGACTTGGCCCGGCGGAACACGTGGCCGCGCTCGATGGTCGCGGGGACCCGTTCCTGCAGGAGTTCGAGGAAGCCCTGCAACTTCGACCCGCCGCCGATCACCAGGACCCGCCCGATCCGGGCCCCACGCGTCTGGGCGGTGTAGAACTCGAGCGAGGACCGCACCTCGTCGACGAAGTTCTGCGCCCGTTGCATGGCGGCGCGGTGGACCTCTTCCAGGTCGGGACCGCCCTCGACGGCCTCGCCGCGCTTCAGCCGCTCGGCGACGTCGGCCTCGACCCCGAAGTTGCGTGCGATCGCCAACGTGATGTCCCGGCCACCCGACGGCAGGATCCGGACGAAGCGCGTCACGCCCTTCTCGTGGACCAGGATGTTCGTGACCGTGGCGCCGATGTCGACGATGGCCTCTTCGCCACCCTCCTCGTCCTCCATGCCGACCTCCGGCATGCCGACCGCGCGGGCCATGGCGAACGGAACCAGGTCCACGCCGATCGGCTCGAGCTTCGCGGCGAGCGCGACATCGACGACCGTGTTCACCATCGCGCGTTGCGCGGCGACGAGGATGAGGCGCAGCATGCGGCGCCCCTCCTGCTCGAACTCTCCGAGCGGATCGAAGTCCAGGACGGCGTCCTCGACCGGCATGGGGATGAACTCCTGCGCCTGGAACCCGAGCGACGCTCGGAGCTCCTTCTCGGGCAACCACGGGAGCGCGATCTCGCGCACCACCACCCGTTGGTTCCCGACGCCCATGTACACCTGGCGGCTCTTGAAGCCCCCGCGCTGCCAGAGCTCGCGCAGGGCCTCGCTCACGATCTCGGGCTGGCGGATCTCGCCCGCCTCGACCGCCCCCTCGGGCAACGGCACCTGCGCGGCCCGAACGACCACGGGAGTATCGCCGCCCTGGAGCTCGGCGGCGCGCACAGCCGTCGCGCCGATATCCAGTCCGACCCGCACCTTCGCCATTACGGACCCTCCGTCCGAACGGAGCGCTCCTCTAAGAAGCGCTCCAGGTCTGTCTCGCGCAGCCGGTAGTTCTTGCCGACGCGCACGGCCGGAAGTTCGCCGCTCTTGATCAGCCGGTAGACCGTCATGTTCGAGACCCGCATCGCGCTCGCGACCTCGGACACGGTCAGGAGACCGCCCGGAACGAACGGCTGCGACTCGCTCACGCGGTCACCCTCCTCCGAGTGCTGTTTGTCACCTCATGTGGCACTTGTGCCACGTTGGTGCTCATGTGCCTCAAGTGGCACGATGAGGCCCCTTACGAAACACCAGGGAACAACCGCAGTCAAACATCTCGCGTGGGGAAGTTTCCGCAGGTCCGAACGGGTGTTCGGGCGTCTAACGAGGGAAGGAGCGCAGGTACCAATCGGCGATGCGCTCACCCCAGAAGACCGCGACGAGCGCGCCGGCCGTCAAGAACGGTCCGAACGGGATCGCGCTCTTGCGACCGCGGCCGGCCAGCAGCGCGACGAGGCCGCCGAGACCACCCAGGAGGATGGCCGCGCCGGCGGCAACACCGACGTACCGCAGGCCGAGCGATCCCATCACCAGTCCGATCAGACCTGTGAGTTTCACGTCACCCATGCCGAGGCCCCGGGGCGCGATGATCGCGATCAAGAGGAACGCGCCGCCGTACAGGAGGGCACCGATCGCCGCCCGGGCGGGGTCGAGGTCCTGACCGATCGCCCACCCCACGACGATCGCCACCGCGAAGACCGGGAACGCCGGGTACGTGATCTTGTTCGGGATGATCTTGAGCTCGAGGTCGATCGCGCCCACGACGATCATGACCGCCGAAAACGCGCAGAGCATGAAGATGAGGTAGATCGGCGGATAGACGATCGCCACGCCGGCGAAGGACGCGGCGGTTCCGGCCTCGAGCAGCGGGTACCGGGCGGAGACACGAGCCTTACACGATCGACATCTCCCCCGGAGGATCAGCCACGACAGCACGGGGATGTTGTCGCGGTTGCGGATCTTCGGCGCCGCAGTGTGGGCACCGCGACCGAGGAGAGACGATCGACTCCTTCTTCGGGCACCCGGTCGACGACCACCGTCAGGAAGCTCCCGATAGCGAGACCGAGGACGGCGGCGATGATCGCGCGAAGCATCGTGTCCACGAGGGAGCGAATCCTACCCCGGCCTCAGTGCCAACCAGGGATGTCGGCGAGCGTCACTGGCAGGTGGTCGGGATGGAGCCGTTGCTCGTGCCCTTGCACTCGACCCAGGTGACGATCTGCCACGCGGAGTCGATCGGGTTCAGGAAGAACGGCGGCGACTGGTACTTCATGCCGCTGGTCGTACGTGTAGGCCTTGAGGTATCCGCTGGTCCCGCCGGTCCCCACCGTGCCACGGTATTCCTGCGCGATGGCGCCGTAGATGCTGATCGTCCCGAGCGGGTTGTCCTCACCGTACTGATAGTTCTGCACGCGGAACGAGTGGTTGACGGACAGGATCGCGGCGTTGACCGATGGGGTTGGCGAACGACGTCGTGAGCCCGCCCGCGACGTCGTCCAGGTTGTAGTAGCCGTTGACCTTGGCCCCGTTGTCGCAAGGGGCGCTGCCCGATCCACAGTCGCCCGACCGGGTGGTAGATCTCCACGTAGTTGTTCGCGACCAGACCCAAGAGGTCGGTGCCGCCGGCTCCCGCCTTGGTACGTGACATTGCCGATGATGTCGATGTTGTTGTCCGCGGCGATCGTGAGACGGCCCTTCAGGGCCCCTTGAGGAACACATCGCCGTCCATGCAGCCGTACTGCGAGATGTCGTACCTCTGCGGGTATCCGAGCGGATGAAGGACCGTGGTGCCGGCCGATGCGCCGATCTCCTGCACGGCGGAACACGCAGCCGTGTAGTTGGGGTCGGTCGGGTCCGCCGGAACGTTCTGGACGTAGATCACGCCGTTCGCGGGCAGGCTTTGGGTAGACGGCGCGGCCAACGTGCCGCCCACGCAGTTGTTCGTGGAGGTCGCGGTTGCCTTCGTGAACGGGCTCACGACCGTCATCGTCCCGGCGGCGTTCAACGTGATCGACGTCGGCCCGGTGAACAGGCAACCCGCGCCGCCGAGGGAGAGGTCTGCCTTGACCTTGATCGCGGCGTTGCTCGGCGGCATCGTGAGCGGATCCGCGTACTTCGGGTCGCCGCTGTTGGCGAACGTCGGGGTACCGCCGCAACCGCCGTTCGTACGGTATCGCTTGATCGGAGTACCGGCTCCTTGCCAACTGGTCGTGACCTTGCCGTTGAACGTCGGCGCTCCCACAGATCAAGATCGCGTCGTTCGAATGCATCGGACCGTTGATCACGTCACCTGAAACGAAGTTCATGGTCCACGCAATGGCTGTTGTCGTACGGGAGGTCCTCCCGGCCGGCCGTCGTACCAGTGCATCGCGCAATTGGTCTGCGCCCACGTGGGGTTGTTGGTGTTGGAGCCTGCTACCGGGTAGGCCGCGGGGTCGGTGGTCTCGTAGTCGGTGAAGTACAGGTAGTCGATGAACGCGCGCCTGCGGAGGGTGGCCTGCACGGTGCGGGTGACGTTCGCGGCCTTCCCGGTCGACCACACGATGACTGCGCCCTGCGAGAGGCAGGATGTATCCACCCGGTAGGTGAACGTCGCGTTGCTGGTGGCCCCCGGCACGGGCACCCACTGCGAGAAGGCCAGGTTGCCGTCGGGCGGCGCTGTGAGCGTCAGCCCGGTCCCGCAGGCGAGCGAGGTGGGAGCCGCGCCGTACAGGTAGTACTGGTCGTTCTGATTCAAGCGGTAGAGGTAGTCGTCCAGACCCGCCTCGGCCGCGCTGAGCGCCGCGTTCCAGTCCTGGTCGCGACGAGAGAGCGGCTGCGAGCCGACCGCGTAGGCCATCGTCCCTGCCACGAGGATGAGCAGCACGAACGTCACCAGCAGCACGGTGACGAGCACGACCCCTTCTTCCTCGGTCACAGCGTCGGAACGACAGCATCATGGGCTTCCTCATCTCAGGGATCGGGCTGGGGATCGGGTTGTAGTCGACGTTCGCCAGGCGCACGCGGTTCACGAGCGTCGCGCACGGGACCTTGTAGTTGGTCGACTGGCGGACGGCGAACGTGATCCCGACCGCGTTCACCTGCAACGTCTCCGCTGGACGACCGAGCGACGCCACGGGGCGTGGCGTAGTGCCGCGGGGGTCCCGGTCCCGTCGTCGTACCAGTAGACGAACACCGGGTCGGGCGTGATGCAGCTCGACGTGCCGTTCACGATGTACTTGCCCACCAGGCGGGTCGAGAACGTGCCCGTGTAGGGGGCGCGTGCTCCCCGTACCAACAGTTCGGCGGGGCGTCGGTCGTGGGGTTGGCGTCGGAGATCGTCTGCTCCTTCAGGACCGGCGGGTTGACCGTCGAGTCCACGAACAGGTGCACGATGTCCGGGCACGGCGACGCCTGTGTACTGGTTCGCGAGCGTGAGGTTCGCGTAGAACCAGAGCTCCGACTTGCCCACGTAAGGGGCCGCGTTCCCGCCCGGCGTCCAACCGGCGGGCACGCACGGCTGGACCTGACCGTTCGCGGTGCAGGCGGTCACGTCGAACGGCGACGTGGTCGGCGTCATGCGAGCGGCGGTCCGGATGTCCTTGCTCACGAGGTCCATCAAGACGCGCGCCTCGTCCAGGTTCTGCAGCCGCAGGCTCGACCCCGTCGAGGCGTTCTGCATCACCACGAGGGTTCGCGTCACGAACCCGAGGATCACCGTCATCACGGCGCACACGACGACGAGCTCGATCGAGCGTGACGCCGGCCTCTGACCGGGGATGCGCGAGTCGTTCGTTGAGCCACCTCATGAGCTGAATTGGCAGACCGAGGGGGTGACGGGCCACGTGTCGTGTTCAGCGGGCTGAGCGTGATCGCTTCCGACGCCCTGACGGATGCGCCGTTCTTGACCTGGATGGTCCAGGCTCCCGTACGGCAACGAGACGTTCACGGCCGTCGTGGTGTCTGACCGCCATGAGTCGGCGGTCGCGAGCGTGTACGTCTCGGCCACCGGACAGCCGGTGTCGCTCGCCGCGGTGTGGATCGCGATCACCGTGTATGTGGCGCTGCCGGCAGGAGGTGCGCTTGAACTGAAGGCTCGTCGACGGCAGCACGACCGTGCCGGAGCTCGTTCCACCCGGTGTCATCGCGATCGCGGGGTCTCGGGTGGCGCCTGAGTAGTACGGGCCGCCGACCGGGTTCACGCCTTGCGGGTCGGCGTCGGAACAGCTCCCGGCCCACGCCTGGAAGCCGGAGGAGTACGGGAACAGGCTGGGGATCGAGCGTGGGCTTCCGCTGGCCGGCGTACGACAACACGCCGTTGGGCTTCAGCGCCGTGTTGGCGATCGAGATGGGCACCGTCGACGGAACCGTGTATCCGGCCCCGACTTCGGCGACAGGGTGAGTGAGAGGGTCGCCGCCGTGTCGAATACGAACTGCACGGTGCTCGTCGAAGCGGACTTCACGGTCACGGTCTGACTGGGCGTCGCGCTTCCCTGTCCGTCCACCTTCCCGACGCCGGACGAGAGCGTCACCGTGTATGCGCCGGTCGGCTCGTACGCGAAGAACGCGCACCCGTCGGCGCCGGTGGTCGCGGTGTCGGAGACACCGGCGGTCGGATTGTCGATCGTGACGATCGCTCCCGAGACCGGCGTGCTCGCTGCGTTCAAGACGGTCACGCGGATGTGGCCCTCGGTCTGGTCGTAGACGCCGACCGGCGGCGAGACCACCGTATCCGTCTGGACGGGCAGCACGCCGTGCATGTCATTCCACGTCACCGTCGTGGTGACGGCGATGTAGGCGAGCGGGTTGGCCGCGGTCGGCGGGCTCTGACAAGGTCCGGCGGCTGCTCCGGTCGCGTTCTTGCGGACCCACGCCGTGTCCTGGGTGATGGTGTAGGGAACCCCTTCGACCGTCGCCGTCGGCGTAAGGGTCACGGGCTGCACGAGCTGCGTCATCTGGTCCAACGTGTCGAAGTCGGTGCTGCGGATGGTGTCCATCTGCTGGGCGGCCAGGTTCGCGGCGATCGACCGGTTCCGGTTCTGCCGCGTCAGGTTCAGCGCGCTGCTCATACCGACACCGACACCCGTGATCACCATCGCGAAGATGAAGATGGCGATGACCATCTCGACCATGGTGAAGCCGGCCTCGTCTTGGGCATGACCCGAGGCTCGGCGTCTGATGCGATAGATCGCTTCCATCATGGCGTCGACTACCACCTTCTGTCCGTCGCTTAGACGTCGGCATATCGGGGGGCACGCTTGAGGAGGCGGAAGGCTATTACCGGGAACCGGGTATAGCTGGCTGGGCAGCCTCCTGGGCCACCCCTTCCCCACGTCTAATCTCGGAGCGATCCGGTTGGGACTTGAGCCCGAGCCGCTCCCCTGCCGGAAATGCCGTTCGGGCATGGAATCATCGTTTCGTGCACCGAGTCGCGCTACCCAGCCGCTTCGCCGTCCCAGCCCTGGTGCTGCTGCTCGCTGCCGGACTTCGGCTTGTGGGGACTTGGGAGCGCCCGGCCAGCTCTATGGGGACGAGAGCTACTACGTCTTCGACGCGGCCGCGTATCTGGGAGGCGCGATCCGTCGACCCGATCGGTGCCGAGCCTCCCGCCGTGCGGATCGCTGACGAAGCCACCTGGGTACACCCACCGCTCGGCAAGTGGATCATCGCGTTGCTGGGGATCGGCCCGATGGGGCAGCGCTCGATCGGATGGCGTCTCCCCCGGCGGTATTCGGGATCGCGGGTGTGGCCTTGCTCTATCTCCTCGCGCTCCACCTCTGGCGCTCGGTCTGGTGGGCCGGCTTCTCGGCGCTCCTGCTGGCGCTCGACGGCCTGCACATCGTCCAGAGCCGCATGGCCATGCTCGACATCTTCCTCACGACGTTCATCACCGCGGCGGTGCTCTTCCTGGTGCTCGATCGCGAGCGGATGGGATCGCTCCGATCGACGGGTCGATGGCGCCGGATCGAACGCGTCTTCGGCTCGCCGCTTCCGGCTCTGGGCGGGAATCTTCCTCGGGTGCGCCGTCGCGACGAAATGGTCTGGAGCGTTCGCGCTGCCGTTGGTCGCCGGACTCTGCACGATCTGGGCGTTCACCGGAAACCGGCGAGGTGAACGCTCAGTCGTCGCCACCGGGGGAACGCTCCTCGCCTGTTTCGTGCTCGTTCCCCTCGCCGTCTACCTGTTGAGTTACGGCGCGTTCTTCTATCAGCACGGCTTCGCCCTGCGCGACTTCCTGACCTTGCAGATCGCGATGCTTCACTACCAGCAAGGGCATCTCGCGGTCCAGCCGGCGAACTCGCAGCCATGGACCTGGCCGCTCCTCCTGCATCCGGTCCGGTACCTCCATGAGGTGCGCGATGGTTCGTCGAGCGTCGTCATCGCGCTGGGGAATCCCGCGCTGTGGTGGGGGTTCCTGCTATCCGTGCCGGTCGCACTCGTCCAGATCGTCCGCCGGCCGACGTGGCGGGACGCGGTCGTCTTCGGCGGCTATGCCGCCATGTTCCTCCCGTGGTTCGTGATCGGAAGGACGCAGTTCATCTGGTACATGCTGCCGGCCGTCCCGTTCATGTGCGTGGGTGTGGCAGCGACCCTCCGACGACTCCCGGCCACGCTCGGGAAGGTCCTCGCGATCGGTTTCGCCGCGACCGCTGCCCTCGTGGCCGTGGCGTTCATGCCCGTCTGGACCGCGTGGTGGCTACCGAACTCATGGCTCGAGCGGCTGGGCTGGCTCCCCCGCTGGCAGCTCTGACACGATCGCGAGAAGGAAGAAGGGCGGTCCGAAGACCGCCCTTCTCCTGCGAAGCTCGTGCTGGCTGACTTAGGTCCAGCTCGCAGCCGCTGCGAGCGCCATGGTCGGAACGGCGCACGCGGTGCCAGGAGCTGTCTGCCCATACTTCGTACCGGCGGTGGAGCTGTCGGAGATGTAGAAGCAGGTGTTCGAAGCCGACAAGCGCGCAGCTGCCCACTGGGTCGCCGAGATCGCGGCAACGGAGACGAGCTGGCCCGTCGCAGCGGCAGCGGTGTAGGTCAGCGACGGCTCAACCGTGATCAGTCCGGTCGCCGTTGCGTCGGCGGCCGCGTAGGAGCTGTTGTCCGTGTACATCGTCTTCGCGGCCACGAGGGCGTTGCGAAGGTCGGACTGCGCGGCGCGGTTCTGGGCCCGGGTGCGGGCACCCAGGAACGTCGGCAGCGCGATGGCGATCAGGATGCCGATGATCAGAACGACCACCATCAGCTCGATGAGGGTGAATCCGTCCTCATCCTCTTTGCGCTCCATGAAGCGCTTGAGCATGTTGCCTCAACTCCTCTCCAAGTCCTCCGGCAGACCTATGTGGTCCGCCACTTGAAGCGAAGTTTCGGTCGGATCTGTGTGGCTCTTGAGAGCGCGTTCCCACTTCGATCCAGGAATACCTGGGAAGAGGTAGGGACCGCTACTAGGAGCGAGGGGCGGCCCGAGGGCCGCCCCTCCTCCAACGGTGGTTACGTCCAGCTCGTGTTGTTGGCGAGCGCCGTGGTTGGAGACGCGCACGCGCCGGCCGCGGCTGCCTGTCCGTACTTCGTGCCGGCGGTCGAAGTGTCGGAGATGTAGAAGCAGATCCCGGAAGCCGACTGCCGGGCCGCCGCCCAAGTCGTCGCAGTGGGCGGGTTGATGATACCGACGACCGTGGAGTTGGCCGCCGGAGCTCCATCGACATAGGTCAACGACGGCTCGACGCTTAGAAGCCCGGTGGCCGGAGGACCGACCACACCGGCAACGGCGAGGAGGTAGGAACTGTTGTCTGTGTAGAGCGTCTTCGCGGCCACGAGGGCGTTGCGAAGGTCGGACTGCGCGGCGCGGTTCTGGGCCCGGGTGCGGGCACCCAGGAACGTCGGCAGCGCGATGGCGATCAGGATGCCGATGATCAGAACGACCACCATCAGCTCGATGAGGGTGAATCCGTCCTCATCGGCCTTGCGCTCCATGAAGCGCTTGAGCATGTTGCTCAACTCCCTCCCTATCGAGCGCGACTTCTGACGCGCCTACTAAGACGGGGTTTCGGTCGGTTCAGTGTTTCGCTTAAGCAAAACTGGACCCTCGACCTAGGAATACCCGGAAGCGGGTAGGCGGGACCCCGGTCAGGCAGCGGCGATCTCGGAGGCCCGGTGGCGTGTTGTCGGTATGGATCGGGTCATGAGGGCACGAAGAAGGGGCGGTCCGAGGACCGCCCCTTGTCCGGTGTGCTACGCGGTGCTGGTTAAGTCCAGCTGGCCACGTTGGCAAGCGCCATAGTCGGAACGGCGCAGGCCGTTCCGGGAGCTGTCTGTCCATACTTCGTTCCGGCGGTGGAGCTGTCGGAGATGTAGAAGCAGGTGCCCGAAGCCGACAAGCGCGCAGCTGCCCACTGGGTCACTGAGATCGCGGCAACCGAGACATTGGTTCCGGTTGCGGCGACAGCAACGTAGTTCAGGGACGGCTCAACCGTGATCAGGCCGGTCGCCGCCGAGTCGGCGAGCGCGTACGAGCTATTGTCGGTGTACATCGTCTTCGCCGCCACGAGGGCGTTGCGAAGGTCGGACTGCGCGGCGCGGTTCTGGGCCCTCGTACGTGCACCCAGGAACGTCGGCAGGGCGATGGCGATCAGGATGCCGATGATCAATACGACCACCATCAGCTCGATGAGGGTGAATCCGTCCTCATCGGCCTTGCGCTGCATGAAGCGCTTGAGCATGTTGTCAACTCCTCGCTTCAGATGGGGCGCGCCTTCTGGTGCACCCACTGCGAGGAGCTTCGACGGATGAACGGTTTCGCTTGAGGTAAACGTACAGCTCGAGACCTATGCGGGGTCGAAATACCCGGGAGCAGGTAGTCGGCTACCAGCCGGCAGCGGCGGGCGTGGTGGCGGTCACGTTGACCGGCGTGGCCCAGTCCGCGTAGCAGTTGGCCGCTGTTGTCTTGCCGTACTTCGTGCCCGTCGTAGCATCGAGGATCACGAAGCATGTCTGCGACGAGGACAGCCGAGCGGCCATGAACTGCGTCGCGTTCGAGTCGACGCTGATGGACCCGTTCCCCGATCCGCTCGCGCACGCGACGGTGCCGGTGTCGACGGAGAGCGTCGCTGCGGTACCCGCCACGTAGCACATGTTCGGAACGATGGTCACGAGCCCTGCCGCGCCCGAGGTGGCTGTGGTGAACGTGGCGTTGTCCGTGAACATGATCCGCGCGGCAAGCACCGAGTTCCGGAGGTCGGTCTGGGCGGCTCGGTCCTGGAAGCGAGCCTTCACGCCGAGAACGTCGGCAAGCCCATCACGATCAGGATCGCGAGGATCATCACGACGACCATCAACTCGATCAGGGTGAATCCGTCTTCCTCGTCTCGCAACCGTCTCAGCATCCGTGCGGAGCACCGGTGCCACCTCCTCTCGTCACGCTCAGACCCGACGATCGGGAACCCGCTCGTCGCATCGTCTTTCACGGGATATCGGCAGGGATACCGGGAGGGTTTACCCCTCCGGCCCGCCGACGCGGACCGGAGGGACAAGAGCCATCGTTCGACGTACGTAGAACCACCGGAACACTACGTACGTGGCCTTACTGGATCAGCTTGATGATGTTGAACATCGGCATGTAGAGCGCGATGACGGCAGCTCCCACGGCTCCACCGATGATCGCGATCAGGAGCGGCTCGATCAACGACGTCAGAGCGTCGACCGACGCCTCGACCTCCTGGTCGTAGAACTTCGCGA
The DNA here is from genome assembly GCA_963727185.1 of uncultured Actinomycetes bacterium. GTDB lineage: Bacteria > Actinomycetota > UBA4738 > UBA4738 > HRBIN12 > JBBQVZ01. Next base: position 413,573 of record CAVSFP010000023.1, on the reverse strand, counting down.
CCTTGTCGAGCATGGTGTCGACCTGACCGGTCTCCTCACCCACCGCGAGCATCTGCACGACCATCGGCGGGAAGACCGCGTGCCTCGCGAGCGGCTTGGCGATCGACTCACCTTCGCGGACGCTCGCCTGCACGTCGACGACCGCCTTCGACATCACCTTGTTGTTCACGGTGTCCGCGACGATGTCCAGCGCCTGCAGGATGGGAACGCCCGATCGCAGCAGCATCCCGGCCGTGCTGGAGAAGCGGGACAACGCCGTCTTGTGGAAGAGCGTGCCGAAGATCGGGATCTTCAGCTTGAGCGCGTCGAGCGTCGCCCGTCCGGACTCGGTCTTCTTGTACCGCTTGAAGAAGAACACGAACACGAACGTCGAGCATGATGAGGAGTACCAGTACTTCTTCACCGCGTCCGACGCCATCGAGCAGGACCCGTGTCGGCAACGGCAAGGTGCCGCCGAGCTGCGTGTAGATGGTCTTGAACTGCGGCACGACGAACAGCAGCATCGCCGACATGATCAGGACCACCAGCGCGACGACCGCGACCGGATACGTCATGGCCGACTTGATCTTCTGACGCAGGTGCACCTCGCGCTCGAGCACGTCCGCCAGCCGGAGCAGCACGTCGTCCAACATGCCGCCCGTCTCGCCCGACTTGACCATGGCGATGTAGAGATCGTTGAACGCCTTGGGGAACTTCGCCATGGCCACCGACAGGCTCGAACCCTGCTCGACGTCGTTGCGGACGAGCGTCAGGGTCTTCGCGAGCTCCTTGTTGCTGACCTGATCGGACAGGATCGAGAGCGCGCGCAGGATCGGCAGACCGGAGTTGACCATGGTGGCGAACTGCCGGGAGAAGATCGCGACTTCCTTGAGCTTGATCTTCTGGGCCTTGAGGTTGATCTCGAAGTTGAGACCCTTCTTCTCCTTGCCGACCTCGAGCGGGCGTGTAGCCCATCTCGCGGAGGCGCTCGAGGACCAAGCGCTCGTTGTCGGCGACGAGGGTCCCCGTGACGAGGTTCCCGGACTTGTCCCGGACCTTGTACGCGTAGGACTCAGACATAGTCGCCTCCGGACATCATCGAGCCCATCGCCATGGCCCCGCCGCCGTCCATCGGAGGCGGAGCGGACATACCGCCGACCAGACGTTGGAGCTCCTCGGGATCGTGGCAACGCTCGAACGCCACCTGCTGGTTGATGCGACCGGCCTTCACGTGCGCGGCGATCGACATGTCCATCGTCTGCATCCCGTAGCGACCGCCGGCCTGCATCGCGGAGTAGATCTGGTGGACCTTGCCCTCGCGGATCAGGTTGCGGATGGCCGGCGTCGTGACCAGCACCTCGACCGCGGCCACGCGGCCGTGACCGTCGGTCGTCTGGAGCAACTGCTGCGTGACCACGCCTTGCAGCGTCGTCGCCAGCTGCACCCGGACCTGCTGCTGCTGGTGCGGCGGGAACACGTCGATGATGCGGTCGATCGTCTGCGGAGCGTCCTGGGTGTGCAGGGTCGCGAAGACCAGGTGGCCGGTCTCGGCCGCCGTGATCGCGGTCGAGATCGTCTCGAGGTCTCGCATCTCACCGACCAGGATGACGTCGGGGTCCTGACGCAAGACGTGCTTCAGGGCCTGGCCGAACCCGTGCGTGTCCGCGCCGACCTCGCGCTGGTTCACGATGCACTTCTTGTGCTTGTGCAGGAACTCGATCGGGTCCTCCACGGTCATGATGTGGCCGGCCCGCTCCTCGTTGACCACGTCCACCATGCCGGCGAGCGTGGTCGACTTGCCCGAACCGGTCGGGCCCGTCACCACGACGAACCCTCGTGGGAACCGGGCGAGGTCCGCCACGACGCCCGGCAGACCCAGGTCATCGAGCTTCTTGATCTCGAACGGGATGAGCCGGAACGCCGCGCCGAGCGCGTCACGCTGCTGGTAGACGTTCACACGGAACCGCGCCTGGCCCGGCAGCGAGTAGGACATGTCCAGCTCCAACTCCTGCTCGAACCGTTCGCGGAGCTTCTGCGGCAAGATCGCGTAGATCATGCCCTGGAGCGATCGCGGGGTCAGCTCGGGGTACTTGTCGAGCCGCTCCAGCTCACCGTTCACGCGCACCACCGGCGGGCTCCCCGCCGTAAGGTGGAGGTCCGAACCGCCGACCTCCAGGAGCGCGGTGAGCAGTTCCGGGACTGGGATCTGCACGTCGCCTTGATCTGCTTGCATCACCATCTCACTTCACCACCCTTGCGATCTCTCCGATGGATGTCCGGCCCATGCGGGCCTTCTCCAGACCGTCGTCACGAAGCGTCATCATTCCCTGCTCGATCCCGGTCTTCCGGATTTCATCGGCAGATGCCCGGTCAACCGTGAGCCGCTGGATCTCCTCAGTCATCGGCATGACCTCGTACAAACCTGCACGTCCCCGGTATCCCGTGTTCGAGCACGCCGAGCAGCCGGCCGGATGGAACAGCGTGTCGATCTCCGGGATCAGCCAGTCCGGGTAGCCGGCGGCGACCAGCTCCGCGTGCTCGGGCTTGTAGGCCTCCTTGCATCGCTCGCAGAGCATCCGGAAGAGGCGCTGAGCGACGACGCAGTCGATCGCCGACGCCACCAGGAACGTTTCGACCTCCATCTCCACCAGCCGCGAGATGGCCGATGCGGCGTCGTTCGTGTGCAACGAGGAAAGGACGAGGTGACCGGTGAGGGCGGCCTCGATCGCGATCGTGGCCGTCTCCTTGTCACGGATCTCACCGATCAGCACGATGTCTGGGTCGGCACGAAGGATCGACCGCAGGGCCGACGCGAAGGTGAGCCCGGCCTTCGGGTTCACCTGCATCTGGTTGACACCGTCCAGCCGATACTCGACCGGGTCCTCGACCGTGATGATGTTGCGGTCTTCCTGGTTCAAGATGTTGAGCGTCGCGTACATGGTGGTCGACTTCCCCGAACCGGTCGGCCCGGTCACCAAGATCGCGCCGTACGGCTTGCTGAACGACGCGGAGAACCGCTTGTAGGCGTCGTCGGAGAAGCCCAGGTCCTCCAGGCGCAACAACGCCTGGGACTTGTCCAGCACACGGATGACGATCTTCTCGCCGTACACGGTGGGCAGCGTCGCGACACGAAGGTCGAGCGTGCGCCCGCCGACCCGCATGCTGATGCGGCCGTCCTGCGGCACCCGCTTCTCCGCGATGTTCAGGTCGGCCATGACCTTCAGCCGGCTGATCAGGCCGCCCTGGATGTTCTTGGGCGAGTGCATGACGTCGTGGAGCACGCCGTCCACGCGGAACCGGACGCGGACGTCCCGCTCGGTCGGCTCGATGTGGACGTCGGAGGCACGGTCTCCCACCGACTGCGTCATGATCGCCTGCACGAGCTTGACGATCGGGGCTTCCTCGAGCGCGGCCTCGAGCTGTTCGTCGTCGCCTTCGAGCTGTTCGGAGGCCTGCGACGCAAGGGCTTCGACCTGTCCGTCCATGCCGGCGAACTTCTGGATCGCCTGCTCCACGTCGGCGGCTGTCGCCACCACCGGCTGGACGTCGCGGTTCGTGATCGTGCGGATGTCGTCCAGCGCATAGACGTTCGCGGGGTCCGACATCGCGACCAGGAGCTTGCCGTCGCGTTCCCCGATCGGGATCGCGCGGTACCGACGCGCGAGCGCGTCGGGCAGCAACATCGTGGACGAGGGGTCGATGTGATAGTCGGCCAGGTCGACGAACTCCAACCCGACCTGTTCGGCCAACGCGCGGACCAGGTCCGCCTCCTTGATCAACCCGAGGTCGATCAGGACACGGCCGAGGGACTTGGGAGTCTTGCGATGCTCCTCGAGCGCCTGTTCCAGTTGCGCAGCAGTGATGAGACCCTGTTCGATCAGGATCTGTCCGAGTTGCTTCGCCTTTCGCTTGACCGTAGTCATGTCGGGCTACCGGCGTCCGTTCGGTCTAGGTCGTCAGGAACTAACTTCGTCATCACCGCTCTCGACCTGAAGCAGGCCCGAGAACTCTTTGGCCAACATGACCGGATCGACCTCGGCGTCGGCGTCGAGCTCCATCGGTAGCGGCTTGTCCTTACCGTTGCGTTCGTTCGTGTCGGAGGCATCGCCGCCGGCCGTGCCCTCCGCGTCCGAGCCGGAGGTTGACGTCCCCTCCGCCCCGGCGGCGCCCGTCTTCCCAGAAGCGCCGTTCGCGGCCGGCTCGACGGCATCCGCCGAATCGGACCCGGACTCCTGCGCACCGGCCGCATCCCCCGAGCGGCCGACACCGCTTGCAACCTCGGCCATCGCCTCCCTGGTGGACGCGGCGGGCTTGCCGTCCACGCCGGGCTGGGCGGTCCGGGCCCAATGACGAGCCTGGGCGCTGTCGGGGGCCGGGGGGGTCGAAGTCGAGTCGCCGTTCGTCGACTGCTTGTACGACGACGTCGGCGCATCGCTCCGGGGCCCACCCGACGCCTCGGGAACGCGGAGCGTGTCGCGGCGGTTCCGGGACTCCTCGGCGGAGGTAAGGATGCCCTCGAGCTGATCGATCACCAGGCCGGGGCGGACGCCGGCGTTGGCCACGGCGAATGCACCGTACGCGGGCCGTCTGACGTAGACCCAGACCTGGTCGCCGAATTCGACGAAGCTGCGCTCGGGATCCCCGAGCGAAGCGAACCTGACCCAGGCCGGCTTCACGGCCGTCTCGTCGTCCGGGTAGGAGCCGAGGATCAGCCCGTCCCTGGAGAGGATGAGACAGCCGCGCACGTCGGCGACGCCGCCCGCGATGCGATACGCGAGCGCCGAGTAGTCATCCATATGCCTACCCCACACATCGTCGGACCGTGGCGAACGCTTGAGCATCCGGCCCGGATGAAGCTGGTGAACGGCCGGAGCCGGAGGAGGGTCGGTCAGTCGGGGTCGGACAGCGAGGCGAGCGCTGCCGCCGACATGACCTCGAGGGGAGGCTGCTGCCCCGTCCACAGCTCGAAGGAGAGAGCGGCTTGGTGCAGGAGGAGCCCGATGCCTCCGAACGCCGTGGCGCCCGCGCGGCGGGCCTCGAGCTGGAGCGGCGTCACGGCCGGGTGGTAGAGGAGGTCGACGACGAGCATGTCGGGACCGAGGGGGGGCACCGGGAGCGACTCCCCTCGCGCGCCCAACGGCGTGGCGTTCACGATCAGGTCCGCGCGCACGCTCACCGCGCCATCGAATCCCACCGCACGGACATCGGTTCGCACGCCGTCGAGCGCGGCCTCGACGTCCTCCACGCGCGCCGGCTCCCGGGCGGCGACAGTGATCGAAGACACCCCTTCCCGCGCGAGGGCGAGCGCGCATGCTCGACCTGCCCCGCCGGCCCCGAAGATCAGCGCGTCGCGCCCGGAAGGGTCGAAGCCGACGTCCATCCGGAGGAAGCGTTCGAAGCCGGGCGCATCGGTGTTCGCTCCCCTCAGGCGCTCTCCCTCGCAGACGATCGTGTTCACGGCATGGAGCCGTCGCGAATCGTCGGAGAGTTCGTCGACCAGCCCGGCAACGGCCGCCTTGTGCGGCATGGTCACGTTCGCTCCCACGAACCCCATCGACGCGATCCCGCCGAGCGCCGCGGCCAGATGCAGCGGATGCACCGGGAGCGGGACGTAGACCCAGTCGAGCCCCATCGCGGCGAACGCCGCGTTGTGGATGGCGGGCGACAGGCTGTGCGCGACGGGCCAGCCGATGATGCCCACGGTCCTTGTCGAACCACTTACGCGCGTTCCCGGGGCCGCGTCAGCCAATGCATCGGGCCTTGTCGGCCAGGAACTGGTGGTAGGTCACGCTGAACCGGTGCCTGCCGTTGTTGCCGCACAGCACGTAGTACAGGTATGGAACGTCGGCGGGAGCCAGCGCGGCGCGGAGCGACGCGATCCCGGGGCTGGCGATCGGCGTCGGCGGCAAGCCCGTGTGCAGCCGTGTGTTGTACGGGCTGTCGATCGCGAAGTCCGACGCGGTGAGTCCGTTCGAGGGGTCCGGGTCGATGTAGCCGATGGTCGCGTCGATACCGAGGGGCATCCCGATGGCGAGCCGGTTGTAGATGACCGCGGCGATCTTCGCGCGATCCGACGCCACCGCCGCCTCGCGCTCGATCATCGAGGCGATGACGACGATCTCGTAGTCGGACACACCTAGGGCCTTGGCGTTCCCCCAGTCGAGCCCCTTCGCCTCCGTGTTGAACTGATCGAGGAGGCGTTGGATCACGTCGTTCGAGGTCGCATCCTTCGCGAACTGATACGTCTCAGGGAACAGGAATCCTTCCGTCCCCTTCCCGGCGGGCAAGTACGGCGCGAGGGACCAGTCCTTACCCTGGGCCGCGGTCAGGAACCGGTCCTGCGGGATGCCCAACTCCTCGTGCACCCGCTCCGCGATCTGCGTCAGCCGGTAGCCCTCGGGGATCGTCAGCCGCACGGTCGGTACCGCAGGCGGGGGTGTCGACAGCGCCGTGATCGCCTCGTCGAGCGTCATGTTGGTCGTGAGGGTGTAGCTGCCGGCCCTGATCGCATCGGCCTTTCCGGTACCTCGCAGCAGGATCCGCCCGACGATCCCGCCGCATCGCACCACGCCGAGGTCGTGGAGCTGCGTCACGACCTCCTCACCGGACGATCCGGGCGCCACGGTGAAGGCGACGTCGCGCTTCGGCCCGCTCGCGCCCTTGCAGTGTCCGTAGTAGGCGCCGGCCGCGACCACGCCGCCGACGAGCACCAGGAATGCGACGAGGAGCGCCAGGAGCGCGCCGCGGTGCGGCCGGCCGTCCGGATCGTCATGCCGGTCCGACCGGCGAGGCTGTCCCTGCTCCACGGGTTGGGAGGATACCCAGCCCTGCGCATCACGGGCGCGCCGCGTCAGCGGTGGGCGTCGAGCCAGGCTTGCAGGATCACCGTCGCCGCGGATCGATCGACCACACCCCGTCGCTCTCTGCCGCCGACGCCCGCCTCGCGCAACGCGCGCTCGGCCTCCACGGTCGACAGCCGCTCGTCGTGCAACTCCACGGGGACGTCGAGGAACGATCGGAGCGCGTCGGCGAACGCTCCGGCCTTCACGGCCGCCGGCCCGCGATCCCCTGTCATCGAAAGCGGCAGCCCCACCACCACCACGGTGGCGGCTTGCTCGTCGACCAGTGTCGCGATGGCCTTCAGGTCCGCCGGAGCGCCCGTGTGGATAGTGCCGATCGGCACCGCCATCCGGCGGTCGTCGTCCGAGATCGCTACCCCGATCCGGGCGTCGCCCAGATCGAGACCGAGCACGCGGCCGGGCCTCACCGTTTGGCCCATGTTACTTGCCTGCCAAGAGCTCCGAGAGACGCGCGGGGATGCCCTGGACCGCGTGATCGACGGCGGCTCCGTCGGGGCCGCCCGCGAACGCCATGGTGGGCTTGCCTCCCGCACCGCCACCGATCTGTTTCGCGGCCACGTCGAGAAGCTCGGGCGCCGTCACGCCGCGCTCCACGAGCCGGGGGCTGCAGGCGGCCACGATCAACGCCTTCCCGTTCGCGTTGGATCCGAGGACGACGGCCGCGCCGCCGTCACCCTCCAACTTGCCGACCACTTTCTGCGCCAGCTCGCGGAGCTCGTCGGCGTCCACCTCCTCGAGCGCCGTGATCAGTTGCACACCGTCGACCTGCGACACCTGCCGAACGATCTGATCCACGCGGGACGCCACGTCACCTTGCCGGAGTTTGCCGAGCTCGGTCTCGAGCCGCTTGACCCGTTCCACGAGCTGGCGCGCGCGCTCGACCGCGGAACCGGGGTCCGTGCTCCCGAGGGCTGCGACCAACCCCTGGAGGAGCGCGCGCTCCGCGTTGATCTCGCGGAGCGCATCGGGACCGACCAGGGCCTCGACGCGGCGCATACCCGCGCCGATCGAGCCCTCGTGCAGGATCTTGATCAGCGAGACGTTGCCCGTGCGATGGACGTGCGTCCCGCCACACAGCTCCCGTGAATAGTCCCCCACCTCGACCACGCGAACCAGGTCGCCGTACTTCTCGCCGAACAGAGCGATCGCGCCCTGGGCCTTCGCCTCATCGAACGTCGTCTCGTAGATGCGCACCGCATCGTCGAGCGCCAGACGACGGTTCGCTTCCAACTCGGCCTCCTCCAAGAGCTCATGCGGCACCGCCGACGGGTGCGGGAAGTCGAACCGGAGGCGTCCGGGGGCGACGAGCGATCCGGCCTGACGCGCGTGGTCTCCAAGCAGATGCTTCAGCGTCCAGTGGACGATGTGCGTCGACGTATGAGCGCGCGCCGTGGCCTCCCGCCGGGACGCATCGACCGCACCGTGGGCTTCTTGGTCACCACGGATCTCCCCGGACTCCACCAGCCCGACGTGCATGATCGCGTCCGGGCCGGCCCATTGGGCGTCGACCACGCGGATCATGCCGGTCGCCGTGCGGATGATGCCGTGGTCGCCGATCTGGCCGCCGCCCTCCGCGTAGAACGGCGAGACGTTCAGGAAGACTCGGACGTCCTCACCTTCCTCGGCCACCGTGAGCTCGCGGCTCTCGGCGTCGAGCATCGCGACGATCTGCGCATCGCTCTCCAGTTGCCGATAGCCGACGAACTCGGTCGGCGGGACCGCACCGGCATCGATCCCGATGGGGACCTTCTTCGCGGCGGCGCGCGCGCGCATCCGCTGCTGCTCCAGGAGTTCCGTGAACCGGTCGACGTCGACCTCGAGTCCCGCTTCGGCCGCCAGCTCTTCCGTCAGCTGCAGCGGGAAACCGAACGTGTCAGAAAGCTTGAACGCGTCGTCACCCGACAACACCTTGCGCTCCTCGTTCTGCGTCACAGCCCGCTCGAAGAGCTGGAGTCCCTGGCGGAGGGTCGCGGCGAACCGTTCCTCCTCCCCCGTCGCCACCTGGAGCACGAACGCCTCGTTCTCCCGGAGCTCGGGATAGACATCACCCCAGAGCTCGGTCGTCCGTCGGATCAGCGGCTCCAGGACTGGCCCTTCGATCCCGAGCCGGCGCGAGTGCGTGACGACGCGACGGAGCATCCGCCGCAGGATGTAACCACGCCCTTCGTTCGACGGCTGCACCCCGTCGGCGATCAGGAACGTGGTCGCGCGGCCGTGCTCGGCGATCACCTTGAGCGACACGTCGTCACGCTCGTCCGATCCGTGCCGCTTGCCCGACAGCGACTCGACCACCTCGAAGAGCGGACGGAACGCATCGGTCTCGAAGTAGTTGTCCTTGCCCTGCAGCAGCGTGGCGACGCGCTCGAGGCTCGACCCCGTGTCGATGTTCTTCGCGGGGAGCTCGCCGACGATCTCGAGGTTCGCGTCGACCTGGTCCTGGATGAACACCAGGTTCCAGATCTCCATGAAGCGGTCCTCGTCGACATCGGGCCCTCCGTCGAGCCCATATCCCGCGCCGCGGTCGACGAAGATCTCCGAGCACGGCCCGCCCGGCCCGGCGGCGTGCGTGTGCCAGTAGTTCGCGAGCTGTCCCTCGCTATCGAGGCGGCCGCGGCGCACGATCCGCTCGGGCGCTATGCCTGCCGCGTCGATCCAGATCGACTCCGCCTCGGCGTCATCCTCGTAGACCGTGACCCACAGCAGGTCGTGGTCGATCCCGAATCCCTCGGTGACTAGCCCGTGAGCCCATGGGATCGCGTCGGCCTTGAAGTAGTCGCCGAACGAGAAGTTCCCGAGCATCTCGAACATCGTCAGATGGCGCGCGGTGTGCCCGACGTTCTCGATGTCGTTGGCGCGGAAGCACTTCTGGCAGGACGTCGCCCGCGGGAACGGCGGCGGCGCCTGTCCCAGGAAGTACGGGATGAATTGATTCATGCCGGCGTTCGCGAGCAACAAGCCGGACTCCGGTGGCGGGATCAGGGACGACGACGGGACGCGGCGATGTCCCCGCTGCTCGAAGAACGAGAGGAACGTCTCCCGGATGCGCTGGCTCTCCACGCCGCGGAGTCTATCGAGGGCGACCGCCAGGGCGGCGGGGGCGCGCTTAGATCCTGTTCCGCCCCGCTGGAAGTCAGTCGGGCCGGTTCGGCGGAACGTCGGTGAAGTCCGCCGCCGGCAACTGCGCCTTGAGTTCACGTTCGCGATCCTCCATGGCCTGGCGCCCCTCGGCGATCGACTCGGAGACCAGCTTGCCCAGGTCCAGGAGCCCGCCCTTCGCCTCGCGCGCGATCGTGGCCGGCGCCACGCGATCTGCCTGCTTGCGCGCCCACCGGGACGCGATGATCGCGCTGGTCGCGCCGGCGCCCAGACCCAGCGCCACCCAGAACCCCCGGCGGAACACGGCGCTCCCCTAGCCGGCCGGCGGTGTCTTCGGCTTGCTCTTCTTGAACCGGCTCGCGCCCTTCCGCAGGCCGGCCCCGACCGAGATGATCTTCACGAGCGGGCTCGCCGCCGCCTGTTCGACCAGACCGGACACGCGTTCCACCCGCTCGAGGATGCCGTCGATGCGATCGATCTCGCGATTCGTCCGCTCCACCGATCCGCGGACCTCGCGCAGGAGGGGGACGGTCTCCTCGCGCGTCGAGTCGATCATCATCTTGGTGCTCTCGAGGACGCGGAACGTGTTGAGCAGCACGATGCACAGGAACAGCACCAGCAGTCCCCAGAACGCCGCCAGGATGATCAACGCGGTGTCGCCGGCGTTGAGCGCGAGGTACCCCATGGTCTCGTCCCCTTCGTGGTCGATGGTCGGTCGTGCCTGGGTCGCCGCGTAGCATACCCACGGGACCCGCCCGACGCTTCCCTGTCCGAACGCGCCGCCTAGGTGTCCTCGCCCTCGCCCGATGGGTCGTAGTACTTCGTACCCTGGAAGCGGACCGGACGGTACTCCTGCTCGACCTGGTGTCCGGGGAAGTCGTGCGGGTACTTGTAGCCCTTGCCGTGACCCAGACGCTTCGCGCCGGGATAGGACGAGTCGCGGAGGTGCTCGGGGACCGCGTCCGCGCTCGCGGCGTCCTCCATCGCCTTGGCCAGAGCCGTGTAGACGCTGTTCGACTTGGGGGCGCGCGCGAGGTAGATCGCCGCTTCCGCGAGGTTCAGCCGCGCCTCGGGGAGTCCCACGTGCTCCACGGCGTGGGCGGCAGCCGACGCGATCAGGAGCGCGCGCGGGTCCGCGAGCCCGATGTCCTCCGACGCGTGCACGATCATCCGCCGCGCGATGAAGCGCGCGTCCTCACCGGCCTCGAGCATGCGTGCCAGCCAGAAGAGGGCGGCGTCGGGATCGGAGCCGCGGATGCTCTTGATGAACGCGCTGATCACGTCGTAGTGCGCGTCGCCCTGCCGGTCGTACACCACGGCCTTCCGCTGGACGGCCTCCGCGGCGCGATCCCGGGTGACCTCGGCCTCGCCCGAACCCTGCGCCGCGAGGACCGCCGCCTCCAGGCCGGTGAGCGCCATCCGCGCATCGCCGCCGGCGATCTCGGCCAGGTGGTCGAGCGCCTCGTCGGTGACCTTCACGTCGATCCGGCCGAGCCCTCGCTCGGGGTCGTCCAGCGCACGCAGCATCAGCGTCTTCAATTCGTCGGGGCCGAGCGGCTCCAGCCGAAGGAGCAGGCAGCGCGAGAGGAGTGGGGTGTTCAGCGAGAAGTAGGGATTCTCGGTGGTGGCGCCGATCAGGGTCACCGTCCCGGCCTCGACCGCCGGGAGCAGCACGTCTTGCTGCGCCTTGGACCATCGATGGACCTCATCGACGAAGAGGACCGTTCGGAACAGCCCGCCCTTGGCCCCTTCCATCACCTTGCGTGCATCGGCCACGCCGGACGAAACCGCCGAGAGCCGCATCATGTCGGCCCCGACCGCGTCGGCGAGCAGATGCGCCAGGGTGGTCTTCCCGGTGCCTGCCGGACCCCACAGGATGATCGACGGAAGGTTGCCGCCAGCCACCAGCTTGGTGAGCGCGGCGCCGGGGCCGACGACATGGGTCTGACCGACGAACTCCTCGAACGTCCGGGGCCGCATCCGTGCCGCGAGGGGGGCGTCCGCCACGATCGACCTATCCCCGAACGATCCGGTCGGGGCGGATCCGGTAGAGCACGCGCACCGAACCGGGCACGTACTCCCAGCGTTCGCCGTCGTGATACTTCTGATTGAGGGTGTCGATGTGCTGCTCGGCCTCCTCACCGGTCTCGATCGAGACGACCGTCCCGTTGATCGCCGTCCAGGTGTACGGGTCGTCCTGCGCGTGCACCGAGACCACGACCCGAGGATCCCGCCGGATGTTGCGGTCTTTCTTCCGGCCGACAGCGCTGTTGACCAACACGTGACCGTCGTCGTCGACATCGATCCAGAGCGGGGCGGCGTGCGCCGAGCCGTCCTCGTTGAGCGTGACGAAGTGCGCGAAGTTCTGCCCCTTGAGGATCGCGACGTCGTGGTCGGTGAGTTCGGCCATGGATCTAGATGCGTGGGAACGCGACGTGGTGCGGACGGACCTCGAGGATCACACGGACCTGGTCGGGTTTGGACACCCACGGCTCCCCGGAGTACTTCCGAGACAAGAAGTCGATGTGCTCGTCGGCGCCATCGGTGGTGATGCGCTCCACCACGCCGCGCACATACAACGGCGGCCAGGGGTCCGCCGGGTCGTGACAGGCGATCATCACTCGCGGGTCGCGGCGGACGTTCCGCGCCTTCTGCCGGCCGTCCGCGGTGTTGAACAGGACCAGGTCGCGCTCGACGTCGACGTCGACCCATAGCGGCATGACGTGCGGGGACCCGTCCTCGTTCGTGGTCGCCAGGTACGCGAGGTTCTTGCCCTGGAGCAGCCGGATCGCCTCGTCGGTCAACACGGCCATGGCGTCAGCGCTCCTTCTTCGGTTGCTCCAGCACCTTCAGCCCCAGTTCGCGCAGTTGCAGCGCATCGACCGCTGCGGGGGCTCCGGTCAGCGGATCGGCTCCCGATTGGGCTTTGGGGAACGCCGTCACGTCCCGGATCGCCTCCTTGCCGGCCATGAGCATCACCAGGCGGTCGATCCCCATGGCGATCCCTCCATGAGGAGGAGCGCCGAACCCGAGAGCGGTCAGCACGTGACCGAACTTCTCCTGCGACTCGTCGTGCGACATGCCGAGCACGTTGAACACCTTCGCCTGCACGTCGGGGCGATGGATGCGGATGCTGCCGCCTCCGACCTCGAAGCCGTTGAGCACCAGATCGTAGGCGCGCGCCTTCGCGGTTGAAGGCTCGAGATCGGCGTCGTCCACCGGCGCCGTGAACAGGTGGTGCACCGAGACCCACTTATCGTCCTCATCGCTCCATTCGAACAGCGGCGGGCGAACCATCCAGCAGAACGCCCACTCCCCTTCGGGGATCTGGCCCAAACGCGCTGCCAATTGCCGCCGGAGGGCGTCGAGCGCCACGTGCACCCGGTCCTCCCGATCGGCGACGATCAGGATCAGGTCGCCAGGACGCGCTCCGGTCGCGGCCGCGAGCTCCTCCAGCTCCTGCGGCGTGAGGAACTTGGCCACGGGCGACCGTATCTCCTCCGGCTCGACGACCATCCAGACGAGGCCGGCCGCGCCCCGGCCCTTCGTCTCGGTGACGAGATCGTCGAGCTCCTTGCGGGACAGGGAGGCCCCCCCGGGAGCGACCAGCGCCTTGACCCGGCCCTTGGAAGCCAGCACCGAGGCGAACGCCTTGAACCCCGTCGCGCGGAATGTGTCGGCCAGGTCGATCAGCTCCATCCCGTACCGCAGGTCGGGCTTGTCGGAGCCGAAACGCTCGAGCATCTCGTCGAACGTCAACCGCGGGAACGGCGTACGCACTTCGGCGCCCTGCGTCTCGGCGACGATGCGCGCGTACAGCGGCTCGATCACACCGATGATGTCCTCCTCATCGATGAACGACATCTCCACGTCGAGCTGCGTGAACTCGAGCCCGCGTTCGGCGGTGGTGCGTTCGTCACGGAGACACCGGACGATCTGGTAGTAGCGGTCCTGGCCGGCGACCATCAGCATCTGCTTCAGCTGTTGCGGAGACTGCGGGAGCGCATAGAACGTGCCCGGCCAGGTCCTCGACGGAACCAGGAAGTCGCGGGCGCCCTCCGGCGTGCTGCGGGTGAGGAGCGGCGTCTCGACCTCCACGAACCCGAGAGCGTCCATGTGCTCGCGCATGAGGCGATTGATCGTGTGACGCAGCCGAAGGATCGTCGTCATCTCCGGACGGCGCAGGTCCAGGTAGCGGTACTTCAACCGGAGATCCTCGCCCGCCTCGATCCGGTCCTCGATCGGGAAGGGCGGGGTGTCGGACTCGGACAGGACCTCGAGCGTTCCCGCAGCGACCTCGACCTCTCCCGTGTCCAACGCGGGGTTGACCATGCCCTCCGGGCGCAGGCGGACGACGCCCGTCACGCGCACCACATCCTCGGCACCGAGGGATTGAGCCGCGGCATGCGCCTCGGGAGCTCCCTCGGGGTGGAACACCAGCTGGACCACACCCTCGCGGTCGCGGAGGTCGATGAACGTGACGCCGCCGTGGTCCCGGCGATGCGCGACCCAGCCGCAGAGCGCCACGTCCGCTCCGGCATCGCTTGCCCGCAGCTGCCCGCAAGTGTGTGTTCGCAGGGCCGTGCGCATGTCCGTCATGTCAGTCCGTCCATCCGTCGAGCCTGGTCAGCCACGTCGCCACATCCGCCGTCGGAACCGACTTCTGCACGCCGTCGACCAGCCGTCGCAGCGTGACCGTACCGTTCGCGAGCTCTTGCTCCCCGACGATCGCGACGAACGCGGCACCTGCCCGGTCGGCCATCTTGAGTTGCGCCTTCAACGGACGCTCCTCGTAACTGTCCGCCGCCGAGATGCCGTCGGCTCGAAGGTCGGCGACCAGGTACCGGCCCGCCGCTGCGGCGTCGGGCCCGAGGGCGACGACGAAGCATCGCGGCCCGCGAGCCGGCGGCACCGGGGCATCTCTCCGCTTCGAGCGCCAGCAGCACGCGATCCAACCCCATGGCGAACCCGACGCCCGGGGTGGGTTGCCCGCCGAGGGTCTCCGCGAGCCCGTCGTACCGACCCCCGGCGTTGATCGTCGAGGCCTGGTCGGATGGCAGCGCGCTCGAGACCCACTCGAACGCCGACCGCGTGTAGTAGTCGAGACCGCGGACCAGCCGCGGGTCGAGCAGGTAGGGCACGCCCGCCTCGTCCAATCCGCCCCGCACGGCGGCGAAGTGCGTCGCGCACGGCTCGCACAGATGATCGGCGATCGTCGGCGCGGCGAGCACGAAGTCCTTGCCGCCGTCCACCTTGCAGTCGAACACGCGCAGCGGGTTCTTCGACAGCCGGGTCCGGCAGTCCTCGTCGAGCCGGTCGCGATACGGCTCGAAGTAGTCGACGAGCCGCTCCCGATACGCGGGGCGGCAGTTCTCATCGCCGATCGAGTTCAGGTGCAGGACGTGCTGGCGCAACCCACGCTCGCGGAGGTACCGCTCGCCCAGCGCGATCACCTCGACGTCGGCCGCGGCGCCCTCAACCCCGATCACCTCGATGCCGAACTGGCGGAACTCGCGGAGCCGGCCCGCCTGTGGCCGTCCGTGCCTGAACTCCGAGGCAACGTAGTAGCCCTTGAACGGGTTCGGCAGCTCCTGGGCGTGCGTCAGATAGGCGCGCACGACCGACGCCGTGCTTTCCGGTCGGAGCGTCAGCGAGCGGCCGCCCTTGTCCTCGAACGTGTACATCTCCTTCGTCACGACATCCGACGTGTCCCCGGACGTGCGCGCGAAGAGCTCCGTGTGCTCGAACGTCGGGGTCTCCACGTAGCGATACCCGAACAGCTCGGCGGTCCGGTGCGCGGCGGCGTACAGCCCGTACATCGCGTCGGCGCGATCGGGCAGCAGGTCTTGGGTGCCACGAGGCGGCGCGAGCTCCATCAGGCGAACTCTCGCAGGAACGGGTTCGTCGCACGCTCGCGTCCCACCGTGGTCTCGGGTCCGTGCCCCGGCCAGACCGGCAGCTCGTCGGGCAGCTCGAGGAACCGGCTCAGGCTCCGCTCCATCTCCTTCGGGGAGGAGTTGGGGAAGTCCGACCGGCCGATCGATCCCGCGAACACCAGGTCACCCGAGAGGACGAACGAGTCCGTGCCGAAGCAGCAATGGCCAGGTGTGTGCCCGGGCGTGTGCTGCACCTCGATCCGGAAGCCCGCGAACTCCAACACGTCCCCCCCTGCCATCGTCCGCAGGTCCTTCACCTCGGTGAGGGGGTTCGCGAAGCCCGGGTTCCAGCGAGAAGGATCGGTGAATGCCACCGCGTCCGCCTCGTGCACGTAGACCGGCACGTCGTCGCCCGCGAACCCGCCGGCGGCCTCGGCGTGGTCCAGGTGGGCGTGCGTGAGCAGGATCGCCACAGCGCGTTTCCCGGCAGCATCCAAGAGCCCACGGACGCGATCCGGCTCGAAGCCTAGATCCACCACCACGGCGTCGTCGCTTCCGTCGGCCGCGAGCAGCCAACAGTTCGTGCCGTACGGGTTCCGGTCGAAGACGTCGCGCCACATGAGGGCGCCATGCTATCGGACGGTCACCCGGCGCCCGGCCGGATCAGAGGCTCGAAGCGTCGAGGACCAGCGTGAACGGGCCGTCGTTCAGGAGCTCGACGTCCATGTGGGCGCCGAACACGCCCCGGCTCACCGTGATGCCGCGCCCCTCCAGGGATAGAGCGAACGCCTCCACCCGCTCCGACGCCACCTCGGGCGGGGCCGCGTCGGTCCACGACGGCCTCCGGCCCTTCCGAACATCCGCGTAGAGCGTGAACTGCGAGACCACCAGGATCTCGCCGTCGACCTCGGAGAGCGCCAGGTTGGTCTTCTCGTCTTGATCGGCGAAGAGTCGCAGGTTGGCGACCTTCTCCGCCATCCGCTCGACCTCGTCGTCAGCATCCCGGGAACCGATGCCGACGAGCAGCAGGTACCCCCGGTCGATCGAAGCCACCAGCTCGCCGTCGACGGTCACCGAAGCGCGGCGGACCCGTTGGAGGACGACCCGCACGGCTCAGCCGGGCACGACGCGGTAGGCGTCGAACACGCCGTCCACGCGCTTCACCGAGGCCAGCACGCTCGAGAGGTGGGCGATGTCGGCGAGCTCGAACGTGAACCGGAGCCGGGTGATGCGGTCGCGACCCGTGGCCGATGTCGCCGACAAGATGTTCACGTGGCTGTCGGACAGGTTGGTGGCGACGTCCGACAGCAACCGGACCCGATCCAGCGCCTCGACCATGATGGCCACGATGAAGGAGGTGGGCTTGCCCTCGGCCCACGTCACGTCGATCAGCCGCTCGGGCTCCCGCTGCAGCGTCTGTGCGTTCGGACAGTCCGTGCGATGGACGGACACTCCCTGTCCCCGCGTGACGAAGCCGATGATCTGGTCGCCGGGCACCGGGGTGCAGCACCTGCCGAGGCGCACCCACACGTCCGGAAGTCCCCGGACCATGACGCCCTGACCGACCTCCGCCTGCTTGCCGAACCGCACCGGCCGCGCGAGCGGGACGTCCGTGACGTCGTCCTCGGGTGTGCCGCTCAGCAGTCGGGTCAGCCGGGCGACCACGGACTGCGGCGAGACGTGCCCCTCCCCCACGGCCACGTAGAGCGCCTCCAGGTCGGGGAACTTCATCTCCTCGACGGCCACCTGCGTGATGGCCTCCTCGTTCGCGAGGCGCTTGAACGGCAGGTTCTGCTTGCGCATCAGCCGTTGGACGGCATCGCGACCGTGGTCCAGCGCGTCCTCGCGACGGCCGCGCGCGAACCACTGGCGGATCTTGGAGCGCGCCCGGGGCGTCTTGACGAACTGCAGCCAGTCCTGCGACGGGCCCTCGCCCTGCGCCTTCGACGTCAGGATGTCGACGCTGTCGCCGGTCCGCAGCTCGTAGTCCAGCGGGACGAGCTTGCCGCCGACCTTGGCGCCGATCGTGCGATGACCGACCTCCGTGTGGATCGCGTACGCGAAGTCCACCGGGGTCGCGCCCGACGGCAGGTTGACCACGTCGCCCCTCGGCGTGAAGACGAAGACCTGGCCGCCGTAGAGGTCGATCTTCAACCCCTCCATGAACTCCCGGGGGTCGGCCATGTCCTTCAGCCACTCCATCATCTGACCGAGCCACGCGAGGTCGGCGGCGTCGCGCGCCTGCTTGCCACCTTCCTTGTATCGCCAGTGCGCGGCGATGCCGAACTGCGCCGTGCGATGCATGTCTCGCGTTCGGATCTGGATCTCCAGCGGCTTGCCCCCGGGCCCGACGACCGTCGTGTGCAACGACTGGTACATGTTCGACTTGGGCATGGCGATGTAGTCCTTGAACCGGCCGGGGACGGGTCGCCACAGGGAATGAACCGCGCCGAGCGCGGCGTAGGTGTCGCGGAGGCTCTCCACCTGGATCCGCACGCCGACCAGGTCGTAGATCTCGTTGAACTCCTTGCCGCGGATCACCATCTTCTCGTAGATGGAATACAGGTGCTTCGGCCGCCCCTCGACCTCCGCCTTGATGCCGAGCTCCTTCAGCTTGCCGCGCAAGCGACGTCGTGACGTCGTCGATCAGCGACTTGCGCTCGCCTCGACGCGCCTCGACCAGGCTCGCGATCTCGCGGTACGGCCCGGGGTGGAGCGTCTTGAAGGACAGATCCTCGAGCTCCCACTTCATCTCCTGGACGCCGAAGCGGTTCGCGAGCGGCGCGTAGATCTCCAGCGTCTCGGTCGCGATCCGCCGCTGCTTCTCGTCGGTGCAGCGCGGAGAGCGTTCGCATGTTGTGCAGCCGGTCGGCGAGCTTGATCAGCAGGACCCGGATGTCGCCGGCCATCGCGACGACCATCTTCCGGACGTTCTCGGCCTGCTCCTGTTCGCGGGTCTTGAACTCGATGCGATCGAGCTTGGTCAGACCATCGACGATGTGCGCGACATCGTCGCCGAACTCCTCCTCGATCTCGGCGACCGTTAGCTCGGTATCCTCGACCGTGTCGTGCAGGAGCGCGGCGATGATCGTCGTCGTGTCCAGATGCAGGTCGGCCAGGATCGTGGCGACGGCGACTGGATGCAGGATGAAATCCTCGCCCGACAGCCGCTTCTGGCCCTCGTGGGAGACCTCGGCGACCTCGTACGCGCGCTGGATCTCCTTGAGATCGGCCTTGGGGTTGTAACCGCGGACGGTCTTCAGCAAGGGCTCGATCAGCGAAGGCGGCCCCGACTCTCCTGACGCAGGCGTGAAAGCAGCCCGCCACGGCGTTGTTCGGCCTTGACCTGTTCGCGACTGTCCACCGACGCCTCCTGCGAACCAGTCTAGCGGTGGGGCGCAAAGAACGCAGAACGACTGGCTGCCGGTTCCAGGAGGGATCAGTACTGGATCAACGTGAAGACGTCGTGACCGACGAGCTTGTCCCGACCGTTCAGGAAATCGAGCTCGATCAAGCACGCGATGCCGTACACCTTGCCGCCGATCCGCTCCACGAGCGACGCGGCGGCCCTCGCCGTACCACCGGTGGCCAGAACGTCGTCGACGACGAGAACCCGCTCCCCCGGCAGGACCGCGTCCTGGATGAAGCTCCAAGGTCGCCGTCCCGTACTCGAGGTCGTACTCCTCAGCGACCGTCGCCACGGGAGCTTGCCGTTCTTGCGGATCGGAACGAACGCCCGCGCCGAAGTGATACGCGACCGGTGCGGCCAGGATGAACCCGCGCGCCTCGATCCCAACGACCTTGTCGACGTTGCCCCGTGCCGAAGTGCACGACGATCAGGTCGATGATCGTCGAGAACGCGATCGGGTCGGCCAGGACTGGCGTTATATCGCTGTAGACGATGCCCGCCTCAGGGAAGTCCGGCACATCCCGCACCAGAGCCTTGATCGCCTCGATGTCCAATGATCGTCCTACCTTCCGGCTAGTCGCCTCTTCGGCGCGGCGGCTTGGCCGCTGGCTTCTTCGCGACTCGGCGCGCTGGGCCTGCGGTTCGCGCGGTGGCACGGGTGGCCGCGGCATCGCGGGGCAGCTGGGCACCGCGCACTGTCTCGCGGTCGACGCGCCGACCTTCTGGGTTGCGCGCGCCGGCGCCGCACCGACCCGGGAACCTCTGCGGCTCCCCGCACGCTACGGCGGGCTTCCAGCTGGCGATACTCCGGCTCTCGGGCCTTGACGATCATCAGGATCGGCGCGGCTATGAAGATCGAGGAGTACGCACCGGTCGTCACCCCGATGAACATCGCGAACGCGAAGTCCTTGAGCGTTTGTCCCCCCGAAGAAAAGCAGAGACAGGATCGGCAGCAAGACGACGAGCGAGGTGTTCACCGAACGCATCAGAACCTGGTTCAGCGAACGGTCCACGAGTCCCGTATCCCGAGCCTGGCCACCAGCGCAGTCGACTCGGTGTTCTCCTTGATCTTGTCGTAGATCACCACGGTGTCGTAAAGAGAAAACCCGAAGATCGTCAATATGGCGATCACCGTCTCCGGCGTCACCTGGCGTCCCGTCAGTGCGTATACGCCGCCCGTGATGATCAGGTCGTGAAGCAGCGCGATGATGGCGCCGACGGCCATCTTCCATTCGAACCGCAGCGAGATGTACGGCGTGATCGCCGCAGCACGACGATCAGACCGGTCAGCGCCTTCCTGGATATCTCGGCGCCCCAAGTGGCACCGACGCTCTTTTCGCTGATCTGCGCAGGATCGATGCCGGCCTGCGTGGCCAGAGCCGCAGCAGCGCATCCGACTGCGCTCCGGTCTGTCGAGCACCTTGGTACGTGCGGATACACCGTGTTGCCGTTCGCGATCTGCACCTGTAGTTCCGGTGTGCCCGTTCTGGTTCAGGATATCGGTCCACCTGTTGCCGTGACCGCCTTGATGAACGTGTAGTGAGCTGCGCGCCGCCTTCGAAGTCGATCGACTGGTTCAGGCCCACGAAGAACAGGCCGAACAGCGAGAGCAGGATCACGATCCCAGAGAACGGAACCAGATGTTGCGGCGCTTGGTGATGTCGAAATTGGGGACGGTGTGCCCGCGGTACGTATCGATCACTGCCTGAAGTTCATGCCTCACCCCCGCTGCCCGGCGAACCGGCGCGGCCGGATGGTCATGGGCCTCGGCCGCGACGCCGCTGGAAAGACCGAAGCCGCGCAGTCGTCACGAGCCTTGCGTTGCGCGCGATCAAGAAGACCGTCGGCCGCTTGAAGAAGCAAACGACGAACAGGTCGAGCAACGTCGCGACACCAAGGGTCAGGGCGAAGCCGCGCACCGAGCTGACGGCGGTCATGTAAAGCACGACCGCCGCGATCGCCGTGACCATGTCGGCGGCGACGATCGTTCGAAACGCCCGCTTGAAGGCAGGCTGAACGGCCGACCGCGGCGTCTTCCCGTTTCGGACCTCGTCCTTCAATCGCTCGAAGAACACGATGTAGGAGTCCGCGGTCACTCCGAATGAGATCACCAACCCGGCGATGCCGGCCAGGGAGAGCGAGTAGCCGACCGCGACCCGGCGAAAGAGACGATCGCGATCGCGAGGATCGCCCAGATGGACATGCCGACGATCGCGACCACTCCGAGAAACCGGTAGTAGAAGAGCAGGTACAGGAACAGCAACAGGCACCGCGATGCCTGCCACGACGCCTTGCTTCAACGAGTCCTGGCCCAGGGTCGCGCTCACCGTCAGGTCTGGAGCTTCGGGGGTCAGTTCGACCGGCAGCGAGCCCGCGTTCAGGACGGTGGCGAGGTCCTTCGCCGTTGCTCGGTGAAGCTTCCCGTTATCACTCCGGTCCCGTTCGTGATCGGCGATTGCACGGTAGGCGCCGAGATGACCACGCTGTCCAGGATGATCGCCAGTTGCTTGCCCTGGAGCTGCGTCGTGACGTCGCCGAACACGCCGCTTCCGTCCTTCGTCAGATCGAAGCTGATCTGCCAGCCGCCCACGGACGTCGAGCTCGTCTGGAACACGGCCGTGGCCTTCTTGATCATGTCGCCGGTGACCAGCACCTTGCCCATGTGGTATTTCGCACCGTCTTGTCCGATGAACCAGACGTCCTCGTTCGCGAGTTTGGCGGGGTCGATGTCGGCGCAGTTCGGTGTTGCGGTCGTCGGGTCCGAGTCGCACGTGAGCGCCTGGCCCGCGAAGGATGGGTCGCCCGGCTGCAGGACCTGAAGCACCTCGCGCTCCTCCAGACGGGCGGTGGTTCCGATGAGATCCAGGAGGCGCGACTGGCCGGTGTCCTGGAGCTTCCGTTGCGCTTCATCCTGCGTCAGGAAGCACCCGAGGTTGACACCGGCGGAGCTGAGCACGCAGTACTGGGTGTCGTACGAGGTCAGGGTGATGGCATCGATCGCGGCCTGCGCGGCATCATGGGTGTCGAAGCCGCAGGGGAGGTTGGTCGAACCAGCGCCCGCCAAGCAGTACTGAGACTTGTCGACGATCGTGACACCGTCCTTGGCCGCGTTGGCTTTGGCCTGGGTGTCGAAGCACCCGTAGCTGGCGCCGCCCTTCCCGGCCGTCACGCACCACTGGCCCGCGGCTCCCGTCGCCCCGGTGGCGCCGGTCGCCCCCGTTGCACCCGACGCTCCTGCGGGTTGCTGCGAGACCGTGAGGCCGGAGACGGCCGTCTTCGCGTCCTTGTTGGACCCGAAGCACACGGTGTCCACCTTCAGCGAGTCGCTCGCCAGGCAGAACTGCGCCTGCTTCGACACCGTCATGTCGGACAACCTGCTCTGGGCGGCGGTCTTGTCGCCGACGCACCCGAAGTTCTCGCCGCCTCCGCCGATCAAACAGACCTGGGTCTTCGCGCGCTGTTGGATCGATCCCTTCGCCAGGCCGGGCAGCTGCACCTCGATCGTCGTGCCGGAGACGAAGATCTGGGGCTCCCCGACGCCGAACGCGTCGACGCGGTTGCGGATGTTCTCGAGCGCCTGCTGCATCACCGGGTCCGGCGTGCCCGCGGGCGCCTGCAGGATCACCGAGACGCCACCCTCCAGATCCAGGCCGAGCTGCGGCTTCAACGCACCGGTGGCGAACCCGATCAGGGACGCCACGACCAGGAAGAGGACCATGCCGATGGAGACCCACAGCCAGCGGGTTCCCTTCATGCGAGCTCAGCTCCGTTGATCGTGAGCCGGAAGCGCGCGTCTAGCTGTTCGGCGGCGTGACGACACATCTGCATCCTGCCTAGGAAGATCTCGAAGTACTCCATGACCTGACTCATCCCCGTGTCGATCGTCAGCTCGAGGGTGACGGTCCGGGCTTCCGAGTCTACCCGCAGGAACGATTGTTCGACCGCAGAATTGACGCGGTCGTGGATGTCGATATCGACATGACCCGAGCGGCGCACACGGCTCCGATGCACGTCGGATTTGTCGGCCAGGATCACGGCCGCCGATATCGGCGAGACCGCGTAACCGTGGTCTTCCTCGTGGTTCGCGACCGCCGCCATGATCGCGGCCAGGTCGTTGCCCGCCGCGCGGTCCTTCAGCGCCTGATGAACGAGCAGAGCCCCTGTCTGGGCGTGGGATTCCCGGGTGAGCATGTTGCCGACGTCGTGCAGGTAGCCGGCCACGGCGGCCAGGTTCGCCTCCCGCTCCGTGTACCCCAACCGGTGGAGCACCTGATAGGAGATGCTCGCCACGAGGTTCGCGTGACGGAACCCGTGCTCGGTGTACCCCATCCCCTCCATCACCCGATCCGCCGAGCTGATGAAGAGCGACAGCTCCGGGTCGGTCTGGACGTCCGTCAACGTGACCGATGCGGCCGGCGGTTCGGGAACCGGGCCGGGCCCCGGTTCGCCGGGCGTGCTCGGCTGGGTCACGAGAACTGCTGATCCTGGTCCTGATCCTGGTCTTCGTCCTCGGGCTCGTAGTCGTCGTCGTCCTGGGTGAGACGGCGCGAGATCCCGGACTTCACCATGCGGATCTGGGTGCCCGCCGCGATCTCGACAAGGACCGTTCCCTCGTCGTCGTCGATCTCGACGACCGTGCCGAAGATGCCTCCGGTCGTCATGATCTCGTCGCCGACCTCGACCGCGTTGACCAGGGCCGCCTGGGCGCGGACGCGCTTCTGCTGTGGCCTGATCAGGAGGAAGTAGAAGACCCCTCCCATGAGGACGAGCGGAAGGAAGAGGGTGAGCGGATTGCTGTTGCTGGTGGACGCTGCCGCGATGAGAGCCATCATGCCGTGTGAGCCTTTCGTGTGGCCGTATGGGTAACGGGATCCGGGTCGATCCGGCCCCGGAGTCTACCCCCCGACCGGCAGGAACGATGCAACGTCGCAGCTAGAGAGGCAAGGTTCCGGGCGTGGCCACCCCGAGATGGCGGAACGCTCGCTCGGTCGCGACGCGCCCTCGCGGCGTCCGTTTCAGGAAGCCGAGTTGCATCAGGTAGGGCTCCACCACGTCCTCGATGGTGTCGGGCTCCTCGCCGACCGCGGCAGCGAGGGTGGACAATCCCACGGGCCCTCCGCCGAACTTCTCCACGACCGCCCCGAGCACGTTGTGGTCGAGGCGATCCAGACCCTGCTCGTCGACCTCGAACAGCGCGAGCCCGGCACGCGCCAGCTCGCCGGTGATGATCCCGTCGTGGCGAACCTCGGCGAAGTCCCGGACGCGACGGAGCAGCCGGTTCGCGATGCGAGGCGTGCCCCGCGCGCGCTTGGCGATCTCGTCCGCGCCGTCCGCATCCGTTCGGACCGCGAGGATGCCCGCGGATCGCCGCACGATCCGACCCAGGTCGTCGACCGGGTAGTAATCCAGTCGCGGCGAGAACCCGAACCGCTCGCGCAGCGGCAGCGTGATGCGACCGGGACGGGTCGTCGCCCCGATCAACGTGAACCGGGGCAGCTCCAGCCGGATGCTCCTGGCCGTCGGCCCCTTTCCGAGGATGACGTCGAGGTTGAAATCTTCGAGCGCCGGATACAGGACCTCCTCGACCGTCCTCGGCATGCGATGGATCTCGTCGACGAACAGCACGTCGCCGTCCTCGAGGTTGGTGAGGATCGCGGCCAGGTCGCTCGGACGGTCGAGCGCCGGACCGGAGGTCGGCTGGAAGCCAGCTCCCATCTCGTTGGCGACGATCTGGCCCAGCGTGGTCTTCCCCAGTCCGGGCGGCCCGCTGAAGAGCAGATGGTCCACGGGTTCACCCCGTTGGCGCGCGCCGTCGATCAACAGCAGGAGCTGCTCCTTGACCCGTTCCTGTCCGACGAACTCGTCGAGCGTCCGGGGCCGGAGCGCGACGTCGAACTCGGGATCGTCCGGGAGCGCGCCGGCCTCGATGAGCCGCTCCTCGTCCATCATCGGGCCACTCGCTGCAGTGCCTCTTTCAGCAGCTCGTCCACCGCGCGATCGTCGACCTCCATCCCGCTCAGAGCGGCGCTCGCCTCCTGCGGTGTCAGCCCGAGCGCGAGCAACGCCTCGCGGACGTCTCCAAGCGGACCGCCGACGATCAGGTCGCCTTCCGCACCCATCCGATCGCGCAGATCCAGGACCACGCGTTGGGCCACCTTCTTGCCGACACCGGGGACCACCGTCA
Source organism: uncultured Actinomycetes bacterium (assembly GCA_963727185.1). GTDB lineage: Bacteria > Actinomycetota > UBA4738 > UBA4738 > HRBIN12 > JBBQVZ01. Next base: position 388,169 of record CAVSFP010000023.1, on the reverse strand, counting down.
GCGCACCGACGTCGCCCGCGACGACCGACCGGCGGATGGCGTCCGGCGTCAGCGACGACAGGAACGCCAGGGCGACCTTGGGACCGACTCCCGTCACTCCGGTCAGCAGATCGAACAGCTCGCGCTCGTCGGGCGACCCGAAGCCGTAGAGCAGCATCGCGTCGTCCCGGACCACCATCCGGGTGTGCACGCGGGCTCGACGACCCACCGGCGGCAGGGACGCCAGCGTCGACGTGGGCACCATCACGTCGTACCCGACGCCCGCCACGTCCACGACGACGCGCGCGCCGGCTTTCTCCACGATCTCCCCTTCGAGGAACGAGATCATCTGCTGGCGACCTCCGCCCGCGACGCGGCGGCCGCGAACCGGGCGCGGACCAGATGGGTGACGGCGATCGCCACCGCGTCGGCCGCGTCGGGTTGGGACGGGACGTCCGCGAGTCCGTGCACGCGAACGAGCGCGGCGTGGATCTGGGCTTTGTCGGCGGCACCCGATCCCGTGATCGCGTTCTTCACCTCGAGCGAACCGTACTCCTCGACCGGCACGCCGGCCTCGGCGGCGGCGGCCATGACCACCCCCGTCGCCCTGGCCACCGCCATCGCGCTCGCCTTGTTCACGTTCCAGGCCACTCGCTCGAGCGCCACCGACCCGGGTCGATGCTCGAGGAGGGCCGCACGCACGGCCAGCGAGATGGTGTGGAGACGCTCCGACTCGGGCGTTTCACGGCTGGTCAGCACGGTACCCGTCCACACGATGACGGGCTTCCGGTCGCGTCGAGCGACGACCGCGAGGCCGAGTCGCGCCACGCCGGGGTCGATCCCGAGCACGCACGTATCGAACATCTGTTCGTGCAGTCTATGGTCGCCGGAGGGGGCGAGCAATCACCCTCAGAGCGACGCCATGATGTCTTCGGAGATGTCGAAGTTGGCGTAGACGTTCTGCACGTCGTCCAGATCCTCCAGCGATTCGATCAGCCCGAGGACCTGGCGCGCCTCTCCCCCGTCGACCGGGACGGCCGTCTGCGGCAGCATCGTGATCTCGGCAGAGGACACCGGGATCCCGGCCTGCTCGAGCACCGCGCTCACCGCTTTGAGGCTGACGGCGTCGGTGATGATGTCCCACGAACTCTCGGAGTCGCGCAGATCCTCGGCGCCGGCCTCGAGCGTCAGCTCGAGGAGCCGGTCCTCGTCGGGCGCCATGTCCTTGTCGACCTCGATCAAACCCTTCCGCGCGAACATCCACGCCGTGCTCCCTTGCTCTCCGAGGTTGCCGTTGTGGCGCGTGAACGCGTGACGGATCTCCTGGCCCGTGCGGTTGCGGTTGTCGGTGAGCGCCTGGATCAACAGGGCGACACCTCCCGGCGCGTAGCCCTCGTACCGGAGCTCTTCGTACCGCGCACCGTCCGACAGCTCGCCGGTCCCGCGCTTGATCGCGCGGTCGATGTTGTCGTTGGGGACGGAGAAACTCTTCGCTTTCTCGACCGCGGATGCGAGCGTCATGTTGCCGTCCACGTTGCCCCCGCCCTCTCGCGCCGCGACCTCCACCGCGCGCAGGAGCTTCGCGTACATGCTCGACCGCTTGGAGTCGGTCGCTTCCTTCTTCCGCTTGATCGTCGCCCACTTGGAGTGCCCGGACATCGCTACACCTTCCTCAACAGGTACTCGTGGAGCCCGGTCTCGCCGACCAGCTCCGGGTGGAAGGATGCCACGAGCAGGTTCCCTTGCTCCAGGACGACCGGATGCCCTTCGTGCGTCGCGAGCACCCGCACATCGGCCCCGATATCCTCGACCATCGGGGCGCGGATGAACACGCCGCGGACGCGATGGTCGATCCCCTCGACGTCTACGTCCGCCTCGAACGAATCCACCTGTCGCCCATAGGCGTTGCGCCGCACCGTGATATCGACCAAGCCGAACAGCGGATCGCCGCCCTCTACGCGTTCCGCGAGCACGATCATGCCGGCGCACGTTCCCAGGATGGGCAAGCCGGCCGACGCGCGCTCCCGGAGCGGTTCGACCAGGTCGCCGGCGCGAGCCAGCTTGGCCATGGTGGTGGACTCGCCGCCCGGGATCACCAGGCAGTCGACGCCGGCCAGCTGTTCGGCCGTCCGGACCTCGACGGGCGTGACGCCGACATCGGCGAGGACGCGCGCATGCTCCCTGAAATCCCCCTGGAGCGCGAGCACACCGGCCTTCACGAGGATCGCCGGCCTTACCAACCGCGGGTCTGGAGCAGACCCTCCTCGCCGATCTCCTTGATATCGAGACCGGGCATCGCCTCGCCGAGTCCGCGCGACACCTTGGCCAGGACGTCCGGGTCGTTGAAGTGCGTCGTCGCCTCTACGATCGCGCGTGCCCGCGGCGCCGGATCCTCGGACTTGTAGATGCCCCGAACCCACGAACACCCCGTCGACGCCGAGCTGCATCATGAGCGCGGCGTCGGCCGGTGTGGACAGCCCTCCCGCCGCGAAGTTCACCACGGGCAGCTTGCCGGTTGCCGCGACCTCGCGCACCAACTCGACGGACGCCCCCAGGTCCTTTGCGGCCGCCGACGTACTGCTCGGGGCGAAGGGTGGTCAGCCACGCCATCTCGCGGAGCATGGTCCGTTGGTGACGAACCGCCTCCACGACGTTGCCGGTGCCCGCCTCGCCCTTCGTACGGATCATGGCCGCGCCCTCTGCGATCCGGCGGAGTGCCTCGCCCAGGTTGCGCGCGCCGCACACGAACGGGACCGTGAACGCCCACTTGTCGATGTGATGCTCCTCGTCGGCGGGCGTCAGGACCTCGGACTCGTCGATGTAGTCGACCCCGAGGGACTGCAGTATCTGCGCCTCCACGAAATGGCCGATCCGCGCCTTCGCCATGACCGGGATCGTGACGGCCTGCTGGATCTCCTCGATCTTGGTGGCGTCGGCCATGCGGGCCACACCACCATCGCGACGGATATCCGACGGGACGCGCTCGAGGGCCATGACGGCGCACGCGCCCGCGTCCTCGGCGATCTTGGCCTGATCGGCGTTGGTGACGTCCATGATGACGCCGCCCTTGAACATCTCCGCCAGACCGGTCTTGACCCGGAACGTCCCGGTTTCCCGTTCCATGTTCGATCCCTCCTCGCGAAGCCCGCCATAGCACGAGTGTACCGCCGAGCCTCCGGCTGAGCGAGTGTCGCCGGACCGTGACAGGCCGGAGCCGCTACTTCGTGACGGTCGGGAGGGGTGCCCCGTTGGACGTCACGAGTCGCTCGACCCAGGTGTTGCCCGGCGCGAGCGGGATCGATCTGGCCCGACTTGGTCTTGAACACCGTGATCGCGCCCATGCACCGGGCGGGTCCACGTGCCGCGGATCAGACCCCGTCGCGAAGGACGTACGCCTTCCCCGAGCCGGTCGCGATCACCTCCGGCGAATGGATGCCGTGCACGTCGACGATGGGAGTCTCTCGGTAACCACGACCTGTTGGATCACCACGTTCGTCGGCGGTGATCGGCGTTCGCCGTTCGAACGTCATCGGCGCGTCCTGGTACGATCCGTTGCCATCGCCCGGTGTCCTTGTCCCATCGCCACGTGGCGGTCGCGGAGTAGGAGAACGTCATCGATACCGCGGAAACGTGCTTGCCGGCCGACGTGGCCGCGTCGAACTGGAACACCGGCGCGGAGGGCCTTCGCCGACGTCTGTTTCGCCGACCGCGTACAGTTCCGCCGTGCTCAGGAACAGGTTGTGCGGTGCGTATCGGGTCGTGTCGCGGTAGAACGCCGCGCCGCCGGTGCTCTCGTCGAAGTTCACCAGGCCCGACGCTTGACGTCCTTCACGACCGCGAGCTCGCCGCCCGAGTAGGCGATGACGGCGTGCGTCGAACTGGACGAGGACCTTCGGGTCGGTCGTGCGCGCGCTGCGGACGGGGCCGACCTTCGTGGCGTCCTTGCACTGGTACACGGCGATGAACCGCGTGATGCCGCCCTCGACCAGCTCCTCGTAGATGATGTCGGCGTTCTGCAGGCCGGCGAGCGGATACGCGTCGGGAGTGTTCTCCACCTTGACGGCCAGCGCCGGCCGGTGAGGGACCTTGCCACCGGGGGCGCGGCTTGCCGGTGAGCGGACAGATCCGTGGGCGGCGGCTTCGGCTGATGATCCGTGCCGGTGACGGTGTCCACCGCCTTCTGGATCCCGGAGGGGGCGTGGCCGGTGAGGGCCAGCGCGATCCGCTGACCGCGACCAGCGCGAACGCGCGCCGTGACGATGATCGTACGAACCTGCCGCGTCGGGTCAGCGCCAAGGTGGGGAACCTCCTGGCGTCGGGGATGGTTGAGGCGATCCGTGGGAGCGCGTCCTCAGTGAGGGCGCGCGACCATGGTCACCGGCCCTCGACGCCGATCTCAAACACCTTCGACGACCTCTCCGGACATCTCGACCGGATCGTCACATCTCCTCGAGGCGCCGGATCCGCTCCTCGATCGGCGGGTGCGTCGAGAACAGCTTCTCCATCCGTGGCCGTCTGCGCCCTGCACGCGCGATGGCTGGTCGAGCCACAGATGCGCCGTGGCGTTGTTCGCGGACCGCATCGCGTGGGGGGCGTCCTGGGATCTTCTTCAGCGCGGAGATCAGTCCCGGCGGGTACCGCGTCAGCATCGCGCCCTGCGCGTCGGCGTGGTATTCGCGGTTGCGCGACACCGCGAGCTTGATCGCCTGGCCCAAGAGGGGCGCGAGGATGAGGAGCGCGAAGCCGACCGCGAACACGACCAGCTCAACGACTCCCCCGTTGCCGTTGCCGCGATCGCTCCGGCGGCCCCCGAACCCGCCCCACCACCAGCTCCGAAGGAAGAACTCCGAGAGCAGCACGACCGCGCCGATCACGGTCGCGACGACCGTGCCGAGCAGGATGTCCCGGTCGACCACGTGCGACATCTCGTGCCCGATCACGCCCTCCAGCTCGACGCGGTTCATCATGTCCAACAGGCCCTGCGTCACGGCGACCGAGGAATGCTCCGGATCGCGGCCGGTCGCGAACGCGTTCGGCGACTGCTCGGGCACGACGTAGACGGCGGGCTTGGGGACGCCCGCCGCGATCGCGAGGCCCTCGACGATGTTGTGCAGTCGCGGCTCGTCCTCGGGCGTGACCGCGCGCGCCCGAGCCGACGCCAGCACGATCCGGTCGCCGGAGTAGTACCGCGCCGATCTGCAACAGGAGCGCGATCCCCACAGCGATCGCCAATCCGACCCACGGTGTGCCGTTGATGTAGCCGAGCAGGTACCCGACCGCGACCAAGAGCAGGAACGACACGATCACGAGGACGAAGGTCTTGCGTCTGTTCCTCGCGATCTGCTCGTACACGGCGTTAGAACTCGACCTGGACCGGCCCGTGGCCGGTTCGTCGATCTCGAAGAACGCGCTTCGGCTCGAAGTGCCCGAACCTCGCGATGATGTTCGACGGGAACGTCTCGATCAGCATGTTCAGGCTGGCCACCTGGTCGTTGTAGAACTGCCGCGCGTACGCGATCTTCGACTCGGTCCCGACGAGCTCCTCCTGCAGCGCGAGGAAGTTCTGGTTCGCCTTGAGCTCGGGATAGTTCTCCGCGACCGCGATCAACCTGCCGAGGACCGCCGTGAGCTGGTTCTCGGCGTGCGGCCTGGTCCTGGACGCCGGTGGCGCCCATCGCCTGCGTCCGCGCCTCGGTCACCTTCTCGAACACCTCGCGCTCGTGCGCGGCGTACCCCTTCACGGTCTCGATCAGGTTCGGGATCAGGTCGTACCGCCGGCGCAGCTGCACGTCGATCTGGGACCATCCGTTGTCGACGCGGTTCCGGAGCGCGACGAGCCGGTTGTAGTCGAGGATGGCCCACACCAGCAGCACCACGACCACGCCAACGAGGATCCAGACGATGAGCATCGCGACCTATCGTAGCGGTCCGATGGCGACGGCCCGGTCATAGAGCGCTTCGAGCTTCGCCCCCACGACCCGCCAGTCGAAGGTGGCCGCGCGCGCGAGCCCGGCCGTCGATAGACGCTCCGCCAAACCGGGATCGTCCAGGATCATGCCGGTGGCCCGGGCGAGCGCCTCGGGATCGCGGGGCGGAACCAACAACCCGTCCACCCCGTCCGTCACGACCTCGTCGTAGCCCGGGATGCCGCTCGCGACGACCGGCAGCCCCGCGGCCATCGCCTCCACCAACACGATGCCGAAGCTCTCTCCACCCACCGACGTTCCGAGGTACAGGTCGCACGCCTTCTCGAACGGCGGCAGGTCGACGTTGGCCACGGCGCCGAGCATCGCGACCCGTGTCCGGAGGTCGACCGGCAAGCCGTTCACGGCCGAACGCTCGGGACCGTCGCCGATCACGATCAGCCGGACCTCGGGACGATCCGGCGCCAGCCGCCCGAACGCGTCGACGGCGACGGGGAACCCCTTGCGCTCATCGAGCCGGCCGACGAACAGGAGCTTCGTCCCGTCCCCCAGCTCCGCCGGCTCGGCATCGGCGAACCGGGCGACGTTCGCGCCGTTCGGCACGATCTCGAACGACCCGCCGATCCGTGACTTCGCGGCGCGTTCCGCGACCCTGGACACGGCAACGCGGATCACGATGCGTCGCGCGATCCGTCGCAGGACCGGCGCCGCCAGGTCGTACAGCCGCGATCGCTCGGCTCCCGTGTGGAACGTGGCGACCACGGGAGCCTCCGCGGCGAGGGTGGCCCACATCGCCGTGCTGGGCGTGAACGGCTCGTGCACGTGCACGACATCGGGTCCGAACGCGCGGAGCAGTTCGCGGACCCGCCGGAACGACCAGGGACGAGGGTCGATGGGCGCGTTCGATCGGTTGAACGTGACGTCCACCGGCCGGCCCACCGCCCGCACCCACGGCTCCGCGGCAGCGTGTCTGACGGGTGCCAGCACCATGACGTCGTGACCCTTCGCGATCATGTGGCCCGCCAGCTCCCGGATGTGGACCTGGGCCCCCCCGGGGTCGTCCCAGGCGTAGGGACACGCGAACGCGATCCTCACGACCACCCCGGCTGGAACATGTGCCAGTCGGACGGGGCGGCCGCGATCGCCTCCTCGAACGTCTTGGCCATCAAGACCGTCAGCGAGCGCACGTCTTCCCGTTTGTCGCCGGTGGGCTCGATAGTGAGCGGTTCGCGGATCTCGATCCGCCATCCGTCGGGCGTCGTGTACGTAGGCGTGACGATGAGCGGGGCTCCGGTGGTCAGGGACAGGAGCGCCGGACCGGCCGGGATGGTGCGCTTGCGCCCGAACATCTCGACCTCGACGCCGCGGCCGGTGAAGTCGCGATCTGCGACCAGCGCGATCATCCGATTCTCGCCGAGCGCCATCGCGAGCTTGCGCCCGACGTTGGGATCCGAGAGGCCGACCACATCCATCCCGATCGAACGGCGGAGCTCGACGAAGAGTTCGTACAGTCGACGGGGCTTCAGCTCCTCGGCGACGGCCAGCGCCGGAAGGCCGATCGCCTTCATCCAGCGTCCCGCGGCGTCCCAGTTCCCGAGATGGGGAAGGGCGCAGATCCCTCCCTTCCCCGCGGCGGCAGCATCGTGGAGGCGGTACTCCGTGTCGCAGTCGACCCGCGCCACGATCTCCTCATCGCTGAGCTCCGGCAGGTGGAAGGATTCGACGAAGTACCGCGCGTACAGCTCGAACGCTTCGCGGGTCGACGCCACCACGAGCGGATCGTCGACGGGGCGTCCCAGCACCTGCGCTTGGTTGGCGGCAACCACCTGTCGCACGTTGGGTGACAGCCGGTACGAAAGACCCCCCAGGTGCGTGCCGATGGCTCGGCCGGTCCTCTCCGGCATGGCACGCGCCGCCCGTCCAAGCGTCTGATACGCGAGAACGAACGCGCGCTCTCCCAGGGACTCGTCCTCGGGCTCCAGCGCGAGCGTGGGCTCGTCCGCCGTCGACGTCACGCGCGCTCTTCCTTCGCGACCTGGCTGGTCCGCACCAGGACGGCGACCACCGAGATCCCGAACGTGGCCCAGACGGTCCATCCCAGCCATCCGAACGCGAGGCCCGCGACGATCAGCGCGTAACGGATCCCCCTGGTCACGTGGCTCTCCTCGACCGTGTAGCCGAGCGACGCGCCCCTGGCGCGGACGTACGACGAGATGAAGCTCGCGCCGAGCGCGGCGAGCGCGGCGACCGACACATGCGGCGCGGAATCGCGGGCCGTCCACGCGATCGAGCCCAGGATCACGCCGTCCCACAGCCGGTCGAGCAGCTCGTCCAGCATCCGATCGAGGGCGTCGCCCGCCCCGTGGTTCGCCCGGTGGCCTCCGATCAGGAGGAGCACCGCCGACACGCCGGCGCACGCCGCCCCTGCGCGAGGTTGCCGGGCCAGGATGAACGCCCCCGCCGCCACGGACAACGCCGCGCCGACCACGAGCGAGAGCCGCGTAGCCGTCGTGCGAGGGTGCGCGGGAACGTGGATGGCCATCGGGATTCGGCGCGAGCCTAGCACTTGACTAGAATCCCCCGGACCCGCCCCTGAAGGAGTGCGTGTTGAAGACCTACGACGCGAAGGACATCCGCAACGTCCTGCTGGTCGGCCACGGCGGCTCCGGCAAGACCACCCTCCTGGAGGCCATGCTCTTCACATCCGGCGCCATCACGCGCATGGGCGCCGTCGAGGACGGCAACACGGTCTCCGATCACGATCCGGACGAGCAACGCAAGGGCATCTCGGTCTCGCTCTCGATGGCGCCCGTCGAATGGGACGGCGTCAAGATCAACGTGCTGGACGCGCCCGGCTACGCCGACTTCGTCGGCGATCTCCGATCGGCGATCCGGGCGGTCGACGCGGTGATCGTCGTCGTCTCGGCCGTCGACGGCGTCGAGGTGCAGACCGAGGCGGCGTGGGAGCTCGCGGTCGAAGCGGGACTGCCTCGCGCGATCTTCGTGAACAAGCTGGACCGCGAGCGATCGTCGTTCCAGGACACGGTCGATCAACTGGTGTCGTCCTTCGGGAACCAGGTGGCGCCCCTCGAGCTGCCGATAGGCGCGGAGGCCGAGTTCTCCGGCCTCGCCGACCTCCTGCATGCGAAAGCCGACCGCTACCCGAGCGGTCCCATCGCGGAGGAGGGCGAATGGCCCGACGAGCTCCACGCGATCGCCGACCCCTCTCGCGAGAAGCTCATGGAGGCCGTGGCGGAGGCGGACGACGAGCTGATCGAGAAGTACCTGGAGGACGGAACGCTCTCCGAGGAAGAGATCGCCGTCGGCGTCAAGGCCGGGTTCGCCAATGCGCGCATCGCACCGGTGATCTGCGGCTCGGCCGCCAAGGCGATCGGTATCGACCGGCTGCTCGCGTTCATCGCCGAGGAGTTCCCGTCGCCGATCGACCGCGGATCGGTGCACGTGACGTCGAAGACCGGCGAAGAGAAAGAGCGCGCGAGCGATCCCTCCGCCCCGCTCGCGGCGTTCGTCTTCAAGACGGTATCCGACCCGTTCGTCGGGCACATCACGATGTTCCGCGTGTTCTCGGGCAGGCTCCGGCCGGACTCGTCTGTCTATAACGCGACGCAGAACACCGAGGAGCGGATCGGTCAGCTGTTCTCGTTGCGGGGCAAGGACCATGAGAACGTGCTCGGAGGTCGGCGCGGGCGACATCGGCGCCGTGGCCAAGCTGCAGCACACCCACACCGGTGACACGCTCTCCACCAAGGACGACCCGGTGCAGCTGCCGCCGATCGAGCTCCCGGAACCGCTCCTCGCGTACGCGGTCGAGCCCAAGACCAAGGGCGACGAGGACAAGCTCTCGACCGGTCTGGCCCGCCTCCGCGAGGAGGACCCCACGCTGCGGATGGCGCGCTCCGACGAGACGCACGAGACCGTGATGTACGGGATGGGCGAGGCGCACCTCGAGGTGCAGATGGAGCGGCTGAAGCGCAAGTTCGGCGTGGAGGTCGCCACGCACCCGGCGAAGATCGCGTACCGCGAGACGATCAAGACCAAAGGCAAAGGGATCGGGCGTCACGTCAAACAGACGGGTGGGCACGGCCAGTACGCCGTCTGCACCATCGAGATCGAGCCGCTCCCGCGGGGTGAAGGGTTCGTCTACGACAACAAGATCTTCGGCGGCGCCATCCCGTCGCAGTTCATCCCGTCGATCGAGAAGGGCATCGTGAAGACGATGTCGGACGGCGTGATCAGCGGGAACCCCATGGTGGACATCAAGGTGACGCTGCTGGACGGGAAGTTCCACCCGGTGGACTCCTCGGACATGGCGTTCCAGATCGCCGGTTCCCTCGCCCTGAAGGAAGCCGTGGATTCCGCGGGCGTCGTGTTGCTCGAACCGGTCGTCGACCTCGAGGTGATCGTCCCCGACGCGTACACGGGCGACATCATGGGCGACCTCAACTCGAAGCGCGGCAAGATCGGCGGGATGGAGCAGATCGGCGGCGGGAAGCAGCGCATCTACGCGGTGGTGCCGCAGGCCGAGGTGGCTCGCTACGTCATCGACCTCCGCTCCATGACGGGTGGCCGCGGCGCGTTCTCCATGACGTTCTCCCACTACGAGGAGTTGCCCACGCACCTCGCGCAGAAGGCCATCGCGGACTACCAGAAGGCTCGCGAGGAAGCGCAGAAGAAGTAGCGCTCAGCCGCCGACCAGTAGCGCCGTGACCCGGTGCACCTGCGCGAAGTCGAACGGCGCCGTCAGCGCGGCCACGATCAGCGCCGCCCAGCCGACCAGGAAGCACACGCCGCCGATGGGGGTGACGGCCCCCCACCGTCGTTCGCCCGTGAGCGAGAGCGCGGTCAGGCTCCCGCCGAACAGGACGATCCCCGCGATGAACGCCACCCCGGCGATGGTCTCCGACAGCTGATCCGGGCCTGCGGTCCGGAACCACACCACGACGAAGAGCCCGAACGCGTGGTACAGCGTGTAGCGCACGCCCGTTTCGAACGTCTGCAGTCGCTCCGGCGGGATCCGCTCTTTGAGCGCATGTGCACCGAACGCCCCCGCCCCAACCGCGAGGAACGCGAACGAGGCTGCCGCCGCGAGGAAGAACCGATCCACGGAGGACCCTCAGTCCAGCCCGTCGAGGAACGCGAGGAGCGCGGCGTTGAACTCCGCAGGCCGACGGAGGTGCACGACGTGATCGGCGCCTTCGATCGTCACCTTCCGGGCGCCAAGGATGCCTCGGGCGATCAGGTCGCCGGTTCGGATCATGTATGGCGGATCGTGCTCGGCGATCATCACGAGCGTCGGGACGTCGATCTCGCCCAGGCGGTGGGCGGCCGGGGGATCCAGCTCTTCCTCAGCGCTCTCGTCCATCGTGAGCTCGTGGATGTTGTCGAACGCGATCTGGCGGATCAGCGCGCCGGCCTCGTCCGTCGTGCCGAGCGGCGCCCAGATCTCCAGCCGCAGATCCTGGGCGCGCTCGAGGTCGCCGGCCGCGACCGCTTCGTCGATCGGGCCTTGCACCGACTCCCACCAGTCATCCTCTTCTTCGAGCGCCTCGAAGCCGCCGAGGCCAGACGCGACCGGCACGAGCGCCGCGACGCGGTCCGGGTGCTCGAGCGTGAAGTCGATCGCGATCGCGCCTCCCATGGAGCATCCGACCAGGGTCGTCAGCGGCACGTCGAGGAAGTCGAGCAGAGCGGCGAGATCTTTCACGTGGGAGTACGGCTCCCCGGTCAGTCTGCTCGATCTCCCGTACCCGCGGACGTCGTACCGCACGACGCGGTAGCCCGCGTCAAGCAGCGCCGGCATCTGCGGATCCCACGTCCGTGAGTCCCACAAGCCCTCGTGGATCAACGTCACGACCGGGCCTTCGCCGGCGATCTCGTAGTAGAGAGACCCATCGGGAAGGTCGAACGAGCCGGAGCGCATCTCGCTCATACGTCGAACCCCGGCTTGATGTGTCGATACGTCTCCGCCAGCAGCTCCGGCAGGACCCTGGTGTCGCCGACCACGGACATGAAGTTCGTGTCGCCGTTCCAACGGGGCACGACGTGCCAGTGGAGGTGCTCCGGGATGCCCGCGCCCGCCGTCCGCCCGAGGTTCAGCCCGACGTTGAAGCCATGTGGGTCGGCCGTCCGCCGGATGGCGCCCACCGCGCGCTGCAGGAGCGACTGGAGCTCCGCGTTCTCGTCGGCGGTCACCTCTTCGAGGTCGCCGACATGTCGAAGGGGCACCACGAGGAGATGCCCCGGGTTGTACGGGAACTTGTTGAGGACCACGTAGGCGAGCTCGCCCTGCGTGAGGACCCGCTCGGCCTCGGTCTGCGGGATCGCGCAGAAGACGCAGCCATCGCCGTCCGGCTCCTCTTTCGCCTCCTGTATGTACTGCATGCGCCAGGGACTCCAGAGGTGATCCGCCACCCCGTCAGCCTCCGAAGCGGGTCTGGGTGAGCGCGCGCGACCGGACCTCGTCGGTCAGCGCTGCCACGATGTCGTCGAACGCCAGGCCGGGGGTTTCGTTCCCGTCGCGATCACGCACCGTGTACGTCCCCGCCTCGATGTCGCGGTCCCCCACCACCAGGGTGTACGGCGCCTTCATCAGCTGGGACGCGCGGATCTTCTTGCCCACGGTCTCTTTCGAGTCGTCGACGAACGGGCGGAGCCCCGCGTCCATCGCGCGGGACGCCAGCCCTTCGCAGTACTCGACGTGACGGTCGGCGACGGGCACGAACCGGATGTGCTCAGGAGCAAGCCACAGCGGGAACGCGCCGGCATAGTGCTCGATCAGCACGGCGCTGAACCGCTCGAGCGTGCCGAGGATGGCGCGGTGGATCATGACCGGACGGTGGCGGTCGTTGTCGTCGCCGGTGTATTCCATGTCGAAGCGCTCCGGCAACGCGAAGTCGCACTGCACTGTGGTCAGCTGCCACAGGCGACCGATGGCGTCCTTGAAGTGGAAGTCGACCTTCGGTCCGTAGAAGGTCCCCTCCCCCGCTGCTTCCGTATACGGCATCCCGCTCTTGTCCAGGGCCATCACGAGCGCCTCGGTAGCGCGCGCGGCCATCGTCTCGTCCAGGATCGTCTGTCCGGGCAACGTCGACAGGTTCACGATGGGGTCGCCGAACCCGAACGTCGCGTGGATCTCGAACGTCAGCTCGAACACCTTGAGGATCTCGTCGATCAGTTGATCGGGCGTGCAGATGATGTGGGAGTCGTCCTGCGTTCCGCCGCGGATGCGGAGCAGTCCGTGAAGCGCGCCCAAACGCTCATGGCGATAGATGGTCCCCAGCTCCGACAAGCGCATCGGCAGATCCCGGTACGAACGGACCTGCGACTTGTAGACCAGGACGTGGAACGGACAGTTCATGGGCTTCACGTAGTAGTCGCCGGTGTCCGTCTGCATGGGCGGGTACATGTTGTCCGCGTACTTCGCGAGGTGCCCAGAGGTCTCCCACAGCACCGACCGCGCGATGTGCGGCGTCACGACCAGGTCGTACCCGCGCTCGAGGTGGAGGTCGCGCACGTAGTCCTCCAGTTGCTTGCGGAAGATCCCGCCGCGCGGGTGCCAGATCCACAGTCCCGGCCCGAGCTCGTCGGGCGAGGAGAACAGGTCGAGCTGCCGCCCCAGCTTGCGATGGTCGCGCTTCTCCGCCTCCTCCAGGCGGGTCAGGTACGCATCGAGGTCCGCGTCGGTCGCCCACGCGGTGCCGTAGATCCGGGTCAGCATCGGCCGCTGCTCGTCGCCGCGCCAGTACGCGCCGGCCACGTTGTTCAGCCGGAACGCGCCGAGCCGACCCGTGGAGGGCACGTGCGGTCCGAGGCAGAGGTCGATCCACTCGCCGTTGCGGTAGAGCGTGACGGAGTCGCCGCCACCGACCTCCCCTTCGGCTTCGGCGTCGCCGAGCCCTTCGACGATCTCGGTCTTGTACGGCTGATCGGACAGTCGGTCGAGCGCCTCGGCCCGGGCGACCTCCTCCCGGATGAACGGGACGTCCGCCGAGATCAGCTCGCGCATCCGAGCCTCGATCGCGGGCAGGTCGTCCGACGACAACGGTTCGGGGAGCTCGAAGTCGTAGTAGAACCCGTCCTCGATCGCCGGGCCGATCGCGTACTTCGCTCCGGGATGCAGCTCGCACACGGCCCGCGCCAGGACGTGCGCGGTGGAGTGACGGAGCACGTGAAGGCCGTCGGGTTCGGCCGGCAACACGGCGTCGACCGTGGCGTCGGAGCCGGGTACGAAGGACAGATCGCGGAGCTCGCCGTCTACACGCGCCGCGACCGCCTCCGGCGGCAGCACCGAGCCGACCGGCTCTCCCTCTGGGAGCTCGGTCTGCGTTCCGTCGGTGCGTGTCAGGCGCGGCATCGTGCGCGCCATGATATCGGCCGTCGGCGGCCTACTCGTATGAGATGGCCTCGAGGACGTTCAGCTTGGCCGCCCGCCGCGCCGGCCAGATCGCCGCCAGCACGCCGGCGAGCCCGGCGAAGAGGACGTAGATCGCCAGCTGTCCCACCGGGATCACGAGCTCCGTCACCCCCTGGTTGGCCAGTGCCTGCTGCAGCGCCCAGCCGAAGAACACCCCGATCACGACGCCAAGCAGGGCGCCCATGACCGCGATGATGACCGACTCCCATCGGATCATCCGCTTCACCTGTTTGCGGCTCATGCCCACGGCGCGCACCAGGCCCAGCTCGCGTGTGCGCTCGAAGATCGACAGGCCCAGCGTGTTCACGATGCCGAACAGCGCGATCATGATCGCGAAGGCCAGGAGCGCGGTGATCAGTCCGAGCAGCTGATCGATGAAGCCCGCCTGCTGCTCGCGGAACGCCGTTTGGTCCTTCACCTCGACGTTGCCGAACTCCTTCGTCGCGGTGGTGACGGCAGCTATGACGGTCGCGGCGTCCGCCCCCGGCTGGAGCTTGACCATGACGAAGGCATCCAGCTGCTCTTGGAAGTACGTGTCGTACGTGTCCAGCGAGACCAAGTAGTTGCTGTTGATCAGGGTGTTGTCGGAGAACGTTCCGCCGATCACGAGCGGCGCCTTCCCCACGGTCGCGAACTCTGACGGGACGGTGTCGCCCACCTTCCAACCCTTGTCCTTCATCACGTCGTCGAAGACCACGATCTTCCCGTCCTGGAGACCCTGGATCGCATCCGGCGAGAGGTCCAGCGTGGCGACCTGATCGATCGTCGCGGGGTCGACCGCCGTGACGAACGCCGTGGAGCCACTGACCCGGAACCCACCTTGGCGGAACTCCGACACGGCCCCGACGCCGTCCACCCCGCGAACGCGGTCCGCGACGTCGGGGCTGAACGGGATCTGCGACGAGGTCGACAGGATCAGGTCGGCCTTCAACGACTTCTCGATCGTCACGTTGATCGAGGACTTGAGCGAAGCCGCCAGCACGGTCACCATCGCGACCAGACCCAACCCGATCATGAGCGCGGACGACGTGGACGCCGTTCGACGGGGATTGCGCATGGCGTTCTCGCGCCCGAGCTTGCCCTGGATCCCCAGGCGACGGATGGGGAGGCCGATGGCTCCGGCGATGGGGCGGCTGGCGAGCGGCAAGAGTATCGCGATGCCCACGAACGTCACTGCAGCTCCGAACCCGATCAATGATCCGGCGTTCGACTGGTTGCCGAAGAGCCCGTACAGAGCGCCGCGACGGCCACGCCGGTGACGACGAGGCCGATGATCAGCCGGCGGCGTATCGAACCGCCCGCGGCGTCCCCCGATTCGCGCAGCGCCTGGACGGGCGCGACGCGCGCAGCGCGTCGCGCCGGCATGATCGAGGACACCACGGTGACGCCGGTCCCCACGATGAACGCCACGATGACGGTCCGCAGTTCGAGCTGGAGCGAGGTGCTCGGCAGATCGACCCCGAACGCCGCCAGGAGCCCCTTCAGTCCGATGGCGATCCCGATCCCGGCGAGCAAACCGAGCGCCGATGCGATCAGCCCCGTCACGAACGCCTCGACGACCACCGACGTCAACACCTGCCGTTTGCTGGCTCCGATCGCCCGGAGCAACGCCATCTCTCGGGCGCGTTGCGCGACGATGATCGAGAACGTGTTGAAGATGATGAACGCGCCCACGAAGAGCGCGATGAACGCGAAGACCAGCAGCGTGGTCCGGAAGAACCCCAGCGCATCCTGAACCTGCTTCGCTTGCTCGTCGGCGACGTCCGACGACTTCACGGCCTCGATCCCCTTCGGGAGGGCAGCCTGGATGTTCGCCCGCAGCTCGGGTACGGAGACGCCGTCGTCGGCCACCACGTCGATCTCGTCGTATTCCCCGACCTTGCCCAGCACCTCTTGCGCGGTCCGCGTGTCGAACACAGCGAGCGTCGCGCCCACGAGGTTGTCGGCCTTCCCGAACCCTGCGGTGCCCGAGATCGTGAACTCGCGGGGCGGGCCCTGGAAGAGGATCCGGATCGTGTCACCGATCGAAAGGGAGAACTTCTCGGCCGTCGCCGCGTCGACGACGACCTGGTCCGGCCCGGACGGCGCGGCGCCCTGGCGGAGCGTGAGCGGGGTCGAGGTGTCGCTCCAGTTCACGCCGAGCGTGGGCGGACCCACGCCGCCGATCGCGTCTCCCGTTGCGGGGTCGATCATCTGGGCGTACCCCACGACGCTCCCCACCGCGTCCTTGACCCCGGGCACGGCCTCGACGGTCGACAGGACGCTCTCCGGAACCGGCTTCCGCTCTTCGCCGCCTCCACCGCCACCGCCGGCATCGCTCGGTGTGAACGCCGCCTCGGCGCGCACGATGACGTCGCTCCCCGAGGACGCTTGGTCGAACAGGTCGGTGAAGGCCTTGTTCATCGTGTCGGTGAGCACGAACGTCCCCGCGACGAACCCGACGCCGAGGACGATAGACAGCGCGGTCAACGTCAGTCGCAGCTTGCGAGCGAACAGGCTCTTGAGCGTCGCGTGGAGCAGCGGTCAGCCCTCCAACGACTTCAGCCGGTCGAGGACGCGGTCGGCGGTCGGCTCCCGCATCTCGTCGACGACCTGCCCGTCCTCGAGGAAGATCACGCGATCCGCGTGGCTCGCAGCGTTCGCGTCGTGCGTGACCATGACGATGGTCTGGCCGTGGTCCTTGACGGCCGAGCTGAGGAACGCGAGCAGCTCGGCGCCCGACCTTGAGTCGAGGTTGCCGGTGGGCTCGTCCGCGAACACGATCTCGGGCCGCGAGACCAGCGCTCGCGCCCCCGCCACACGTTGCTGCTGACCGCCGGAGAGCTGGCTCGGACGATGGGTGAGCCGGTCCCCGATCCCGATCGTCGAGACGACCTCGTCGAACCACGCCTGGTCGACGTCGCGGCCCGCGATGTCCAACGGCAAGGTGATGTTCTCGCGCGCCGTGAGCGTCGGCACCAGGTTGAACGCCTGGAAGACGAACCCGACCTTGTCCCTGCGGAGTTCGGTGAGTCGCTTGTCGTTCAGCTGGGTGAGGTCGACGTCGCCGACGAAGACCTGTCCGCTGGTTGGCGTGTCGAGACCGGCGAGGCAATGCAGCAGCGTGGATTTCCCCGAGCCGGACGGACCCATGATGGCGGTGAACTCCCCCGCTGCCAGATCGACGCTCACACCGCGAAGGGCTTCCACGGCTGCGTCCCCTTCGCCGTACACCTTGCGAAGTTCGACGGCTCGTGCTGCGGCCGAACGTGTCGGCGCGGGTGGTGCGGGCATCTCAGTCATGGATCCTCCACGTCAAGGTCAGCACGCAACCTACCGAGCGACACGGGCAGCGCCCACCCGCGACAGGTGAAGGTTCCGTGTCGGATCGCATGCCGACGGTCGTGTTGCGCGGCAGGCGCAACCGTGTCGTTCCCGAGATCGGTGGGCGCGGCAGGTTTTGAACCTGCGACCTCTCGCGTGTGAGGCGAGCGCTCTCCCGCTGAGCTACGCGCCCGATCGGCTCGGTAGCGTAACAACTCGAGACGACCTCTCGTGGTGTGTCGGCGTCCGTGTCCGGGCAAGATGACGGCGGCACGTGCCCGCGTCGTGCCGCCGTCGTCGCCGGGTCCGAGGGCCCGGACGTTCTCAGGTTCCTGTCGGCTATCCGGCGGAGAGTGTTTCACGCCGACACGACAACTGCAAGGTCGAAAGTTACATGGACCTGGGACATCGCCAAAGGTCCGTTGTGTCCGAAGGTCACGACTCGCGAACGTCGATCACGCAGAAGAGATTGCCCTCCGGGTCGGCGAGGACGACGAAGTCTTCGTTCGGCTCCGGCTCCCTCGGATGGCGCGTGGCGCCGATCCGAGCAATCGATCGATCTCTCCTTCCGGATCGGTCGTGTAGAGGTCGAAGTGCAGTCGATTCTTCCCCGACGCCGACTCCGGAACCTGCTGCAGCGACACGTTGACGTTGACCCCTTCTGGGTCGCGGAGCACGACCCAGTCCTCCTCGGCCGGCTCTCTGGGCACGTAGTGGAGGGCCTCCGCCCAGAACGCCGACATCGTGACGAAGTCGTTGCAGTCGATCACGACCGATCCGATATGCATGCGTGCGCCCTCCCGAGAGTGGTCGACGGGTCCTGAGTGGAAGATGCTAGCGACGTCCTCCGACGGTCAGATCGGATCCCACGGGGCAGCCTCGAACGTCCGGATGACGATCGCCAGATGCTCCGCGTCCAAGGGCATCGCCGTGTCGTCGATCTTGCCGACCGGAGCGATCCCCCGAGCATTCGTGAGGAACGCTCCGTCGAACGAGCCAACGTCGGCGATGTTCACCGCTCGACGACGCCATGCGATACCGACCTTGCTCAGTTCTCGCTCCAGCACCTGCATCGAGATCCCATGGAGGGCAGGAGCGTCGGGCCACACCACGGTGGCACCGTCGATGAACCCGATGTTGGTGATGGAACCCTCAGCCACGTCGCCCTCCGGCCCGACGAACAGCGCCTCGTCGAACCCGGCCTGGGCGGCGAGACGACCGTAGTACGCCTGCCCGAAACCGCCGATGTGCTTGATGTGCGGGAGCGGCCGCTGATAGGGGACGCTCTGGAGGCTCCGCGGCGTGCTCGGCATGGACGCCGGCTCCCGGATCGTGACCATGATGGAGGGATCGGCTACCGCATCCGAGCCGTACACGTACACGCGCACCGAGCCGTCGTGGATGTCGTCATCCATGGCGTGCCGGATGAGTCGCCGGACGCGGTCACCGTCGAGCTCGCATCCGAACAGCGCCCGCGTGCCCTCCTCCAGCCGAGCCAGATGCCTCTCGACGACCCGCGCCTTCCGACCCCTCACCTGCATCGCGGTGAAATGACCGTAGCTTCCGCCGACGGTGGACCCCAGCAGATCGACGGTGGCTGGACGACCGTCGATCTCGATCCGAGGCAAGGGGCGAACACCCATCGCCTCACCCTATCGGCGCACGGTCCCACCAGATGTCAGGGCAACCCGCGACCTCGACGGGACGAGGACCCGACTGCTTGTTCGCGAGGCCGCCAGCCGGAATACTCGATGAACGTGGACGCCGAACGGCGTGAGATCGACGACCAAGCATCAGCTACCGCGATGCATCACGTGCAGCTGCGTCGAGGCGTCCCTTTCTGCGTGTGCGTCTTCATCGCCGCTCGACTCCTCCTCTCGGCCCTGGGTGTCGTCGCCGTCCACGACGCGCCGGCGTTGACCGGCACCAGGTTCCCGGGCGCGAGGTTGGGACCCGTCGAAGCGGGGTGGCACAACGCCTTCGACGGGACGTACCGCTGGGATGCGGGATGGTTCGTAGGCATCGCGGAGCACGGCTACAACCCCAACGATGGATCCGCGGAGTTCTACCCGGCCTTCCCGATGGTTTCTCGCGCGTTCGCGTGGTTGCTGCCCGTGGGCTCGCTGGGAGCGGCCGCGCTCGTCGCGAAAGTCTCGTTCCTCCTTGCCCTCATCTTCCTCTACGGCCTGACGACGCTCGAGTACACGGAGAACGTCGCGCGGCGCTCGGTGATATTGCTCGCATCGTTCCCGACATCCATCGTCTTCATGGCGCCCTACAGCGAATCGTTGTTCCTCCTGTCGAGTGTCGCGGCCTTCTGGTGGGCCCGCAGAGATCGATGGGGACGGGCGGCGATCGCGGGCGTGGTCGCGACGGCGACCCGCGCGGTCGGCCTCGTGCTGATCCCCGCGTTATTGATCGAGGCCGCGAGCGAAGGCGACCCCGCGAGGCGGCCGGCGGATGATCGCTGCGGTGGTCCCTGCCGCAGGATTCTTCGCGTACCTCGCGCATTGGCTCTTCCGCTCCGGAGATCCGCTCCTGCCCCTCCGGGCTCCGGCACTCTGGCAGCGAACCGCGCATATCCCGTTCGTGATGGTCGGACCGGGGATCGCCCTGGGGATCCAAGGGGTCAGCGATGTTCACGGGCTCTATTGGACGGCGGACCTGTTGCTCACCGGTGTGATCGTCGGCTCGCTACTGGCGGGGTGGCGGTCGCTTCGGATGTCCTACGTCGTCTACGCCGCCTGCACGTTCGCGATCGTGTTCACCTTCGCCTACGCGCCGAGACCACTCCTCGGAGCCCCGAGGTACGCGACGGTGATGTTTCCCGCGTTCTGGATCCTGGGTCTGAAGCTTCCATCTCGCGCATTCGTCGTCGCCACGGCCATCTCCGTCGTCGGCTACGCGATCGCGGCCGTCGTCTTCATGAACCAGGGGTTCCTCTTCTGAGGATTCGACCTGGGAGGTTCTCGTGGGCACTATCGATGACGCGGATGACGGCGGGTCGGCGCAGGGGGTTGGCGGTCATCCAGGTGTTTGATCCACGAGAACGTCGTCGAAGTTCACGGTCGCGGTCTTGGCCGCGCTGTCGCCGATCTGAGCTCGTGAGAAGCCTGCCGGATCCGTGCTCGTTACCCATCCGCTGACCGCATCAGTTCCGTCCAGGTACAGATCCCACGCCTTGGACGTGCCTGCGGTGCCACACAGCTCCAGGTTGTGCCAACCCGAAGGCATCGATACGGTCGAGACCTTCTGCACACCGGCGAAGTCCGAGCGGATCGCGAGCTTGCCAGTCGCTGTTCGGAAGGCCTTGGCTGCCGGCCCGTTGCCCGGAGAGCGCAATCGCAAGAGGTCCAACCCCAGCGTGCCCGGGGATGTCACGAGGATATTCGCGCTCATGCAAACCGAGGAGAGCGCCGACGGAAGGTCCTCGTACGCGAAGGCGGCTTGGTTATTCGTGCTCGCTCGCGCGCTCGGAGCCGCGGTCCCACCCTGGGAGTTGTCGATGGTCATGCGCGTGTTGCTCGTCCACTTCGAGAAGTTGCCCGAGTCGAAACCATCAGCGAAGACGCTTGCGGGGGGAGGCTGAGCTGTGATGGGGTCCGAGCGGGTACTCATGGCGCTCTCGTTGTTCGCCCCATCCACCGCGTCGACCGTGTACGTGTGCGAACTGCCTTGGAGGAGACCGGTGTCGACGTAGCCTGAGACGGTGGTGAATCCGATCGGCGCGATGTCGCCGTCACGGTAGATGCGGTAGATGATCGGTGGCGAGTCGTCCGACGATGCCGCCCAGGAGAGACCGATCGATGTCGCACTCACACCCGTTCCGAAGGGCTTACCCGGCTGCGTCGGGGGCGTCGTGTCGGGAAGTGGGACTCC
Source organism: uncultured Actinomycetes bacterium (assembly GCA_963727185.1). Classification (GTDB taxonomy): domain Bacteria; phylum Actinomycetota; class UBA4738; order UBA4738; family HRBIN12; genus JBBQVZ01. The sequence continues at coordinate 366,650 of CAVSFP010000023.1, read as the reverse complement.
TGTGGGGATCGACAGAGGGGTCGCGCCGATCGCGTTGTTGATCCGCGGCAGCCCGAACCGATCCTCGATACCGGCCAGGACCGAATAGTGGTTCAGGGGTGTGGTGACGACCGAGGGCTGGATCCCCGCGCCCACCTCGAGCGTGAGGACCCGCCCTCCACCGCCGATATCCGTCTTCCCTTCATCGAACGTGATGATCACGGTGGCACCCCACGCCCGCCACTGCTCCACGTGCGTTTGGAGCCACGCGTCCCCGCGAACGATGAGGGCGTTCGTGTTGCTCACCTGGCAGTTCGATGGGTACGAAGGATCGTTCTGGAACCCGTGCATGTCGTTGCAGTAGCTCGGCGTCACGAAGCTCACTCCCGGCAGCGAGGCCGTCATCTGTGAGAGCGGCTGGACCTGCTGGCAATCGGCGGAGTTGGACACGTCGGCGAACACCGTGGCGGGGTTGTGGTTGATCGCGTACATGTCCTTCGTCGGCGTCGTGACCGTGAACGACGATCGGGCGTAGCAAGGTGAGGGCATGTACTCCTGGTACACACCCCAGCTCACGCCCGCCTGGCTCAGCTCGCTCCAGAGGTTGTCGCCGGGGAAGGCTCCGGCGACCGCTCCACCCCCCGTATTGCCCTGGGTCGACCCGCTCGCGATCGCCAGGTAGTTCGGGAAGCTCGGATGCACCACGGAGGAGTACATCGAGAAGTACCGTCCGGTCGCCTTCAGGCTCGTGAGATACGGGGCGTTCGTCGACGTCAGCTGGGTATCTTCGCGGTTCTCCATCATGACGACGACGACGGGTGGGAGTGAGGCAGCTGCGGCTACTGAGCCAACGCCGGCGATGGAAGCGCTCAGGCCAAAGACGGCAGCCAATCCGAGGGTCGCTCCCTTCTTCCACAGTGGGTACCGGCTCATCGAGCGGATGGTTGCATATCTCTCGATACCTCGATACCCACCGAAGGTCGCTCCCGTCGACGTCTCTAGCCCGACCAGCCGGGACGGCATCCCTTCAGAAGGGAAGCGCTGATGCTGTGGTGGGCGCTAGAGGATCTGAACCTCTGACTGCATGGGCATGGCTTGTGCCCCCGCACGTTTGCGCAACTCCGATTCCTGGGCTAGAGAGTGCCTGTTCCGAGAAGGATCGCGTCCAGGTCGATGCGCGGCCGGCCGGAAGTGCCTTGGTTCACGATGGCGACCGTGTGGACCCCAGCAGCCATCCCCTGTGCGAATACGACGACTCGATTCGTGTTGACCGATGCGGATGTGTCGATGGTCATGACCCACTTCCCATCGACGCGGATCCCGGCCTTCCCCCGACCTGGACCTTCAGCCATGACTAACGCAACCTGGTCGCCCGCCTCGTAGGTCCGGGTGAAGGTCGCTCTGGCTCCGCTCATCGTCGTGAACGCCGTATGTCCCGCAAGGAAGCAGGCGCAGTTGGACTGTCTCCAGGTTCCTGTGTAGAGGATGTCCTGAGCCGGCGCGTATGCGCCGACGGACGCTCCATCCTCCTGGAGGACCAGAAGGAGCCGCTGCGTGATGGCCTTGGTCGTAGCGTTGCCCGTGCAGTCCCGTGCGGTGACCAGGTACCCATCGAGGGCCTCCACTCCCCCACCGAACTCATCGGTGTAGTCGGTGGCCGTCGTCATGTACTGGGTCTCTTGTGAGTACGACAAGGGCTCTCCGGGCTCAACCCCGGCATAGATCGTCTGGAGGTCATACGAACAGACGCCAACGTTGTCGGTTGCTGACCATTGGATCAGCTGCTGGATCTGCGCGAAGTAGTAGCCGTCTTCAGGGATGCGTTGGTCGACGACACTCCCTACGACGAACGCTGGCCTCACGGGCACCGTGAGCGACGGCGGCGTCTGATCCAGTGCTGCTCGAGCGAACGTAGCCTGCGTACCGAAGATGAGTCCCACGGACACCGTCGCGACGACCAAGGATCCCCTTAGCTTGCGCATACTGATCGCCCCTCCCGCTCGAGTAACGCCCCGATTCAAGACTCGCGTGATGATGCGGTCAATAGCCAGATGACTACCCCTAACGGACCGCGGCACGCGTCGTAGCGTCTCGGCCATGAGCAACCCCGCACCGCATCGAACTCAGGTCGGTCAGCACCTCGGCCAGCCACTCACCATCGGCACGCAGCGACACCTGGCGGCGCTGGCGAAGCAGCTGTTTCCGAAGGACAGATCGGTGGGCGCTAGAGGATTTGAACCTCTGACCTCTTCCGTGTCAGGGAGGTGGGCGACAAGCGTCTGAGCTGCACCTTCGCAGGTAGTGGGCGACGTCGACTGTCACGGGAATATCGGTGAGTACCGTTGGGTTCAGTCGGCTCCTTGACCAGGTGTTGACCAGTTTGACCGCGCTCCGCTGCAGCTTGTGTGGATCGTCGCGATGGCCGTCTCCGTTGGCGACCCTGTGGCTCCTCTTGCCCATGCCCGACGAGGGCAACGCAAGACTGGTGGTCGCAACTCAGCTGACCCGCGTTATCAGTGAGACACCACGACAGGAGTCACGCGGTGCTGGTCCCCTCGAGCATCGATCTTGCTCGGGCCGCCGAAACGAGATTCCCCTTCTGCTCGTAGAGGGCGATCGCTGCTTCGATCGCTGAGCCCGCCTCCATTTCCTGGTCAGCTAGAGAGGCGACCTCGGCCAGGTCCATCAGGGCGTTGCCATGAAGATTGATTGCATCAGTGTTCTGGGCTAGCGCCACAGCCTCTCGTGTGAGACTCAAGCCTCGTTCGAGTTCTCCGAGTCCCGCGGACGCTTTCCCGCTCGCGCACCGCCACAAGATCTGGTCCCATACGAAGACAACTCGGTCGGCGGCCATATCCGAAAGCGCGAGTGCTTCCGCGTATCGCCTCTGTGCGCAGAGTGCGTATGCGATCCGCGTGACGTAAGTGAGACGGTCTTGGTCCGTGTCCGATAGTGGACTGGCGTCGTAGGGCACGCGCACCGCGTACTCGGCCGAGGCACCGTCGCCAGCCAACATCTCGATATCCCAGCGAGCTATCGAGTTCGTCCAGGACAGGTAGGCCAGGCCTAGGTCCCGCATGATGCCTGCGTGCTCGTTCACGAGCTTGCGCGCATCATCGAAATTGCCGCGCATGGCCTCGAACACACCTAACGGCGCGAAGACTTCAGCCTCCGACTTTCGATCCCCTGTCACCTCGCGCAAGATCTCCTGGCAGCGCTGGATCCCCTCAGCGACAGGTGTCGGGCCTTCCCACCACTCTTGCAGAGAGGCGACTAACACCTCGCTCTCTTCGAGCCGATCGTCGGCGCGCCTAGCGTGTTCGAGCGCCAGCGCAAGCGGGTCGTGCATCGCTCCGTATCGACACGCTAACCAGTGACCCATCGCGACGAGCTGCCAAGCCTTCGTGAGTCCGAGGTCATCGCCCCGATCCTCGAGTCCGGGCAGTAGTGCGCCTACATCTTCTGGCAATCGCTCGATCAGTCCCTTGGAGTCCATGGACAACCAAGCGAACCATCTATCCAAGCGGGCGCGTGTTTCGAGGCCGATGTCTCCTTTCGACGAGGCAATCTGGATGACCTCACCCAACACCGGCTCTGACCTCCCGTACTCTCCAAGTCGGTTCAGGGTTGTCCCGAGTGCCCATAGGAGCTCCGGATATCCGTCATCGTCTTCGTCGAGAAGCGACGCTGCCCGGTTGTACAAGTTCGAAGCTGCCGGGATATCGATCCTGGCAGCGGCGCTCCGGCCGGCGCTCGACAGGTGGTGGCAAGCGCGCACCGCGATCTCTCGTTCACGGCTACCGATGAGCCCGAGTTCGGCTCGATACCGGTATGCCTGCTCTAGGTGGTACCCGACGATCTCGTCTCGTTCGTCGAAGGTGCCAGTCTTGGCATCGAGCCAGTCCGCGAGGCGTTCGTGAAGCTTCGCGCGGGTCTCCTTGGGAATAGCGTCATAAGCGGCGTCGCGGATAAGCAGGTGTCGGAACGCAAGTGAGTCGGTCGCCAACAGGTCGGAGGTCTCTGGGCGAACGAACTGCTTGCGGATGAGAGCGGCAAGACCGGCATCTGCGGTCGGAGCGTCGTCCGCGAGATCCCGAACGGCGCCGGAGTAGAAGCTCTGTCCCATGACCGAGGCGATATCGATCAACCGCCGCTCATCCAACGGGAGCTTGTCGATCCGCGCCGCAAGTAGAGCGGAGATGGTTGGAGGGATCGGAACGTTGGAGAGATCATCGGTCGCGAGCCAGAGGCGATCATCCAGCACCAGGCGACCATCCTCGACGAGGAGGGCCGTGATCTCCTCAAGGAACAGCGGATGCCCCTCCGCCGCCTCGACGATCCGCGCCCTGGCGCGTTCGTCTACATCGCCGCCGGCCAACAGGTTTCCGACAAGAGCCTCGCATTCCTCTCGGCCGAGCGGTTCGAGAAGGAGCGACGTCGCGTTCAGCTTGCCGCCTGCCCAGGCTGGATGGTCGTCGAGCAACTCAGGGCGGGCCATGCACGCGAGCAAGAGTGGCGCATCCTGAGCGAGGTCGGCTATGTATTCGAGGAGTTCGAGGAACTTGGGCTCGGCCCACTGCAGATCGTCGATCGTGAAGACCACCGGCCGGTCGACCGCCAGCAGCTCCAGCAGCACCCGGATGCCCCACAACATCTCCTGCGGGTTCGTCTCGTTCCCGGGTATCCCGAGCGCCTGTCCAACACATTCCGCGATCCGATCCGCTCGCTCGTCTCCGATCATCAGAGACGCGAGCTTGCGCCGAGCAGTCTGGGGTGTGTCGTCTGGTTCCAGGCCTGCCAGATCGATCAAAGCTTCTGCGAGCGGATGGAACGCGATGCCTTCTCCATAAGGCAGACACCGGCCACTGAGGATCGTCGCGCGATCATCGAGCGCGTCAACGAACGCGGCAATCAGCCGCGACTTGCCGACGCCGGCGAGACCGAACACTGTGAACAGGTGGCAGGAGTGTTCCTCGAGCACGCGATCGAAGGCCTGCTGCAACGAAGCGAACTCCCTCGTCCTGCCAACCATCGGTGAATCGAGGTGGCGGATCAGCCCTGGCACACCTGGGGTGACGTGCGAGAGCCGGAGCGCATTGACAGGCTGCCACCTCCCCATGAGCGTGAGGGGTTCGATCGGTTCGGCCGTGACAGCGTCTTTGACCAATCGATATGTAATCCTCCCGATGAGGATCTCACCAGGGATGGCGGACCGTGCCATCTTCGCCGCGATGTTGACCGCATCTCCGATCACGAAGCGCTGGCCCGTGGAAGGGTCGCCGGCAACGACTTCTCCCGTGTTAACGCCGGTACGCGCATAGACGGTGACGCGCCGATCGCGCTTGAGCTCCTCATTCAATCGATCACGGACCTCGCGCATCTCGGCGACGGCTCGAACGGCGCGCAACGCGTCGTCCTCATGGAGCCTCGGCATCCCGAAGACCGCCATAAGAGTGTCGTCCATAACCTTCTCGACGATGCCGCCGTGACGCATGATCACCGCCTGCATCTGGTTGAGGTAACGGTCCATCAGGGGTTGCTTCGCCTCCGGATCGAGCTGTTCACCGAGATCGCCAGCGACCGTGATGTCCGAGAACACGATCGTCACCGTCTTCCGCGCATTACGTGCGTAACCGACCGATCGATGATCGGCAACCGTCGGCACGGGCGCCGTCGGTGATGCACTGTGGTCTTCCTCAGGGCGCGGAGGGTCGAGATTTGGATCCTGGTCGAGGATCGCTGCCTCCATGTTTCGGAGGGCCGGCGACGGGTCGAGCCCGAGCTCCTCGGTTAAGACCCTGCGTGCATCACGGTAGGCCTCAAGCGCCTCGGCTTGCCGACCGCTGCGGTAGAGGGCGAGCATCAGCTGCTCACGCAGCCGCTCACGGAGAGGATTCGTGACCACGAGCGCCTGCAGTTCGCCGACGATCTCGGCGTGCCGGCCGAGTCCAAGGTCGATAGCGATGCGCTCCTCGAGCACTGACTTCCGGAGCTCTTCGAGGCGAGCGATCTCTTGCTGCGCGAATTCCTCGAAAGCAAGATCGGCGAAGGGTGGCCCGCGCCAAAGTGCCAGCGCCTCACCGATCTTCGTGGCGGCGTCTCTCTCATCCCCTGAGGACAACGCTTCACGGCCCTCGGACAGGAGCCGTTCGAAGCGGTGAAGATCTAGTTCCCCGGAGACCAACTCGATCGCATATCCCGTCTGGTGGGTCACGATCCGATCGCCCGTTCCGGCCGTTCTGAGGGTCCTCCGCAGCTGCGAGATCAATTCTTGAAGGTTGTGGCGAGCCCGGGAGGGAGCCTCTTCGCCCCAGAGGTCGTCGATGAGCCTGTCCGCAGACACAACCCGCCCCGCATCAAGGAGCAGCGCTGCGAGAAGGACTCGTTGCTTGATCCCACCAAGCGGAACAGGCGAGCCGTCCTGAGATGCCTCTAGCGGCCCGAGGATCTGAAACTGCACGCGCGCTCCTCGCCGGAGAGAACGACTGTGGGAACGTAGCACGGACCTCCTCGAGACCGGTCTGGGGGTGAACCTGAGCGGTTCCTGACCGCAACCTGACCCAGTCGGCCGATGCTCGCCCCGGATGACAAAGCGTGTCATCCGATTGGAGGAGGCACGATGAGTACGAGCAGCGGTTCGATCACGATGCGCGAACCTCGAAGGGTACGGTGGGCTCGGCAAGCGAGCGTGGCTGCGGCCTTGGCCATCACGTTCGGAACCGGGCTATTGGCTGGGCGTGCCAGTGCTCCAATGGATGGCGGGGCGTCGAGGCAAGCAGGAAGGATCACCCTCACAGCGCGAGATCTGCGCGATCCTGTGGCGACCCTGCACCAGCGAATCTACTCGCACTTCCCGAGTATCGTTGAACCGCCGCTGGACTTGGGAGATCTCCGTGATCCAATCGCCGAACTGCACCGGCGGATCTACGCGCACCTCCCGGAGGTGCGGAACTAGTAGACCAAGTCCTGGCCCGTTGACCAGCGGTAGCAGGGATCGACCCAGACCATTCGGACCTGCTGTCCTTGGTGGGCGCTAGAGGATTTGAACCTCTGACCTCTTCCGTGTCAGGGAAGCGCTCTCCCACTGAGCTAAGCGCCCGCGCTGCGACTGTATCAAGCGACCGGTTGCCGTTCGAGGCGGGGACCGGAATCGAACCGGTGTGCGGGGCTTTGCAGGCCCCTGCCTAACCACTCGGCCACCCCGCCGGACGCGCCATGCTAACAGGGGCTTTCCGATGATCCGGTCGGCACCGCGACGTCGTCGGTGCGAGCCGCCGTGGCGGCATCAGGACTAGTCCCAACGGTCAATCGTCACATCGGTCACGCTCGATCCTCTTGTCCTAACTGGGGGATGCACGTAGGCTCGCTCCGCCCCCCGGCTCCGACCGGGATCTCTTGGTCGAAAGGATCGTGGTCATGACCCCCCCGTTCGCCCCCCGCAAGCGTCTTGCCCTGCTCTCCGTACTCGCGCTCACCGCGGTGATGCTGATCGGCAGCCCCGGCACCGGACAGGCCTTCCAGATATCCCAGGCACAGGTGGTCTCGGCGGATCCCGTCAACTGGACGCCCAACATCACGAACGGGCAGGTCGAAGCGATCGTGCAGGTCGGGAACCGGATGATCGCCGCCGGGACGTTCACGCAGGCGCAGAACGCCGGGAGCACCACCACGCTCGCCCGCAATCGCATCCTGGCGTTCAACGCGACCACCGGCGTGATCGACACTGCGTTCAACCCCAACGTCAACGGGGAGATCACCTCGATGGTCGTCGCGCCCGGCGGCACCGCGGTGATCATCGCGGGGGCGTTCACGTCGGTGGGTGGTACGCCCTCGACGCGGATCGCGAAGCTGAACGCGGTCACCGGCGCCCTCGTTCCCGGCTTCACGGCGAGTGCGGCGAGTGCGGTCAACGACATCGCGCTCTGGGGGAACAAGGTCATCCTCGGTGGAGCGTTCTCCAAGGTGGACAACGTCAATCGCACGAAGCTCGCTTCGATCGATGCCACCACGGGGGCTCTCGACCCGAACGTCAATCTGTCGGTGACCGGTCTGTTCAACGGCGGCTCGACGAACATCAAGAAGCTTGACGTCTCCCCTGACAGCACGAAGCTCGTCATCGTCGGCAACTTCACGGCGGTGGCGGGCCAGTCGCGCGTGCAGATCGCGATGATCAACCTGTCGAGCGGTCCCGCGACCGTGGCGAACTGGCAGACGAACGATTTCTCCGGCGCTTGCGCGAGCGTCTTCAACACATACATGCGCGACGTCGAGTTCTCCCCCGACGGCTCGTACTTCGTCCCCGTCGCCACGGGCGCCGGCTACTTCCCGACCACGCTCTGCGACACGGCGACCCGCTGGGAGACGAGCGCGACAGGGTCGGACCTGCACCCGACGTGGATCGACTACTCGGGGGGCGACACGTACACGCAGGTGGCCATCACCGGCACGGCGATCTACGTCGGTGGGCATATGCGCTGGCTCAATAACGACATCGTGGGCGACGTGGCGGCCGCCGGCGCCGTGTCGCGCCAGGGACTCGGTGCGCTCGACCCGCAGAACGGCATGCCGTTCCGCTGGAACCCGACCCGCGATCGCGGGGTCGGTGTGTTCGCGTTCCTCGCCACCCCAGACGGTCTGTGGGTGGGTCATGACACGACGAAGCTGGGCCACGAGACCCACAACCGGATCGGCATGTTCCCGCTCGCGGGAGGGACGACGCCCCCGATCGGCGTCGATTCGACGCTCCCGGGAACGCTCTACAACCTGCCCCCGATGCAATGCTCTGCCGGAGCCACGCCATACCTGTATCGCGTGAACGCGGGGGGACCGACGATCGCCGCGAACGACTGCGGCCCGGACTGGTCGGGCGACCCGGACTTCGACAACCCGTTGCGCAACAGCGGCAGCAACACCGCCGACTGGGGTTCGAACGCCACGCAGAACGGGTCCGTTCCGGCCACGACGCCCGCGGGCGTGTTCGCCACCGAGCGGTGGGATCCGGGCGACGATCCGGAGATGTCGTGGGACTTCCCGGTCCCCAACGGGACGAACGTCCAGGTCCGTCTGTACTTCATCAACCAGTACGACGGGACGAGTCAGGTCGGGCAGCGCGTCTTCAACGTGTCGATCGACGGCACGACCGTCCTGCCCAACTTCGACATCGTCGCGGACACCGGGGGGACCCAGATCGGCGAGATGAAGTCGTTCAACGTCACGAGCGACGGTGATGTGAACATCGACTTCGGACACATCACCGAGAACCCGCTGGTGAACGCGATCGAGATCGTGAACCCCGCTCTCCTTCCGGGGCCGCAGCCCATCGCCGCCAACTTCCTGAGCCGACGGAGCTTCGACGGCTCAACGCTCGGATCGGATACCACGCTCGCTACCCCCGGGACCGACTGGTCGCAGGGACGCGGTGCGTTCTACCTGAACGGTCGGATCTACGCAGGCTGGTCGAACGGACGTCTCTACCGTTGGACGTTCAATGGAACGACGCTCGGAGCGCGCACCGACATCTCCGCTCAGGGCAACTACGTCCTCGGCCCGACGTGGCTGAGCTTCTCCGACGTCACCGGCATGTTCTGGAACGACGGGAAGCTCTACTACACGCGATCGGGCGACCCGAACCTGCACTTCCGATACTTCACGCTCGAGAGCGAACTCTACGGAAGCGTCGAGTACACCGTCAGCGGGCCCGACATCGACGGGCTCGACTGGAGCGGCGTCGCGGGCCTCACCGAGTCGAGCGGCCATATGTACTGGCAGACGGATGACGGAGTTCTGCACCAGATCGACTTCTCGAACGGTGCACCCGTAGGAGGCACCGACAGCGTCGTCGGAGCGATGGGAAGCGAAGGCTCCAACGGGCTGTTCGTCCTGCCCAACTAGCTCGGCTCGCACCGGTGACGGGACGGCCCGCAGGCGTTTCGCCTGCGGGCCGTCCCTTCAGGACGCCGGAGTGGACGCACTTCGCTCGAACACCATCACGATGGTCACGCCGAACACACCGAGAGGCGTGTGCTCGAGCCGATCGGTCATGCTCCTGAGCCGCCGGCCGACCCGGGACCTATCGAAGGGTGGCATCAATCGCGTCCACCCCACCAACCGGAACCCGTGGGGCTGGATCCTCTTCCTGAGCGAGGAAACGGTGAAGCTCCTCGCGTCGGCAAGCCTGCTGTGGAGGGGAGGGATCCACGGCAGGAACGGCGCCCGGGTCGGCGGATAACGCTTCTCACGGTAGATGAACCCGTGGGTCTCGAACGGGAAGAACCGGTTCGGTCCCGTCACCAAGAACCGGCCGCCGGGGCGAAGCACGCGGTGGATCTCACCCAGAGCTGCATCGAGATCGGGGATGTGCTCCAAGACTTCGATCGTGCTCACGGCGTCGAAGGTCTGATCTCGGAAGGACATCCGCTCCGCGGACATGCGGGTGATCATGATCCGGTGGGCGCTCCCGTGCTCCCCGATCCGTTTGTCGAACAGCTCCAAACGCTCCGGTTCGATATCGATCGCATCGGTGATGGCGAAGCCCTCGGCGAGCTCCTCTGTGTATTCACCAGATGCGCAGCCGATGTCCAGCAGCCGCTGGCCCTCCAGCGGAGTGAGCCGTGCCAGCGCGTCGAGACGTTTGGAGATCCCACGCGGACCCAGGGCACTCCCGTGGATGTTGCCGAGGCCGAGGGGTCTGGTCGGATCGCTCACCTCGACTGATCACCTCGACGCGACATCGCTCGGAAGCCTAGAGCAGGATTGCTTCAGAGCGCAACTTGAGCGAACCCTACCCGTCCCACACTCTCGAGCGACGGACTAGCATCACATGATGCGAACCGAAGCACTCTGTCCGAACCGGTCGCGATGATCGACCGACGCGAGGTCCTCGTCCATCCGCGTCGGGCGATGGCGTATGGCTCGGCGCTCCTCGTCGTCGCCATCGCCCTGGGCGTCGCCGTGTCGATCCACCCCGGCCCAACCACCGCTGATCACTGGTGGGCGGGCGTGGTGGACGGACGAGCACCCTTGTTCACGTTCCTCGCGGAACGGATCTTCGACACCCTGGGACGGTTCCCCTTCAGCTGGTGCATCGTCGGCGCGGCGGCGTTCGTCCTTTATCGCGCCGGGAGGCCGTCCGCGATGTGGGTCCTGCTGACCGGCGAGATCGCCTCCTGGGCGACGAACAACGTCATCAAGGCACTCGTCGATCGCCCGCGGCCGCCGGGCGCACTCTTTCACGCGTCGAACTCCTCGTACCCATCCGGGCACACCGCCTTCGCGGCGGTCACCGCCGTCCTGTTGGTCGCGCTGTTCGCGCCTGCGGCTCGCCGCAGGCCCTGGGCCGCGTTGGGGCTGATCCTGGCCCTCGGCATGGCGTGGAGCCGCACCTACCTGATGGTGCATTGGCTGACCGACGTCGTGGGAGGCCTATGCGTCGGCGCCGGGGTCGGTCTCGTCACCCTCGCGGCCTGGAGCCTCGGCAGGCACGAGGCCCGCAGGCCGCCGTCCCACGCGGATCTCGGGACGTCGACGCCGTGAGCCCGCCGCCCCAGGCGCCCGGCGGGTGGCGCCGACTCGCCGCGATAGCCGCGATCGTCCTGCCGGTGGTCGTCATCGCCTGGACGGGCGCGATCGTGGTCAGCAACGTCGGCCGGGTCGTGGTGCAGCTCGCGCTGTTCGCGATCGCGACGTTCGCGGCCTGGTACACGCTCACGCGTGTCGGCGTTCGACGCCTGATCGCCGCCGCGATCGCCGTCGCCGCGATCGTCGGGGTCCTGGTGGCCGGATCCTTCGACGACGCCGGCCTCCCATCGTTGGTCCTCCGGATCGTGCTGCTCTTGTCGGCCGTTGCACTCGCTCGGTTCGCGCTGAGTCGCGACATCCGAACGTTGAAGGAAGCCGACCTTCCGGGCGCGCACGTGCCGCCCGCCGCTCGAGGCGTGCTGATCATGAACCTGAAGTCCGGGGGCGGGAAGGCCGAGCGTTTCCACCTGGAGGATGAATGCCGGAAGCGGGGGATCGAGCCGGTGATCCTGCGTCCCGGGGACGATCTGCTTCAGCTCGCGCAGCGAGCCGTCGAGGGAGGCGCCGACGTGATCGGCATGGCCGGCGGAGATGGTTCGCAGGCGCTGGTGGCGAGCGTCGCGGCTCGACACGGCATCCCCATGGTGATCGTCCCCGCCGGCACGCGGAACCACCTCGCGCTGGACCTCGGGCTCGATCGCGACGACGTCGTGGGAGCGATGGATGCGTTCGGTGAGGCCGTGGAGCGCCGCATGGATCTCGCGGACGTGAACGGACATGTCTTCGTGAACAACGTCTCGCTCGGGCTCTACGCCACGATCGTCCGCTCTCCCGAGTACCGCGACGCCAAGGTCGACACGGCGCTCGGCACGATCCCCAAGGTCCTCGCTCCGGGGGCCCAGCCGTTCGACCTTCGGTTCGCCGGGCCGGACGGAGCACCGCACGATGGCGCGCACGTTATCCAGGTGTCGAACAACCCCTACGGAGAGTCGATCGCGGCGTTCGGAAGCCGGCCTCGCCTGGACACCGGACGCCTCGGGGTCGTCACGCTCGTGATCGCGGACGACCGGGCGGCCGCCGCGTTCCTGAGCGCGCTCGCTGCGGGTCACCTCGACCGCTACGAGGGCTACATGGCGTGGTCTTCCACGACGTTCGAGGTGATGTCGGGCGGGGCGATCGACGTGGGCCTCGACGGAGAAGCGCTCGAGATGGATCCGCCACTGGTCTTCTCGATGCGACCGGAGCCACTTCGGATCCGTATCCCGAGGCACGCGATCGGCTACTCCCCCGCCGCCATGGCGATGGATTGGCGTTCGGAGGCGAAGAACCTCGGTCGGATCGCCGCAGGAAGACCGGTGACGCACCTGCAGTAGGATCGATCTCTGTGGAGCGGACGACGGGATTCGAACCCGCGACCCCCACCTTGGCAAGGTGGTGCTCTACCAACTGAGCCACGTCCGCGTGTTCATCCAGGCTAGCGCGGGTCGGCGCCCCCTTCAACCGGCTCCCCGAACGCCGGATGCCACCGTACTCGACCAGCCAGCGCGGAGGCGCGGTCCGCGAGCGGCGTCACCATGAAGTCCTCCTCCTCCACCACGAAGCCGTCCTCCTGCACGCCGGTGAAGGGGTTCCGCAGCCCGAGGCTCGCACCCGAGACGAAGCCGAACCGCGGATAGAACACCTGGCTCCCCAGGAGCATCACCGCGATCTCGTGTCGTTCCCGGGCCGCGGCGAGCGCCGCCTCCACGAGCGCCGACCCGATCCCCCGCCCCTGCCGCGTCGGCAGCACGCCGATCGGTCCGAGCGAGAGGACCGGATCCGCGCCGATCCACGCCCGGCTGAGCTGCACGTGCCCCACGACGGCGCCGTTTTCCTCTGCCACGAGGCCGAACGAACCCTCGAGATCCTGCACCGCACGCACGATCTCGGCCTCCTCGCTCCCGCCGAAGGCCTCGCGTTCGACCAGGAGGACCTGCTCTTCATCGGGGGCTGCCGCCTCCCGCACCGCCATGCTCACGACGGGTCGGTCGACCCGAACCCGCCGACGCCGCGGGACGTGTCGGTCAGCCGCTCGGCCCAGGTGGGCTTGACCTGGGGGATCTCGACGATGACGAGCTGCGCGATCCGATCCCCCTTCGCGATGCGCACGGGGGTCTCGCGATCCAGGTTGACCACCGCGCATATCACCTCCCCGCGATAGCCGGCATCGATCAGACCCGGAGCATTGGACAGCGTCAGGCCCGAGCGCGACGCCAGGCCCGAGCGAGGCAGCACCAGCCCGGCGTGCCCTTCGGGGATGGCCACCGCGACACCGGTCGGCACCATGGTGCGCGCTCCCGGCGCCACCTCGACGTCTTCCACGGCGCAGAGGTCGAGCCCGGCGTCGCCGGGATGCTGCGTCGTCGGCAACCGCGCGTCGGGATGCAGGCGCAGGAAAGGAACGTCCACGCTCAGACCGGTTCGATCAGCTCGATGCGATTGCCGAACGGGTCGCGCACGTACACGCGATGGAACCCCTCCAGCTGCACCTCGTCCTCCACGACCCGGATCCCGGCCGTGTCGAGCCGGGTCAACAGGTGTTCGAGGCCCTCGACCATGAACGCAGGATGCGCCTTGAACGCCGGGCGGAACCCGTCCTCGACGCCCAGGTGGAACTCGATGTCCGGCCCGCGGAACCACACGCCGCCCCTGGGCGCGAGCTCCGGCGGCTTGGAGATCTGCTCGAGGCCGAGCATGTAGCCGTAGAACTTCACAGCGGCTTCCTCCTCGCCCTGCGGCATCGCGAGCTGGACGTGGTGGAGCCCCACGACGCGCCCGTCACGTTGATCCATCGAGCCGCTCCCTTCACCTGAACGGCAACGGGCCGGGTCTCCCCGGCCCGTTGCCAACGATGCCGCTGCAGAGGTGAGGATTCTACGAGCAGCCGCTGGTGCTGCCGCACGTCCCGCACACGTAGCAGGATCCGGCCGGCTGCATCTTCGATCCGCACTGGTAGCAGAGCGGCGCGTCCAGGATCCTCGCCGTCTGCTTCTCCGTGATCGGGATCAGCTCCGCCGGCGGGTCGGCAAGGGCCGACGCCGGTCGCACCTTGTCCTCGACCTCCGCCTTGGCCGCTGCCGTCCGCTCCTCGATCGATCGGATGCCGAGTGCCTCGCGCTTGTCCTCCGGCAGGTAGTCGAGCGCCAGCTTGCGGAACACGTAGTCCACGAGCGACGACGCGAACCGGATGTCGGGGTCGTTCGTCATGCCCGACGGCTCGAACTTCATGTTGATGAACTTCGAGACGTAGGTCTCGAGCGGCACGCCGTACTGCAGCCCGATCGAGACGGCGATCGCGAACGCGTCCATCACCCCCGAGAGCGTCGAGCCTTGTTTCGACGTCTTCAGGAAGATCTCGCCGAGCCCGTCGTCGGGATAGGAGCCGGCCGTGATGTACCCCTCGGCGTCACCCACCTGGTACGACGTGGTGGTCGACGGCCGCGTCATCGGCAGGCGCCGCCGGACCGGCTGCGCGAGCTCCGCGGGGACCGGGACGTCCGCCGTCTTCTTCTTGTCCGCCGACAGCGGCTGCGCGACCTTGCAGTTGTCGCGGTAGATCGCGACGGCCTTCAGCCCGAGCTTCCACGACTCGATGAACAGCTGCTCGACCTCTTCGACGGTGGCTTCCTCGGGCATGTTGACCGTCTTCGAGATGGCTCCCGAGATGAACGGCTGCGCCGCCGCCATCATCCGCACGTGGCCCATGTAGTGGATGGGCTCCGCTCCCATGGCCGTGTCGAACACCGCGTAGTGCTCCGTCTTCAGGTGCGGGGCATCCATCACCGAGTTGTTCTGCGCGATGTAGGCGACGATGTCGTCGACCTGCGCCGGGTCGTACCCGAGCTTGTCCAAGGCGCGCGGCACCGTCTGGTTCACGAACTGCATCGTGCCGCCACCCACGAGCTTCTTGGTCTTGACCAACGCGAGCTCGGGCTCGATCCCGGTCGTGTCGCAGTCCATCATCAGCCCGATGGTGCCGGTGGGCGCGAGCACCGACGCCTGCGCGTTGCGGTACCCGAACCGTTCGCCGGCCGCGACCGCCTCGTCCCACGACTGCTTGGCGGCCGACAGCATCCCCTCTGGCACGAACTCGGCGTCGATCTCGTCGGCCGCCGCGCGGTGCTTGCGCATGACACGCAGCATCGCGTCGCGGTTCGGGTCGAACCCTTCGAACGGCCCCATCGCCTCGGCGATCCGGGCGCTGGTCCGGTAGGCCTGGCCGGTCATCAACGCGGTGATGGCGCCGGCCCAGGCGCGGCCGCCGTCGGAGTCGTACGGCAATCCCCGCGCCATCAGGAGAGCGCCGAGGTTCGCGTACCCGAGCCCGAGCTGTCGGAACGACTTCGCGTTCGCCGCGATCTTCGGCGTCGGGTAGTCGGACTCCCCCACGACGATCTCCTGCGCGGTGAAGACGATCTCCACGGCGTGGCGGAACGAGGCCACGTCGAAGTTTCCGTCGTTGTCAAGGAACTTCATGAGGTTCAGCGACGCGAGGTTGCACGCCGAGTTGTCCAGGTGCATGTACTCCGAGCACGGATTGGACGCGTTGATCCGGCCAGTGGCCGGGCAGGTGTGCCATTCGTTGATCGTGGTGTCGTACTGCATGCCCGGATCGGCGCACTCCCACGCGGCCTGGGCGATCTCGCGCATCAGTTCGCGAGCGCGGACCGTGTCGATCGCCTCACCCCCCAACACCGCCTTGAGCTTCCAGTCTTGATCCTGCTCGAACGCCCGCATGAACTCGTCGGTCACCCGCACCGAGTTGTTCGCGTTCTGATACTGGATCGAGTACGAGTCCTTGCCGTCGAGGTCCATGTCGAACCCGGCGTCGCGGAGCGCGCGCGCCTTGTGCTCCTCGACCGCCTTGCACCAGATGAAGTCGCGGATGTCGGGGTGGTCGATGTTGAGGATCACCATCTTGGCCGCACGGCGCGTCTTGCCACCCGACTTGATGGTGCCGGCCGAGGCGTCGGCGCCGCGCATGAACGAGACGGGGCCCGACGCCGTGCCGCCGCCCGCGAGCGACTCCCTGGACGAGCGGATCTGCGACAGGTTGATCCCCGATCCGGACCCGCCCTTGAAGATCGTGCCCTCCTCGACGTACCAGTTGAGGATCGACGACATGTGGTCCTCGACCGCGAGGATGAAGCAAGCGCTGCACTGCTGCGGCGTGTCCGGCACGCCGACGTTGAACCACACCGGGGAGTTGAACGCGGCCTTCTGGTTCACGATCAGGTGCGTGAGCTCCTCGGCGAAGACCTGTGCGTCCTCGGTGGTCGCGAAGTAGCCATTGCGCTCGCCCCACACGCGGATCGTGTCGACGACGCGACCGGTGAGCTGGCGGACCGAGGATTCGCGCTGCGGGGTGCCGAGCGTGCCCCGGAAGTACTTCTGGGCGACGATGTTCGTCGCGTTCTGCGACCACGAGACGGGGAACTCCACGTCGCGCTGCTCGAAGGCGAAGCCACCCTCCTTGAAGTTCGGGATGACCGCGTCTCGCGTCTCCCATTCGACGTCGTCGAACGGATGCCGCCCCTCAGTCGTGAAGTAGCGGTTGAAGGTCAATCCCTCCCGGATGACCTCGACGTCCCCCTCTTTCGTCGCCACCTGCACCCCTTTCCCTCTGCCGATCCGATCGATGTGGAACCCCTGTGGATATCCTGTGGAAAGAATGACATCCGTGTGATTCGGGCTTGGCGATTGTGGACTCCTGCGACCCGGACGTCAAGATGATGTGCCAAGAAAGTTCATAACCCACTACATGTAGTATCTCAGCTCGCGCCGCGAACGGCAGCGGAACTACCGAGCGCGCGGCTTGGCCGGGGTCTTCTTCTCCAGGAGCACGTCCAGCTCGCTCTGGAAATCCGTGATCTCCTGGAAGTCCTTGTAGACGCTGGCGAAGCGCATGTACGCCACCTGATCGAGCTTCGCCAGGCTGGCAAGCACCTCGACCCCGACCGCCTGCGAGGTCACCTCGGGGCCCTTGCGGCGGAGCCGCTCCTCGACCCGGTCGACGACCCGCTCCACCTGCTCCGGCGAGACCGGCCGGTTCTTGATGGCCTTGAGGATGCCGCTCTCGAGCTTGGCCCGATCGAACGGGTCCCGGGAGCCGTCCCGCTTGATCACCACGAGCCCGACGTCCTCGACGCGCTCGAACGACGTGTACCGGCGCCCGCAGGCCCCACACTCGCGCCGGCGTCTGATCGCCGCGCCGCCGTCCGCGGACCGGGAATCGACGACGCGGTCGTCGTTCGCATTGCACCAAGGGCATCGCATGGTCGTATGCCACAACATCTTGTGGCGGCGCGAACCGTACCCGCACCATCTTGCGTCGTCAAGCGACGCGCGGGATGACGAGCGCCTGTCCGGGCACGACGTCGCCGGCGTCGATGCCGTTGCGGACCGCGATCGCGTCGACCACGTCGCGCGGATCGGCCCCTCCGGCCACGCCCACGGCGATGGACCACACGGTGTCGCCGGGCCGCACCACGTACACGTGCTCCCACCGCCTGGCGGGGAGGACGCGCCGAATCCGCCGGTGTGGCGTGGCGAGCCGAGCGCGCCGGCCACGGGAGCGCTCAGGACGAGCCCGACCGCCACGCTCACCATGGCGGCGGCGATCCGGCGGCGACGGCGAACACGTGTTCGAACCATGGTCCGATGATGCCCGAACACGTGTTCGGAGTCAAGGGTTGTCTCGAACATATGTTTGCTTCCCCTCCCGACCGGTGTTAGCGTGCGTTCGACCACGTCAGGAGGCTAAAGACCATGTCTGACATCACTCCCCGGCAGCAACGGATCCTCGACGTCATCGCGGAGACCGTCCGTACCCGCGGCTACCCACCCACGGTCCGCGAGATCGGCGAGGCAGTGGGTCTGACCTCGTCCTCGAGCGTCCACGCGCAGCTCGCCAACCTCGAGCGCAAGGGGTTGCTGACGAAGGACGCGACCAAGCCTCGAGCGATGGCGCTGTCCGAGCCGAAGGTCGACGGCGCCGTGATCCCGCTCCTCGGGCGCATCGCCGCCGGCACGCCGATACTGGCCGACGAGCACGTCGAGGAGCACATCACCGTGCCGCACTCGTTCGTGTCGGGGAACGCGGATCACTTCGCGCTCCGCGTCGCCGGCGATTCCATGATCGGCGCCGGGCATCCTCGACGGCGACGTCGTCGTGATCCGGTCCCAGATCCACGGCCCAGGACGGTCAGGTCGTCGCGGCGCTGCTGCCCGGCCCGGCCGAAGACGAAGCGACCGTGAAGCGGCTCGGGCACGACGGCGCTCGGGTCATGCTCATCCCGGAGAATCCGGCGATGCAGCCGTTCGAGATGGTCGACGGCCGGATCGTGGGCAGGGTCGTGGCCGTGCTCCGCCGCCTGCCGTAGCGCACGGGCAGCCGCTAAGCTCGTCGGCACCCGTCCGACGAGGAGTGAACAGATGCCCGCGGATGCCACGACCAACCTCGAACGCCAGATCCGTTCCCAGCCGGACGCGCTCGCCGCGATGCTGGCCTCCTCCGAGGTCCGCCGGCAGGTGCACGAGGCCGCCGAGCGCTTCCACCGCGCACGACGGCTGTGGGTGATCGGCACGGGCACCAGCCTCCACGCCGCGGAGCTCGGGGCGTCGCTGATCCAGCTGTCCGGCCGACAGGCGCAGGCGGTCCCGGCGATGCAGTTCGTCGATTTCGCCCCGATCGTCGGCCCGCAGGACGGCATCATCGTGATCACCCACACCGCCGAGACGGCGTATGCCTTGTCCACCCGAGCCCAGGCGTTCTCCGCCGGACTGGGTCCGGTGATGATCACGAAACGCGGGTCGGGCTTCCCCGACGCGATCGAGACCGTCGACAAGGAGACGTCCGACACCTACACCGTCAGCTACACGACGGCGGTGCTCGCTCTGGCGCTCCTCGCGAAGCAGCTGGGCGCGGACGGCCTCGACCACGCCGTGCTCGGCGCGCGTGCCCGAAGCGGTCGCCGCGGCGATCGCGGATCCCCTCGACCGAGTCGATCGCGCAGCCCGAGCGCTTGCTCGTGCTGGTCGGTGCCGGCCCGAGCGCAGTGACGGCGCGCGAGGGCGCGCTGAAGGTCCGCGAGGCCTCGCGCTTCCTGGCAGAGGGCTACGACGCGGAGTACCTGTTGCACGGCTCGGCCGTGCCGCTCGACGGCCGTGATCACGTGATCGCCTTGTTCCCGCCGGACCCCAGCGGCCTGGTCGAGGCGCTGGCGCATGCGGCCGAGACGGAGAAGGTTCGCGTGACCCGCCTCACGGAGCCGGCCGACCTCCCGGATGCCCTCGCGCAGCTCCCGCTGACGGTCCGGCTGCAGCTCCTGGCCCTTCGCTTCGCGGTCGAGCGGTCTCAGGATCCCGACACCGTGATCGTGGGGGCCTGGAACGATCCCGCGACCTGGGCCATCGGCGCCCCCTGACGGCGCCCGAACCCTAAGGTCTGACGAACTCGCGGACGGCGGCCAGCTCCCGTTCGCCGACCAGCGCCCGCACGATGGTCCCCTCACCGTCGGCCTCGGTCGCCGAGCACCTCGGCCTCCCGGTACAGCCGGGCCGTGACGTCCTCACGCCCCCAGGGCACCAGCAGGGTCACTTCCAGCGGCGGGTGCGGCACCGCGTCACCCAGGACCTCCAGGAGCCCCTCGGCCCCTTCGCCCGTGAGCGCGGACACCGCGACCGAGCCCGGGAAGCGACGCGCGAGCCGGGCCCGCGCCGAGCCCGCGACCTGGTCGATCTTGTTGAGGGCGAGCACCTCGGGGATGTCCCCCGCCCCGATCTCGCCCAGCACCCGCCGCACGGCGTCGATCTGCTCGTCCAGCTCCGGCGAGGCGGCGTCCGCGACGTGCAGGATCACGTCGGCCTCCGTCACCTCCTCGAGCGTCGAGCGGAACGCCTCGACCAGATCGTGCGGGCAGCTTGCTCACGAACCCCACGGTGTCGGAGAGCGTCGCGCGGCGGCCGCCCGGGAGCTCCAGCTTGCGCGTGGTCGGATCGAGCGTGGCGAACAGCTGATCGGCGACGAGCGCGTGTGCGCCCGTGAGCCGGTTGAGCAGCGTGGTCTTGCCGGCGTTCGTGTAGCCGGCGATCGCCACCTGCGTCACGCTGTTGTTCTTGCGGCGAGCGCGCTTCACGTCGCGTGTCCGTCCCATGTCCCGGATGTCGCGACGCAGCTTGGAGATCCGCCGCCGGATGTGCTGCCGGTCGACCTCCATCTTCGTCTCGCCGGGCCCGCGGGTGCCGATACCGCCTCCGAGGCGCGACATGGCCTCGCCCCAGCCGCGGAGCCGTGGCAACAGGTAGTTGAGCTGCGCGAGCTCCACCTGCACCTTGCCCTCCCGGGACCGCGCGTGCAGCGCGAAGATGTCCAGGATCAACGCGGTGCGATCGACCACCTTGACCCCCAGCCGCTCCTCGAGCGACCGGAGCTGTCCGGGGCTCAGCTCCTGATCGAGGATCACCGCGTTCGCGCGGTTCGCGTGGATCACGTCGTGGAGCTCGCCCAGCTTGCCCTTGCCGACGTACGTGCCGGGATCCGGCTCGGCGCGACTCTGGACGATCCTCGCTACCGGGTCGGCACCGGCCGAGTCGGCGAGCGCGGCCAGCTCGTCCAGGTCCTCCTCCACCATCCCGCGACCGACGCCCACCAACACCGCCCGCTCTCGGATCGCCGGACGCCACGTCGCCGACAGCGGCGACTCGAGGACCTGTCGCTCGTCCGTTCGCCTGGGCTTCGCGTCGCCGGCGGCCATCACGCCTCCACCGCTCCCGGGAGACCGAACTCGCGCAGGACGTCGTTCAGCACGCAGCTTGGACTCGGTGCCGGCGTCGCGGTAACCGATGATGAGGCCGCACGGCAGGCCGTAGCTCCCCGCGGGGAACTCCCTGGTGCGGGTGCCGGGGATCACGATCGCCCGCGGCGGGACGGCGCCGCGATGCTCGACCGCGTCCGGGCCCGTGACGTCGATCACCGGGACGCTGCCCGTCAGGACCACGCCGGGGGCGATCACGGCCTCACGACCGATCCGGATCCCCTCCACCAGCACGACGCGCGAGCCGATGAACGCGCCGTCCTCCACGACGACCGGCGCGGCCTGCACCGGCTCCAACACGCCGCCGATCCCGACGCCGCCCGACAGATGGACGTTCGCGCCGATCTGCGCGCACGAGCCGACCGTGGCCCAGGTGTCCACCATGGTTCCCGGCCCCACCCATGCGCCGATGTTCACGTAGCTCGGCATGAGGATCACCCCGGGCGACAGGAACGCGCCGTACCGGACCGTCGCGGGTGGGACCACACGGACGCCCGGCATCGACGAACCCGTGCTTGAGGGGCAGCTTGTCGTGGTACTCGAACGGCCCGGACTCGACCGTCTCCATGCCGCGGATCCGGAAGAAGAGCAGCACGGCCTTCTTCGCCCACTCGTTCACGACCCATCCGGCGTCCGTCGGCTCGGCGACACGCACCTCGCCGCGGTCGAGCAGGCTGATGGCGTCTTCGATCGCGTCGCCGTCGATCTGCCAGTCCTCGGCGTCGAAGCTCGCCTCGATCCGAGCGGCGAGATCCGCGTGGTGTTCGAAGTTCACGCGTGCGCCTCCCGATCGGCGAGGGCTCCGGCGAGGACGCCGACGGCGCGCCGGCAGTCCTCGAGGGTCGGCACCATGGCCATGCGGACGTAGCCCTCGCCCTCTTGTCCGAAGAACGATCCGGGCGCGACCACGATGCCGAGGTCGAGCAACTCCAGCGTCCATGCCAGCGACGGGCGCCCGCCGGGGGCGGCGACCCAGAGGTACATGCCCGCGACGCTTCCCGCCACGTCGATGCCCTTCGCCGCGAAGAGTTCCAGGAAGATGGCTCGCTTGGCCGCGTAGCGCGCGCGCTGCTCCTGCACGTGCGATTCGTCCCGCCAGGCGGCCACCGAGGCTCGCTGGACGAACTCCTGCGGCGTCACCCCCGACGAGGGCCGGAGCGCCTTCAACGCCGCGATCAGCTGCGGGTCGCCCGCCACGAATCCGGAGCGGTACCCCGTCATGTTGGAGCGCTTGCTGAGGGTGTTCAGCACGACGACGTTCGTGCGGTCGTGCAACTCGAGACCCGACACGGGAGGGCCGGCGTCGAACCAGACCTCGCTGTACGCCTCGTCGAGCGCGAGGAGGAAGTCGTGACGGCGCGCGAGCGCGGCGGCCCGCTCCAGGAACACGAGCGGCGCGACGGCGCCCGTCGGGTTGTTCGGATAGTTGAGCCACAGCATCGCCGTGCGATCCCATGTGTCTGTCCCGACGCCGTCGAGGTCCGGGAGGAAGTCGGGCGCCGTGAGCGGCAGTCGAACGACGTCGCCACCTGCGAAGCGAGCGCCGCGCTCGGGGATGGTGTAGCCGGGCGCCGTCACGGCGACCAGATCGCGTCCGGATGCCGGATCGAGCGCAGCCTGCGCGAGGGAGAAGATCGGCTCCTTGCTGCCCAGCGTCGGGATCAGGTCGGTCGCGGGATCGAGCGCCACGTCGAACCGCCGCCGGACCCACTCGACGATCGCCTTCCGCAGCTCGGGGAGCCCCGCCGCGCGCGGGTACGACGAGGTAGGAACGATCGCCTCTCGCAGGGCCTCTCGGATGAACGCCGGCGTCTCGTCGCGCGGGTCGCCGACGCCGAAGTCGATCAGCTCGCGCCCGGCGTCCAACGCCTCTTGCCTGCGCCGGTCGAGCTCCTCGAACGGGTACGGTTCGGCGTTCCGGATCCCCGGCGACAGCCGCATCAACCCTCTCCCTCCGTCTCCTTCGCCGCGAGGAACGCTCGCAGCACGTCGTAGGACCGAACGAGCGCCGACGTGTCGACGCGTTCGTCGTCACGATGAGCGTACTGCGGGTCGCCCGGTCCGAAGTTGATGGCGTCGACGTCGACGGACGCGAACTCCGCCACGGGGGTCCACGCCTGCTTGGGTCCGATGGTCAGACCACCCGCCGCTCGCAACCGCTCGACCAACGGGTTGTGGACGGCGACCCGTCCCGGCGGCGCGTTGGCGATCACCGTGAGCTCGGTGTCGCCGAACGAGATCAGCTCGCGCAGGCGCTGCTCCGCCTCGACGGGCGTCCGTGTCGGCGCGTAGCGGAAGTTCACGGTCGCCTCCACCCGGTCCGGGATGACGTTGCCGGCGATGCCTCCCGCGATCGACGTGACGCTCACCACTTCGCGGAAGACCAGGCCGTCGATCTTGACGTCCTTCGGAGGGCGTTCCGCGATCGGCCCGAGCGCGCCGATCGCACTGTGGATGGCGTTGTGTCCCAGCCACGGCCGCGCCGTGTGCGCCGCGACGCCGCGTACCTCGATCCGTGCGTTGAGGTTCCCCAGGCAACCGACCTCGATCTCGTTGGTTGTGGGCTCCATCACGATCGCCAGGTCGATCGACCGAGTCGCGGGGCACCGAGCGAAGAGCGGGAGGAGCGCGCTTCGTGTGATCGGCAGCTCCTCCCGGCCGCAGAAGAGGAGCCCCACGGCGAGGTCGGATGCGTCCGGCTCCCGCGCGAGCCACGCCGCGACCTCGAGCATCACGGCCAGCGCGCCCTTCATATCGGCGGCACCTCGCCCGACGATCGCCTCCCCGTCGCGCGAACCGGGGAAGTTCCCGTTCGGAGGAACGGTATCGACGTGTCCGGCGAGCACGATCAGCGGAACGCCGTCCCGCCGCGCGGAGGGGATCGCGAAGAGCACCGCGTCGTCACGGTCGACCACGTCGAGGCCCTCGGGCAGTCCGGCGCCGATGGATGTAAGGATCGCGGCCTCGTCGCCGCTCACCGACGCGATGTTCACCAGGTCGAGCGTCCGCGCGGCGAGCCGCCCGTCCAACCCGGGGTCGAGATGGCTCGCCGAGACGGTCACGCGCGGACGCGACCCCGCAGACGGTCGAGGTCGACCACGCCCTCGAAGACCCGCTCGGCCTCGCCGGTCAGGAGCACCTCGCCGCTTTCCAACCGCTCGACCTCGAGCGCCCCTCCGGGGAACCGCACGACCGTCCGGTCCGGAACCAGACCGGCCTCGTTCGCCGCCACTGCGACCGCGCACGCCCCGCTGCCGCACGCCATGGTCTCGCCCGAGCCCCGCTCCCACACGCGTGCCTTGATCGCGTCCGGTTGCACCTGCGCGAACTCCACGTTCGTGCCCTCGGGGAACGACTCATGGTGTTCGAGGGCGGGACCGATGTGCCCGACGTGGAACCGATCGGGATCGTCCTCCACGAAGAGCACGAGATGCGGGTTGCCCATCGAGACCGCGCTCGCCGTCAACGTGATCCCTCCGCCCACGTCGAACGGCTGTCCGAGGAACGTCTCCCAGGCCGGGCCGCGCATCGGGATCGACGCCTTCGTGAATCCGGGGACGCCCATCTCGACGGTGACGCGATGCACCTCTCCTCCGTCGTCGTGCAGCCGAAGCCGCCGGACGCCGCCCCGGGTCTCGATCCCGAACTCGGCCTCGTCCGACAGCCCCAGGTCGTGCACGAGCTTGCCGACGCACCGGGCGCCGTTTCCGCACATCTCCGCCACGCTGCCGTCGGCGTTGCGGTAGTCCATCACGAACGACGCGTCGGGTCGTTCCGCTCGAACGAGCCGGATCACGCCGTCGGCTCCCACCCCGGTGCGACGATCGCACACGGCTGCGACGAGGTCCGGCTCCAGGGCACGCGCATCGTCCAGGTCGACCAGCATGACGAAGTCGTTGCCGCTCCCCTGGTACTTGGCGAATCGCAGTTCGTCCGTCATTCGTCCTCCCGCGGGCGCATCAGGTGCTCGAGGATCGGCTCGACCGCGTTCATCGCGCTTCGCTCATCCACGTCGAACCACCGGATCCGAGGGTCGCGGCGGAACCACGCCATCTGGCGTCGCGCCAGGTTTCCGGTCCGTTTGACGGTGGCTTCCACGGCGGCGTCCATCGTCATGTCCCCTCGGAGGTGACGCGCCAACTCAGCGTAGCCGATGGCCTGCGTCGAGGTCAGCCATCCGCCGAACCCACCCTCGAGGAGCGATCGGACCTCGTCGAGCCAGCCCTCGTCGAGCATCGAGCGCACACGGGTGCCGATCCGGGCCATCAGCGCCTCGCGCGGCATCCGCAGCCCGGCCGCTCGAACCGCATGGACGTCGTAGCGTTCCCACGCCTCCGCGTAGGTCGAGAACGGGCGCCCGGTGATCGCAGGCACCTCGAGAGCCCGCACCGTTCGTCGCACGTTGCCCGGATCGATGCGCGCGGCCGCGACCGGATCCGACGCGGCCAGTCGCTCGTACATCCGCTCGGGGCCCAGCGCGTCCGCCTGTCGTTCCAGCTCGGATCGAGTTACGGGGTCGGTTCCGGGGAACTCCAGGTCGTCCACCACCGCGCGGAAGTAGAGGCCGGACCCGCCGACGAGCAGGACCCGGTGGCCCCGCGCGTCGATCCCTCGGACCGCCTCCCGGGCCTCCCTCTGGAACCGGGCGACGGAGAACGGCTCGGAGGGCTCGGCGACGTCGATCAGGTGGTGCGGGACACGTGCCCGTTCGGGCGGGGAGGGCTTTGCCGTGCCGACGTCCATCCCCCGGTAGACGAGCATCGAGTCGACCGAGACGATCTCGGCGTCCAGGGACTCGGCGAGCGCCAGTGAGAGGTCGGTCTTGCCCACGGCCGTCGGACCGACGAGCGCGAGCGGCGGTCGCCGGGACATGCCGGCCGCCTTCAGACGGCCACGGCCTCCGGCGACGGCACCAGCGCTCCCGTCAGATGATGCGCCGACGCCGCCACGATCCTGGCGTGCGCGAACGATCCGGGCTCCAGCTCGTCGGGGATGTGCACGATGCGGTTGGTGCGCGTTCGTGCTTGGGTCGACGGTCCTCGCTTCCCCGCACCCTCCACGAGCACCTCGAACGTGTCGCCGACCTGGGCGAGCGACCGTTCGAGCGAGATCCGTTGCTGCAGCTCGACCAGCCGGTCGAAACGCTCCTGCACGACCTCCTTGGGGATCTGGTCGTCGTAGGCGGCGGCCTGCGTGCCGGGCCGCGGCGAGTACTGGAACGTGTACGCGCTGTCGAACCGCGCCTGCTCGACCACGTCCAGCGTCTGCGCGAAGTCCTCCTCGGTCTCGCCGGGGAACCCGACGATGACGTCGGTCGACACCGCGATGTCGGGGATGGCATCGCGGATCGCGCCCAGCCAGCCCAGGTACCGATCGCGCCGGTACGAGCGCCGCATGGCCTTGAGCACGCGATCGGAGCCCGACTGCAGCGGGAAATGGATGTGCTCGCAGACGGCGGACGTCTCCGCCATGGCGTCGATCACGTCGGGGGTGAAGTCGTGCGGATGCGGCGACGTGAAGCGCACCCGGCGGATGCCGTCGACCCGCCCGACATGCCTGAGGAGCTCTGCGAACAGCGGACGGTTCGACGACCCCGGAACCGTGACGTCGCGACCGTACGTGTTCACGTTCTGGCCGAGGAGCGTCACCTCGACGACCCCCCGCTCGGCGAGGCCCTGCACCTCCGCCAGGATGTCGCCGATCGAGCGAGACCGCTGCGGCCCCCGGACGAGCGGCACGATGCAGAACGTGCAGGCGTTGTCGCACCCCGGCGCGATCGACACCCACGCGCGGAAGTCGTCGTGACGCGCCGCCGGCAGCGCGCTGGGGAACACCTCCGTGTACTCGCGGACGTCCATCTGCGGCCCGTCGGCCTCCGAGGCCCTCAACAGCTCGAGGAGGTGCGGGAGGGCGTGCGTGCCCACCACGACGTCCACCCACGGCGCGCGGCGTTGGATCTCGCCGCGGTCCTTCTGGGCGAGACACCCGGCGACCACGATCCGGAGCGAGGGGTCTTCGTCCTTCAGCGGCTTCAGGTGGCCGAGGTTGCCGTAGAGCCGGTTATCGGCGTTCTCACGGATGGCGCACGTGTTGAACACGACGACGCGGGCGGCGGACATGTCGTCCGTCGGCGTCATGCCGTCGGCCGCGAGCAGACCGCCGATCCGTTCGGAGTCGTGCTCGTTCATCTGGCACCCGAAGGTGCGGATCAGGTACGTGCGCTCCATCGTCTGATGAGGTTAGCTCAACGGGATCCGCGCTCGAACGAACCACTCTGCCCTCGGTCCCACCCCCGGCTCGTCGATACAGATCTCCGTCACATGCACCCGGAAGGGGAGTTCGGGTCCGAGCGCGCTCGCGATCTCGTGTTCCAGATCGTCGAGCGGCGCGCCTTCGTCAACCTTCACCACGGTCAGGTGCGGCACCACATCCGTGAAGAGTCCCTCGTACGGCGGTGTATCGGGGAACGCCGCGGCGGTGCGTTCCATGAGGCTTCCGAGCAATTCGTCGGGCTCGGGAACGAGGTAGATCACGTCCGGGAAGCGGTCGAGCTGCGCGAAGGTCAGATCGAACGGCTCGACGCCGCTGAACACCGCCGCCGCATCGGCCAGATCCTCCTTCGACACGGGCGATGGTCGCCAGGGATACAGCAGGGTGATGTGCGGTGGCATCCCATCGATCGCCGCCTGCACCGTGTTCCACCAGCGACCGACGAGCGGACTCAACGTATCGACCCTGATATCGATCGCCGAACGCCTCTCCGTCTGCCCCAATGTCCTCTTCGCGTACTCCTACTTCGCGTACTCCTACTTGGCGTACTCCACGGCTCTGGTCTCCCGGACGACGGTGATCTTGATCTGACCCGGGTACTGCAGCTCCTCCTCGACCTGCTTGGCGATGTCGCGCGCGATCACCTGCGCGGAGATGTCGTCGACGTCCTCCGGCTTGACCATCACGCGAACCTCGCGGCCCGCCTGCATGGCGTACGTCTTCTCCACGCCCGGCATCGCGGTGCAGATCTCCTCGAGGCGCTGCAGGCGCTTCACGTAGGTCTCGAGCGATTCACGCCGGGCCCCGGGACGCCCGCCGCTGATCGAGTCGGCGATCTGCGCGAGCACGGCGTCAACCGAGTGCTGCTCGACCTCTCCGTGGTGCGACTCGATGCAGTGCACGACCTCCGGGCTCTCCTTCAGGCGGCGCGCGATCTCGGCGCCGATGATCGCGTGCGAGCCCTCGATCTCGTGGGTCACGGCCTTCCCGATGTCGTGCAAGAACGCCCCCCGCTTCGCGATGGTCCCGTCGACACCGATCTCGGCGGCGAGCGCCGAGGCGATGTGCGCCGACTCGACCAGGTGCTTGAGGACGTTCTGGCCGTAGGAGGTCCGGTACTGGAGCCGGCCCAGGAGCTTGATCATCTCGGCGTGGATATCGGTGATGCCCACCTCGGCCACGGCATCCTCACCCGCGCGCCGGATCTGCTCCTCCAGCTCCCGCAGGGACCGCTCGTGGATCTCCTCGATACGCGCCGGATGGATCCGGCCGTCGGCGACGAGCTTCTCGAGCGTCATCCGCGCCGCCTCGCGCCGGACGGGATCGAAGCACGACAGGACCACCGCCTCGGGGGTGTCGTCGACGATGAGGTTCACGCCCGTGGTGGCCTCGAAGGCTCGGATGTTGCGTCCCTCACGCCCGATGATCCGGCCCTTCATGTCCTCGCTCGGCAGCGCGAACACCGACACCGTGGACTCGGCCGTCTGCTCCGATGCGACCCGTTGGATGGCGATCGTCACGATCTTGCGAGCTCGCTCGTCACCCTCCTCCCGGGCCCGCTGCTCGATCTCCCGAACCTGGGTCATGGCCGCCCGCTTGGCATCCTCCACGACCTGCGACACCAGATGCTCCCTGGCCTCAGTCGACGTCATGCCGGCGATGCGCTCGAGCTCGGCCCGATGCTGATCGGCCGCCTTCTCCAACTGCTCCCGCACGAATTGGAGCTTCTCGTCGCGCTCCTGGAGCTCGAGTGTCCGCGACTCGATGGTCGCGACCCGCTTGCGGAGATCGGTCTCCGACTCGAGGATCCGACTCTCCAGGCGCGAGATCTCCTCCCGGCGGGCGCGGACGTCTTCCTCCGCCTCCCGGCGCATGGTCGCGGACTCCTCGCGGGCCTCCTGGATGGCGCGAACCCGGGTCGCGTCCGCCTCCCGTTCGGCCTCCAGCAGGGTCTTCTGCGCCCGCGCCTCGATGCTCTGCGCATCCGAGGCGGCCATCGTCTTCCGGATAAAGAATCCCGCGGCGATCCCCACCACGAGGGCCAGGATGCCGACCACTACTGGGACCATCGTTCCTCCCAACACACGTCGAACGCGTCTTGAGAGAAGAACCTCGGAAGGGTCCCGCCGTCGTCTAGGGGCTGGTGTGTGTGAGGGAGGTCACGGCGCGCGGTCCGCCACAGGCGAAACGCGCCCCGTACGTCGTCGATCTTCCGTTCTCGTGTCGGTCAGCTCGCTCACAGGGCCTCGTAGGTAACGTCGGATTCTTCGTTCGTTCTTCTCGTGTTCACGATGCTACGGCCGCGTGAACCCGGAGGCAAGGTTGCCGCCGTCCTCTGTTGTCTCGAGCCGGTCGAGAGCGAGGGCCCGGCGGGCGGCCTGGCGGGCCACCTCGGGACTGTACCCCCGCCTGACCAGCAACGATGTGAGACGGGAGAACGCCTTGACCGGGTCGAGCGACCCCAGGCGCGACGCCCTGGAACGAGCCAGCGCCTCGGCCCTGGCCTCCTCGTCGCCCGAGGCCGACAGGGTCGCCTCGATCAGGTCCGGGGCAACCCCCGCAGCCATCAGGCTGCTCACGACGGCCCGCCTCCCCGACCGCTTCACGCCGAACGCGTGCTCGGCGACCTGCCGCGCGAAGGCCTCGTCGTCGACCAGGCCCACCCGTTCGAGGCGCTCCAGGACGTCCGCGACCTCGTCCGTTTCGAACCCAGCCTGAAGCAGACGCCGCTCCAGCTCCCGCCGGCTGCGAGCTCGAACGGCCAACAGGCCAAGGGCGCGCTCGTGGCAGCTCTTCGGGGCTTTGGGTTTGCGTGGGGCCTGGCCGTCCACGGACGGGCTAGCCGTTGCCGTTGCGCGTCTTCGACGGTTTACCGGCCGCGGCCGACACCGGCTCGGGCTCGGGCTCGGGCTCCGGCTCACGGTCCTCGAGGATCAGGTCCGGGACGACCTGGATCGGCGTCTCGTCGCCCTCGACCCCGAAGCTCGTCAGGCCCACGGCCTCACGGACCTTGCGCTCGATCTCGTCACGCACGTCGACGTGCTCGGCGAGGAACTGCTTCGCGTTCTCACGGCCCTGGCCGAGCTGATCGCCTTCGTACGTGAACCAGGCGCCGGCCTTCTTGATGATCTCCTGCTCGACGCCGACGTCGATGAGCGAACCCTCCTTGGAGATGCCCTTGCCGTACATGATGTCGAACTCGCACTGACGGAACGGCGGCGCGACCTTGTTCTTCACGACCTTGACCCGGGTGCGGGAGCCCACGACGTCGGTGCCGTCCTTCAGGTTCTCGATCTTGCGGACGTCGAGACGGACCGACGAGTAGAACTTGAGCGCGCGCCCCCCCGGCGTGGTCTCGGGCGAGCCGAACATCACGCCGATCTTCTCGCGGAGCTGGTTGATGAAGATGGCGGAGGTGTCGAACCGCGAGAGCGTCCCGGCGAGCTTCCGCATGGCCTGCGACATCAGGCGTGCCTGCAGGCCGACGTGGGTATCGCCCATCTCCCCTTCGATCTCGGCGCGCGGGACGAGCGCGGCCACCGAGTCGACGACCACGATGTCGAGCGCCGCCGAACGAACGAGCATGTCCGCGATCTCGAGCGCCTGCTCGCCGGAATCCGGCTGGGAGACCAGCAGCTCGTCGATGTTCAAGCCGAGCGCGCGAGCGTACGTCGGATCGAGGGCGTGCTCCGCGTCGATGAACGCCGCGATGCCGCCCCTCGCCTGCGCTTCGGCGATCATGTGGAGGCAGACCGTGGTCTTGCCCGAGCCCTCGGGCCCGAAGACCTCGATGATGCGACCGCGAGGGATGCCGCCGACGCCGAGCGCGATGTCGAGCGCGAGCGAGCCGGTCGGGATGACGGTGATGCCGGCCCCCATCGGGTGCTCGCCGAGTTTCATGACCGCGCCCTTGCCGAACTGCTTCTCGATCTGCTGCAGCGTGACGTCGAGCATCTTCTCTCGATCCATCCCCGAGTCCTCCTTGTGCCCTCTCGGCTCGCCGGTGAGGAGGATCCGGCGACGCTCGTCTCCCATCGCGGAGACCTTACCGAGTGGCTCTGACATAAGTTACACCCCTGTCATCCGACGGGTACAGCGACACAGACGGGCGAAGGTTACTCGAACAGATGTTCGAACACAAGCACCCGGCCCTATCCTTCGAGCGCGAAGGTTCGCAAGGCTTCGTACTTCGGGGAGCGTCCCCCGAGATGGCTCCGGAACAGGACGACCCGGTCGACGACGAACGCCTCCGACCCGAGCGCCGTGTCCGCGTAGGGCTCCGGAAGCCGGAGGGGTGGCTCGGACCGCGCCACCGTCAAGTGCGGATGGAACCTCCGCACCTCGGGACGGAACGCTTCCGCGAGCCCCGTCTCGAGTTCGGCCACGAGCCCCGTGAGAACGCCTGCGGGGTCGTCGATCCCCGCCCAGAGGACCCGGGCTCGTTGTGTCGACGGGAAGGCTCCGAGGCCGTGCACCTGCAGCGTCGCCGGCGGGTGCGCGCCGGCGATCGCTCCCACGGTCTCCCCGAGCCACGGCGTCAGGCGAGCTGCCGTTCGGCCGAGGAACTTCAGCGTCACGTGCCAGTTCTCCGGGGAGATCCAGCGTGCGGTCTGGAACGACTCACGCCACGGCCGGACGGCAGCGCTCACCACGTCGACGGCCGCGCGCGGCACCTCGACCGCGAGGAACAGCCGTTGCGGCGGGTCCTCGGCAGACTCGACCGTGTCCTCCGCCACCGGTGCTCAGAGCTCCGAGCTCGGCAGCGGCACGCCCTCGAGGTGCCGTCGAACCAGGTCCAGGCCCGCCTGCTCCGCCCAGCGGCGGACGCGGAACCGTTCCCCCGGCACCTGGAACCCGCGCGCGTGCCGCACATCGTCGGCATCGAGTGCGATCCATACCGTGCCCGGTTGGGCGCCCCCGTGCGGCTCGGGTCCGGCAGCCCCCGTCAGCGCCAGACCGACGTCGGCGCCGAACACGCGGCGAGCCCCCGCGGCCATCTCGAGCGCGCACTCGGCGCTCACCACGCCTGGCCCCTCGATCGTCTGCTGCGACACGCCGAGGACGTTCCGTTTCGCCTCGGCCGTGTAGACGACCGCCGAGCCGAGGAAGTAGTCGGACGCGCCGGGGACGGCGGTCAGGCGGGCTCCGACCCCTCCACCCGTGAGCGACTCGGCGCACGCGAGGGATGCACCGGCCGCACGGAGCAGCCGCCCCACCGCCACCTCGAGCTCTTCGTCGTCGACGGTGAAGATCGCGTCCCCCAGCCGGGCCTCGACCTGGGCGACCAACGGGGCGAGCATCGACTCGGCCTCGTCTCGCCTCACCGCCTTGGCGGTGAGGCGAACCTTGACCTCGCTCGATGAGGCAAGGTACGCGACGCTCGGATTGGACGAAGCTTCGAAGAGATCGCGCAGCATCTCGGCCACCCGGGATTCGCCGAGGCTGGCCGAGCGGAGCGTCCGCGAGACGATCGTCGCCGGTCCGGCGAGCGATCCGAGCTCCCCGAGGATCGTCCCCTCCATCATCTCCTCCATCTCGACGGGAACGCCGGGAACCGCGTAGATCCGTTTGCCACTGGGCAGCTCGGCGACCAGACCGGGGGCCGTGCCGCGGACGGGGGTGATCGTGCGCATGCCTTCGGGGACGTCGGCCTGGCGCAGGTTGCTGAGCGGCATGTCGCCGCGGCCGTACCCCGCGAACTTCTCCCGGAGCAGCGCTTCGATCTCAGGGTGTCGGACCATCGGCAGGTCGAGCAACCGCGCGATCGCATCCCGCGTCAGGTCGTCCTCGGTCGGCCCGAGCCCGCCGGTCACCAGCACGACGTCCGCTCGGTCGAGCGCCACGCGGAGCACCTCCACGATCCGGGGGATGTTGTCGCCGACCGCTTGATGATGCAGGACGTCCACGCCGATCGCGGCGAGCCGGTCGGAGATCCACCGAGCGTTCGTGTTGGCGATCTGACCGAGCAGCAGCTCGGTCCCGACGCCGACGACCTCTGCCCTCACGTTCCCGCCGACGGCGTCGGCGCATCGCTCGTGCCGAAGCTGAACGAATCGCTCCACGGCTGCCCCGGCGTCCCGGGAACACCGTGCTCGACGCCGTTCACCGTCAGACGGACGGCGCCGCCGTCCGTCACCGACAACGTCAGATCGCTCTGAGCGGTGAACGTCCGGGTCTCCCCCGCCGCCATCGGATACGTCGACTCCACTCCGTCGACCGTCACGGTGACGCTGACATCGCCCACAGCCTGGATCACGACGTCGATCTGACGGTGGAGCGGGTCGGGCTCCGCCGCGACGGTGGGCAGCGTTGCGGGCGCGGGCGCCGAGTGCCCGCGCGACAACAGCCCGAACACCACCGCGATCACCAGGATCAAGCCGGCGAGGAACACCATCAGCCATTGGTTGTCCCTGATCCGCGTCGCCGCCATCGCTCGTTCCACCCGGCCGAGCTTGGCGGGTGGCGGTGGCGGCTCGGTGGTGCGTCCGCGTGCTGCGCGTACGCCCCGATCACCTTGTCCGGCGACAGCCCGAGGTACTGCGCGTACGTCCGCAGCGAACCCCGCACGTAGACGTCGCCGAGCAACGCGTCGAAGTCCTCGGACTCGAGCGCCCGGAGCTGGTCGATGTGCAGCTTGGTGTCGCGACTGGCAGCGTCGAGCGTGATGCCGCGCCGCTCGCGCGCCTTCCGCAGAGCGGAACCCACCCCGATCATCGAATCCTGCACGACACCTCCGGGCCTCGAGCCCCGCGGATGATAGCGCCCCGCCTGGCTACACTCGCTCCATGGTCGACTCCGGCGAGGTCCTCACCGTCGTCGTGGAGATCCCCAAGGGATCGCGGAACAAGTACGAGTTCGATCATGAGACGGGCACGATCTTCCTGGACCGCATGTTGTTCACGTCCATGCAGTATCCCGCGGACTACGGGTTCATCGACGGGACGCTCGGTCAGGACGGCGATCCGCTGGACGCGCTGGTGTTCGTGGGCGAGCCGACGTTCCCGGGGTGTCACATCAACGCGCGGCCGGTCGGACTGTTCCGGATGCAGGATGAGAAGGGCGAGGACGAGAAGATCCTGTGCGTCCCGCTCCGCGATCCGCTGTGGTCCCACGTCGAGGACATCGACGGGCTCCCGACGTCGCTGCTGAACGAGATCGAGCACTTCTTCCAGGTCTACAAGGACCTCGAGGGACACAAGGTCGCCACGGACGGCTACGAGGATCGCGCGAGCGCGCTGCGGGTCATCGAGCAGTCGTCGCGCCCGCCTCGACGCGTCGTGAGCCGGGTGCTCGTCGAAGGCGATCTGGTCTTCCTGCGGAACCCGACGGCACGCGATCGTGACGAGTTCCTGGAGCGCGCTCACGCCAGCCAGAAGCTGCACGGCCGGTGGGTGACCGCTCCGTCGGATCCCGACGCGTTCGCCGCCTATCTCAAACGGTCGAGGTCCACCGAGATGGAGACGTTGCTCGTCTGCCGTCATGAGGACGGAGCGATGGTCGGCGTCTACAACGTCAGTCAGATCTACTACGGCGGTCTCCGCAGCGCGTACCTGGGCTACTACGCGTTCACGCCGTTCACGGGCCAGGGATACATGCGCGAAGGCATCCGGCTCACGCTCCGCCACGCCTTCGGACCGCTCAGGCTCCACCGCCTGGAGGCGAACATCCAACCGGACAACGTCACGTCCCTCGCCCTGGTGAAGGGGGCGGGCTTCCGCCTGGAGGGATACTCCCCCCGCTACCTCAAGATCGGCGGGCGGTGGCGCGACCACGAGCGATGGGCGATCCTGGCCGAGGATCTCCACCCCGGGCGGAGGCGCAGGACCTAGGACCAAGAACCCGGCCGGTTATCGCCTTCCGACCGCTGCACCCCGAACGTTGGGTGACCTAGTGTCCGGACGGAGGAGGGAGCACCGATGGAACGCGACGCAGACCGCACGGACGAAGGACGCCTCGAAGGCTCGCCGCTCGGCTCGTTCTCGGAGCGGGTCACCACGCCCGATCTCCTGTCCGAGGGACCGGTGCGGTTCCTCCTGGTCTCCGGCGATCAGGACGACGGCGCCTGGGGCCTGGTGGGATCCTTCTGGCTCTCGATCGACGGCGAACGCGGGGGGTTCTTCGTCTCGCCGCAGTCGCTCTGGCGGGGCAGCGAGATGGTCCGCAGCTTCAAGAGCGCGCGGGCGCGCGGGTGGAGCCGACGGCGACATCTACGCCTACTGGCAGGGCGAGGTGGGCATCTCGGGCTCGTTCATGATCGACCCGCAGCAGCACGCGGACAACCTGTTCCAGGTCGCCCGGCGGGTCGGGCGCGCTGTAGCGCACTACGCGCTGCGGCGGTCCTCCCACTCCTCCCAGGTGATCAGGACGTCTCGCGCCTTCGATCCCTGGCCCTCGCCGACGACGCCCTGCTCCTCCAAGCAGGTCCATCAGGCGACCGGCCCGCGCGAACCCGACCTTCAGCTTGCGCTGCAGCATGCTGGTCGACCCGAGCTGGGAGCGGATCGACGAGCTCCGCAGCCTGGTTCAGGAGCTCCTCGTCGTCGCCTGACGCCTGCGCGCCGAGCGCATCTGGGCGCTCGAGCGGCGGCAGGCCGAGCCCTTCGACGTTGTGCTCGTAGACGACCTCTCGCTGACCGCGGATGAACGCGCAGATCTCGTGGATCTCCTGCTCCGTGACCCACGCTCCCTGGAGCCGGGTCGGCTTCGAGGCGTTCGCCGGCGCGAACAACATGTCGCCGTGGCCCGACGAGCTTCTCGGCGCCGTTCATGTCGAGGACCACGCGGGAGTCGGCCTGGCTGGACGTCATCAGCGCCACGCGCTGACGGGATGTTCGCCTTGATGAGACCGGTCACCACGTCGACCGACGGGCGCTGCGTCGCGACCATCAGGTGGATGCCGACGGCCCGCGCCATCTGCGCGATGCGGCAGATGGCGTCCTCGACGTCGCGGGGCGCCACCATCATCAGGTCGGCGAGCTCGTCGATCACCACCAGGATGAACGGCATGTGCTCGTAGCCGGCCTCCTGGCCGGGCGGGATCCGGAGCGTCCCCTCGCGGAGCCCGGCCTCGTAGCCGTCGATGTCGCGGACGCCGACCGTCGCGAGCATCTCGTAACGGAGCTCCATCTCACGGACGATCCACTGCAGCGCCTCCGCCGCGCGCTTGGGGTGCACGATCACCGGCGACAGCAGGTGCGGGACCTCGGCGTAGTGGCTGAGCTCGACCCGCTTCGGGTCGATCAGCACCAGACGGACGTCGTCGGGTGTCGTCCGCATCAGGATCGACGTGATGAAGCAGTTGATCAGACTGGACTTGCCCGGAGCCCGTGGCGCCCGCGATCAGGATGTGCGGCATCGTCGCCAGGTTCACCATCTGAGGACGCCCGTGGACGTCCTTGCCGAGCGCGACCGTCAGCGGATGCGTCGCGTCCTTCGCGGTCTTGGAGCGCAGGATGTCGCCGAGCATCACGAAGTCGCGGTGCTTGTTCGGCACCTCGACGCCGATCGCGGACTTGCCGGGGATGGGCGCGATGATCCGCACGTCGGGCGTCGCGAGCGCGTACGCGATATCGCTGGAGAGCTGGAGCACCTTGTTCACCTTGGTGCCGGCGGCGATGTCGACCTCGTACATCGAGACGGTCGGACCGCGGGACATGCCGGTGACGCGAGCGTCGACACCGAACGTGCGGAGCGTTCGCTCGAGCGCCTCCATGGTCTCCTTCTCGTCTCGGCCGTCGGAGGTCGACACCGGCGCCGAGCGGAGGAGATCCAGCGGCGGTAGCTGGTACGGGCCGCTGGCGGTAGAGACCGTGCGGGCCCTCGCGGGCCGGGCGGCTGGCTCCGGCTCCTCGTCGGGTTCCACCTCGACCGACTCCGGGAGCTCGACCACGTCGTCGTCCGCGACGTCGAGGCCCAGTGCCTCCCGGATCGAGACCCTCGCGGCCTTGCCTGGCCGGGGGGCTCGGCCCTCTGCCTCGGGCTTCGCCGCCACGGGGTCCCGTTCGGAGCGCGAGTCCCGGAACTCCTGGACCGCCTCGATCATGCGGGAGAGGGGTGTGCCGGTGAAGATCAGGAGCCCCAGCGAGGCGGCACCCGCGCAGACGATGCCCGAGCCGATCGGAGACACCAGTCGAGACAGCGGGTGGGCCGCGACCGCGCCCGCGAGTCCGGCCGCCGCGGCGAGCACGTCGTACGGCTCGAAGACGCCGGGGTTGCCTCTGAAGAGCGACACGAGCCCGAGGATGCCGAGGACCAAGATCATGAACCCGATGGCCATGCGCACGCGATCCTCGGAGGCGACGTCCCGCAGGAGGACCACGCCCCAATAGACGCCGACGACGGGGAAGGCGACGGCGCCGACGCCGAACGCTCCGCGCAGGAGGTAGGAGATGCCGTCCCCCGCCGGTCCGGCCGCGTCGAACCAGATCGAGAGGACCGCCAGCAAGCCGAAGACCACCAGTCCGATGCCCACCGCATCCCGCGCCCAGGGCGAGAGGATCTGCCGGGTGGGAGTGCGGGCGGGCTTCCGCGCGGTCGCGCGAGGCTTCTTCTTGGCGGTCCGTTTCCTCGACGACGGGGAAGAGCGCCGGGCCGGGGCCCGGCGGGCCGTCTTCTGGGGCACCTACACCTCCATGATCACGGGCAGGATGACCGGCTTGCGCTGGGTGACCTCGTAGAAGTACTTGCCCAGCACACGACGAACGTTCTGCTGGAGCACGGACGGATCCGTGACTTGGGCATCCGCGCTCCCTTGGAGGGAAAGCATGACGCGTTTCCGGGCCTCTTCAAGGATGTCCCCGGAAGTCTCGTCGTACACGAAGCCCCGGTTCACGATGTCGGGACCCGCGATGACCTCACCGGTGTGCATGTCGACGGTGAGCACCACCACGACCACGCCGTCGCCCGCGAGCTTCCGCCTGTCACGCAGGACCGAGCCGCCCACGTCGCCGATCCCGAGCCCGTCGACGAACGTCATCCCGGCCTGGACCCGATCGACGATCTTCACGCGCTCGCCGACCTCCACGACGTCGCCGTCCTCGCAGACGATCACGTGATCGCTCGGGATGCCGACCTCGACGGCGAGGCGCGCGTGATGCTGCAGGTGCCTGCGCTCGCCGTGGATCGGGATGAACCAGCGCGGGCGGACCAACGACAGCATGAGGCGGAGCTCCTCCTGTGCCGCGTGGCCGCTGGCGTGCACCGCATCGGCGGGCACGTGGTAGACGTCGCCGCCCGTTCGATAGAGCGCGTCGACCACGCGATGGATCGCCGGCTCGTTCCCCGGGATCAACGAGGACGACAAGACGACGGTGTCGTCGGGGCCGAGCTTCACCCACTTGTGCTCGCGCGCGGCCATCAACGACAGCGCCGAGTACGGCTCGCCCTGGCTGCCCGTGCAGATAACGACGACCCGGCTGGGATCGAGTCGATCGACCTCCTCGATACCGACGATGTCCTCGTCGGGAACGTGCAGGAGCCCGAGCCGCCGCGCCGCCTCCACGCTCTTCAACATCGACCGGCCCAGGAACGCGACGACGCGCTCGTTGGCGCGCGCCGCGTCCACGACCTGTTGGATGCGGTGGATGTGACTCGAGAAGCACGCGACGACGACGATGTGTGGTGCCTTCTCGATGATCCGGTGGATGACCGGCCCGACGCTCCGCTCGCTCGAGGTGTAGCCGGCCTCCTCCGCGTTCGTCGAGTCCGAGAGCAGCAGGTGCACGCCCAGCCCGCTCGCCTCCTCGGCCAGGCCGTGGAGATCGGTCGGTCGGCCGTCGAGCGGCGTCTGGTCGATCTTGAAGTCGCCGGTGTGCAGGATCCCGCCCAGCGGCGTGTCGACCACGACGGCCATGCCGTCCGGGATCGAGTGCGTGACGCGCAGGAACCGCATCGAGAACGGGCCGACGGTGGTCGTCCCCTCCCCCGGGGTGACCACGTGGAGCTCGCACCGATCGGCCACACCGTGCTCTTCCAGTTTGCCCTCGAGCAGCGCCAGCGTGAACGCCGTCCCGTAGACCGGGATGTCCGTCAGCTCGCGGAGCAGGTACGGCAGCGCGCCGATGTGGTCCTCGTGTCCGTGGGTAAGCACGACGGCCTCGATGCGATCGGCTCGTTCCCGGACGTAGTCGAAGTCCGGCAGGACCAGGTCGATGCCGAACATGTCCGCCGACGGGAACGACAGCCCCACGTCGACCAACAGGATGCGATCGCCCAGCTCGATGCAGGCCATGTTCCGGCCCACCTCGCCGACGCCACCGAGGAAGACGACGCGGACGTCGGTGTCAGAGGAGACCGGCATCCTCCAGCGCCTTGCGGACCCGCGTCCGCTCCTCGACCGTGGCCGGGACGAGCGGGAGCCGCGGGACGCCGGCCGGAAGGCCGATCATCCCCAACGCCGCCTTCAACGGGATGGGGTTGCTCGTGATGAACAAGGCGTTGAAGAGCGGGGACAGGTCTTCGTGGATCTTGCGGGCGGCGGGGACGTCGCCGGTCTGGATCAGCTCGATCATCTGGCGGATCTGCGGGCCTACCAGGTGACTCGCCACGGATACGATCCCGACCGCGCCCAGGCAGACGTAGCCGAACGTCGCCCAATCGTCTCCGCTGTAGACCTCGAAGTCGGGCGGCGCCTCGGCCATCAGCCGCGAGACTCCCTGGAAGTCACCGGTGGAGTCCTTCACCGCGACGATGTTGGGACGCGTGGCGAGCTCCAACAGCGTGTCGTGCTCGATGCGCGTCGCCGTCCGGCCGGGGATGTTGTAGACGATGATCGGAAGCTCCGTCGCGTCGGCCACGCGTTCGAAGTGCGCGATCAGCCCGCGCTGCGGGGGCTTGTTGTAGTACGGGGTCACGACGAGCAGTCCGTCGGCGCCGGCGTCCTCCGCCGCCTGGGTCAGCTCGAGCGTCTCGGCGGTCGAGTACGTCCCGGTCCCGCAGATCAGCTTGCCGCGGCCGCGAACGACCTCGCCTATCGAGCGGAACAGCTCGGCCTTCTCCTTGTACGACAGCGTGGGCGACTCGCCGGTCGAGCCCGCGACGACGATCGCGTCGCTGCCGGTATCCAGGAGATGGGAGGCCAGCCGCTGCGCTCCGTCCACGTCCAGCGCGTGGTCCTCCTCGCGGAACGGCGTCACCATCGCCGTGATCAGCGATCCGAACCTGCCGGTCATGCGCCCTCCTTCGCCGCCGAAGCCATGGACCCAGACGGCACCTATGCTAGCTCCCGATGCCTCGCATCTACACCAAGACCGGCGACGACGGCTCCACGGGTCTCCTCTACGGGGGTCGGATCTCCAAGGCCGATCTGGCGACCGACGCCTACGGCACCACCGACGAAGCCGTCGCGGCCCTCGGCCTCGCCCGGGCTCTCGCCGACGATCCCGACCTGCAGGAAGACCTCTTGGTGCTTCAGCGCGAGCTCTTCGTGGTGGGAGCAGACCTGGCCGCCAACCCGGCGAAGCGGAAGAAGCTCGAGAAGGGCGTATCCCTCGTGAGCGACGACATGGTGCGCCGGCTCGAGCAGCGGATCGACGACCTGGTGGCCCTCCGGCCGCTCCCGCAGGTCTTCATCGTTCCGGGCGCGAACCCCGCGAGCGCGGCGCTGGACCTGGCCCGCAGCGTGGTCCGTCGCGCCGAGCGCCGGGTGGTGGAGCTGGAGCGGGCGGAACGCACCGTGAACCCGGAGGTTCGGCGGTACCTGAACCGCCTCTCGGACCTGCTCTTCGTCCTCGCCCGCTGGCAGGCCGGCGAGGCCGAGCCGGCCAGTCGCGAGGGCTGACGTCAGGCGGCGGGAACCGGGGAGAACGCCCCCCAGTTCGAGTCGCCGAACAGCAGGATCACCAGGCCGATGGACTCCTTCGTGACCTGATCCGGGAACGTCACGGTGAAGGTCGCGCTCTGCCCGTCCGGGATCGAGGTCGAGTCGACCACGGTCCCGTCGCGGTGCGCTCCGGTGCCGTCGATGACGTAGACCCGCGGTGGGGCGAGCTCGGCACCCGTCGCGTTCTTGACGTCCATCGTCGCGCCGTTCCCGTCGAACGAGATATCCGCCGTCACGCCCCCGAAGTCGTATCGGTAGTGTCCCGGTTCGAACCGAACCGGACCGGTCGGGACCGGCGACGTCGGAGTCGCGCTCGGGGTGACCGTCAGGCTGCTGCTGCTGCCGCCGCCCGTGCACGCCGCGGCGAACACGGCGACGAGGACGATCAACGGGACGATCCGGCGTGGGGCGGTCACGGATGCGGCATGATACGCGAACCCCCGAGGAGGTCGTCCGAACGTGAGGCAACTCGAGCTCCGCCGGCACGCACGCCGCGACCCGGCCGCGGACCGGCTCTCCACGGCAGGGCGCGCGCAGTCGGAGGACGTGGGACGGGCGACGACCGCCACGTACGACGTCGTCTTCGTGTCCCCCAGCCAGCGCGCCGCGGAGACGGCGGCGTGGTTCCTCCGCGGGGCCGGGCAACAGCTGCCCGACCACCAGGTCGTCCCGGGACTCGCCGGTCACGATGCGTCGGGAGGCAGCCCGGAGGGTATGGCGGCGGGCACCCGCGCGTTGCTCGACCGCGTCCCCGACGGCGGACGAGGGCTCGCGATCAGCCACACCCCACTCGTCGAGCGAGCCGCGCTCGGGCTGACCGGCATCGAGATCGAGCCGCTCAAGGAGTGCGAGGGCATCCTGGTGACCCTGCATGACGACGGCTCGATCGCCGTCGACGAGCTTCGACTCGACGGGGATCCGTCGGCCGGGTGAGCTGGTACTCGCACATCGGAGCGGCGTTCGCGCTGGGGTTCGCCCTGGGCGCCGCGCCCGGCCCCGTGCAGCTCCTGATCCTCACCGAGACGGCGAAGCGCGGCTTCTCCGGCGGGCTGCGGGTGATGCTGGGCGCGAACGGCACGCTGTTCCTGGTGATGGTGGCGCTCGCGTTCGGGTTCTCGTCGCTCGCGCCCGGTGAAGGGCTGCTCCGGGCGCTCCGCGTGGTCGGCGGAGGGTTCCTGATCTTCCTGGCGCTGGACGAGCTGCGGCGGGTCCGGCGTGAGGCGGGTCGATCCGGAGGCCACCCCATCCGAGGCGCCCGCCACCATGGGCCCCAC
Organism: uncultured Actinomycetes bacterium; assembly: GCA_963727185.1. Lineage (GTDB taxonomy): Bacteria > Actinomycetota > UBA4738 > UBA4738 > HRBIN12 > JBBQVZ01. The sequence continues at coordinate 323,937 of CAVSFP010000023.1, read as the reverse complement.
GGCGCGCGGCGTCGTGTCGGTGGTCTTGAACCCCGGCGCCTGGATCTTCTTCGCCACGACGGCTTCCGCCGTCATCGCCGACGCGACGGCCGACGGCGGCCGCGAGGCCGCACTGGCGGCGGCGCTGTTCATGACGATCGGCGTGTCGGTCTCGGACTTCACGTTCACGCTGTTGGGGAGCGGCGGTCGAACGTTGGTGGGCGATCGAGGGCTCAGATGGATCCGGGTCGCGCTCTCGATCGGCCTGGCGGCCATCGGCGTGGTGCTCATCGCGCAGGGTGTCCGCGGCGGTTGACGTTCCCCTCGTCTGTCCCGGACTAGAAGATGAACGAGCTCCACGGCGCCGGATCCGACGCGAACAACGCGTCCGCGCGATCGAGCCCGCCGGGATCGCTGCTCGTGCACGCGTCCCGCCCGATGGAGCTGACGGAACGAGGTGCCTCCCAGATACGTCGCCCCAAGGTCGGCTGCACTGCAAGCGATATCGGGCTCCTCGTTCGTTCGCTCGCACGTTGCTCCACCCGCGGTCACCGCGAGGGCGTAGCGCCCTTCGTTCCACGGGCAGAAGCGATCCTCGACGTCGACGACGACGCGTCCGTCGCCCGCGTACCCGCGCGCGGTGAGCGCGACCGGCACGTCCACCAGGCGCACGCGCAACGCGTCGCTCGTCCGGAACCGGAGCCGTCGCGGCTCCTGCATCAGGAAGAACAACGGCTCGTCGACCGGCCGGTTCCAAGCTTTCACCCGATGCACCAGGTCGATGTCGAACAGGAATCGCCAGATGTCGGCGTAGGCCTGCGTGTCGGAGGCGACGAGCTGCCGCACGGTGAGCTCGAGGCTCGGGAGCGAGTCGGTCCACTCATGCTTCACGCGGTAGGAGGCATACGCGTCGGGGACGCCGTCCGTGTCGTGCACGGCGTAGAACATCGGGTCGTCCTTCTCCTTCTCCTCTTCGAAGTGGAGCAACTCCCACCACGCGTCGTCCATCGCGATCATCCCCGGCCGTCGCGGTTGCGCGCGGTCGTAGACCTGGCGCATCAACGGCATCGCCTGGCTCCGTGGGAGCAGGAGCACGCGCCCGGCGGCCCGGTACCCGCGGACGAACGTCGACCGTTCGCCCTCCAGGTCGATCTCGCCGAGGAACGACGCCAGGCCGTAACCGAAGCGCCCGTAGATGCCGCCCTCCGATGCGTACAGGACGGCGATGGACTCGCCCCGCGAACGGATGTCGTCCAGCTGCGCACGCATGATCGACGAGTTGATCCCGAGACGGCGGTGCGTCGGCTGGACACCGACGCTGGTCACGCCCGCCGCTTGGACCTGTGCGCCTCCGGGCACGGTCACGCGGAAGGTCGCGGCCATCGCTCCCCCGACCATCCGTCCGTCGTCGACGGCCACGAGGCACCGATCGATCTCGGCGACCAGACGTTCTCGCGTCAGATCCTCGGGAGTCATGACGCCGCTGAACGACAGCGCGACTGCTCGCAGGAACTCCTCGAACTCGTCCTCTACGATCGTTCGGATCTCGACGTCCATGACGGTCGAGCCTACCGTGCGACGAGTGCCGTCAGTCCAGACCCTCGAACACGTCACCGAGCACGGCGGAGCCGTGCGGACGTTCCGGCCACCCGATGACGTGGGGCTCGTGCCGGAACACCTCGTCCTCGAGCTCGTCGGAGAAGTCGTTGGCCTGCGTCCGATGTTCGCGGATCGCCGCCCGCTTGCGGTCCACGACGCTCGAGCAGTCCACGTCGACGCCGATCGTCTCGTCGGGCACGCCGCGCGGCTGGAACGGCTGGGTCGGATCGATCGGCTCCTTGCCACTGGCGACGAGCTCCTCGTTGAACCGCTCGATCATCGAGTTCGGGATCGACGAATACAACAGCCGTGCGAGACCGTCGCTCCCGACACGGCAGCGGCGGAACGCCTCGGTCGCCGCCCTCCCCGCCGTGATGTGATCGGCGTGGCCGGTGACGCCTTCGGGACCGAACGTGATGACCACGTCGGGGCGTTCCTCGCGCAGGATCGCGGCGATCCGCTCGACCAGCTCGTCGAACGGCGCGTCGGCCACTCCGCCATCGGGATAGCGCAGGAACTCGTGCCGGTCGGGCACCCGGCCGAGCGCGATCCACGATCGACGGTCCTCCTCTTCGCGGACCGCACCGAGGTTCGCCCTGGTGGCGAGGGACGGGTCCGAGATCATGCCGCCCTCGCCACTCGTGACGTGCACGAGCGTGAACCGGAAGCCGGGCTCGTCGGCGTGAAGCGCGACCGTGCCGGAGCACGCGAACGTGTCGTCGTCCGGGTGGGCGACGACGGTAACCAGGCGGCGGCTGGCTTCAGCCGTTCCCGCCCTCCAGGAGGGCGTCGAGGCCGACCGTGAGGCCGGGTCGTGACCGGACCGCCTTCACGGCCGTCAGCACGCCCGGCATGAACGACACATGCGAGAAGGAGTCGTGGCGGAGCGTGAGCGTCTGACCGAGCCCGCCCAGGATCACCTCTTGATGCGCGACCAAGCCGGGCAGCCGGACGGAGTGGACCCGGATGCCGTCGACGTCGGCGCCTCTGGCTCCCGCGACCCGCTCCACGGGAACGTCCGGCGACAGGAACCCGGGATCCCTGACCGCCGCCACCCGGCGCGCGGTGGCCATGGAGGTGCCCGACGGCGCGTCCGGCTTGTCCGCGTGGTGGAGCTCGATGATCTCGACGTCCGGCAGGTGCCGGGCCGCCTCCTCGGCGAACCGCATCAGCAGCACCGCGCCGATCGCGAAGTTCGCGGCGATGAGGATGCCGACGTCTCGCTGCTCGGCCCACCTCGGGTCCGGCTCGAACCCCGTCGTGCCGCTGACCACGTGGACGCCGTTCGCGACGCACCACGCGATGTTGACGGGGGCGGCCTCCGGCCGCGTGAACTCGACCGCGACCTCCGCTCGGGCCTCGGTCAGTGCGTCGAGCGACCCGGCGAGCGCGATCCCCTCGACGACCTGGTCGGCGTGGGAAGGATCGACGGCGGCGACCAACTCGAGGTCCGCGTCGGCGTTGACCACCCGGCAGACCTCGCGGCCCATGCGTCCGGCGGCGCCCACGACGCCGACGCGGATCACGCCATGACCTCCTTGAACGCCCCGCTGGCGAACGGTCCGAGCACCGTGAGCGTCATCGGTTGCGACAGTACGCGTTCGGCCACACGCCGCGCATCCTCGAGCGTCACGCGCTCGATCCGGGCGAGCGTCTGGCTCACCGACAGGATCTCGCCGTGCGCGATCTCGGACTTGCCCAGGCGCGACATGCGACCACCCGGGTCCTCGAGCCCGAGGACCAGCGACCCCTTCACGTGGCCGCGTGCCCGTTCGAACTCCTCCTCGGTGAGACCGCCGGACGCGACGTCCTCGAGCTCGCGCCGGAGGAGCCCGATCACCTGCTCGGCACGGGCCGGGGTCGTGCCGGCGTACGTCGTGAACAACCCGGCCTCGGTGTACTGGGAGTGATAGCTGTAGACCGAGTACGCCAGGCCGCGCCGTTCCCTGATCTCCTGGAACAGCCGCGACGACATCCCGCCTCCGAGCGCCGTGTTCACCACGAGGAAGGCGAACCGGTCGGGATCCGTGCGTGCCAGGCCGTTGGTCCCCAGGCAGATGTGTGCCTGCTCCGTCTTCCGCCGGCGGACCAGGCGCTTGCCGGACGGGGCCGGCGGGTGGCCCGCGCTCCGGAGGTTCCACGTCGAGTCGTCGCCCTCGGGAAGGGCGCGACCCGTCTCCATACGGGTGGCCAGGAGCGAGAGGACGTCGTCGTGGCGGACGTTGCCGGCAGCCGCCACCACGAAGGTCCCGGGGACGTAGTGGCGCTTGTAGAAGCGGTTGACCGACGTGCGGGTCGCGGCCTCGATCGTGGCGACCGTCCCCAGGACGGGCCGGCCGAGCGGATGGTCCGGCCAGAGCGTCTCGGTGAAGACGTCGTGCACCAGGTCCTCAGGCGAGTCCTCGTGCATGTTGATCTCCTCGAGGATCACCTGCCGCTCGCCGTCCAGGTCCGCCGAACGGATCACCGAGTGCTGCAGCATGTCGGCGAGATGGTCGACCGCCAGCTCCAGGTCGCGATCGAGCACACGCGCGTAGTAGCACGTGTACTCCTTCGCGGTGAACGCGTTCAGGTCGCCGCCGACTGCGTCGAACGCCTGCGCGATGTCCTGCGCGCTGCGGGACTTCGTCCCCTTGAAGAGCAGGTGCTCCAGGAAATGGCTGGAACCGCTGATCGCGGGCGCCTCGTCACGCGAGCCCGCCAAGACCCAGACGCCGAGCGACACCGATCGCACGCCGGGCATCCGCTCCGTGACGACACGGAGACCCGACGTGTACTCGGTGCGGTGGATCGTCATATGAGGGTGGCGTTACTCGGCAGGAGGCGTGTCCGTGCGCTCGCCGCTCGGCTGGTCGCGGAACCGGCGGCCGCGCGGCTTGTCGCCGCCACCGCCACCCCCGCCGCTCGAGACGCCGCTCCGCTCGCCGCCGCGACCGCCACGCTCGCCGCCGCCGCGTCCACCCCGGTCATCGCCACCGCGTCCGCCGCGGTCATCCGTGGACGACGCTCGCCGCCGCCGCCGTTGGGGTCGGTGCCTTCCGGCACCTCCCACTCGGGCCCGACCGGCTTCAGGCTGATCTTGCCCTGCGCGTCGATGTCCTCGACGAGCACGGTGAGCCTGTCGCCTTCCTTCACGGCCTCCTCGACGCTCTGCAGACGCTTGCCGCGCCCGAGCTTCGAGATGTGCACCAGGCCGTCGCGGCCGGGCACCAGGTTCACGAACGCCCCGAACGTCGTCGTCTTCACGACCGTGCCCTCGTACGTCTCGCCCACCAGGACCGGACGCGGGTTGGCGATCTCGTCGATCATGTGCGCCGCTTGATCGGCGCCCTCGCCACCCGTCGTCGACCCGATGAACACGGTCCCGTCGTCCTGGATGTCGATGTCGGCGCCGGTGAGCGCGATGATCTCGTTGATCCGCTTGCCCTTGGGCCCGATCACCTCGCCGATCTTGTCGACCGGGATCTGGATCGAGATGATCCGCGGCGCCTTCGAGTTGACCTCATCGCGCGGAGCCGGGATCGCCGCCTCCATCACGTCGAGGATCGGTGAAGCGTGCGTCACGCGCCTGCTTCAACGCGTTGGCGAGAACCTCGCCCGGCAGACCGGTGACCTTCATGTCGAGCTGGATCGCCGTGACGAACTCGCGCGTCCCCGCGACCTTGAAGTCCATGTCGCCGAGCGCGTCCTCCGCGCCGAGGATGTCCGTCAGCGTGACGAACTTCCCCTCGTCGGCGATCATGCCCATCGCGATGCCGGCGACCGGCGCCTTGATCGGCACGCCCGCATCCATCATCGACAGCGTCGAGCCGCACACCGACGCCATCGACGTCGAGCCGTTCGAGCTCAGGACGTCCGACACCAGGCGCAGCGCGTACGGGAACTCGTCCTCGTTCGGGACCACGGGGATCAGCGCCCGCTCGGCGAGCGCGCCGTGTCCGATCTCGCGCCGGCGCGGCGAGCCGACGCGGCCCGTCTCACCGGTGGAGTAGGGCGGGAAGTTGTAGTGGTGCATGTAGCGCTTCTTGTCCTCCAGGTCGAGCGTGTCGATCATCTGCGACATGCGGAGCATGCCGAGCGTCGTCACGTTCAGCACCTGCGTGTCGCCGCGGTTGAAGAGCGCCGAGCCGTGCGCGCGCTTGAGCACGCCGACCTCGGCCGAGAGCGGCCGGATGTCGGTGGGCCGTGCGGCCGTCCAGACGGATGCCCTCGTCGATCACGCGCTTGCGCATGACCTTCTTCTGGAGCTGCTTCCACGCGGGACCGAACTCGCCCGCGCGTGCCGCGGCGTCGTCGCCCAGCACGGATGCCAGGTGCTCCTTCGCCTCGGCCTTCAGCGCGTCGAGCTTCGCCTCGCGCTCGGCCTTGTCCGGCACGATGGCCTCGCCCAGGCGGTCCTTGGCGAACGCGCTCACCGCGTCGTACACGTCGTCGCCGAAGAGCGGCTTGGGCTCCCACGGCTGCTCCGTGACGCCCACGGCGTCAACGAACTCCTGCTGGAACTCGATCACCTCGGCGATCGCGACCTTGGCGGCCTCGAGGCCCTCGGCGACCGTCTCCTCCGTCGGCGCGGTGGCGCCGTCGGCGAGCAGGGCCCACGTGTTGTCGGGCGCCTCGCCCTCGATCATCAGGATGTCGATCACGCCGGACTCGTTGCGGCGACCGGCGACGACGACGTCGAACGTCGCCTCCTCGGTCTGCTGGAACGTGGGGTTCATGACCCACTGGCCGTCGATCAGGGCCATGCGGACGGAGCCGACCGGGCCGTCGAACGGCAGACCGGCCAGGCACGTGGCCACGGACGCCGCGTTCATCGCCGACGACGTCGTAGGGGTTCTCGCCGTCCATGCCGAGCACGGTGATGACGACCTGGACCTCGTCGCGGTACCCGTCACGGAACGTCGGGCGCAACGGGCGGTCGATCAGCCGGCAGGTCAGGACCGCCGTCTCGGACGGGCGACCCTCGCGGCGGAAGAAGCTGCCGGGGATCTTGCCGATCGCGTACATCCGCTCTTCCACGTCGATCGTGAGCGGGAAGAAGTCGATCCCCTCGCGGGGGTTGGAGCTGACGCAGGTGCCGAGCACCTGCGTCTCGCCGTACGTCACCATGACGGCGCCGTCGGCGAGCCGAGCCATCTTGCCCGACTCGAACGTCAATGTCTGATTCCCGATCTTGCGGGAAAGGGTGGTGGTGGCCATGGGCCTGTTCCTCCTGGGTATCGGCGGACCCGTTTGGTCCGCTTCGGCGTTGGTGCGGGAGGCGTCGCGCAGGCCAGTTGTCAGTGGTGAGCCTCCGCGCGGCGGGCGCTCTCGCGCCGGCGGCTCGGGGACTCGCTACTGATAACCGACCGCAGGTGTCGTCGCCTCCGGTCCGATCAGTGGGTCGTTGCGCATCACTCCTTACGAGCGGAAGGCGCCTCGTGGGCGCCTTCGGCGGTGTTAGCGGCGGAGACCGAGCTTCGCGATGACCTCGCGATAGCGCTCGATGTCCTCGCGCTTGAGGTATTCCAGCAGACGGCGTCGTCGGCCGACCATCTGGAGCAGACCCCGGCGCGACGCGTGATCCTTGGTGTGGAGCTTGAGATGCTCGGTCAGGTCGGCGATCCGCTTGGTGAGCACCGCCACCTGCACCTCGGCCGATCCCGTGTCGCCCTCTGAACGGGCGTACTGGCCGATGATCTCGGTCTTGTCGTCTTTGGTCAGGGTCATCGCTGGTCAAGGCTACCAAAGGAACGGGAACAGGCGCCCCGGGGCCGGTCGACCCCTACCCGCCGGAGCTTTCCTCGAGGTCCTGGTGGACGACGATCTGCCGGGTTCGGGCGACGTCGTCGGCGATCGCGGCAACCAAACCGCCGGTCGAGTCGTACCGTACCTCGTCACGGAGGCGCTCCCAGAACTCGATCGCGAGGGGAACGCCCCTGAGCTCGCCTCCCTCATAGTCCAGCAGGAACGCCTCGGCATGCAACGGCTCCGTCCCGAACGTCGGGTTGGTGCCGACGTCGATCGCCGCGGGGTAACGCAGCCCCTGGTGCTCCGCCACACCCGCATAGATCCCCTGTCCGGGGAGCAGGAGGCGGGGCCACGTGCGGAGATTGGCCGTGGGGAAACCGAGCCCCTTGCCACGTCCGTGCCCGGAGACCACCTCACCGTCGAGGACGAACCGCCGCCCAAGGGCGGTCCGGGGCCACGCCAGGTCGCCAGCGGCGAGCGCCTCCCGGATCGACGACGACGACACGGTCCGGCCGTCCACCTCGACGAGCGCGACGCCCTCGGCCGTGAGCCCGTACGGCGCCCCCAGCGCCGGCAGGTTCTCCACCGTTCCTGCCGCCTTGTGGCCGAACGTGAAGTTCGCGCCCATGACGGCGTGCAGGGCGTTGACGCCCCCCACCAGAACTCGTTCCACGAAGCCTTCGGCCGGTACCTGGGAGAACTCCTTCGTGAACGCGAGGACGACCAGATCGTCGATACCGATGGCCTCGATGAGGGCCGCGCGCCGCTCGACGGTCGTGAGCAGCCGCGGCTCGCTCCCGGGGGTCAGCACCTCGCGGGGATGGCGGTCGAACGTGATCGCCACCGCTCGGACCCCTCGTTCGCGGGCCGCGTCGACCGTTCGCGCGATCACCGCGCGGTGCCCCAGATGCACCCCGTCGAAGAACCCGACGGTGACGACCGACGGGCCCCCGTCCAGGGGAAGGCGCTCCAACCCTTCGACGATCCGCATCGCACGAGGGTATCGAGAACCGGGCGGGGCGAGGCTCGCCTCGGGCGTTCACATATCGACGCCGCAGGGGCTACGGTTGTCCGATGCGCCGGGTCCGGGCTCGCGTGGCGACGGCCGTCCTGCTGTGTCTTCCCTTCTCGCTGATCGGTTGCGGAGGGGACAGCGCCCCCCCGGTCACGAGCGTCCTCCACGACGACACCGTCACGATCGGGTCGTTCAACTTCCCCGAGAGCGAGGTGCTGGCGGAGATCTACGCGCAGGTCCTCGAGGACCGCGGGATCAACGTGGATCGCCAGTTCGACGTGGGGCCTCGCGAACTGTTGATCCCCGCGCTGCAACGGGGACTGGTGGAGCTGGTGCCCGAATACGCGGGCAGCCTCCTGGGCTTCTTCGGCGGGACGGCGTCCAGTGACCCCGCAACCACCCATGAACGTCTCGCGGTCGCTCTGGCGCCGCGCGGTCTCACGGCGTTGAGCCCGGCCCCCGCCGAGGATACGAACGCGTTCGCCATCCCGGCGTCGGTCGCGGAGGGATTGCACGTGCGCACGCTGAGCGACCTCCGTTCGTACGCGCCGGGGCTGACGTTCGGAGGGCCGACCGAGTGCCAGGACCGCCCGCTGTGCCTCAAGGGGTTGGAGGATGTCTACGGCCTACACTTCAAGGAGTTCGTCCCGCTCGACACCGGGGGGCCGCTCACGGTGCAGGCGCTGAACGACGGGACCATCGACGTCGGCCTGCTCTTCTCGAGCGACCCGACGCTCCGCGCGGGCGGGCTCATCGACCTCCGCGACGATCGTTCGCTCGAACCTGCGGAGAACGTCACCCCCGTCATCTCCCAGGCCACGCTCGACCGGTTCGGCTCGCGGGTCGCCGACCCTTTGAACGCCGTATCCGCGCTGCTTCGGACCGCGGATCTCCGGGAGCTGAACGCGGGGGTGGCCTCGGGCCGTCCGGTCGCCGAGGTCGCTCGCAACTGGCTCCGGGCCAACGGGTTCGACGTTCCTTCGGAGTAAAGTCGGTCGCTCGAGGAGGACGATGGACGCGACGAGCCCGGCCAAGAACCCCACCGAGGTCGAACACCGCCCGGCTCCGGCGAGCGCACCCCCGAGGCGCCGGCCGAGCGGCGAGCCTCCTCCGCTGCCGCACCAGCTCGGCCGAACGGGCAAGTTCTGGTTGGTGATGGTCGGGTACTTCGTCGTGACGACGATCGGCGTGCTGACGTTCCCGACGTTCGCGAGGTACTTCGAGAAGTGGGATACGGAACGGCTGCGCTGGATCGCCGCGATGCGGACGCCGTGGCTCACGAACGTGATGCTGGCGGTCAACCTGCTCGCCGCGAGCTGGACCATCCGCATCCTGCGATGGAGCGCATGGCTCGCGTTGATCGTGTTCCGCCGCTGGCGCCACCTCCTGGTGTTCATCGGGGCGGTCATCGTGTTGGAGGTCGTCGCCTATCAGATCAGCCTGGGGATCGGTCGGCCGCGGCCGCTGGGTGTGACGATCCTGGCGCCGTGGACCGGCTTCTCGATGCCTTCGCAACCCGTGGCGGGGCTGGCGGTGACGCTGATCGGCATCACGTACGCGCTGGTCGTTCCCGGCACGCATCGCCTACCAGGCGAAATGGGCGATCGGGATCGATCCTGGGTATCGTCTGGTTCGCCCGGATGTACCTCGCGGTCGATCAGCCGACCAGCGCCGGTTTCGGCGCGATCCTCGGTATCGCCACCGGGTTGACCGCGTTCCGATGGTTCACGCCGAACGACGTCTTCCCCGTCTCGTACCGGCGCGGGAAGGCCGCGCACCTCGACGTCGGCGGACTCCGTGGCGAGGCGATCGTCCGCGCCGTGAAGGACCAGCTCGGCCTGGACGTCATCGTGATCAAGCCGGTCGGATTGGAGGGATCGGGAGGATCGACCCCGCTCCGGATGACCGTGGCCACGCCCGAGGACGATCACGGCAGGTACCTGTTCGCCAAGCTGTACGCGAAGAACCACGTCCGCGCCGACCGCTGGTACAAGCTCGGCCGGACGATCCTGTACGGGGCGCTCGAAGACGAGACACCGTTCGGCACGGTCCGCCGGTTCGTCGAGTACGAGGACTACACGCTTCGCCTCATGTACGACGACGGCCTCCCGGCCCCGAAGCCGTACGGGATCGTCGAGATCACGCCGGAGCGCGAGTACATGATCGTGATGGAGTTCTTCGACGATGCCGTCGAGATCGGCGATGCCGAAGTCTCCGATCACGTGATCGAGCAAGGCCTGAAACTCATCAGGCAGATGTGGGACATCGGTCTGGCCCACCGGGACATCAAGCCCGCCAACCTGATGGTTCAGGAAGGCGAGCTTCGACTGATCGACGTCTTCTTCGTCCAGGTGCGGCCCTCGCCTTGGCGTCAAGCCGTGGACCTCGCGAACATGATGATGGTCCTCGCGCTGCGAAGCGACGCGCCCCGCGTGTACGAACATGCCCTGCGGTACTTCACGCCCGAGGAGGTCTCCGAGGCGTTCGCCGCGACCCGTGGAGTGGCGAGCCCCACGCAGCTGCGATCGCTCATGAAGCAGCAGGGCGTCGACCTCTTGACGGAGTTCCGCGCGCTCGCGCCGCCGCATCCCCCGATCCGCATCCAGCGTTGGAGCCTGCGGCGCGTCGCCCTGACGCTCTGGGTGTTGTTGCTTGCCTTCCTGGTCCTGTCGCTCGTGGTCTCGAACTGGAACGCGTTCGCATGAGTCATCGGTGGCAGCTTGCGCTCGTCGTGGCGGTCGTGGCCGTCGGCCTGGGTGGGTGCTCCGCGGGAGGTGGCGGCCGCACCCCGCTCTGCGTGAACACCGACGACGGCGTCTTCGTCCTGCTCGCCCAGTCGGTTCCGTCCGCGACCCAGCTGCCGTGCGTGTCCGAGTTCCCCGTCGGCTGGACGTTCGGCGGCTCCGACATCTCGAGAGGGCTGTCACGCTTCTGGCTAGATTCCGACCGCGGCGGTGTCCACGCCGTCGAGGTCTCGCTCCGGCGATCGTGCGACACGGCCGGAGCGGTCGAGGAACAGCCCGCGCCCGGCGAGGTGGGGACCCGCGTCTTCGTCAGGCCCGATTCCCTGGAGCCGTCGTTCACCGGAACCCGATTCCTGCTGTTCGACGGCGGCTGCATCGGCTACACGTTCCACTTTTCGAACGGCGCTCCGTCAACGCTCGCGATCGAGGCCGTCGACGCGCTCTCCCTGCTTCCTCGCGCCACGATCGTCGCCGAGGTCGCCAAGGATCCGGGGCTCATCCTCTGCGGCGCCGAGGCTCCACCGTGCGCGGGGTAGCATCCGGTCGATGCTGACCGACCATCGCCGCGCGCTGTGGTACGCCCTCGCGTTGCTCGCCTCGCTGGGCTTCGTCCTGTTCGCCGTCGGGAAGCACCCGCCGTCGCTCGCGCCGCTGACCACGCTTCCGTTCGTAGGTCGCTTCGACCAGCAGATGTACGACGCCGTCGACCGCATCCGGGTCACGCCACTCACCTGGCTGTTCCGCTTCCTGAACGTGGTCGGCGGCGGGGTCGTCACCATCCCGCTGCGCGCCATCGCGGCGATCTACCTCCTGGTACGCCGCTGGTGGCGGCGCGCGGCCGGCTTCATCCTGACCTGGGCGGCTTCCGAGCTCCTGCTGACGTTCCTGAAGGCGTGGTTCCACCGCGGACGTCCACCCGCCGGGATCGTCGTCACCGTCGGCTATTCGTTCCCGTCGGGCCATGCGACGGCGGGCGCGGCGACGGCGGTCGCGCTGGTGATCGCGTTCCTGCCGGCGGGCCCCAAGCGGCGCAAGTGGGAGTGGATCGCCGTGGCGTTCGCGTTCGTGATGGCGTTCTCCCGGGTCTACCTCCACGCACACTGGTTCTCCGACGTCGTCGCCGGCGTGCTCCTCGGATCGGGGATCGCGCTGGGGTCGTTCGCGGTGGTGAACGAGATCGCGACGTTGGTGCTCGGCAAGCCCGTCGATCAGCCGCCCGAAACGGCGGCAGAGGACGTCTGAGCTACAGGCTCCTCTGTCCCCTGGATGCGCCAGCTCTTCTTCGCCCGCCAGATGAGGTAGGTGAAGCCGCCGAGCGGGATCTGGACCCCGAACGTCAGCGTGCGGAACAGCAACACCGCGGCCACGACCGCCGGCTTGTCGCCTCCCGCCGCGACCAACCCGCCGATGTAGCCGAGCTCGATCACACCGAGTCCTCCGGGCGTGATCGGAAGCGCAGAGATCAAGCGCCCGAACGAGAAGACGGCGAACGCCTGCGCCGTGCTCACCTCCTGCTCGGAGACGCCGAGGCTGCGAAGGCAGAGCAGCAGGACGAAGAACAGCGCCACATGGCTCAGCAGGGTGGCCCACGTGAGCCGCCACCATCGGTGCTCCACGAGCGTGATCGTGTCGGCTCGGAACTTCGCCGCTCGATCGTCGAGGTTGGTGACGGGCGGTTTGCGGAACAGGCGCCTGATCGCGGATAGGACGCGCCCCAATCCACGGCCGACGCGACGGGCGAGCGCCTCGCTCTTGAACACGGCCGCGAGCAGGGCGATGGCCCCCACGAGCACCAGTAAGCCGATCAGCGCCGCCGAGAGGAACGCGGCGCTGCTCCCCCCTTGGATGGCGAGGATCACGATGGACAGGACGGGCAAGCCGAGCTTGACGAAGATGTTCCAGATGCCGCTCACGCCGACGTACAGGGCGACGTTGGTTCCCGAGAAGCCCCACGAGTGCAGGATCGAGTACGTCAGCCCGATCGCGATCGCCCCACCCCCGGGCAACGTGTTGGCGATGGACGTCGTCGTCTGCGTCACGACGGCGGCGTGCCCGAGCTTCAGGCCGGGGAGCGCCGCCATGTTCGCCCACCAGTACGTGAAGAGGTTGAAGATGGTCGCCGCGATCAGGACCCCCATCTCGATCGGCGTGAGGGTGGAGATCGCCTTCCAGACCTGCGTGTAGTCCGCGAACTTCGGGATGGCGAACACGAAGATCCCGACCACGATCAACAGCGAGACGGCGAACGACACGTACCGCCACACGCTCCTACCCGAGCGCTCCCCCACCTCGCCCATCGGGCGAGCCTATCCCAGGGAGCGCGAGGAAGCAGCGGGGTTCATGACGACGGCGCCAGGATCACCTGCGGGCGGGCCTTCGGACCCTCGTCTTCGTAGACGCCGATCAACGCCCCGCCGGGCGCGAAGACCGCGTACGGCCCCTTGATGCCGGCCGGCCCGAGGACCCGGCCGTGACCCGCCGCAACCGCCTCCTCGGAGCTCAGCTCCAGGCGCGGAAGGTGCGCGACCGCCCGCTCCAACGGCAGCGGTGTCTCGACCATCGAGGGCTCCACCCCCTCGCTCGCCTCCAGCGCCCCGATCGCCGTGCGACGAAGGCGCGTGAGGTGCGCTCCGCACCCGAGCGCGGCGCCGACATCCGCCAGGAGCACCCGCACGTAGGTGCCGCCGGAGCACGTGACCAGGAAATCGACGTCGGGCCCGCGCGTCGCGATCAGCTCGAACGCGTCGACGCGGATCGGGCGGGCCGGTGCCTCGAGGACCTCGCCGCGCCGGGCCGCCTCGTAGAGCTTGCGGCCGCCGACCTTCACCGCCGAGTATGCGGGCGGCACCTGGAGGGAATCCCCAAGCAGCGACGACATCGCGTCGCGGATGTCGGGCTCCGTGGCCGTCACCGGCCGCTCGGCCGTGACCTCGCCTTCGGCGTCGAGCGTCGTCGTCTCGACCCCCAGGCGGGCGGTCCCCTCATAGGTCTTGGTGAGCGCACCGAGGAACCGCAGCAGCCGTGTCCCTCGACCCACGCCCAGGACGAGCAGGCCGGTCGCCATGGGGTCGAGCGTCCCGGCGTGCCCCACCTTGCGCGTGCCGAGCCGCTTCCGAACCACGTCCACGACGTCGTGCGACGTCATCCCCCGCGGCTTGTCGACGAGGAGCACGCCCTCCGGCTCGCTCACGGAACGGGGGCGGGCTCGCGCAACGCGGCGACCAGCCGCGCGATCGTTCCCGCCGGACCGTGCTCCGACGTGTAGCCGGCCGCGAGCCGGTGCCCGCCGCCGCCGAAGGCGGCGGCGATCGTCGCGAGGTCGTGCGACCCTCGCGAACGGGTGCTGACCTTGAACCGACCGTCCTGCTGCTGCTTGAGCACCGCCGCGACGTCCACGTCGCGCACGGTGCGGATCAGGTCGATCAGATCGTCCGTCTCGCCCGCTCCGGCCCCGGCCTCCGACAGGTCGGCCTGGGTGAGGTACGTCCACACGAGATCGGCCTCGGGCACGAACGTGGCCCTCGAGAGCGCGATCGCCGACACGCGCAGGAACGCGGCCCCGTTGTCTTCGTACAGCGCCTGCACCAGGCGCGAATGATCGAACGGGTGCTCGCGGAGCGCGGCCGCGATGCGCAGCGTGTCCGGGGTCGTGGCCTCGTACTGGAAGCGTCCCGTGTCGGTGACGAGCCCGGCATACAGGCACGCGGCGGCCTCGTCCGGCATCGGGCCGCCCATCGCGTCGATCAGGCGGTAGACCATCTCGCACGTCGAGGACGCCGCCGGGTCGATGAGCGGGATCGTGCCGAGCCCGTCGTTCGACCGGTGGTGATCGATCCAGATGAGCTCGCCGGCATTGGATGCCGCCCGACCCAGCGGACCGAGCCGGTCGAAGGATGCGCAGTCGCACGTGACCATGACGGCCGGCGCGTCGGGGAAGTCGCGCACCTCGACGAGGTCCTCGGACCCGGGAAGGAGCTCTGCCCAGCGCGGCATCACCAGCGGCTCGTTCGGGAACGAGCACACCGTGGCCGTTCCCCGCCGACGGAGGAACGCGGCGAGCCCGAGCATCGAGCCGAGGGCGTCGGCATCCGGGTTCAGGTGGCACGCCAGCGCGACGTCGGTCGCCGATCCGAGGACCTCCGCGGCGCGCGCCATGTCATCCATCGGATCCCTCCTCCCCGTCTTCGCCGGCATTCAGCCGCGCGATCAGGCGGTCGATCGTCGCCGCCTGCTCCAGCGTGGCATCCTCCTCGAACGCGAGCTCCGGGAGGAACTTCATCCGGACCTGCTTGCCGATCACGCCGCGAAGCCTCGGGACGGCCGAGCGGAGCCCCGCCCGCGTGGACGCGCGCTCCTTGTCGTCGCCGAACGCCGTGTAGTAGACCCACGCGCGCCGGAGGTCCGCGGTCACCTTCACGCCCGTCACGGTCACGAACCCGATGCGCGGGTCCTTGAGCTTGGGGATCTCCTCCGCCAAGATCTCGCGGAACTCTTCCCCGACGCGCGCGATCCTCGGTCCTTGCGGCATGGCCCAAGCGTACCGGCGCCGGACGATAGTCACGTCTCATCCTCCGGATGATGGAGCGTGATCTCGGTCTCGATGATCTCGACGCCTCCCCACGCCTCGACGAATCGCTCCACCTGCTGCATGACTTTGCGGACGTGGTAGCCCTCGGCGCCGGTCGCGGCGACCGCGAGCGTCGTTCGCTGCCACAGGTCGTGGTGATCCACCTCGGCCACGCTGACGTTGAACTTCGAGCGGATCGCGCCCGTGAGCGCTTTCAAGACGTGCCGCTTCTGTTTCAGCGAGCCGCATCCGGGGATCCGCAGGTCGAACCGCTGCAGCGCCACCAGCATCGGCTCAGATGGAGCGCGCCACCTCGCGGACCTCGTAGGCCTCGATGAGGTCGCCTTCCTTGATGTCCTGGAAGTTCTCGATGCCGATGCCGCACTCGTAGCCGGCGGCCACCTCTCGGACGTCGTCCTTGAACCGCCGGAGCGACGCGACCTTGCCGTCGTAGACGACCACGCTGTCGCGGACCAGACGCACCCGGCCGTCGCGCGTGATGGTGCCCTGGGTGACGTAGCACCCGCCGATCACGCCCAGCTTCGGCACACGGAACATAGCCCGCACCTCGGCGGTGCCGAGGTGCTTCTCCCGCTGTTCGGGCTTGAGCATGCCCGACAGCGCGGCCTTGATGTCGTCGATCGCGTCGTAGATCACCCGGTAGAGCCGAACGTCGACGCCTTCCTTCTCGGCGAGGTCCCTGGCCTGCTTGTCGGGCCGGACGTTGAACCCGATGACGATGCAGTTGGACGCGAGCGCGAGCGAGATGTCGTCTTCGGTGATACCGCCGGCGGCCGCGCGCACGATGTTCACCCGTACCTCTTCCTGCGGCAGCTTCAGCAGCGCGTCGGACAGGGCCCCCAACGAACCCTGCACATCGGCCTTCACGATCAGGTTCATCTCGGGGACCTCGGCTCGTTCAGCCTGACGCATCAGGTCAGAGAGCGTCGGGGGCCGCGAGATCACCAGCTCCGCCGATCGCATCTTCGCCTCGCGCTCGGAGGCGATGTGACGCGCCTCGCGTTCGTCGTCGACCTCGCGGAAATCGTCCCCCGCGCTCGGCACGTGGCTCCATCCGAGGATCTGGACCGGCTTCGACAGGCCCGCATGGATCAGCGACAGACCGTTCTCGTCCTGCATCGCCCTGATCTTCGCGTACGCGGTTCCGCAGATCAGGGCGTCGCCCGCGGACAACGTCCCCTTCTGTACGAGCACGGTGGCGATCGGGCCCCGGCCCTTGTCGAGATGCGCCTCGATCACCGCGCCCGCGCGCGTTGCCGGTGGGATCGCCCTTCAGCTCCTCGAGATCCGCGACCAACAGGATCGTCTCGAGCAAGGTGTCGAGGCCGACCTTGGTCTTCGCAGAGACGTCCACGAACTCGAACGTACCGCCGTACTCCGAGGGGACGATGCCCAACTCGACCATCTGCGTGCGGACGCGGACCGGATCGGCATCTTCCTTGTCCACCTTGTTCACCGCGACGATGATCGGCACCCCGGCCGCCTTCGCATGATCGAGCGCCTCGACGGTCTGCGGCATCACGCCGTCGTCGGCAGCGACCACCAGCACGACGATGTCGGTGATCTTCGCGCCGCGGGCGCGCATCGCGGTGAACGCTTCGTGACCCGGCGTGTCGATGAACGTGATCATGCGTTCGCCCAGATGCGCCTGGTACGCGCCGATGTGCTGCGTGATCCCGCCGAACTCTCCCGCGACGACGTCCGTCTCGCGGACGGCGTCCAGGAGCTTGGTCTTCCCGTGGTCGACGTGGCCCATGACGGTCACGACCGGAGGACGAGGCACGAGGGCGGCCTGGTTCACCTCCTCTTCGGGCTCGGAGTCGAGCTCTTCCTCGACCCCGATGATCTCGGCCTGATGGCCCAGGTCTGCTGCGATCAGCTCGATCGCGTCGTCGGAGAGCGAGGTGGTCGCGGTCACCATCTCCCCGGCCATGAACAGGACCTTCACGATGTCGGCCGGCGACTTCCCGAGCTTCTCCGCGATCGTCTGCGGCGTCGCTCCGCGAACGAACTGCATCACCGGCAGCGCGAGCTTCGCAGGCGCCCGCGCCGGCACGGGGGCGGATGCCGCCGGCGCCACCGCGGTAGGACCGGCGGCGTCGCCCGCCGCCGCGGCGGGCTCGATGGGGGCAACCGGCTCCGCCGGCACGTCGGGTACAGCCTTCACGACCGGCTTCGCCGTTGCCGCCTTCTTGGGCTTGCGGGGCGCGGGTGGCGGCTCGAGCACCTCGCGGCGCTTCGGGGTCGATGCGGTGGCCTTGCCTCCGCTCGCGCGGAGCCGAGGGATCAGGTCCTCGGGCACGCTGGACGAGGCCGATCGGCCGGCAGCACCCATCTGCTCGAGGGTGGCCACGAGCTCCTTGCTCGTGACTCCCAGTTCCTTGGCCAGTTCGTGAACCCTCACACCGCTCCTATCGATCGTTCCGATGCGCTCCCTAGCCTAGCGGCTGCATCCGCGGACAACCCCGTCCCGAGCGCGCGCTCGAGTGCCCGGGTCCGTTTCGCGGTCTCGATGCACGCAGGAACGCGATGCACATACGCTCCCCGACCGGGCGCCGACCCTGACGGGTCGACGACGACGTCTCCCTCGCTGACCCGCGCCACGCGGATCAGGTCGCGTTTCGGCGCCTTCCCGCGACACCCGACGCACGTTCGCTCGGGTGTCGACACCACACTCACGCTTCCGCAGGCGCCTCGGCCGTCGCATCGACCGGCTCGGAAGGAACGGCCGGGTCCGCGGCAGCCTCGGCCGGAGCCTCGGCCGGAGGTTCCGCCGCCACCGGGACCTCGGCGGGCGCAGCAGCAGCCGGGCGCGACTCGTCCGCGACCTGTGCCTCGGACTTGATGTCGATCCGCCAACCCGTCAAGCGCGCGGCGAGCCGAGCGTTCTGCCCTTCCTTGCCGATGGCGAGCGACAGCTGGTAGTCGGGCACGATGACGAGCGCCGTGCTCGTGGCGTCGTCGATCCGGACCTCTTTCACCTTGGCGGGCTGCAGTGCGTTCGCGACCAGCTCGGCCGGGTTCGCGCTCCACGGCACCACGTCGATCTTCTCGCCGCGCAGCTCGTTCACGACCATGCGCACGCGGGAACCCTTGGGTCCCACGCACGCGCCGACCGGGTCGACGCCGGGCTCGTTGGAGGAGACGGCGATCTTCGAGCGGTGCCCGGGCTCGCGCGCGACCGCCTTGATCTCGACGATGCCTTCCTCGATCTCGGGGACCTCCAACGCGAACAGCGCCTTCAACAGCCCCGGGTGCGAGCGGGAGACCACGATCTGAGGACCCTTCGTGCCCTTGCGCACCTCGGTGATGTACGCCTTGAGCCGCTCGCCGTGACGGTACGGCTCCGACGGCACCTGCTCGGCCTGCGGCAGCAACGCCTCGACCTTGCCGAGGTCCAACAGCGTGTAGCGGCGTTCCTGCTGCTGGACGATGCCGGTGACCACGTCACCCTCGCGCCCGGCGAACTCCTCGTAGGTCATCTCGCGCTCCGCATCGCGGAGTTTCTGGAAGATCACCTGCTTCGCCGTCTGCGCGCCGATACGACCCTTGAATTCGTCGGTCACCTCGACCTCTTCTTCGGAGATGACCTTCATCTCGAGCGCCGGCGTCTCGCCCTCGGCGAGCTCGCCCTCGTGCTCGACCTCGACCTCCTCGAGCTGCTGAAGCCAGACCCGCAGATCGCCGGTCTCGGGATCGATGTGCGCGCGGACGCCGACGAAGTCGTCGTCGCCCTCGGGGTTCTCCTGCTTCCACCATGTCTTGTAGGCGGAGGCCATGGCCTCCTCCAGGCCGGCGAGGATCGTCTCGAACGCGATGCCCTTCTCCCGTTCGAGCTCGCGCAAGGCGGCGATCATCTCGGCATTCATCGTGTGCTCCCCTTCAACTCTGCATCCCAGTCGACGACCGTGCGCGCCGACGCGATGTCGGCGTGGCGGACGTGCAGCTCTCCGCCGTCGGCGGCCACGACGATGCCCTCGTCGTCGGCCGCCACCAGCTCGCCGGTGACGTTCGTCCGCCCGTCGACGGACGTGGCCGTCTTCACCTTCACCATCTTCCCCACCTGTCGCTCGAAGTCACGCGGCCGCTTCAGCGGCCGCTCGATCCCGGGCGACGACACCTCGAGGGCGTACGGGCCGGGGGCGAACCCCTCGACGTCCAGACGCCGTGACACCTTTTCGGCCAGCTCCGCGAGCGTGTCCACGTCGAGGGCGGCGTCGCGGTCGACGACTACCCGGAGGATCCTGCGCCCCGATTCGCGCCGGAACGCGACATCAACGAGCTCGAAACCCGACCCTTCGATCACGGGCCTGATGAGCGTCTCCGCTTCCATCCGCCCGACCGCCCCCTTCGACAAAGAAAGTGGGCGCGAGCCCACTTCCGGACACAACTCTGCTGACCGTTCGACGTTGAGTATAGCCGACCCCGGCGGAACTGCTGCTCAGAGTGCCCGGCGTGCCCCGTCGGAGGTGTTCCAGTGGTCTCGGCGGTTCATCCGGCGTGCGAGTCGGGGATCGTCCCAGCCCTGATGGGCGGGGATGCGGAGCGTCCGGCAGGCGGCCTCGGCGGCTCCTTCGGACGCGAACTCCTCGCGATCCCAGAGGCCCGTCACGTCCACGAGGAGCAGGTCCCACGTCTGTAGCCCGACGTGCTGTATCACGCCTTCCACCTGAGGGTGCAGCTTCACGAACTCGACCAGGTGGTACGGAACCTTCGATGCGCGCACGACGACGAGCTTACGGGGTGCCGGCCAGCAGGTCGATCACACCCGGCGCCGCATCGCCGATCGGCGCCTGCGTCCGCTCCCCGGTCGCGCGCAGCTTGAGATCCACGGTCCCCGCCTCGACACCGCGCTTGCCCACGACGACCTGGACGGGATACCCGATCAGGTCGGCGTCCTTGAACTTGACGCCGGCGCTCTCCGCCCGGTCGTCGAGCACCACGTCGACGCCACGTTCGCGCAGCTCGGCATAGATCCGCTCCGCCTCCGCCACCGTCTGCTCGTGATCGCGGGTCGCGATCACGACGATCGCCTCGAACGGCGCCATGACCTTGCGCCAGATCATGCCGTCGTCGTCGTGGGTCTGCTCCACGGCGGCAGCCATGATCCTCGTGATCCCGATCCCGTAGCTCCCCATCACGTACGGCTTGTCCGAGCCGTCCTCGTCCACGAACGTCGCGTCGAGCGGCCCCGAGAAGTTCGTCCCGAGCTGGTAGATGTGGCCGACGACGATCGAACGTCCGATGTGGAGCGTCCCTCCATCGATCGGGCAGCGGTCGCCCTCGCGGAACTCGACCAGGTCCTCCCAGCGATCCACGCGGAAGTCGCGGCCGGCGTTCGCTCCCGTCACGTGACGATCGACGGTGTTCGAACCCGTCACCCAGTCCTTGCCACCTCGGACCGTGAGGTCGGCGAATAACTGGACGTTCTCGTCGAACCCCTGCGGACCGACGTAGCCCTTCGCGAACCCGCGCGACGCGAAATCGACGTCCTCGAACGGACGCACCTTCGCCGGGAAGACGAGCTTCGCGAGCTTGTCGACGTTGACCTCGCGATCGCCCGGCACCAGCACCGCGGTGGTCGTGCCGGCCACGTCGAACATCATGCATTTCAGCGTCCGGGACGGCTCCACGTTCAGCAGGGCCGCGAGCGACTCGATCGTCGGCGTGTTGGGCGTATCGACCTCGGTGAGCGGCTCCGTCCCCTCTCCGGCCGGTTCGGGCGCCATCGGCCGGGCGGCCTCCGTGTCCGCCAGGTAGTCGCCGTTCTCGCATTCGACGAAGAGATCCTCACCCACGCTCGCGCGGGCCATGAACTCGTGGTTGACGCTGCCGCCGATCTGCCCCGGGTCGGCCTCGACGATCACGAGGTCCAGCCCGAAGCGCGCGAAGATCCGCCCGTACGCCTCGTACATGATGCGGTACGACTCGCGCATCCCGTCCTCGTCGCGGTCGATCGAATAGGCGTCCTTCATCAGGAACTCGCGGCCTCGCAGCAACCCGAACCGTGGTCGGAACTCGTCGCGGTACTTCCACTCGACCTGGTAGACGTTCGCCGGCAGGTCCCGGTACGAGGGCAGGTCGCCGGCAGCGAGCAACGCGACGACCTCCTCCTGCGTGGGTCCCAGGATCAACTCGCGTTCGTGACGATCCTGGAGCTTGAACAGGTTGTCGCCGTACAGGTCGTAGCGGCCCGTCGATCGCCACGGGCCGGCGGGGAGCAGGATCGGCATCCGGATCTCCTGTGCCCCGGCTGCATCCATCTCCTCCCGCACCACGGCCTCGATCTTCCGCATGGTGCGCAGGCCCATCGGGAGCGACGTGTACACGCCTGCCATCACCTGGCGGATGAACCCGCCGCGGAGCAACAGCCGGTGGCTCGCGATATCGGCGTCGGCCGGATCCTCGCGGAGCGTGGGCGCGAACATCTGTGACAGGCGCATGGGTTCCACAGGATAGCGGCACCGGCGTCCACGCCGTTGACGATGTGGCTGCCCAGCAGGCACAATCGGCGCCTGATGCGGACGCACGGGATGACCTGGACGTGGCGCGTGGGCTCGCGGAGCCTCGTGTCGACGCGCTCGTAGGTCCAGCGCTCGCACCGCGAGCCCACGCAGCCCCGGGCCGACGGTCCGGGGTTTCCTGTTTCCCCCACTGCCGTGGCCGCTCGGCACCAAGACCGATCCGAGCGGCATCGAGGAGAAGGAGCGCACGTGGATCCGCAGCTGCAGGTGAGACCGAGCCGGAACGAGTTCGAGGCGCTCGCGAACTCCTGGCCCATGGTTCCCGTCTGGACCGAGCTGCTCGCCGACGTCTCCACGCCGGTGGGGCTCTTCCCCGCCCTCGCCGGCGACGGGCCCGGCCTGATCCTCGAATCGGTCGAACGCTCCGAGCGCTGGGGCAGGTACTCGTTCGTGGCCGGGGACCCGGCGGCCGTGGTCGTCGTGGATGCGGACGGTGTACGGGTCGAGGACGTGGTCCGTCCCCTGCCCGTGCGACGTGCGCCGGCCGGCGCCGCGCCGCGCGAGGCGTTGATCGCCATCGCGCGATCGCTCGCGGGCCCGCGACCGACGGACCTGCCGCCGCTCACGGGCGGCCTCATGGGATACCTGGCGTACGAGGCGGCGACCCTGCTCGACAGCCACCCGGCGCCCGAGCCCGCCGACGCGCCGTGTCCTCCCATCGGGTTGCTCGTCATCGATCGCGCCGTCGTGTTCGACCACTGGCGGCAGCGGCTGATCCTGGTCGCCCACGTCCCCGCGGGCGCCTACGACGAGGGAGTGCGAGCGGTCCACGATCTGGCCGCGCGGATCGCGTCGGCCGAGATGCCCGCCCTGGCTCCGTCGGTCCCGGCAGACGCTCCGGTGGTTGAGGGAGAGACCAACATGCCCGACGAGGGCTACCGGTGGACCGTGTCGGCGTTCAAGGAGCACATCCTGGCCGGGGACATCTATCAAGGCGTGCCCTCGCGGCGGGTGACGTTCGACGCACCCGAGGGCGGCTTCCCCATCTATCGACGGCTCCGCGTCACGAACCCGGCGCCCTACATGTTCTTCGTGCGGATGCTGGGGATGGAGCTCGCCGGGTCCTCTCCCGAGCCCCTCGTCCGCGTCGAGGGCCGGCGCGTGTCGGCTCGCCCGATCGCCGGGACCCGGCCGCGCGGGCAGACCGAGATCCGGGACCGTCTCCTCGAGCATGAGCTGCTGGCCGACCCGAAGGAGCAATCCGAACACGCGATGCTCGTGGACCTGGCCCGCAACGATCTCGGACGGGTATGCGTCGCGGGCTCGGTCCGTCCCACCGAGCTGATGGAGGTGGAGCGGTTCACCAAGGTGATGCACATCGTGTCGACGGTCGAGGGCGAGCTTCGTGAGGACCTCCATCCGCTCGACGCGTTGGCGGTGACGTTCCCGGCGGGAACCGTGACCGGCGCACCGAAGCGTCGCGCGATGGAGCTGATCGCGGAGCACGAGCCCACCGCGCGCGGCCCGTACGCCGGCGCGGTCGGATACCTCACGTTCGCGGGGGACCTCGACTTCTGCATCACGATCCGGACGGCGGTCATCGCCGACGGCCGCGTGTCGGTGCAGACCGGCGCGGGTGTGGTCGCCGACTCCGACCCGGAGACCGAACTGCAGGAGACCAAGGCGAAAGCCGCGGCGCTGCTTCCCGCGGTCGCGCCGGCGGACGGTACGCTCGGCGGCGTGCACGGGAACGTGGAGGCGCCCCGATGATCCTGATCGTCGACCACTACGACTCGTTCACCTACAACCTCGTGCAGCTCGTCGAGAGCCTGGGACGGCCCACGGAGGTCGTGAAGTCCGACGCGGAGCCCGCGGAGTCGCTGGTCGGGCGCGACCCCGATGCGGTGATCCTGTCCCCCGGCCCCGGCCGTCCCGAGGATGCCGGCGTGTTCACGTCACTGCTCGCGCTCCTGCCCGACGAGACCCCGGTCCTCGGCGTGTGCCTCGGGCACCAAGCGCTCGGTCTCTCGTGCGGCGGGGTCGTGGACCGCGAAACACCCGTGCACGGCAAGGCCTCGCTCGTCTTCCACGAAGGCAAGGGGATCTTCGAGGGCGTCACCGATCCGTTCGAAGCGGGCCGCTACCACTCGCTCGTCGTGCTGCGCAAGACGCTCCCCGACGAGCTGGAGCTGACCGCTTGGACCGACGATGGGCTGGTGATGGCGGCGCAGCACCGGACGCTCCCTCGCTACGGCGTGCAGTTCCACCCGGAGTCGATCCTCACCCCAGAAGGCCCGAGGATCGTCGAGAACTTCCTGGCTCTGTCCAGCTAGGGAGCGGGGCAGCGCGGGCCGTAGGCGAACTCGGCGGAGTCCGGCGAGACACGGCAACCGGCTTCATCCACCGCGACGAACGCGCCCGCCGGGATGGACTTCAGCTCGTCCATCAGGTCGTTGGTCCAATGGGAGTTGACCTCACCTTGGAAGTACCAATCGCTGCCGTTGTCGGCGACGATCAGTCCGTAATGCTTCATCGCGGTGAGGATCACCTTCGCCTCGCCGCTGTACCGCGACACATCGAACCCGGCCTTCAAGCGGAACCGGGCCCCCATAGGCGGGCAACGACCGTCGCTGCTCCCCGCCTGATGACGAGCCGGCCAGAGGTACCGCTGGCTCGTGCAATCGACCGTGAACCGGATCGCGTGGTCGATCGCGCCGGCGTTCACTTCGTCCCACCGCACGAGGCCGGGGAAGATCGGCAAGCCGGCGGCGTCGGCCGACGTCCACGTCGCGGGCCGCAGGTCGTTCGCGTTCGCGCCGTCGAGCGGGAAGATCGCGCCGCTGCCGGCCGTCGGTTGGCCGCCGTTCCAATCCGCGCCGTACAGCTCATAGAGCGTGCATGTGTTGCGATCGATCATCAACGCGTGCCGGTCGGACCCGCCCTCGATGTGGGTATCGGGTCCGAACGGGTACGGCCCCGGATCGCTCTCGTCGGCGTAGCCGAAGTCGACATGCACCTTCTGGTGCGAATCGTCAACCACATCGAACGGCATGCCGTACGCGGGCGGCCCGAAGTCCGGGTGCAGCAGCGTCGACCCCGCGTGCATCGACGTCTTCCACACCTTGCTCTTCTTCGCGACGGGGAGCTTCGACACGTCCATGTTCCAGACGTTGTCGGCGGGGAAGACGCGGCAGGAGCTGCCGGGAACCGGCGCTCGCGTGGACAGCGGGGCAGCAGCCGCCGGCTGGAACGCGGCGGCCGTCAGCATCAACGCAGCGATCGCCGCGACGGCTCGGATCCTCCCCCTCATGCCTCGCATCATCGGCATCCGGGCTGTGGGAAGTTGAGCCTGGGGCTCGTGGGGTTTCTAGTCTGACCTAGACTAGCTCGTCTTCGGCGTCGGGAACGGCGGCCTTCGCTGCGGCGATCCTTTCGGCCTCCGCGACCAAGCGAGCGACGAACTGATCCTCCGGGATCTTGTCGGTGACCTCGCCGTTCACGATGAGGAAGCCCTGCCCCTTCCCGGCGGCGATCCCCAGATCGGCCTCGCGTGCCTCGCCGGGGCCGTTCACGACGCATCCCATGACGGCCACGCGCAGCGGGACCTTGATGCCCTTCTTCTCCAGCGCTTCGTTCACCTGCTTGGTGAGGCCCAGGACGTCGACCTCCGCCCGGCCGCACGACGGGCACGCGACCAGATCGAGCCCGCGTTTGCGCAGGCCGAGCGACTGCAGGATCGCGGTGCCGACCTTCACCTCCTCGACGGGGTCGTCCGTGAGCGACACCCGGATGGTGTCGCCGATCCCTTCGGCGAGGAGCGCCCCGATCCCCACGGCGCTCTTCACGCCGCCCATCGGCATCGGACCCGCCTCGGTCACCCCGAGATGCAGTGGGTAGTCGCACTTCTCGGCCAGCTGGCGGTACGCCTCGATCATCACGCGCGGATTGGAATGCTTCACCGAGATCTTGATGTCGAAGAAGTCCTCGTCCTCCAGGATGCGCGCCTCGTTCAGCGCGGACTCGACGAGCGCCTCCGGCGTGGGCCTGCCGTACTTCTCGAGCAGATCCTTCTCCAGCGAGCCCGCGTTCACACCGATGCGGATCGGCACGCCGCGCGCCTTGGCCTCGCGGGCGATCAGGCGGACCTTGTCCTGGTACTTGATGTTGCCGGGGTTGATCCGCAGGCCCTGGATGCCGGCCTCGAGCGCCGCCATGGCGTACTTCCACTGGAAGTGGATGTCGGCGACGACGGGGACGGTCGATTTGGCCGCGATCGCGGTGAGCGCCTCGGCGTCCTCCCAGTGCGGAACCGCGACGCGCACGATGTCCACGCCCGTCGCGACCAGCGACGCGATCTGCTGCAGCGTCGCGTTGATGTCCGCCGTCTTCGTCGTCGTCATGGACTGGACACTGATGGGGGCGCCGCCGCCGATCGGCACGCCACCGATCGTGATCTGCCGGGTCGTCCGTCGCGTCGCGGTCATCGGCATGGAGTCTCTCAGAGCCCGAACACCTGGAAGGTGACGCGGCGCTCCTTGGGCTCGTCCAGTTCGAGGAAGATCAGGCGCTGCCACCGTCCGAACCCGGGCTCCCCGGCCACGACGGGGATCGCGTGCGACGTGGCCGAAAGCATCATCGCTTTCACATGTGCGTGGCCGTTCTTGCGTTCGTCCTCGTTCATGTTCTGCGTTCGGATATCGAAATCGTCGTGGGCGTAATAGATGCCCTCGTGGGGAACGAGGTCGGTCAGGTGGCGCCGGAAGTCGGCCATGGCGCCGTCCTCCCATTCGTTGATCAACAGGACGGCGGTCGTGTGCTCGCAGAACGCGATCGCCGCGCCCTCGGTCACGCCGGCGTCCTTGATCGCGCGTCGAAGATCGTCGGTGAGGTCGAGGAATCCGTATCGCTCCGATGCTGTGACCTCAACGGTGGTGGTCATCGACCTCACGGTTCCCTCCTGTTCTTGGCCGCGACCGCGACCGGTAGGTCGAACGTGAACACGCTACCGCCTCCGGGTTCGCTCTCGGCCCGGATGTGGCCGCCGTGGGCCTCGACGACCGAGCGCGCGATCGCGAGCCCGATGCCGGTCCCCCCGTCTTCGCGTGAACGCGCGGGGTCCGCGCGGTAGAACCGCTCGAACAGGCGAGGCAGGTGCTCCGCCGGTATGCCCACGCCGGTGTCGGCCACCCGCACCTCGACCGAGCCGTTGTGACGCTTCGCCGAAACCGTGACGGCGCCGCCCGCAGGAGTGAACCGAACGGCGTTGTCCACCAGGTTGAACAGCACCTGGTGTACCCGCTCGCGATCGGCGTCGACCGGCGGGAGGTCGATGGGCATCGCGCTCTCGACGGTGACGCCGCGATCTGAGCGTGCCACCTCGATCTCGGACAACACCTGCGTCACGAGCGGCGCGAGCGGGGTGTCCTCACGCAGGAGGGGGAGCTCACCGGACTCCAGACGGGACAGCTCAAGCAGCTGTTCGATCAACCTGCCCAGACGTTCCGTCTGCGACAGCATGACCTGCAGCGTCTTCGGATCGGGCTGCTCCACACCATCGAGCAGGTTCTCCAGGTGCGCCCTGATCGCCGTGATCGGCGTCTTGAGCTCGTGCGATACGTTCGCGAGCAGATCCCGACGGGACTGCTCGAGGTCTTGCAGCTCGGCGCTCATCCGGTTGAACGCGGTCGCGAGCTGACCGACCTCGTCACGCGAACGCGTGTGGACGCGCCGGCTGTAATCGCCGGTCTCCATCTCATGCGCCGCGGCCGCCATGTCGCGGAGCGGCTGGGTCATGCCGCGGGCGAGCCAGCGCGCCACGACGAGCGCGATGGTGGCGGCCAACGCTCCCGCCAGGAGGAACTGCCACCAGAAGTCGGTCAGGAAGCGGAACGTCTCGCCGATGCGAGCCCACATGCCCTCACCCGGGGCCGCGCGTGTCGCATAGACGAGCTCGACCACCTGGCCCGATCGCACCACCGGAACCACCGCGTACTCAAGCTCGTCCGTCGTGCCGACATGCACCATGCCGTCGGTGAAGAGCGGGAGCGGCGTCCCGCCGTCCGTTGCGGTGACCGGCGCGCCGTCGGGCGTCGTCCGGGTCACCGACACGGCGTTGGGGGTAACGGTCAACGTGCCCGCCGCGGAGCGCCGTGCGACCCGAAGGAGCGTGAGGCGATCCGTGTCCTGCGACGACTTCCGCAACGCGTACCCGAGGATCAGGAAGATGAGGATGACCGTCATGCCGACCGCGAAGATGATGGTCGATCCCAGCTTGGCTCGGATGGTGGGGAGACGCTCGAGCGGACGTGAGCTCACGACTGTTCCTGGAACGCGTATCCCACACCATGGATGGTGCGGATGAATCGTGGCTCGTTCCCGTCTTCACCGAGCTTGCGACGGATGCGCGCGACGTGCGAGTCCACGACGCGTCCGCCCGCGTAGTCGCGGTACCCCCAGACGCGGTCCATGAGCAGCTCGCGGGAGAACACGACGCCGGGATCGCGCGCGAGCGTTGCCAGGATCTCGAACTCGAGCGGCGTCAGCGCGATCTCGTCGCCGTCGACGGCGACGCGACGCCGGCTGGGGTCGACCTCCAGGCCGTCATGGACGATCGGCCCATCCGATCCCGCGGCACGCATCCGTTCGATCCGTCGCAGGATCGCCTTCACACGCGCGGTCAGCTCCCTGAGGCTGAACGGCTTCGTGAGGTAGTCGTCGGCGCCCACGGCGAAGCCGGCCACCTTGTCCGCCTCCTCCGTCTTGGCGGTGAGCATCAGGACGGGCGTCCACGACGTCCGCTGGATCTCCTTGCAGACCTCCAGACCGTCCATGCCGGGAAGCATCAGGTCCAAGACCACGAGATCGGGGTGATGCTCGCGATGGAGGTCGATCGCCTGAGGCCCGTCGAACGCGACGAGGACGTTGAACCCCTCGCTTTCCAACCGGGCTCTCACGGCTTCAGCGATCGCCACCTCGTCGTCGACGACGAGCACGGTCTCGGTCATCCGCCCATCGTATCCGCAGCGTGTTGCCGCTCTCCAGGCGGGGTGTGGAGAACTTGTGGCGCCGTCGTGAGGCGCGTTCGCGCCTACGGCGAGAAATTGATGGGCTTCGTGATGTCGAGGAGGATCGTCGCGAGCACGAACACGATGAAGAACGACATCACGACGGCTGAAACGGGTATCAGCTTCCGCATATCCATCTGTTTGCCGCGGATCTTCTCGATGAGCAGGACCGCGAGATGCCCGCCGTCGAACGGCGGCAGCGGAACGAGGTTCACGAGACCGATGAACACCGTCACGAACGCCAAGAAGTAGAGGACGGCGCCCCAGTCCCCGGCCGATCCCGTCTGACCGACCGCCTGCCCGATCCCGACCACGCTCGTCGGATCCTGCGTGCTCCGTTTGGCGTCGGTGAACAACAATGTGAACACCCGACCGATCCCTGAGGGCCCGAAGACGTGCGTGATCTGGTGTAACGACTCGCTGATCGCGTTGCCTACCTCTTTCACGCCCCCGACCATGGCGGCGAGGGGACCGACCTTGACCGGACCTAATACGACACCGATCCGTCCGATCGTCTGGCCGGCGATCGTGTCCGACTCGGGAGTGATCTGCATCGTGAAGGTTTGATGATCGCGCTCGATCGTGAACGACACGGGCTCGCCGATGTGCGCGGTCGTGTATCTGAGCAACTCTTCGCGCGTGGGGTCGGTGACGTCACCGACACCCACGATGCGATCCCCGGGCTGTAAGCCCGCAATCGCGGCGGGGCTCGCGCTGCCGTTCAAGGTCGTCGCCACGCTCGTGATGTACGGCGTCGGCGTCCGCGGGTCACCGAAGAAGAACAGCCAGCTCGCGAACAAGATCGCGGCGACGATGAAGTGGGAGCCAGGTCCGGCCAGGATCACCATCGCGCGCTGCCAGATGGGCTTCGACCCGTAGGCGCGGTCCTGGTCCTCGAGCGCCACCGGTTCGTACGGGTTCATCCCCGCGATCTTCACGTAGCCACCGAGCGGCAACGCCTTCACTCCGTACTCGATGTCTTTCCGCTTGAACGACCAGAGCTTCGGTCCGAAGCCGACGAAGTACTCCTCGACCTTGAACCCGTATGCGCGCGCGATCAGGTAATGCCCGGCCTCGTGGATCAAGATGATGAAGAGCAGACCGCTGAAGAAGACGACGATCGCCAGCGTGCCGGACACGGGCTACCGCTCCTCGATGATCTCTGCGGCTCGTTGCCGCGCCCACCGATCCGTCCGCTCGATGTTCACGATCGAGACCACGGATGCCGGTTCGTGCTCGTCGACGATCGCCTGCACGATCTCGACGATCCGCGTCAGGGCGATCTTCCCCTCCAGGAAGGCCATCACGGCCACTTCGTTGGCGGCGTTCATCACCGCGGGGAACGTCAGCCCGAGACCTCCCACGCGGTAGGCCAGGTCCACGGCGGGGAACGCCTCTCGATCGACCGGCTCGAACGTCGAGGGAGCGGTCGGTCAACGGCACAGGTTGCACACCGGTCGGGAGACGTTCCGGCCACGCGAGCGCGAGTTGGATGGGAAGACGCATGTCTGCTACTGCCATCTCGGCACGCAAGCTGCCATCCCTGAACTCCGCCATCGCATGAACCACCCCCTCCGGGTGGATCAACACATGGATCTGCGAGTAATCCAGGTCGAAGAGGTAGTGCGCTTCGATCACCTCGAGACCCTTATTCATGAGCGTCGCGGAGTCGATCGTGATCTTGGGTCCCATCGTCCACACAGGGTGCTGGAGCGCCTCCTTGACCGACGCCTTGGAGAGCTCGGCCCGCGTCCATCCGCGGAACGGCCCCCCCGAACCCGTCAGCACGACGCGCTTCAGGTCCTCGCGACGCTCACCCCGAAGCGCCAGGGCAAGGGCCGCGTGCTCGGAGTCGACCGGGAGCAGCCGCTCGGGCTCACCCTTGATCAGGTCCATCACGAGCTCGCCGCCGACAACGAGGCTCTCCTTGTTGGCGAGCGCGAGCGTCTTCCCGCTCTGGAGCGCGGCGAGCGTGGGCCCAAGACCGGCCGAGCCGACCAGACCGTTCACCACGACGTCGGCCTCGGATTCGCGGGCGACGGACTCGGTGGCATCGGGACCGATGATCAGCTCCACGCCGGGGAGCGCGCCCAGCTTCTGCTTCACGTCGTCGGCCGCGTCCTCGTCGGCGATGGCCACCAGCGGCGGCAGGAATTCCCGGACCTGCCCCACGAACAGATCCTGGTTGGTACCGCCCGCGGACAGGCCGACGACCTTGAACCGATCGGCATTGCGCCGGACCACGTCGAGGGCCTGCGTGCCGATGGAGCCGGTCGAGCCGAGGATGGCGAGAGACCTCATCCTGTCAAGCGTACCCCGAGTCCGAGCGGAACCCGGCCAGCGCCTGTTACGCGAAGATGACGCGGAACAGCAGGAACGTGGCCGGGGCCACGAACAGCAACGAATCGACCCGGTCGAGCACCCCTCCGTGGCCCGGCAGGATGCTCCCCATGTCCTTGATGCCCAGGTCTCGTTTGATGAGGGACTCGGCCAGGTCTCCGAGCGTGGCGGCCGCCGCGACGACCAGGGCGAGCGCCAACGACTCGATACGTTTCTCTTCGAACGGTCCCACGAACGAGGGGACGAGCGCCATCGCGACGATGATCGTGATCAACGTGGCGCCGATCAGCCCCTCGATCGACTTCTTCGGGCTCACGCTCGGCGCGAGCGGTCGCTGGAAGAACGATCCTCCCCAGACCGAGCCGACCAGGAACGCAGCCGTGTCGAAGATGAACGTCAACCCGATCACGGCGACGACGAGCGCCTTCCCGTCGCTGCCTCCGATCGAGAGCGTGACGATCAGGTAGCTCGCCAAGAGCGGGATGTAGGCGATGTTCATCAAGGTCACGCCGATGTGCGTGATCGCGCCCTTGCGATGCGCGACGGGCGCGGCGATGAACCACAGGAACGTCGCGACCACGCCGAGCGAGAACATCGCGAGGATCCCGGCCTCGCCGTGGTAATAGGCGCCGGCGATCATCAAGGCGCCCGTCACCAGTCCGACGGCGGTCGCCGGCTGCTGATGCTGCTTCACGGTGACGCCGAACAACTCCCCTTGGGCCACCAGGACGACGAGCGCCGCAACGATCGCGAACGCGCCCTTGCCGATCATCAAGCTCCCGAGCGCGACGCCGGCCAGGACGATCCCGGTGAGGAACGCTGCGGGCACGTCCCGCTCCCCTTCGCCGGGGCCGCGCCGATCCAGATCGGCGCCCACCTCGACCGAGGTCGGCTCCTGCCAGCTGGGACCACCGAGGCCTTCGGCTCCGACCACCACCGTCCGCGGGGCTCCGTCGTCCTCATCGAGGTCCGACAGGATGTCGTCCTCGACGTCGCCTCCGTGGATGTCGGCGAACAGGTCGTTTCCCGTCGTGGTGACTGGCTCCTGCGGCGCGACGGCCACGACCTCGTCGATCTGTTCGTCGTCCGGCCCTTCGTCGACATGGAGCGATCCGGAGAAATGCTCGGCGGCCGCCTCGATGTCTTCCGGCGTCGGCTCATCGTGGTCGCCCGATCCGTCGTCCACAACCTGGGGCACATCGAAGAGCCCCCCCTGGTCCGTCGGAACCTCGGGCTCGGACGGATCCGCGGGGTCGGTTACGGCTTCAGGACCGACCACCGTGTCGACGTCGGCGTCGAGGTCCTCGTCCTCGATCGCGTCACCCATGAGCTCGTCGATCGGCTCCAGCACGCTCGTGTCGTACCAGGCGTCCTCGTCGTCTTCCTCGTCCTCGATCCTCGACGAGACGGGTGGGGCCGTCACATCGGGCTCGTCGGCGATCACGACCGGATCGGGCTCCGACGGGCGGACCGCGACGTGCTCCTCCTGTGATCCGCCCGATGCCGCCGGCGTCTCATCAGATTCCCAGTCGACATCGCGGATGGGCGCGAAGAACTTGTCCAGGTCCTCGAACAGATCGTCGCCTCCGGGCTTGTCGTCTGCCACTAGACCTCCATGAGCTCCTGCTCCTTGTGGCGTTGGATCTCATCGATCTCCGCCACGGACTGATCGGTCAGCTTCTGGAGCTCCTTCTCGGCGCGCTTCAGATCATCTTCTGAGATGGCGGAGTCCCGCTCAAGCTTCTCCAGCTCCTCTTTCGAGTGCCGGCGAACGTTCCGAACCGCCACCCGGCCCTCCTCGGCCCGATGATGGACCGTCTTCACGAGCTCCTTGCGCCGTTCCTCGGTGAGAGGCGGGAACGCCAAGCGGATGACGTTTCCGTCGTTCGACGGGGTCACACCGATGTCGCTGGCCTGGATGGCCTTCTCGATCGCGGGCACCGTGGTCTTGTCGAAGGGCGTGATCATCAGCAGCCTCGGCTCCGGGACGGCGATCGAGGCGAGCTGATTCAGCGGGACCGGAGAGCCGTAATACTCGACCGTCACCCGATTGAGCAACGCGGGTGCGGCGCGCCCCGTCCGAACGGTCGCGAGGTCCTCCTTGAGGTGGACGATCGCCTTCTGCATCTTCTCCGAGCCCTCCGCCAGGCTGCTCTCGACGCTCACGCCGCGCCCCCGTGCACCAGGGTCCCGATCGGCTCGCCGGTCACCACGCGCCTGATGTTCCCCTCCTCGCGGTAGTCGAACACGACGATCGGCAGCTTGTTCTCCATGCAGAGCGAGATCGCGGTGGCATCCATCACCTGGTAGCCCTCACGCAACACTTCGACGTATTCGATGTGGTCGAACCTGCTGGCGGTCGGATCCACGTGCGGGTCGGCCGTGTAGACGCCGTCCACCTTCGTGCCTTTCAGCAACGCCTCCGCGTGGATCTCGAGCGCTCGCTGTGCCGCCGTCGTGTCGGTTGAGAAGAACGGCACGCCCAGCCCGGCCGCGAAGATCACGACGCGGCCCTTCTCGAGGTGCCGCCTCGCGCGGAGCGGGATGTACGGCTCGGCGACCTGCGTCATCTGGATCGCCGTCTGCACGCGTGTCGTGACGTGGATCTTCTCCAGTGCGTCTTGCAGGGCGAGGGCGTTCATGATGGTGGCGAGCATCCCCATGTAGTCGGCCCGGTTGCGATCGATGCCGGGCGCCTGGCGTCCGCGCCAGATGTTGCCGCCCCCGACCACGACCGCGGTCTGGATCCCCAGGTCCACGACGTCTCCGAGTTGGCGGGCCAGCAACGATGTCGCCTCGGTGTTGATGCCATATCCGGTATCGGCGGGGGCGAACGCGTCGCCGGAGAGCTTCAACAGGACCCGGCCGTACACGGGTCGCGTCGACATGCCGGCCTCGGTCATACGCTCGACCATATACCCGCTCTCTGGCCCGGTGTTCGGGCCGCTCTCCGGACCGCTCTTTCCCGTTCCTTGGCCCGTTCCTTGGCCCGTTCCTTGGGCCGGCTCGACTCACTCGCCAAGCTTGTACCGGACGAACCGCCGGACCGCAACTTTCTCTCCGAGCTTGGCCGAGGCCTCGTCCAACAGCTGTTGCACGGTCTTCGAGTCGTCCTTCACGAAGTCCTGCTCCAGGAGGACGTTGTCCTTGAACAGGGAGTTCAGCTTCCCTTCGACGATCTTCTCGACGACCTGCTCGGGCTTGCCCGTCTCCTTGGCCTGCACCTCGAAGATGTGCCGCTCGCGCTCGAGCTCATCCGGAGGGAATCCCTCCCGGACGAGGAATCGAGGCGAGGCCGGGCTCGCGATGTGCAGCGCGATGTCTTTCACCAGCCGCCGGAACTCGTCGGTGTTGGCCACGAAGTCCGTCTCGCAGTTGACCTCGATGAGGACACCCACCGTGTTGTTGAAATGGATGTAGCTGTCGATGAGCCCTTGGTCCGCCGACCGGCCCGCGCGCTTCTGCACCTGCGCCTGCCCCTTCTCCCTGAGCAGATCCACCGCACGCTCGAAGTCGCCCCCGGTCTCGACCAGGGCGTTCTTGCAATCCATCATCCCCGCGCCCGTGGCCTCGCGCAGGGCCTTCACCTGCGCGGCCGAGATGTCGCTCATGCCGGCCCCTCGGAGGCAGCGGCATCGACCGCGACCGGCTCCGCCGCGACAGGCTCGTCGACCGCCGGCTCCGCGACGACTTCAGGCTCGGACGGCGCGTCGATCTCGAGGTATCTCGGCGACGACGGGTGCATCCGCCGGCATCGGGTCGGGCTCGAACACGGTCGTCGCGGCGATCTCGGCCGCCACCTCGGGCGTCTCCACCTCCGGTTCGTCGGCCTTGATGGCCTCCGCGGTCATCTGCTCCACCAGATCGTCCTTCGCCATGCCGCGTCCTTCGCGGAGCGCGTCGGCGATGACCCGAGCGACGAGCGTGACCGAGCGGATCGCGTCGTCGTTGCCCGGGATGACGAAGTCGACCTCGTCCGGGTCGCAGTTCGTGTCGACGATCGCGATCACGGGGATGCCGAGCTTCCGCGCTTCGGTGACAGCGATGTGCTCCTTCTTCGTGTCGATGATGAACACGGCGTCGGGGACCCGGTCGAGGTCTTGGATGCCCGACAGGTTGCGCTCCAGCTTCTCGCGCTCACGGCGCAGTCGGATCGCCTCCTTCTTGGGCAGGTAGTCGAGGGCGCCGGTCCGCTCC
This sequence comes from uncultured Actinomycetes bacterium, assembly GCA_963727185.1. Lineage (GTDB taxonomy): Bacteria > Actinomycetota > UBA4738 > UBA4738 > HRBIN12 > JBBQVZ01. The sequence goes on along the minus strand of CAVSFP010000023.1, from coordinate 288,217 downwards.
ATCTCGCGGAGCTCCCGCATCCGCCCGAGCCGCTTGGAGATCGTGGTGAAGTTCGTGAGCATCCCGCCGAGCCAGCGGTTGTTGACGTAGGGCATGCCCACGGCCGTGGCGTGCGTGGCGACGACCTCTTGCGCTTGCTTCTTCGTCCCGATGAACAGGACGATCCCGTTGCGGCGCCCGAGATCACGGACGAACTCGTAGGTCTCCTCGAGCCCCTGCAGGGACTTTTCGAGGTCGATGATGTAGATGCCGGAGCGCTCCCCATACAAGAAACGGGACATCTTCGGGTTCCACCGGCGTGTCTGGTGGCCGAAGTGCACGCCCGCTTCGAGGAGCTCCCGCCTGGTGACTACAGGCACGAGGGCCTCCTTCGCTCGGTTTTGTCGTTCTCCTCCGCCCGGATCTCTCCCGGCTCCGGCCCTCCCAACCTCGGAAGGGACCCCGTCGCACGGTCCTCGGGCGTGTGTGCTCGGCACTCGCGCGCCGGCGGGGTCAGCTTACCAGCGGCCGTTCGACGAGCTCAGCGACGTCCTCGCCCGGCCGAAGCGGGCTGACGGACGGGCGCTTCGGGCACCTCGTGTGCCACCGAGAGGTACCGGAAGGCGAACGTGGCGAGCAGGATCACGTGGAGCAGGTCGATCAGCAGCACGAACACCCAGGCTGCGATCGACGGGTTCACTCCCATCAGGCTGCCGGGCTCACCGGGCGCGACGATCACCGCGATCGAGGGAACGACGTAGAGGGCCGCGAGCGTGAGGTTGCCGGTTCCGGGGATCCGCGCGGCGCGGACCGATCGGGCGAGCGAATCGGGCATGGTTCGACCCTCGTCGACGGCGATGACGGGGGCGAAGGCGAAGAGATACAGACCGATCACCAGGGCGCCGACCTGCAACAAGATCCCGAACCCCGGTCCGAGCAGCGGTCCGAAGAAGCTCGACACCGTCAGGATGCCGACCCCGATGATGCAGATGGCGAACGTCACCGGGAGCACGCGGAGCCCCCGGCGCAGGCACGCTCGAGTGACGACGCCGTCCTCCAGCGCCTCGACCACGGCGGCGGTGAGGAGTGCGAGGGCGACGGCGCGAGCGACCAGGAAGATGATGATCCCGAACAGGCCGCCCTGAAGGCCGAAGAGGCTGGTGGCGAGCGTCGCATCGAGGCTGGTCCCGATCGGCGGGAGGGCCAGCAGGTTCGCGAGCGGCGCGAACGGACCCTGGTATCCCGCGGCGATCAGCACCAACCAGACGACGAGCACGTAGAGGATCGGCGCGATCACCAGCACCGGTGAGCCCAGGACCGTGACGACCCCGCGGGTGAGCGCCGTCCGCACGCGGGGCATCGAGGTCGACCCGGGGACCCGGGGAGCGAACACCGAATCGAGGATCCCCCGCTTCGGTGCGGGGGCCGCGGGCTTCGGATCGCGATACCCGCTGGGCGCCGGGGCGACAGGCCGGGTCTTCTTCCTGCGCTTGTTGGTCATGCGTCGGCCCCCTCGCCCGCGAGCTCCGGCACGTCGTCCTCGTCATCCAGGAAGGCGGGTCCCATCCGTGTCCGGAGCCAGCGCCCGGCCAGGATCGCGAGCAGGGTCAAGGGAACCGCCGCGGCGAGGAAGGCGAGGAACAGCTTCGAGAGGTCGGTGGTGGTGGGCGAGACGAGCGACACCAGCGTGCCGGCGGGATCGTGAGCGAACGCGACGAGTCCGGGCTCGGCCCCGCCCCTCACTCCGACCACGAACTCCGGGGCGAGCGCCAAGCTCCGCAGCAGCCCGTTGGTCTCCTCGCTCTGCCAGACGAGCAGACCCGATCCGAGATCGATCGCCACGAGACGTCCGTTCGAGGTGGCGACCAGCACGGTCCCGCCGGCGATGACGGCCGGGCTCCGTATGACCGGCTCGTTCACGGCGTAGTCCCAGACCCGGTCACCGGTGTCGGGGTCCAACCGGTAGACCTGCCCGGCCGCGTCGACGACCACGACCGCGTCTGCGGTCAGCGCCGCCGCGCCCGTGAAGAACATCGCATTGTTGAGCCGGGTCGACCAGCGATCCGCCCCGTCGGACAACCCGAACGCCCGCACGGTCTTGTCCGAGAACCCCACCACGACCTGATCGCCGCCGATCGCGGGTGACGACGCGAAGATGGCTCCACCCTGTATGTCGTCGCTCCAGACGCGCGAACCGTCGGACTCGTGGTACGCAACGAGCCTCGGACGTGACGAGCGGTCACCTTGAACTGCCACGACGACGAGGTCGTTCGAGACCGCCGGAGGCGTCGTCAGGAACCCGCCGGCATCCGCCGTCCACCGGATCTTGCCGGTGGCGACGGCAACGGCGTAGACGTGGCCGGCGTTATCGCCGAAGAACGCGGTGTCCCCGTCGACCGTGACGCCGGTCCGACTCACCGCGTGCAGCGGAACCGGCGCGTCCCACACGGGCTTGCGCGTATCGAGGTCGATCGCGGCGACGTGCGAATCGAACGAACCAGTCCCCGACGGCGACGGCGACGGACCCGTCGAACTCGCGCTCGCGCTCGCCGATTGAGTCGCGCTCGACCCGGGCGGTGAGTCGCCGAACCCCTCCGTATAGATCAGGATCCGCCGGCTCGGCGTTGCGGCGATGGCCGGCGACACGGGGGGTCCGTAGTCCCGGTCGACGGTCCACTGCTGCGCCCCGCTCCCGAGGTCCGCCGCGACGATCTGCGTCGGGCCGACGGCGATCACCGAGGACCCGTCGGTGACCGGCTGCGAGAGACCGAAGTCGCCGGCCGGGCCGCCGAGGGGAACGTCGAGATGCCACGATCCCCGATACGGCGGCTGGGCCGCATCGGCGAGCGATCCCGAGTGGCTCGCGTCGCCCTGCGCCTGCGTCCACCCGTCGACCGTTTGGGCGGAGGCCGCCCCAAGGACGAGCCATCCTCCCCCGACCATCATGGCGGAGAGGACGACCGCACCCGTGAAGAAGCGGCGTCGACGTGCGGGAACGAACCTGGGGTCGCGCAAAGCCGCGCCATTCTAGGGGGCGCGCGGCGAAGCGACGCTCAGCCCGCTCCTCAGGCCACGGGCGCGAGCCGGATCAGGTCGACCAGCTTCGCCGGGCTGAGGTAGTCGAGCGGATCGACGTACTGGCCGTTCAGGCGCACACCCAGGTGGACGCTCGGTGCGGTGTCGCCGACATGGCCGGAACCGGAGAGCGCGACGACCTGCCCCTGGCCGACGAGATCCCCCTTGTGGACGAGCAGCGCCGAGAGGAACGAGCACGTGGAGAGGAGCCCCCCGCCGTGATCGATCGTCACGAACAGGTGTCCGCCCACGTTGCCCGCGAAGCTGACCACGCCCGCGGCGGGAGCCCGAACGGGAGTGCCGGCGGGCGCGGCGATATCGATGCCGCGATGCCCGGAGCCGTAGGGCGAGTCCGGCGGATCGAACCCCCGGACGACCGGACCCATGACCGGCCATGTCCAGGAGCCTGTCGCTCGAGCCGGTGCGGCTGGTAGCAGCGACATCGATATCGCGAGGACGACGAGGGTCCGCTTCATCGGGGGAACGCTACGGCGGTCGCGCACCTCGCGCCGTGACCGAGGTCACGCCGGCAGGAAGGTCGGTCAGTCGACCTCGGAGAGTTGGCCCCGGAGCCCGCCGACCGCCTTCGTGTGGATCTGGCAGACTCGGGACTCCGTGACCCCGAGGATCTCGCCGATCTCGGCCAGCGTGAGCCCCTCGAAGTAGTAGAGCGTGACGACGATCTTCTCGCGCTCGGAGAGCGAGTTGATCGCGGCGGCCAGCAACCCCCGGGTCTCCTGGCTCTCCACCCCCGACGTCGGATCCAGGTGTTTGTCGGCGAGCGTGTCGATCAGTGAGACCTGCTCGCCGCGATCCGCTCCGACCGACACCAGCTCGTCGAGCGCGAGCACGGAGACGAACGAGATCTGGCTCACCACGTCGTGGAGCTCGGACCGGGAGATACCCAGCCGCTCCGCCATCTCCGCTTCGGTCGGTTGCCGCTTCAACATGGCCTCGAGGTCGGAGTGCGCCTTCTCGATCTCGCGGGCCTTGAACCGGATGGAGCGAGGTACCCAGTCCATGGCGCGGAGCTCGTCGATGATCGCGCCCTTGATGCGCGGGATGGCATACGTCTCGAACTTGTTCCCGCGGCCCGGCTCGAACTTCTGGAGCGCGTCGATCAACCCGAACACGCCGTACGACACCAGGTCCGCCTGCTCGACGCTCGCGGGGAGACCGGTTGCGACACGGCTCGCCACGTACTTCACGAGCGGGGCGTAGTGCAGGATCAACCGCTCCCGCGCTTCGTCGGATGCGCTCCCCTTGAACGCGTCCCACAACGCGCCGAGCTCGTCGTCGACCGCGGGCGGGATCGTGATGCGCCGGTTGTCGGTCGCTGCCTTGGCCTTCGCGGCTGTGGGCTTGCGGGCGGGCGTCTTGGTCGTCTTCGCCACGTCAGGCCCTCGGGTGCGACTGCTCGTATGCCTGGAAGAGCCGGGTCCGGGACACGTGTGTGTAGCGCTGCGTGGTCGCAACGCTCGCGTGACCCAAGAGTTCCTGCACAGCTCTGATGTCGGCCCCTCCTTCGAGGAGATGCGTGGCGAACGAGTGTCGAAGGGTGTGCGGAGTTACCCGCCGCCCCGGGAGCAAACGCCCCGCATATTGTTCCACCATCGCACGGATGTCGCGCCCGGAGAATGGCTTCCCCTTGCGGTTGAAGAACAGCGACGTTCGGTCCTCACCCGCCATGGTCGGCCGTCCGGCCGACAGATAGGCATCCAGCGAGTCGACGGCGTGATCCGACATCGGGACCTCGCGCTCCTTGTCGCCCTTGCCGCGCACCAGCACACGACCGCGATCGAGGTCGACCTGCACGCAGGTGAGACCGGCGACCTCGCCCGACGCGCAGACCCGACCCGTACAGCAGCTCGAGGACGGCTCGGTCGCGGAGCGCGACCGCCCGCTCGATCGGATCGAGCTCGCCCGCGGCTCCGACGGTCGGTCCGGGCGCTTCGGCGAGCGCGGCCGCCTCGCGCGGTCGGAGGACGGCCGGGAGCCGGTTCACGACCTTCGGGCGAGCCGAGCAGCGCCGACGGATCGGCCTGCGTCTCGCCGGTTGCGAGGGCCCATCGGTAGAAGGTGCGGATCGCGCCGACGTGTCGGGCGATCGACGCGCGCGCGTAGCCCAGGGCGTGCTGCTGTGCCAGGTAGCGGCGAAGCTCGAGGTACCGCGCGGTCGCGAGCGAGGAGCCGGCCCGCTTCAGGAACGTCGCGAGGCCCACGACGTCATGGCGATACGCGGCGACGGTGTGATCGGAGAGATGCCGCTCGTGGCGCAGTGAGGAGACGAACGCCTCGATCAGCCGCACCTCGGACGTGGGGAGGTCGTCCGCCTGGGGCGTCACTGGGTCCTTTCGGTCGGGTGGGACCTCGGTTGGAGCCCATCCCTTGTATCAGCGGCCGGAGACGCGTTCAAACACCTTACCCGGGGTGGTCTCCTCCGAGCAGCGTCCGTTCGTAGCGCCCGCCCGTGCTGCGGACCAGACCGCGAAGCTCCAGGCGGATCAACGCGGCCACGGCGTCGGGGATGGAGAGCGAGACGTTCCTCGCGACCGCGTCGGGAAGCGATGGCTCGGCGAGCGAACGCCAGATGCGCCGCTCGTCGTCCGGGAGCTCGATGGGCGGATCGGATGCTCCTCCTCGCTCGCGACGGCGACCCCGAGGTCGGCCAGCAGGTCGCCGGCGCCGCGGATCATGGTGGCGCCCTCGCGGATGAGGGCGAGCGGCACCTCGGCGAGCGGGCTCGTCACCGGTCCGGGCACCGCGAACACGTCGCGCCCCAGATCGAGGGCATGCTCGACGGAGATCCGCGATCCGCTCGCCGCCGCCCCCTCCACCACGACGAGGGCGGACGCCAACGCGACCACGATCCGGTTGCGAGCGGGGAACCGGTGCGGCTCGGCCGGGACGCCCGGCGCGTATTCGCTCACGACCGAGCCCGTTCTCCGCGATCCGTGCGATGAGCTCCGCGCTCGATCGCGGATAGCCCGACGTCGATGCCCGAGCCCAGGACCGCGATCGTCCGACCCCCGGCGTCCAGGGCTCCGCGATGCGAGGCCGCGTCGATCCCGTACGCCGCGCCGCTCACGACGCAGACGCCGGCGCTCCCGAGTCGACGGCCGAGGTCCCTGGCGATCTCGCCGCCGAGCGACGAACATCGACGCGCCCCGACGATCGCGACCCGGCGTTCGGGTCGGTCGACGCGAGCGCCTCGCACGAACAGCGCGACCGGTGGGTCGTCCAGCTCCACGACCGATGTGGGGTACTCGTCGTCGTCGGGGGTCAGGAAGCGAGCCCCCGCCTCGGCGCTCGCTCGGATGACGGCGTCGGCCTCCGTCTCCCCGGCGTGGACCTGATCCGCGTCGCTGCCCGCCCGCCCGGCCCGGATCGCGGCCAGGGCGGCCGAGGCGCTGCCCTCCTGCCAGCAGAGGCGGTGAAGCTTCCGTGGCGTGATGCCGCGCAGGGACGCCAGAACGGCGACCGCTCCCCGTTCGTCCGGACCGCGACCGAAACCGTCGGGCCAGCCGGTCGGAGCGAACGCCTCGTCAACCGGCTCGCGCAAGGCTCTCTTCCCCGAACCCCTCGCGGTAGGAAAGGGCCTCCGCGAGGTGATCCGCCTCGATGTTCGGAGCTGCGGCGAGGTCCGCGACGGTCCGGGCGACCTTGAGCGCCCGGTCGAAACCCCGCCCCGTGAGCGCGAGCGTCTCCACCGCCGACGCCAAGCAGCTCCTCGGCTCGGGGCGAGACCATCGACATGGCGCCGGACGAGCGGTCCCGACAGGTGCGCGTTGCACGTGACGCCGATCGACGCGTACCGATGCCGCTGGCGTTCTCGAGCCTCCTGGACCCGGGCGCGGACCACGTCGCTCCGCTCCCCACGCTCCGAGCCCAACAGCTCCTGGTTGGTGAGTCGAGGTACGCGCAAGCGCAGATCGATCCGATCGAGCAGTGGACCGGACAGCTTCTGCTGATACAGCTCCACCCGGTCCGCTCGACAGCGACAGTGCTTGCGTTGATCGCCGTCGAACCCGCACGGGCACGGGTTGGCCGCGGCGACCAGCGTGAACCGGGCCGGGAACTCGACCGAGCCCGCAGCGCGAGTCACCACGACGCGACCGTCCTCGAGGGGTTGCCGCAAGACCCTCGAGGGCGTCGCGCCGGAACTCCGTGAGCTCGTCCAAGAAGAGCACTCCGTGGTGGGCCAGGCTCACCTCTCCCGGACGCAGGAACGTCGATCCCCCGCCGAGGAGACCGGCGATCGACACCGAGTGATGGGGCGCGCGGAACGGACGCGTCGTGAGCACGCCGCGATCGGTCAGGAGCCCGGCGACGGAGTGCAGCTGCGTCGCCTCCAGCGCCTCCTCGCGCGAGAGCTCCGGGAGGATCGTGGCCAGACGACGGGCGAGCATCGTCTTGCCGGCGCCCGGCGGTCCGATCATGAGGAGGTTGTGCCCACCGGCGGCCGCCACCTCGAGGGCGCGACGGGCCTGCGCCTGTCCTCGCACCTCGGCGAGGTCGACCTTCGACGCCTCGGCGGGCGCGATCGCCGCGATATCGACCTCGGGAGGGTCCCACGTGCCCTGGAGGAACCGCGCGACGTCGCCGAGCGTCGCCGCCGCCGACGATCCGCAGCGAACCGATCTGCGCCGCTTCGCGCGCGTTCGCGGCCGGAACCACGACACCCTTCAGACCGGCGCGCGCCGCGGCGATGGCCACCGACAGGATGCCCGGTGTCGGCAGCAACTCCCCTTTGAGGGACAGCTCGCCGGCGAACGCGTACCCCACGACGGCCGGAGCGGGCACCTGTGCGGTCGCAGCAAGGACGCCGACGGCGACGGGCAGGTCGAGTCCCGGGCCCGTCCTTGCGGAGGCTGGCGGGCGCGAGGTTCACGACCACGCGGCGGAGCGGCCACTCGAGGCCGGCGCTCTCGACGGCCGGACGCACGCGGTCGCGCGCATCGTTCACCGAGGCGCCGGGGAGGCCGGTGAAGACCAACGACGGGAGTCCTCGCCCGACGAACGCCTCGACCGTGACGAGATGTCCACCGACGCCGAGGACGGTGACCCCCACCACCCGTCCATACATCCGGTGCGGACCATACGCCGAGGGTCTGACACCGTCGGGCATATCATCGCGCGACGGAGCGGCCCGGCGGCGGTCGCTCGATCGGGGGCGCGGAGGAGATGACGGGGTTCGGTCTCGCCCTCGTCATGGCGTTCGCGTTCGCCGTGACGAACGGACTGCACGACGCCGCCAACGCGATCGCGACCCTGATCGCCACGCGCGCGGGGCGTCCGCTCCCCGCCGTGCTCCTCGCCGCCGTTTGCAACATGATCGGCCCGCTCCTGCTGGGTGCGGCCGTCGCCAACACCATCGCGACGATCGTGAAGGTGCCGACATCACAAGAGGTCGCGGTGGTCGGCGCCGGGCTCACCGGAGCGGTCACGTGGAACGTCGTGACGTGGCTCCGCGGGCTCCCCGCGAGCTCGAGCCACGCGCTCGTCGGCGGGCTCGTCGGCGCGGCCTTGGTGTCGGTCGGCGTGAGCGCGGTGAACTGGGGCGGGTTCGACGGCTGGCGGCCGGTCGGCGTGTGGGGCGTGTTGATCGCGCTCGCGATCTCGCCGTTCCTCGGATTCTGGGCTGCATCCGCGCTCACGCGCCTGGCCCTGCACCCGCTGGGCCGAGCGACGACGCGCGTGCTCGGCCCGATCCGCAAGGGTCAGTGGGGAACGTCGGCCTGGCTCGCGATCAGCCACGGGTCGAACGACGCCCAGAAGGCCATCGGCGTGGTCGCCGCCCTGCTGTTCGCGCACGGTTCGATCCACTCGCTCTCGGCTCCCGTATGGGTGATCGCTCGTCTGCGGCGCGGCGCTCACGTTCGGGACCGCGCTCGGCGGTTGGACGATCGTCAGGACGATCGGATCGCGCATCACCCGCCTACGTCCGCTCGACGGTCTGACGAGCAGCACCAGCTCGGCGACCGTCATCCTCGGTTTCGTCGCTGGTCGGGGTACCGGCGAGCACGACGCAGGTCGTCTCGTCGGCCGTGGTCGGGACCGGGTTCGGCCGGCATCGTCCCGGTCACGTCCACTGGGACATCGTGCGCAAGATCGTCATCGCCTGGATCACCACGTTCCCCGCTGCCGCGGCGATCGCCGCGATCAGTTACCCCTTCTGGAGGTGGTTGGCATGAAGCGGACCTGGTTCCTTCCCGCGACGCTCGACGTGATCGGCCTGCTTGCGTGCGCAGGCCGCCGTCACGATCGAAGGGATAGGCGCGCTCGTGGAATGGGCGGGAGGTGACGACTCCGGGGCCGAGCGGGTGCGCGAACGCGAACACGCGGCCGACGATCGCAAGCGCGAACTGTTCGCCGCGCTCACGGAGTCGTTCACGACCCCGGTCGATGCCGAGGACCTCTACATGATGTCCAAGCATCTCGACGACGTGATGAACGGCGCCAAGGACGCCGTCCGGGAATGCGAGGTCATGGCCCTCCGCCCCGACGAACACGTCGCGAAGATGGCGGCCTCGATCCTCGAGGGTGTCCGGCACGTCGACGACGCGTTCCGGCTCCTCCGGCCGGACGACAGGGGCGACGGGTCGGCGACCGACGCGGCGGATGAGGCGATCAAGTCGCAGCGACACCTCGAACGCGCGTACCGCCACGCGATGTCGGCGCTGCTCGAGGTCGACGACCTCCGCGAGGTCATGGGTCGGCGCGAGCTCTATCGCCGGTTCTCCCGGATCGGCGACAGCGTGATCGAGGCGGCCGAGCGCGTCTGGTACTCCACGCTCAAGGAGGGCTGAACCCGCTCGGCTGCGCCCGGCGGATACTTCACGCGTGCCAGACACGAAGGACGAACGGATCGGCCGCGTGGTCGGCGCGATCTTGATCACGGAGGGCGTGCTCGTCGCGATCTTGCGGTTCCTCGCGCTGGTCTACACCGTGTCGAGCGAGGCGTTCAACGCGGATCGGTTCAGGACGCCGTTGCAGGACTTCCTTCCGTGGGTGCTGATCACGGTCGCGGTGTCGTTCGTGCTGGTGTGGGCCGGATCGTTCCTCCGGCGCGCGCCGACCGGCGCGTGGCGCGACGTCGGCGTCGACGCTCGCATCGACCTGGTCGCCGCATGCCTCCTCAACGTCGGAGCGCTCCTGTGGGCTGTATCCGGTCTGGCGAGATCGCCGTCCACCGTGGAGGGGTTGATCACCTGGATCACCCTCGCCGCGGCGTCGCTCGCGACGATCGCGGGGATCGTCCGGGACGCGCTCGTCCATCACCCCGACTGAACCTCGCGCCGTCGCCGACACGGCCGCTGCTAGCATCCGCGCGTGTCCGAGCGCTTCGATTGGCATCCCGAGCCCGAGCTGATCGACGTCCGCGACCCCGAGCGAGCGCGCGACGCGCTGGAGGCGCTCGGCGAGCGGACGTGGACGCGAGGCGCTCGACTGGCTCTACGAACGGGCGATGGAGCGACCGACCGCGCCCGACCTCTACCCGGAGCTGCGGGCCGCCTACTACGGCCCCTCGGGCGGACCGGGACCGGCCCCGGCGCGAGGCGTCGCGTCGACGGACGTGCTGGCCGAGTTCCACGAGCGTCTGTCGCCGTACCTCTTCGCCGCCCAGCATCCCGGTTCGTTCAGCTACTTCACGCCCCCGCCGCTGCCCATGGCGATCGTCGGGGAGACCCTCGCCGCCTGGGTGAACCAGGGCATCGACCTCTGGCTGGCCGGCATGGCCGCGCCGTTCGTCGAGGAAGACGTGACCCGCTGGCTCTGCGACCTCGCCGGGTACGGCGACGGCGCGTGGGGCATCCTCGCCTCCGGCGGCGTGATGGCCAACGTCATGGGCATGACCGTGGCGCGCGACGTCCACCTGGCGAGGCTGCTCGGTCTGGACGAGCCCCCACGAGGTGCGCAGCTGGAGGGCGCGCGCGTCTACGTCTCCGATCAGGCGCATTTCTCGATCGCACGCGGCGTCGACATGTTGGGCTTCCCGGAGCCGACGCTCCGTGTGTTGCCGTCGGACGACCGGTATCACCTGCGCGCCGAAACGGTGGCCGCCGCCATCGCCGAGGATCGGGCGGCGGGGCTGACCCCGTTCTGCATCGCCCCTGTCGCCGGATCGACCAACACCGGCTCGGTCGACCCGGTCAGCGAGCTCGCGGACCTGGCCGAGCGGGAAGGGCTTTGGCTCCACGTGGACGCCGCGTACGGCGGAGCGGTGCGCATGTCGGAGCGCGACGCGGGTCGCGTCACCGGTCTGGAACGGGCCGACTCCCTCACGATCGATCCGCACAAGTGGTTCTTCCAGCCCTACGACATCGGCGCGCTGCTGGTGAAGCGACAGGAGGACCTGCGCCACACGTTCCATCGGGAACCGGAGTACTACCGCGTCTGGGAGCCGGAGGACCAGCCGCTGCACTGGTACCAGTTCTCCCTCGAGGGGACCCGGCGGTTCCGCGCGCTCAAGCTCTGGATGTCGTGGAAGCACCTGGGATCGGAGGGGTTCGCCCGGCTGATCGAGCAGAACGACGACCTGGCGGACCACCTCGCCGAACGGCTCGACCGGGAGGGATGGGACGTGATCGACCCGGAGCTGTCGGTCGTGTGCTTCCGACACCTTCCGGCCGCTCTGCGAAGGCGCCGATCCCTCGATGCACGATGCGTACCAGAAGGGCCTGCAGCGCGCGCTCGAGATCAGCGGCGCCGGCTGGGTCTCGACGACGACCCTTCACGGTCGGACGTACCTGCGCGCCGGCATCGTGAACTACCTGTCGACCGACGCCGACGCCGATCGGGTGGTCGACACGCTGCTCGACGCGTCAGAACGCGTCCTCGAACAACTCGACCTGGGGACCGCGCGGACCTAGCGCCACGCTGGCAACGTCGAACCGGATCGCGCCCGGCCGATCACGGCGTTCCTGCAGGAAGGCTTCGGCCAGGGTTCGGATCTTCGCCCGTTTCTGCCACGTGACGGCCTCGTAGCCGGCGCCGAACGCCGATCCTCGACGAGCCTTCACCTCGCAGAACACGAGCGTGTCACCCCGGACGAGCACCAGGTCCAACTCGCCAAGCTTGCATCGCCAGTTCCGTGCCACCAGCCGGTAGCCGCGGCGGACGTACACGGCGAGCGCGGCGTCCTCGCCGGTTCCGCCACGCTCCCTGCGCGGGTCGGTGCGCATCCGCTCACCCTAGGATGCGGCGCCGACATGGGTACCGTGAGTTAGGGAGGGTTCAGGCTTCCGGGAGCGTGGTCGGTTCCTCGCGATGCGCGAGCTCTTCGACGTTCACGTCACGGCGCGTCATCACCTTGACGCTCGCCACGAACCGAGCCGGACGGAACATGTCCCACACCCACGCGTCCGCGAGGTTCACCTGCACCCATCCGCCGTCGAGGTGCACGATGTCGACCGTGTTCGCCAGGTAGAAGCGTCGCTCCGTCTCGATCACGTACGTGAACATCGGGAGCACGTCGCGGTATTCGCGATAGAGCTCCAGCTCTCGCTCTTCTTCGAAGCGTTCGATGTCGTCGGATTCCATAGCCTCAAGCAATCCTCTCACGCACGCACGATGTCACCCCGGCCGAGCCCGGGAAGGGACGTCTGACCGACCCCCGCGAAGGACAGGCGGTGGATCGGCGTGGGCCCGAGACGATCGAGCACTTCCCAGTGCTCGGACGTGCCGTACCCCTTGTTGTGGTCGAACCCGAAGTCCCGGTAGCGGCGATGGAGGCGACGCATCAACGCATCCCGCGTGACCTTGGCGACGATGCCGGCCGCCGCGACGCTCGCAGCGACCGCATCGCCCTTCTTGATCCCCAAGGACAGACAAGGCATACGCGGCACCGGGAACCCGTCCGTGAGCACGTAGTCGGGCTCCACGTCGAGCGCCTTCACGCACCGCCGCAGCAGCGCGATGTTCGATCGATGAAGGCCGCGCGCGTCGATCACGCCGGGCTCGATCTTCCGGACCGCGAACGCCACGGCCCCGGCGCGGATCCGTTCGTACGCGGCTTCGCGCTGCAGCCGCGTCAGCACCTTCGAGTCGTCGATCCCCTGCAGGTCGAACCCCTCGGGCAGGATCACCGCGGCGGCCACGAGCGGACCCGCCAAGGCGCCGCGGCCGGCCTCGTCCACGCCGGCGATACGGGTGAACCCTTGCTCGCGGAGCACCCGCTCGTACCGGTCGAGGTCGCGCGTCAATGCAGCCATGCCGCCCGTGACGGGGGCCAGATGGTCACGAACGCCTGACCGATCACCCGGTCGATCGGGATGTAGCCCAGGCCGGCGGGCGGAGGGAACCGCGAGTCCCCCGAGTGGTTCCGGTTGTCCCCCATCACGAACAGCATGCCATCCGGAACCGTCTCGGGCCCGAAAGAACGCGTATCGAGATCGGCCTGGTTCACGTAGGGCTCGTCGAGCTTTCGCCCGTCGATGTACGTCACGCCGTCGCGGATCTCCCACGTCTCCCCGGGGAGCGCGATCACCCGCTTGATGAAGTCGTCGTCCGCCGGCCGAACCACGCCGATCCCCTCGCCGAGCCAGTGCAGGAGCGAGCCGACGATGCCCCGGTCCTGCGGCGTGGGGGTCGGGTCAGCGAACACGATGATGTCCCCGCGTTCGATGTGACCGAAGCGGTAGGCCAAACGGTTCACGAGGATCCGGTCGTTGGGCATCAGCGTCGGCTCCATCGAGCCCGACGGGATGAAGAAGGCCTGGATCAGGAACGTCTTGATGACGATCGCGATGACGAGCGCCATGAGCGTGAGGAATCCGAACTCACGGAAGAAACGCCACGCGGGATCGGTATCGCCGCGCCCTGGCGGCGGCGGGCTCTCGGCGATACCCGGGGACTCCCGGGCCTCGTCCGGAGCGACGGGCGACGGTCCTGACGGTGTTGCCGGTGGTTCGGGCGGGCCGGGGCGATCGCCCACGGCGCTCAGGCCTCGGCCTTCTCCTCCGCCTCGTCGGCGGACGTTTCGTCGGTGACGGCATCCTCGTCCGGAACCGCGTCGCTCGCATCGGCTCCGTCGGCATCGGCGCCGTCGATGGCCACCACGAGGTCGACGTCCTGCGGTTCGTCGCTATCGTCGACGTCCTCGGGTTCGGGCTGCTGCGCAGCCAGCGCCGCCGCCTCCAACGCAGCGAGCTTGACGTCGTCCAGCCGTCGCTCCTTGATCCGCGCTTTCTTCCCTCGAAGCTCGCGGAGGTAATAGAGCTTCGCGCGGCGGACCTTGCCCCGGCTGACGACCTCGAGCTTCGCGATGGACGGGGAGTGGACCGGGAACGTCCGCTCGACGCCGACGCCGAACGAGATCTTACGGACGGTGAACGTCTCGCGCAGGCCTCCGTTCTGGCGGCGGATCACCACGCCCTGGAACACCTGTACCCGCTCGCGATTCCCTTCCACCACCCGGACGTGCACCTTCACGGTGTCGCCTGGGCGGAACTCCGGGATATCCGAGCGCAGATAGGACTGCTCGACGAGATCGGTCTTGTTCATGACAGCGGTTCCCGAGTGTACCAGCGGGTCCGTCCTCACCCGCCAGATGCCGATTCCGGCGAGGCCGAGACTCCACCTGAGGAGCGGTGCGAGGCATGATGTGCCGCTCGAGGTCGTCACGATCTCGAGTCGCCGGAACGATCGGTCGGCTGGGAGGGAAGGATGCGCGATGGGGCGGGATGGAGCGCGGTCGGTCTCTGTGCCGGCGATGGTCGAGCAGGGCGCTCCCCGAGGTCGGATCGCCGGTCGTCCCGAAGGCGTTCGCAAAGGCCCTGTCCAGAGACGTAGGGAACGTCGACGTATGGGCATCCCTCGCCGGCGCGCTCAACCTTTCCGACCTCCGACCCACGCTCGCGGACGACATCGAGCTCCGGATCTTCCGGCTTCGCTGGGGTAACGACTATGCGATGATCGCGAATCCCCGCCGGCTCATCCACTTCCAGCTTGAGGTGTGGGAGGCGGAGCTCGCGCAGAAGATGGACGGCACCCGGACGGTCGCCGAGATCGTCGTGGATCACCTCGAGGGAACCGGCGATCTCGACGCGAGCGCCGTGACCGACCTCGTCACGTTCCTGATGCGGGAAGGGTTCCTCGCTCCGCAGTGGATCAACGTCCCGGCGCACCTCGCCGATGCCCTCCGGCCAAAGCCAAGCATCTCGGACAGACTCCTGGCCTTCTCGAAAACGCTGAGTGTGGAGTGGACAGGCGCTGATCGGCACGTGCGTTGGTGGTACCGGACGGTCCTGCGCCCGCTCTTCTCGCGGATCGGAGCCATCGTCGCGGTGGTGCTCGCGGTCGCTGGGCTCGGCGCGTTCGTGGTTGCACAGGCGAGTGGCAGATACTCGATCGGCGAGGCCAACGCTCCCCTCGACTCCGTGATCATCCTTGCGCTCGGATTCGTACTGACCTACTCGCACGAGCTCGGGCACGCGCTGGCGTTGGTTCACTTCGGTCGACGGATCCGGAGCGCCGGCTTCATGCTGTACTTCGGCTCGCCCACGTTCTTCGTCGACGCCTCCGACGGCCTCATGCTCGAGCGAGGACCCCGGATCCTCGAGTCGGCTATGGGCCCGTTCACCGAGATGGTCCTCGCCGGGATGCGGATCTGTCCTCCTCCTCGCGTTCCCTGACGCTCGCTTCGCCCCCCTGCTGTACAAGTTCACGGTGCTCAACTACTTCGTGATCTTCGAGAACCTGATCCCGCTCCTCGAACTGGACGGGTACTTCATCCTCGCCGAGACGATCGAGGTCCCCGACCTTCGTGAG
Organism: uncultured Actinomycetes bacterium; assembly: GCA_963727185.1. Taxonomy (GTDB): domain Bacteria; phylum Actinomycetota; class UBA4738; order UBA4738; family HRBIN12; genus JBBQVZ01. The sequence continues at coordinate 272,392 of CAVSFP010000023.1, read as the reverse complement.
CGCTCGCTGCAGTTCATACAGCACGACCTCTGGCACAAGATCCGCGGCCGGGAACGACTGTCGAAGCAAGAGCTCGGTCTGGGCGCGTACGCGTTCGTGGGGATCGCCTTCACGATCCTGTCCGTCTGGGTGGCGATCTTCTTCTGGGAGGCGATCTTCGGGAGCCTCGTGTCGGCCCTTTGGAACGGCGGGATCGGATCACGCCTTCTGTTGCTGCTGCTCGCCGCCTTCGTCACCGGTCCGGCGATCCGAGGGTTGATCACCCTCGTGCGTGCCGCGATCAAGCGGCTCCGCGCGCTGGCACGGAGGGTCAGGTTCCGGTTCGAGACCTCGTGGCGCGTCGAGGCGGCACAGATGGTCGACGCGCTCCCGGCGTTCGACGAGCTCCCCGAAGATGCCCTCTCCGACCTGGCCGGCAGGATCCGACTGGTCGGCCTCCGCCCGGGTCGGGCCATCTTCCGCCAAGGTGACCGTGCTGACGCCTTCTACGTCGTACGAACGGGCACCCTTGAGGTCGAGGAGGAGCATCCTGACGGCGGGGACACGGTGGTCTTGCGAACGCTGACTCGGGGAGACTCGTTCGGCGAGTTGGCCCTGCTGGGGTCGTCACCGAGGGCAGCGACCGTGAGAGCGGTAGACGACGCTGAGCTGTTCGCCGTCGATGAGGCGACGTTCGATCGACTGCTCGCCGACGCGATCGCGGCTCCGACGTTCGCACTGACCTTGCAGACGCTCGCCGAGCTCCGTGAGATGCCGGCGTTCTCGACCCTCGGCACGGAGGACCTCTCGAAGCTCCTCGCGCACGGTCGCTGGGTGACTGCCAGCCCCGGGGTATCGTTGGTGGTGCAGGGGGAGATCGGCGACGCGTTCTACTCGCTTCGCTCAGGCCAGGTGGACGTCGTTCGTAACGGAACCCTGCTCCGTACGATGGCGGCGGGGAGCCACTTCGGCGAGATCGCGCTGCTGCGAGACGTCCCGCGCACGGCGAGCGTCGTGGCGCGGACGCCCGTCCGCGCATTCTGTCTCGATCGGGAGGGGTTCGACCTTGCCGTTCGAGAGGCGTTCCGCCGTGGAAGCCTGAAGCTGCCCGCCGATAGGACGTGGCAGCATTGAGCCAAAGGATCGAGGGGGAAACCGAGGATGGATTGTTGGCACTGCCGACGAACCGCGGTTGGGGTATGCCGGTTCTGTGGCCGAGGCGTGTGTGAGGACCACGCGAAGACGCAACCGTTCATCCTGGAGCTGTTCCGGGGAAAGGGACCGACCCAGGCGCTCGTCGTCGAGGACGCGCTCCACTGCGGTGCGTGCACCCCTCGTCCCGACCCGATACCGCTGCCGGAGCTCGATGCGTGAAGGTGACGTCCGTCACTATTCCGTGTGACGGACGTCACACTCCTTTGAGTGATGGAGAACACCGTCCCGACCTGTCGTTCATCACAACCCTCTCGACGATAACGAACGACGATTCTCCCGTTGGGTGGAGCCCCAAGAGGGCAACGAGAAGGGAGAGGTTCATGGCGGAGAAGAAGATCACTCCGAAGGCGCCGCAGAAGGTCGAGAAGAAGCAGACCAAGACGGCGGCCGCCCGGGTCAGCAAGATGAAGAGGCACGCGAAGAAGCTCCCGTAAGGTCCGCTCCAAGATCCATCAACGAGCCCGGGGTGCGCCCCGGGCTCGTTCGCGTCACGCCCCCGGTCTCGATACGCTACGACCTATGGTCAACGCGAAGACCCAACATGTAGAGATCGCGGAAGCGATGGTGGCCACCCCCTTGCTGGACGGCCTCCCTGCGAAGGCCGCTCGTGTGCTCGGCGATCAAGGGAGGCTTCGCAACTACCGCAAAGGAACCTATCTCTGCCACCAGGGGGACCCAGCCGATGAGGTCTTCTTCTTGTTGACGGGTCGTGTGGAGATCGCGTCGGTCTCAGTAACCGGCAACCGCATCCTCCACGCGACCGTCGACACTCCGGCGTTCGTCGGAGAGCTCGGCATCCTGGCGGAGAGCGCTCGCACTGCGAGCGTGTTGACCCTCTCAGATTCGGAGGTATGGGCGGTCCCCTCCGATGGGTTCCTGGACTTCCTGGCCTCGGAGCCCGCGGCATCTCGCAGCCTCCTCAGAGCCTTGGCACGCCAGATCGAGTCGAGCGAAGCGTTCGTCGACGATCTTCTCTTCCTGGACCTCAAGGGGCGGGTGGCCAAGCGGCTGCTACAGCTCGCGACACCGAGCTTGGACAACCTCCCGGAGGATGGGGTGATGATCCCCGCTGTCACGCACGCCGACCTCGCGAGCCTCTGTGGAGGGAGCCGCGAGAACGTCACCCGGAGCCTGTCGGATCTGCAGCGTCGAGGGTTCGTCCGGCGCGAGGGACAGCGCTACGTCCTGAAGAAGGTCGACGGCCTGGCGAAGATCGCCGGCCTCTGAGCAACGAGCGTCTTTAGGCAGTCCGCGCTCATCCCCGGGTCGCATCGTCGGCTTGCAATCCCACCATCCGAAGATAGCCCGCGCGAGCAGAGGGGGTTCCATGCACTGGAAGTTGCTTGGCTGGGTTGCATCGGCACTCGTCTTGACCATCGTTGTCACGGCCGGCGTGATGGCTTCAGCGGCCGGCAGGATCGCGACTGAGGAGACGCTTACCGTCTACTCCCAGACCGCGAAGTACCACCACGTCGATGCCGGCAGGCAAGGGTTCTCCTAGGGCGACCAGGACATCTTCTTCGACACGCTGTTCGACGATGCCGCCAAGACCCACAAGGTCGGGATGGATCGTGTTACGTGCACGTACCTGCCATCCAAGTTCCTCATGTGCATCGATGAGTTCACGTTCGACGGTCGCGGCAAGATCGTGACGTCTGGAACGCTGCATGCCAACGACTCTTTCGCTGAGCATGGTGATTCTTTGATCGTCTCCGGTGGCACGGATGAATTCGAGGGCGCCCGGGGCACGCTACTGCTCGAATACTTCGACCCCGAAACGTCGAAGAATACGATCCATCTACTGCCGTAGCGGGTCGTCGCGGCTAAGCCGGCGGGGTCATCTGCGAGGGTTGCCCTGTCGGCTTATGCACCTGGCTTCGCTGCAGCTGGCGTCACTCACGGCAGGAGGTCGGGGCGATTCCGGCGCGTCTTCTGTCGAGCCGCATCCGCCCGCCACCGCTCGATCTCAGCGTGGTTCCCCGACACGAGCACGTCGGGGACCGTCATCCCTCGGAACTCGCGAGGCCGCGTGTAGTGGGGATGATCGAGGATGCCGTCGTCGCCGAACGAGTCCTGTTCGTGCGACGTCTCTGTTCCGATCACGCCGGGGACGAGCCGCGTCACGGCTTCGAGCAGGACGAGCGCGGGGAGCTCTCCGCCCGAGAGCACGTAGTCCCCGATGGAGATCTCCTCCGCAGGCAGCCCCTCCACGAACCGTTCGTCGATCCCTTCGTAACGCCCGCAGACGAGCACGAGAGACGCGTCCGTGGCGAGTTCGCGGACGAGCGGCTGGTCGAGCCGGCGCCCCGCGGGAGAGAGCACGATCGTCCTCCCCCGGTCCGGACCGAGCGCCTCGACGGCTCTGAAGAGCGGCTCGGCCTTCATGACCATCCCCGGGCCACCGCCGAACGGCTCGTCGTCCACCTGACGATGCGGATCGTTCGTCTGATCACGGATGTCGTGGATCCGGATGTCGAGGATGCCGGCCGCCGCCGCGCGACCCAGGAGGCTCTCACGGAGCGGGCTCTCGAAGATCTCCGGGAAGATGGTGAAGATGTCGATCCGCATGGACGGAGGCTAGCGCGCCGAGCGGACGGAACGAGCGAGGGACCCCTTGCGGGGTCCCTCGGTGAGGATGCGCCTTGGAGGCCCCCTCAGGCCAAACGCACCCCGGCAGACGTCGGAGTTGCCTTGCGTCGGCGGCCGACGATCGCGGCGAGGAGGCCACTCCCCACCCGACGGACCGCGGCTGGGTGGGTTCGACCTCGATCCACTCGCGCGGTGCGAGAGAGGCGATCCTGCTCTGCCGCGCGGATCCGATCCTGGATCTGGTGCTTGGCGATGTCTCCCGAAAGCATCTCCGCCACCTCCATGGGTTCGATGCGTCGACGCTACGCCGACCGCTTCGGGGACCGGAGGACCCACGACACAGACCGGGTGTGCTCTCGATCAACCCGTCACGGTGTCGGAGGTCACACCGACGGCGTGAGCGGATCGTCGGGCGCCGTGAGGCCGGGGATGTCTCGGACAAGGACCCGCCCCGCCTCCACGTCGACGTCGACGACCACCTCACGGATGGCGGGGACCATGATCTCCGTTCCCGACTCATCCACGGCCACCCAGAGGTCCTGCGCGGGGTTGGCGACGACGTCCGTGATGGCGCCGAGCGTCCTGCCCGACTCGGTCACCACCACACAACCCTCCAGCTGGTGCGGCCAGAACTCGCCCTCGGGGAGCTCCGGCAGCGACGACCGCGGGACGACGAGCGTGAGCCCCCGCAGGGCGTCGGCGGCGTTGCGGTCGCCCACGCCCTCGAACGCCACGAGGAGTCGTCCGCCGTTCGGCCGAGACGTGCGGACCCGGACCTCGCGACCGTCCTCGAAGAACATCGATGAGCCGGGTTCGAATCGATCGGGATTGTCGGAGAACACGAGCACCATGACCTCACCGTGCAGGCCGTGGGCCTTGGTCACCTTGCCGACGACGACGGTCGGCTCGGACACGTCAGTCGGCGATGTCGACGTGCACCGACACACCCTGGCGGGTGGCGGCAGCACGCACGACGGAACGGATCGCCTTCGCGGTGCGCCCTCCCCGGCCGATCACCTTGCCCATGTCGTCGGGTGCGACCCGGACGGTGAGCAGGGTGCCACGTTGGTCCGCGGACTCCGTGACCGACACGGCCTCCGGATCGTCCACCAACTCCCGCGCCAGGAACTCGACCAGCTCTCTCACGCCTCTGACGTCTCCTCCGACGCCGGCGCATCTTCAGCGGGTGCTTCGGCCGACGCCTCGACGACCGGCTCTTCCGCGGGAACGGTCGCATCCGAGGATGACTCCGCCTCACCGTCGGTCGTCTCCTCCGCCGGCGCCGCCTCGGCCTGCGCCTCCACCTCGGGAGCAACGTCTGCCGCAGGCCCGGCCGCGACGGCGTCCTCCGCGGGCGATGCCGGAACCTCAGCCGGTGCGGGGGGAGCCTCGGCCTCTGCCGCCGCCTTCGCGGCGGCCTTCTTCGAAACCTTCCCGGCGGTCGGCTTCTCGGTCCGCGTCCGGACGAGGTCGGCGGCGGACGGGCGTTCCTCGACGAATCGGTCCCAGATGCCGATCTTCACCATGAGGTTGCGCACCTGGCTGCTCGGCTGCGCGCCGACGCGGAGCCAGTGCAGGGCGCGCTCCTCGTCGATCTCGATCAACGAGGGATCCTCCAGCGGGTGGTACTTGCCGATGTTCTCGATGAAGCGGCCGTCGCGGGGAGCCCGCTGGTCAGCCACCACGACACGGTAGAAAGGCCGCTTCTTCGCGCCCATCCGCCGCAGCCTGATCCTCGTCGCCATATCGTCGTTCCCTCTCGTCTCTCTGGCTCTATCGCTTCTTGTTCTTGGGGGCGCCGGCCGGCATCTTCATCATGCCGGGCATCCGCTTGCCGCCCATCATGGTCCGCATCATCTTGCGAGCGCCCTCGAAGTCTTTGAGCAACCCGTTGACGTCGCTGGTCGTGGAACCCGAGCCGTTGGCGATCCGCAGGCGTCGGGACCCATGGATGATAGCGGGATTCCGCCGCTCTTCCGGCGTCATGGACAGGATGATGGCCTCGGCGCGCCGCAGCTCACCGTCGTCCACTTGGTTCGCCAGCTCCTTCATCGCGTCGCGGCCTCCGGGCACCCCGGGGAGCATCTTCAGCAGATCCTGGATCGGACCGAGCTTCCGCATCTCCCGGAGCTGCGTGAGGAAGTCGTCCAGCGTGAACTGACCCTTGAGCAGCTGTTCCGCCGAGGCCCGAGCGGCGTCGGCGTCCATGGACTCCTGCGCCTTATCGATCAAGGTCAGGACGTCGCCCATGCCCAGGATGCGCCCGGCCATGCGGTCGGGGTAGAACGGCTCGAGATCGGCTGGCTTCTCACCCGTCCCGACGAAGTACACCGGGAGGCCGGTCACCGCCGTGATCGAGAGCGCGGCGCCGCCTCGCGCGTCGCCGTCGAGCTTCGTGAGGATGAAGCCGGTCGTGTCGACCTCGTGCATGAACGCCCGCGCCTGCACCACGGCGTCCTGACCGGTCATGGCATCGCACGCCATCAACACGTGATGCGGCTTCGCCACGTCACGGATCCGCCGCGCCTGCTTCATCATGTCGGCGTCGACGTGCAGCCGCCCGGCGGTGTCGATGATGACGACGTCGGCTTGTTGGCGCTCGGCCTCCTTCACGCCCGCCTTCGCCACCTTGACCGGGTCGCGCCCCTCGGAGAACACGGGGACGCCGATCTCGCGTCCGAGCGTGCGCAACTGCTCGACGGCCGCCGGCCGCTCGAGATCGGCGGCGACCAGCAAGGGCCGGCGGCCCTTCCCCTTCAGGAGCAACGCGAGCTTGGCGCAAGCGGTGGTCTTCCCGGACCCCTGGACCCCGGCCATCATGATGACCACCGGACGCGCTTGGGCGAGCTGGAAGGGGTGATGCTCGCCGCCCAGCGTGACCGTGAGCTCCTCGTTCACGACCTTCACGATCTGCTGACCAGGCGTGAGGCTCTTCATGATCTCCTCGGACAGCGCCCTGGCCCGAACACGGGAGAGGAGGTCGTCGACGACCTCCACGGAAACGTCGGCCTCGAGCAGGGCCACGCGCATCTCACCCAGCGCGTTGTCCACCTGCTTCGGGTGGAGCTTGCCTCGGGAGCGGAGCTTCTTGAAGACGCCGTTCAGGCGGTCGGTTAACGTGTCGAACATGAGTACGTAGGGCGGAGCGGTGGGCCGGGCGGTACCGCTCGCGCCGTCGATTCTAGCCGCCCGCAGGGATGAGAACGCCGATGAGGCGAGATCTCGAGCAAGCCAAGCGACTGGAGCTTGGCCTCGTCAAGGTCCGTTGGCTCCTCATCGCGTACGCCCTGGTCCAGACCATGGTCGAACGCGTCGACCCGAACGCGCCGTCGTACGCCTTCGAGCTCGGTTTGGTCCTCACGCTGGGGATGTTGCTCAGCAACCTCTTCTTCACGCAGTTCGTCAACCAGGCCAGACGGCTCTCCGACGTCCGATGGGTGGGCGCCGTGGCCTTCATGTTGGACACCGTCGTCATCCTCGAATGGGTCTGGGTCGCCGCCGCGAAGCCCTCCGACCCGGCCTGGGTCATGGCCTACCTCTTGCCGATCGAGGGCGCCATGCGGTACGGGATCCTTGGGGCGTTCGCCCCGCTGCCGGTGCTCCTCGTCTCGGAGATCGCCAGGGAGATGTACCTGGCGGAGGAGTTCCCCAGCTATCACTTCGTCGGCCCCGCGGTGGCGTTCCGCGTGGGCATGGCCGCGGTCATCGCCTTGGTCGCGGGGGTGTTCGCCAGCTCGCTCCGCAAGGAAGCCGAACACGCGACGGACCGAACGATCGCCGCCGAGGAAGCGGCCATGCGAGCTGAGGAAGCCGTCAAGCGGGAGGCCGAGGCCCGCCGCGACCTGTCGGCGTTCCACACGGCGATCCTCGCAGGCGTCGCGTCGGAAGATCCGGCTCAGGGCATCCAGGAGATCGCCGAGGCGGTAGGCCGTGAGATGGAGTGCGACTCACTCGGGGTGCTGCTGCTCGAATCCGGTGAGGGGGGCTCGGAGGAGCTGGTGGCCGCGGGTGTCTACGGCGACCCCGGCTACCGACGGAACACACGGTTCATCGCCGGCAGCGAACCGTTCGCCTCGGGACCCGAGCTGTCGCGACCGAGCCTTCGACAGGACCCCGCGGAAGCGGTCGTTCCGCTGCGGGCCGGCGACGCGGTCATCGGCATCCTGCACGAACGTGGCGACCAGCCGGGATCCATCGATCGGGAGCGCCTGCTGCAGCTCGGACGCCTCGCGGACCAGGTCTCGTTGGTCGTCCAGGCCGCGCGGCTCCGCGCCCGACAGGAGGAGATGCTCGTCCGGCTCCGGGAGCTCGACGAGCTCAAGTCCGACTTCGTCGCGATCACCAGCCACGAGCTCCGGACGCCCCTCACCGCCGTCCGCGGGTTCGTGGATGCGCTGCGGCGGCGTCACGCGGAGCTCTCGGTCGAAGAGGTGCAGGAGTACCTGATGATCATCCACTCCCAAACCGACCGATTGATCCGACTGGTAGAGGACCTGCTGCTGATCTCCAGGATCGAGGCCGGCAAGCTCACGTTCATGCCGCACCCCGTGAATACCCGTTCCCTGCTGCTCGAAGCGTGCCAGGGTCTGGGCGAGCTGGGCGAACGGGTGGAGACGTTCCAGGATCCCGACGCTCCGCCGGAGCTCGTCGTCGACGGCCAACGCTTGATCCAGGTCCTCACGAATCTATTGATGAACGCGATCAAGTTCTCGCCTTCGGATGCGAAGGTCGAGCTCCGCATCGATTCTCGCTCCGAAGGCACCGTGACGTTCGCGGTTCGAGACCATGGACCGGGCGTGACACCGGACGAGCGCGAAGCGATCTTCGATCGCTTCCATCAGACGGAGTCGTCGGCGGCTCACTCGGAGGGCGCAGGGCTCGGCCTCTACATCGCGAGGCAGCTGACGGAGGCGATGGGGGGCTGGATCGCCCTGGAAGCGGAGCCGGGCGAGGGAGCCACGTTCACCGTCACGATACCGACGGCCCGGGACCTCGAAGTACCCGCTCCACTGAGCGGAGCAGGGCGAGCGGGCTGAACGGCTTCGTGATGTAGCCGTCGGCGCCCTGCGACATCGCCTTCCGCCGCCCCTCCTCACCCGTCGCGGTGACGACGACCACCAACACGCCGGCCGTGGCCGGGTCGGACTTCAGCGTCTCGAGCACCTCGGCCCCCGACACGACGGGGATGTTGAGGTCGAGGAGTACGACGTCGGGAGCCCGGTCCCGCACCATCGCGATGCCGACCTCGCCGTCGGAGGCCTCCTCCACCTGGTGGCCGTCTTCCTCGAGGACCAGGCGCATGGCATCCCGCATCGTCGGATGATCCTCGACGATCAGGATGCTCGCCATCCGCTAGCTCCTCAGCAAGCCGTCGGCGAAGGCCTCCGCCCGGAACGGCCGGAGATCGTCCGCGCCCTCGCCCACACCGACGAACCGGACCGGAACACCCAACTCCTCGCGTACGCCGATGACCACCCCGCCTTTCGCGGACCCATCCATCTTCGTCAAGACGACCCCGGTGAGCTCCACCGAGTCGGTGAACGCGCGCGCCTGTGCGATGCCGTTCTGGCCGGTCGTCGCGTCGAGTACCAGGAACGTCTCGTCGACCTCGGCGCCGGCTTTCTCGATCACCCGCTTCACCTTGGCGAGCTCGTCCATCAGCGGCGCCTTCGTGTGGAGCCGCCCGGCGGTGTCGACGATCAGCACGTCCGACCCGCGTGCCGTCGCGGACGTCACGGCGTCGAAAGCGACCGCTCCGGGATCGGCTCCTCGTTGCTGCGCGACGATGTGCGCGCCGGACCGCTGCGCCCACACCTCGAGCTGCTCGCCGGCGGCCGCGCGGAACGTGTCGCTCGCCGCGAGGCTCACCGTGTGTCCCTGACCCGCGAGATACCTGGCGAGCTTCCCGATCGTGGTGGTCTTGCCCGAGCCGTTGACACCCACGACCAGGATCACCGCGAGGCGGTCCGCCGCGAGGTGGAGCTGTTCATCGGGTCCGAGGACCGCCACGATCTCGCGTCGCAGCACCTTCGCGGGATCGCCGCCCGGCTCGAACACGTCACGGACGCGCCGTACCAGGTCGGCCGAGCCTCGGGGGCCCACGTCCGCCTTGACCAGGAGTTCCTCGAGCTCCTTCCAGGTGACGTCGGACACGCCGCCCCCGAACAGCGCCCGGACGCGTTGGCCGAGCCCTCCCGTGGGAACCTCGAGCGCGGGGGCCGGCGTGGACGGGCCTAGATCGTCGTCCGGGAGGGAGTCCTCGTCCGAACGGAAGACCGCCCGCCGGCGTCGGATGACGACGGCACCGGCGACCACGCAGAGGAGCGCGATGCCGAAGAAGATCAGGACGGGGAACACGAGCCCAGGCTAGTGGACCGGTTCGCCCTCCGGCATCTGCACCGACTCGGGCTCTTCGTCCGCAGAGGTTTGGGCGACGACGACCGATGCCTCGGCCCGTTCGCGCTCGGCCTCGAGACGGGCCCGCTCTTCGCGCGCCGCGCGCGGCTCCTCCATCTGCTGGCAGACGACCTTGGTGGTGCCGTCTCGAGCGAGGGAGACGCCGTACATCATGCCCGCGATCTCCATCGTTCGTTTCTGGTGCGTCACGATCAGGACCTGCGATTCGCTCGCGAACCCGTCGATCAGACGGAGGAACCGGTGCAGGTTCACGTCGTCGAGCGCCGGCTCGACCTCGTCCATCAGGTAGAACGGGCTGGGTCTCGCCGTGAAGATCGCGAAGAGGAACGCCATCGCCGTGAGCGAACGTTCTCCTCCGGAGAGCAGGGAGATACGCTTCACGCGCTTGCGTCCCGGGGAGGCCTCGATCTCGATACCGCTCGAGAGCGGCTGAGCCGGATCGGTCAGGACGAGACGCCCGGAGCCGCCCGGGAACAGCTCCGCGATCAGCCGTTCGAACTCGCGCGCCACGTCTCGGTAGGCCGCGTCGAACGTCTCCGAGATCTCCTGGTCGACCAAGGCGATCACCTCGAGCAGATCGCGCCGTGCCTTGCGCACATCGTCCAGCTCGCGCGCCATGAAATCGTGTCGCTCCTGGACCGCTTCGAACTCTCCCGTCGCGAGCAGGTTGACCCGGCCGATCAACCCCAACCGGCGCTGAACCAGCTCCGACTTCTTCTCCAGCGACTCGACCGAGTCGTCCTCGGACAGCTCCATGAGCGCGTCCGCGGGCTCACGCCGATGTCCTTCGCGCAGGAGACGCTCCGCATCCGAGACACGACGCTCGATGTCGCCGCGGAGCCGGTCCTCGTCCTCGTACGTCTCGCGCAGCCGGTCCAGCTCGGTGGACGCCTCACGCCACGCGCGGTTGACCTCGGCCTCAGCCTCCGCGGCCCCACGCTCGGCCTCGGCGGCCATGTCGCGGGCGTTGGACGCGGCCAGGGCCGCCTCGTCCGCCGTGAGCATCGTTTGCTCCGCCTGTGTACGTGCGGCCTCCGCTGCTTCCAGCTCGGCGCGCAGCTGGATCGGATCGTGCGCGCCGAGCGCGTCCCGCTCGGCGCGCAGCTCGACGAGGCGCGCATCGAGCAGCGATCGATCACGACGGAGCGTCTCGACCGCCACTCGTGCCGACACGGGTTGTTGCGGCGTGCGGGGAAGCTCCGGCATCTCCTCCGGCAACGGCTCCGCGTCTCCCAGGCGTTCGCGCCACACCGCCATACCGTCCTCGAGGACGACGACGCGCTGCCGCAGGATCTCCTCTTCCTTCCGCAGGCCCGCGAGCTCGGCCGCGATGACCGACAGTCGTTCCGCCGCCGACGTGATGTCGGCGTCGGCGGCGTCGACCTGCTCCTGGAGGAACGCCGCCTCGGCGCCGATCTCGTCCACGCGCGCGCGCTTCGGCTTCAAGGCGTTACGTGTCGCGGCCAGGTCGTGTTCCAACACTTTGAGCTCCGCGCGGATCTCCCGGGCCCTCGCGTCGGCCTCCTTCGCCGTGTGGATCACCGCGGGACCGATCAGGACGCCCTCGGGGGTGACGAAGGACGCGACCGGGTGCGCGCTCTGTTTCTCGACCGCTTCCTCTACGGTCCCGACCAGGTAGACGTCGCGGAGCACCGTGCTCGCGATGCCGCGGGCAGCCGGTTCCGCTTCGACCACGGATAGGAGGGCGCGCTCACCACGCAAGCCGAGCGCCACCGGCCCACCCTTCGCGATCGCGAAGATGGCGCCGTCGCCAGCGGGTGCGTCGGCGATCGCCCGGTCGCCGTCGTCGTAGACCACCGCATCCGCCAGCGGCCCGAGGGCGGCCTCGAGGGCTCGTTCCAGGCCCGGCTCGACGTTCACCAGGTCGCGGAGCAGGCCGATCGCCCGCCCCGTGTGCGTGGCCAGGAATCGCGACCCGGCGGTTTCCTCGATGTCGCGGCGACGAGCCTCCAACAGGTCGATCCGGGCTTGATGGCGGCGCTCGACGTCCTCGAGCTCCTCGATCCTCTCGACCGATCCGCGCCGCTCCTGTTCGAGCTGGGTCCGGCGATCTGCGAGCGGGGACGTCTGCCCGTCCACGCGTTCGATGTCGGCTTCAAGGCCCTCCCGCTCATGCTCGAGCGTCTGGATGCGATCGGCGACATCGCGCAGGCCTTCGTCCAATCGTTCCCGTTCACGCTCGGACGACGACAGGCTCCGGCGGAGCGCTTCCATCTCGGCCCGCCGGCCGGCCGCTTCCTCGCCCATGCGTCGCCGCACGTCTTCGATCTCGCGCCGATGCTCCTCCGCCGCCCGGAACTCCTGCTCCGCTCGGTCGAGCTCGTCCTCTCCGGCATCGAGCTCGGTGAGGACGCGCGCCAGCTCCAGTTCGGCGCGGGCGAGCTCGCGATCGACACCGTCGAGCCGCGCCGTTCGCGACGCCTCGGCGGACAGGTTCTCGCGCGCGGCCGACTCCCGCTCCACGCCGGACCGGAACGCCTGATCGGCTTCGGTACGGTCGGCCTGAGCGGCACGGAACGCTTGCTCGGCGTCGGCGAGCCCGCGGGCCGCGGCCGCTCGGGCGTCGGCTGCCTGTAGCACCTGCCCGTCGAGGCTATCGAGCAGCTCCCGGGCGGTCTTCCGCTCCTCCAGCCCGCGGTCCCACCCGTCCTTGCGACGTTCCCGCTCGCGCAGCAACGCCCGCAACCGGGCGGCCGCCAGCTTGCGCGAGAGCTCCTCGGCCTGCTCGGTGAGCGTCTCGTGCTTCTTGGCCATCTCGGCCTGCTGCTGGAGCGGCTTCAGCTGCCGGCGGAGCTCCGCCAACACGTCCTGCAGACGCAGGAGATCCTGGTCGAGCCCCGACAGCTTGCGCTCGGCGCGTTCCTTGCGGCGACGATGTTTCGCGATGCCCGCGGCCTCTTCGATGTACTTCCGGCGCTCCTCCGGACGAGCGAGCAGCACCTCCTCCAGCTGACCCTGACCCACCACCGTGTGGAGCGCCCGGCCGATCCCCGTCTCGGACAGGAGCTCCTGGACGTCCAACAGGCGCACGACCTGGCCGTTGACCCGGTACTCGCTCTCGCCACTGCGGAAGATCGTGCGGCTGACCTCGATCTCGGACATGGGCACCGCGATCTTGCCGGCCGAGTTGTCGATGACGAGCTTCACCTCGGCCATGCCGAGTGCCGGCCGAGAGGGCGTGCCGGCGAAGATGACGTCGGCCATGTGCCCGCCGCGGAGGGCGCGCGCGCCCTGCTCGCCGAGCGCCCAGCTGATCGCGTCCACCAGGTTCGACTTTCCCGACCCGTTCGGACCGACGATCACGCTGACGCCCGGGATGAACTCCAGGACGGTCTTGTCCGCGAACGACTTGAAGCCGCGGATCTGGATCTGACGCAGGAACATTCGGCGCGATGCTAACAGTGGCCTTCGGGCGAACCGGGGAGGCGGCAGCAGTTTCCTATCGCGAGATCCGGAATCCCGTCTCGCCGGCCGGGGCTTCCTCCTGGATATCCACCGAATCCACCTGCGCGTGCGGCGGGCCTTCCCGGCACCAACGCACCATGGTCTCGACCGCGGCCGATGGACCCTCGAACACCGCTTCCACCCGTCCGTCCTCGGCGTTGCGGATCCAGCCTGCCACGCCGGCCGCTCGGGCCCGGTCCGAACAGCTCGCCCTGAAGAACACTCCCTGGACGCGCCCGGCCACGACAACACGTACACGCCGCATCGCCACAGTCTGCCGCAACCGCGAAGTAGGCTGCCCGGCGTGACGACCTATGACGAACGAACCGCACTCTTGGTGGTCGACATCCAGAACGACTTCGCCGACCCGTCGGGGACCCTTTCGGTGGACGGCGGCGACGTCATCATGCCCCGTGTGAACCAAGAGGTAGCGCGGGCGCGCGCCGCCGGGGCATCAGTGGTCTACACGCAGGATTGGCACCCTCCCACCACGCCGCACTTCTTCAAGGACGGCGGCATCTGGCCGGAGCATTGTGTGCAGGAGACCTGGGGCGCCGCGTTCCATCCGGACCTCGACGTCGAGGGCGAGGTCGTCCGCAAGGGCGCCGACGGCCGCGACGGCTATTCCGGGTTCAGCGTGCGCGACCCCGAGAGCGGAGAGACGTCGCCGACGACGCTCGAGGCGTCGCTCCGTTCACGCGGGATCGAGCGAGTGGTGATCTGTGGCCTCGCCACGGACTACTGCGTCCTCGAGACCGTGCTCGACGCGCGAACGCTCGGGTTCCCCGTGGAGGTGGTGCGGGATGCCGTCCGCGCCGTCGACCTGGACCCCGGGGACGGCGAGCGAGCGATCGCGCGGATGCGCAACGCCGGCGCCGAGATCGTCTGACGACGTTCCTCGGACCTCAGCTCTGACACTGCGGACAGAAGTACGCGCTCCGCCCGGAGATCTTGACGCTCTGGATCGGCGTCCGGCACCGCCTGCACGGCAGCCCTTCCCGGCCGTAGACCTTGAGCTCGACGGCGTACTCCCCCGGCTTGCCGAACAGGTCGACGTACGCTTCGTCCTCGAGCGTGGTGCCGCGCGCCTTGATCGCATCCTGCAACGTCTCCTGGATCGCGCGGTAGAGGCGGCGCACCTCCTGCGACGACAACGTGTCCGACATCCGGTCGAAGCGGATCCCCGCCGCGAACAGCACCTCGTCGGAGTAGATGTTGCCGAGGCCCGCGATGAACTTCTGATCCATCAGGAGCTGCTTCATCTTCGAGGCCCGTTCGGCCAGGAGGTATTGGAACGTCGGCCACGTGAACACCTGATCCAACGGGTCGATCGCGAGGTGCTGGAGCTCTTTGATCTTGCCGACCTCGTCGGCGGTCGACACGAACATCTCTCCGAACGTCCGCGGGTCGATGTAGCGGAGGTCCCCGCCCTGCTGGAACGTCAGGACGACGTGCGTGTGGGGTGGCATCGCCACGCGCCCCGTGCCTCGCTGGAACTGCCCGCTCATGCCGAAGTGCGTGACGAGCACGTCGCCGGAATCGAGCGGCATCACGAGGTACTTGCCACGTCGCTCGACCTTCGTGATCTTCCGACCCTCCAGGCGTGACGTGAAGTCCTTGCGCTTCGGGTGGCGCCGGATGACGCGCATCGCGTTCTTGGACGGTTTGACCTCCGCCTCTTTGATCCGGCGGCCGACGACATCCTTCTCCAGGTCACGACGCATCACCTCGACCTCGGGCAGCTCCAAATCGTTCCCCCCTTACGATCCCGCTCCGGTCATCCGTTCCGAGATACGCGCGTGCGCCTCCCGTGCCGCCTGTTGTTCGGCCTCCTTCTTGGAGCGTCCCGTCCCGGTGCCGAGCGCTTCCCCGGCCACGTGGACCGTGGCGGTGAACTCCTTCGCGTGGTCGGGGCCGCGCTCCTCCAGCCGGTATTCCGGCATCGTGTTGAGCTCCTGCGAGGCAAGCTCTTGCAGGATCGTCTTGTAGTCGCGGTCTCCTTCGCCGCGCACGTATGCATCCATCCGCGGGCGGAAGAGCCGCTCGATCAGCTCGCGGGACATGTCGAGCCCACGGTCGAGGTAGACGGCGCCGATCACGGCCTCGAGGGCATCGGCGAGGATGCTCGACTTGTCGCGACCTCCGGAGAGCTCCTCGCCCTTGCCGAGGAGGACGATGTCGCCGAGACCGAGGGAGCGGGCCACGTCGGCCAGCGCCGACATGTTGACGATCGCGGCCCGGAGCTTGGCCAGAGCACCTTCCGGAAGATCCGGGAACGTCGCATAGGCCATGTCCGTCACGATGAGCCCGAGCACCGAGTCACCGAGGAACTCCAGCCGCTCGTTGGTGATCTCGGTTCCGTGCTCGAACGCGTACGACCGATGCGTGAGCGCGGCCTGCCGGATGTCGGGGTCGGAGAACGACACGCCGAGGGCGCGGTCCAAAGACTCGAGTGACGCCTCGACGGGAGCGGAGCTCACGAAGTTACTCGACCTCGACGGCCTGTCGGCCTGCGTAGTAGCCGCAGTTGCTGCACACCCGGTGGGGCAGCTTCGGTTGATGGCACTGCGGACATTCCGCGTACGGTGGCGCCTCGCTCTTCCAGTTCGCGGCGCGCTTGGCGCTCCGCGTCTTGCTCTGCTTCTTCTTGGGGACGGCCATGGTGTTCCTTCCTTCCTCGTCCTTCGGACACGTCTTCGGATGCGTCAGTTCCGGTCCTCCAACTCGTGGAGCACGAGCTCGAGTTCGGCCCAACGCGGATCGATCTCGGGGTGATCGCCGGGGCACTCTCCGAGGTTGCGATCGCCCCCGCACACGCTGCACAGGCCCAGACAGTCGGGGCTGTGCAGCGGCGAGAACGGCAGCTCCAGGCCGAGCGCGTCACGGACCATCTGCTCGGGGTCGAGCCAACCTTCCGCGTCGAGCGGGTAGACGTCGTCGTCGTCGACCGCGGGAGAGGTCGAGAAGAGCTCGTGCACGTCGACCCGGACCGGCTGCTCGAACTCCTTGAGGCAGCGCGCGCACCGGAGCGCGAACGTCCCGTCCAGGTGCCCGGTGACGAGGATGCCCTCCACCACCGATTCGAGCAGCAGGTCGCCGTGGACCAACTCATCCGTCTTGAGGGTGGCGACCTCCGTGCCCAAACCCTCGAGGGTCCCGCCCACGTGCGAGAGCCGCGAGATCCCCGGATGTCCGATCAGATCACGGACGTCGATCGGGTCGATCGTCATCGGTCCTCCTCCGCGTCGAACAGCTCGAGCCTCCGGCTCGGTGCCGAACTCCTGCTCCGCCGCGGTCGTCGGGGCGCGGAGTCGGTCGCGCCCGACCTCCACCTGGTCGAGCGTCTTGGCAAGCGCGCGCGTCGTCGACTGCGCCTCCTCGAGGATCCTGCGGAGCGCGATCTCGAACTGCGCGAGCCTGGCGTCGACGTAGCTCTCAGCCTCGGCACGAGCGTCCATGGCTTGCTGCTCGGCCTCGGCGACGATGCGGTCGGCCTCCTCCTCCGCCCGGTGCACGACCTCTTCCTTCCGCGCCATCCGCAGCTGATCCTCTTTCGCCTGCTCCACGATCCGTTCCGCGTCCTGGCGCGCCTTCCCCAACAGGTCCTCTCGGTCCTTCACGATCCACCGTGCCTGCTTGATCTCCTCCGGCAGCGTTTCCTGCATCTCCTTGAGCATGTCCAGGACCTCGTCGCGGTTGAGGAGCGCCGACGACGACAGCGGCATCGACTTGGCGTCGCGCACCATCTCTTCGAGCTGCTGGAGGCGTCCGGCGAGGTCCATCAGGCCCACGTTCCCATGCGGTCGATGAGGCGCTTGCGGACATGGTCGGGCACCAGCCCCTCGACGTCGCCGCCGAAGCGCGCGACCTCCTTCACGAGCGAGGACGACAGGAACGACCACTTCGGGTTGGTGGGCATGAACAGCGTCTCGACCGCCCCCAGGCGGAGGTTCATCTGCGCCATCTGGATCTCGTACTCGTAGTCGGACACCGCTCTCAAGCCCTTCACGATGGATGTCGCACCCTGCACCTTCGCGAACTCGACCAGCAACCCGGAGAACGGCCGCACGGAGACGTTCGACATGGCCGAACAGGCCTCCTCCAGCATGGACACGCGTTCCTCGACGGCGAAGACCGGCTGCTTGGAGGGATTCTCCAAGACGCCCACGACCACGACGTCGAAGGTCGCGCTGGTGCGACCGATGATGTCGAGGTGGCCGTTCGTCACCGGGTCGAACGTCCCCGGACAGAGGGCGGTCAGGCCCATGAAACCTCCCGGTACAAGATGACGAAGCTGTCGCCGTAGCGGAGCTGCCTCGCGACGGCCCAGTGTACTGGAATGACAGGCGTGGAACTCTTGAACCCCCTCGTCAGGACGACCGTCCATCCCTGGTCGGAGAGCACCTTCGGTCCCAGCCCGGCGAGGACGCCCTCCAGCTCGGAGGTGGCGACGTCGTAGGGAGGGTCGAGCAGGATCAGATCGAACGGGCCGTCCGTCTCAGGCGCGAGGGCCACGAACGCGCTGACGTCCTGCGTGACGACGGTGGCCCGGTCCACCAGCCGCGTTCGGTCTAGGTTGTCGTGGATCGCCGCCGACGCCTGGTAGGCCCGATCCACGAAGACGGCGTGTTCGGCGCCCCGCGACAGCGCCTCGATCCCCATCGCTCCCGTTCCGGCGTACAGGTCGAGCACGCGGGCATCCGGGATGTCGAGGGCGAGGCTCGAGAAGAGCCCCTCGCGCGCCCGGTCCGAGACCGGGCGGACGCCGGGTGGAACCGGGCCGAGCCGCATACCCTTCGCGCTCCCGGCGATCACCCGCATGCCCGGAGCCTACGCCCGGCGGCTCGGGGCTCCGTGCAGGCGGCGCCCTGCCGCGCTCAGGAGCGGAACAGCCAGTCGATCGAGGCCTCGAACCGCGACCGGAGCTCGGCGAGCAACGACGGGTGCGCCTCGAGGTGCGGGTCGTCCCCGATCAACGCGAACGCTCGAACGCGCGCCCGGCGGACCAACTCCAGGTCGTCGGCGAGGCGCGCCAGCTTGAGATCGGGCATGCCGGACTGCTTCGTGTCGAACAGCGTTCCCTCACCGCGCAGCCGAAGATCCTCATCCGCCAGCTCGAACCCGTCCGTGGTGCGAACCATCGCCTCGACGCGCGCTCGCGCCTCCTCGTTCTCCGCGTCGGACTCGTCGAACAAGACGCAGTAGCCCCGGTGCGCTCCGCGGCCGATCCGGCCGCGGAGCTGGTGCAGCTGGGCGAGACCGAACCGTTCGGCGTTCTCCACGAGCATCACGGTCGCGTTCGGGATGTCGACGCCGACCTCGATCACCGTGGTCGAGATCAACAGATCGGTCTCCCCGTCGCGGAATCGATCCATCACCGACGCCTTCTCCTTCGGCCGCATGCGTCCGTGCAGCAGGTCCACGCGGAGGTCGGGGAAGACCTGGGTCGCCAGGCGCTCGGCCTCGGCCTCGGCCGCCTTGACCTGCGATCGGTTCCCCTCGTCGATCGCCGCGCAGACCACGAAGCCCTGCCGGCCGGCACCAACCTCCTCGCGCACCAGGTCGTAGGCACGTTCACGCTCCTCCGGGGTACGGGCGGCGCGCGTCTCGATCGGCTGGCGGCCCTTCGGCATCTCGTCGAGCACGATCACGTCGAGGTCGCCGTAGTAGGTGAGCGCCAGGGTCCGCGGGATCGGGGTCGCCGTCATGATCATGACGTCCGGCTCGACGCCCTTGCCCTTCAGCGCCATCCGCTGATGCAGGCCGAAGCGATGCTGCTCGTCCACGACCGCGAGCGACAGTTCGTGGAACGACACCCCTTCCTGCACCAGGGCGTGCGTGCCGATCGTCAGGTCCACCGCGCCGTCCGCGATCCCCTGCACGACATGCGCGCGGTCCTTCCCGGTGACCGCGCCGGTCAGCAGCGCGTACGTCACGGATGCATCCGGAGGACCGGCGGGCGCGGGATCGAGCAGCGAGGCCTGCCCGTCGTCCTTCGCCGCCTCGCGCGCCAGATCGAGGAACGAGACTCCGCCCACGCCCTCGAGCAGCGAAGCGACGGACCGCAGGTGCTGCCCGGCCAGCACCTCGGTCGGGGCCATGATCGCGGCCTGATGGCCGGATTGGATCGCGACGAGCGCCGCATGGAGCGCGACCAAGGTCTTGCCGGCACCGACGTCGCCCTGCAGGAGCACGTTCATCGGCCGCGGTCGCTCCATGGCCTCGTCGACGGCTCGGATGGCTCGCTCCTGTGCCCCGGTCGGTTCGAACGGCAGCGTCCGGCCGAGCCGCTCCGTCAGCGGACCTGCCGCCGTGTGCGCTACGCCGGTCTGCTCGACCTCCACCCGGTGCTTGCGGAACGCGACGCCCAGTTCCAGCGTGAAGAGCTCGTCGAACTTCAGCCGTTCCTGGGCTCGAGCGAGCTGGCCGGGATGCTCAGGGAAGTGGATCTTCCGAAGCGCCTGGTCGTAGTCGGAGAGCGCTTCGGCCTCGACCAACTCGGCCGGGAGCGGGTCGCGGATCTTCGGGAGCTGCTCGAGCGCCGCATACACCAGCTCGCGGATCGTCCTCGTCGTGATGCCCTCCGACGCCGGGTGCACGGGTGTGATGCGCGCGGTGTGGATCAGGTCGGTGTCGTCGCCGCGGAGGAGCTCGACCTCCTGGTTCGCCAGTTGGGTCCGACCACGGTAGAGCGTCACCACGCCGGAGACGGCCAGCTCCTGTCCCTCCTTGTAGAGCGACGCGAGCCACGGCTGGTTGAAGAACGTCAGATCGAGGAGAGCCGGTCTTGTCGTACAGCGTGACGGTGACCATCGTCTGGTGTCGCCGCGTCTGCCGTTTCGCGACCTTGCGCACCGACGCGATGACCGTCGCGTACTCTCCCGCCTTCAGATCCCGGATCGTCTCCACCCGCGAGCGGTCGATGTAGCGCCGCGGGTAGTGATGCAAGAGGTCGCCGACGGTTCGCACCCCGATGCGCAAGAGGACCTCGTGCGCATCCAACGGATCCTTCGACCGCGAGCCCGCTCGCCGTTTGGCCAGGCGGGGATCGATGTCGAGGATCGGGGAACCGAGCGTGAGCTTCACGGAGCCTTCCTCATCGGGGACCGGTTCTATCATGCGAAGGATGGCGCTCCCCCGCTTGCGAACCTTGCTGACGTTGCTCCCGCTCCTCGCGCTGCTCTCGGTCGCGGCGTCGTGCGGCGGCTCGGGGCCGGACCCCGCCGGCACCGCCGACACCGGACCCCCGGCGCAGAACGCCACCACCGCACCGCTCTTGCCGACCCACGTAGCCGAGCTGCCGACGTTCGACGTGAACAGCTACCAGCAGCTGCTGACGCAGCTGAAGGGGACACCGGTCGTCGTCAACATCTGGGCCGCATGGTGCGCCCCGTGCAAGGCCGAGGCGCCGCTGCTTGCATGACGCGAGCCAGACGTACGGTGACCGCATGCAGTTCCTCGGGGTCGACATCCTGGATTCCCTGGACGGCGCTCGCGGCTTCATCGCCGACCACGGCCTCCAGTACCCGAGCATCTTCGACCCGACCGGTGCCATCCGGGACTCGCTCGGGATGATCGGACAGCCGGTCACGGTCTTCTACGACGCCGACGGCACCATGGTGTCGTCGTGGGACGGCCAGCTGTCGCAGAAGGCGCTGGACCAGGGCATCCAGTCGGCGCTCGGCTGAGCGGGTCGCTCCACAAGCGTCTGTTACCCTGGTCACCCTATGGCTGCGGTGTGTCGAGATCTGCGGGAAGAAGCCGTTCTTCGGCAAGACGGTGACCTTCTCCCACAAGCGGAACAACCGTCGCTGGGACCCGAACATCCAGAAGGTCCGGGCCCTGGTCGACGGCACCCCTCGCCGTCTGCACGTATGTACGTCCTGCATCAAGGCCGGCAAGGTCACCCGCATCCCCCAACGAACGCCGTAGGCCCCGCTACCGGCGGTCGCCGGGCGGGATCGACCACAGCTGATCCACCGGCCCGATCCCCTCGCCCAGCTCGAGCCCGTGCCGGATCGCCTCCGTCACGAACGCCTTGCCCGCCTCCACGGCCTCGAACGGTTCCCAACCCATCGCCAGATGCGCCGCGATCGCCGCCGACAGCGTGCACCCGGTCCCGTGCGTGTGGGGCATATCGATCCGGTCGGTCGTCAGCCATCGCTCGACCCCGCCCGAGACGAACAGATCGGCCGCTTCGGTCGAGGCCTCGAGATGACCTCCCTTCACCAGGACCGCGCGCACCCCTGACGCGAGGATCGCGTCGGCGGCCCGACGCATGTCGTCCCTCGCCTCGACCGGCAGACCCGAGAGCCCGCTCGCCTCGGCCAGGTTCGGGGTGACGAGCGCCGCGAGCGGCAGGAGCCTCGACCGGATCTCAGCGACCGCGTCCTCGGCCAAGAGCAGGTGGCCGTGCTTGGAGACGAACACGGGATCCACGACCAGGTTGGGGATCGCCAGCTCCTCGACGGACGTCGCTACCGCCCGGACGATGCCTCGGTTCGCCAACATGCCGGTCTTGGCGGCATCGACGCCGATGTCGGTCGTCACCGCACGGATCTGCTCCTCCACCAGCTTCGGGGCCATGGCCTCGTACCCGTAGACGCCCTTCGTGTTCTGCACGGTGATCGCGGTGATCGCCGTCATCCCGTACACGCCGAGCGCGCTGAACGTCTTGAGGTCGGCCTGGATGCCCGCGCCGCCGCCGGGATCGGAGCCGGCGATCGTGAGCGCGCGCGGTCGAGGCGCGACGGCGGTCATCGGAAGTGGTCCCAACCGGTTGGTTCGAGCGGACGCTCCGTGCCGTCGCGCCGGACCGCCGTGAGATCGGCCCCCTCGACGATCTGGCCGATGTCGGTGAGCGTCACGCCGAAGGCTTCCCTGAGCTCGATCCGCGCCGCCTCGACGATCCCCGGCGTCGCCGCAGCGTGGCCAGCAGCTCGTAGTCCTCCCCACCGCCGAGCGCGTCGTCGATCGTGGCACCCTCGGCCACGGGGACGTCGTCCATCGAGAGGCGCGCCCCGACGCCGCTGGCGCGCGCCAAACGGGAGAGGTCGAGCGCGAGCCCGTCCGACACGTCGATCATGGCGGTGGCGCCGTGGCGTGCCAGCACGCCGCCCTCCCCCACGCGCGCGGTCGGGCGGAGGTGGCGGCGCACCAGGGCGAGCTCCCGCGCGCCCGGCATCGTCCGCACGTGCGTGAGCCGCAAACCTGCGGCGCTCGCACCGAGCTCGCCGGTGACGACCAACCGGTTCGCCGGGGCGGGCTCCGGATCGGAGCACCGCCTTCCCCGGCGCGACCTCGCCCGTCACGGTGATCGCGATCGAGACGTCCCGTCCCGGGAAAGGTCTCCACCGACGAGCCACAACGCGTACTCGTCGCATGCCTCGCGCATCCCGCCGAACAGCTCCATCACCCAACCGGTCTCGACGTCGGCCGGAAGGGTCAGGCGCAGACCGCGGCGCGGGGGCTCGCTCCCATGGCCGCGATGTCGCTCACGTTCACCGCGATCGCCTTGTGCCCCAGATCGCGCGCCCCCGACGGTCCCCGGACGAAATGCACGTCCTCCACCATCGCATCGGTCGTGATGACCAGCTCTCCGCCGGTCGGCGCCAGGACCGCGGCGTCGTCGCCGACACCCACCCGGACCTCGGGACCGGCCCCGGAGAGGACGCGGCGGATCGCCTCGAGCAGTCCTTCCTCCGTGAGGTCCATCGGGTCCTTTCCGTCCACCGGCCGACCGTTCCGTTCGACGACGTGGCGAACGGAGAGCGACGGCGCGTTCGCTTAGACTGTCACGGCAGCGGTTCCTCGGCGCGCGCTGCGCCCATCCACGGTAACCAACCAGGAGGTCCGCGGTGCCCGAGACCCACGTCAACCCCACGCCCGAAGAGCTTCGGACGTTCACGCGAAGCCATGCCCCAGACCCGCATCACCGCGTTCGGCAACGTGAACGTCCAGACCCAGGTCACCTCGCCGGAGCGCCGCGAGCACGTACGTCGTCGGTGGACCTTCCAGCGGCAAGACGATGACCCGCGAGGAGTTCGACGGGATCGCCGCGATGCAGGACGCGTATCTGGCCGGCGCGATGTGGTCGTGATCGACGGGTACATCGGCAACGACCCCTAGATGCGGTCCGCCGCCCGCCTCACCATCGAGAAGGCGAACGCGAACATCGCCGGGATGCAACAGAAGCTCTACTTCGAGCGCAGCGACGGCGCCGAGCCCGAGGTGCAGGTCATCTACACGCCGAACCTCGACCGCTCCCGGCTATCCGGACGAGCGATGCATCGCCGTCGACCTGGAGAACAACGTCACGCGGGTCCTTAACTCCGACTACTTCGGTGAGTCGAAGAAGGGCGGCCTGCGCATGTGGAACAACATCGTGTACGAAAAGGGCGGGCTGGCGCTGCACGCCGGGCTCAAGGTGATTCCGACCGACGGGCGGCGACAAGGTCTTCATGATCATCGGGCTGTCGGGCACCGGCAAGACCACGACGACGTTCACGACTCAGAACGGATCGGAGCCCGATCCAGGACGACTTCGTCGGCTTGATGCCGGGCGGCAGCGCGTTCGGCACCGAGAACGGGTGCTTCGCGAAGACCTTCGGGCTGGACGCCGACTTCGAGCCGTCTATCCACGGCGCGGTGTGCAAGCCGACCACCTACCTGGAGAACGTGTATCAAGACGATGCCGGCAAGGTCAACTTCTTCGACGAGAACTACACGCAGAACGGTCGTGCCGTCTTCGAGATGAGCGACCTGATGGCTTTCGAGACGCACGAGAGGTGGGTACCGTCGACTACCTGCTGATCCTGAACCGCAACGAGAACCTCATCCCGGCGGTCGCGAAGCTGTCCCAGGAACAGGCGGCCGCGTACTTCATGCTGGGCGAGACCACGGGCACCATCGCAGGCGGCGTCTCAGAGGCCGGCAAGTTCCTTCGGATCCCCGGGACGAACCCGTTCTTCCCTCTGCCGCACGGGCTGCAGGGCAACCGGATGCTGGAGCTGCTCGCTTCGCATCCGATCGAGACGTTCCTGCTGAACACCGGACGCGTCGGCGGCAAGGAAGACGACGATCGTTCGAAGAAGCTGAGGATCCCGCACACGTCGGCGTGCGTTAAGGGGATCGCCGAAGGCAGCATCACGTTCACCGAGGACGAGGACTTCGGCTACCTGGTTGCCGAGACCGTGCCGGACTTCGACGACGTCGAGCTGCTGCAGCCGCGCCGCCTCTACGAGCGTCAGGGTCGCGGCGACGAGTACGCGCAGATCGTTGATCGGTCTGAAGGTCGATCGCGTGGCGCGTCTGCAGGAGTTCCCCGAGCTCTCCGACGACATCGTCAAGGCCGTCGGCTAGTCCGTCAGCTCGGTCACCTAGTCTGTGTCGACTAGGACGTGATGTCGCGCCGCCGGAGGTTCCACACGGCGAGGAGCATGAAGACCGCGCGTGTAAACGACGCTCACGGTCAGGCCGGCGCGCATGTCGCTCCAGTCGACCGGGAACCGGAACAGCCCGGTGAACCCGAGCCAGCCGTTGGTGGGCATGTAGGGATGCAGCGCGTGCAGGTTCGGGATCTGGTCGATGACCTGGCTCGCGATCGCGACGATCACGGTGGCGACGATCGCCCCAGGTCCTGAATCGGTGAGCGTCGAGATGAACAGCCCGACGGCCATGATGCCGGACGCCGCCGCCAGGATGTACACGCCCGAGCCGATCACACGGAACAGCGCCTCCCACGTCGTGAGCGTCGTGCCGCTGAGCGTCGGGAGCGGCCCGAACCCGAACACGACGCCGCCCGCCAGCAGGCCCGCGAGGATCACGCCCACCAGCAGCGCGCCGGTGAGCGTCATCGCCGACAGGTACTTCGCGCCGAGCAGCCGGGCGCGCCGGACCGGGCGCACCAGCAGGTAGCGGAGCGTTCCCGCATTGCGCCTCGCCCGCGACCGCGTCCCCCGCGAACAGCCCGATCGCGAGCGACATGAAGAACGGCTGCACGACGGCCAGGCCGGTGAGCGGGGCGAACATCCCGTTGCGCACGATCTGCAGCAGGAACGGCGGCGCGTCCTGGGCGTTCTGCGGCTGCGGCGGCGACACCTTCACCGCGATAACGATAAGGACGGGCACCCCGGCGAGCGCCGCCGCGAGGAGCCACGTCCGCCAGCGGCGGAAGGCCTTCGCCGATCTCAACGCGGAACATCGATGCCCTCCACCAGGTGGAGGAACACGTCTTCTAGCGTGTCGCGCTCGGGCACGAGCGCATTCACGCGGATGCCCGCCGCGACCAACGAGACGTTGAGGGCGGCCGGGGTGGCGTCCCCCGCCAGCACGACGTTGATCACCCCGGCGCCCTCGCCGCTCGCGGACGCGACCGAGACGCCCGGCGTGCGTTCGGCGATCGCCCGCGCGGCCGGCACGTCGTCCACCTCGATGCGGACCCGGTCGGCCGCGCCTCGGAGGATGCCCGGCGGTCCGTCGGCGACGATCCGTCCCTGGGCCATCACGCCGACCCGGTCGCACATCGCCTCGACCTCGGCCAGCAGGTGGCTCGAGACGAACACGGTCGTCCCGCCGTCGGCGAGCCCTCGCAAGAGCTGGCGCATCTCTCGCATGCCGGTGGGGTCGAGCCCGTTCGTCGGCTCGTCCAGCATCAGCAGCTCCGGTTCGCCGAGGAGCGCGAGCCCGATCCCCAAGCGCTGGCGCATGCCCTGGCTGTACGCCTTCACCCGCTTGTCGGCGGCGTCCGTCAGCCCGACCTGCGCGAGGACATGCATCGACGCGAGCCATCCTGCGGCGGGTGTCGTCCCCTCGCCCGCCGGCGCGTGCGAAGTACTCCAGGTTCCGGCGCCCCGAGAGGAAGCGGTAGAACGCCGGCTCCTCGACGAGCGCGCCGACCCGGTCGAGCGGCCCGCGGTCCGTCCTCCACCGGCTCGCCGAGGACCTCCACCGTGCCCGACGTGGCGTGGATCAGACCCGAGCGCCATGCGGATCGTGGTGGTCTTGCCGGCACCGTTCGGACCGAGGAAGCCGTACAGCGCGCCGCGTTCGACCTCCAGATCGAGCCCGTCGACCGCGGCCACGTCGTCGTACCGCTTGGTGAGCCCCCTCGTCCGGATGGCGAACGTCACGGGAGCGAGGCGGCGTCTTCCTCGAGCGTCGCGACGCTCACGGGTCCGACGAGCAACCACGTCTGCCCGCCACGCTCGACCGTGACGGCCGAGACCAACGGTCCCGCGTACGGAAGGAGCGGGCCGCGCCGCGGCCGGGAGGGGCGCGTCGAGCCGCACCGCGACGCGGAGATCGAAGCCTCGGCCGAACACGTGTGGATCCGAAACGGGCGGCGCCCCGTCGTTCCCCGCCGCCGCGCGCAGATGCGCGATCACATCCGCGGCCTGATGCACGGTCGTTCCCGGTGGCGGTGTGAACGAGAACATCGACGGGTCGATCGGCTCGAAGGACACCGATCGTGAATCCGGCCTCGATCGCCGCCGCATCGCTCCCGCGCGGGAACACTTGGAAGCGCAAGGGCAGCCGCGTCTCCGCGTCGATCGCGACGTCGACGCGACCGATCAACGTCAGCGTCGAGGTCGGCGTGAGCACCAAGTCGTATGCCGGCCGGCCGGCCACCAACGAGGTGGTGTCGACCGAGACGTCCGCGAACGGCGCGAGCGCGCCGAGCGCCCGCTGCGCGAACGTCAGGAAGTCGGCATCGTGGAGCGCTGCAGCGCCGGGGACCGCCTGCCCGAGCGTCATCCCCGGCACACCGAAGTGCACCGCCGACATGTCCGACGAATCCCAGAACCAGGCATCGCTCGTGCTCACGACGAGGTCTTGTTCGGACAGGTCCAACAGGTGTGCGATGCGCACGCCGTCGGCAGATCGCCACACCTTGTAACGCTGGTCCCCCGTCGCGAGCGCGAGGGCGTTCAGCGCCCCACCACCGGCGGCGCCGCCCACGCTGGATGGGATCTGCGGGATGCCCAGGTCGAAGCGCGTGTCGACCTCACCCGAGATCGTGAACGGTCGGGCGAGCGCCGCCAGGCTCGAGGCGAGGAGCTGATCGCCGGCGATGGGCGGCAGGTTCGGCGCCGGGTCCGCGCGGACGGCGACGACCCCGATGGCGGCGACCGCGAGGGCGGCGACGACGATCACGAGCCCGACACGGCGCCGCCCGGAGATCGCCATCTCTTACTTGTAACACCGTTCGAGCGAGAAGCTGCCGGTCACGACCGGAACGGCGCAACCTCGCAACGTCCCGGTCACTTCGCCGATCGCCGCCCGAGGAAGTACCCGCCGATCACCTGCATGGCTGCGAGGACCACGAACACCATGAAGAACCAGTCGTACTGCCGGGCATCGTCGGTGAACGCGCGCCCCTGGGTGTTGGTCAGCGCATAGATGAGGAAGATGCCGGCGAGCGCCAGCCACAACCCGACGCGCCCGGTCACGAACAACGCGAACAGCAGGTGATCCCGCGCGTCGCGGCCCTCGAACGGTCTCCGGGTCCAGTAGATCAGCGAGCGGATCCCCAGCGCGCCGAACACGCACCACCAGCGCGATCTCGACCGCCTTCACGGCCCGCTCGCCGAGCACATCGAGCACCTCCCGGTCCTCGACCTGGTCGAACCGCTCGTACCACTCCCCGACCGCGCGGAACGACGGAGGCGTCTCGAGGACGACCGCGTCGTCGCACTCGGAGGCGAGGAGACGAGGAGACGACCGCGGGCCCACGGGCGTCGCGAACACCACGCGAGCCGTCCCTTGGGCGCGCGCCCATCGCAACGCCGCCACCGCGGTCGCGCCCGTCGCGATACCGTCGTCCACGACGACGGCGGTCGCGTCCGTGAACGACGGCTCCGGACGATCACCCCGGTACAACGTCGTCCGTCGTTCGATCTCGGCCTCCTGCGTTGCCGCCTCCTCCTCGATGTATGCGGCGGGCACGTGGAGCGCCTGAACGATCCGCTCGTCGAGGACCCGGACGCCAGGAGCGATGGCCCCGATCGCGAGCTCGGGGTTGTCGGGCGCGCGGAGCTTGTGCGGGATCACGACGTCGAGGGGGGCCTCCAGCGCTCGGGCGACGGGAGCCGCCACGATCACGCCGCCCCTGGGGATCGCCAGGACGATCGCGTGCGACCGTTCGACGCGGCCGTGGAGCGCCGCGGCGAGTGCCCTCCCCGCCTCCTCGCGATCGCGGAACACGCGCGGGAACCCCTTCGCCGCTCCGCCGGTCACGGACCCGCCCGCCGCGTTGCGGGCGCCACCGCGCCGGGACTAGCATGGGCGCTCCTACGAGCGCAGGAGGATCTCAGGTGGTTCACGCGTACATCCTCATCCAGACCGAGGTCGGCAAGGCGGCGGCGGTAGCGAAAGAGGTCAGTGAGATCACCGGGGTGGCCGAGGCAGAGGACGTAACCGGCCCCTACGACGTGATCGTTCGCGCCGAGGCCAAGTCGGTGGACGAGCTGGGCAAGCTCGTGGTCGCCCGCATCCAGGCGGTGGAAGGCATCACGCGCACGCTCACCTGCCCCGTCGTCCACCTCTAACCCCCGCTCGACGCGTCACGCTCCTCCGAGTTCCCGCACACCGGTGCTCTTGGTCGACTCCGCCGCGTGGCGCTCCACGGCCAGATCCAGCAGCCGCTCGACGAGATGCGGATAGCTGAGGCCCGACGCCTCCCAGAGCTTGGGATACATGGAGATGTGCGTGAACCCCGGGATCGTGTTGATCTCGTTCACCCAGAGCTCGTCGTCACCGCGGAGGAAGAAGTCGACGCGCGCCATGCCCGCACACTCGGACGCGCGGAAGGCGGCGACGGCCATCCGTTGCACCTGCTCGATGACGTCGGGCTTCAGGTCCGCGGGGATCAACAGCTGCGCACCCTGTTCGTCCAGGTACTTCGCCGCGTAGTCGTAGAACTCGTGCCCGACCGGCACGATCTCCCCCGGGACCGACGCGACCGGGTCGTCGTTGCCCAACACCGCGCACTCGACCTCGCGGATACCCTCGAGACCCTTCTCCACGACGGCCTTCCGCGCATACCGGAACGCCTCGTCCAGACCGGACGGCAGCTCGTCCGGATCGTGGATCTTCTGGATGCCGACGGACGAGCCGAGCGTGGCGGGCTTCGTGAAGACCGGGAACCCGAGACCGGCGACCCGCGCCGAGACGCCCTCGGGATCCTCCTCCCACTCGGGCTCGCGCACGACCTCGTGAGGAACCACGGAGAGGCCGGCCGCCGCGAACAGGACCTTCTGCACCGCCTTGTCCATCCCGACGGCCGACCCGAGCACGCCCGCCCCCACGTACGGAACTCCCGCGAGCTCCAACATCCCCTGCACCGCGCCGTCCTCCCCGCGAGGACCGTGCAGGACCGGGAACACCACGTCGATCGAGCTGCGAGACCCGTCGGCCGCTACCAGCTCGCTCGCACCGGCTTCGACCGCGAGCTCGACGGCGGCGCCCGCGGCCGCGACGATCTCGGTCATGCGGCCGGTCTCCGAGAACAGCGCGGGCGGGCCGGGCAACAAGTGCCACGACCCGTCGCGCGTGATCCCGATCGGGACGACTTCCGTGGTCTCGGGATCGAGGGCGTCGATCACGGAGCGCGCCGATACGCACGAGATCTCGTGCTCGGCAGATCGTCCCCCGAACAGCACCGCGACCCGCCGCTTGCGGCCGGTCACACCTTCTCCAGCGCGCGGTCGAAGTCCTCGAGCAGATCGTCCAGGTCCTCCAGCCCGATGCTCACGCGCACCAGGCCGTCCGCGATCCCCGCACGCCTCCGCGCATCCGGATCCATCTGTCGATGCGTCGTGGACGCGGCGTGTCCGACGAGCGTGTGGGCGCCGCCGAGGCTGGTGGCCACCCATGCCAGATCCAGCGAATCGCAGAAGCGCTTGCCACCCTCCACGCCGCCGGCGACCTCGACCGCCAACACGCCGCCGCATCCGCGAGGCAGCAACCGTTGCGCGACGGCGTGGTGCGGATGCGAGTCCAGCGCCGGGTACCGAACGTGCTCGACCTTCGCGTGGGCCATAAGGAACTCCGCCATCCCTAACGCGCTCCGGCAGTGACGCTCCATCCGCAGCGAAAGGGTTACCAGGCCGCGCATGCAGAGCCACGCCTCGAACGGCGCCATCGTGCCTCCGGTGTCGATCGCGGTGTCGCGGAGCGCCACGCAGGCGTCACGCGATCCGCACACCACCCCACCGATCAGGTCGTTGTGCCCCCCGATGAACTTCGTCGCCGAGTGCAAGACATACTCGAACCCCCAACGCGACGGGTTGGCCAGGAACGGCGACGCGAACGTGTTGTCGACGACGGCCGGCACACCGTTCGCTCGACATAGGGCGCCTAACGCCTCGAGGTCCGCGACGGTGACGTTGGGGTTCGCGATCGTCTCGACGTAGAAGAACGCCGCGCCCGGGAGCACGGCGGCAACCGCATCCAGGTCGTGCGGATCCACCAGGTCAACCGTGACGCCGTACCGCGGCATGACCTTCGTGAAGAGCGAGTAGGCGCCGCCGTAGAGCTCGTTGCTGGAGACGATCCGATCGCCGGTCGCCGCGAGCGTCGTGAACACCGCGTGCATCGCCGCCATCCCGGACGAGAACGAGAACGCGGACTCGGTCCCCTCGAGGTTGGCCATCAGTTCCTCGAACGCGCCGAGCGTCGGGTTCCCGTAGCCGCGGGTGTAGGTGTACCCGGCCTTGCGGAAGCTGATCGTCTCCGCGTACTCGTCGGAGTCGGCGAACCGGAACGTCGATGTCTGGTAGATGGGCACGCTGGGCGTTTCCTGATCGATCGAAGGCGCCTTCGCCTCGTGGATCGCCCGGGTGGAGAACCCCCGGCCCCGCTCGTCCGCCATCACCGAAGCCTACTCGTCGTCCGACCAGCGCTTCGGGTAACGGCCTCGGAGGTCGAGAACCAGCGCGGTCAGCGCCGCCGTGAGCTGGTCGGTCATCTCGCGGAGCGCGTGGCGATCGTCCAGCTGATCCGCCCGGTCGCTGAGATCGATCGGTGCACCCGCCTTCACCCAGATCGGCCGCCCGAACTTCAGCGAGCCTCTTCCGGACTTCTGCCACACCGCCTGACTCCCCCAGCTCGCCAGTGGCGTGATCGGTACGCCGGACATGAGCGACAGGCGCACGGTGCCGGTCTTCGCCTGCATCGGCAGGAAGTCCGGGTTCTTCGTCACCGTGCCCTCGGGGTAGATCAGGACGAGCTCGCCCTCGTCGAGCGCCCGGCTCGCCGAGATCAACGGCGTCGCGCCTCCCGAGCCGCGGTCGACCGGGATCTGGTGTGCGCCGCGGAGCACGGTGCCGACGACCGGGACCTTGAACAGTTCGTCCTTCGCCAGGAATCGAGGACGCCGCCCCGACTTCAAGATCGCGTAGCCGTTCGCGAACGGGTCGAGGTACGAGATGTGATTGGCTGCGACGATCGCCGGCCCGGTCCGAGGGATGCGGTCGAGGTCCTCGAGCCGCCAGTTGAACCAGAGCTTGGTTGGCGGGATCGCCACGAGCCTCGCGAGGTCGTACCAGGGCTCCACCGACCGGCCTCCCTCAGCGCTCCGAGCGACCCTCGCCGGGGCGAGGCCGCTCGAGCAGCCGCCACGCGACCGGGAGCAGACCTGCAGCCACGAGCAACTTCAGGGTGTCACCGATGATGAAGGGGTACAGCCCGAACGAGAGCGCGGTATCGACCGTCACCGGGCTCCCTTCGATCGTCGGCGGCAGCGCGTGATAGAGCCACGGCACACCGATCGCGTAGATCGCGATCGAGCCCAACAGCATCGCCCCGATCGAACTGCCGAGGCTCCGGTCCCATCCGCGCTGCGACAGCCATCCGGTGAGTCCGGCGGCTGCGACGAACCCGATCAGGTAGCCGCCGGTCAACGACGTGGCCCGCAGCATCTCGAGGCCGGTGTCGTGCGAGCCGTTGGCGTTGGGAGCGAAGACGGGCAGCCCGGCCACGCCCCACAGCAGATAGAGCACGAGCGTGGCCGCCCCGAGGCCGGGGCCGTACGCCGCGCCGACCAGGAGCGCGCCGAGGGTCTGGCCGG
The DNA here is from genome assembly GCA_963727185.1 of uncultured Actinomycetes bacterium. Taxonomy (GTDB): domain Bacteria; phylum Actinomycetota; class UBA4738; order UBA4738; family HRBIN12; genus JBBQVZ01. The sequence continues at coordinate 239,658 of CAVSFP010000023.1, read as the reverse complement.
TGACCGGGACCGGCGTGAATGGGAGCCGGAACGAGATCTGCGCGAGTCCCGCGACGAGCAGGCTCCCCCCGACGGCGCACGCCACCTGGTACGCGAGGCGCGCGGTCGCGCGCGAACGGGGCGGCGCCAGGGTGAGGGCGAGCGTGGACACGGTCGGACCTCCTCGGTGGAACGGACGAGTGAGGTTACCGCGCCCGTGGGCTAGGCTTTCCTCCTTGCGCGCGATCGTCCTGCCCGTCAAGTCTCTCTCCGAGTCGAAGTCGCGCTTGGCGCCGATGCTTTCGCCTCTGGAACGCGGCGCGATCACACTCGCGATGCTCGAGGACGTCATGGACGTGACCCAGGCGTTGAGTGGGTGGGCGACGTGGGTCATCTCCCCCGACGAGGTCGTGCTGGAGGTCGCACTCGGTCGATCGGCGCACGCGATCCACGAGGAGAAGCCGCCGCTCGGCAACGCCATCCGGCAGGTGGAGGAGGAAGCGCTCGGCCTGGAGGCCGACGCCCTCGCCGTGCTGTTGCCCGACACACCGCTCCTCACCATCGAAGCGCTCACGCGCGCGCTCCACACGCTGGGACCGGTCGTGCTCGCTCCGTCCACAGACGAGGGCGGTACGAACCTCCTGGTCCGCCGGCCGCCGGCGGTGATCGACGCACGATTCGGAACCGACTCCTACCGCAAGCACCTGGAGGCGGCCGCCCTGGCCGATCTGCCGACCGCGATCATCGATGCCCCGGAGCTGGCGTTCGACCTCGACCTTCCGGGCGATATCCTCACCGTGCTCGACGCACGACGGCAGGGCCGGACCAGAGACGTCTGCATGGAGATGGACGTGGCGTCGCGACTCACGACCCGCGCGTAGAACGAGGAGAGACCGTGGCTCAAGGGACGATCAAGGAGTACGACGAGCAGAGCCACAACGGCTCCCTGCTGATGGAGGATCGCAGCGAGATCGCGATCGATGCGACGTCGCTCGAAGGCGCCGGGATACGAACGCTCCGGATCGGTCAACGCGTGAAGTTCGACCTGTCGGACGAGGGCGGGAAGAAGGTCGCTCGCGCCTTGCGGATCGTGACGATCGACTAGCGATCCATCATCCTGCCGGACGTGCGCTAGCTCTTCTTCCTGCGGGTCTTGGCGAGCACCTGCTCGCGGAACTCCTTGCCGGGTGTGAACGCCGGCAGGTCCCGAGCCGGAACCACGATGGGCACGTCGGGTTTCCGCGGGTTCCTGGCGATGCGCTGGTTGCGACGCTTGCGTTCGAAGGTTCCGAAGTCGGCGAGCGTCACCCGCTCGCCCTTCACGACGGTCTCACGGATCGTATCGATGGACGCGTCCACGACCCGGCCGACATCCGCCTTGCTCAACCCGGTTCGCTTGGAGACCTCTGCGACCAAACCACCCTTGTTCATGGCGCTGCTCCCCTCGAGGTCGTCGGGCGTACCTCACCGTAATCCCCCGCGCCGCAAGGGGTCAAACCAGTCGGGAGAAGGATTCAAGTATCCGGCTCCCCAGTACGATGGATACGCATGAGGAAGCTCCTCGTCTCGCTCGGGTTGGTCGTGTTCCTGCTCTCGGGCTGCGCGAACGCACCGGCGCAGAAGGCCGCGACCCCGGGCGACGCACTCCCGACGCTGCTCGACGCGATCCAGAAGACCACCGAGGCCGGCTCCGGACGGATGGCCATCGACCTGACCTTCACGTCGCCCAAGCAGACCGTACACATCACCGGCGATGTCGAGTACGTCATGGATCCGAGCGACCCCAGTTCCCTCCGTGAACACGTCGTCCTCGACATCCCGTCGCTCGGCATGATGCCCGGCGGGAAGGTCGAGTTGATCGTGGCAAAGGAAGGGAAGGGCCCGGTGCTCTACGTCCAGGCTCCGATGCTCGCGTCGTTCATCCCCGCGAAGACGCCGTGGATCAAGCTCGACCCATCCACGCTTCCCCAGAGCCAGGGCCAGCTGGGTGCCGCCTCGGCGGCGGCGAATCCCGCCGCCGTCCTCGCCGCGATCAAAGACGCTTTGAGCGTCGACGAGGTCGGGGCGGAGACGGTCGATGGCTCCGCGGCCACGCACTACCTCGCGTCGATCGACCTCGTGAAGCTCCTCCCGCTCTTCGCCTCGCTCCAGCCGAACAAGCCGACCGACGCCGAGATGCAGAAGGCGAAGGACAAGCTCGAGAAGCTGGGCATGCAGACGCTGCCGATCGATCTCTGGGTGGACGGCGACGGCTTCCTGAAGCAGGCGAAGTTCTCGTTCGACCTGAGCAAGATGGACCCCTCCAACGCCGGCACGTCGTTCGCGATGACGCTCACGCTGTCGGACATCGGCTCGGACATCTCGATCGACGTCCCGCCCGCGTCGCAGGTCACCGACGTCAGCGACCTGCTCGGAGCGTTCGCGCCCAGCACCTCGATCACGTCCAACGCGTAGCTCAGGTCGTCGAGGTTCCCGGGTCCGAACGAGTGAGTTGGTATCCTTGGCGCTCGGGTCGAGACGGCCCGGACACGGTGGCCCGTGGGGTAATGGTAGCCCGACTGACTCTGGATCAGTTAGTCTTGGTTCGAATCCAGGCGGGCCAGCCACGTAGCAGATAGCCTGTATGGCAGGCTATCTCAAGGCCACGGATCCAGGATCAACGGATCGAGTCGGCTGCTGGTCGAAGTCGAACTCCGGGTAGAGATCGCCGAGGATGCGGCACGTCCTCGCGGACCGTCGGGCGCGCGTCGGGCCACCCGTCGGTCCGCGGATCGATCCGGGCCCCGCCCAGGAAGCGGTCCTCGATCAGCTTCAGGTACGCGTCGAACGACAGCGTCTGATGGTCGATGTACCCGTGGCGCGCCCACGGGCTGATCATCAATGTCGGGCACGCGGATCCCGTAGCCGTTCTCGTCGACCATCGGCGGGCTCCACGTGGTCGTAGAAGCCGCCCCAGTCGTCCCACGTGATGAAGATCGCGGTGTGCAGCCACTGTCGCGGGCCCTCTCATGACCGCGTTCACGACCCGGTCACCCACGCCTGACCGTTGCCGATGTTGTCCGGCGGGTGCTCGCCCCTGTTCGTGGTCGGCATGACCCACGACACCGCGGGGAGGATCCCGTCCGCCGCGGCATCGAAGTAGTTCGTGTTCGACTGGACGTTCTGGAGCTGATCGATCGCCGCCACGCTCGTGAACCCGGGCAGCGGGTTCTGCACCGGCGCGGTGTCCTCCGGTCCGGCGAAGGCGCCGCACGGCGGCGATGCAGGCTGTCGCGGACCCCACGAAATACGCCCAGCTGACGCCGTGCCTGTACAGCAGCCACGTGATGTCGCCCCAGACGTACGGGCGAGGCGTCCCATCGGCGGGGATCCACGATCTTGGCCGTGATCGGCCGCGTTGCCTCCCGGGAACTTCAGATCGGATCGGCAACTCATCGCGTCGCTGGAGGTCGGGACACGTCGCCGACCAGCCCGACACCAGGAACAGGTGGGAGGGAAGCGTCCACGAGTCGACTCCGGCGCGAACATGTGGTCGTGCAGCGCGTAGTGCTTCGCGTATGCCCAGTAGTTCGGGATCTCGCTGGCGGTGTGGTAGCCCATCACGTCGGGCTGTCCGCCGCGGTCCCCGCTTCGGCCTCCGGCAGGCCGCCTCGGCGGGATGCTTCGTGCATCCGTTGCCGATCGCTCGAGCGCCCGACGAACCCGTCCATCTTCCCGTCGTTGATGTCGATGTTCGAGCCCATCCAGCCGTGCGGCCCGCCCCGCGTCGAACTGGTTCGTGTCGTGGTAGGGACGGTCGCAACCCCGCCTGCGGGTCGGGGACGCAGACGTCGATCGGCCTTGCCGTCCGCGGGATGCCGTCCGCGCCGGGGAACGTCCCGAAGTAGTGATCGAACGACCGGTTCTCCTGCACGATGACGACGAAGTGGTTGATGTTGTTGATGCCGTTGCTCGGGGTCGATCGGCGGGTGCGACGGCTCACCGGTGCGGGCGCCGGCGGCGGTTCGACGGGCCGAGGACGGCGGCGCGCGGCTCGGTCACGGGCTCCGGTCCGGCAGGCGCCGGATCGCCCGCGAGCGGCGCCGCGGCCGACCCGCGGTGGCGGCGACGGGCAGCCGGCGACGGGTGCGGCGGGCTTCCGTGCACGCCACGGCAGGCGAGCCGGTCGCATGAGCGACGGGATCGGCGACGACGCTCACGCTCATCGGCGGGGAGCCGCGTCAGGGATCGGATCGAGGATCAGCGGCGGTGATCGGCGGCTGCGTCCAGTCGAACTCCTGCGAAGGTCTCCCAGGCGCGGGGCGTTCTCCCGGACGGTGGGGCGCGCGTCGGGCCACCCGTCCGTGTGCGGGTCCAGGCGCTGCCCGCCCAGGAACCGGTCCTCGATCAGCTTCAGGTACGCGTCGAACGACAGCGTCTGGTTGTCGATGCCCGCGCCGTGGCGTACGGGCTGATCAGGATGCCCGGGCACGCGGATCCCGTAGCCGTTCTGGTCGATCCGGATGGGCTTCACGTGGTCGTAGAACCCGCCCCAGTCGTCCCACGTGAGGAAGATCGCGGTGTGCAGCCACTGGTCGGTCGGGCCCTGCATCACCGCGTTGACCACGTCGAGTGACCCAGGCCTGCCCGTTCCCGATGTAGTCAGGCGGGTGCTCGCTCTTGTGCAGTCGTCGGCATCACCCACGAGACCGACGGGAGGGTGCCGGCCGCCGCCGCGTCGAAGAACTTCGTGTTCGGCCGGACGTTCTGGAGCTGGTCGGTCGACCGCGACGGTGCGGAACCCCGGGAGCGGGTTCTGGACCACGGCGGTCGTGCTCGTGCCGCCGTCGGCGTGCTGCACGGCGGCCACGACGCACGTGCCCGGCCCCACGTAGTAGGCCCAGCTGACGCCGTGGCTTGTGCAGCAGCCAGGTGATGTCGGCCCAGGCGTAGGGCCGGGGCGCCCGTCGGTCGGGTTCCAGATCCTGCCGGAGCCGGCCACGTTGGATCCGGGAACTTCAGGTCCGAACGGCAGCTGCATCGCGTCGAGCGTTGTCCGAGCACGTGGCCGACCACGCCGACACCAGGTAGAGGTGCGACGGCAGCGTCCAGGAATCCGCAGGGCGCGAACATCCGGTCCTGCAGGACGTAACCGCTGCGCGTACGTCCAGTAGTTCGGGATCTCCTGCGCGGTGTGGTAGCCCATCACGTCGGGCGTCCCGTTCGGACCGGGGATGGCCTGTCCGACACCGGTACTTGCGGGGGAACTGCGTGCACGCGTTGCCGATCGCCCGGAGCGCCACGACCGACCCGTCCATCTTCCCGCCGTCGATCGTGATCCGCGAGGCCCGCTCGGTCGTGCGGTCCGCCCTGATCGAACAGGTTCGTGTCGTGGTACGGGTGGCGGCACGTTGACCGCGGGGTCGGGGATGCACGGTTTGAACTCCCGTCGGCGTGCGCGGGATCCCGTTGGCTCCGGGGAACGTCCCGAAGTAGTGATCGAACGACCGGTTCTCCTGCACGATGAAGATGAAGTGGTCGATGTTGAAGATGCCGAGCTGCGGATCGATGCCGCGGCCGAGTGAGGCGCTCCCGTATGCCTGCGAGGCAGCAGAAGGTTCGGTGGCGAGCGCCGTCGCCAACAAGGCACACGACACCACCCCGAGCATGAGCATCCGCGAGGGGAGACTCTTCATCGGGCACCCATGGTAACGGGGCGTCCGGGACCCGGCGCTCCGGTGGGTAGCATGGCGGACGAAGCCAAGGAGGTTGCCCCGTGAGCCAGGAGACGAACCCGAACGACGACCATCCCGGTGACGTTGATCCCCGGCGACGGCATCGGCCCCGAATGCGTGACCGCCGCCCAGCGCATCCTCGAGGCGGCGGGCGCCCCGATCGAGTGGGACGTCCAGGAGGCCGGCGCGGAGGTCTTCAAGAAGGGTCTGCCGTCCGGGGTTCCGCCGGAGACGATGGATTCGATCGTCCGCACGCGCGTGGCGCTGAAGGGACCGCTCGAGACGCCGGTCGGGTTCGGCGAGAAGAGTGCGAACGTGACGCTCCGCAAGCTCTTCGAGACGTACGCCAACGTCCGGCCGATCCGCGAGATGCCCGGTGTGAAGACGCCGTACTCGGGTCGCGGCGTCGACCTGGTCGATCGTCCGCGAGAACGTCGAGGACCTCTACGCCGGCATCGAGTACATGCAGACGCCCGGCGTCGCCGAATGTCTCAAGCTCATCTCGCGTGAAGGGCAGCGAGAAGATCGCGCGGTTCGCGTTCGAGTACGCGCGCTCCGAGGGCGCGCAAGAGCGTCGCGTGCACCACGAAGGCGAACATCATGAAGATGACCGAGGGCACGCTGAAGCGCGTCTTCGAGCAGGTCGCGCCCGACTACCCCGACATCGAGTCGTGGCACGTGATCATCGACAACTGCGCGCCACCAGTTGGTGAAGCGACCCGAGCAGTACGAGGTGATCGTCGCGACCAACATGAACGGCGACATCATCAGCGATCTGTCCTCGGCGTTGATCGGCGGTCTGGGTTACGCGCCCTCCGCGAACATCGGGAACGAGGTCGCGATCTTCGAGGCGGTGCACGGCTCGGCGCCGAAGTACGCCGGCAAGAACGTGATCAACCCCACCGCCGTGATCCTGTCGGCCGTGATGATGCTCCGCTACCTGGAGCTGTTCGATCAGGCCGACGCGATCGAGCACGCGGTGGGCGTGACGCTCGAGTCGGGCGTGCTGCCCGGGGACGTCGTCGGCTACGACAAGGGGGCGTCCACCACGGACTACACCGACGCCATCATCGCCAACCTGGGCAAGACGGTCCGAGACGTGGACGGTTCGCGACCACACGCCGTTGAAGCTCCCCCAGGTCGGTCCCGACCCCGACTACGTGCGGCCGGCGACGCGCGCGGTCGTCGGCCTGGACGTCTTCGTGGAGTCGCCGCTGTCGGCGAGCGAGCTCGGCGCGTCGCTCATGGAGCTCACCGCCGACACGAAGCTCTCGCTCAAGATGATCGGTTCGCGCGGCACCAAGGTCTTCCCGCCCACGGGGGCGATCACCGACACGCTCGACCACTGGCGCGCACGGTTCATCATCAAGGAGAACCCGGGGAACCTGCCGGACGAAGACGTGCACGAGCTCCTGGAGCGCATCTCCAGCCGCCACCGCTGGATGCACATCGAGAAGCTCCAGGAGTTCGACGGAGAGCTCGGCTTCACCCGGGATCAGGGAGAGAACTGAGGCGCTTTCGGTGGTCGAGCGATCCACCCCACCCGCGATATCCGGCTGCGGCCGATGCGCGACGACGAGTGACGGGTGGTACGCGTGGGCGATGCCCGAGTACGCGGGCGACCTGGTGCGCAACGAGTCGCTGACCCCAGAGGATGCGCTGGCGCAGGCGACGAAGGAAGCCGATGCGCTCCTGCCCGACGGGCTCGCCACGCCCGGCCATCGCCTTCGTCGCGGAGGACGCCGGCGACGGCTGCGGCTGGTCGTGGTCGGCTGCGGGCCGCGAGATCTCGGGTCGAGCTGAACGTGTTCGGCGACAACGGACGCGCGCTCCGAGTCGCGGGTACTCGGATGGCGCGACAGATGGCAGACTCGACAGCCAGTCGGTGCGGGCACGTGACGTGCCGAGACGATAGCGCCGTCCCGCACCTCGAGCACCCAGGTCGAGCCTTCTTGAAGCCCCTGGCCACCGGCCGGCCGATCCCGCGTTCGAACAGGTCGGTCATCAGCCCGATGAAGACGTCGCCGTGCACGCAGACGGCCGTCGGCCCCTCACCTTCCGCTTCCAGGATCAGCTTCTCCAGGTACTCCCACGGCCGGCCCTCGACGAGCTGATCCCGCCGCTCGATCGTCAGGCCTCTCGCCTCGGCCAGCGGCTCCAACGTCTGCACGCACCTGAGGAACGGACTGGACAGGAACTGCATGAATGGCTCCGCGGCGAACCGTTCGGCCAATCCCGCCGCCTGGCGGCGACCGCCCTTGCTGAGCGGCCGATCCTCGTCGGGTCCCGTCCACCGCTTGCGGAATCCCGCCTCGGCATGACGGATCACGTGGACGAGCGTCCCGCTCACGCTACCTCCTTGATCCGGTCGAGCATCGCCCGGTCGTGGTCGTAGGTGAGGATCGCTTCGGCGTCGGCGAGCGTGACCCACCGAGCATCGTCGACCTCGTTGGCCGGCCGGATCGTGTCGGGGTCGGCGACGGTCATCTCCCAGTAGCGAACGATCTTGGGGCGGCCCTTCCCGTCGACGTAGGAGATCGTGCCGAGGTCGCGGCCGAGCACGCAACGGATGCCGATCTCCTCCTCCACCTCGCGGAGCGCGGCTTGGATCTCCGACTCGCCGTCGTTCAACTTCCCCTTGGGGAACGACCAGTCGTCGTACGCGGGACGGTGCACCAGGACGAGTTCCTTCCCCGCGGGCCCGACGCGCCAGACGAGTCCTCCCGCGGCCCGCACGAGCTTCGGCTTCGCAGAGAGCTTCGTCATATCGCTCCGCGCGCCGCGACGGTGCGCTTCCACACCTTGCGCCACCGGCGCCGCGCGTCGTCGGCTGCGGCGCGCTCGATACCGGCGAGCATCCCGGCGGCGAACGCCGCGTCGCCCGAACGCCGCCCCGCGGCCCACGTCCGGAGCCAGGATCCCGCGACCACGGCGTCGTTGTGCTCCCCCAAGATCGCTTGGAGCTCGGCCGCCGACTCGGCGAACTTCCGTGCAGGCTTGCCGACGATCGGAGCAACCGCCTCGGCCGCATACCGCACCCGTTTGGCCCTGATCCGAACCGTGTGCAGCTCCAGGTCCCCCGGGTGCTTGCCCGCCGCCTTCACGGCTCCGCGCAGGTGGCGCCATGGCCCGTCCAACAGGTCCGGGACGAGATCCTTCACCGGCACGTCCGCCTCCGGACGCACGACCGGGAACTGGGCCGCCTCGACGCACCGATCGAGGAGCGCGACGTACCGCTCACCGGAGATCGATGCGACCAACGCGGTATGGGCCTCCTTGCGCCGTTGCTGGAGCGCCTCGAGCACCTGGGCGACGCCCGGCGCCTCGGTCGCCGGGATCATCTCGACCCTTCCACGCAAGCGCGCCAGCAGCACGTCGGCGTCCCGCGCCTCGCCGAGGATCGTCCCGAGCCAGCGCAGCTCCTCCCGAAGCGGCACGGCCCAGTCGGGATCGAGCATCGCGCGGAACGTCCGGAGGTCCGAACGTAGCCGGCGGGCGGCCACGCGCGCTTGATGGACGCCTTCGGGGTCGGCGTCCAATCGGATCACCACGTCGTGCCGAAGGAGGTGGCTGACCGACGTGGCGAGCGTTCTGCTCAGGACCTGGCTCACGGTCGACGCCGAGGTGAGCGACGCCGCCTCCACTTCCGGAGGCAAGGTGGCGAACGGCCCCACGGCACGCTCGTACTTGGGTGTCGGGTCGGGTGCGCCGGCGCCGGCCGCACGGAGCCGTTCGAGCACCTCATCGAGGAGCCCATCGGGCGTGTCGTCGGTGATCTCCACCTCGAGCTCGCGGAACCGAGCCGCGATCCTGCGCCCCGACAGCACCGATACCTCGTCGTCGACCACCTCGGCCAGCAGCCGATCCTCGAGGTCCAGGAGTTGGATCAGCCGCCGGATCGTTCGCAGTCGGACCACGGGACGGAGAGCGGCCGTCCGGACATACGCGCGGATCAGATCGATCGCCTCATCGGGCGGCGTCGTCGCGTCCTCGCCGGGGAACGTGAACTCCCCTCGGACGAGGAGGGCGCCACCGTCCTTATCGGGCGGCAGCTTGGTGGTCCAGCCCTGCCCCTCTCGATGCCGGAGGCTCACCCCCCATCGCGCCAGACGGAAGTCGGGGGTATCGAAGTAGACGGTCTGCAGCCGCTCGGCGTCATGCGGGATCGTCAGGACGTCTTCGCCCAGACCCTCGAGCGGAGGCATGCTGAACGCCGCCGATGCGGCCAGCTTCACCTCGCGCTCGGGAGACGCCGTCATCGCGCGCTCTCCTCTGCCAACCGCTGCAGGTGCGTGTGCGTCTCCAGGCCCTCCGCGGTCGGCACCCTCGACCATCCCTCGGGGCCGAGCTCCCAGGCGAGCACGTCGTCCGCAAGGTTCACACGAAGGATGTCGTCCAGACGTTCCTTCAGATCGGGGTCGATGACCTCGGTGACGCATTCGACCCGGTGGTCCAGGTTGCGAGGCATGATGTCTGCCGAGCCGATGAACGTCTGCGTTCCACGCTCCGCGCTGCCGAACCGGTAGATCCGCGAGTGCTCGAGGTACCGGCCGACCAGGGATCGGACGCGGATGTTGTCCGACAGACCGGGCACTCCAGGGTGCAGGCAACAGATGCCGCGGACGATCAGGTCGATGTCGGTCCCCGACTGCGACGCCTCGTACAGCGCATCGATCATGTCGGCGTCGACGAGGCTGTTCATCTTCATGACGATCCGCCCGTCCGGAGCATCGGCCTCACGGCGGATCATCTCGTGGATGCGTGAGCGGAGGGTGATCGGGGCCACCAGGATCCGGCGATAGGCCTGCTGGTGGCTGTACCCGGTCAGGTAGTTGAAGAGGTCGGCCACGTCCGCCGTGATGTCGGGGTCGGCGGTCAACAGGCCCACGTCCTCGTAGAGCTTGGCCGTCACCGAGTGATAGTTGCCGGTCCCGATGTGGCAGTACTGACGGATCTCGTCGCCCTCCTCCCGAACGACCAGCGAACACTTGGCGTGCGTCTTCAGGCCGACCACGCCGTACACGACATGAACGCCCGCCTGCTCCAGCACCCGCGCCCAGCTGATGTTCACTTCCTCGTCGAACCGCGCGGTGAGCTCGACGAGCGCAACGGTCTGCTTCCCGGATTCCGCGGCTCGCACGAGCGCGCGGACGATGCGGCTGTCCTCGCCCGATGTCCGGTACAGGGTCTGCTTGATCGCCAGGACCGCGGGATCGCGCGACGCCTGGGAGACGAACTGCTCCACCGAGGTGGAGAACGCGTCGTACGGGTGGTGGATCAGTACGTCCCCGTCGGCGATCACGCTGAAGATGTCGCGGATACCACTGGCCACGGGCTGCAGACGGGACTGCGTCACGCCGGCCCACGGCTCGTACTTGAGGTCGGGACGATCGAGCTTCGTCAGCTCCATGAGGTCGGCCATGCCGAGCAGCGACCGGGTCACGTAGACGTCGACGGGGTCGACGCCGAGCTCTTCTTCGATGAGGCTCCGCACGGCCTTCGGTGTCGAACCATGCATCTCGAGACGAACGGCCTCCGGCGAACGCTCCCGCTGACGAAGGATCGATTCGATCGCCGCCAGCAGGTCGTCGGCCGCGTCGATCTCCAGATCGAGGTCAAGGTCTCGGGTGACGCGGAACGGGTGCACGGCGACGATCTCCATCCCGGGGAACAGCATGTCGAGGTTCGCGGAGATCACCTGCTCTTGGGGGATGAACCGCGCGCCGTCGGGGAGCGGCATGAAGCGCGGGATGTTCGGCGGCACCTTGACCCGCGCGAACCGCCGGATATGGGTCGAGGGATCTCGCACCACGACGGCGAGGTTCAGCGACAGATCGGAGATGTAGGGGAACGGATGGGCGGGGTCCACCGACAGCGGCGTGAGGATCGGGAACACCCGTTTCTCGAACGTCTGTCGCAGATGCACGCGATCGTCGCCGCGGAGGTCCTCCCAGTCGACGACGCTGATCCCGGCCGCGTCCAGCCGCGGCCGCACGCTCTTCGCCCAGATCTGGTTCTGTCGCTTCTTGAGCAGGCGAACCCGCCGGCTGATCCCGTCCAGCTGCTCTCGGGCCGTCATCCCGTCTGGGGACGTTGAGGTCAGGCCGACCGACACCTGCTCCTTGAGCCCGGCGACCCGGATCTGGAAGAACTCGTCCAGGTTGATGCTGAAGATCGCCAGGAACCGCACCCGCTCCAGGAGCGGCCGGGTGTTGTCCTCGGCGAGCGCCAGCACACGGGCGTCGAAGTCCAGCCAGGAGAGCTCCCGGTTGGCGAACCTGCTGGAAGGAGGCACCGAAGACACCGCTGGGACCGACGGAACGTGTGCCTCGCTGGCCATGGGGAGGATCCTCGGTGTCGGGGACGGTTGACTCCGAATCGTACTCCAGGGCAACAGGAGGGCGCGACCGGTCATCCGTCCTACGTCTCAAGTCATACAGCCAGCCCCCTCCGTGTCGTGGAAGATGTGCACCGTGACCCCGCTGGAGGCGATCCTGACCGTGCTCGTCGGCCTGGCGGCGGGGATCCTCTCGGGCCTGTTCGGCATCGGCGGAGGGATCGTGATGACGCCCGGGCTCACGGCGTTCACGGGGGTAGCGCCCATCGTCGCCGTGGCGACGCCTCTGCCGGTGATCCTCCCCACGGCCACGGTCGGAGCGTTCACGTACCACCGGGCGGGAGAGGTCGACCTCAGGGCCGCCGCGTGGATCTCGCTCACGGGCGCCGCCGCCTCCGCCGTCGGCGCCCTGCTCACCGAGGTCGTCAACGCGCGGCTCCTTCTCCTCGTGACCGCGGTGCTCCTGGCGTGGCAGTCGATCCAGATCCTGCGCGGCCGCTCGCGGGCGACCGCGCTCGAAGAGCGACCCATGCCGGCATGGACGCTCGCGCTGGTCGGCGTCGGCGCGGGCCTGTTGTCCGGTCTGCTCGGCATCGGAGGCGGGATCGTGATCGTTCCCGCGTTGGCCGGGATGCTCGGCATGCCCCTGAAGCGGGCGCTCGGCACATCGCTGGTCGCGGTCGTCGTGTTGGTCATCCCGGGAACGATCGTGCATGCGATGCTCGGGAACATCGACTGGGCTGCGGCGCTGTTCTTGATGATCGGTTCCCTGCCGGGGGCACGTCTGGGGGCGACGATCGCGTTGGGAACGAAGGAGCGCACGCTCCGGCTGATGGTGGGGAGCTTCTTGGCGCTCGTCGCGGTGGTGTACGGGGTTCAGCAGATCGTGGCGCTCAGCAGGTAGCGGCCGGTTCGAAGCGAGTTGCTACACTTCCGCGCGACCCCGTCCAGGACGTGCGGTCCCATCGTCTAGTGGCCTAGGACACTACCCTCTCAAGGTAGAGACACGGGTTCGAACCCCGTTGGGACTACGCAGATCAGAGCCGATGTATCGCTGGCGGATCTCGTGAAGGAAGGGCGCTCAGCCCTCCCCACACGGAGATCGCTGCGGACGGTGATCCCTGCGATAAGCCCCTATCCGGCCGGCTGGTCGAGGCGCACGTTATCGAAGTTGATCGTCCAGGTCTTCGCCGCGTTGTCGCCGAGCTGGATGCGACCGATCGGGGTGGTCCCGGTATCGGCGATCCAGCCGGTGACGATACTCACACCATCGCGGTAAAGGTTCCACGTGCTCGAAGAACCCACCGTGCCGCAGAGCTCGACGGTGTGCCAGCCAGAGCCGAGCGCGACGCCCGAGCTCTGCTGGGTCCCTGCGAAGTCCGAGCGGATCGACAAGACGCCGGACGCGTTGGCGAACACCTTGGCGATCGGACCGCCCGCGGCCGTCCGCAGCCGGAAGAGATCGACCGATCCACCGCCGAACGACGTCGCGTTCACGTTCACGCTGAGGCAGGCCGTGGTGTACCCCGTCCCGAGGTCCTTGTTCGCGAAGGCGCTCTGGGCGACGGGGCTCCCGAGAGCGCTCGGCGCCGCCGGCGAGCCCTGCGTGCCGTCGATCGTGAGCCTGGTGACGCTGGTCCACTTGGAGAGGTCGCCGGTCGAGAAGTCGTCCGCGAAGACGAGGGTAGCGACCTGGATCGGAGCCGACGCGGGACTCAACGCGCTCACGTTGTTCACCGCGTCGACCGCGTCCACCGTGTAGGTGTGGATCGACCCTTGGGTCAGACCGGTGTCGGAGAACGTGGTCGCAGTGGTCTGGCCGACGGGCGTCGGGTTGCCGTCCCGGTAGATCCGGTAGGTGATCGGCGGCGAGTCGTCGGACGACCCGGACCAGGACAGGTTGATCGTATCGCTGGTCGGGCTCGTGCCGGTGGGCGCGCCGGGGGTCGTGGGCGGCGTCGTGTCGGGTCCGGTGGATCCCTCACCTGGCTGGAGGTCGACGAGGACGTGGTCGTAGTTGATCGTCCACGTCTTCGCCCCGCTGTCGCCGAGCTGGATGCGACCGATGGGTGTCGTGCCCGAGTTCGCGGACCATGCGTTCACGATCTTGACGCCGTCGCGGTAGAGATCCCACGTGCTGCTCGAGCCGACGGTCCCGCAGAGCTCCACGTTGTGCCAGCCTGAGCCGAGCGCGACGCCCGAGCTCAGCTGGGTCGCCGCGAAGTCCGAACGCACGGTCAGGATCCCGGATGCGTTCGCGAACACCTTGACGATCGCGCCTCCTGTGGCCGTCCGCAGCCGGAAGAGATCGACCGAGTTGCCACCGAACGAGGTCGCGTTCACGTTGACGCTCGTGCAGAGGGACGGGTAGGAGATCGCGAAGTCCTTGTTCGCGAAGGCGCTCTGAGCGACAGGGCTCCCGAGAGCGCTCGGCGCCGCCGGCGAGCCCTGCGTGCCGTCGATCGTGAGCCTGGTCACGCTTGTCCACAAGGAGAGGTCGCCGGTCGAGAAGTCGTCCGCGAAGATGAGCGAGGCGACCTGGATGGGAGCCGACGCGGGACTCATGGAGCTCACGTTGTTCACGGAGTCCACCGCATCGACCGTGTAGGTGTGGATCGACCCCTGGGCCAACCCCGTGTCGGTGAAGGTGGTCGCGGTGGTCTGGCCGATGGGTGTCGGGTTGCCGTCCCGGTAGACCCGGTACGTGATCGGCAGCGAGTCGTCGAACGATCCGGACCAGGCCACGTTGATCGAGTCCTTCGTCTGGCTCGTGCCGGTGGGTGCCCCGGGGGTCGTGGGCGGCGTCGTGTCGGGTCCGGTGGATCCCTCACCGGGCTGGAGGTCGACGAGGACGTGGTCGTAGTTGATCGTCCAGGTCTTCGCCCCGGTGTCGCCGAGCTGGAGCCGTCCCACGGCGGTGGTCCCCGTGTTGGCCGTCCAAGCGTTCACGATCTTCACGCCGTCGCGGTAGAGATCCCACGTGCTGCTCGATCCGACGGTCCCGCAGAGCTCCACGTTGTGCCAGCCGGTCCCGAGCTTGACATTGGAGCTCAGCTGGGTCGCCGCGAAGTCCGAACGCACGATCAGGAACCCGGACACGTTCGCGAACACCTTGATGATGCCGCCTCCCGCTGCGGTCCGCAGGCGGAAGAGGTCGACCGAGCTGGTGCCGAACGAGGTGGCGTTCATGTTCATGCTCGCGCACACGGATGGGTAGGAGAGCGCGAAGTCCTCGTTCGCGAAGGCCGCGGCTCCGACCGGATCCCCGAGCGCGCTTGGGATCGTGGGGAACCCCTGCGTCGAGTCGACGGTGAGGCCGGTCACGCTCGTCCAGTTGGACAGGTCACCGGACGTGAGATCGTCGCTGAAGATCACCGTGGCCACCGTGACCGGATCCGAAGCCGGGCTCATCGCGCTCGGGTTGTTGGCGCCGTCGACGGCATCGACGGTATAGGTGTGCGTGGACCCGGGCGCGACCGTCGTATCGGAGTACGACGTGGTGGTGGTCTGGCCGATGGGTGTCGGGCCCCCGTCCCGATAGATCCGGTACGTGATCGGAGGGGTGACGTCGCTCGAACCGGCCCAGCTGAGGTCCACCTTGTTGGCCGTCACGCTCTTCGCGGACGGCTTGCCGGGGGTGGTCGGAGGCGTGCTGTCCGGGGCCGGCTGGTTGTAGACGAACATCCCGCGTGACTGCCAGGTGGTTGCGCTGCTGATCATCACGGGCGTGCCCACCGGCTTCGTGCCGTCCCAGCCGACGCTGTAGAGCCGACCGTCGGTGAGCGCGTAGATCAGTTTCCCGGACGCGACGGTCATCCCGCGGACGTTCGCCCACTGGATGGTGGGGTCGGTCGGGTAGCTGTCTGCGACGAACAGGTTCGCCCCGACGATATCGTCCTCGGGGTTGAAGTAGCGGTAGAAGAGCATGTTGTTCGTCGCGGTGTTCCCGGCTCCGCTCTTCGAGACGGTGTAGTACAGGCGGCCGTTGCTGTAGAACATCCCCGTCATCGCCGCGATGTCGGTCGTGAGCGCGGGGATGCGCGTGGTCGTGCCCGGGATGTTGAAGCCCGTCGGAGGCTGCACGTTCAAGCCGTTCAGGTTGACGGCGGTCTGCGGACCGAAGTTCGTGCCGTCGAAGGTCCGGACGTTGAGCGAACCGTCCGTCAGTCCGTAGTACAGCTTTCCGCCCAGCATGAAGGCGCCGCGCGCGGTCGTCCACGACAGCCCGGGGACCGGGGTCGTCGTCCCGAGCGTGGTCCCGTCGTAACTGCGGCGGTTCAGCGCGCCATTGGACGTGGCCATGTTGTACAGATCGCCGGGGAGCGAGTACGGGGCGATCGCCGGAGGTGCGGTTCCCCCGTTGATGGGGTAGAACGAGATCTTCTGGTGGAACTCGCCGCCGGTGTGGTCCGTGTCGCTGCCGATCCACAGACCGTCGGCGGTCGTGGGCATGTCGAAGCTGCCGATGCCACGCTCGTGACTCGGGTTCCAGCTGAACGGGAGACCGGTGAGCGGATCCAGCGCGGCGACCCCCTCGCGCGCGACGGCGCCCGGCCCCGCCGCGTCACCGCGGTACGGGTTGTTCCACCAGCGGAAGTGGCCGCCGACGTAGATGGCCGTCCCGCTGGCGCCGACGCTCCAGGTGGTGTCGCCGCCGGTCCAGTCGGTCCACGTCGGGTGCTGGTTCGGACCGGTGGCGTTCAGGTCCCACCGACTCGCGGTGTCGCATAGGCGCCCAGCGCGGAAGGCTCCGGTGGTCGCCGCGACGAAGTAGGTGTTGTCCGGCGAGATCTTGATCGACCGCATGTACGTATCGAAGGAGGCCGAGCACCAGGTCGTCGTGGTGCCCGAGACGAACACCGGGTAGTCGGTCGTCTGCCACGGATCGACGACGGCCGGGGTGACGCCGACGTCCAGCATCGCGATCTGGAGCCGGTCGAGCCCCGCCACCTTGCTGAAGCTCCCGATCGCCACCAGCTTGGAACCGTCGGAGGAGACGTCGAATTCAGGGACGCCAAGCGTCCCGTTCAATGGGTCGGTGAACGGCAGGTCGAGGTTCGGATCCACCGCGCCGGTCGTGGGATCGAGCCGAGCCAGGCCCGACCGAGCCAGCCCTCCGATCTGCGAGAACTTGCCCGAGGCATAGAGCCAGCCGTTGTTGAGCTCGATGTCCTGGACCCGCAGGTCCGCGTTCGCCTTGAACGAGGCGACGGGCGTCCCGTCAGCCAGGTTGAGGAGGGCGAGGTGGCGGTAGGTGACGCCGTTGACCGTCCCGAACTCGCCGCCGACGTAGACCGACGCCCCGTCCGGACCGGGGGCGAGCGCCAGGACGGCGTCATCCAGCTGCGGGACGAAGTTCGGATCGATGGTGCCCGTGTTCATGTCGAACGCGAAGATGAAGTTCCGGGTCAGGTTGAGCGACGTGTTCGCCTTGCGCACCGTGGTGAACGTCCCGCCGACGACCACTTTCGTGCCGATCTGCACGATCGCGTTGACCTGGCCGTCCTGGATCTGCGGGGTCCAATCCGCCGGGTCGGCGGTGACCACGACGCCCTGAGCGGTGACCTGTCCGTGGGCCTGCGCCGGGAGTGCGGTGAGACCCGAGAGACCGAGGGCGAGGGCGACCCCCAGGGCGAGCGGGCGGATGGTGCGGGGAAGCGGCCTCATCGTGGGGGGATCCTCCTCGTGTTCGTCGGCCGAGCGGTGCGCTCGGGTCCCCCAAGATAGCCGGGAGCGCCGCTGTTGCCTACAGACGAACGGTGGGACTGTCGGCCGTTCGACCCCCTTCCGGGGGCGCCACCTGAGGAGCGACTGGCCTAGTGCGGATGCGGGAGCTTCAAAGCAGCGGTCCGATCACCACGCCCT
The DNA here is from genome assembly GCA_963727185.1 of uncultured Actinomycetes bacterium. GTDB lineage: Bacteria > Actinomycetota > UBA4738 > UBA4738 > HRBIN12 > JBBQVZ01. Next base: position 221,763 of record CAVSFP010000023.1, on the reverse strand, counting down.
TCGGGTACATCTTCCACTGCTCTGGCCACTGCTTCGCCCCTTTCCCACAGCTGACCTCAGGCACCGACGTCTTGGCGACTGCAGCTGCGGGAGAGATCACAGCACGAGATACGTGGAACGTCCCTTATGTGCGCAGGGTCGTCACTGCTGCCCGTAGCTCGCCCTCGGATCCCACGGACGGCCAGTCGAGCACGCGCGGAGACCACGACGGTCGCAAGGGATGGACCAGGACCCGCCATGTCTCCCCCGGGCCGCGGCGACAGGCGATCTCGAGCATGTTCCCGTAGGGCTTCCGGATCGCCGCGTTCCATGCGCCGCCGGAGTCGAGCACGATGCCATCGTCCGCGCAATGCAGTTCCCCGCTGGCTACCTCGGATCTGAGGATCGCCCTCACCTCCGCACGCACTTTCGCGACGAGCGACCCGAACACCTGCTTCGGATCAGGCGGCACCGGGTGACCGTTGGTCGTGGCGGGTCGATCGCTCCGGCCGGACTGCGCCACTGTGATCACCCTTCCGTCGTGCGGCTCTTCCTCGGTCATTCCGATGCACAGCCATTCGACCATTCATCGGGATGCCTTGAGGAAGGTCGATCCAAAGCGTTCCTCGGACGTCGCTGATCGATCACATGTGACGCTGGGCGGGATCGACATCGACATAGTCCTCAGGAGCCTGCTTGAACCGTTCCAGACAGTTCACCGAGCAGAAGTAGTAGGTCGTACCGTCGCGCTCCCAGGCTCCTGCGGCGGTTTCCTGTGTAACGGTCATGCCACAGACAGGGTCGATCACGTTGGTATCCCCGCCGCGTGATGGCTCGGGTCGTGCTCGTGCTCGTGTGGCGCTTCCGTGCTCCCGAGACGATGCACGTGCGTGTGATCGTGTATGAGGTTCACGCTGAGGAGCAGTTCCCGGTTTGCCAGCACGTCCTTCGGAGAGCCCTCAGCAGCGATCCGGTGATCTTCCGAGAAGACGACACAACGGTCCGCGACCGTGTCCAGGATGTCGAGGTCGTGCGTCGCCATCACGATCGTCTTGCCGGCGCGGTTCAGCTCCAGGATCAGCTCCACCAACCACGCCTGCGTCCGCGGGTCGAGCGCCGCCGTCGGCTCGTCGAACAGCAGCACATCGGGGTTCATCACCAGGACCGACGCGATCGCCACCCGCTTCTTCTCTCCTCCGGAGAGCTGGAAGGGCGCGCGATCCGCGAGCTCGGTGATCTCGAGCATCGACAACACGTCATCGATCCTGCGAGCGACCTTGTCACGCGACCATCCCAGCTGAAGGGGTCCGAACGCGACGTCCTCCCGCACGGTGGGCGAGAACACCTGGGCGTCGGAGTTCTGGAAGATGAATCCCACCCGCGAGCGGAACCCCATCGAGAACTGCTCGTCCTCGAGGTCGTCTTCGGTGACCGGCTCGCCGAACGCCCGGTAGCTCCCTTGATCGGGGAACAGGAGCCCGTCCAGGATCTTCAGTAGCGTGGACTTGCCGCACCCGTTCGCTCCGAGCAACGCGACCTTCTCGCCCGAGCGGATCTCGAGCGACACGCCATCGAGAGCGACGAAGCGCTCCAGGTAGGTATAGCGCAGGCCCTCGCAGACGAGCAGCGGCTCGCCGGCCGTCGGATCGACGTGCGCATGTGCGCGACCGACGAGCGTGTCCGCATCATCGAGCGGCCGGGTCGGCGCGTGCGGATCGAGCTCAGACACCAAGGAGGCGATCACCACCGAGTGTGACGACCGCGAACGCGACCACCGCCACCAGGAAGACGATGTCGGCGACGTGGATGGCGGGAGGCTGCAGGGTCTTCGCATCGCCGGAATAGCCGCGAGACACCATCGCCATATGCACCTCCTCGGAAAGCGCGTGCGCCTTGCCGAACAGCGCACCGGCGGTCGCCGTGACGAACCGCCGCCCTTCCTTCACGTCACCGCTCGGGTTGCCGACCGCTCGCGCCTTCCGAGCTGTGTACATGTCGGTCACCGAGTTCAGCAACAGGAAGATGTACCGGTACGCCATGCCGATGATCAGGATGAAGATCTTCGGCACGAAGAGCGCCCGGAGCCCCGCCAGCAACCTCGTCCACGTCGTCGTGAGCGTGAGCAGGACCACGATCGACACTGAGCACGCCACGCGCATCACAAGGAGCCCCGCGGTCGTCAGCCCCTGCTCGGTGATGCCGACGGCATGCCCGTGCCAGTTCCACAACGGCAAGACGATGGTGCCGGGTGTGATGAAGCTGAACATCGCGGGGATGGCGATGATGCCGGTGAAGATGGGGATGAACAGCCACACCCGCTTCACGAAGAAGCCGACCGGAAGTCGCGAGGCGGCGGCCAGGACGACGGTCGAGGCGTAGATCCCGATCAGCACGGGGATGTTCCGCACCAGAGCAGCGGTGAGGAGCAGCACGACCAGCGCGACGATCTTGACCCGTGGGTCGATGCGTTGGAGAAGCCCGTTCTGCGCGGCGACGTCCTCTCCGAACATCGCCTGTCGCATCACGTTGGACGCACCGGACAGGGTCTTCTCGACGAAGCTCCCCTTCTTCCGCTTGCCGATGCAGCCGCACGGACAGAGCGCCACCTCGCCCTGGACGAGCCACGCCGGCGTCATGGTGCCCTGCCCGACGGTCGATCCGGTCATGCCGCCATCCGCTCTTGGTCGCCCGAGTCGCCGTCCGAGCTTTCTCCTCGCGCGGTGAACCTCCGATACACGAGCACGAACCCGACCAGCACCAGCGTGATGAGCGCGCAGCCGACAAGGGCACTGATCAGGTAGCCGACGACCGGATGATCGCCGCTCCCGAAGCCGTAGCCACCAAGGAACGCGTGGCTCCAGAAGCTCGAGAACCTCACGAGACCCTCCGGGGCCGCACTCAGGTGGTACTTCGTCAGGTCGAGGTTCGCGGGGAGGTCCTCTCCGAACGCTCCCCCCGGCGCGAGGAGCCCGATGGGCGTCAGTGCGACCATGACTCCGAAGAAGATGAGCGCATGTTTCAAGTTGAGCGGCCTCTTCCTCTGCATCTCTTCGTCAGTGACCGGCACGTCGGGGTGGTTGATTCGAAGGATCGGGACGTTCGCTCGCTGGAGGTAGGTGACAACGCCGAAGCAACAGATGAACTCCGCCACACCGGCCACCGTGAGATGCGCGAGCAGCATGGCCGGGATGGTCTGGGACAGGTGGAACGGCGCGTAGAGCGGGGTGCCGTTCGCGGTGTGGAACAGCTCGGGCTGCAGTCCGAACTCGATGGCCGCACAGAGCGCCGCCGCGACGATCCCGACGTAGCCGGCCACGCCGGCCATGACGGCGCGGAGCGACGACGTGAGTGATCTGTTCCGCGTGAGCACCCGGTAGACGGCGAAGCCCACGAACGGCATGACGAACGCCATGTTGAAGCTGTTCGCGCCCAGCGCGAGCACGCCGCCGTCGCCGAAGAACAACGCTTGGATCGCGAGCGCGATGCTGACCGCGATCACGGCGGCCCACGGTCCGAGGACGATGGCGATCATCACCGCACCCACGGCATGCGCGGTGGTTCCATCGGGCACCGGGATGTTGAACATCATCACCAGGAAGCTGAACGCGGCGCCCACGGCGATCAGCGGCACGTACTGGCTCTTGACGATCTTCTTGACCCGCTTGGTCGCCCGGTACCACAGGGGCAGCATCACCGCGTAGAACACGCCGCAGGTCGCGGGGCTCAGGTATCCGTCGGGGATGTGCACCGATCCTCCATACAGTCGCTTCGGACGTCTCGTTGCAGATGCAATACGTTGCATCCAGACGTGCTCGACCCTACCGAGCCCCCGTCGTTCCGTCAACGGAAAGGAGACGCCCGGTGCCGCACGGAGATCGAGGGCGTTCGGCTCAGTCGCGACGCGTGCCGACGAGCGGCGCGGTGTGACATTCGCAATCGTCGTCGGAACACGCCTTCTCGCGAGTCGAGCCGGGCTCCCAGACGAGGTCGTGGTCGTCCTCGGCGTAGAGGTAGTGGCAGCCGCACCCGTAGCAGACGTCGCGCATCACCTGATGCCAGTCGCCGTCCGCATCCTGGCGCTCCGGAAGGTTCACCAGGTTGCCCACGCAGTTCCTCCCCCCGCGGTGGTCCCTGCCGCCGTCAGCCCCGGGGCTGGACCGACGGAGAAACCTCCATCGGTTCAACGACCGCATCATCGAGCGTGGTCATGTCGAACGGCGTGATGTCGCGAACCACAACCATACTCGGCTCGACCGGCGCGGTTTCAGGCAGATGCACGACGGTAGGCACGCGCGCCTCCGACGGCAGCGCCGCGTACCATGCCAGGCCGATCATGCCGACCACCGCGCCGCCCACGCCGCCGATCAACAACACGTCCTGCGAGCTCGGCAGGATCGCGATCAGCACACCGCCGAGCGCCGTCGCTGCGAGCTGACCGGCGAACGCCACGCCGAAGTAGGCCGCGAACACCCTCCCGCGGAGCTCGTCCGGAGCGCGGTGGTGGATGAGGCTCCGCATGGAGACGCTCGCGACGCCGTTCGCCACGCCTCCCACGGCGAACATCGCGAGCGCCAACGCGATGTGCGGGAACAGCGCGGCGACCGCCACCGCGGCGCCGCCCGTGATCGAGGCCAGCAGCACGGCGGGCGCGAGCTGTTCCTGATGCAACCGTCGCGCGATGACGCCGGCGCCCACGACCATCCCCAGCAGCCAGATCGCCGCGAGCTCGCCGTATCCCCAGTTGCCGGCGTTCAGCAGCGCAGGGTCGTTGGCGAAGAACACCTCGGCCACGCTGTCCATGGTCGCGAACAAGACCGTGGCTGCCACGACGGCCACGCCGATCAGCAGGACCCGGTCGCGGCGGATGAACGCGAACCCTCGACGCGCCTCTCCCTTCGTCCGCCCGTTCTCGGAGGCGGGTTCGGGCATCCGACGGACCCGCAGCGACGCTGCGGCCGACGTGATCACCAGGAACGTGATCGCGTCCAGCAGCAACGCGACCCGGGTTCCCCTGTCGGCGCCGAGCGCCCCGGCGAGTCCGCCCGCGATCAACGGTCCGGCCACCATGCCGATGTATCGAACCGTCTCCATGTTCGCGTTCGCCTCGGTGAGGTCCTCCTCGTCGACGGCCGTCGGGACGATGGCGAACACGGCCGGCGACGCGACCGAGGCGACGGACCCCAGGAGGAACGAGAGGGCCACGATCAGCCACACGGGCTCGGCGAACGCCAACCCCACGGCGATGACCGCTTGCGCAACCGAGGCGAGCGCAAGCGTCCCGGTCGTCTCGGTCCGATCCACGATCAGGCCCGCAAGGGGTGCGAACACGACGAGAGGGATGATGCCTGCGAGCAACACCGCAGCGACGGCGAGGCCTGAGCCGCTGCTCAGCTCGAAGACCTTGATCGTCAATGCAACCAGCGCGAGCTCGTCTCCGAGCGAGGAGAGGCCGTTGGACAGGACCAACAGACGGAAGTCAGGCGATCGCAGCAGGCGCACTGAGCGCATCGTAGCGGGGGCAAGATACCGATGCATCGCCCGAACGGGCGAGAGCGAACGACCGACCTTTCGGCTGACTCAGCAGTGAGGGTCGATCCAAGCCGGCGGCGGCCCGACCGGCACACCCATCCGACGAGCCAAGCGGCGCAGACGATCTCGGTAGACCTGCATATCGGCGTGTTGCCAGTCGGCATGCGTCTGGCATCGCCAGGAGGGGTACGCCTCGTGGTGGAACGGACTCATCAAGGTCTCGGCGTGTCCGATCACGTTCCGCGCTTGGATGCCGAAGCGATCCATGAGCCACACCGTGAGTTGCAGGGACGCGCGCATCATCCGCGGGTTCGACAAGATCTGTTGGTCGCTCGTGCCGACGTGCTCGATGCCGATCGCGGTCCAATTCATGCCGATCGCGTGCCGGCAGCGGACGTGCAGGTTCACCAACTGATAGATGGTCCCGTCGGTGTCGATCACGAAGTGCGCGCACACACCGGGGAGCTCGCCGAGGTGCACGGAGTTCGCCGCGAACGTCGCCCACGCGCCGGAGAACGTCGTGCCGTCCGTGTAGTGCTCGACGATCACTTTGGGCCGGCGCAGCCGCCAGGTCCACGCACCGTAGTGACGAAGCGAGTACGCGCCCATCTCCCGCCGCCGCCGCTCGCCGAACGGGATCGGCCTCCACACGATCTGCGGGCGGGCGACGCGTGTCGGAGGCAGAGGTTCGCCCGAAGTAACGGTCGGCGGTACGAGCAAGCCGACGATGATGGTGCCGAGCAGGAGGACGCGGGCCGCCCTCATCCGGCGGCTGCGCGCAGACGGGCGACCGTGGCCTCGCGCCCGAGCAACTCCAGCGACTCCGGCAGCGGTGGCGACACCTTGGACCCGGTCACGGCGGCGCGGACCGGCTCGAACCCTTTGCTCCGGTTCAGACCCTCGGCGGTCCCGACGGCGTCGAGCGTCGCCATGATCGCGGCGTGCTTCCACGGCTCCACGACCTCGAGCGCGTCCGCCACCTTCCATAGGTACCCCGGCGGCGCCTTCGCGATGGTCTCCCGGGCTTTCTCGTTCGGCTCGACGTCGTCGGTGAACAGGAACCGCAACAGGGTGACCGAGTGCCTCTGAGCGTCTTCATGCGTTCGCGGACGATCGGCATCGACGCTCGGAGCGTCGACGGGTCCGGCAGCAAACCGGCCTCCGTGAGGAAGTGCATGCATCGAGCCGCGAGCTCGTCGTCGCCGAGCGACTGGATGTAGTGGTTGTTCATCCACTCGAGCTTCTGCGTGTCGAACGCGGCCGGGTTGCTCGACACCCGCGAGAGATCGAACGCCTCGACGAGCTCGTCGCGCGAGAAGAACGTCGTGGATTCGTCCTTGGACCAGCCGAGGAGGGCCAGGTAGTTCATCAGCGCCTCGGGCAGGAACCCCTGCTCGCGGAACGCCTCGACGCTGGTCGAGCCGTGGCGCTTCGACAGCGGCTTGCCGTCCATGCCCAAGCACCTGCGGCAGATGGGCGTAGCGCGGCGGGGTTCCACCGAGCGCCTCGATGACCGCGGCGTTGCGAGGAGCGCTCGCGAGCAGGTCGTCGCCCCGGATCACGTGCGTGATCCCCATCAGCATGTCGTCGACCGCAACGGCCAACAGGAACACCGGCGTGCCGTCGGACCGAACGATCACGAAGTCGCGCAGCTGGCCCTCCGGGAAACGCACCTCTCCCTTGACCAGATCGTCGACGATCCATCGCGCTCGGGCATGGCGAAGCGGACCGCGAACGGCCGACCCTCCGCTCTCGAACGCGCGCGCTCGGCGTCGGTGAGCCTGCGGCAGCGACCGTCGTAGCCGCGGCGGCTTCGCCCTGCGGCGATCGCGTCCTGCGTGACGCCGCTCTTCGAGCTCCTCGGCCGTGCAGTAGCAGCGATACGCGTGGCCCGTCGGCGGTCAGCCTCGGACGTGCTCCCGGTAGATGTCGGCCGCGCTCCGACTGCCGGTACGGACCGTGCGGCCGCCGACGTCCGGGCCCTCGTCCCAGTCGAGGCCGAGCCAGCGCAGCGACTCCGAGCACGCCGTGAAACGCCTCCTCGGTGACGCGGCTGGCGTCGGTGTCCTCCACGCGAAGCACGAACGACCCGCCGTTGTGACGCGCGAACAGCCAGCTGAACAACGCGGAGCGCGCGTTGCCGACGTGGATCGAGCCCGACGGCGCGGGCGCGAACCGGCAGCGGACCGTGGCCCGATCAGTCTATTTCGCCACGGGGTTCGAGAGCGAGCCGACGCCGTCGACCTCGACCTCGACGACGTCGCCCGGCGCGAGCCGCCCGACGCCCTCCGGCGTGCCGGTCAGCAAGACGTCGCCGGGCAGGAGCGTCATGAACTCGGTGATGTATTCGATCAGCGTCGGCGATCCCGAACACCATGTCCGAGGTCTGCGCCGCCTGCACGATCTCGCCGTTCAGGCGCGTCTCCAACCGGATGTCGTTCGGGATCGAGCTCGGTCTCGACCCACGGTCCAAGCGGACACGAGCCGTCGAACCCCTTCGCCCGCGCCCATTGATCGTCCATGCGCTGCAGGTCGCGAAGCGTCACGTCGTTGGCGCACGTGTAGCCGAGGATGTACTTGAACGTGTCCTCGGCACGCACGCGACGCGCGAGTCGCCCGATCACGACGGCCAGCTCGCCCTCGTAGTCGACGCGCTTGCTGATCGGCAGGCAGCTCGATCGGATCGCCGGGTCCGATCACCGCCGTAGACGGCTTGAGGAAGAGCAACGGCTCCTCGGGCACCTCGCCGCCGAACTCCGCCGCGTGCGCGGCGTAGTTCTTGCCGACGCAGACGATCTTGGACGGCAGCACCGGCGCCAGCAGCCGTACGTCGTCCAGCGGCACCTGCTCCCCCGTCGGGAGCGGATCTTCGAAGAACGTGCCGCGGAGGATGCGGATGTCGTCGGAGCCGGGATCGATCGCACCCGTGGCGATGCGTTCGCCGAACCGGAACCGGACGAGCCTCATGCGAGCTTCGTCCCGCCGGCGAAGGTAGCGCCGACCTGCCGCCAGTAGCCGGCGATCATCTCGTACGGCCGGAGCGTGGACAGTTCGTCTCCCGGGGCGTCGAAGAACTCGATCGTCGGGTCTCCGGTGTAGACCGGTCCGAGCTCGACATCCTCCGAGCGCATCGTCACCAGCTCGCTCAACGCGTCCGGATGCGACGGGTCGATCGCGGGCATCCATCGCGAGTGCAGCATCGGGAGCGCGTTCACGAAGCCCCCCGTGACCGACGCCCCCGTCAGGGTGAGCGTCACCTGGGCGAGACGGCGGTCGTTCGCCGTCAGCGTCGCTCCGAACCGTCCGCCTGCCTCGAGCCGTGGTCCGGCCCTCCCCACCGTCACCGGCCGGGTCATCCAGATCGACCCGAGCTTCTTCGGGTAGCCCTGGTACCAGCCACGGGCGAGCGCGAAATCCTTGTCCACCCAGATGTAGACGCAGCGCGAGTAGTGCTCCCCGTTCCACTTGCACCGGATGACCACGAAACACTCCTTGTATTGGGAGCGGACGGGGTCCAGGAGCTCCATCTGCGACTCGCCGCACGACTGCCAGTCGGCCCAGATGATCGCCACTGCGCCGGGATCCTCGTCAGCGAGGTCGACGCCATCGGGGAGCAGCGCCGCGACGCGCGCCGGCTCCGCGCGGTACTCGATCGTGAGGACGTCCCCGCGAGTAGTGCCACGGAGGTGCCGGGACGATGGACGACCGCCCCTCGGGCGTCCGCGGGACCATGAACCCTTTCAGCTCCGGCATCGCGGCCTATCCTAACGACCACGTGGAGACGCGACGGATCCTGCTGGACGGTCTCGCCGTTCCCGTCAGACGAGACGGCGACGAGCTGGTCGCGGCGGACGGACGACGGATCGGAGTCGAAGAGGCGCAGCATCTCTCGCCCGTCGAGCCCTCGAAGATCGTCTGCGTCCACCTGAACTACGAGAGTCGCCGCGCGGAGTTCGGCGTCACGCTCGGCTCGGCGCCCACGTACTTCCACAAGCCGACGACGTCCCTGAACGCGCACGGCGGCGACATCGTGCGCCCGCCGCGCTGCAGATACCTGAACTACGAGGGCGAGATCGCGATCGTGATCGGCCGCGAGACCTCGCACATCGCGCCGGACGCCGCCGCGGATCGCATCCTCGGGTACACCGTCGCCAACGACTACGGGCTCCACGACTTCCGTGACACCGACGCCGGCTCGATGCTCCGGGTGAAGGGCTCCGACACGCTGTGTCCGCTCGGGCCCGGACTGGTGACGGACTGGGACTTCCGCCACAAACGGATCCAGACCCGGGTGAACGGCGAGGTGCGCCAGGACGGCAACACGGACGAGATGATCTGGGACATGCATTACCTGGTGGCCGACATCGCTCGAACCATCACGCTGCTCCCGGGGGATGTGCTGCTCTCCGGCACGCCGGCCAACTCTCGGCCGGTCGAGCCCGGCGACGTCGTGGAGGTGGAGGTCGACGGGCTCGGCACGCTCCGCAACACGATCGTGGAGGGAGACGTGCCGCTCCGTGACGACATCGGCGCGCAGCCGAGCGAGTCCGAGGAAGTCATCTCGACCGCGTTCGGCGGCGACTGGGAGTTCCGCGGGATCCGTCCGCCCCGCCGGGATCAGGCGCCGCGCATGCCGTCGAGGGGCCTGCCGCGGTTGTAGCCTCATAGAGAGGAGGTAGGACGAACGGCCGTACAGATGAACACCGAATGCGACGCGTGGTGGCAGGTGGCTCGCGCAACCGTCGGATCCGTGGCAGCCGCCTCGTTCCGCATCCGGGTCATCGGCGCCGAGCACATCCCGCGGCACGGCGGGGCGCTGCTCGCCTACAACCACGTGAGCGTCTTGGACGCCATCTTCGTCGGGCTCCCCGTCACGCGGCGCGGCCGCATCGTGCGCTGTTTCGCGCTCAGTGAGGACTTCGAACGACCTTTCATGGGACGAGTGCTCCGAGGTCTCGGCCAGATCCCCATCCGCCGCGGCGCCGGCGCGTGGGATCCGCTCGAGAACATGGCAGACGTGATCCGCAGGGGCTGGCTGGGCGGCATCGCCCCGGAGGGCACGGTCGGGACGGGCGAGTGTCTGCTCCCGATCCAGAAGGGACCGGCCCGGATCGCGCTGCTGGCGGACTGCCCCGTCATCCCGATCGGCATCTGGGGAGCGCAGCGACGCTACCCCAAGGAGGGGATCCATTTCGGAGCGCCGGTCCGGCCGCCGCTCGGCGTGGCGTTCGGCTCGCCGATCTTCCCGGAGGGCAGCCCGAAGTGCCGTCCGGACGTGCAGGCGCTCACCGACCGACTCGGTGAGGCGATGCGCGAGCAGGTGGAGATCGCCCGCCGCCTCGCCCCCGGCCCGGTCTAACCCCAGATCCGCGAGGCCACCCGCCCGACCAGTTCAAGCTTGCGCCACTGGGCGTCCTCGTCGATGTCGTTGCCGACCATCACGCTTGCGAACCCGCACTGCGGACTGATCGCGAGCCGATCCATCCCGCCGGCGACGGTGGCGGCCTCCTCCATCCGGCCAACGAGGTCGTCCTCATCTTCGAGCTCGCGGCGCTTGGAGGACACGAGGCCCATCACCATCGTTGCCCCTTCTCGCAGGAACCGGATCGGTCCGAACCCGCCGTCACGACCGACGTCGTCCCACTCGACCAGGAACGTGTCGTGCGGCAGATCGAAGACGCGTTCCGCGACCGGCTCGAGCGAGCCCTCGCACATCCACGACGACCGGAAGTTCCCGCGACAGATATGGAGTGCCGTGGTGACGTCGTCGGGGATGCTCTCCAACACTGCAGCGTCCGCTCTGAGCGCCCCCTCGAGTACGTGTTCGACCGAGTGACCGGCGGATGCGAACCGCTCGATCCACACGGGGTCGACTAGGTACGGATACAGCGGGAAGTCGAACTGGACGTATCGGGCGCCGGCCACGATCGCATCCGCGACGAGTCCTCGTTCGATCTCGATCGCGTGCGCGACGAACTCGTCCAGCGACCCGTAGCCGCCTTCGTCCGGCCCGACCACGGTGGTCAACGGGTGTACGAAGATCGACGGAGCGGGGAAAGTCACCTTGAACGGATACCCGCCTGACGCGTGGCCCATGAACGCGGCCTCGCGGGCGCCGGGCGAATCGATCGCCGAGAGTCGGCCGACGATCTCGTGGATGTTCAGCCGCACGTCCTCGCCGCGGTCGTTGCGGAACGTCACCGACTTACCTGTGCTCACGCCGCCGACCGCGTCGTAGAACGAGTTCGAGAACATCCATCGGCGGAACTCGCCGTCCGTCACGACGTCGAGCCCGCAATCGACCTGCCGCTGCACCGCCGAGCGGATGGCCTCGTCCTCCAAGGCGCGCAGCTCGCTGCGATCCTTCGCGCGTTCTTCCTCGAGGATGGCCGAGTGACCTGCGGCGTAGAACGCGTCCATCGCAGCCTTCAACGCGAGCGGACGGAGCAGGCTCCCCACCGTCTCCGCGCGCGTGGGCCGTCTCGGAGTACGCTCGAGTGCCATCGCCGGAGACTACCCTCGGGCGATGCTATAAGCGCCGTGGACGCGAACCTACGACGCGGCGACGTCGAACCGTCAGAGACCGATCGCCAGGAGGATGACGATGCATCTGCCACGCCGCTCCATGCTCGCCTCGCTGATCGTCGTCTGCCTGATCGGGCTGCCCGGCTCGCTCGCGATCGCTCGAACGCCGGCCGCAGCGCCGAACCCGGTGGCGAAGGGGTTCCGACCGCTCTCGGTCGCGTTCTTCGACGGGACCCACGGCATCGTCGCGGGCACGATCGTGTGTCCGACGTGCCCGAAGCGTCGGACCGCAGCTATCTCGACCACCGCCGACGGCGGTCAGACCTGGAGCACCCCGACCACGTTCCATGCCGCGCTGGCGCGCTCGATCACGGTCGTCCCCGGCGGTGTCGACGCGTGGGCGCAAGCGGGGACACGGTTGCAGCACAGCGGCGACGGCGGAGCGACGTGGTCGATCCTTCCCAAGGCCGGCGTCTCCGATCCGAGCTTCGGCACCGCCATGGACGGATGGGCGATCCGGCGGGCGACGGTGTTCTCGAGGGTCGTGGCGACGTCAGATGGGGGGGTCACCTGGAACGCGGGCCCGGCCCCGTGCCAGCCGGGAGCGAGGGCGGCCATCTTCGTCACTCGCACGTCGATCGACGACGGCTGGGTCGTCTGCGGCGGCGACGCCGCCGCGGGATCGTTGCGGCAGGTCGTGTGGAGGACGACCGACGGCGGCACGACGTGGACGCGCGGCTTCCACGGCGTCGCACCGAGCGCCGTTGGGTACGACTTCCTCGACGATGGTCACGGCTGGCGGTGGCACTACAACTTCGCCGACCTCTTCCGCTCGACGGACGGAGGTACCACCTGGCGTGACATCGGCGCGGTGTCGGGCGGAAACGTCTTCGTCGAGGACGTGTGGTTCGTCTCCGACGCGAACGGCTTCGCGGTGGTGTTTCGATCGAACGGCTCGTCACGGCTGCTCACGAGCACCGACGGCGGCTCGAGCTGGACCGGCGTCGTCGGGTTCGCGGCGTAGCCGCGATCAGGCCACGTCCCAGCGCACCCAGGCCGAGTCAGGTGCCCGGAACTCCCACCCCGAGAGTGTGACCGGGCGGTCCGGATCGAGCCGCAGGTTCGGCAGGCGGTCGAGCAGGACGTCCAGCGACACGCGCGCGAGATGCCGACCGAACCATGCGCCCAGACAGAAATGGGAGCCGATAGCGAACGCGAGATGCGCGCCTTCCTTGCGATCGATGTCGAACCGGTCGGGGTCGGTGAACCGACGCGGATCGCGGTTCGCCGAGGACAGGACCGCCCCGACCAACGCACCAGGTGCCAACTCGATCCCGGCGAGCTCGGTGGCCCGCGTGGTCTGGCGCGTGGACGTCCCCACCGGTCCCGCCCAGCGCAGCGTCTCCTCCACTGCGGCCCTCACCAGCGAACGGTCGTCTCGCACGCGGTCGAGCTGCTCGGGGGTCGATCCGAGCGCCCAGACGGAGAGCGCGATGAGGTCGCGCGGCTCTTGGAGCCCTCCCGACAGCATCAGCTTCGTGTTCGCGACGATCTCCTCGCGCGTCATCCGGTCGCCGTCCGGCTCATTCCGCAACATCCACGACAGCACCGAGCCGTCGGGCTCGCCCTCGAGCCGGTCCATCACGCGCTCGATCGCGAGACTCAGCTCCGCACTCGCCCGGTCCGCTGGAGCCTGTTTGCCGGGATCGCCCTCGAAGTTCGCCAGGCCGGGCATCATCCCCTCGTTCCAACGCAGGATGTCCTGCCACGGGATCTCGTCGAGCCCGAGCATGAACTGCAGCGAGCGGACCGACATCGGGTCGCAGTACTCGGTGAACAGATCGACCTCACCGCGGTCGACGAACCCGTCCACCAGCTCGTGGGCCAGGGTCGGGATCATCCCCTGCGTCCGCTCTTCCACATCGCGCGGCCGGAAGGGTGTCTCGGTGATCCGCCGGATCCGTTCCTGGTCCGGGCCTTCGGAGCCGAGCATGTTGCGCCCCATCGTTCGGTTCAACGTGGACGGGTCGGTCGCCGCGGTGAAGAGCTCCGGCGTCAGGTCCACATGGCGCACGTCGTCGTAGCGGGTCACGAGCCAGAGCTGCACGGCCGGAACCCAGCTCACCGGTTCCTCCTCGCGCAACCGAGCGTAGAGCGGGTAGGGATCACGCTCCAACTCCACAAGCGTGATCGACTCGCCGAACGTCAACATGCCTCCCGCCGTGCCCGAGGGATGGGGTATTTTGGGCCCGAACTATCACGGTGCGCAAGGCGACGGGCGCGAGCTATCGTCCGCACGTCATCCGGCGTTCGGTACTCGACGAGGAGGGTCGATGGAAACCCAAGGCAAGCGGCTCCGGCTCCTCTACCCCGACCTCCACGGCCTCGAGCGCGGCGAGTACCTGTACGGCGAGAAGGCGGCCGAGGGCGTCGCGGCGTTCTGCATCGGCGTCTACCCGCTCACGCACGACAAGGAGATCCTGTCGATCCCGCGGACGCAGTTCGACGTGGGATTGCACGACATCGAGGCGACGCTCGATCGCGACTCGCTGCACGAGGGGTGGGAGGAGAACACGATCGTGGGCATCGCCGACCTCGACCTCCGTGGAGAGCCCGCCCCGTGGGACTCGAGGCACGTCTTGCGGCAGGCCGTCGAGCCGTGGCGCCGGATGGGGCTGGAGCCACAGATCGCGTTCGAGCTGGAGTTCTACCTGCTGGAGCCGCTCGCGGGGAAATGGAGTCCCGTAGCGGTCCCGTCGCACCGCGTCTACGGCACCGGCATGTCGGTCGACCCCACAGGCGTGATCGACGAGCTCGTCAACACCGCGATCAGGTGCGGGTTCCCGGTCGAGGGCTGGTGCAGCGAGTACGACAACGCAGCCTACGAGGTGAACATCAAGTACGCCGACGCGATCCCGGCCGCCGACGAGGCGTTCCTGTTCAAGCTCCTGGTCCGCGAGATCTGCGAACGCCGCGGGAAGCTCGCGACGTTCCTCGGACGGCCACTCGGCGACCGCGGCGGAAGCGGATTGCACGTGAACTTCTCGTTCCGGCACAAGGACGGGTCGAACGCCTTCCACGACCCGAACGATCCGGAAGGCCTGTCGGAGCTGACGCGCCGATGCGTCGCCGGCCTGCTCGCGCATCACGAGGGCATGGCCGCGATCCTGGCGCCGCACGTCAACGCGTACAAACGGCTGCTCCCCGACATGCTGAACGGCTACTGGGCCAACTGGGGTCACGACGACCGGAGCGTCGGGGTGCGGATCCCTCCGACCCGCGGACAGGGCACGCGCATCGAGCAGCGGACGGCGGACGCGGCGGCGAACCCGTACCTGGCCGCCGCCGCCATCCTGCACGCTGCCCGGCTGGGCGTCGAACACGAGATGGAGCTCCCGCCGGCCCAGCCCTTGGGTGAGGCGCCAAACACGGAGATCCGGATCCCGCCGAACCTCGAGGCTGCGTTGAACGCGTTGACGGGGGACGGTGAACTGGTGGATGCCTTGGGTCGTGAGATGGTGGAGGCGTTCACCATCCTGAAGCGCGCGGAATGGGAACGCTACCTGGCCTCGGGAGCCGATCCCGACAGCACCGAGGTAACGCCCTGGGAGATCGACTACTACATGCCGTTCCACTGATGCGGATCCGTTCGGCGGTGTTCGCCGTCGCGCTCCTGACGCTGTACGCCGCCGGCCAGGGAACGGCCACGGCCGCCATCCCCCCGCCTCGCACGACGACGACGGGACCGGAGCACATCGTCGTGATGGTGTTCGAGAACCGGGAGGCCGACTCGATCATGGCGCCGGGCTCGAGCGCCCCGTTCTTCCGATCGCTCGCGAGCACCTCCGTCACGCTGAGCCGGCTCTTCGCGACCTCGCACCCGAGCTTGCCCAACTACCTCGCACTCACGTCCGGGAGTACCCACGGCATCACCTCCGACTGCACGACATGCTTCGTCCGGGGCACAGAACATCGTCGATCAACTCGAGCATGCGGGGATCTCCTGGAAGGCATACATGGAGTCGATACCCGGTCCGTGCTCCACCGCACCGTACGCCGGCACGTACGCGATGAAGCACGACCCCTTCTTGTACTACACGGACATCCGCAACAACGCCGACCGCTGCGGCAACGTCGTCCCGCTCCGGCAGCTCACGTCGGATCTCCACGCCGGATCGCTGCCGACGTTCGCATGGATCACCCCCAACCTCTGCCACGACATGCACGACTGCCCCACCGCGACCGGCGATCGCTTCCTCCGAACGTGGACCCCCCGGATCGTGGACGCGCTCGGCTCGAACGGGATCTTCATCGTCTTGTTCGACGAGGGCTACACGAGCGCGGGCTGCTGCAACGGCCAGGCGGCCGGAGGGCACGTCGCCGGCATCATCGCGGGGCCCGGTGCCGGCGCGGGCGTGATCATCCGGACCGGGGTCGACCAGTACTCGGTGCTGCGGCTCATCCAGGACGCGTGGGGGCTCGGGACGCTGGGCGAGACCGCGCACGCCCCCGTGATCGACGGCTGGCAGGCCGGCTCCTAGACGGACGGAGGGAGGCCATGCGGCTCGACGGCAAGGTGGCGCTCATCAGCGGCGGCGGGACCGGGATCGGAGCGGCAACCGCCCGGCTGTTCGCGCGCGAGGGGGCATCCGTGGTGGTGACCGGCAGGCGCCGGGAGCCCATCGAAGCGGTGGCAGCCGAGGTGAAGGGACGTGCGGTCGCGGGTGACACCACCGACCCGTCCCACGCCGCCGAGGCGGTCGCTGCCGCCGTCGCGACGTTCGGCGGGCTCGACGTGGTCGTGGCGAACGCCGGCATCGGGTTCGGCGGCTCGGTCGGCGATGTGACCGACGAGCACTGGCAGCGAACGCTCGACGTGAACGTGACCGGCCCGATGGTGCTGACGCGCGCCGCCCTGCCCGCGATGCTCGAGCGCGGCGGAGGCTCCGTGGTGCTGGTCGCGAGCGTCAACGGGCTGGTGGGCACCACCGACTCCGCTGCCTACGGCACATCGAAAGCCGGCCTGCTCGGCCTGGCTCGGTCGATCGCGGTGGACTACGGCCCGCGAGGCATCCGCGCGAACACGCTGTGTCCGGGCTGGGTGGTCACGCCCATGGCCGACGAGGAGATGGACGAGTTGGGTGCCGCGATGGGCATCGGCCGTCAAGAGGCCTACGACCTGGCCACGACCGACGTGCCGCTCCGGCGCCCGGCCACGGCCGAGGAGATCGCGTCGTGCTGCCTCTTCCTGGCCTCGGACGAATCGTCGATCGTGACCGGCGCCGTGCTCGTGGCCGACGGGGGCGGCCTCGCGGTCGCCCTGGATTCCGTGGCGTTCGGCCACACACCCGACACCGACGCCTGACGTCCGACCGCGGTCCGTCGCGTCAAGCGCGACGTAAGGTGAGACCCGCAACGCCGCGCGATCTCGGGCCGCCTTGCGACGCGAGGTCGTTCGGTAGCAAAATATCTCGCCGTACCCGACGTCGGCCCGAGGGGGAGCATGAGCGCGACGCTCGATGGGATCGACCTGGTCAACCCGGACAACTACGTCGAGCGTGTTCCCTTCGAATGGTTCGACGAGCTCCGGCGCGAGCGGCCCGTGAGCTGGCACGACGAGCCGGGCGGCAACAAGGGCTTCTGGGCGGTCACGCGCTACGACGACCTGACCGCCGTCCACATGGATTGGCAGACCTACTCGTCGGAAACCGGCGCCGTGGCGCTCGAAGAGCTGGACGACGAACAGCTCGAGGTCCGCAAGACCATGCTCGAGACCGATCCTCCGCGCCACACCGAGCTCCGCAAGATCTGCACGAAGAAGTTCTCGCGGCCGCGGCGTCGGCGGTCTACGAGGACTTCATCCGCGACGTCGCGCGGTCGGTGCTGGATCGCGCGCTGCCGACCGGCGAGTTCGACTTCGTGTCCGAGATCAGCCGCGAGCTGCCCGATCCGGTTCCTCTGCTCGATCTTCACGGTGCCGCAGGAGGACGCGCCCGAGCTGATCCGCTGGGGCGACAAGATGATCGCGAACCAGGACCCCGAGCTCTCCGACGCGGTGCCGGACCAGGTGGACACCGAGGCGTACCGCCTCCTGCCGTTCCGCTCCCCCGCCGCGTACGAGGTGTGGGCCTACGCCGACCGACAGAAGGAGCTCCGTCGCAAGGAGCCGACCGACGACGTGATCTCGGCCCTCACGATGGCGCAGAACGAGGGGCGCCTGAACGACCACGAGTTCCACAACTACTTCTCGCTGCTGATGATCGCCGGGAACGAAACGACCCGGCACACGATCACCGCCGGCATGCTGGCCCTGATGCAGGACCCGGAGCAGATGCAGCTGTTGAAGGACGACCCGTCGCTGATCTCGAACGCGACCGAGGAGATCCTGCGGTGGGCGACGCCCGTGCTCCACTTCCGCCGGACGGCCACCCGCGACGTCGAGCTTCGCGGCCAGCAGATCAAGGCCGGGGACAAGGTGGTCACGTGGTACATCAGCGCGAACCGCGACGAGGAGGTCTTCGACGATCCCTACCGCTTCGACGTGACGCGCAAGCCGAACGACCACGTCACGTTCGGACCCGGTGGACCACACTTCTGTCTGGGCGCGCACCTCGCACGACTGGAGACCAAGATCCTGTTCCAGGAGCTGCTGCCGCGCCTGGCGTCGATCGAGCTCGCCGGTCCGGTGGAACGGATCCGGTCGAACTTCGTGAACGGCATCAAGCGCATGCCGGTCCGGGTCGTCGCCACGTAGGCCCGCCGTAAACTCCACGCCGCATGAAGTCGTGTCCGTTCTGCGCGGAGGAGATCCAGGACGCCACGAACGGGTTGGCCGTTGCCTCGATAGTCGGTCTATGTCAGGACTATCGACCCCGGATCCGAGTAGCCGCTCGCCTTGCCGTTCAACGAGTTGCGGATCCTCGCGCGGAACTCGTACGTCCCGGCCCCCTTGTACAAAGGAAGGGGCGGCGGTCCGAACACAGACGACGTGCCGGCTACACCCTTGAGCCACGTCTTGAACACACCGCTCGGACCCATGACCTGGACGTCGTAGACGAACCCAGAAGGCGGGGGAGCTGAGGCCCAGACGATCTGCGCTTGGTTCAGGGTTCCCGGCAGGAGCTGGACCTGGATCGGCACCTGAACCTTCCCTTTGGTGGTCGGGTGGAAAGGATCCTTGTACTTGTACGTGCCCGCAGCGCCGAAGGTGAACGAGTAGACCTCTCCCATGGGGACGGTGTCCTGGGACCCGAAGAGTCCCATCCCCGAGGCATCGATGACCCCGTGTGCCCCCGGCCATTGCATCAACCAGCTCGACGTCCCGCCCTGTGAGAGACCGATCAAGGCAGGTAGGAATCCTTTCGGGAGGAGCGAGAGACAGCCGATCCCGGCGGAAAACCCAAGATCGCTCGCCCGGCCGATCATACCGAGGGGGCTGGTCCCCAACGAGTCTGTGGTCCAACCCGCGAACCAGATGTTCCCGTCCGGTCCGTGGGTGATCCCCTGGGGGCCGATCGACGTCGGCCCGGTTGGATACTCGGTGATGGACCCGCCTGTGGTGATATGGCCGATCTGCCCGTTGTGGTACTCAGTGAACCACAACCCGTCCCCGCACGGGCCCGGAGTGATGTCGGACTCTTCGCTGTTGAACTGCGATGGGAGCGGGAACTTCGTGACCGTGCCGGAGGTGGTGATCCGCCCGATGATGTCGGCCTGGGGCTCCGTGAACCACAAGTTCCCATCCGGACCGGCAGTGATCCCATACGTCCACTCGTTCGGACCCGGGCTCGGGATAGGGAATTGGGTAACCGTGCCGGCGGTGGTGATCCGCCCGATCTCGAACGAACCGAACTCGGTGAACCACATGTTCCCATCCGGACCGGCAGTGATCCGGTAGGGAAGGTCGCCGCCGGGGATCGGGAATTCCCCGGTGACCGTGCCGGACGTCGTGATCCGCCCGATCTTGTTCGCGTTGGTCTCCGTGAACCACAGGTTCCCGTCCGGCCCTGCGGCGATCCCTCCGCCGTCGGCGGGGGTGAATGCGCTGGCGGTGGGGACGGAGAACTCCTTGATCACGCCCGTCGTCGTGATCCGCCCGATCTTGTTCGCTCCATAGTCAGTGAACCACAGGTTGCCGTCCGGACCCGGCGCAATCGACTCCGGCGACCCGGCCACTGGAAGCTCGAAGTTGAACGTGCCAGACGTGGTGATCGCTCCGACCCTTCCCCCGTTCACCTCCGTGAACCAGAGGTTCCCATCCTTGCCCATGGCGATGCCGAACGGGATGGTGTTGACGGAAGGAGTACTCCACTCGGTCATCGTGACGGCCTGGGCTGGCGGAGCAATCACGAGTCCGAAGATCGCCGTGAACGCCAGGCTCATGCAGGCGAACCGTCGCACCGCGCCTCTCCCGACGACCGGGCTGCTCGTGCTACTCACCGCGCGGCGACCCGGACGATCGCTGCTCGCTGTATTACGGATGTTCATCATGTGTCCTCCCTCTCCGCCACCACCACCACTCACCACTCACCACTCACCACTCACCACTCACCACTCACCACTCACCACTCACCACTCACCACTCACCACCACCACTCACCCCACCACTCACCACCACCACCACCACCCACCACCCACCACTCACCACCCACCACCCACCACCCACCACCCACCACCGACGACCGACGACCGACGACCAACCGACCGACGGACGAACGACGATCGCGGCGGTCTCCACTCCGTGAGCCCGACAGCTCACGAACCCTTCGTCGCGCTCCAGGAGCCGCCGGCCGAGCCGCCCCCGCTCTTCACCTCGTACGTGCCGGACATCGAGTTCCCGGAGACGGATCCCGAGTAGGTGATCGCCTGCGAGCCGACGGTGCCGAAGCTGATCGTGCCACCGTTCACGGTCCCGTTGACGGGCAGGGTCCCGTTTCCATCGGACAGCTTGATCGTGCCGCTGAGCTTCGACCCGGACTGCTGCCAATCGAGGACGAAGGTGCCCTGGAAGGTCCCGTCGTACTGTCCTGACCACGTGCCCGAGAGTTCCCCGGTGGCAGCCGGTGCGCTGGTGGCAGCCGGTGCGCTGGTGGCAGCCGGGGCGGTCGATGTCGGTGCTGCGCTCGTGGGCGACGTGGAGCCTGAGTCGCTCGACGAGCTGCTGCAGGCGCCGAGCGCGAGGACGAGCCCCGCCGAGAGCGCGATGACCCCGATCCGTTTCATGAGTACCTCCTTCTCGCCTCTGCGGCGTCGTGGTTCGATCATTCCTTCGACCAGGGCACGCCGGTGCCCCGGAGGATCCGTCCGAAAGGGATCGCCGCTCGCTCGGCGACGCTTCGAACGGCGGTGGCCGAGCCCTCGAACAGACAGAGCACGACCTCGTCCTCGACGATGAGCATCGAGCCGAGGTAGCGAACGCGCTCGCCCGTTCGCGTGAGCTCGCTCGCGCAGCTCGCGATCCGCTCGTCGAGCGAGCGCAGGTCGTCTCGGCGCACGCCGGCCCAATAGCACTCGGCGACGAAGCCCGCGTCGACGGTCCCGGTCACGTGGCCAAAGCTACGCGCGCCGCCGCACCGAGGAATCAGGGGTTCCCCTACGGTTCGACGACCGGACGCTCCCCGGCGAATCGGCCGGCGAGCGCCGTGCGGGAGCGAACGCCGAGCTTGCGGTAGACGCGCGTGAGATTCACCTCGACGGTCTTCGGGCTGAGGAACGTTCGATCGGCGATCTCCTTGTTCGTCAATCCGTCGGCGGCGAGACGGGCGATCCGCTCCTCGGTCGGTGTGAGTTCGGTTCCCGAGCCCCGCTCGGGTATCCGGGCCAACTCGGCTCTGGCGCGTTCGGCCCAGATCGGCGTCTCGAGCTCCTCGAACATGGCGACCGCCGCTCGGAGCGCGTCCCGTGCCTGCCCCTTCTCCTTCCGGCGACGGCGGATCTGGCCCGTGACCAGGAGCGTTCGGGCACGCTCGAAGGGGGCAGGTACGCCGTCGAGCTCCAAGAGTGACCGTTCGGCGGCGTCAAGCGCTTCGTCCGAGCGACGTCCAACCGCGTACAGCAGCGCGCGGCACCGCGCCGCCACACCGCGCGACCATCTCCCACCGGAGCGCTCGGCGTCCTCCTCCAAGCGAGCGAGTGCGCCGGCCGCGTCCTCGAGCTCGCCGATCCCGATAAGCGCCTCGACCAGTTCGCCCGCATGTGCGCACAACCGTGGCTCGTGGATGCCCGCCTCCCGCATGGAGCGATCGAGGATCGAGAGATGGATGGCGGCGTCGCCGGGGCGTCCGCGCGCCATCGCCCCCAACCCGAGGGCGAGCCGAGCGGGCCATTGATCCGGCCCGACGAGCGGATCCTCCTCGGCGGTCTGGACGATCCTCTTCGCGGCGGACTCCGCCTCGTCCAGATACCCGAGCTGCACGAGTGCCACCGCGTGGAACCCCACCTCCCAAGGGTTGCCGCCGACGGTCCCCGTCTCCTCGGCTCGTTCGATCGCCTCACCGGCGAGCGCCGCGGCCTGCGCGAAATGGCCCGCCATGATCTCGGCCTCCGCCATCCACCCGAGGATGGCGGGCATGATCGATCGGCTCTCGACGGAGGCTCGTTCGTACATCCTCCGCAGCACGGAGAGTCCTTCGTCGATCCGCCCGTCGTACGCGAGCAGTCGGCCGATCAGATCGTCCCCCCGCGAGGCGGTTCGGACCGGCGGGAAGCGAGGCCTGGTCTCCGGTGCAAGCCCCTCGAGGCGCTCGAGGTGGATCCCGAGTCCCGCGTAGAACTCGGCCTCGACGAGCGCCGCGCGTACGTAGAACACGACTTCGGGATCGGGATCGGGGAGCCGCTCGATCGCGGCGGACCCCTTCCGCGCTGTATCCAGCTTGCGCCCGACGTCGTCGTCGGACAGGCGAGAGAGCAGCTCGTACACCTCAGCTTGGAGCGTCGGATCGTCCGTGGCCTCCTGCGCTGCCTGCAAGCCGTACTCCACGGCGTTGCCGAGCGCGCCCGAGAGTCGCGTCACGTACATCAGGTGATAGAGCGCGCGAGCCCGGATCACCCCGGGAGGAAGAGACCCGACGACTGAACGGAGCTCCTCGATCGCGCCCGGCGCGTCGCCCGCGCTGTGGAGGAGCCGGCCGTGGGCCACACGACGGAGCGCCAAGCCCTCCTCGTCATCCGGCGGCGTCAAGCGGCAGGCCATGCCCTGCAAGCGCGCGGCGGCATCCGGCGCGCCCCGCCGCCACGCCTGCTCGGCTGCGCCCTCCAAAGCCATCGCAACCTCGGCGTCGGGGTGCTCAGCGGCCGCGGCAAGGTGACGCGCGCGCTCCTCCAGGTCGTCGGAGAGCAGGGCGACGGCGCGATGGAGCTCCTTCCGTCGATCAGGCGAGACCGAGTCGTATGCGGCCGCGGCCAGGATCGGGTGGGCGAACCGGATCCGATCTCCCTCGAGTGCGAGAACGCCCGCCCGCTCGGCACGAGCGAGCTCGCTCCGCAGGTCCGAGGCGCCCGGAGCCAGACGTCGCAGCAGGTCGATCGTCGGCGACCGCGGCACCGAAGCGAGCTCGACAACTTCACGGATCGGGGCGGCCAGCTCGCCGATCCTCGATCTCGCGAGATCGATGGCGCCGCCGGAAGGCAGAGCGTCGAGGTGTTCTTCGAAGCCCTCGCCTCCGAACGCACGGGCGAGCTCGATCGCCGTGAACGGATTGCCGCCTGAAAGTTCCGCGATCCGAAGCAGTCGCGGCCACGCGGGCGCCCATCCGAGGGTCGTGCGCAGGATGCGCGAGAGCCCGCTCGGTTCGACGGGGCCGAGGCGGACTGCGTCGACCCGGCCTTCCGACATCGCCTGATCCAGCTCGAACGGCCAGCCTCGAGCGGCCCCGCTCCGCTGTACCACGGCGATGCGGGCGCGCGTACCGGCCAACCGGCGGACGGCATAGACGAGCGTTCGAACCGTCGGTCGATCCAGCCACTGCACGTCGTCGACGGCCACAAGGAGGGGGCCGGTCGACGTCATGGCGCGGATACAGGCGTGGACCGCGACGGCGAGCGACAACCGGTCGAACGATCCCTCGGGCTCCTCCCTTCGAAGGATCAGGTTCAGCACCCGTGCCTGGGGCGGCGGAAGGGACGCGACAACATCGGTACCGATCCCATCGAGGAGCTCCAGCAGCCCGACGTAGGACAGATCCATCTCCGAGCGGGTCGGTCGACACGACATGCTCCGGAATCCGCGCTCGAGGGCCATCTCGAGCAGTCCGTCGAAGAGCGTCGTCTTGCCGATGCCCGCCTCGCCCTCGATCAGCAGCGCGCGGGGTTGTTCGGTCTCGTCGTCGAGCATGCGCTCGACGATGTGGATCTCATCGGTCCTGCCTACGATCGCGCGCGACAACCGATCACCAAGTGAGAGGAGGACCGGTCAGTCACCAGGGTCGGCCAGTCTAAGCGACTCGATCGCACCAGAGCCTTCGCTGAACCGAGTCGGCGGATGACCGCCGAGCCCGCACCGAGCTTGTGGCAGTCGCCGCCAGGACGGACGCTCGACATGATGTATCAGCGCCGCCGGTCCATCGAGGAGACGCACCAAGAACCGGTCTATGGTCTCGCGCTCCTCGACGCGCCCGATGACCTCGTCACGCATGCGCCGGTTTCCTCCGGAGCGGGATCCCTGCGGATCGGGGAGAGAAGCGTACCCCCAAGAACCTTACGAACGGAAGCCGGCACGGACTAACGGTCCTACCGATCTTCCCGCCGCTCTATCATCCGCTCCGGTGCCGCTGATACTGCGGCCGGACGTACATGAGGAAGAAGTCGCGCTCGTCCGGGACGAGATAGCGAGTGGGCGCCCGGTACTGATCGGCGAGCAACGGATGCGGCGCGAACCCGTTCGGATTGCTGGCGTCCGTGGAGTAGAAGTACCCGTTGGTCCAGACCGTGTTGATGTCGAGCTCCATCGCGCGCACCGCCCCGGCGTGCACCATGATGTTCGCGAGCGACTGGATCGACAGCCCCGGGCCCGCCGCGTAGACGAGCGCGCCATCCGCCGTGATGCCGACCCCGGAGCGCCACACGAGCACGCCGCCGCCGAACGTCGCCCCCCACGTCAGGTTCGGGTCGCTCGTGACCTGGGGAACGGGCTTCCCGTCGCGGACCATCAGGAACAGGTTCTGCCGGACGGCGGCGACCTGTGGCGTCATCGATACGTCCTGGCCCCATGTCCCGATGTTCACGGTCCCGTCCTTGTAGATCACGAACGACGCCTGTCCGTCCACGAGCGGTGCGGCCATGCGCCCCTGCGCGTAATACCCGCCGTTCGCGTCCCGCATCGCGAACCCGGAGTTGAAGCTCGCCGCGATCGCCGGGTACAGCGACGACGGGATGTGGGCGTCGTAGGGCCACGGAGCGCCACCCGGGTTCTGCGTGCCGGCGATCATGACCGGCCGCAGGAGCTTCGTGTCCATCCACATCACGCCCGCGAGCAGGCTCGTATGGACGGGGTCGGGTCGAAGGTAGGCCACACGCACCGTCGGGAGGCCGTCGACAGCCCGGCCGACCGTCTGCCACTGGCCCTCGCGGGGCAAGGTCCCGGCGGCGATCGGCGCGATGTCGGGCGGGGCAGCGAGATGATCCGGCAGGTGCTTCACGGGCGCCTGGTTCGCCGGCGAGGACCCCTCGACGGGGATACCGCCCTTCGGGGTCCCTCCGACCGCGGGTTGGTGCCAGGAGTACCAGATCTTCTCGGCCCAAACCACGAGCGGGCCACCACCGTGCTCTTTGACCCATTCGATCGTCCGCGCGCTGACGGGGGCGCTGCCGGGCGCGGTGAGCGCCCTCGCGTAGGACCAACCGACGGGGATCAAGGCCAGCACGAAGACGAGCGCCACGATCCGGCGAACGCGGCGACGTCGAAGGCGTCGATGCGATCGCCCCCTCCGCGGCTCTTCGGGAGGCGACGTCGCGTGTGTCCGTTGCAGCTGGTCCATCAGATGTCCAGCCGCCGGAACACCGCGCGGGGAAGATGCCGCAGTCCGCTCATCACCCATCGGAGCTTCGCCGGCACCCAGATGATCGGTGCCGAGCCCGAAAGACCGTCGTCGATGGCCTTCGCGACTTCGTCCGGCGTCGTGGCGAGCGGCGCCGGGTCCATCCCGCGCGTCATCGAGGACCGTACGAACCCGGGTCGAACGACGAGGAGCCGTACGCCGCTCGCATGGAGACGATCCGCGAGCCCCTGGCAGAACGTGTCGAGGCCCGCCTTCGACGAGCCGTACACGAAGTTCGAACGCCGCCCTCGCTCAGCCGCGACCGAGGAAAGCACGACGATCGTGCCGTGCCCTTGTGCGAGCATGCATGCGGCGATCGGCAGCAAGACGGATACGGCGCCGACGTAGTTCGTACGCGCCGCCTCGATCGCGATGCTCGCATCCTTCTCCGCCGCCTCCTCGTCCGGCAGCACCCCGAACGTGAGAAGGACCAGGTCGACGTCGCGATCGCGTTCGAACAGATCCGCGACGAACGTTGCGTGCGATGCGAGGTCGAGCGCGTCGAAGTCGAGCAGCTCGACATCCTCAGCCCCGCGAGCCCGGAGGTCATCGGCGGCAGACATGAGCGCATCGGGCCGGCGAGCGGCGAGGATCACGTGCTTCGTGCCGCTGCCGACAAGCTGCTTCGCCGTGGCGAGGCCGATGTCCGAGCCGCCACCGAGGACGAGGATCGTCCGATACCGCCCGAGGCCGTCGCTCACCCGACGACCTCCTTCCGCGCGGCCGTGCCGATCCCCAGCCGGCGCGCGAGGTCGGATCGGAACACGTTCGACGGATCGAGCGCCGAGCGGATCTCGTCGGCGCGCTCTAGCTCGGGGTACATCGCAGCCAGCACACCCGGATCGAGACGGGCGTCCTTCGCGAGGTAGACACGACCGCCCGCGTCCGCGACCCGCCGGTCGAGGTCGTCCAGGAGCGCTCCGAGCTGGTCGCGTCGAGCCGGGATGTCAAGCGCCAGGGTCCAACCCTCGATCGGGAACGAGAGCATCCCCCGCCCGGGGCCGAACCGCTTCAGCACGGCGAGGAAGGACGCCGACCCGGACGCGGCCAGTCGTTCGATGGCGTCGCGAACGGTCGACTCCTCCCCGAAGGGAACGACGAACTGATACTGCACGAACCCCCGCCTGCCGTAGAGCCGGTTCCAATCGCCGACGGCGTCGAGCGGATAGAAGAACGGCACCAGCGGGAGGATCCGGCCGTGGTCGGCCCGGGGCGCCTTGCGGAACCAGAGCTCGTTGAACACGCGCGCGGTGTTCGGCGTCACGACGTTGGGCATGAACGCGGGAACGGACGGCAGGGTGCGTGGATCGAACGCCAACGCATCGCCGCTCCAGCGGTCCCCCAACTCATCGACCGTCGCGTGATCGCCGCGGGTAAGGACCGAGCGTCCGAGCGATCGACCCCGCGCCAGCCCGTCGACCCACGCGACCGAGTACCGGTATCGGTCGTCCCCCGACGTCATGCGCGCCATGACTTCGTCCAGATCTGCGGCTCGCTCCGTGTCGACCCGCATGCGCGAGGTCTCGATCGGCAGCAGTCGGAGCGTGGCGCGCGTGATCACACCCGTGAGGCCCATCCCGCCGACGGTCCCGGCGAACGCGTCCGGATCGCTCGCGATCGTCATCGATCGCTCGGCGCCGTCTGCCGTCATCAGATCGAACCCGGAGACGTGGTCGCCGATCCCGCCATCGACGTGATGGTTCTTACCGTGCACGTCGTTCGCGATCGCGCCTCCGAGCGTGACGAAACGTGTACCCGGTGTGACGGGCAGGAACCAACCGCGCGGCACCGTGAGGCGCAGGATGGCGTCGAGCGACGTTCCGGCGAGCGCGGTGATCGTCCCCGACCGATCGTCGAACCGTTCGATGCCGGCGATGGCGGTCATGTCGAGCACCACGCCGCCGCCGTTCTGGGCCACGTCGCCGTAGCTCCTCCCGAGCCCCCGAGGGAGCACGCCGCGGCGAGACGGCGCCACCAGCTCGGCCGCGATCCCGTCCACGTCCACCGGTCGGACCACGGTGGCTCGCGACGGAGCGGTTCGTCCCCAGCCGGTGAGCACCCGCTCCTCGCGTCCGGCGGCGATCACTTGAGGTACACCCCCGCTCCGTACGTCAGGAACCACGCCACCACCGCCACTTGGAGCGCGTGGTCGTGGAGGAACACCTCTTCAGGCGCGCCGCCGTCGCCCAGCTCCATCGCGTACGCGTAGCGCAGGAGCGCCACCGCGAACGGGAGGATCGATACCTGACTCCACGCGATCCCGTCCACGAGATGGGGCTCAGCGAACGCCCACAAGCAGTAGGCGGTGATCGCGACGCCGGCCGCCAGCACCCACACCGCGCGCAGGTAGGCGACGGTGTACATCGACACGACGCCGCCGTCCTCGATCGAGCGGAGATCGGCCTGGCGTTTGCCTACGACCACGAGCAACGCTCCGGAGGATGTGAGGATCAGGAACCACATCGAGGGGACGATGTGGGTCGCCGCGCCGCCGGCGACCGCACGAAGCACGAAGCACGATGCGACGGCAACGAGATCGAACACCGCGATCCGCTTCACCCCGAGGCTGTACGCCGTCGTCACGGCCGCGTAGACGAGCACGACCGCGAGGAACTGCGTCCCCAATGTGAGGGCCAGAGCGATGCCGATCGCGAACAGTCCGGCCGCACCTGCGGTCGCGGTGGGTACGGTCACTTGACCGGCCGCCACCGGCCTGCGGCGACGAACCGGATGCGCCCGGTCGGCTTCGGCGTCGACGACGTCGTTCAGCAGGTACCCGGCGCTCGCAACCAGGCACATCACGACGAAGGCCGATCCGGCCCGAGCCAGGATGGCGGTCACACCGAGCAGGCCGGCCGCTCCCGGCGCCGCGAACACCAGCGTGTTCTTGACCCACTGCTTCGGTCGCAGTGCCATGGCGAACGCGTGGATGCGCCCCCGCTCGCGGATCGGAGCATCGGCAGGCGGCATCAGGCGCGCTGGCGCCACCATCGGTGGGTCTTCGATCCGTTCGCGCATCTCGACGGCTCCCATGCGGGTCAACCCGAGCGCCCGCGGCCTTGCCACGGTACGGGCGACGGATGCGTTGCGGATGGTCGGAGAGGCTCAACCATCGAACTTCTAATGAACATCTTACGCAGCACTCACTGACCGAAGGCGCACGACCCGCGTCCGACCCCGGGGGTCCGCGCGACTCAGGGTCACGCGCGGGTCGGAAGACGGATCACTCGTCTTGACGATCCACGGCTCGGTACATCGACCGCAGCAGCCGCGCTAACGCATCCCGATCCTCGTCGTCGAGGTGCGCAGTGACGGCCACCTCCTCCGCGTTGAACCGGGGGAACAGTTGCTCGATCTTCCGCTTGCCCGCCACGGTCAGGGAGACCAAGACCATGCGACCGTCACGCGTGTCCTTCTTCCGTCGAACGAACCCACGACCCTCGAGTGTGGTCACGACGCCCGTCGCGGTCGGACGGCTGACGCCCACGGCCTGCGCGAACTCGCGCGATTCCATCTCCCCCCACACCCACAGCACCCACAGGCCGGTGAAGGCGGTCCACGACAATCGGTCCGCCGCGAGGATGTTCGCCTCCATGTGCCGGCGGATCGCGGCAGATGCGCGGAAGAGGTTCGAGACGGCCCACATGGCGCGGAAGTCGAGCGAACGATCGCCGAGCGCTTCGAGCACCTTCCGTTCCGCCGGGAGCAGCTCGTCGCTCATGCCGCACCCTCCGCCGCGATCCGTTCACCCAGCTCGCGGGCCACGTCCAGGATCGCGAGCACGTCATCCTCCGTCGTACGGAAGTTGACGAAACACGGCCGGAGCCACACCCGTCCGTCGATCAGCGCCGATGCGAGGTACACGCGGCCGTCTGCCTGTATCGCCTTCGCGAGCGCGTCGTTGTGCGCGTCGAGGTCCGAGACACCATCGGGTGTATGGCGGATGGGAACGATCGAGAGCTGCGGATGCTCGATCATCGTCTCGAAGTCGTCGGCCGCGCCCGCGGTTCGGAAGAGCAGGTCGGCCTCGCGGAGGTTCTGCGCGATCGCCTCACGGAACTGCGGCGCACCGTGCACCCGGAACGCGAGCCACAGCTTCAGCGCACGGAACGGCCGTGAGTACTCGAGCGTGATGTCCACCGCATGCAGCTCGTGCTGTTGATGCGGGAGGTAGCCCTCCTCGTGCGCGAACGCCTTCGTGAGCGCTTCGTGCTCCCGCACCAGGACGACCCCGCACGCCTTCGGCAGGTAGAGCCATTTGTGCGCGTCGACGGAGACCGAGTCGGCGCGATGAAGGCCGGCGAAGAGGCCGGCATGCGTCGGGACCGAAGCGGCGGGCAGCCCGTACGCACCGTCCACATGGAGCCACACGCCTCGCGTGGCGCAGACGTCCGCGATCCGGTCGATCGGGTCGATCGCTCCCGTGAGCGTCGTGCCCGCCGTCGCGACCACCGCGACGGGCGTGATCCCAGCAGCCACGTCGCGATCGATCGCCTCCGCCAGCGCATCGGGCCGCAACCTGCGAGAGCCGTCGATCGGCAGGTCACGGAGGTTGTTCGACCCGATCCCCAGCAGCTCGACCGCCCGTGTGATCGAGTAGTGCACCTCGGCGGAGCAGTAGATCGCGAGACGCCGTCCCGATAGGCCGTGGGTCCGGGCACCGGGCAGCGCCTGCTCGCGCGCCGCCGCGAGCGCGGTCACGTTGCTGATCGTCCCGCCGCTGGTGAACGCCCCGATCGTGGCAGGGAACCCGACGAACTCGCTCACCCAGCGAACGGCCTGCTGCTCGATCTGCGTGGCCGCACGCGCGTCGACGGCCAGGTTGATGTCGTACGTGTGGGCGAGCAGGTCGGCGATCGCCCCGATCTCCAAACCCGACGACCCGATGAACGCGAAGTACCGCGGGCGCGGTTGAGCGATCGAACCATCCAGCACGCGCGCGGCGTCGTCGAGCGCCTCGTGCACCGACACAGACCCTCCGGGCAGTCCGGCCTCGAGGAGACTTCGCATGCGTTCGTCGAGCGCGGGCTCCTCGGGCCGGTACCGATCGAAGCTCCGCCACGCTTCCTCGACCAGCTTCGTCGCGTGCGCGAGCGCCTCCTCGCGCGAGGCATCCAGACGCAGCGGCCGTTCCGACTCGGTCATCTCTCGGATGCTACCCGGCGACCGGAGTCCCCACCTTCAACCGATGGGCGGGCACGGTAGGCTCCGGCGCGATGGTCGAACCATTCGCCGATCAGATCGCGATCGTGACCGGGGCGGCGCGCGGACTCGGACGGGCGGCCGCGAGCCGGCTCGCGGCCGAAGGCGCTCGAGTGGCGCTGTTCGACCGCGACGCGGACGTCGCGGAACAGGCTGCCCGTGAGATCGGTGGCGCCGCCCGCGCGTACCAGGTGGACATCACGGACGAAGCACGTGTGGAGGCCGCCGTCGCCGGCGTCCTCGGCGAACACGGGCGCGTGGACGTGCTCGTGAACAACGCGGGCATCTATCCGCACACCCCGTTCGGCGAGCTGACCTTCGACGAGTGGCGCCGCGTGCTCTCCACGAACCTGGACGGGACGTTCCTGGTCACGAAGGCCGTCTGGCCCGCGATGGTCGAGCGCGGTTACGGGCGGATCGTGAACATCTCCTCGGCCACGTTCTGGATCGGGTATCCGGAGCTCGTCGCCTACATCGCCAGCAAGGGTGGGCTGGTCGGGCTCACGCGCGGGCTCGCGGTCGAGGCGGGAGCGCACGGGATCACGGTGAACTGCATCACGCCGGGGTTCATCTCCACCGAGGGCTCGTCGGCCGAAGATCCGACCGGCGAGCTGTTCGACGAGATCGTCGCCGGCCAAGCGGT
This sequence comes from uncultured Actinomycetes bacterium, assembly GCA_963727185.1. Lineage (GTDB taxonomy): Bacteria > Actinomycetota > UBA4738 > UBA4738 > HRBIN12 > JBBQVZ01. The sequence goes on along the minus strand of CAVSFP010000023.1, from coordinate 189,852 downwards.
GCCGCGACGCGGGGAGCCCGACGACGTGGCTGCATGGATCGTGTTCCTGGCCAGCCCCGGAGCCGGCTACGTCACCGGACAGACGATCAACGTCGACGGTGGGCACCGGTTCCACTGACGGCGGCTCTGTCGGCGCAGGTGACGAGGGGCATGGGAGGATACGGCGATCCCCGGCACCCGGAGGTTGGATGAACGGCACCGAGAAGGAGCGCAAGCCCGTCGCCCCGTATCTCGCGATCGGCGTGTCGACGGTCGTCCACGGCATCGGCTCGCGGGCCGATATCGCGCAGAACCTGGACATCGTCGAGGACGCGATCCATGCCGCGATGGGCATCATCTCGATCAACATGCCCGTCAAGTTGATCGCGCTCGCCGAGGGTGCGCTGACGGGGTTCACGGACGAGGCGTTCGACGTACCGCACGTGACCGCGAGCCGAGAGCTGTTCATCGACATCCCCGGCGAGGAATCGGATCGCTTGGCGGGGCTGGCGCGGATGTACGACACCTACCTGGTGGTGCAGTGCAAGGCGCGCTGGCCGGAGGTCATGCCCGACCGATACTTCAACACGCTGTTCGTGATCTCGCCCGCCGGCGACATCGTGCACAAGGCCGCGAAGAATCACCTGTGGTGCCGGGAGCGGTCGTGCACGCCGCACGACGTCTACGACCGGTGGGTCGAGCTCTTCGGCGACGGCATCGAGGCGTTCTTCCCGGTCCTTCGGACCGATGACATCGGCAACCTGGGAACGATCTGTTGCAGCGACGGCGAATATCCCGAGGCCGTCCGCGCCCTCGCGTTCAACGGGGCAGAGGTCGTCTACCGGCCGAGCGAAGCCGTCCCGATGACCAACGTCGGCTATCCCGGCGGCGGCACGTGGATGCTGCAGAACCGGGCGCACGCGCACTTCAACAACGTGTACGTGATCGCGCCCAACGTCGGTCCCGTCTACCTCCATCCGAAGATGCAGCATCCGTTCGACATCGCGGGAGGTCAGTCGCACATCGTCGACTACATGGGGAACGTGCTGTCGTACTCGCCGTCCGGCGCCAACACGTTCGTCACGGCGATCGTCGACATCGAGGCGCTCCGCCAGTTCCGGGTCATGAACCTCAACTCGAACTGGATGAAGGACCTCCGCACCGAGGTGTTCAGGCGCATGTACGAGGAACCGATCCACCCGAAGAACCTGTGGATGTGGCAGGAGCCGATCTCGCACAAGTACATCGACGAGCTCTACCGGCGCAACATCAGCCGGCTGATCGAGCGCGGTGCGTACACGGCGCCGGCCAACGCGTTCGAGGGCGCCAGGTTCTTCCCGATGGACCCCCGACGCACCCCCGACGAGGCGTGGTCGGAGGCCCGACACCTGTGGGACGACCCGGATGACTGAACGTTACGACGTGGTCGTGGTCGGCGGCGGCCACAACGGCCTGACGTGCGCGAGCTACCTAGCGAAGGCGGGCAAGCGCGTCCTGGTCCTGGAAGCCCGAGACATCGTGGGAGGCGGCTGCGCGACGAAGGAGGTCGCCGCCCCAGGCTTCCGTCACAACTTCCATTCGAACTTCCACGGCATCATCCACATGGGACCGGTGTACCGGGACCTCGAGCTCGAACGGTACGGCGCGGAGTACGTCTGGCCCGAGAACCAGTTCGGTCACGTGTTCCCGGATGGACGCGCGCTGGTATGCGCCCGCGACCTGGACACGACCGTCGAGCGGATCGCCCGGTTCTCGGCGCGCGACGCGACGACGTTCCGCGAGCTGGCGAACACGTATCAGCAAGTGCTCGCCGACGGCATGATCCCGGCGATGTTCTCCCCGCCCGGTCCGCCGAGCGACGACCTGCTCCCCCTCGAGGCGATGGGGACGGACGGCCTGGGGCTGATCCGGCAGTTCCTGTCGGCGCCGAACCACGTCGCGCGCGACCTGTTCGAGTCGCCGGAAATCCAGACGTGGATCGGGTTCTGGGTGGCTCAGCTCGCCGGGACCGGCGACGTCTTCGGCCTGGGCGCGAACTATCCGGTGATGGTGGCCGGGTCCATGGAGCCGTGGGGCTGGGCGATCTGCAAGGGCGGGTCCGTCAAGCTCGCGCAGGCGATGGAGGCGTTCCTCCGCGACCACGGCGGCGAGATCCGCGTGAACGCCCCGGTCGCGCGGATCCATGTGGATGCCGACGGAGCACGCTCCGTCACGCTCGAAGACGGCGAGACCATCCCGATCGACGGCATCCTGGTGTCGAACCTGGACCCGAAACACACGTTCCTCGACCTGGTCGGAGCCGACTCGCTCGACGAGACCCTCCGACACGCCTGCGAACGCTGGCGCTACGACGTCATGTCGATGTTCTGCGTCTACCTGGCGCTGGACGCGCCGGTCCGGTGGAAGGCGGCGGAGTACGAGCCGGCGGTCGAACGATGCTTCGCCGTGTCCGTCTGCGAGTCCCTCGACGTCCTGGACGACAACGCGTCGGACTGCCGCCTGGGCGTGCCGCCGCGCCGACCCGGACTCTTCACGGTGCATCCGTCGATATTCGAGCCGTCGCTCTGTCCCCCGGGCAAGGAGGCCTGCTTCTGCGAGCAGATCGCGCCATACGACCTGCGCGACGGCGGCCCCGAGGCGTGGAACGACATCAAGGACGACTACGCCGACACCGTCCTCGACCGCTGGCGGCCGTTCCTGGCGAGCGGGCTCGAGCCCGGAGCCGTGATCGGCCGCTACGTCTCGAGCCCGACCGACATCGAACGTGTGATGCCGTCGATGCGGCATGGCGACTGGAACCACGGCGAGATGAGCCAGGACCAGCTCGGCGTGTTCCGACCGTTCCACGAGTACCCGCCGTACCGCAGCGGCGTGGACAACATGTATCTGTGCGGCGCGTCGACGCACCCGGGCGGTTCCATCGGCGGCGCGTGCGGGTACAACGCCGCGACCGTGATCGCGAGGGACCTCGACGTCGACCCGTGGTGGAGCGCCTAGCTGCTGCTCGGCGCAGGGTGCTACCCCGCGGCTGGTCTGCCGGTCATCTGGGGATCGAGCCACGTCGCGCCCGAAGTGCCCAGCTTCGGTTAGGACCCGACGTACGCCGCGAGGTGCTCGCCGGTGAGGGTGGAGCGGGCGGCGACGAGGTCGGCCGGTGTGCCCTCGAAGACGATCCGGCCGCCGTCGTGACCGGCGCCGGGGCCGAGGTCGATGATCCAGTCGGCGTGCGCCATAACCGCCTGGTGGTGCGCGATGACGATGACCGACCTGCCGGAGTCCACGAGCCGGTCGAGGAGACCGAGCAGCTGCTCGACGTCGGCGAGGTGCAGGCCGGTGGTCGGCTCGTCCAGGACGAAGACGTCGCCCTTGTCGCCCAGATGCGTTGCCAGCTTGAGCCGCTGCCGTTCGCCGCCGGACAGCGTCGTGAGCGGCTGACCCAGGCTGAGGTAGCCGAGCCCGACGTCGGCCAGGCGGTCCAGGATCGTGTGCGCGGCCGGCGTGCGCGCATCGCCGGCGCCGAAGAACCCCTCTGCCTCGGTCACCGGCATCGCGAGCACCTCGCTGATGTCCTTCCCGCCGAACCGGTACTCCAGGACCTCGGCTTGGAACCGCTTCCCTTCGCACTCGTCGCAGATCGTGGCCACGCCGGCCATCATCGCCAGGTCGGTGTAGATGACGCCGGCGCCGTTGCAGGTGGGGCAGGCGCCCTCGGAGTTGGCGCTGAACAGCGCCGGTTTCACGCCGTTGGCTTTCGCGAACGCCTTGCGGATCGGGTCGAGCAGTCCGGTGTACGTGGCCGGGTTGCTACGACGCGAGCCGCGGATCGCGGTCTGGTCGACCGAGACCACGCCGTCCCGCCCCGACACCGAGCCGTCGATCAGCGAGCTCTTCCCCGACCCGGCCACGCCGGTCACCACCACCAGCACACCGAGGGGGATGTCGACATCGACGTCCTGCAGGTTGTGGGCATCGGCGCCGCGGACCTCGAGCGCTCCAGACGCGGTCCGCACCGACGGCTTCAAGGAGGCTCGGTCGTCCAGGTGCCGCCCGGTCAGTGTGTCGCTGGCGCGCAGCCCTTCGACGGTGCCTTCGAACACCACTTCCCCACCGGCGGTGCCGGCGCCGGGACCGAGATCGACGGCGTGGTCGGCGATCTCGATCGTCTCCGGCTTGTGCTCCACGACCAGCACGGTGTTGCCCTTGTCGCGCAGCCGCAGCAGCAGTTGATTCATCCGCTCGATGTCGTGAGGATGAAGCCCGACCGTCGGCTCGTCGAACACGTAGGTCACGTCGGTGAGCGACGATCCGAGCTGACGGATCATCTTGATGCGCTGCGTCTCGCCGCCCGACAGCGTGCCCGTCGGGCGGTCGAGCGAGAGGTATCCCAAGCCGATCTCCGCGAACGAATCGAGGAGGTGTTGCAGCACGGTGAGCAACGGGGCCACCGACGGCTCGTCGAGGCCCCGGATCCAGTCGGACAGGTCGCTGATCTGCATCGAGCAGACGTCGGCGATGTTCTTCCCCTCGATCTTCGACGACCGAGCCTCCGTGCTGAGTCGGGTGCCATCGCAATCGGGACAGGTCTGGAACGTCACCGCCCGCTCCACGAACGCGCGGATGTGCGGCTGCATCGCCTCGACGTCCTTGGACAGCATCGACTTCTGGATCTTCGGGATCAGCCCCTCGTACGTCAGGTTGATCCCGTCCACCTTGATCTTGGTCGGCTCCCGGTAGAGCAGGTCGTGCAGTTCCCTCTTGGTGAACGTAGCGATCGGCTTGTCCGGGTCGAAGTAGCCGGAGCCGCGGAAGATCCGGCCGTACCAGCCTTCCATGCTGTAGCCGGGGACGATGAGCGCGCCCTCGTTGAGCGACAGGCTCTCGTCGTACAGCGCAGACAGGTCGAAGTCGGTGACCGAGCCCATGCCCTCGCAGCGCGGGCACATCCCTCCGAGACGGGTGAAGGTCGCCTTCTCGGTCTTCGTCTTGCCGGCGCCACGTTCGACGGTGATCGCACCACTGGCCTTCACCGAGGGGACGTTGAAGGAGTACGCGTTCGGCGGGCCGATGTGCGGCTTCCCGAGCCGGCTGAAGAGGATGCGCAGCATCGCGTTGGCGTCGGTGGCGGTGCCAACGGTGGAGCGCGGGTTGGAGCCCATCCGCTCCTGGTCGACGATGATCGCCGTCGTCAGGCCATCCAGGACGTCGACCTCGGCCGGGAGAGCGTCGGCATGAAGCCCTGCACGAAGGCGCTGTAGGTCTCGTTGATCAGCCGCTGCGACTCCGCGGCGATCGTGCCGAACACCAAGGAGCTCTTGCCCGAGCCGGAGATGCCGGTGAACACCGTCAGCCGGCGTTTCGGGATCTCGACGCTGACGTCCTTGAGGTTATTCACCCGCGCGCCCTGCACGCGGATCAGATCGTGACCGTCGGCAGGCGAGCGCGGTCTCAGCTCGCCGCCTTCCTCACGAGGCGGCGATCTTCTTCTCATCCGCCGGGGTGAGCTTCGTCACCGCGAAGGAGGTCTGCCACATGGTGCCGTCGTCGAGATGCGCCGATTCTTCGAACCCGATCGTGGCGTACCGCGACTTGAACTTGTCGGCGCTCTTGAAGAAGCAGACGACCTTGCCGTCCCGGGCGTACGCAGGCATCCCGTACCAGGTCTTCGGCATGAGGTCGGGCGCATTGGTCGTGACGATCGCGTGGAACCGTTCGGCCAAGACGCGATCCGCCTTCGGCATCTCGGCGATCTTCGCGAGCAGGTCTCGCTCCCCCTCCGCCCGATCCTTGCCGCGCCGCTCCTCAGCCTTCAGCTCGTGGGCGCGCTCCCTCATCGCAGCTCGCTCGTCGGCCGTGAATCCCTTGGTCGCGGTGGTGCGTTTGGCGGACGTCTGCGTCGCCTTCTTCGTGGGTTTCCTCTCAGTCATCGCGTAGCACCTCCTCGTGTCGGATCGGTACCCAGTGGCTCGGCTCGGAGGATGTCGCGATAGGGGCCCAGGGACGCGTCCCGGTCGTCGTGCGGGAGGAAGCTGGCGTGGATGGTGATGATCATAGCGGTCATGCTAACCGCGGCTCGAGGGCCGGGGCTTCTCGATCCCTGATCGGTCTGGACGCCCGTTCGCCACGCACGAGCGCCTGGGCTCGTGCGTGGCGACACGCACGCCGTCCTAGGCAGCACCCCCGTCCGAGCGCAGATCCGGGAGCGCCGTGCTCGCCGATTCCCGCCCACCGGACATCAGGTTGATCACGATCCCGATCACCAGGACGATGAGGACGGCGGGCAGGATCGCGTTCGCGGGTGCCGGCACCTTGTAGATGGCGCCGAAGATCGCACCCGCGGCCACGAAGAAGCCGACCAAACCCGCGAGCACGAGCTTCACGTGGTTCTCTTCCGGCCAGAGGCCCTTCATGCCGCCGAGGGCGATCACGGCGTAGACGAAGACGAGCGCCAGACCGCCGAAACCGGCCAGCCAGCTGAAGAGCGGGAAGTACTCCGGGAACTGGGCGACGTCGGGCGGCACGCCCGGGATGTCGCGCGTGAGCAGTCCGTTCGTCAATCGGACGACGATCGGCGTCGCCGCACAGAATCCGACCGTGAGGAGGATCGACGCCACCGGCGTGCCGTGCTTCGCGGACACCTTGGCGAAGACACCCGGGATCCTGCGGTCTCGCGCCATGGCGAAGAACCCGCGAGACGTCGCGACCGCCGTCCCCAGGCCAACCGCCAGGATGTCGAGGATCACGATGACCTGAAGGAGCCGGTCGAAGTTGACCGAGCCGAACGCCTGCGCCGACCCGAGCACGAACAAGGGACCGGTAGCGATGCTGGCGACCCAATCCTGGGTGTTGAGGCCGAACCCGATGTCTTGGGCGTACGCAGCGATGACGTAGTAGACGCCCACGACCCCGATGGCCAGGAAGATCGCCCGCGGGATGGACCTCTTCGGCTCGGCCGTTTCCTCGGCGAGGTTGGCCGCGGTCTCGAAGCCCGTGAAGATCAGGATGCCGTACAAGACCCCGTAGAAGATTCCGGTCCACCCTCCCTCGCTCGAGCTCGGCAAGAAGGGCTTGATGCTGTTGCTATTCCCGCCGGCTCCGCCCTTGAAGATGATGTAGAGGAAGAAGCCGAGCACCACCGTCACCGAGACGATCACCAGGATCAGTTGTGCCCTCGTCGAGATATGGACGCCGAAGTACAGCAGGCAGAAGAGGGCCGCGCAGTAGATCAACCCGATGACCCAGTAGGGAGGCGTCTTGTCCCACCCGAGGTCATCGTGCAGCAGGCCGTACGTGATCCCGCCGATGATCAAGGGGATGGCGGCGGTCAGGGCCATCGTGCCCCAGTAGTACACCCAGCCCGCGTAGAAGCCGACGCGTTCTCCGAAGCCGTGCGTGACGTAGTCGTACAACGCTCCGGCCGCATGGATCCGCTTGGCGTACATCGCGATCATCCATCCGATCGCGAAGATCCCGATCGCGGCGAGGATGACCGCAACCGGGGTCGCCGACGCCCGCGCCTTCTCCGGTCGCGCCCGCGCCGACCATCAACGGGAGGATCAGGGCGGCCGAGAAGACCGGCCCCATGAACCCGATCGACTGCGCGAGCACGTCGATCAGCTTGAGTTTGCCGGCGCCCAATCGCTCGTAGCCCACTTCGGTCTTCTGCTGGTCTGCCACCTTGGAGCTCCCTCCCTTCGGCGCGCGAGCGCCCTCTACCCGACTATCCCTGGCCGGTCCAGCCGTCGGCCGGACGCTCGAACCACACGTGGACCTGCCCCGTACCCACCGATGCCTCGTACTCGCTGAACAGCTCTCCCGGCGCCTGGCAGCGCGCGCCGCCGATCGCGCCCGCCATGATCAGGTAGTGCCCGAAGTGCCCCTCGGGGGCCGCGCGCTTGTACTCGGGCATCCAGTCGATCACGCCCATGTGATCGCCCGCCTGCATCATCGCGGAGCACGTGCTGATCGGCTTCGTACGACTCGAGGTGCAGGATGTTGTCGGGCACCTTCGAGCTCTCGTGCGCGCGCAGCTCGCGCAACGGGAAGAATCGGTGCGTCATGCCGCCCGACGCCAGCACCACCACCCGCCGGTCCGTCTCGGCGACCGCCTTGCCGAGCAGCTCCCCCAAGAGCAGGAAGTCCTCGGTCTGCCCGCACTGGTTGATCGAGACGCTCGCCCAGCGCTCGCCCCTGCCCAGATGGCTCCAGATGTTGATCGTGCCGTAGAAGACCGGCAGGCAGGGATCGTCGCTCGCCAGGACCCACGTGTCGTCCCGACCCTCGGCCTGTCGCTGGAGCTCGAACGCCAGCTCCGGATCCCCCGGCATGTCGTAGGGGATCTGGCGCATGCCGCGCGGGAGCTCGTGACTGGTGAACTTGCCCTCGCGACGCTCGGCCGCAGTGATGATGTGCTCGAACGTGGACTCCCAGTGCGTGTCCAATACGACCACGGTGTCGGGCTTCAGCGCGATCGAGGACCTCGCTGCGGAGACGCTTGAGACCGGGGACGAGCGTGATCTCCTTCCCGTCGTTGATCTCCAGACGTACCGATTCGGGCAGCATGATGGTCGGGACGTGCGCCACGATGCCGACACCGACGATCTCACCCATGGACGGTCAGCTCCCTTCGTTCCACGGTGCGGTGCAGACGTTCTTGACGTCCGCATGGAAATCGAAACTCCAGATGCCGCCCTCGCGACCGATCCCGGAGTCCGCGAGCCGCCGAACGGCGCGTTCAGGTCACGCACGAAGAAGCAGTTGACCCAGACGGTGCCTGCGACGAGCCGCTCGGCCACGCGATCGCGCGCGTTCGGATCGCCCGTGTACAGGATCGCCGCCAAGCCGTAGTCGGTGGCGTTCGCGAGCGACACCGCCTCGTCCTCGCTCGTGAACGGCTGCACGGTGAGCACGGGCCCGAACACCTCGTCGCGGAGATCTCGAAGCCGGCTCGGCGCGTCGACGAACGCGTGGGCGGAAGTAGAGACCGCCCAGGTCGTCGTTCGGCCCGCCGCCGAGCACCGGCTTCGCCCCGTCGGCGATGGCCCGCCGGACGAAGCCCGTCCACGCGGTCGAAGTGCTCGCGGGTGATCTGCGGCCCGATGTCGGTCGCGTCGTCGCGCGGATCTCCCTACCGTCATCGCGCGCGGACGCGGCGACGAACCGGTCGAGGAACTCGTCGTAGATCGCTCGCTGCGACCAGCAGCGTCGTCCCCGCCAGGCAGACCTGTCCCGCGTTGTCGAACTGCCCCACCGCCTGTCTGCACGAGCGCGTCCATGTCCGCGTCGGCGAACGCGACGAACGGCGACTTGCCGCCGAGCTCGAGCGAGACCGGCGTGAGGTTGGCGCGCCGCCGACGCTGGCCGACGAGCTTCGCCGTGTCGGGACGGAGCCCGTGAACGCGATCCGGTCGACGTCGGGGTTCGCGACGAGCGCGGCGCCCGCCTCTTCGCCGATGCCCTGCACCACGTTGAACGCGCCGTCGGGCAAGCCCGCGTCGTGGGCGATGTCGGCGAGCATCGAAGCGGTGAGCGGCGCCCACTCCGGCGGCTTGACGACCACGGTGTTCCCCGCCGCGAGCGCCGGCGCGATCCTCCACGTGGTCAGCATCAACGGCGCGTTCCAGGGCGTGATCACGACGGCGACGCCCGACGGATCCCACGACACGTGCTCGGCGAACCCGTTGAAGTCGACGTCGGTGCTCGCCTGAGCTCCAGCAGCCGGTCCGCGAAGAACCGGAAGTTCCGCGCCACGCGCGGCATGACGGAGTTGCTGGCATCGATCGCAGCAGCGACCCGTTGTCGCGGTCTCGACCGCGGCGAGGTCCGGGAACGCGTGCCTCGACCCCGTCGGCGATCGCGTGCAGCATCGGCGGCCGACCCATCGCCGACGTGCTCGCCCAGCCGGGGAACGCGTCGCGCGCGGCCGCGACGGCCGCGGCCGCCTCGTCGCGCGCCGCCGCGCGCGACCTCGGCGATCGGCGCCTCGTCGATCGGCGAGACGTCGGTGAAGGTGCGGCTCGAAGCCACCCGCCGTCCGCCGATCCAGTGCTCGGTCGAGACCTCGACGCCCTCGATCGTGGCCGCTCCGCCCGTGCCCATCCCTCCCCCCGAGAGATCGCATGCGCCGACAGGTCGTTCGGGAGCGAACGGTATGGGGCCGCGCATCGAGCGTGTCAAGACGGGCGACCGGTTGCGAGATGCGCTACGACGAACCGGAGAACGACTGCGCCAGGTCCTTCTCCGCACGTTCGCGGAGGGCCACGTAGATACGCTGCCGCTCGAGGATCTGGTCGAGCATGAGCTGAGCCTGCGGGATCGAGTGCGTCTGGAAGAACGCCTCGACGTCGGCCTGCTGGTCGGGCATCGACAGGAACCGCGTCCCCGACGCGAGGGAGATGATGTTGGAGGAGGCGAACCTCGCGTGCGCCTCGTCCCAGTTGTCGGCGATGAACCGCCAGGCACGTTCGCCCAGGTCCCGGTTGGTCGTGGCGGTCGCGAGCAGGAACGGCCCGTCCTGGGGGCGCACGTCGTCCGTCAGCGTGGAGGCGAGCAGGCTGTCGAACAGCTCGGGGTCGCGGAACCGGGCCAGCGCGTACAGGTATCGGAGCTGCTCCTGCGGTGTGACGCCGTCGTGCACCATCTGCCAGTAGCGCGCGAAATCGCTCGAGTCCCCGTTCGTGGCCACGACCTGCACCGCCGCCGAGGCGAGGTGGGCGTCGACATCCCCACCGCCGCGAGCCTCGCTCTCGAGCTCGCGCATCTGCGCCTTGGCCTCCGGATCGTCGCCGAGCACGGCGAGCGCCTGTGCCAGCGTCCCCCGGAGCGCGCGGACGAGGTCCGCTTCGTCGGAGGAGGCCTCCCATCCCAGCCGGTCGATCGCCGGGCGCAAGAGGCGACGGACGTAGTCGCGGAACCGGTCGCGGGACTCGTCCTTCAGGAACCGATCGCACCAGCTCAGGCCGGTGAGGATCAGCTGCCACACCGGAAGCTCCGTCTCCTCCACGAACCCCTCGACGAAGCGGCAGAACGACGAAGCGGTCGTCGAACCGTCGACGACCGCCGCCCACGCGTCGTCCACCAGCGAGTACCGCTCCAGCGGGCTGAGCGCCCGAACCGCGGAGCCCGCCAGTCGTCCTGCGAGCACCTCGTCGTACCACACCCGCACGAAGCTGATGCCTCCGGCGTTGGCCACCACGACCGCGTCGGGCGCGAGCACGGGGAGCGACGCCCCATCGGCCTCCACCAGGATCGCGTCGGTCCGCTCGCCCCCGTCGGGAGCCACCTGCCGCACCGACAACGGCACGGCCCACTTCGTCTCGTCGTCCGGCCGCGACGGCGAGTAGCGGCGCTGGGAGAACCGGAGCGTCCCGTCGTCGGCGATCGTCACCGAGATCAGCGGGTACCCGCCCTGCCAGATCCAGGTGTCCATGATCCGGCGCACCGGCTCGCCGGTCTCCTCCTCCAGCGCGTCCCACAGGTCGTGGGTCTCGGTGTTGCCGTACGCGTGCTTGCGCAGGTAACGGCGGATACCGTCGCGGAAGCGGTCGGCGCCCAGGTACTGCTCCAACATCCGCAGGATCGCCCCGCCCTTCAAGTAGGTGAGCGTGTCGAACATGCCGTTCGCGTCGTCGGGCGAGTGGACCGGATACTCGATCGAGCGCGTCGAGACGAGCGCGTCCACCTCCAGCGCGGCGCTGCGCGAGCGCGCGAACTGGTTCCAGACCTCCCAGTCCGGGCGGTACGCGTCGACGGCGAGCAGCGCCATGAACGTCGCGAACGCCTCGTTCAGCCACAGCCCGTTCCACCAGCGCATGGTCACCAGATCGCCGAACCACATGTGCGCGAGCTCATGGGCCACGGTCTCGGCGACGTCGAGCTGCTCACCGTGCGTGGACGTGGCGGGATCCACGAGCAAGGCGGCCTCTCGGTATGTGATGCAGCCCAGGTTCTCCATGGCGCCCTGCGCGAAGTCGGGCAGCGCGACGTGGTCGACTTTCTTGTCCGCGTACGGGATGCCGTAGTAATCGGCGAACCACGTGAGCGAGTGCGCGCCGACCTCCAAGGCGAACGCCGCGAGCGCATGTTTGCCCGGCACGTGGGCGACCCGCGTGGGCACGCCACCGGCATCGACGGGCTCGGTCAGCTCAAGGTGACCCACGACGAGCGCCACGAGGTACGTGGACATGGGCATGGTGTCCGCGAACACGACCCGCACCCGGCCGTCGTCGAGGGCGGTTCGTTCGATCTCCGGACCGTTCGACAGCGCCGTCAGATCGGCCGCGACGATCAGCGTCACGCCGAAGACCGCCTTCAGGTCGGGCTCGTCCCACGACGGGAACGCACGCCGAGCGTCGGTCGCCTCGAAGTGAGTGGTGGCGATGACCTCGGTGCCGTGGTCGGGGCTCTCGTACGTCGACCGGTAGAACCCGACCAACTGATCGTTCAGCTCGCCGCGGAAGTCGAGGTGCAACGTCCACTCCCCCGGCGATGCATCACCCTTCAGCGTCAGGTGCGCCCTCTCGGTGTCGGGGTCGAGTCGGATCACATCGACCTCGACCCTCCGGCCGTCTCCTGCCTCCACGGAGCCACGAACGATCTCGAGGTCGACGGCGTTGAGGACGATCTCCGTGACAGGCTCGGTGACCGTGACGGTGACGTCCTCACTGCCCTCGAACGAACCTGCTGCCAGGTCCGGCGCCAGCATCAGCTCGTAGCGACTGGGCGTGACCGTTCGCGGCAGGCGGTAGCGAGCTTCGGTGTCCTCGGTCGTCATCTGCGGTCTCCCTCGCCCCTCACCGGGGCACGGCGAGGAATCCTACTCCAGGGGCCCACGAGCGACCTGACGTCCGTTAACCCCGATGGCGACCGGAACGGAAGCCCCGTCAAGCGCCTTGGACCTGCGACCAGCCGTCGGCGTAGAGCTTCTCGACATCGGGCCCGAGGTCCGCCGTGAACGACAGCCTGTCCAGGACGTCCTGGGGCGGGAAGATCACCGGATCGTTCGCGACGTTGGGATCGAGCAGCGGAACGGCGGCGGCGTTACCGGTGTCGTAGCGGACGTAGTTCGCGACCTGGGCCGAGATATCGCCCTGCAGGTAGAAGTCCATGAACGCGATCGCATTGTCGAACTGCGGAGCGTGGATGGGCACGGCGAGGGAGTCGACCCAGCGAAGCGCCCCTTGATCGGGCAGCACGAACTCGAGCTTCTGGTTGCTCTCCTTGGCCTGTAGCAGGTCACCCGAGTAGGCATGGGCCGCGACGAGGTCGCCGCTGGCCAGACCCTCGATGTAGGTCGCGGAGTCGAACCCGCGGATCACCGCCTTCATCGCGATCAGCTGCTGCGTCGCCGCGTCGATGTCGGCCGCGCTCGTCGCGTTCGGATCCTTGCCGAGCGACAGGAGCGACGCGCCGTACGCGTCCCGTTCCTCGTCGAGGACCGTCATGTGGCCCTGGTACTTCTTGTCCAGGAACACCGTCCAGTCGGGCGGCGAAGTGAACACGCTCGAGTCGTAACCGATGCCCGTGGTCCCCGTGGCCCACGGGATCGTGTACGTGTTTCCCGGATCGAAGCCCTCCTGACGGAACTCGGGCTGGAGGTTCCCGATGTTCTTGAGGTTCTTCGAGCCGTCGATCGTCTCCAGCAGATCCAGTTCGATGAACTTCCGGACGAAGTTCTCCGACGGCACCATCAGATCGAACGTGCGGGCCTCGCGTCCGCCTCGCCGAGGCGTGTTCGCGAGCAGGAGCCTCGTCGTCAGCTCGTCGTTCGAGGTGTACGTGGTGTACGTGACGCCGATCCCCGACCGCGTGCGGAACGCCGTGAGGACCGCGGGATCGATGTAGTTGGTCCAGTTCTGGAACGAGAGCGTGTCGTTGCCCTCGATCGATCCTTCGCTGCAGGCGGCGAGGACCGGGGCCGCCATCGCGGCCATGCCTGCGAGACCGACACGGCGGAGGAACTTCCTCCGTGGCAGCGGTCCGTTCGTCGTCACCCGACGCTCACCCTTCAGTTCGCCAGGAACACCGGCATCGGAGCGTGCCGCGAGATCTTCTCCGAGACCGACCCCACCAACGCTCCGGGGAGACGCCCGCGGCCTCGCCGGCCCATCACGATGAGGTCGACGTCCTCGTCGTCGGCCGTCTGCAGGATCGCTCTCCACCGGGTCGCCGACGACCACGATCCCGCGGACGCGGAGCCCACGCGCGGTCAGCAGCTCCGCCGCCTCGGTCGCGATCTCCTTGGCGTCTTCCTCCATCTCCACCCGGAGGTGCTCGACCTCCAGGATGCCGCGACGTCGGATCGTGACGGGTGGGTCGCATGCGACCACCACCAGGATCTCGGCGCCGGTGACCGTCGCGATCGCGCTCGGCCCACGCCAGGCCGACCTCGGATCCCTCCGATCCGTCGACCGGGCAGAGGATCCGCTCGATCGTCGTGTCGATCTCGGGGATCTCGAGCGGTTCGTCGTCGTCGTCGACCGGCGTCGTTCCGCTCGTCGCTCACAGCTATCCCTCCACCTCCGTGATCCCCGCCGGCGCGAACACATCCGTCTCTCCGCGCCGCTTCTTGAAGTACCGGGCGATCGGATACAAGATCGGGCCGGTCGCCAGGAACAGCACCGCCAGGCCCACCGTCGTCGAAGATGCCGGCGCACATACCTGGTCGTAGACGGCCAGCGACGATGATGGCGAGCGGTCCCAGGCACGACGAGGATGATCACCGGCCACCCGCCCGGGATCTTGTACGGGCGTTTCATGTCGGGCTCCTTGATCCGGAGGACGACCAGCGCCGAGAACTCCAGGAGTGAGCGCCGCCGCGTAGATCGTCACGTCGACGACGACCAGGCTCTGGAACGGTCCCAGGATGAACACCGAGTAGATCGCGCTCGACACGACCAGCGCGACCCACGGCGTGCCGTACTTCGTGTGGACCTTGAACAACGCCTTCGGCAGGTAGCCGTCCTCGCCCATCACGAACGGCACGCGGGTCACGGACAAGCAGCAGCGCTGAGAACAATCCGGCCGCCGCGACGAGCGCGCCGAACCCCATCAGCGACCCGAGCCACTCCCGCCGATGATCTTCGCGATGTCGTTCCACGCGCCGGCCGTCCAGTCACGCCGTGCCGACGCCGACCACGGCGAGCCCGACCATCGTCGGGAGCAGGTAGCACGCCGTGATCAGCGGCAGCGTGATCACCAGCGTCTTCGGGTAGTCGCCGCGTCGGGTCCTTCATCTCGCCGGCGACCGTGGAGAGACCGTCCCAGCCCAGGTAGTTCCACATCACCACGAACAGCCCGAGGTTGAGCGACGTGACTGAGCGCTCTGCCCGGGCGACGTGAACGGATCGAACGGGTTGTAGTGCAGCTGGAACAGCCCGAGCACCGTCATGATCGCGAACGGCGCGAGCACGATCACGCCGAAGATCTTCGAAGAGTCGCCGATCACCTTCGCTCCACGGATGTTCAGGTAGGTGAAGAACCAGATCACGGTCATGCCGAGCAGCCACCGCGCGAGCGAGTTCGTCTGGAAGATCTTGAAGTAGGTCGCCGAGTAGTCGACGAAGAGCACCGGATAGATCGCCATGTCGACCCACGTGGTCAGCCACGACCACCAGCCCTCCTGGAAGCCCCAGAACGGGCCGAGGGCGCGCTTCACCCAGAAGTAGAACCCGCCTTCGACCGGCATCGCGGTCGCGAGCTCCGCCACCATCAGCGCGGTCGGCAGGCTCCAGACGAGCGGCGTGATGACGATGAGCAGGATCGCCATGCCGGCGCCCGAGGAGCCGACCAGGTCCTCCAGGCCGTAGGCACCCCCGGACACCGTGAAGAACATGATGAAGACGAGCGCGCCGAGCGCGAGCGACCGCTTGATGACCTGGACGTCAGGTCTGGGCGCCTGGGGCGCAACCGACACGGCCACCGCATCCCCCTCACGGTCGACGAACGGCGCATCGTTTCACGCCCCCGCCCGGGAGGGCAAGCCCGGCTCGGGGGCCTAGTTCACGTGCGTGAGCCAGTCGGCGTACTTCTCCGTCTCGCCCTTGGTAGCGGCGAAGAACGCGCCCTGGAGCTCCTTGGTGATCGGCCCGCGATGGCCCTCGCCCACGGCGCGATCGTCCACCTCGCGGATCGGCGTGATCTCGGCGGCCGTGCCCGAGAAGAAGCACTCGTCGGCGTTGTAGAGGTCGCTCCGGACCAGGTTCTCCTCGCGGACCTCGTAGCCCAGGTCGCGCGCGATCTTGATCACGCTGCCGCGCGTGATGCCGTCGAGGCAGCCGGCCTGCGTCGGCGGCGTGGTGAGGATGCCGCCCCGAACGATGAACACGTTCTCGCCCGAGCCGTCGGTGATGAAGCCCTGCTCGTTCAGCATGATGGCCTCGTCGTACCCGGCCTTCAGCGACTCCACCTTCGCCAGCACGCTGTTGATGTACTGACCCGTCGCCTTCGCCGCGGCCGGGAGCGAGTTCTGGCCGTTCCGGCGCCAGCTGCTGATCTTGATCCGGACGCCCTGCTCGAGCGCGTCCTCGCCGAGGTACGCACCCCACGGCCACACGGCGATGATGACGTTCACCGGCGCGTTCAGCGGGTTGACGCCCATCTCGCCGTAGCCGCGGATCACGAGCGGTCGCACGTAGCACGACCGCAAGCCGTTCGCACGGATCACGTCCTTCATCCCCTCGCCGACCGCTTCGACCGAGAACGGGATGTCAAGGTGATACAGCTTCGCGGAGCGGTAGAGACGGCGGAGGTGCTCGTCCAAGTGCCACACGGCCGGACCGCGTGCGGTCTCGTACGCCCGGATGCCCTCGAATACCCCGGTGCCGTAGTGCAGCGCGTGGGAGAGCACGTGGATCTTGGCGTCGGCCCAGTCCACGAGCTCACCGTCCATCCAGATCTTCTCGACCTGCGTGATCGGCACCGTGGACCCTCCTCTGGTCGACCGGGTGCGGGATGGCGCCCGGAGATGTGCAGGACAGGATATCGACAAGTGGACGCGAGCGGCTCGAGCTCAAGATGGAACGTCGTACGCGCGCCAGACCATCGGGTATCGAGGTTCGAGGACGGCGTCCAGGCTCCCGAAGCGCTCCCGGGCCCACGCGCGGGTCGTGTCGATGGCCGCGGTCAGTCGATCAGCCGGGACCTTCCACGTCCAGGAGAAGGTCCCCCCCTCCGCTGCCTGGAAGAACCGCTCGGGAGTGGAGTCACCCTTCTCCCACACGGGTGGCAGTTCTCGGAACCGGGCGCCGAGTCCCTCGAGCGCTCCATCGAGCAGCGCGTGATCCTCTGCCGCCAGTCCCACGCGGCGCGTGCCCGATCCGGCTGCGGTCTCGAGCCGGTCGTGTAGTTCCTGCCACGGTCCGCCGTGGGTGCCGATGTTCAGCAGGAGCACGCCTCCGGGTCGAACGACCCGGACGAGCTCGGCGACGGCGTCCTGCCACCGCGGGATCAAGTGGAGCACGTGGCGGGCGATCGCCGCCCCGAAGATCGCGTCACGGAACGGCAGCCGTGTCGCGTCGCCGCGGAGGATCGGGAACGCCGGACGCCCACCGGATTTCTCCGCCAGCTTCCTCAGCATCGCCTCGGAAAGGTCGACACCCACCATCTCCACACCCGCATCGTGGAGCGGAAGTGCGATCAAGCCGGTTCCGACGCCGATCTCGAGACATGGCCGGCGCGCGCGGACCTCGGCCTGCAAGAGATCAACGGTGGCGCGGCTCGCCTCGGAGGTCAGGCGGCGCGTTTCGTCGTAACGATCGGCCGCTCGGTCGAACGAGACCGAATCGCTCATCGGCTGGCCGGCAGGTCGTATGCGCGCCAGACCACCTCGTGCTTCGCTCGCGGAACCTGGTCGAGCGGACCGAACCGCTCTTCCGCCCACCGGCGCGCGTCCGCGGCGACGCTCCCCAGGAACTCCGGATCTTCGATCTGCCAGGTCCAGGAGTACTGGTTGGCGGCGATCCCGTCGATGAAAACCTCGAGACCGTCGCGCTCCACCTCCGTGAACGACGGCACGGCCCGAGGAACCGCTCCGGACCGCGACATCGCCGCGTCCAACTCGTCGTAGCCTCCCCACGAGATCCCCGCGGGCTCGAACGAGATGCCTGCGAGCGCGGCGAACCGTCGCTGGATCTCGGCTTGCGGCGTGTCCTTGCCCGCCGAGCCGAGCATGATGAGGACGATGCCTCCGGGCTCGATCACCCGCACCGTCTCGTCGAGCGCATCCGACCAACCGGGTATCAGGTGCAGCACCCAACGGAGATAGGCGGCCCCGAACGCGTGATCTCGGAACGGCAGGCGCGTCGCGTCTGCCTGCACGAGCGGGAAGGGAGGGCGCCCGCCGCTCTTCTCTCGCAGTCTGGCCAGCATCGGCGACGACAGATCCATCCCCACGAGCGAGATGCCGGCGTCGTGCAACGGGAGTGCGACCTGTCCGGTCCCGACGCCGATCTCGACCACGCGACCGCGACCGTCGAGCTCCGCGGCGAGCAGCTCCGTCTGGCGGACGACGCCGGCGTCCGAAAGCCCTCGGGTCGCGTCGTAGTACTCCGCGGCGCGATCGAACGCGACGGAGTGAGACTCCTCGCTCACGATTTGGGCGTGTCCTTGTTCGGATCCACGAAGGGGAGCGCCACGACGGTCGCCGACCTCGTCCCCTGCGGCGCATCGACCTCGAGCTCTGTACGAACCGCCATGTGCGAAGACGGTACCCACGCGAACCCGACGTTGCGCTCCAGCCGCGGCGACCACGCGGCGGCGGTGATCCGCCCGATCGGCTCTCCGCCAGCCGCTCGCACCGGCCAGAAGTCGTTCAGCGCCCCCTCGTCGGTCATCGGGTCGCCCCCGATGTCGACGCCGACCAGCTTGCGATCCACCCCCGTCTCCGCCAGCCGCGCGAGCGCGCCCTTCCCCATGAACTCCTGCTCCTGGCCCAGCTCGACGAACTTCTCCAAGCCGCTGACATGGAACGGCGTGTCCTCGACGCGCATGTCGCTCCCGAAGTTGAAGATGCCCGCCTCGATCCGCCGGGCTTCGGACGGCGCGATCGCCCGGATGCCGAACGGCTCCCCGGCCTGCCGAACCCGTTCCCAGAGATCGTCGCCGCGTCTCGGGTCGCGGAGGTAGATCTCGTAGCCGACTTCACCCGTCCAACCTGTGCGGGACACGACGACGGGGATCCCGTCGACCTCCGCCTCGGCGCACCAGTAGTAGCGGAGGTCACGAACGACGTCGCCGAACAACGCCCCGATCACGTCCTTCGACCTCGGACCCTGCACCTGCATCGGAGCAACGTCCGCCTCGCGGATGGTGACGTCCATGCCGCGACCTGCCGCGACCCCGGCGACGTACAGCAGCGCGTCGCTGTCGGCGAGCGCCAGCCAGAAGTGGTTCTCCCCCAGTCGCAACAGCACGGGGTCGTTCACGATGCCGCCGTCGGCCGCGGTCAGCAGGACGTACTTGCACTGCCACACATCGCACGTGGTCAGGTCGCGACACGTGACCAGGTTCGTGAGCTCGAACGCGTCGGGTCCCGTGATCTCCACGCAGCGCTCGACGCTCACGTCCCACATCGTCACGTCGTTCAAGAGCGCCCAGTACTCTGTGACTGGGTCGTCGTAGAGCGTCGGGAGCAACATGTGGTTGTAGAGACCCCAGCTCTTACAGCCCGCGCGTTTCGTCGCCTCGAAGTACGGCGATTTCCGGTACCAGGGTTGGACGTAGAACGTGAACGTCTCCGACGCCATCGATCCTCCTAAGTGCGGTGTGCGCGGGACGCTACCGCACGCGCGACGTCGAGCGTCAGTTCTGCGTGGGATCGAGCGGCATGAGTCGGAGCAGGTCGAAGGACGACCCCTTCCGCCTCAGGACCTCCTCCCACAACCGGGACGGATCCGGGGAGAAGACGTCGCTCGGGCGCGCGGGTTCCACGACCCACGATCCCTCGTCCATCTCCGCCTCCAACTGCCCCGGTCCCCACCCAGCGAACCCGGCGAACACCCGCGCGCGACGGACCGCGCCCTCGACCCCGGGAGAGGTCTCGGACGGAAGGAAGCCGATCGTGTCGAACGCCAAGAAGTCGGCGATCGAGGGATCCACGAAGTCGGCTACCACGACCGCCGCGTCGGGTTGCACCGGGCCTCCCAGGAACACTGGCTCGTCGTCCGGAACGAGGACGCCGAGCGGCGGAACCGCCTCGGCCACGGTCGTTCCGGACGCCCGGTTCAAGATGACACCGACGGCTCCCTCGTCGTCGTGATGGCCGATCAGGAGCACGGTCCTGCGGAAGTTCGGATCCCACAGCGTGGGACCGGCGATCAAGAGCTTGCCCTGGAGGCTCTCCACGCGGTCAGCCCTTCGGCACATCCTTCTTCGGATCGAGGAACGGCAGCGGGACAACGGTAGCCGACATCGGGTCGACCGGGGATTCGATCTGCAACGCGGTGCCGTCCTGCGCGAGCTCGATGGGCACCCACGCGTATCCCATGTTGAAGTCCAGTCGCGGCGAGTAGGAGGCGGACGTCAGCCTCCCCACCTCGCGGCCGTCTTTCGTCACGGGCCAGAAGTCCTCCAGCCACATCGGCAGCGGCGGCCCGTCGATCCGCACGCCGACCAGCTTCCACTGCACACCCTCGGCGGCGACCCGCTGCAACGCGCCGCGGGAGACAACCACGTTGTCGTTGTCGAGCTCCACCAACCGCTCCAGACCGGTGACCTCGAACGGGTTGTTGGTGATGTCCATGTCGTTGCCGTAGTTGAAGATCCCCGCCTCCATGCGACGCTGATCGCTGGGCGCGATCGGGCGGATGTCGAACTCCTGACCGGCGTCCATCACCGCATCCCACAGGTCCGAGCCGCGGCTCGCGTCGCGGAGGTAGATCTCGTATCCGACCTCGCCCGTCCACCCGGTGCGCGACACCACGACGGGGATGCCGTCGAGATCGGTCTCGGTGCACCAGTAGTACTTGAGGTTCATCACGTCGTCGCCGAAGAGCTTCCCGATCACGTCCTTGGAGCGCGGACCCTGCACCTGCAGCGGTGAGACGTCGGGCTCTCGGATCGTCACGTCCAAGCCCGCGAACGCCTGCACGCCGAGCGCGTACAGCAGCGCGTCCGAGTCCGCGAGCGAGAGCCAGAACCGATCCTCCGCCAGCTTCAGCAGGATCGGGTCGTTCACGATCCCGCCGTCGGGCGCACAGATCAGCACGTACTTGCATTGGCCCACCCGGGTGGACGACAGGTCGCGAGGTGTCAGCAGCTGCGTGAAACGCGCCGCGTCCGGACCGCTGATCTCGATCTGCCGCTCGACGGCCACGTCCCAGAGCGTCACGTGGTTCAGCAGGTGCCAGTACTCCTTGAGGTCGTCGTCGTACAAGGTCGGGATCAGCATGTGGTTGTACAGGTCCCAGCTGGTGCAACCGGCCTCGACCGTCCGCTGGTAGTACGGCGACTTGCGGTACCACGTGGCCATGTAGAACGGGAACGTCGTGTGCTGCTCGGTCATCGGATCAACCCTTTCGATCGTGAGCGCGTGCTCCGTCTACGGTCTCGTTTGATCTCGCGAACGCAGTTGTACGCCGGGATGCCGGTGACCCCTCCGCCTGCGTGCGTGGCGCTCGAGCACTGATACAGACCGCGGATCGGCGTCCGGTAGTCGGCGTAGCCCGGCGCGGGCCGCATGTGGAAGAGCTGCTCGGCGGAGAGCTCGCCGTGGAAGATGTTGCCCCCGATCAGCCCCCACTCGTGCTCCATGTCGTACGGGCCGATCACCTGACGATGCAGGACGCTGTCGGCGAACCCCGGCGCCAGCTCGTCGTAGCCCGCGATCACGCGGTCGGCGTAGGCCTCCAGCTCGTCGCGGTGCTGCTCCTCGCTCCACGCGTGCGGCACCCACTGCGTGAAGAGCGAGATCACGTGCTTGCCCTCCGGCGCGAGGCTGGGATCGAGCGAGGTCGGCACCACACCATCCGAGAACGGCATCGTGGACGGCCGCCCGGCGCGTGCCTCCTCGAACGCCGTCTCGAGGTACGCCACCGAGTGCGCCAGCTCGACACCGCCGGACTGATCCGTGAGCTCTGGGTTCGAGGTGAACACCGGCAGGCGGTCGAGCGCGCAGTTGATCTTCACGACGCCGCTCCGCGACTGCCACGACTCGATGTCGTGCACGAAGTCCGCCGGCAGCTCGTTCGGATCGAGCTGTTGCAGGAACGTGATCTTCGGATGGATCGCGGTCACGACGAGAGGCGCGAGCAACTCTTCGCCCTCCTCGAGCGTCACCCCGCGCGCCGCGCCGTCCGTCGTCAGGATCCGGGCGACGCGCGCGTTCGTCCTGATCTCGGCGCCGAACATCCGTGCGCTGGCCTCGATCGCAGCCGCCACCGCGCCCATCCCGCCCTCCGGCACCGCCCACGCGCCCAGGTTGCCGTCGCCGACGTCGCCGATCGAGTGATGGGCCATCACGTAGCCGGTCCCCGGCTCATACGGCCCGGCCCACGTGCCGATCAGGCCGTTCAACGACATCACGGTCTTGACCTGGTCCGACTCGAAGAATCGGTCCAGGATGTCGACGATCGACATGGTCATCAGGCGCGTCACATCGCCGACCGTCTTCACGTCGAGACCGCGGAACCGCCAGACGAGCCTGAGCTGATCGGCGAGGTCGACGGGTCGCTTCGATCCGACGGTCGGCGGTGTGGTCATGAGGAGCGGGCCGAGCACCTCGGCCAGTCCCCCGATCCATGCGTCCCATGCCTCGATCGCATCGGCGTCGTGCTTGGAGAACTTGGCGAACTCGTCGTGGTTCTTCGCGGAGTCGTCGTACTGCACGATGCAACGCCCGTCGGGGAACGGCAGGAAGTAGGGGCCGGTCGGATGCACGCGATAGCCGTGCCGTTCCAGCTGCAGGTCGCGAAGGATGGTGTCGGGCATCAGGCTCATCACGTAGCTCAGCGTGGTGACCTTGAACTCCGCCGCCTCCGGCCACGGCGCCATCGTGTCCGCGGCGCCCCCGGTCTTGTGCCGGGCCTCGAGCACGAGCGTCCGCGCGCCCGCCTTCGCGAGGTATGCCGCAGCCACCAGCCCATTGTGGCCGCCGCCGATCACGATCGCGTCGTACTGGTTCGTGGAGGAGATGAGCCACGGTACCGCTGAACCGTCGTTCAGCGCAAGGATGCGCGGAACGACGCGGAGCGGCCGAACGAACCGGCCGGGGAGCCAAGGCTCCCTGACCGGCCGTTCAGGCGATGTCGGGGGGCGCGACGATGCCGTCGATGCCCAACTCCGCCGCCGACCCCCGCCGGAGGCGCAAGAGGGGCAGGAGCAGCACCGCAGCCACCGCTGCCGAGACGCCGCCCACCCCGTACACGCCCTTCGGCCCGAGGGCCTCGAGCACCGGACCGGCGAACACGTACGCGACCGCGATCCCGAGGGAGAGCAATGCGTCGAAGCCCGCCATCACACGGCTGCGCACCGCGTCCGGGCGACCGTCGCATCATGATGCCCTGCTCCGCCACGATCGAGATGCCGTCGCTCGTGCCCATCAGCAACAGTGCGCCCAGCACGAACGCGAAGCTCGGAGCGAATGCGATCCCGAGTCCCGCGACGGCGATCCCCACCGCGCCGAGCACCAGCCAGACGGCTCGCTCCGCTCGGTGAGCTTGCGCCCGAGCAGGCTGCCCGACCACCGACCCCAGCCCCCAGCACGCGATCAACAGTCCGAAACCGGCCGAGCCCGCGCCGAAGTGCTCGGCGAGCGGTGCGTCGGCGACCATCCCCATCCCGGCTCCCAAGCAGGAACACGGTCCAGGCGATCACCATCGCGCGGAGCGCACGGTCGTGCCAGATGAACCGCAGGCCCGGCCGTGATCCCCTGATGCGCCTCCTCCTCGGCGGCCGTGTGCTCGCGTGAATAGTCGGCCTTGACCGACATGCGTGAGCAGCACCGACACCACGAACGTCGCACCGTTGATCGCGAAGACCCACGGGGCGCCGAGCGTGGTAAGCAGCACGCCGCCGATCACCGGGCCGATCATGATGCCGGCGTTGCGGCCCAGGCCGAGCAGGCTGTTCGCCCACGCGATGTCCTCCTCGCGCTCGACGAGGTTCGGGATCGCCGCGGCGGAGGCCGACCAGAACGGCGACTCCGCCATCGCCGAAACGAACGCCAGCACGATCAGCGGCTTCGGGGCGTCGACGAACGCCATCGTGAAGAACACGCCGGCCGCGATCGACTCCGAGATCATCATCACCTTGCGGCGATCGAACCGGTCGCCGAGGTGCCCTGTGAGCGGCGAGAGGATGCCGACGACACCGAACGTGAGCAGGAGCGCGACCGACTGCCACGTGGCCGAATGCGTGTCGTTCCACACCGTGAACATCAACGCGGTGTATGCGGCGGCTCCTCCGGTCACGGAGATCAGACGGCCGATGGCCAGTCTGCGAACGTTGGACCTGGGCGAGCGGCTCATGAAGCGACTCCTGTGGATCGGGTGCGGGCGTGAGGGACAGAGCTACCGGGGACGGGACGCGGTGGTGCGCGTCAGACCGTGCCGGTGAAGGGACTCGTCCTGATCAGCCGCTTCATGATGGGCGAGTTTAGCACGACCGTTCGGGCGCCGGCCTACGTCGGCAGCGTGATCGCGCGCAACCGGCTGGCGTCGATCTCCGACGCGATGTGGGTGAGCACATGCGCGGGCACCGGCGCGTCCACGGTCAGGCACATGAGCGCCTCGCCGCGCTCGTCCTTGCGGCCGACATCCATCGTGGCGATGTTCACGCCGTGGCCGCCGAGGATCGTTCCGACCTTCCCGATGATGCCCGGCCGGTCCGCGTAGGTGAAGAAGATCATGTGCTCGGCGGGCGCCATCTCGATGTCGAATTCGTCGACCTTCATCACCCGTTGCGCGTCGCGCTTGCCGACGAGCGTTCCCGCCACCGACACCGGACCTTCGTCGGTGTCGGCACGGAGCGACATGAGGCTCACGTAGTCCTCCGACACCGTCGACCGCATCTCGCTCACCGTGATCCCGCGCTCCCGCGCGAGCATGGGTGCATTGACGAACGACACCGGCTCGTTCACGACCTTGCCCAGGATGCCCTTCAAGATCGCGAGCGTCAGTACGCGCGTGTCGGCCTCGGCGATCCGGCCCATGTACGAGCAGACGATCGAACGCACACCGCCCTCGGCGAGGCCGGCGAGGAGCGCGCCCAGCCGTTCGGCGAGCGGCACGAACGGGCGAACGATCTCCGACACGTCCGCGCCCGCCGAGACGTTCACCGCGTACGGAACGAACTCTCCGCGGAGCGCCAGCCTGACCATCTCGGCGACGGTGGTGCCGGCCTTGTCCTGCGCCTCTCGGGTCGACGCGCCGAGGTGCGGCGTGACGACCACGTTGTCGAACCCGAAGATCGGGCTGTCGGTGGTCGGCTCGGCCGCGTACACGTCGAGGGCCGCTCCGCCGAGCTGGCCGCTCTCCAGCGCCTTCGCGAGCGCGTCCTCGTCGACGATGCCGCCGCGAGCCGTGTTCACCAGACGCGCACCGGGCTTCATGAGCGACAGCTCGTGCTCGCCGATCAGCCCCTCCGTCTCCGCGGTACGAGGCAGATGGATCGTCACGAAGTCCGCCTGCACCAACAGCGCCTCGAGCGTCGGCATCACGTCCACGCCCATCTCCTTGGCGCGATCCGACGAGACGTACGGGTCGTAGGCGATCACCCGCATGCCGAACGCCGCGGCGCGGTGCGCCACCAGGGCGCCGACCCGGCCGAGCCCGATCACGCCGATCGTCTTGCCGGCGAGCTCGACGCCCTCCCAATCCGCGCGTTCCCACCGCCCCGCGATCAGCGCGATGTGCGCCTGCGGGATGTTCCGCGCCTGGGACAGCAAGAGCGCGAGCGTGTGCTCCGCGGCGGAGATGACGTTCGACTGCGGGGCGTTCACGACCATCACCCCGCGGCGCGTCGCGGCCTCGACGTCGACGTTGTCGAGGCCGATCCCGGCGCGGGCGACCACGCGGAGTCGTTCCGCGGCCTGCAAGACATCGGCGTCCACGCGCGTCTGCGAGCGGACGATCAACGCGTCGTACGCGCCGATCTCCGCCGCCAGGTCGCCGGTCGCGAGCTCCGGGCGGACGTCCACCTCGAAGTCGCGCCGCAGCAGCTCGAGGCCCTGATCGGAGAGCTTCTCGGTGACGAGGACGCGCACCGCTCGGCTAACCCTCCGCGCCCAGGAACACGCCCTCGGCCGCCGCGACGGCCGCGCCGCGCTTCACCGGATACCCGAGGCGTTCGAGCGTCATCTCGAGCGCCGCCAGGCCGCGCAGGATGTCGAGCTCGCTGAAGTAGCCGAAGTGCCCGATCCGGAAGACCTTGCCCTTGAGCGGTCCCTGGCCGGGCGCGAGCACCACGCCGAAGTCCGAGCGGATCCGGCTCGCGATCGTGTCGGCGTCCAGACCCTCGGGCGCGCGGATCGCGGTGACGGTCCAGTTGTCCGCCAGACCCTCGCCGAACAGATCGAGTCCGAGCGCCTCCGCGCCCTCCTTCACGGCGCGCGAGAGCGACCGATGCCGCGCCATGGCCGCGTCGACCCCGTCCTGGAAGTACAGCTCGAGCGCGGCGTGCAGACCCTGCATCACGCTGATCGCCGGCGTCCACGGGTTCTCCGGGTCGGGCAACGACGCGAACTGCCGGTAGATCGCCCAATCGAAGTAGAACCGCGGGTTGGTGGCGGTGCCGGCCGCCTCCCATGCGCGGTCGCCGATCGCCACGAACGCGATGCCGGGCGAGGCCGACAGCGCCTTCTGCGAGCCGCCGACCGCGACGTCGATCCCCCAGCCGTCGAAGTCGAACGGCACCGCTCCGAGCGACGACACGACGTCGACGACGACCATCGCGCCGGCGTCCCTCGCCACGCGGGCGAGCGGCCTCGACCGGCTGGATCACGCCGGTCGACGTCTCGCTCTGCGTGAGGAGGACCGCCTTGACCGGGTGTTCAGCGAGCGCCGCGGCCACGTCGTCGGGCCGGATCTTGGTTCCCCACTCGTAGTCGATCGTGTGGACCGTGAGCCCGTAGGCCTCGGCCAGCCGCTTCCATCGATCGGCGAAGAACCCGGCGTTCGGAACGAACACGGCGTCGCCGGGCGAGAAGCAGTTCTGGATCGCGGATTCCAGGCCGCCGGTGCCGGAGGACGTCATCAACAACACGTCGGCGTCCGTGGTCCGATAGAGCTGCCGCAACCGGTCGGTGACCTCCCGCATCAGCTTCCCGAACCCGGGACCGCGGTGGTAGACGAGGGGGCTTCCCTGCGCCAGCAGCACCTGGGGCGGGATCGGGGTCGGACCGGGGGCAAGGATGATCTCGGGCCTGTCCACTGCGCTCACTCCTCGACGTCTCGGCCGGCTCCGCGCCGGCGGTTTCACGGCTCGAACGGCCAGCCTAACAGGCGTGTTCGCGCAGCCTGGAGCGAACGCCACCGCGCGCCCCGCAGGGCAAGGTTCCGCAAGTGGCCGACCTCGGAGCGGGGCGCGGTCCGTATCATCGGTCGGGCCGCCGGGGGGTACGCGCACCGTCCATACGCCGGAGGCCCACCACGCCATGGCGACGCTCCGGTTCCTCCTCAAGCGGTTCGCGGCTCAGCGGTTGCTGGGCCTCGCGGTCGTTGTCACGCTCGCGTTCAGCATCGGGGTCCTCGTCGCCGGCCCGATCTACGCCGACGCGGCGCGGTCGGCGATCCTGTCCTCGGCCATCCAGAGCGCCGCCGTCACCGTCGCGAACGTCAGGATCCAAGCGTTCGGCAACGGGGACTTCCCGTACGCGGAGGCGGACGCGTCGATCACCTCGGAGACCCGGTCGCTCCCGGTCGGCAAGGAGGTGCGTCAGGGCTTGACGACGGTCCGGCTGAACGGAGTCGACGGCCCCTCCGTTCCCCTCCTCTTCCGTGACGGCGCGGAGGGTCACCTGACGTTCAAGGGCGAACCGCCGGGGCCGGGAGAGATCGCGCTCGCGCAGAACACACCGCAGACGCGAGGCGTGCAGATCGGTGACCGGGTCACGTTGGTCGGTCCCGCCGGGGATCCGGCCGAGCTCACGGTGAGCGGTACGTTCCTGCCACCAGATCCGAAGGATCCGTTCTGGTTCGGATCGCGGAGCCCGTTCCCGGCCCCCGACTCCACCCAGGTGCAACCGGAGCTGGTCTCGCGCGACACCGCGCTCTCACTCGGCAGCACGCTCGGGTTGACGACGGAGTTCTCGTGGGATCTCTACCTCGATCTCGCGAACGTGCCGTTCGCTGAGGTGCGCGCGATCCCCGCTCAGCTGCAGCAGCTCGAGAACTCGCTGCACGACGAGCCCGGCCTTGCCGACGCCCGCGTGCTGACCGGCCTCGACACGCTGATGCGGCTGGTGGATCAACGCGTCGAGAACCTGCGCATCCCGATCCTGCTCGTCGTGTTCCAGATCGGCGCGGTGACGCTCGCCGTGCTCGCGGGCGTCGGCGCGCTCACCCTCACCCGACAGGCGTTCGAGCTTTCCGTGCTGCACAGCCGGGGCTTCTCACGCCGGACGCTCCTGCTGGCGCAAGCGGTCCAGGCGGTGCTCGCCGCCCTGGTCGCGTTCCCGCTCGGACTCCTGATCGGCCTGGGTCTCGCGAGCCTCGCGGGCCGGACGAATGGACCGACGCTCCCGGGGGTGCTGTTCCCCGTGCAGCTGAACGCCTCCGCGGAGGTGCTGGGCGCCGTCACCGCGGCGACCGGGGCGCTCATCCTGCTGCTGCTGTCGCTCCCCTACATCTCGCGGACCATCCTCGAGGAGCGGCGCGTGGTGTCTCGAGAGGATCGCCCGCTGCTGTCCCGCGTCCCCGTCGAACTCGTCGTGCTGCCCGTCGGCGTCTTCGCGTTCATCCAGCTCCGAGGAGGAACGAAGCCCCAAGCCGGGGTAGGCACCATCGACCCGCTGGTGCTGCTGGCGCCGACGCTGCTTCTGTTCGCCGCGTCGTTCCTGGTGCTGCGGCTGCTGCTGTTCGTGTTCCATCGGATGGACGGGCGGATCGGGAGGTCGAGGCGCGTGCCCGTCTACCTGGCCGGGCGCAAGCTCAGTCGTGCCCCCGGCGCGGGATTCGCCGCCGCGCTGCTGTTGCTGCTCGCCATGGGTCTGCTCGTGGTCTCGACCTCGTACCGCGCGATCGTGCTCCAGAACCACGAAGACGCGGCGCACACGATCGTGGGCGCCGACTGGAACGTCCCGGTCTCGCCGCCCGCAGACGTCTTACCGGCGATCGACGACATGCCGCCGAACACGACCCCGGTGATCCGGACCGAGCCGGATATCGGCCAGGGCACGTACGCGCTGCCGCCGTCCGCGATCGCGATCGACCCCGCCACCTACGCGGACGGCGGATGGTGGCGATCGGACTTCTCGGAGACGTCGATCGACCAGATCCTGGAGGCATTGAAGACCTCGCCTTCAGGCTTCGCGCTTCCGGCCGGAGCGCAGACGCTCACCCTGTCGCTCGACGTCCCGAAGGCCGCCGAGGGGATCGGCGTGTCGGCGACCGTGATCGACGACAACGGCGTGACGAACACACCCGACGTGCAGCCGGTCTCGGCCGGGCCGGGGACGTACCGGATCCCACTCGCTCCCGGGACGCGGCTGCTATCCATCACGTTCCAGGCGGACACGTTGCTGAACCTCCCGTTCCACTTCCCCATCGCGATCACCACCGCGGATATCGACGGCGCACCGCTTCCCCTCGGGGGCTGGGTCCCGTTGACGTGGCGGGGCAGCGGCGGCCAACTCACGCAGGCCGGCGACGGGTTCCGTTTCGACGTGCAGATCGGCGCGGGGAGGGTGTTCGCCGGCCTCATCCCCAAGCCGGCGCCGTTGCCCGCGCTCCTGTCGACGACGGTGGCCGCCCAGGTCGACGATACGTTCACCGTGACGCTGGGTGGGCAGCAGATCGAGCTCCACCAGGTGGCCGAGGCCACCCAGTTCCCCAGCGCCATCCCGAACTCGCCGTTCATCGTGGTGCCGGCCCGAGCCCTGCTCGAGCGCGAGCTTGCCGTGCCCGAACCCGGCATCACGCTGAACGAGGTCTGGGCGATGGGGTCGACGGACCCGCTCCCCGCGCTCCGCGCGCACGGCTTCATCCCGGGACGCGAGGTCCAGCAGGCGGTGCCGATCGAGGCGACGCTGGCCCAGCTTCCGCAGAGCCTTGCCGTCGGCATGAACTTCACGGCCGCGGCCGGAGGGGTGGGTCTGGTGATCATCGGCGTGTCGGCGAGCCTGTACTTCGCGCAGCGTCGACGCGACTACGAGTTCGCGGCGCTCCGCGCCATGGGCGCGGAGCGTTCCCAGATCAGGCGGACGTTGGTGCTCGAACAGGGACTCCTGCTCGGGTTCGCCATCGTGGCCGGACTGGGTTTGGGGTACCTGCTCCTGCGCCTGGTGATGCCGTACGTGGGCACGAGCCTCGGCGTGTCGTACCCGCCACCGCTGCTCGTGATGGACTGGACGAGCCTCGGCGTCGCGCTCGTCACCGTCGCCGTGACCACATCCATCGGACTGGGGCTGGCCATGCGAACGTTGATGCGGTCGTCGGTGACCGGGGTCCTGCGAGGTGAGGCCGAATGACGATGGTCAGCCCCGAGCGGTTCGCGCCCGAAGGGCACGACGTGCTCGCACGCCTGCGGCACGTGTTCAAGGTCTATCGGATCGGCGATACGGGCGTCGTCGCGCTCGGCGGTGTGGATCTGGACGTCCCCCGCGGTGAGTTCCTCGCCGTCGTCGGACCCAGCGGCGCCGGCAAGTCGACGATCCTGAACCTCCTCGGCGGTCTCGACCGGGCATCCGCGGGAGTCGTGGATGTGGACGGGCAGGACCTCGGGCTCTTGAGCGACGACGACCTCACCACGTATCGCGCCGAGCGCGTGGGGTTCGTGTGGCAGGGAACCGCGCGGAACCTCGTTCCGTACCTGAGCGTGCGCGAGAACGTCCGCCTGCCGGGCGTGCTGCACGCCGGACTCGCGTCGGATCGCCGCCGGGGCGCCGACGAACTGCTGAAGCTGGTGGACCTGGCCGACCGCGCCAACCACAAGGTCGGGCAACTCTCCGGGGGCGAACAGCAGCGCGCCGCCATCGCCGTCGCGCTGTCGAACACGCCGATGCTGCTCCTTGCCGACGAGCCGACGGCCGAGCTGGACTCGGTCTCCGCCGACCGTGTGCTGGAGTCCTTCCGAGCGGTCAACCGCGAGTTCGGCGTGACGGTCGTGATGGTGACGCACGACCTGCTGGCCGCCCGGCGCGCCGATCGGCGTATCCGCGTCCGCGACGGGCGGATCCTGCAGGAGGGTTTGGTCGTGCAGCCCGTCGGAAGCGACGGTCGCGTCCACCTGCCGGACGAGGCCATCGCCGCGCTCGGCGACGCCGAGCTCGAAGCAGAGGTCAGCGTCGACGAGGTCCGGCTGCGACGACGGAGCGAGACCGGACATGCCTGAGCCGATCCTCGCCGCCGAGGGCATCGTGCGCACGTACGCCGGCGCGAACGGCGTGCTCGCCGTCCGCGGCGCATCGCTCGCGCTGAACCCCAAGGACTTCGTCGCGCTGATGGGCCCGTCGGGTTCGGGGAAGACCACGTTCATCGGCGTGCTGTCCGGTCTCGACCGTCCCGATGCGGGCGAGGTCCGGTGGAAGGGCGCGCCGATGAGTGCACTGTCCGCCGAGGAACGGCGCGCCCTCCGGCGGACGGAGATGGGCGTCGTCTTCCAGAGCTTCGGCCTCTTGCCGACCTTGTCGGCCGTGGAGAACGTCGAGCTCCCGCTCCGATTCGACGGCGCGTCGCTCGACGAGGCGCGAACCCGTGCCGCCGATTGGCTGACGCGACTCGGCTTGGGTGACCGGCTCGAGAACCGGACGTTCGAGCTCTCGGCCGGCCAGCAGCAGCGCGTCGCCGTCGCTCGAGCGCTGATCGCCGAACCCGAGGTCGTGCTGGCCGACGAGCCGATCGCGGAGGTGGACACGGAGAACGCCGACCTGATCCTCGAGGCGCTGTGGGACGTGATCCGCCGCGGCGGGGCCGTCCTGGCCGCCACCCACAACCCGGAGGCGCTCCGCTACGCCAATCGCGTGGTGCTGTTCCACGACGGGCAGATCGAGGCCGAAGGCACGCCCGAGGAACTCGCGACGCAGCTCACCACCGACTAGTCCGTTCCAGACGAGAGCCGGCGGTCGCCCGACTCAGAAGCGGAGCGACTTCCAGACGTCGTCGCCCTTGTCGCGCAGTGCCTCGCCGTCCATCACCGGCGGCGGCGCGGGATGACGGCGGAGGAGCCGATCGAGCAGCGACCGCTTCCCGTGCGCCCGGCCCGCCGACCGGGCCACCATGTCGCGTCGCGTCTGCCGGATCCGACGCTGCAGGTCCAGGTCGCACGTCGGATGACCGATCACGGGGTCGGGTCTGCTCACGCCTGCATCATCCCTCATCCGGGACCAGTCGACGCAGGTCCACGTCGGGATCCGCCAACGCGGCCGGGTCCGGACGCACCTGGTGCCTGATCAGGTCGAACGACCGGCGGACGTCTCGAGGCCACGCGATCGAGACGCTCGATCGCAGGACACCCTCGGCGTCGAGGAGGAACGCGCAGAACGATCGGTCCTCGAGCGAGCCCCTCACCACCATCGTGTCCCACGTCGGGGCGAACCCCGCCATCTGGATCTGCACGTCGTACTGGTCCGACCAGAACCAGTGCGGGTCGTCGAAGACCCGTCCCTCGCCGAGCATGTTATGGGCGACCGTCTCCCCCATCTTCAGCGCGTTGTCGAAGTGCTCCACGCGGATCGGACCGAACACCGGGTGATCGTGGCGCGCGACGTCGCCGGCGGCGAACACCCCGGGGATCGACGTCTCCATCGTGGGCCCGACCGGCACCCCGCCCGGCTGGTCGAGGCCCGTTCCGGCCATCAGGTGCACGGCCGGCTCCGTCCCGATCCCGACGACCGCGACGTCCGCCTCGACGGTCCGGCCTCCCCGCGTCACGACCCGCTCGAGCCTGCCGTCACCTTCGAAACGAGCGACGAGATCGTTGAAGTGCATCGTCACGCCGTGGTCGCGATGGATCGCCTCGAGCGCGCGCCCGATGTCGCCGCCCAGGACCCGGAACAGCGCGGTCTCGAAGATCTCGATGACGGTGACGTCGCACCCCATCGTTCGGAGCGAGGCGGCGACCTCCGCCCCGATGAACCCCATGCCCACGCACACGACGCGCGCGCCACCTGCGACCGCTGCGCGCAGACGGTCCGCGTCGCCCACGTACCGGAGGTCGAGCACGCCCGGGAGCTCGGACCCCGGCGCCTCGATCTTCCGGTTGTGCCCGCCGGTTGCCATCAAGAACGCATCGAACGCCACGCGCTCACCGCCCGCGAGCACCACCTCCCGCGCATGCGCGTCGAGCTGCGTGACGTGCGTGCTCCATCTCGCCTCGACGTCCTGCTCGCGATACCACTCGGGCGTCCGCACCAGGATCTGCTCGAGGGGATCCTCGCCACGCAGGTATTCCTTCGACAGTGGTGGACGCTCGTACGGCGGCAGCTCCTCCGCCCCGATCAGCACGATCCGGCCGTCGAAGCCTTCGGACCGGAGCGTGGCCGCCGCGGTGGCCCCGCACAGCCCCGCGCCGACGACGACGAACGTGCGGGGGTCCGCCACGCGGTCAGGCCTCGATCAGGAGGTCGCCGTTCTCCTCGTGCACCGGGAACGTGGCGACCGGCTCGGTCGCCGGTCCCTCCAACACCGCACCCGTGGTCATGTCGAACGTGCTCCCGTGGCATTCGCACGTGATGGACGTCCCGTCGATCTCGCCGCCGAGGGAGAGGTTGCATCCACGGTGGGTGCAGATGTCGCTGAAGGCGTACAGGGTGCCGGAGACGCGCGACACCGCGACCTCCGCGCCGTTCACGGGGAACGCCTTCGCCTCGCCCTCCTCGATCTCGTCGACGCGACCGACCTTGACCGGCTCTGTCATGCGGATCTCCTTCCAAGTTCGGGCCGCCGTGTCGCGGGCCGCCGTTCAGCTTACGGGGTCGTCGTGCAACGCCGGCTACGCGATCCCCGCTCCAGGAGCCGGCGTGCCGGGGCCCCTCCGACGTCTCGTGTGCCAGAAGTACGCCGCGCCCGTGAGGATGTAGAAGGCCCCCAGGATCAAGATGCCCAGCCGGAAGTCGATCGGCAGCAGCGCCGGGATGAACGCGCCGCCCACCCACGCGAGCTGGAACACCACCTCGTAGCGGACGAACACCCGTCCCTGCGCGCCCTCGGGCGCGTTGCGTTGCATCAGGCTCTGGAACGCCAGCCGGCTGAGCTCCGAGGCGGCTCCGGCGACGAACGCGTAGACCATGAGCAACGGGAGGCCGAACACCTCGAACGCGAGGAGCGCTCCGATCGCCCCGGCCGAGACGCACGCGATGACCACCGCCTCCTCACGCGTGTTCGTCGGGAGCCGTGGCGCGAACAGGTCGGCCACGAACCCCCCCAGCACGCCGGCCGCAGCGAGCACCCCGAACCACCACACCGGCTCGCCGGCGTTGCGGAGCGAGATCGCCAGCAGGAAGAGTAGGAACCCGCTCGCTGCACGCATCCCCGCGGCACCGATCGCGGGGCCCGTCAGCTCCGGGATCCGGCCGCGTGGACCGACCTCCCGACGCGCCTTCCCTTGGTGCGTCTGCGGATGCGGGAGGCGCACGTTGAGCGCCGCCGAGATGGCATACGCGACGGCGGCGAGGTAGATGGGGCCGCTCGCCCCCCAGATCTTCAAGAAGAGGTAGCCGAACGGAGCCACGACGACGGCTCCCGCGACCGCGATCCTGCCGAGACGGGCGTTCGCGCGCATCAGGCCTTCCTCGGGAGGGGCGTACGCGGTCGTCAACCCGTTCTTCGTGATCGCATGAACCTTCGAGAGCACCAGCAGCACGAGCGCGGCCGGGAACAGGACCAGGGTTCCGACACGGGGTGCGGCATAGAGGGCGGCGATCGCTCTCCCCGCGGCGGCGCCGAACGAGATCGCCCGGCGTGGACCCGCGCGATCGAGGAGCGGGATCAGCAGCGGACCGGCGAGCGCGAGCGGCACCATCGTGAGCAACAGGTAGAGCGCGACCCTGGTCTTCGCCTGGCCGACGGGGAGCGAGAAGAACACGGAGTCGGCGAGCGAGATCGCGAGGAGCGCGTCTCCGGCGACGCTCGTGAAGTGACACAGGCCGTACCGGTCGAGGGGTTGTTCCGACCGCCACATCCGCCGGAGCGGCCAGACCAGGGATTCGGCGGCACCCGCGATGCCCAGCAGAACGAGCTGCCACCACGGATAGCGAGGCGGCTTGTTCGAGACGCGCACCGCGTCCCCGCGGCTATCCGGTCAGACGTTCGCGCAAGAGCTCCTGCGCGAGCTTGGGGTTCGCCGCGTTCGCCGTCTTCTTCATGACCTGTCCCACCAGGAACCCGATCACGCCCTCCTTGCCGCCCCGGAACTGCTCCACGACGTCGGGATGCTCCGAGAGCACCTCGTCCACGACGGGGCCGAGCTCGCCGGCATCGGAGACCTGCGTCAGTCCCAGGCGGTCGACGATGGCCTGGATGTCGTCCCCCGTCTCCACCGCGGCCTCCAGGGCCTGCTTCGCCCCCGCGCCCGAGACCGTGCCGTCGGAGACCAGCCGGATCAGCTCCGCGAGATGGGCCGGCGTGACGCGCGGATCCGATGGAGCGACCCCGTGCTTATTGAGCAAGCCGGCGAGGTCCTGGGTGATCCAGTTCGCGGCGGCCTTGGCGTCCACGCCGAGCGCGATCGTCCGCTCGAAGAGGTCGGTCCAGGCGCGGTCGGCGACGAGCACGCCTGCAACGTCGGGCTTCAAGCCCAGCTCCGACGTGTACCGCTCACGGCGCGCGCGAGGAAGCTCGGGCACCGTCGCTCGGATCTCGCCGACCCACGCGTCCGACGGCTCGAGCGGCGGGATGTCGGGCTCCGGGAAGTACCGGTAGTCGAACGCTTCCTCCTTCGAGCGCATCGACTTCGTGGCGCCGGCGTCCTCGTCCCAGTGGCGCGTCTCCTGCACGATCGGCTCGCCGTTCTCGATGGCCTTGGTCTGACGAGCGATCTCGAAGTTCAGCGCGCGTTCCATCGAACGCACCGAGTTCATGTTCTTGATCTCGACCTTGGTGCCGAACTCGTCCTGGCCCACGGGACGGAGCGAGATGTTCGCGTCGCAGCGGAGCGACCCCTCCTCCATCCGCACGTCGCTCACGTCGAGCGACTCGAGCGTCGCGCGCAGCTCGCGAAGATAGGCGGCGGCCTCTTCGGGCGAGCGCATGTCGGGCTCGCTCACGCACTCCACCAACGGAACGCCGGCGCGGTTGTAATCGATCAACGCGAAGTCGGCCTCGTGGATCCTCCCCGAGGCGCTGCCATGGGTGGTCTTACCGGTGTCCTCTTCCATGTGGACGCGCGTGATGCCGATCCGCCGGGTGACGCCGTCGACGTCGACGTCCAGATGACCGCCCACGCAGATCGGCAGGTCGTACTGGCTGATCTGGAAGTTCTTCGGCATGTCGGGATAGAAGTAGTTCTTGCGGTGGAACAGCGAGTGCGGCGCGATCGCACAGTCGAGCGCCTGGCCGATCTTCATGATCGACGCGATGGCCTCGCGGTTCGGGAACTGGCAAGCGTGCCCGGATGGCCGAGGCACACCGGGCACACGTTCGTGTTCGGCTCGTCCCCGAACCCGTTGCGGCAACCGCAGAACATCTTCGTGCGGGTCGAGAGCTCGACGTGACACTCCAGCCCGATGACGGTCTCCAGCTCGGCCATGACGAGGGGCAGCTTATCGAAGTCGGTCCGTCCGGGCTGTCCACGGGCGGCACCTATCATCGGTGGCATGGCCGATCCCGCGCGCGCCCATCGCTGCCACGAGCAGGCGCCACCGGACGACGCTGATCTGGGCGCGCTCGGCGTGGTCTACATCATCTGGAGCACCACGTACCTGGCGATGCGAGTCTGACCGACGACGTTGCCGACCCTCCTCGCGACCTGGATCCGATTCCTGGTGGCCGGAGGCGTGCTCTACGGCATCGCGATCCGGCGGGAGACCGGATCGGCGATCGACCGATCGCCCCGCAGTGGCGCGGCGCGGCGATCGTGGCCGCCCTCCTGCTCGTCTGCGGCAACGGTGGCGTCGCGGGGGAGAGCGACGGATTCCGAGCGGTGCTCGCGGCGCTCGTGATCGCGACCGTGCCGCTCTGGATCGCGGTGCATCGACCGTGCTCGTCTTACCACCGGCACCACCCGCCGCGCGGTCCTCCGGGGGCTGGCGCTGGGTCTCGTGGGCGCCACGGTCGCTGGTCGGTGGATCCGCGATCGGAGGGCACGATCGACCGGCCGGGATGCTCGACGGTGGTCGGCGGCATCGATCTGCTGGGCGACCGGCTCCCTCTACCAGCGTCGGCCGTGCTCCCCCGCCGTCCGTTCGTCGGCGCGGGGATGGAGATGTTGATCGGCGGCGTCATCCTCCTCGTTCTGAGCGGTCTCACCGGCGAATTCGGCGGACATCGACGCGTCCAGTTCTCTCGGGCGTCGGTGCTCGCGGTCGCGTACCTGATCGTGTTCGGATCCTGGATCGGGTTCACGTCCTACCTCTGGTTGCTCCGCAACGCGCGGACGTCGCTCGTCGCCACCTACGCTTACGTCACCCCGGTGGGGGCCGTCCTGCTCGGCGCGATCGTGCTGGGAGAGGCGATCGCCGCCAGGACCGTCGTCGCCGGGTCTGCTGATCGTCGTCGCCGTCGCGATCGATCGTCAGCGCGGGCAGCGCGGCACGAGCGGCCGAAGCGCGCGCGGATGCCCGGCTCAGACGCCCGCGAGGAGCGGGGGGCGGAGCTCGAGGCCAAGGTCCCGCTCGAGGGCGCGCGCGGCGCGGAAGAGCACGGGCTCGCCGAGGGCGGGCGCGGTGAACTGCAGGCCGACGGGGAGCCCGCCTGAGTCCAGCCCGCACGGCACGCTGATCGCGGGCACGCCCGCGAGGTTGGCCGGGATCGTGAAGACGTCGGACAGGTACATCGCCAACGGGTCGTCGGCGCGCTCGCCGATCCGGAACGCAGTGGTGGGCGACGTCGGCGACACCAGCACGTCGAAGTCCGCGAACGCCCTCTCGTAGTCGCGGATGATGAGCGTCCGGACCTTCTGCGCCTGCCCGTAGTACGCGTCGTAGTAGCCGGCCGACAGTGCGTACGTGCCGAGCATGATCCGACGCTTGACCTCGGGACCGAACCCCTGGCCGCGCGTGGCCGACATCATCGCGATCGAGTCGGCGTGGGGACCCTCAGCCCGGAAGCCGTACCGGACGCCGTCGTACCGGGCGAGGTTCGACGACGCCTCCGACGGCGCGATCAGGTAGTACGCGCTGAGCGCGTGGTCCGCGGTCGGCAACGCGACCTCGTCGACCTTCGCACCGAGCGCCGCCAACCGGTCGATCGAGGCGCGCACGGAGTCCTGCACGCCCGGTTGCACACCGTCGCCGAACGTCCCCGCGATCACGCCGACGCGGAGCCCCGCGATGCCATCCTCGATGTCGTGCAGGTAGTCGGGCACGGGGGCGTCCAGGCTGGTGGCGTCTCGCGGGTCTTTGCCGGCGAGGGTTCCCAACAGGACCGCGGCGTCGCGAACGCTCCGCGTGAACGTCCCGACGGTGTCGAGGGAGGACGCGAACGCGATCAGACCGTACCGGCTGACGACTCCGTACGTCGGCTTGAGGCCGACGACGCCGCAGAGCGACGCGGGCTGCCGCACCGAGCCGCCGGTATCGGTCCCGAGCGCCCAGACCACCTCGCCGGCCGCGACGGCGGCCGCAGACCCGCCGCTGCTGCCCCCGGGGACCGTGTCCAGGTTCCACGGGTTGTGCACCGATCCGAACGCCGAGTTCTCGTTCGACGACCCCATCGCGAACTCGTCGCAGTTCGTCTTGCCGATCAGCACCGCGCCGGCGCCGGACAGACGCGTCCACGCGGTGCAGTCGTACGGCGGGATGTAGTTCTCGAGGATCTTCGAACCACACGTGGTGCGGATCCCGTTCGTCGCGAGCACGTCCTTCAGGGCGATCGGGATGCCGGCGACCGGCGACTGGGTCGCACCGGTCGTGGCGTGATCGTCGACCGCCTCGGCACGCTCGCGCGCCACCTCGGGCGTCGGGGTGAGGATCGCTTTCACGTCGCCGTCGACGGCGTCGACGCGCCGCAGCGACGACTCCGTCAGCTCGGCGGCGGACAGCTCGCCGGCGCGCAGCTTCTCGGCCAGCTCGGACCCCGTGAGATCACAGACTTCGCTCACGAGCCCGTCTCGGCGATCCGCGGCACCTTGAACCGGCCGCGTTCGGCCTCGGGTGCGTTCGCGAGCGCAGCGGCCTGGCTCAAACCCGGCTCGGGGACGTCGTCGCGATAGACGTTGGACCGAGGGATGGCCCACGCGGTCGGCGGCACGTCGTCCGCCGCGACCTCGCCAACCCTGGCCGCGTGCTCCAGGATCGCACCCAGCTGCACGCGCAGGCGTTCCTTCTCCTCATCGGTCAGGTCCAGACGGGCGAGGAGCGCGACGTGGTCGATGTCGATATCCACCGGCATGCGCGGCAGTCTAGCGGCCGGGGCGACGCCGGCCGCCTGGGTCAGGAGCCGAGCCGGTTCCGGAACTCGGCTTCGTCGATCACCTCGACCCCGAGCGTCTCCGCCTTGGTGAGCTTCGATCCTGCGTTCTCGCCGGCGACCACGAAGTCGGTCTTCTTCGACACGCTCGATGCGACCCGCGCGCCGGCCGTTTGCGCCAGCTCCGTCCCCTCCTCGCGCGTCATCGTGGGCATCGTCCCGGTGAGGACGATCGTCTTCCCGGCGAGAGGACCCTCCTTCGGCTCCGCGACGACCCGCTCGTCCGCCATCCGGACGCCCGCCGCCTTCAACCGGTCGATCAGCGCCAGGTTCTCCGGGTCGTCGAACCATTCGCGGACCGACGCGGCGATCTCCGGACCGATGCCAGGCACGTCATCGATCTGGTCGACGGTGGCGGCGGCCAGCGCGTCGATCGAGCCGAACGCCGTCGCAAGGAGTTGCGCGATATGCGTGCCGACATGGCGGATGTTCAACCCCACGAGCAGCCGCCAGAGCGGCCGGTCCTTCGAGCCCTCGATCTGCGTCAGCAGGTTGGTGATCGACTTGTCCGCGAACCCGTCGAGCTGTTCGAGCTGTTCGGCCGAGAGGGTGTAGATGTCGGCGGGGTCCTGCACCAAGCCTTTCTCCACGAGCGCCCAGAGCGTCTTGTATCCGAGGCCTTCGATGTCCAGCGCTCCGCGGCCCGCGAAGTGGAACAGCCATTCCTGCCCCTGACTCGGGCAGCCGGCCTTGTTCGGGCACCGGTGGTCCACCTCCCCTTCGCGGCGGACCAAGGGCGTGCCGCACGAGGGACAGGTCCTCGGCATCTTCCACTTGCGAGCGCTCTTCGGCCGCTTCGACAGCACCGGCCCGACGATCTCGGGGATGACGTCGCCCGCGCGCCTGACGATGACCGTGTCCTTCTCGCGGACGTCCTTGCGCCGCACCTCGTCCTCGTTGTGCAGCGTCGCGGTGGTGATCGTCACGCCGCCGACGGCGACCGGCTCCAGCACCGCGAACGGCGTGACCTTGCCCGTGCGACCGGTGTGGACGTCGATCTTCTTCAGCAGAGCGGTCCGTTCCTCGGGAGGGAACTTGAAGGCGATCGCCCATCGCGGCGCGTGCGACGTC
Organism: uncultured Actinomycetes bacterium; assembly: GCA_963727185.1. Classification (GTDB taxonomy): domain Bacteria; phylum Actinomycetota; class UBA4738; order UBA4738; family HRBIN12; genus JBBQVZ01. The sequence continues at coordinate 149,092 of CAVSFP010000023.1, read as the reverse complement.
GCGCCGAGCTCCCGCTGCAGCTCCGTCTGATCGACCTTGATCACCGCGCCGTCGATCTCCCAGTCGACCGAATGCCGGTGCTCCTCCCATTTCGCGAGGAACGCCTCGACCTCGGCGATCGAGTCCACGCCGGTCGTGGTCGGCGGCACCGGCAGCCCGGCCGAATCCGCCCACGTCAAGAACCCCAGGTGGGATTCGAACCCGATGCCGTCCGCCGCCCCGAACGAGTGCACCCACAGCCGCAGCGGGCGCGACGACGTCACCTTCGGATCCTTCTGCCGCAGGATCCCGCAGCCGCGTTGCGCGGGTTGGCGAACGGCCGCTGCCCGGCGGCGGTCAGCTCCTCGTTCAAGCCTTCGAACGCCTTCACCGGGAAGTACATCTCCCCGCGTACCTCGATCAACGCGGGCGGATCCTTCAGGAGCAGCTTGGGCGGCACGCCGCGGACCGTGCGGACGTTGGCCGTGATGTCTTCGCCCGTGACGCCGTCGCCGCGCGTGGCCCCTCGAACCAGCGAGCCGCGTTCGTAGGTGAGCGCACACGCCACCCCGTCGATCTTCAGCTCACAGGCGAACCGCGCGGCATCCCCGATCCGCTTCTCAACGCGCGCGTTCCACGCCTCCAGCTCCTCGAACGAGAACGCGTTGTCGAGGGAGAGCATCGGCGCGCGATGGGCGACGGGAGCGAAGAGGTCCGCCGGCACGCTCCCGACGCGCTGCGTCGGCGAATCCGGCGTGACGAGCTCCGGGAACCGGTCCTCGAGCGACTGGAGCTCGCGCACGAGCTCGTCGTACTCGACGTCCGCGACCTCCGGGTCGTCGAGCACGTGGTACCGGTAGCTGTGATGGTTGATGAGCTCCCGTAGCTCTTCGACCCGGAGCTTCGCCTCGGCGAGCTCCCGTTCCTCCGACCGGCTCACGTCTGCGCGATCTCCACGCCGCCGGCCACGCCGATCTGCGCGCCGACGACGATCACACCTCCGCGCACGCCGGGCACCTGCTGGAGGTATCGGAGCGCCAGCTTGAACCCGTCGTCCTTGGGCAGCAGCGCTTGCACCCCCGCGGCGGCTGCGTCCGCCAACATGCACGAGCTCGCCAGCACCGCCAGACCGTCGGGACCGCCTCCGTCGCGCCCACGGCCGAGCGTCGTCGAGACCCCCACCCCGCCTTTCACGGGTTCGACCGCCACGGCGATCGGAGCGCCGCCGTGGCGGCGAACCGCCAGACGCATCCGCTTCCGCGTCTGGATGAAGTAGTCGCCGTCGCAGGAGACGGTCACCTCGGAAAGCGACCCGGCGAGGAACCGTCCGACCTGATCCGTCACGGCGCCGCGGAACGTGAACATCGGCCCCACGCCCGCTTCCCTGGATGCGGCCACCATCTCGCGAACGATGGCGGGTGCGTCTTCCGGCACGCGCCGGAGCGGTCGCTTGGAGCGGCGGAACTCGGGGTTGCGCAACGCGTACGACTGGATCTGTTCCCAGAACGAGAGCGCCTGCGCACGTGACTCCTCGGCGAAGTCGTCGGAGGCCGTGATGTGCAGCGTCAGGATCCTCGACCTGGATGTCGAAGCTCTTCGTCTTGCGACGCAACAGCTTCAAGCGAGCCTCGACCTCCTCGTAGGAACCCGGCGGCTCCGATGATAGTCGGAGCGTCCGACCGGCCCGGGACGTCAGCGGAGCGCTTCGGTGATACGCCCGCCGCCCAGCAACTCGTCGCCGAGGTAGATCACCGCGCTCTGACCCGGCGCCACGGCTCGCTGCGGCGCACGGAACTCAACCCGGATCCGCCCGCCGGCGAGTGGTTCGATCACCGCCGCAACGTCGTCGCCCCGGTAGCGGATCCGCACCGACGCCTCGAACGGACCGTCGTCGGGGGGGCTTCCCGCCACCCATGAGACGCGATCCGCGACCAGCCCCGAACGCGACAACAATGCCTGGGGACCGACGACGACGCGATTCGCCGCGGCGTCGACCTCGACCACGTAGTTGCGCGCTCCCGTGACGACCCCCAGGCCGCGACGCTGTCCCACCGTGAAGCCGAACGTCCCGTCGTGCGAAGCGACCACGCTGCCGTCGGTGTCGACGACGTCGCCCGCGCGAACCAATCGTGGCACCATCGAGCGGACGAACGCACCCGCGTCGCCCGACGGCGCGAAGCAGAGTTCCTGCGAGTCGGGCTTCGACGCCACCGGCAAGCCGAACCGTTCCGCATGTGCGCGCGTCTCCGACTTCGTCATCCCACCGACGGGGAACAGCGACCGCGACAGCTGTTCCTGACCGAGCATGTGGAGCATGTACGCCTGATCCTTGCCCGCGTCCGCGCCGCGTCGCAGATGCCACGTCCCGTCGCCGTCCCGCTCGGTTCGCACGTAGTGCCCGGTCGCCACCATGTCGATCCCCAGCTCGCCGGCGCGCCGGAGGAACGCCCCGAACTTGATCTCGCCGTTGCAGCGCGCGCACGGGTTCGGCGTCCGGCCGGCCTCGTGCTCGGCGACGAAGTCCTCGATCACGGTCGCGGCGAACTCGGCCGACAGGTCCACGATCTCGAACGGGATCCCGGCGATCCGCGCGACCTCGGCGGCGTCCGCACGGGCGGCCGGCCCACAACACCCGTGCTCCACGCCGTCCAGGTGCACCAGGTTCATGTGCGAGCCCACGACGTCGTATCCCTGCTCGTCGAGCAGACACGCGGCGACCGACGAATCGACCCCGCCCGACATCGCGACCAGCACGGAAGGCATGCACGGAGGCTACCGCGCGGGCCGCCGATATCCCCGGCCGGTATCCTCGGACCCGCATGAACATCGTGGTGCTCGTGAAGTCCATCCCTGATCCCAACGGCGACGCCGAGCTCGGCGACGACTTCCTGGTGAATCGAGACGGCGAGGGCACCCTGGACCCGGGCGACGAGTACGCCGTCGAGGCGGCTCTGCAGCTCGCCGCGGCCTCCGAGGGTGAGGTGACGGTCGTGTCGATGGGTCCCGAGGGGGCCGTGTCCGCGATCCGTCGCGCGCTCTCCATGGGAGCCCATCGGGCGGTCGTGGTCACCGACGATGCGTTGCGGGGCGCCGACGTCCTGGCCACCGCGCGCGTCCTCGCCGCCGCCGTCGGCCGGGCCCCGTTCGACCTGGTCCTCACCGGGGTCGAGTCCACGGACGGCTACACAGGCACGGTACCGATGACGGTCGCGGAACTGATCGGCGTGCCGGCGGTGACGTTCGCGCGCGCGGTGGAGGTGGCCGAGGGGGGCATCCGGGTCGAGCGCCAGACGGAAGCCGGCTACGACGTGGTCGAGTCTGCGCTCCCGGCGCTCGCCACCGTGACCGCCGCCGCGACGGAACCCCGCTACCCGACCCTCAAGGGCATCATGGGCGCGAAACAGAAGCCGCTTGAAACACTGTCGCTCGCCGACCTCGGGCTCTCGACCGCCGACGTCGCCGCGACCCAGCGGGTGGTCACCGTGGAACAGGCGCCACAGAAGGGTCCCGGTGAGATCGTCCACGGCGACGCGGCCGCAGGCCGCGTCGCCGACCTCCTCGCCGAGGCCAAGGTCATCTGACGTGGCGAAGATCTGGGTCTTCGCGGAGGTGGGGCCCGACGGTCCCGCACCCGCCGCGGTCGAGCTCCTGGCGAAAGCACGCGAGCTGGGCGACGCCGAAGCCGTGGCGCTCGGCCCCGGCGCCACAGCGGCGGCGGCCGCGCTCGGCGACCACGGTGCGACAACGGTCTTCGCGAGCGACGACCCGGTCTACGACGAGTTCCTGGCGCAACCCGCGGCGCACGCGATGCACGCGCTGGTTGAGCAGCACGCACCCGATCTCATCCTGTTCGCGACGACCTACACGTCGCGCGACGTCGCCGGCCGACTGCAGGCGAAGACGGGCACCGCGCTCATGAGCAACGCGATCGACGTCGCGAGCGTCGACCGGGCTCGGACCCAGATCGCCGGCGGGACGCTCCTCGTCGACGTCGAACTCGACGGGCCGGCGCCGCATCTCGTCCTCGTGCGACCGAAGTCGTTCGTCGCGGAGCCCGTCGGGGGCACCGCCGAGGTCGTGGCGGTCGACGTCGAGATCCCCGCGGAACTTCGGACGGCACGCCGAGTGGAGCGTCACGAGGAGTCGGCGTCTGGCCCGAAGCTCGAGGAGGCGAGGGTCGTCATCTCCGGCGGGCGCGGGCTGCAGGAAGCGGCGAACTTCAGCCTGCTTGATCAGCTCGCCACGACGATCGGCAACGCCGCCGTCGGGGCCAGTCGCGCCGTCGTCGACGCCGGCTGGGTCCCGTACAGCTACCAGGTCGGACAGACCGGCAAGACGGTGAAACCGGACGTCTACATCGCGGTCGGGATCAGCGGGGCCCTGCAGCACGTGGTCGGCATGAAGGGTGCGAAGCGGATCGTCGCGATCAACAAGGACGCCGACGCGCCGATCTTCCGCCTGGCCGACCTGGGTGTCGTCGCGGACGCGCTGCAATTCCTGCCCACGCTGATCGACGAGGTCAGGTCCCGCAAGGGCGCCTGACCGAGCGCTGCGTGATCGAGGCGCGGTTCGACGACCTGACCGGTGAGGCGCCGTCGTTCCGTCTGACGGATCCCGCTGGCGTCCTGGAGGCGATGCGGCCGGAAGATGTCGCGCCGACGCTCGCGGCGGCCGAGGGAGCCGCGGCACGAGGCCTGTGGGTCGCGGGCTTCGTCGCCTATGAGGCCGCGCCGGGGATGGACCCGGCCCTCGCCGTTCGGACGCGGGTTCCGGACGACCCGTTCGCCCGCCTGCCGTTGGCCTGGTTCGCGATGTTCCAGCAGCGCCAGGAGACCGTCTTGCCGTCGCCGCGCGACGATGCGGCCCCGCCGTCCGACGCGTGGGTCCCGACCGTGGATCGGGACGGCTACGACCGGACGATCGAACGCATCCGCGAACGCATCGCGGCCGGCGACACCTATCAGGTGAACCACACGTTCCGGTTGCGTTCGACGGTGCAGGGTGACGAGCGCGGGCTCTATCGCGACCTGTGTTACGCGCAACGAGGGGCGCGATCGGCGTACCTGAACGCCGGACGGTACCGGATCCTGTCTGCGTCCCCAGAGCTCTTCTTCCGGTTGGACGGCGACGTGCTCACGACGCGGCCGATGAAGGGCACGGCGCCGCGCGGCCGCTGGCTCGACGAGGACGACGCGATCCGCGAGCGACTGACGGCGTCGGTGAAGGATCGCGCCGAGAACGCGATGATCGTCGACCTGCTCCGCAACGATCTGGGGCGGATCGCCGCGCCGGGCACGGTCCGATGGTCCAAGGTGTTCGAACCCGAACGGTTCGAGACCGTATGGCAGCTCACGTCGACCGTGACCGCGCGGCTCCGGCCGGAGACCGGTCTGGCCGACGTGTTCCGTGCGCTCTTCCCCAGTGGTTCGATCACGGGCGCGCCGAAGGTGCGGACGATGAGGATCATCGCGGACCTCGAGGACTCGCCGCGAGGTGTCTACTGCGGAGCCGTCGGCTTCCTGGCGCCGGCGTCTGCCGGTCCGCCGTCGGCATCGTTCAACGTGGCGATCCGGACCGTGACGATCGACGCGGAGTCGGGAACCGCCGAGTACGGCGTGGGAGGCGGCATCACGTGGGATTCATCCGCGGCCGGCGAGTTCGACGAGACTGTCGCGAAGGCGAAGGTCCTGACCGCCAGGCGTCCGTCGTTCGAGTTGCTCGAGTCGATGCGCCGCGACCCGGGCCAGCCGATCGCCCGGCTCGAGCGACACATCGAGCGCCTGCGGAGCTCGGCCGTCTACTTCGGGTTCGCGTTCGATGAGGGTGCGGTGCGCGCGGCGCTGGACCGGACCGGTGCCGACGCCGACCGCTCCGTCAAGATCCGTCTCCGACTGAGCCGAGCCGGCGCGATCGAGGTGTCGTCGGCCGTCCTGGACCGCGGGGCCCCCGAGCCCATCCGCCTCGCGCTCGACGACGTGCCCGTCGATCCCACCGACGTCTTCCTGTTCCACAAGACGACGATGCGCCGTCGCTACGAGGACGCGCGCGCGCGACATCCCGACGCAGACGACACGCTCCTGATCAACGCCGGCGGAGAGCATCACCGAGACGACGTCGGCGAACGTCGCGGTCATGCTGGGCGGACGCTGGTGGACCCCGACGCTCGACTCGGGACTGCTCGCGGGAATCGAGCGTGGCGCGCTCTTGGACGAACGCGCGATAGAAGAGCGCGCCATCGACGTCGACGAGGCACGGACCGCCCAGGCGCTCGCGGTGTTCAACTCGGTTCGCGGATGGCGTCGCGCGATATTGGTCGAACCCGGGTCGCTCGGAGACCGGATCTAGACGTCAGGCGCGGGATCCTGCGCGGGGAACGTGTACGGCTGCATGCGATCTTCGTCCATCGGGCAGGCGCAGAGCGGGCAGCACGGAGGCTCCTCGTAGACGAGCACCGTCCGCTCGCAGAACGGGCAGGCGCCCTCTCGCATCGGGAGCGGTCGATCCATCTCTTCAGCCATAGGGTCTCGCGCCCTCGGGGGGAGCGGTCCTCACCATCATCGGACGCGACGTGAACCTCCTTGAACCGGTCCGGTCCCCACGGATCCCCACGCGGGCGCCGGGAACGCAACGAGGCCCTCCTCATCGGAGGGCCTCGACGGGGTGCGTCGGATGCGGTTCGGGTGTGGGGCGAAGGACTAAGCCGCTGCCCGACGCTTTCGCTTGCCGCGCGGCACATACGAGTGGACCGGTTCGTGCTGCCAGCAGTAGTCCCATTTGTTGTAGACGGAGAGCTTCGTTTCACAACCGGGATCGGCGCAGACGCGGCCCTCCCCGTAGCTCTTGTTGGGCCGGGGGAGCGTTCGGACGGAAGCGCCCCGGAACCTCTCCTCTGACACGTCGCTCACTTCCTCTCAAGGCGATACGTACAGACGTGGGTGCTTCCACCCCTCATCTCCCTCTTCGAACGAACGGCGAGCTGGGTTCATTCCTGGACCCGATCCACAGGAGTTGTTACGGTTTCGCAACGAACCTACGTTGCCCGGGATCGGCGGATCCGGTGTGGATCGACCTCGGAACGGGTCTCAGGGCCTGTCGTGGCCGAACCGCGGATCGCGCTTCTCCAGGAACGCCCGCATGCCTTCGCGCTGGTCAGGGGTGCCGAACAATGCCCGGAACAGCTCGCCCTCCCGGGCGAGCCCGTCGGGTCCCGGGGTCAGCGTTGCCGCGCGGACCGCTTCCTTCGCGGCGGCCAGGGCCAGGCGAGGGCCATGTGCGAACGCTCGCGCGTCGGCCGTGGCCACCGCCAGCACGTCTTCGGGGGCCGACACGCGCTCCACCAGGCCCATCGAGAGGGCCTCGTCCGCGACCACCTGCCGGCCCGTGTACACCAGGTCTCGTGCCCTGCCCGGGCCGACCAGGTGGGTGAGGCGCTGGGTCCCCCCCGCGCCGGGGATCACGCCGAGCCGGATCTCGGGCTGTCCCACCTTCGCGTCGTCCGCGAGGTAGCGGAGATCGGCGGCGAGCGCCAGCTCGAACCCCCCGCCCAGCGCGTAGCCGTTGATCGCCGCGATCGAGATCTTCGGCATCGCCTCCAGTTGATCGAGGGCGTCGCCGAGCGCGGCGACGACCGGACGGACCTGCTCGGGATCGAACTCCGCGATGGCCTTGATGTCCGCCCCAGCGGCGAAGATCTTCGGGCCGCCCCAGATCACGATGGCGCCGACATCGTCGCGTTCGCCCGCCGCGCGGAACACCTCCTGGAGCTCCAGGCCGACCTGATGGTCGATGGCGTTCGCCGGCGGACGATCCAAACGAACGACCCCGACCCCGTCCTCGACCTCGAGCCGAACGAACTCCCCCATCGACCCCCGCATGCGCCGAACCCTACCGTTCCGCGGAGGCCGTTCGCGCCAGGGCACGGAGCCCGTCGGCGAGCGCCGTCAGATCGACGCCGAACGCCTCGGCCGCGTCGGGCGCATCGGCCCGGGACGGCAAGGCGTACAGCTCGGCGGTCGTCGGCGAGACGGGCGTGCCCAGCCCTTCGGTGAGGCGCGCCGCCGCCTCACGCGTCGCCAGCGACAGCGGAGCCGGGGCTCCGGGGACGGCCAGGAGGGTGACGAGCTCGGACATGGTCACGACGTCGGGTCCCTCCAGCGCCCACGTGCCCTCGAGGTGCCCGTCCCGGTCGTCGGCTGCGGCCACGACCGCCGCGACGTCGCCGGCGAAGACCGGGGCCACCGACTGCGTGCCGTCGCCGGCCACGAACGGTGGCGAGGCGGTCGCAGCCGCGACCGTCGCGGCCAGCCAGAGACCGCCGACGCCGTAGGCATGCGTCGAACGAACGATCGCGTGCTCCAACCCGCTGTTGGCGACCGCCTCTTCCGCGAGGCCCTTCGCACGTAAGTACAGGTTCGAGGCGTCGACCGCGGCGCCGGTCGCCGATACGAGCACGAAGCGGCGCACGCCCGCCTCGCGCGATGCGGCGAGCGCCGTGACGACCGAGCCGTGGTTCGCCGCCAGCACGGCGTCGTCGTTCGGCTGGTTGGGTCCGCCCACCAGGTGCACGACCGTGTAGACACGCTTCAGGATCTCGGCGAGCGCGTCCGCATCGTCGAACCGGCCGACCGCGACCTTGGCGCCCATCGCCCGCAGGGGGTCGGCGGCTTCCGGGCGGCGAACGCACGCGCGCACCTCGTCGTTGCGAACCAACAGCGGCACCAAGGCCCGCCCGATCAGGCCGGATGCTCCGATCACCATCACCGTCATGGCGGGATGCTACCCAGCCATGCCGCCGGTACGCTCCGGCCCCATGGAGGCACCGCCGAAGGACGAGGCGGCTCGGATCGAGCGGGCGCTGAGCGCCGCCCCACGCGCGTGGCGTGAGATCACCCGTCGGGGACAGACGAACGCGTCGCACTGGCTCGTGGAGCTCGCCGACGGTTCGACCGCGTTCGTGAAGTCTGCGCGGAGCGACGAGACGGCGTCGTGGATCCGCGACGAGCATCTCTTCTACGCGCAGATGCGAGACGCGTCGTTCCTGCCGACGATGCTCGGCTGGCACGACGAAGAGGATCGCCCGGTGATCGTCCTCGAGGATCTGTCGGCCGCCCACTGGCCGCCGCCGTGGGATCCGGGCCACGTCGACGCCGTCCTGACGTGCCTGGGCGAGGTCGCGGCGTCGACGCCACCCCCCGACCTGCCGAGCGTGGCGGACAGCCAGTTCGACTTCCAAGGATGGATCGAGATCGAGGACGACCCCGAACCGTTCCTCGGATTGCGGCTCTGTTCGAGGGGATGGTTGGAAGCTGCGCTTCCGACGCTCCGCTTCGCCACCGAGATCGCGCCGCTGGCGGGCGACGCGCTCCTGCATTTCGACGTCCGGAGCGACAACATCTGCATCCGTGACGGCCGCGCCGTGCTCGTCGACTGGAACTTCGCCTGCGCGGGGAATCCGCTGGCCGACGTCGCGGCCTGGCTCCCCAGCCTCCAGGCCGAAGGGGGCCCGGCGCCGGAGGAGATCGTGCCCGACGGTGCCGCGGAGCTCGCCGCCCTCCTCGCCGGCTACTTCGGGGCGCACGCCGCCCGGCCGGAGATCCCCGAAGCCCCGCACGTTCGAACGCTGCAGCTCCGGCAAGCTCGAACGGCGCTCCCCTGGGCGGCGCGCGCGTTGGGACTGCCTCCCCCGAGGTGAGGCGAGCAGCACCTGCAAGTCTGTTGCACCTGCAAGCTGCTGCTAGAATCCGGCCCCGTGGAACGGACCGAACAGATCGACGTCATGGAGCTCCTGCGGGCCCGCGGATTGCGGATGACCCCCCAGCGCCGGGCCATCGTGAGCGCGGTGATGCACGCGCAGGGCCACATCTCACCGACCGTGATCACCCGGAAGATCCAGAGCGAGATGCCCGGCGTGAACGCCTCGACCGTCTACCGGACGCTCACGCTGCTCGAGGACGTGGGGGTCCTGCAGCATTCGCACCTGGAGAGCGGCCCGGAGTACCACCGGACCGAAGAGGCGGAGCACATCCATCTGGTGTGCGGCTCGTGCGGCGGCGACGACCCGCTCTCGCTCCCGGAAGCCGAATCGCTCCAGGAGCTGATCCGGCGGCATCACGGGTTCGAGGCCGACCTGACCCACTTCGCGATCACGGGTGTCTGCGCGGCGTGCGCCGCCGGTCAGAACTGACCCGGCGGCATGGACCTGCGTCCGGCGGCGTTGATCGTCCATCCCGGTGCCCGCGACCGCCTGAACCTCGAGGACCCCGACGTCCGTTCGCGCGTGCGGGCGGTCATGCTGGAAGACGACGCGCCGACGGACCTCCCCTCATCGATCGTCCAACGGCTCGACGTGGACCCTCGGACGCGCGGCGTCGACGGGGCGTTCGGATCGTCCGACGCCGGCGCGCACCTCGCGGTCCGGCTGGCAGCGTTGCGCGGTCTCCCTGGCCCCACGCCGGAGGCGTTCATGCGCTGCCACGACAAGCTCGAGTCGCGGCGCCTGCAACAGGACGTGGTTCCGCGCGCGACGCCGAAGTTCTTCGCGTTGGACCCCGGCGAGCCGATCCCCGATCCGCTGCCGTTGCCGTTCCCGCTCTTCGTGAAGCCAGTCTCCGCGCACCTGTCGCAGCTCGCGTTCCCGGTCCGCGATCGTCGTGAGCTGGAGGAGGCGCTCGCCGCAGCACGAGCGCAGCTCGATCGCGTCGCCGCGTTCGACGAGGAGCTCGAAGGGCGCTCGTTCCACCTGATGCTCGTCGAGGAACTCCTCGAAGGACGGCTGGTGACGTTCGAGGGCTTCATGCACGCGGGGAAGATGACCCCGATCGGCGTCACCGATTCGGTCCTCCATCCGAACGGCATCAGCTTCGTCCGGTTCGACTACCCGAGCGCCGTGTCGTCGCGCGTTTCCGATCGTCTGGGTGAGATCGCCGAAGCGCTCATGCCCGCGCTCGGGTTCGACGACTCACTGTTCAACATCGAGTTCTTCGTGCAGGCGGACGGGACGGCGAAGATCGTCGAGGTGAACGGACGGATGGCCTCCCAGTTCGCACCGCTCATCCGCGGGGTTCACGGCATGTCGTCGTACCGCATCCAGCTGGAGCTCGTCACCGGCGGGAAGCCCCATCTCCCGAAACCCCGGACGGATATGGTCGCCTCGAGCTTCGTGTTGAGGCGGTACATGGCGGACGGCATCGTCGAGTCGGTCCCGGACCCTGCCGTCGTCATGGAACGGTTCCCCGGGAGCCAGGTCGAGCTGCTCGTCCGCCCGGGACAGCGCCTGTCGGATAACGACGACGACTCCGCCAGCCATCGCTTGGCGGTGGTGGCGATGTCCGGCCCGGACCGCACCACCCTCCTGCGCGACTGGGAGGAGGCGCAGCGCCTCCTGCCTTTCGAGCTCCGAGAGGTCGAGCGTGCCGATCGAGCCCCCACCGCTCGTTGATCCGGCATACGCTTACCTCGTAGCCATCGAAAGGGGGTTCACGTGGCAGCCGAGACGGGAACGAGGGAGCTGTTCGCCGGAGCGCTCCAACACTTCGGAGCGTTGGTGCATCAGGTGCCGGCCGGCGCGTGGACCGCGCCGACACCATGCTCGGAGTGGGACGTTCGCGCGCTGGTGCATCACCTCATGAGCGAGATCAGCTGGACCGTGCCGTTGCTGGGGGGCCGTTCCGTGGCCGACGTCGGCGACAGCCTGAGCGGCGACCTCCTCGGAGACGATCCTCTCGCATCGTGGGATGCGGCGGCCGCCCAGTCGCTCGCGGCGGTCAACGCCGACGGCGCGATGGAGCTGGTGATCCATCTGTCGAGGCGAGACGTCAGCGGAGCCGACTACACGTTCGAGGTGTTCAACGACCTCGCGATCCACGGGTGGGACCTCGCGCGCGCGATCGGCGCGGACGAGACGATCGATCCGAGGTACGTCGAGATCATCGACGAGCGGACGGCCCCGTTCATCGCGGACCTGAAGGCGAGCGGGCAGTACGGCGACGAGATCGTGCCGCCGGACGGGGCCGACGCGCAGACGCGGCTGCTCGCGATGTTCGGTCGCGTGGCCTAGCGCCCCATCTCACGCGAGGCGCGCCGCCGCCTCCTGGTAGACCCCACCCATCACCCGGGCCGCCGTCGGGAACGCGTGGATCGTGTCGGCCAGGACCTCGATGGGCGCGTCCACCTTCATCGCCAGCACCGCCTCGTGGATCAGCTCTCCTGCACCCGGGCATGCCGCGAACGCACCGATCAGCCGCTTGCGCTCCCGGTCCACCACCGCCGTCAGGTGCCCGTGCGCGCCTTCCATGGTCTGCCCCTTGCCGGTGCTCGCGAAGTCCCGCGAGATCTCGAACGCGTCGATGCTCGCGGCCTTCGCCTCCTCGACGGTGAGCCCAACCGCTGACGCCTCCGGGTCGGTGAACGTCACCTTCGGCACGACGCGGAGGTCGGCCCGTTCCGGCCCGCCGGCCGCCGCCCGAGCGGCGATCCCGCCTTCGTAGTCGGCGACGTGCGTGAACTGCAGGCCGCCCGCCACGTCTCCGGCCACGAAGAGGCCGTCGGCGATCCGCATCTGGGCGTCGGGCGCGGGCGCTCCCCGGTCGTCGAGCGTTGCGCCGGCGTCCTCGGCGCCCAGCGCGCGGAGGTCCGCGGGTCGCCGCCCGACCGCCACCAGGAGCTCAGCGCCCTCGACGGTCGAACCGTCCGAGAGCTGGACGATCCGCCCGGCGCCGCCGGCCCGGACCCCTTGGGCCGTGACCCCCAGGCGGAGCTCGAGACCTTCCTCCACGAGCTGGTCGGCGACATGCTTCGACGTGAGTGGATGGTCCCGCGAGAGGATCCGGTCGCCTCCCTCGACGAGCGTGACGCGGACCCCGAACCGGACGAAGACCTGCGCCATCTCCACCCCGACCACGCCCCCACCCAGGATCACCAGGCTCGACGGCAGCACGCGCGTCGATGTCGCATCCCGGCTGGTCCAGTACGGCACGTCGTCGACGCCCGGGATCGGCGGCACGAACGGTGCCGAGCCGGCGGCGACGATGACGCTCGTTGCCCGGAGCGTCTCGACGTGGTCCTCGGGCCCGCGCACCTCCACCACGCCGGGGCCGACGATACGCGCCTCGCCTCGGATCACCCGCGTCCCGGCAGCCTCCATGCGCCGGACATGACCACCGTCGTCGGGATGGTCGATCTCCTCTCGCGAGATCATCCAGTCGCGGCGATCGGAGGCATGCGCCCAGTCCTCGTCGGCCCCGCAGGCGCGTCGGGCGGCGGAGTTCAACAACGTCTTCGACGGCATGCACGCCCAGAACGGGCAGGCACCACCGACCAGGTCGCGCTCCACGAGCACGGCGGATGCGCCGATCGCGGCGGCGGCGAAGCCGGCGGCCTCCCCCGCCGCACCGCCACCGATCACGATGATGTCCTGGTCCACGGTTCCTCCTTCGCCGGTCGACACGCGAGACGTCGTGACGCGACCCCGGCCGAGCGACGATGGGCGGCCGGGGCAAGCGTCGATGCTACCCTCGGCCCGTGGCCACTCCGCCCGCCGGGCCGTTGCGGATCGGGTCCCGCGAAGGCCGCTGGGTGCTGCTGGCGACCATCCTCGCGTCGTCGATGAGCTTCCTCGATTCGACGGTCGTGAACGTCGCCCTGCCGACGCTCCAACGAGACTTCCGGGCCGAGCTCTCGTCCGTCGCCTGGGTCGTCGACGCGTACGTGTTGACGCTCACCGCGTTCATCCTGCTCGGCGGCTCGTTCGGCGACATCTTCGGCCGCCGCCGAGCGCTTCGGCTCGGCCTGGTCGTCTTCGCGACGGGTTCGTTGCTCTGCGGGATCGCGCCGACCCTGCTGCTCCTCGACCTCGCACGGGCGGTGCAGGGGATCGGAGGCGCGCTCCTGGTTCCGAGCAGCCTGGCGATCCTGACCGCGTCGTTCGACCCGTCCGAGCGCGGCCGCGCGGTCGGTCTGTGGGCCTCGCTCGCCGGGATCGGCGCGGCGATCGGGCCGCTGGCGGGTGGCCTGCTCATCGATGCGATCTCGTGGCGAGGGATCTTCTTCCTGAACCTCCCCATCGCGCTGTTCGTCTTCGTCGTCGCTCTGCCGCGGGTCCCGGAGTCGCGCGACATCGAGGCGGAGCCACATATCGACCTGCCGGGTGCGTCGATCGCCGTGGTCTTCCTGGCGGGGCTGACGTTCGCGTTGATCGAGGGATCCTCGCTCGGGTGGACGTCGCCCGCGGTCCTGACCGGCTTCGCCGCCGGCGCGGTGGGGTTCGTCGCGTTCATCGTGACCGAGCGCCGGTCACGGCATCCCATGGTGCCCCTGTCGATCTTCGCCAATCGCACGTTCTCGTCGGTGAACGTCGCGACCCTCGTGATCTACGCCGCGCTCGGAGGAGCGAGCCTGTACCTGGTGTTGGACGTGCAGCAGGGACGCGGCTACTCGGCGGTGGTGGGAGGCGCCAGCCTCCTCCCGCTCACCCTGACGCTCCTGGTCGGCTCCCCGATCGCCGGACGGCTCGCGGACCGCGTCGGGCCGCGCGTCCCGATGACCATCGGCCCCGGCGTCGCCGGCGCCGGCCTGCTCCTCGCCGCCGCGACCGCGCACATCCCCTCGTACTGGGCGTCCGTCTTCCCGTCGGTCCTGATCTTCGCCGTCGGTCTCGCGCTCACCGTCGCGCCGCTGACGACCGCGGTGCTCTCCGCGCTCGGGCCCAACCGCGCCGGCATCGCCTCCGGAGTCAACACCGCCATCTCGCGGTTCGGCGGACTCGTCGCCGTTGCGATACTGCCCGCGCTTTCGCTCGCGGGGTTCACCCACGGGTTGGAGCAACGGCTCTCGGCCATGTCGATCGATCCCGCAGCCCGAGCGACGATCCTCGCCGACCGTCAGGAACAGGGTGCGCTGTCGCCTCCCGCTGCTCTCGAACCCGGCGCACGCGTTCAGATCCATGATGCGGTGCGCGAGTCGTTCGCCGACGGTTTCCGTTGGGTGATGTCGGTGTGCGCCGTGCTGTTGTGGGCGGGGGCCGCCATCTCGTTCGTCGAGCTCGCGCCGCGTCCTAGAAGCGTGGCGTCTCGCGGTAGTCGCCGAAGACGCCCGTGAGCGCCGAGACGATCTCCCCTTCCGTGCAGAGGCTCCGAGCGCAGTCCACCAGATACGGAAGCAGGTTCTCGTCCGTCCCGGCCGCCGCGACCAAGGCGGCGAGCGCGGCGCTCGCCGGAGGCTCGTCCCGCTCGGCACGTAGCCGGGTCAGCGTCGCGATCTGCTCGCGCTCGCCCTCCGGGCCGATCACCAGCGTCTCGACCGGCTCATCGTGTCGGTCGACGAACGCGTTCACGCCGACCTTCGTCAGGTCGCCGGACTCGTAGCGACGCTGCTCGCGGAATGCCGACTCGGCGATCGACTGCTGGAACCAGCCCGTCTCGATCCCGGCCAGCACGCCCTCGAGCATGGACCCGTCGCCCATCCGGTCGATCTCGGCGAAGATCGCCTCGGCCTGCGCTTCGATCCGGTCGGTCATGGACTCCACGAAGTACGAACCCGCCGAGCGGATCGGTCACGTCGGGCACGCCGCTCTCGTACGCGATCACCTGCTGCGTGCGGAGCGCGAGCTTCGCGTTGTCCTCCGTGGGGAGCGCGAGCACCTCGTCGAGCGCGTTCGTGTGCAGCGATTGGGTCCCGCCCAGCACGGCGGCCAACGCCTCGATCGTCGTGCGGACGACGTTGTTCATGGGTTGCTGCGCCGTGAGCGACACGCCGGCGGTCTGCGTGTGGAACCGGAGCTTCATGGCGTTCGGGTCGGAGGCGCCGTACCGGTCGCGCAGCCAGCGTGCCCAGATCCTCCGCGCCGCACGCAGCTTCGCGATCTCCTCGAAGAAGTCGATGTGCGCGTTGAAGAAGAACGACAGGCCCGGCGCGAACGTGTCGACGTCCAGTCCGCGCTGCAGCCCGAGCTCGACGTAGGCGAACCCGTCGGCCAACGTGAACGCGAGCTCCTGCGCCGCCGTCGCCCCGGCCTCGCGGATGTGATAGCCGGACACGCTCACCGGATGGAAGCGCGGCACGTGCTCGGCGCAGAACGCCATCAGGTCGCCGATCAGCCGCAGGTGCGGACGCGGCGGGAAGATCCACTCCTTCTGCGCGATGTACTCCTTCAAGATGTCGGTCTGCAGCGTGCCGTCCAAGCCGTCCCACGGCAACGCCTTGCCGCTCGGCGGTCGCCAGGAAGAACGCGAACGCCACGACCGCCGGACCGCTGATCGTCATCGACGTGGAGATGTCCCCGAGCGGGATCCCGTCGAACAGCGTCTCGAAGTCCTCGAGCGTGTCGGTGGCCACGCCGCAGCGCCCCACCTCGCCCTCGGCGCGCGGGTCGTCCGAGTCGAGGCCCATCAGCGTCGGCATGTCGAACGCGACCGACAACCCGCCCTGCCCGCGCTCGAGCAGGAACCGGTAGCGCGCGTTCGTCTCGGCGGGCGTGCCGAACCCGGCGAACTGCCGCATCGTCCACAGGCGGCCCCGGTACATCGTCGGGTAGACGCCGCGCGTGAACGGGTACGCGCCCGGCGATCCCAGCTTCGCGTCGGGATCGAAGCCTTCGAGGTCCTGCGGCCGGTAGACGGGCTCGACGGGTTCACCGGAGAGCGTCGCGAACCCGCGCTCCCCTCCGGGGACGCCTCCCTCGTTCCCCGCCTTCGCCATGTCCTCGGCTGGTTCCGCCACCCGCCGCCCGTCGGTCCGTGCCGCCGCTACCCCGCGGCGGCGGTCTCGCCCGCCAGGATAGCCGCGGCTCGATACGGGTCCACGCGCCGGGACGACGAGGTCGTCGGCGAGCGCCCCGTCGGCCGTCAGGGCCGCGCCGCCTTCACGCGGAACCGCTCGGCCGCCAGGCTCTCGACCTCGCGGAGGAGCCTGGCCCGCCGCTTCGTCTGCAGGGAGCCCGAATCGCTCAGGAACGTCCGATGGTCCAGGATCGCGGAGCGCAGCTCCGTCGATCCCCTCGTGACCGAGCGCGGACGTCTGGAGGACCGGCGGCTCCCACGGTCGGGCCGCGCCCAGGTGCAGCATCTGACGGAGCTCCCGCACCACCTCGCCAGCTCCATCCCGATCGGCCTTGTTCACGACGAAGACGTCCGCGATCTCGAGGATGCCTGCCTTGGCCATCTGGACGGCATCGCCCATCCCCGGGGCGAGCACGACCACCGCCGTATCGGTCGCCGCGGCCACCTCGACCTCCGCCTGTCCGACCCCCACGGTCTCCACCACGATCTCGTCGTACGCCGGCGGCGTCCAGCACGCGGACGGCCTCGGGCGCCGCGAGCGCCATGCCCCCCAGATGTCCCCGCGTGGCCATCGAGCGGATGAAGACGCCCGGATCGGTCGCGTGTTCCTGCATGCGGACGCGGTCCCCCAGCAACGCCCCGCCGGTGTACGGGGAGGTGGGATCGATCGCGAGCACGGCCACCGTGCGGCCGGCATCGCGCTCAGCGCGGACCAGCTCGGTGGCGAGCGTCGACTTCCCGACGCCGGGAGCGCCGGTGAGACCGATCGTCGACGCCCGGCCGGTGCTCGCGTAGATGCCCGCGGAGAGGACCTCCAGGTCCGCACCCCCGTCCTCGACCATCGAGATCGCACGGGCGACGGCGCGGCGATCCCCCGCCAGCACGCCCGCGATCACCGCTCCGACGTCCATCGGCCGAAGCCTAGCGGTCGCCGGGACCCGCGTCGGCAGCAGAGCCGGCCGGTCGGCGGGGGCCGCGCCCGGGATCGCGCGTAACGCGTCACGGAGCGATCGCGCAATACGCGCGCTGCTCGATCAACGCCGGGTCGTCGTCGGCGGCGACCTTCGAGCGGATCATCGCGAGGTTCACCTGCTCGCGCTGGAGACGGTGGAGGAGCCCGGCGGCGTGGCTCCCGGCGCGCGTCCGCATGCCGCGGACCGCCCGGCGTCGCAGGCCCGGGTTCTCGAGCGTCTCGAGCTCGACCGCGGAGATGCCGGGCCGCCGATCTCGTCGGCGAGCTCGCCGTGCAGCCACGTGCGCTCGCGTCTGCGGGCCAGTCGCACCGCGAGCGTCGACGAACGCGAGGAGCGGAAGGCCCTTCACCGCCGTCGCGACGGGGATCATGGCCAGATCCGCACCGCTCCATGGCCGGGCGGGGAACAGGTCGAGGAAGGGCGAGTTCCACAGGAAGTGTCCGAGCACGGCGGCGGCCGACAGGCCCGCGCAGCACCAGGATCCGGCGTGCGAGCGGACGGCGGGTGCGTCGAGACACGAAGTACCCGATGCCCATCCCGACCAGTCCCGTGTACAGGACGTGCGAATAGAGCCCGCTGGACACGACACGGACGAAGAAGCCCTGCAGCACGCCGTTCGGATGACCGCCGAACACGCCCATGAAGTAGAAGACGTCCTCGACGACCGCGAACCCCAGGCCGCACACCGCGCCGTACACGAAGCCGTCCATCATGTCGTCGAACTCGTCGGGCGCGATCAGGTAGATCAGCACCACGCCCAGGCCCTTGAGGATCTCCTCGACGAGCGGCGCCGTGAGCGCGGCCGTCCAACGCGCCGCGAACTCCGGTCCTCCGACGCGGGACACGACCAGACCCCAGCCGTCGTTCGCGAAGCCCGAGAGTGTCGTGGCCGCGATGGCCCCCCATAGCAGCGCCCCGATCACCAGGGACAGCGGCTCGCGTTCGTAGAGGTCGAGGACGTAGACCAGGAAGAGCACAGGGAGCGCGTAGACGGCGAGCAGCGCCCACGACAACGCCCAGCCCGCGCGGTGAGATCGCCGGAAGAAGCTCTGCTGCCCGAACGAGACGATCCCGGTGAGCACCACGATCACGACGTACGCCCAGAACGCCGGGCGCTTCGGCTGGTACAGGCTGCCGTCGTGCAGCGGCGACCGGTGACGTCGGGGCACCGAGGCGATCATCGGATCACGTCACTCCCGCCTCGCTCACCATCGTGCGGACGTCGGATCGGACGAAGGAGAGCAGGCCCGCCGGCGCCCACGCGTTGAAGACGATGCCGTGCCCCGACGGCGTGACGAACGCGGTGACCTCGCCTTCGACGGACGTGCCCGTGTCGGCGATCACCCCGACGTACGCGAACCGCACGCCCGACAGACCCGATGGGAGGCGGACGCTCTCGAGGTTCCTCGACACCGAGAGCTGACTCAGGCGCCCTGAGAGCACCGAGTCCTCGTACAGCCGCGCGAGCGCGGCGGGATCGCCGCCGAACGGGTCGAGGACGGTCACGAGCAGGTTGCCGCTCCCCCGCGTGAGCTGGACGGAGGCGCCTCCCTCGAACCGCTTGGCGCCCGCGAACTCCCATCCGGAGAGCGGCCTGACGCTCACGACCCCGGGGATGCCCACGGGTCGTCCCGCCGGCTCGGAGAGCACACCCGCCACCACGTACCCACCGAGCACCACCACGAGGATCCCGACCACCACCGCAGCCGTCGCCCAGCCGCCCCGCGACGGGGAACGGGCGCTCGCCGTCACGTCGGGACGGGTCGGGGCGACGGGGGGCGCGTTCACGTCACGCCACCGACAGGAGAGACGAGAGCCTGGCCAGACGCCGCGGATGCATGAGCATCCCGCGGATGCGGATCCGCCCGGACAGCACGTCGCGGAGCACCACCCGCCCGCGCGCGTCGAACGGATCGGGCAGGCCGAAGCGCAGCGGCGCGGTCGTCAGCCCGAGCAGCCGGTCCGAGTCGGCCGTGATGCCGATATGTGCCGCCGGGTCTTCCCCGTCTCGAACCTCCACGCCTCCCGCGCTGGTCCGCACGGTGACCGCGACGCCGGCGTCGGGCGCGGTGAGCGTTGCGGACGACGGCCGAAGGAGCCTGCGCCTCGCGGGATCGCGCTCGAGGTTCTGGTCGATGAGGCCCCCGACCATGGAGGCGAAGCCGCTCGGCTCTTCGGTCCCGTAGACCACCGTCACGGGACCAGCACGACCTTCGTCGCCTCGCGTCGATCGAAGAGCGCGTATCCCTCCGGGGCGTCCTCGAGCGACAGCCGATGCGAGATCAGGGGCGAGGGATCGACGCGGCCGGCGACGAGCTCGTCCATGGCGCGCCCCCACCATGCGTGCACCGGGCAGATGCCGGAGAAGCGCAAGGTCAGCGCCCGTGCCCAATAGACGCCGAGCTGCAACTCGACGGACTCCCCCGCGTAGACGCCCACCACGACGACCCGGCCGCCACGGCGCACGATGCCCACCGCGCTCTCGAACGCGCTCGGCGTCCCCACCGCCTCCAGCACCACGTCGGCGCCCCTGCCGTCGGTGACCTCCGCGAGCGCGCTGGCAGGATGCCGTTCGCGTGCGTGGACCGGCACGGCACCGACGCGCTCGGCGAGGTCGAGCCGCTCCGGTTCGAGGTCGATCGCGAACACCCGGCCGGCCCCGAGCGCGCGGGCCGCCTGGATGCAGAAGTACCCCACGGGACCGCAGCCGACGACGGCAACCGTGCTTCCGAGCTCGATCTCGGCGATCGAGGCGGCGTAGAGACCCGTCGTCAAGATGTCGCCGACGAACAGCGCCCGTTCGTCATCCATCCCGTCCGGTATCCGCAGGAGGTTCACGTCCGCGTTGGGCACCCGGACGGAGGCGGCCTGCGTGCCGCCGAGGTTCCCACCGAACGCGCCGGCGCCGAGGTTCCGGAAGTCGTCGCAGAGCTGCGTCTCGCCGCGTCGGCAGAACCAACACGCCCCGCACGCGATGTTGAACGCGACCACGACGCGATCCCCCGGCGTGAACCGCTCCACCTCGGCGCCCACCGACTGCACGACCCCGACGGCCTCGTGCCCCAAGACGTCGCCGGGATCGATCGGCGCCTTGCCGTGGAGGAAATGGAGGTCCGAGCCACAGATGGCGGTCCGCGTCACGCGGACGACGGCGTCGCCGGGCTCCTCGATCACCGGATCCGGAACATCCGTGACGCGCACCTCACGCACGCCGGCGAAGACGACCGCGCGCACGGAGGCTCAATCCCCGTCGGGGAACTCGGTGTCGACCGTGCCGGTCAGGTGGACGAGCTCGTTCGCGGCGCTCACGTAACGGATGATCGTCGGCAGGTCGCCCTGGACCCGGAGCTTCCCCTGCATCATGCCGCGGATCGGATCCAGATCGCCCTCGAGGACCTCGCGCCATCGCGAGTAGGGAGCGCTGATCACGTAGGTCGACGCGGCGCCCGCGGCTTCGTCGACCACGCCGCCTCCTCGGCATTCGCCATGCCAGAGGTCGAGGAACCCCCAAACCGTCTCGGGCACGCCCTTGTCGGGCTCGGCCTCGATCCGGAACGCGACGTCGCCCTCCCAATCCGCCGCCACCTCGCGGTAGCGCTCGGACCCGTTGATAGCCAGGATGAACTCCTGGAACCACGGGTCGGTCGGGAACCTCGCCACGCCTACGTCACCTCGATCCGGGGCACGGGTACGTCGATCTGCACAGCATACGGAGGTGACGACCGGCTATCGAACGATGCCGAGGATCACCACGAGGCCGACCACGTTGAACGCCATATGCGCGGCCATCGAGGCGACGATCGTGCCCCGTCGCTCGTAGACCCAGGCCAGGCCGATCCCCGTGAAGACCATCGTCAGCTGCAGCACCAGCGCGTCGATGGCCGGCGACGGAACGTAGTGCACGAGGCCGAACGGGATCGCCGAGGCGAGCGCGGCCGGCCAGAACCCGTGGCGGTCGCGGACCGTCCGGAAGAGCACCCCGCGGAAGAAGAACTCCTCGCTGATGGGAGCGATGACCGCCGCCAGCAGGATGAGTGCGCCGGCGGCCAGGTGCGACAACCCCGGCGCCACCTGCTCGGGAACGACGACCTCGTGCCCGACCGCCTCGCGGAACACTGCCTCGATGCCGCCGCTGATGAGCCCCACCGTAGGCACCAGGATCAGACCGGCGATCCCGCCGTAGAGCAGGTGGCGCCAGATCCGGTCCGGTTCGGGCGGCAACACCATGGCCGCTCGCCATTCGCGGTGCCAGCGTGCCAGCCAGAACACGAGCACCCCGGTGATCACGACGTCGGCGACGATCGTCGCGAGGATCTCCGACCGGCCGACCGCGCCGTTCACGCTGGTGTCGCCGAGCGCGGCAAGGACGGGGAGTGACGCGAACCCACCCGCGATGGTCGCCAGGAGGTATACACCCGCCCCCTCGAACCATCCCCAGGTCGACCGGGGGCGTCCGTCGACGGTCGTGAGGATCGGACCGGAAACGGAGCCGCCGGTATCCGGCCGCGGTGGGATCGGGAATCTCACGATGTCATCATGCCGTCGCGCCACCGTAACGACACGTAGAGCATGCCGGCGACTGACGTGGTCAGCCCCTCACCGAGCGCCGCCGCGCCGGAGTCGTTGACCAGGTACGCCACGATGCTGCCCACCACGATCGTCAGGAGCGCGAGTCGCCATACGGGGGCGTCGCGGAACGAGGCCCGGACCACGCGCGGCGGCTTGAGGACGACGCCCAGCATCAGCAGGACGCCGGCCACGGGAAGCAACGCGAACGGGTTGTTCGCGATGAGGTCGGTACCCACAGCGAGGCGATCGACGAGCTTGTTCCACAGACCGCCGATCCCGCCAGTGTGTTCCGAGAACGTCGTGATGTGGGTGGCAGCCGAGGTGAGGTAGCGGTGCGCGATGACGACGAGCACCACGCCACCCGCCACCCCGACGACGGCTGAAACGGCCGTGCGCCACCAGCCGAGCTCGCCGCGGAGGCCCCACCAGATGCCGGCTGCGGCGAACAGCGTGACCGCGGCGCCGATGTTGGATCCGGTCCAGGGCGAACCGGCGAACAGGCCCGCGGCCGCGATCAGTACGGCGCCGTGCACCCGAGGCAACCCCTGTGCGACGTAGAGCGACCCTCCGAGGAGCAGCCCGATGAACGCGTTCGGGAACCCGAAGAACCGGCCGCCGTCGAGCTGCGAGCCACCGAGCAACGGCGTGAGCGCGGCCGTCCAGCCGAGCGCGGCCTCGACGACGAGCGCGCCCAGCAGGATGACACCGGCGGCGGCCACCGCTCCGAGCGTGCCCCAGCGTTTGGCCGCGGGCCTCAGGGCCAGCGTGGCGATCGCGGTCGTCGCGACCACGAACGGCACGGCGGTGGCGTAGGTGAGCGACGGGAGGTGCCCCACGAGCAGCAGCGAGAGCGCGAGGAAGGGGAGCGATATCGCCACCCAGGCGCCGAGCTGGCGGAGCCAGCTCGGCGCCCGCCGCCACACGAGCGCCACGATGCCGAGCGAGGCCCCGGAGACCGCGAACAACGCGGCGGCCGTTCCGATCGGGACCGTCAACCGCTTCGACTGGACGTAGCGGTCCACGAGTCCGATCGGGGGCGGCGCATCGACCACGCGGATCACCGCGCCGCCGGGATCGTTCACGCCGTCGATCGCCACGAATTCGACGGCGGTCCGGGCCACGTCCGGTGCTGCGACGACGCCATCCCGCCGGGTCGAGTCGGACGTCAACGTGCGCAACGGGCCATCTGTACCGCCGGCTCGGATCGCTGCCGCCAGGTCCTGCGGGTTCCCCGTGGCCATCACGAGCGCGCCGAGGTGATCCCCCGCGGCCTCTGTGGCGCCGTCGGGCGAAGCCGAGGCGACGATGACGAGCTGGCTCGCGGCCGTGGACGCATCCAGGGCCGACGCGAGTTGCTCGGCGGCCGCGGCGAGCTTCTCCGGCGACGTCGACCCGGTCTCACCGGCCATCGATCCGAGGTCGATCTCGGCCAACCCATCGGGGAGCGCTCCGCCGGACGACGGGGCGGTCGCGCCGCCGAAGTCCTGGAGCGTCGCGCCGGCCCCCGTCATGACGAGGAGCGCCGCACCTCCCTGCTGCGCGAGCGCGAGGAAACCGGGTGTGGCGAGCAGGTCCGCGAGCCCCGCGTCGTCCATCGTCGCGAGCAAGACCTCTCGATCGCCCGGACCGGCCTGCGCCGCCGCATGGGGGATCGACAACAGTGGCCATGCGAGGATCGACGACACCAGGAGCAATGAGGGGATGTGCCGGATCGGTCCCCTCACGGGAGCGCGACGAGCTCGCGCTCGCGCCGGACCTCGGCTCCGAGCCCCTCGAGCTTCGCCTCGAAGTCCTGGTATCCGCGGTCCACGTGCTGCATGTCGGCGATCTCGGTGACGCCGTCCGCGCACAGCGCCGCGAGCACCAGGGCGGCGCCCGCGCGGATGTCCAACGCCCGCACGGGGGCCGCCGAGAGACGGGGCACTCCCCTGATCACCGCGTGATGGCCCTCGGTCCGGATGTCGGCACCCATCCGCAGGAGCTCGCCGACGTAGAGGAACCGGCTCTCGAACACGTTCTCGGTGACGATGGCGGTGCCCTCGGCCGTGGCCAGCATGGCGAGCAGGATCGGCTGGAAGTCGGTGGCGATCCCCGGATACGGAAGCGTGACGAAGTCCACCGCCCGCGCGCGGGTCGACTGGCGGATCCGCAAGCCCGCGTCGGACACGGAGACATCGGTCCCCGTGTCGCGGAGCTTCGAGAGGAACAGCTCCAGGTGCTCGGGCCGGGCGTTCTCGATCGTCACGTCGCCCTGGGTGGCGACGGCGCCCGCGGCCCACGTCCCCGCCTCGATGCGATCGGGCACCGCCGTGTGGTCGGTGGGACTGAGCTCGTCCACACCCTCGATCTCGATCGTGCTCGACCCCGCGCCCCGGATCCGTGCCCCCATGGCGACGAGACAGTTCGCGACGTCCGCGATCTCGGGCTCCCGCGCGGCGTTGTCGATCACGGTGACGCCCCGCGCGCGCACCGCCGCGAACAACAGGTTCTCGGTGGCCGTGACGCTCGGGTAGTCCAGGGTGATCGGCGCTCCTCGAAGCTGGTCGGCCTCGGCCAGCAGGAACCCGTGCTCGAACCGGATCGTCGCGCCCATCCGTTCGAGGCCGCGCACATGCAGGTCGACGGGCCGGGCCCCGATCTCATCGCCGCCGGGCATGGACACGCGCGCACGACCGCATCGGGCGAGCAACGGACCGAGCACGACGATCGACGCGCGCATCTGCCGGACCAGCTCATCGGGGGCCTCGACGTCGTCCACGTGCGTCGCATCCAGTTCGGCGACGTCGTCCAGGAGCGTGACGCGCACGCCGAAATGTTCGAGCATCTCGGCCATCACCCCGCAGTCCCGGATACGCGGGACGTTGCGGACCACGCTGATGCCGGGCGCGAGGAGCGAGGCCGCCATGAGCTTGAGCGCGGAGTTCTTCGCGCCGGAAACGTGGACCGTTCCGGCCAGGCGCGCCCCGCCGGTGACGAACAGGCGATCCATGATCGTCCGATGCTAACGCGGGAAGGGCTCGGGAAGGCCTAGCCGGCCAGCTTGAGGCGGGCCTGCGCCTTCTGCATCTCGCGCTTGAGCGCTTCGAGCTCGGCCTCCTCGACCTCGGCGCCCTGGCCTTGCAGCGCGGCCGCATTCGCCTCGTGCTCCGCCAGCACGCGGCGTGTCTCCTCCACGTCGATCTCCGCCGCGAGCACAGCTTGTGAAGCTAAGACGTCGGCGCGGGTGACCCCCTCGTGCGTTCCCACGTGCAGGAATCCCCCGTCTACGACGGCGGCGAGAAGCTCCCCGCCCTCACGATGGATGCGGAGGGGTCCGATCGC
This sequence comes from uncultured Actinomycetes bacterium, assembly GCA_963727185.1. GTDB lineage: Bacteria > Actinomycetota > UBA4738 > UBA4738 > HRBIN12 > JBBQVZ01. The sequence goes on along the minus strand of CAVSFP010000023.1, from coordinate 123,477 downwards.
GAGCTGCACCAACATCGGCTCGTGACCGCCCATGATGCCGAGCTCCCCCTCGACGCCGCGGGCGATCAGCATCTCTGCCGAACCGGTCCAGACCTCGCGTTCGGGCGTGACGACGTGCACCTCGAGCGGCACGGGTTACGCGGCCTCCATCTGCTTGGCCTGCGCGACGGCCTCTTCGATGCCGCCGACCAGGAAGAATGCCTGCTCGGGGAGGTGGTCGTACTCCCCCTCGCACAACCCCTTGAACGACGCGATCGTCTCGTCGACCGGCGTGTACTTCCCGGGCACGCCCGTGAACTGCTCGGCCACGAACATGGGCTGCGACAGGAACTTCTGGATCTTCCTGGCGCGCGACACGATGACCTTGTCCTCCTCGGACAGCTCGTCGATCCCGAGGATAGCGATGATGTCCTGCAGGTCCTTGTACCGCTGCAGGATCTCCTGCACGCGCCGGGCCACCGCGTAGTGCTCCTCGCCGACGTAGCGCGGGTCCAGGATCCGGCTGCTCGAGTCGAGCGGGTCGACGGCCGGGTATATCCCCAGCGATGCGATGTCGCGCGAGAGCACTGTCGTGGCGTCCAGGTGCGCGAACGCCGCGTGCGGCGCCGGGTCGGTGATGTCGTCGGCGGGAACGTAGATCGCCTGCAGGGACGTGATCGAACGGCCGCCGGCGGATGTGATCCGTTCCTGCAGCGCACCCATCTCGCCCGCCAGGTTCGGCTGGTAGCCGACGGCGCTCGGCATCCGGCCGAGGAGCGTGGACACCTCCGACCCCGCCTGCGTGAAGCGGAAGATGTTGTCCACGAACAGCAGCACGTCCAGGTGGAGCTCGTCGCGGAAGTACTCGGCCATCGTGAGCGCCGAGAGCGCCACACGCAGACGGACGCCGGGCGGCTCGTCCATCTGCCCGAACACCAGGGCCGTCTTCGCCAGGACGCCCGACTCGGTCATCTCCAGGAAGAGGTCGTTGCCTTCACGGGTGCGCTCGCCCACGCCGGCGAACACGGACACGCCGCCGTGCTGCTCCGCCTGACGACGGATCATCTCCTGGATGATGACGGTCTTGCCCACGCCCGCACCGCCGAACATCCCGATCTTGCCGCCCTGCACGTACGGCTCAAGGAGATCGATGACCTTGATGCCCGTCTCGAGCATGACCTTCTTCGGCTCCAGGTCCGCGAACGGCGGCGGCTCGCGGTGGATCGGCCAGTACGTGTCCGGGTGGATGTTGGACATGTCGGTGTCGAGCGGCTCGCCGAGCACGTTGTACACGTGACCGAGGACGCCCTCGCCGACGGGCACGCTGATCGGCGCCCCCGTGTTCTCGACGGGAGCGCCGCGCGTCAGGCCGTCCGTCGGCTTCAGCGCGATCGCCCGGATGATGTTGTCGCCGATGTGCTGCGCCACTTCGCACGTGATCGTGGTGGTGGCGTTCTCTAGCGTGACGTCGACCTTCAGCGCGGTGTAGATGTCGGGGAGCTCGCTCGGCGGGAACTCCACGTCCACCACCGGTCCGATCACCCGGACGACCCGGCCCTGTGGGTGTGCCTTGTCTTCAGCCATGCTCATCCTTCCGATGATGCGGTCAGGGCTTCCGCCCCGCCGACGATCTCCAGGATCTCCGTCGTGATCTCGTCCTGACGGGCGCGGTTCGCCTGCCGGGAGAGCAGCTTGATCAGGTCCTCCGCGTTGTCCGTGGCGGCCTTCATGGCGCGTCGGCGTGCGGCGTTCTCCGACGCCGCCGATTCCAGGAGCGCCGCGTACACCTTGGTGACGATGTACTGGGGCAGGAGCGCGTGCAGGAGCTCTGCCGGCTCGGGCTCGAAGAGGTACTCCGCGGGAACGGCCTCGAGCCCCGTCCCGTGGACCTCCTCGGGTGCGATCGGCAAGAACCGTTGCGAGGTCGCGCGCAACGTGAACGCCGAGCGGAAGTCGGTGTACGCGCAGTGCAGCTCGTCGATCGAACCGTCGGCGAAGTCCGCGATCAGCTTCCGGCCGACCTCCTCGGCCTTCACGTACGGCGGCACCTCGCTGAACCCCTGCCATTCGCCCCGCATCGCGACGCCCCGGAACCGGAAGTAGCCCACGCCTTTCTTGCCGATCACGTAGACGACCGGCTCCAGACCGCGGCGGGTCACATCCGCGATCAGCTCCTCACCGATCTTCAGCACGTTCGCGTTGTACGAGCCCGCGAGCCCTCGGTCGGACGTCACGATCAACACACCCACCTGCTCGACCGGTTCCCGCGCCTCGAGCAGCGGGTGCGCAACGGTGCCGCTCTGCCGCGCGACGTCTTCCATAGCGGCCGTCAGCTGGACGGCGTACGGGCGGGACGCCTCGACACGCTGCTGCGCCTTCACGATGCGGGATGACGCGATCAACTCCATCGCTCGCGTGATCTTCTTCGTCGATTGGACCGATCGGATCCGTCGACGGACGACGCGGAGCTGGGCGCCCATGCGTTACGCGGACGCCGGCGTCTCGGGATCGGTCCCGGGTTCCTCGTCGACCGACGACATCCGGTCCCAGCCGATGTCGGGCTTGACCGCATCGGGGGCCGACGGGGCGCCGATCCCCGACTCGGAGCCCGGCCCGGCGGCGCTCGACACGAACGTCTCCGCGAACCCGGCGATCGCCGTCTTCAACGCACCCTCGTTCTCGTCGGACAGGTCGCCGCTCTCCCGGATCGCCGTGGGGATCTCCGGGTGCCGGGTCTCCAGGTAGTCGTTGAACGAGGTCACGAACCGCTTCGCGTCCTCGACCGGGTAGTCGTCGAGGTAGCCGCCGGTCACCACGTAGATCGCCACGACCTGGCGCTCGACTGGCTGCGGCTGGTACTGCGGCTGCTTGAGGATCTCGACGACCCGGGCGCCGCGCGCGAGCTGTTGCCGCGACGCCTTGTCGAGCTCCGAGCCGAACTGAGCGAACGCCTCCAACGCGCGGTACTGGGCGAGGTCCAGGCGCAGGCGACCGGCGACCTTCTTCATCGCTTTGATCTGCGCGTTGCCTCCCACACGGGACACCGAGACACCGACGTTGATCGCCGGCCGAACGCCGGAGAAGAACAGCTCGGACTCGAAGAAGATCTGCCCGTCGGTGATCGAGATGACGTTGGTCGGGATGTATGCGGAGATGTCGCCGCCCTTCGTCTCGATGATCGGCAACGCGGTGAGGGAGCCACCGCCGAGCTCGTCCGAGAGCTTCGCGGCGCGCTCGAGCAGACGCGAGTGCAGATAGAACACGTCGCCCGGATACGCCTCGCGTCCCGGGGGCCGGCGGAGCAGGAGCGAGATCTCGCGGTAGGCGACCGCCTGCTTGGACAGGTCGTCGTAGACGATCAGCGCGCTGTCGCCCTCGTACATCCAGTAGGCGCCGAGCGCCGCGCCCGCGTAAGGCGCGATGTACTGGAACGGCGCGGGATCAGCGGCCGAGGCGTTCACGACGACCGTGTACTCGAGCGCCCCGTTCTCGCGCAGCGTCTCGACCACCTCCGACACCGTGGACGCCTTCTGCCCGATGGCGACGTAGATGCACTTCACGGCGCGGTCGGTGCCCCAGTGTTCACGCTGGGCGATGATCGCGTCGACGGCCACGGCCGTCTTGCCCGTCTGGCGGTCGCCGATGATGAGCTGGCGCTGGCCGCGCCCGATGGCCGTCATGGCGTCGATCGCCGAGATGCCGGTGTAGAGCGGCTCCTTCACCGGCTGGCGCGAGACGACGTTGGGCGCCTGCACCTCCAGGTTGCGTCGTTCGGTCGACGGGATCGGACCCTTGTCGTCGAGAGGACGGCCGAGCGCGTCCACGACACGCCCGAGGAAGCCGTCGCCGACCGGCATCGACAGGATGGTTCCCGTCTGCTTCACGGGGTCGCCTTCCTCGATCTTGTCGGACTCGCCCAGGATGATGCATCCGATCTCATCCACGTCTAGGTTGAACGCCAGTCCGAAGACCCCGCCGGGGAACTCCAGGAGCTCGTTCGCCATGGCGCCGGGCAGGCCCTGGACCCGGGCCACGCCGTCGGCCGTCTCGGTGACGCGGCCGACCTCTCCTCGTTCGACGGTGGGCGTCCAGCTCTCGACGTTCCGCCGGAGCGCCTCCGCGATGCTTGCCGGATCGATGTTCAGTGCCATCACACGCTCCCTAATGCTTGCTTGGCGTCTTCCAGGCGACTCGCGATCGAGCCGTCGAAGACCTCGTCTCCCACCCGCGCCACCACGCCGCCGATCACGCTCGGATCGACCACGACCTTCAGGTCCACCGTCCGGCCGGTCGCGCGGGACAACGCTTCGGCCAGGCGCCGGCGTTGCTCGTCGGTCAGGTCGACCGCCGTTCGGACCTCGGCGAGGGCATGACTGCGTTCGACGGAGGCCATACGTGCGAGCTCCTCGACGATCTTGGGGATGTGGCGCGCGCGACCCAGGTCGATCACGAACCCGAGCAAGCCGAGCGTGATCGGGTGAGCTCGTTCGCCCAGCAGGTCCTCGACGACCGCCTTCTTGTTCTCGACGGGCAGCACGGCGTCGGTCAACGCCTCGCGGAGATCGGTGTGCTGCTCGAGCGCCTTTCCGAACGCGTACAGCTCGTCTTCGACCTTCGGCAGGACGTCCTCGGCTTGCGCCACGGCGAACAGCGCCTGAGCGTACCCGCCGATGAGTCCTTCGTCCGTCACGTCAGTTCTTCCCGTTCCCGGAGGTGACCTCGTCGATGTACTCGTCGATCAGCCGTGTGTGCGCGGACGAGTCGAGCGACTCCCCCACGACCTTGCCGGCGAGCTCGACGGCGATCTCGCCCACCTGCGTCCGGAGCTCCTGGAACACCCGGTCGCGCTCCGCACGGATCTCCTCCTGGGCGCGGGCCACGATCGCGTGCGACTCCTGTTCGGCGCGAGCCTGCAGGTCCGCACGGAGCTGGTCGGCAGTCTTGCGGGCCTCGTCGATGATCCGGTTCGCCTCGTCGGCCGCGCCGGCGAGCTGCACCTTGTAGCGGGCGAGTTCGTCGTCGGCCGCGACGCGCGACGCCTCCGCGCGCTCCATCTCGCCCTGGATCTTCTCGCGGCGCTCCTCGAGCAACGTGTTCACCCGAGGGAGTACCCACTTCCAGAAGAAGAAGAAGATGATCGCGAACGCGACGGCTCCGACGATCAATTCGGTCGCGTGCGGGTAGAGGTTCTCCTTGTCACTGGACCCTGCTGCTAGGAGACCGATCTTGGTGGCGAACATCGATCCCCCTTCTCTAGATGATGAACGAGAACGCGATGCCGAACAGCGCGAGCGCCTCGATCAAGCCGATCCCGATGAACATGGTGGTGCGGACCTGGCCCGCGTACTCGGGTTGACGCGCCATGGCCTCGACCGACTTCCCGATCAGGATCCCCAGGCCGATCCCGGGCCCGATGGCGGCGAGGCCGATGACCAGGCCCTTGCCGATCGTGGCGAGTCCGTCGAGGTTCCCCGTGACTTGTGCGATGAACGCGAACATCCAACTGCCTCCTTAGCTAGTGCGACTCCGCCTTCGCCTGCCCGATGTAGGAGGCGCTGAGGACGGCGAAGATGAACGCCTGCAGGGCCGCGACGAAGATCTCGAGCCCGACGAGCATCAACGCGAGTGGGAACGATATCGCTGCGAACGGCCAGGTCTTCGGGCCGTCCTCGAGGAAGAAGACGGTCCCCAGGAAGAAGATCGCCAGCAGGAAGTGCCCGGCCACGAAGTTGGCCGTGAGACGGACCGTGAGGGTGATCGGCCGCACGATGATGTTCGAGATGAATTCGATCGGCATCAGCAACCCGTACCGGAGGATCGCCGGAGCCTCCGGGATGATGGTCGTGTGCCTGAGGTAGCCGAAGAAGCCGTGCTGTCGGATCCCGATGGTGTTGTACGTGAACCACGAGACGAGGGCCAGCACGAGCGGGATCGCCACGCGGCTGTTGGCCGAGAAGCTGAAGCCCGGCACGACCTCGAACATGTTCCCGATCAGGATGAAGAAGAAGAACGAGGCGAGGAGCGGCATGAACATCTCGGCGTCGGGCCCGAGCATCGGGACGGCGATGTTGTCGCGGACGAACTGGACGCCGAGCTCCATCATCAGCTGGAACTTGCCCGGCATGACCTTCGGCTTGCGGAACGCGAAGAAGAACAGCGCCAGGACGATCAACGTCGTCAGGACCAGCAGGAACGCGATGAAGTTGAAGCAGAGCGTGAACCCGAAGACCTTGAAGGCGGAGCCCCAACAGCCGTAGACGAAATCCTTGGTGCTCGGCGGTTCGAACGTCGCGGCGAGCACGGCACCCGTCACGGGCGGCCCGCTCCGTCGAACGTCCAGAGGTCCGCCTGCATCCTGCCGGAGAGGAGTTTCGCCTCGAACACCAGCAGCCCCACGACGGCGGGGATCAAGGCGAGCGCGAACGCGACCGGCGAGAACCATGCCAGCTGGTTGAGCAGCACCAGGGCTACCGTGTAGATGATCAACCGGACCACGTACCCACCGAGCGCGACGATGCTCACGAGCGTCGGCGAGACCGACGCCGCCCACGAGATGGACAGGGCGTTCGCCACGAAGTTCAGGTAGACGAGCACGACCGCGATCACGGCGGACCACCCGGCGTCGGCGCCGCCGAACGCGGCGCCGATCACGTACGCGAGGAGCGCGGCGGGAACGGCGAACGGAGAGACACGGCGGATCAGCGCGCGCTCCGGCTCAGGTGCCGTCATCCTCTCCCCTCCCGTACCGCAGCCAGATGATGTAGGTGCCGAGACCGCCCCCGACGATGAACCCGATCGGCAGGAACACGTGCCCGATGCCCAGCAGCCGGTCGATCAGGTATCCGAGCGCCCCGATGGTGGCGATCCCCCCGATCATGGTGGAGGTGATCGACCAGCCGGTTCCCATCCCCGACCACCGTTCGCCCTGTTGCTCGTTGGTGGCCATGGGGGCGACAGTATAGGTGGCCCGCTCGAGCCTCGTCAAAGCTCCCGACGACGTGTTTCCGCTGGTCAGAGGCGGTTTCCTTGTGACTTCGTGAAAGTTTTCACGAAGTCTGGGCAGCGGCCAGCCGGGCCTTGTCCTGCGCGAGGCGCTTCTTGTCGCCGCGCGCCCGCAGGCTCGACGCCCACAGTTGCCCGAGCACGATGAGGATGCCGAACATGAACAGGAGCGTCCCCATGACGTTCACCTGCACCGGGATCCCCTGGCGGGTGGCGCCGAACACCCACAGCGGGAACGTCGTCTTGGATCCGGCGACGAAGTTCGTGATCACGTAGTCGTCGATCGACAGCGCGAACGCGAGCAGGCCGCCGGCGATCACGCCGGGCAGGATGTTCGGCAACGTCACCTTGAAGAACGTCGTCCGCGGATCAGCCCCCAGGTCGCCGGCCGCCTCCTCGAGCGACCGGTCCATCCCCTGGACCCGCGCGCGCACCGTGATCGCCACGAACGACACGCAGAACATCGTGTGCGCGAGCAGGATCGTGGTGAATCCCTGCGGGACCCTGGCGTTCACGAACATCGTGAGCAACGACGATCCCAGCACGATCTCGGGCGACGCGATCGCCAGGAAGATCACGAAGTTCATGGCGCTCGATCCCCGGAACCGATACCGGCCGAGCGCCAGCCCGATGAACGTTCCCAGGATGGTCGCCAGGATCGTCGCGAGGAAGGCGACCTCCAGGGTGAGCTTGAGGGACGACGACAGGTCCGGGAACGAGAAGAGGTTCCGCCACGCGTCGAGCGACGCGTGCTCCCATTTGATGTTGTACCTGCCGGCGGGGGTGTTGAACGCGAAGATGATCATCACCGCGATGGGGATGATCAGATAGATGATGAACAACGTCGTGTACGTGGGCAGGATGAACCGCGTCCACTTCTTGCTCGACGGGGTCTTCGGCGGCGGCCCTAGTCCGCCGGCGACGGGTTCGCCGACCATCTCGGAGATGCCCGTGGGGTTCTCGGGCCGCATGGTCATGCCGACGCCGCCCCGGCCGTGACATCGTCGGTGCCCAGGACCCTCGCGTAGATCGTGGCCCCGACGAGCAGCGCCGCCATCAGGATGAACGACATCGCGGCGGCGATCGGATAATCGAAGTTCGTCAGGAACGTGCTCTGGATGACGTTGCCGATCATCGTGTTGCCCGGCCCGCCCAGGATCGACGCGTTCACGTAGTCGCCGACGGCGGGGACGAACGTCAGCAGGAATGCGGCGAACACACCCGGCAGGGCGAGCGGCCACACCACCTTGCGGAACGTCGTGAACCTGCTGGCGTACAGGTCCTTGCCCGCCTCCACCAGCCGCTTGTCGATCCGCTCGAGCGCCACGTACAGCGGCAGGGCCGTGAACGGCAGGAAGTTGTACGTGATGCCCGCGATCACCGCGACGGACGTTCCCAGCACGTGGTAGCTCTGCGGTAACAGCCCGATCCGCTTGAGCGGGCCGAGGATCAAGCCGTCGTCCTTCAACAGGAACTGCCACTGCACCGTGCGGATGATGAACGATACGAAGAACGGCAAGAGCAAGAGGAAGAGGTACACGGACTTGCGCCGGCCGCCGTAGAACGCGATCCAATAGGCCACGGGATAGGCGAGCAGGAGCGCCAGCACGGTCACGATGCCCGCGTACGTCAACGACCGGACGTAGATGTAGCCGTACTGCTTGAGGGCGTTCGAGTAGTTGGCGAAGTGCCAGTTGAAGTGGAAGTCGCCGATGAACCCGGACTGGAGCGACGTGTAGAACATGTAGCCGATCGGTATCAAGAAGAAGATCGCGAGGTAGAGCGCGCCGGGCGCGAGCAGCTCGTAGGGCGCGAGTTTCTTGTTCCGGCTGGGCTTCCTCCGCTCGATGAGCGGGGTGCCCGCCCTGACGATCTCGTCGACCGACGGCGTGCTCAGCGCTCCCCCTTCCTCGGCAACGTCGACGCCTCGATCAGATCAGCCCTGATAGATGGGCTGGAAGAGCCCGTTCCACTGGATCTGCTCGTCGGGCGTCTTGAAGACGTAGTACGTGTAGGCCTTCGAGAGGTCGGCGGCGGTCGGGAAGATCAACGGGCTCTTGGCGAGTGAAGGGTCCATGTCCTTGGCGGCCGCCGGAACCGGGCAGATGTATTCCACGTAGGCCTCGATCTCCGCCTGGATCTTCGGCTGGTAGACGTAGTCCATGTACGTGATCGCATCCACGGGGTTCTCGACGCCCAGCGGGATGCACATGTTGTCGGTCCAGATGACGACGCCCTCGCTCGGGATCGCGAACTGCAGACCGGACGCGTCGCCCTCCAGATTGAGCTGGAAGATGTCGCCCGACCACGCCATGGTCAGCGCGACGTCGCCGTTCTGCAGCGCGCTCGTGTAGTTCTGCGTGAAGAACTGCCGGACGATCCCGTCGTCCTTCTGCTTCTGCAGCAGGTCCGCCGCGGCTTGCCAGTCATCGGGCGTGGACGTCGTGGGGTCGATGCCCATGCCGACCATGACCAGGTTCGGCATGTCGGCGTTGTCGGCGAACATGCCCACCTTCCCCTTGAAGGCGGGATCGAAGAGATCCATCACGCTCGTGATCGTGGGCTTGTCGGGCCGCAGGGCCTTGACCTGCACGGGGTCCCACCCGATGCCGGTCAGCCCGGATTGCCAGGCCATCGTGAACTTGTTGCCGGGGTCGTACGAGGGATCCGTCACCGCGACGCTGGCGTTCGTGTCGAAGTTTGGCCGCTTGTCCGTAGGCAACGGCACCAGGTAGTTCAGCCTGAGCAGCTGGTTCAACGTGTCGCCGTTGGTGATGACCATGAGGTCCCAGCCCGTCGACTGCCCCGCAGCCAGCTGCGGCTGGATCTTGCCGAAGAACTCCGGGTTGGAGTTGATCGCCTCGCGGTAGGTGACGACGATGCCCGTGTCCTGGGTGAACTGCTCGAGCGACGGGTACGTCACCTGGCCGTTGACCTTCTTCTTGTCGATGTAGAGCGGCCAGTTGGCGAAGTTCAACACCTTGTTCGGCGGGGCGTTCCAGTCGATACCGCCTCCGCCACCGCTGCTGCCTGAGCTTCCGCCGCCGCCGGAGCCGCCGCCGCTGGTGCCGCCGCATGCGGCAAGGATGGACGCCATGGACAGCGCTCCGGCGCCGACGCCGGCGGACCGAAGCAAGTCGCGCCGCGACATCCGTCGCATCGTGAGGCCGCGAAGGAACGCGGGGTCGTTCAGCGGGTCGTCCTTGCGCTCGGTCATTCTTCTTCTTCCTCCTCGGAGATGGGGGTAGCGGACGGCTCGACGACGAAGGTGTGTTCGGGCAGCCACTCCAGGCGGACCCGCTGTCCGGGAACCGGCTGGGATCCTTCGCCGCCGAGGTTCTGCACGTAGACCGTCAGCTCGTGTCCCCCGGGACCCTCGACCTTGTACTGGTAGTTGACGCCGATGTAGGTCGACATCCGCAGCAGGCCGGTGACGGTGTTCCGGTCCGCAGGCGCGTTCCCGTCGTCGGGCACGATCGTGATCTTCTCGGGCCGAACGCCCACCCGGACCGTGGTGATGCCCGGTGGCACGCTGTTCGTGTTGGTGGTGACGGTCCCTCCCGTGGAAAGGGCGATGGTGGTCCGTCCGTTGTTCGTCTCCTTGACCTCGCCGTCGAGCATGTTCGACGCCCCGAGGAACCCGGCGACGAACTCCGTGGCCGGCGTCTCGTAGACCGCCTCGGGCGGACCGATCTGGTCGATCTTGCCGTGTCGCATGACCGCGAGCCGGTCCGACATGGTCATGGCCTCTTCCTGGTCGTGGGTCACGTAGATGAACGTGATCCCGACCTCCTGCTGGATGCTCTTCAGCTCCAGCTGCATCTGCTTGCGGAGCTTCATGTCGAGCGCGCCGAGCGGCTCGTCCAGCAGGAGCACCTTGGGGTGGTTCACCAGCGCCCGGGCGAGCGCCACTCGCTGCTGCTGCCCGCCCGACATCTGGGGGGGCTTGCGGCTCTCGAACCCGATCAGGTCGACCAGCGTCATCGCGTCGCGGACCCGCGTGTCGATGTCGCCCTTGTCGACCTTCTTGCGGCGCAGGCCGAACGCGATGTTCTCGTACACGTTGAGGTGCGGGAACAGGGCATAGGACTGGAACACGGTGTTCACGTCCCGCTTGTACGGGGGCAGCGTGGTCACGTCGCGGCCGCCGAGGTAGACGGTGCCGTACGTGGGCTCCTCGAAACCGCCGATCATCCGCAGGGTCGTGGTCTTCCCGCAACCCGACGGTCCGAGCATCGAGAAGAACTCGCCCTCCTGGATATCGAGCGAGAGGTCGTCGACCGCGGCCGCGTCCCCGAAGAGCTTCGAGACCCGGTCGAGGCGCACGTCGATCTCCGGCACGTCCACCCCCTCCCTTGAGCTAGGCGCGAATCATGCCACAGCAACTGGTCGCAGGTCACGGCCGGTCCTGTAACGCGGAACGCGGTTTCGGGAGCTCGCCGTGGAACGGCGGCCCGTTCCCTTGTACGTGGTTGGGACCGGGTGCGGTTCAGCCAGAAGGGTTGGTGGCGCTCTCCTCGACGGGCGGTTCGGGAGCCGCGGCGGCCGCCGGCTCGGCCCGGCCGCGCCACCGGGCAAGCCGCGGGAGCGCGGTCACCGCGAACAACGCCACCAGGGACAGGATGATGGTGCCCACGACCAGGCGCCCGTCGATCAGGCCGATCGCGAGGGCGCTGGCCGATATCAGCGCGCTCCACAGGTACATGAGCAGGACGGCCGACCGGTGACTGTGCCCGATATCCAGCAACCGGTGGTGGATGTGCTCCTTGTCCGCCTGGCCGATCCCTTTCCCGCGCCACGTCCTGCGGACGACGGCCAACGTGACGTCCAGGAACGGGATGGCGAGGACGAGGAGCGGCACCATCACGGTGCCCACGACGGCCGCCAGGTCTCCACCGCTCGGCGGGAACGGGTTTCGCCCCACACCCGAGATCGTGGCGATCGTGAGGAGCATGCCGAGGAGCATCGCCCCCGAATCCCCCATGAAGATCCGCGCGGGGTGGAAGTTCCAGGGGAGGAACCCCACGCAGATGCCCACGGTGATCGCCGAGAGGAGCGCGGCGGCCGACGCGTTGCCGAACAGGCTGTCGGTCCTGACCATGTAGATGAAGAACGCGCCGGCCGCGATGGCGACCATCCCCGCGGCCAGCCCGTCCAGGCCGTCGACCAGATTGACGGCGTTCACCACGAGCGCCAGCCACAGGATCGTGAGCGGAACGGCGAGATCCGAGCCGACCGAGACCGGCCCGAAACCGAACCAGAAGTACAGGATCTGGACACCGAGCAGCACCAGCACGCCCCCGATCAACACCTGAGCGGTGAGCTTCCCCAGCGCCGACACGCCGCGCTTGTCGTCGATCACTCCCAACCCGACGATCGCGGTGCATGTGACGAGCGCCGCGAGCGGCTCCGCGCTCCCGTGGTTCATGTCCGAGAAGAACGGCAGCACCCGCGAGGCACCGAGACCCACGAGGAATCCCAGGTACATCGCGATCCCACCCATCGTCGGCGTGGCTCTCGGGTGCACCTTGCGGTCCGACGGCTGGTCGATCGCGCCGAACCGCAGGGCCAGCCGACGAACGATCGGCGTCGCGACGAACGTCGTCCCCGCGCAGGCGAGGAAGACCCAGATGTAGGCGATCACGCTACGTTCAGTGTGCGATCCGCCGGAGCGCCTCGCAACACTCCCCGGACGGTCTGATCACGGATAGACGGGGAACCGGCGCATCAGGGCGCGCACGCGCTCCCGAGCGGCATCCTTGACCGGCTGGTCGTCCGGGTTCCGAAGGACGTCGCCGATCACCCCGGCGATCTCCTTCATCTCGGCCTCATCCATCCCGAGCGTCGCCGGTCCCGGCGTTCCGACCCGGATGCCGGACGGGGTCGAGGGCGGCTGCGGGTCGAACGGGATCGAGTTCTTGTTGAGCGAGATGCCGACCTCGTCCATCACGCGCTCGGCGTCCTTGCCGCTCACCCCGAGCGGCCGGAGATCGGCGAGGATCAGATGCGAGTCGGTGCCGCCGGACACGATCCGCAGTCCCTCGTCGGCGAGCCCTTGAGCGAGTGCGCGGGCGCTCCGGACCACCCGATGGGCGTAATCCTTGAACTCGGGCGTCATCGCTTCCTTCAGCGCGACGGCTTTCCCGGCGATGCAATGCTCCAACGGCCCGCCCTGCATCATGGGGAACACCGCTTTGTCGATCGCCTTCGCGTGCTCCTCGCGGCACAGGATCATCGCGCCGCGCGGGCCGCGCAGCGCCTTGTGCGTCGTGAACGTCACCACGTCGGCGTGCGGCACCGGCGACGGGAACGACCCTCCGGCGACCAGCCCGACGAAATGCGAAGCGTCGACCCACAGCAGCGCGCCGACCTCGTCGCAGATCGCTCGGAACGCCGCGAAGTCGATCTCACGCGGGTACGCGGTGAAGCCGGCGAGGATGATCCGGGGCTTGTGCTCGATCGCCAGGTCGCGAACCTTGTCCATGTCCAGCCGTTCGGTCTCGCGATCGACCTCGTAGGCGACGAAGTTGAACCACATGCCGCTCACGTTGACCGGCGAGCCGTGCGTCAGGTGACCTCCGTGCGCGAGCGCCATCCCCAGCACCTTGTCGTCGGGGTTGCGAGGTTCCAGGAACGCGCCGAACACGGCCATGTTCGCCTGGGCGCCGGCGTGCGGCTGGACGTTGGCATGATCGGCACCGAAGAGCTCCTTCGCACGATCGATCGCGAGCTGCTCGGTCACGTCGACGAACTCGCACCCGCCGTAGTAGCGACGACCCGGATACCCCTCGGCGTACTTGTTGTTCATCGTCGAGCCGATCGCCGCCAACACGGCGGGACTCGCGTAGTTCTCCGATGCGATCAGCCGGAGCGTCGTCCGCTCCCGCTCGAGCTCGTTCGCGATGGCGGCGGCCACCTCCGGATCCGTCGTCTTCAAAGCGTCCCAGCTCGCCACGTAGTCACTCATGTCACAGCTCCCCTCGCTCGATCTCTGCGATCTGTTCGATCCTTCGCTCGTGCCGCCCGCCCGCGAACGGGGTCTCCAGCCACAACCTGACGATCTCCCTCGCGTAGTGGAGCGGCGATCACGCGCGCTCCCATCCCCAGCACGTTGGCATCGTTGTGCTCGCGCGCCAGGCGCGCGGAATACAGGTCGTGGCAGAGCGATGCGCGGATCCCGTCGATCTTGTTCGCAACGATCTGCTCGCCCTGCCCCGATCCCCCGAGCACGATGCCGCGATCCGCGCGCCCGTCGACGACCGCCCGTGCCGCCGCCGCGCAGAACGCCGGATAGTCGACGGGGTCGGCGGAATCCGTTCCGACGTCGATCACCTGGTGCCCCTCCGCCTCGAGGAACCCCTTCAGGTCCTCCTTGAGGGGGAAACCGGCATGGTCCGCACCCATCGCGATGCGCATCTCACGCTTCCTCGACCGCATCGACGCCGGCGACCGTGCCGAACAGGCCGTCCACCAGACGATCGGTCCACGTCTCGAGCTCCCACGCGATCGCTCGGTACGCCTCCAGCGGCTGGCCGAGCGGGTCGGCGATGTCATCGTCACGAGAAGGCGGGACCGCGCCGGCGTGGCGGGCCGCGTTCGCCGTGGCGATCCGCTCCGACAGGTTGTCGGGTCCCGCGTCCGACGCGGGAACGGGGAGGGTCTCGACCAAACGGACGAGCTCCTTCAGCGTGAACGCACGATCGTCGCGGTCCGAGCCGTTCGCGAGCATGTCGCGATGCTCGCTCGCCATGCACAGGAGAAGGTCGGGCAGGTCGGCCGTCGCAGCTGTGAGCCGACGAGCGACGTGCCCGCTGATATCGACCCCCAGTTCGGCCGCCGCCTGCACCGATTCCGGCATGGCTCCGGAACCCTCCAACCCGCTCGTTCCCGCCGACGACACCTCCGGCGCCCGCTGTGCGAACCTGCGCTGCAGGGCGTCGCGCAGGAGGCCCTCCGCGATCGGCGAGCGGCAGATGTTACCCGTACAGATCACCAGGATGGACGTCATGGGACCCGGGTCACCCCGGAGGCGGCGAGTCTAACAGCGGTGCTCTCCCGCCCAGGAGCTGGCCGATGCGATCGGGGTCCACGCCTCCGGCGCGAAGGATGCGAACGTCGGCTCCGCTCAGGTCGACGACGGTCGAGGCCGCCCCCGACAGAGGTCGCTCTTCACATAGGTACACCGCCACCAGGTCTCCGAACACGCCATGCAGTTCGTCACACGTCACCGCCGGGGGCGATCCCGAACGGTTGGCGCTGGTGGTGGCGAGCGGCCCGGCGGCCGAAAGGACGGCGAGCGCCAGCGGGTGCGACGGGACGCGGAGACCGATCGTCGCACCCTCACGACCGAGGTCCCACGTCCGGCTGACATCCGAGCGCGGCATCACGAGCGTCAGCGGCCCGGGCCAGAGCGCGGTCGCCAGGCGCTCGCCGCGATCGTCGAATCGCGCCAGCGTCCGAGCGACGTCGAGCGTGGCCGTCAGGACGGGAAGGGTGAGATCCCGTGGACGTCGCTTGGCATCGAACAGGCGCGCCGTCGCGGCGGGGTCGCGCGGGTCGGCGCCGATCCCGTACACGGTGTCCGTCGGGAACACGATGAGCTCACCGCGGCGGACCGCCGCGACCGCCTCGGTGATCGGGTCCATCGCTACGACGGCGTCCGTGCGGTCACGACTCGGTCCCGGCCGGTCAGATCGGCGTGAACCTCGATATCCACGAAGCCGGCTTCGGATGCAACGTCTCGGATGGAAGCGGCCTGCGTCTCGGCGATCTCGACCGCAACTGTGCCTCCGGGTCGCAACACTTCGGACGCCTGGGAGAGGAGCTTCGCGTAGGTGTCGACCCCGCCCGCGAGCGCCGACCGGGGGTCGGCGAGCACGTCGCGTGGAAGGGTCGCGAACCCCTCTTCCTCCACGTAGGGCGGGTTGCTCACGACGAGATCCACGGCTCGCCGGAGGTGCTCCGGCACCGGGTCGAGCATGTCCCCACGAGCGACCTTCGACGTCCAGGTGCACACGGACGGCGTTCTCCCGAGCAAGCGCGACCGCGTCGTGCGAGACGTCGATCGCCAGGACGCGCGCGTCCGGTCGCTCGTCCTTGATCGCGAGGGCGATCGCACCGGTGCCCGTCCCCACGTCCACCACCACCGGGGCGGTCACGTCGGCGACTGCCGCGAGCGCATGCTCCACCAGGATCTCCGTCTCCGGCCGCGGGACGAACACGCCCGGCTTCACGACGAGCGTGAGCCTCCGGAACCCCTGCTCACCGGTCAGGTGCTGCAGCGGTACACCGGCGCAACGCCGACACAGGGCGCGTCCGAACCGTTTGGCCTCGCCGGCCGACAGGCCCTCGTCCCGCGTGTACAGCCCCGCGCGATCGGTCCCGAGCACGTTGGCCAGGAGGATCTCCGCGGTCGGGAGCGGGCTCTCCACGTCGTGGCGCGACAGGTAGTCGGCCGCTCGTCGAACGATCAGCGCCGGACGCACGGCTCAGCTCGTGCTCGCTCGCGGCTCGTCCGGGGTCGCCAGCTGCTCGGCGCGCTCGGTCGAGCGGAGCAGATCGACGAACCCGTCGAGCGCCTCGCCGCCGGCCAGGACGTCCTGGAGCTGGTGGGACGTCCTCCCGTCCACCTGCGTGATCCGGTGATCGGTGACCCGACCCTCCGGGAAGTTGTACGTGCGGATCTTCTCCGAGCGTTCGCCCGAGCCCACCTGCGAACGGCGGCTGGCTGCCTCCGTCGCCTGGGCCTCGTCCTGGGCGCGCTGCAGGAGCCGGGCTCGGAGGTAGCGCATCGCCTTCTCTCGGTTCTGGAGCTGGGAGCGCTCCTCCTGGCACGCGACCTTGATGCCGGTCGGCTTGTGCGTGATCCGCACGGCTGAGTCGGTGGTGTTCACCGACTGTCCCCCGGGTCCCGACGACCGGAACACGTCGATCTGGAGGTCCTCCGGTCGGATCTCGACGTCGACCTCCTCGGCCTCCGGCAGCACCGCCACGGTCGCCGTCGACGTGTGGACCCGCCCTTGCGACTCGGTGACGGGGACGCGCTGAACCCGGTGCACCCCCGACTCATGCTTCATCCGCGTGTACGCGTCCTTGCCGCGGACCTCCATGACGACCTCCTTCAGGCCGCCTCCCTCGGACTCGGACGTCGAGAGGACCTCGGTCTTCCAGCGATGGCGCTCCGCGAAGCGCCGATACATCTCGAACAGCTCCGCGGCCCAGAGCGCGGCCTCCTGCCCACCGGTCCCGGCGCGGATCTCGACGATCACGTTCTTGCCGTCGTTCGGATCCTTGGGTATCAACAGCAGCTCGAGCTTCCCGCGGAGCTCGGCGGCGCGCGCGTCGGCCCGGTCGGCCTCGTCGCGGAAGTACGCCGCCATCTCCGGCTCGGACTCGGCTGCCTCCATCTGCCTGGCTTCGTCCGCCTGGGCCGAGACCGTGCGGTACTCGCGGTAGGGCTGCACGATCTCCTGGAGCTCGGCGAACGAACGACCGAGGTCGCGCATGCGCTCCTGGTCGGTGACCACCTCGGGAGAGGCGAGCTCGTCGGAGACAGCCTCATAGCGCGTTTCGATCTCCGCGAGACGTTCGTCGAGTGGGGTCGCCATCCCTCGATTATCGCGGACGGGCCGAACCACTCACCCGCCGCGCCCTACGGAGCGGGCCAGCGGTGACGGTCAGTCGTCGTCGGATCGTCGTCGAAGTCGAGCTCGAGCGACGGGATGCCGGGCATGTCGAGGCCGTCGTCGGGCAACATGCCCTCCAGGCCGTCGATGCCGTCGATCGGATCACGCTCGTCGTCCGGCTCCGAACCGTCCTCCGATGGTCGGCGTCCGCCGGTGCGGTCTGCACGACCGCCGGCGCGACGGCGTCCTTCACCGGCTCCGGATCGTCGGACAGGGTCGCCTCGATGCCGTCCGGGTCCTCGATCGCGACCTCCAGCTCCTTCGCGACCCCGACCAACCGGGTCTGCATGTCCTGAAGGTGCTGCACGAGGGTCTCCCGGCGCTCGGACAGACCGAGCAGGACCCGATCGGCTTCCTGCTTCGCGCGCTCCAAGAGCTCGGTGCCCTGTTGGCGGGCTTCCTCGGCCCGGGCCTGCGCGTCGACCCTGATCCGGTCGGCCTCCGAGCGTGCCTCGTTCAGCATACGGGCCGCATCGACCCGGCCTCCGCGACGATACCCTCCGCCTCCTTGTCCGCCGTCTCGAGCAGCGTGGTCAGACGCTTGGACAGCCGCTCGTACGGGTCCTCGGACGGCGTCGGGGCGGTGGCGCGCTTCTGCCCCTCGGCCGCGCGGCCGTCGTCAGGCCGCAGCTTCGAGTCGCGGAGCTCCTGCTCGAGGGTCTCGACCTGCTCGGCGACCTGGGCCAGGTAGTCGCGAACCTGGTCCGGGTCGTAACCGCGCCGGACGGACGCGAACTCTCGGCGGCGGATCTGCGCTGCGCTGGGTAGGAACGGCACGTCGATATCGGTGGCCATGGAACAACCTCCCGGTTGGGGTCGGGAACGCTTCATCTTCACGGCGCCGTGGGTCCGATGCAACGACCATCGGGAGAGAGTTCGGCTGGGGTTGTGCCTAAGTGAAAGGTCTCAGCCCGACGCGCCGGCGGCCTCGGCCTCACGCCGGAGCACCTCGTCGAACGACTCGATCGCGACCTGGATCTGCCCGCGATCCGGCTTCTGCGTCGTGATCTTCTGCAGCCAGAGACCGGGCGCCATCAACGCCCGCATCAGGAGCGAGGATCCGTACCGGGCTCCCAAGCGCAGCGCCTCGTAGGCAACCCCGGCGATCAACGGGATGGCGATGACCCTCGATGCGATCCGCCACCAGAACCCCGGAGTCCCGAACAGCGTGAACACGAAGATCGTGATGATCATGACGATGATCAGGAAGTTCGTGCCGCATCGGACGTGCACGGTGGAGTATCGATCGACGTGCTCGGGATCGAGCGGGTCGCCGTGCTCGAACGCCGCGATCGTCTTGTGTTCCGCCCCGTGGTACTCGAACACACGGTGGATGTCCTTCGTCTTGCCGATCAGCCAGAGGTAGGCCACGAAGAGGCCGACCCGGAACAGGCCCTCGAGGATGTTGGTGAGCACGCCCCCGCCTACGCTGCGCTGAACCCAGGCGAACAGGACCGTCGGCCCCAGGACGAAGATCGCCACGAAGAAGATCATGGCGAGCGCCAAGGCGAACCCGACCTGCCGCGACGTGAGCTGCTCATCGTCGTCCATCGACTGATTCGTGGCGATCAACAGCGCCCGGGTGCCGATCGAGAGCGACTGGCCCAACACGAGGATCCCTCGCAGGAACGGCTTGGCGAAGAGCGGATGGCGCTTGGCGATCGAGTCGATGTCGTGGGACTCGACGTGGATGTCACCCGCCGGCTTGCGGACGGCGACGGCCCAGTGGTCGGCGCCGCGCATCATCACGCCCTCGACGACCGCTTGGCCGCCGTAGAGATGTGGTCGAGCGGTCGCGTCCTCGCTCACGCGATCGACCGCAGCGTGCTCACGCCTTCTGCGCTGCTTGCGTCTTCGCGTAACGGCGCTGGAACCGCTCCACGCGGCCGCCCGTGTCCATCAGCTTCTGCTTCCCGGTGTAGAACGGGTGGCAGTTGGAGCAGATGTCGGAGCGGATCTCGCTCACCGTCGAACGGGTCTGGAACGTGTTCCCGCAGGAACAGTGGACGTTCGCGATCTGGTAGTCGGGGTGGATTCCCTGCTTCATGTTCGGTGTCTCCTCTCGGACGCGGCCAGCCTACTAACTGCCGGACGGCGCCTTCGCGATCTCCTTCAAGAACTGCTCGTTCGACTTCGTGGCGCGGATCTTGTCGGTCAGCAGCTCGAGCGCGGCGCCCGGCTCCAGCGCGTGCAGCACGCGACGGAGCTTGACGACGAGAGCGAGCTCCTCGACCGGCATGAGCAGCTCTTCCTTGCGGGTCCCCGACGCGTCGACGTTGATAGCCGGGAACAACCGCTTCTCTGCCAGTGAACGATCGAGACGCAGCTCCATGTTCCCGGTTCCCTTGAACTCCTCGAAGATGACCTCGTCCATGCGGGACCCGGTCTCGACCAGGGCGCTCGCGATGATCGTGAGCGACCCGCCCTCCTCGAGGTTGCGAGCGGCGCCGAAGAACCGCTTCGGCGGGTACAGCGCCGTGGAGTCCACACCACCCGAGAGGATCTTGCCGGACGCGGGTGCGGCCAGGTTGTAGGCCCGCGCCAGACGGGTCACGGAGTCGAGCAGGATCGCCACGTCCTGGCCCATCTCGGCCAGTCTGCGGGCCCGCTCCAGCACGAGCTCGGTGACCTGGATGTGCTGGTCGGCCGGCTTGTCGAACGTGGAGTACACGACCTCGGCGGCCTCGACGGTGCGCTGCCAGTCGGTGACCTCTTCCGGCCGCTCGTCGACCAACAGGACGATCACGTGGGTGTCGGGGCTGGAGTTGATGATGCCGTTCGCGATCTGCTTGAGGATGGTCGTCTTGCCCGCCTTCGGCGGCGAGACCACCATGCCGCGCTGGCCCTTCCCGATCGGAGCCACCATGTCGATGATCCGCTCGGCCACGGACACGGGACCGTTCTCCAGCCGGAAGCGCTCATCCGGGAAGAGCGGGGTCAGCTTGTCGAAGTTCGGACGCGCTCGCGCGGCCTCGACGTCCATCCCGTTCACGCTGTCGATCTCGAGCAGCGCGAAGTACTTCTCGTTGTCCTTCGGACGGCGGACCCGTCCGGCCACCGTGTCGCCCTTTCGCAGTGAGAACCTGCGCACCTGCGACAGCGAAACGTAGATGTCCTCGGGCCCCGGCAGGTATCCGGAGGTCCGAAGGAAGCCGTAACCCTCGGGAAGGATGTCCAGGATGCCGGTGAGCACCGGCGCGTTCTGGAGCTCCTCCGCGCGCTCCTGCTCCTCGCGGAGCCTGCGCTCCTCGCGGACCCGGCGGCGCTCCTCACGGGACGGGCGTCCGCGACGATCCCCGCGCGATCCGTCGTCGGGCCGGTCGGCCTGGCCCTCGCCGCGCGGCCGGTCCCCCTGCGGCCGATCGCCCTGGGAACGGTCGCCCTGCGGCCGGTCGCCTTGGACGCGATCGCCGCCCTGGCGGTCGCCCTGAGAACGATCGTTGCGTGGCCGGTTGCCTTGCGGGCGGTCTCCCGGCTGGCGGTCTCTCGGTTGGCGCTCGTCCTGAACGATGTCGGCTCGAGGACGTTCGTTCCCGGCGTCTGCGTCGCGCCCGGCACGAGCGATCCCCGTCGTCTCCGTTCATCTGGCCGTTCGATCCCCCGTCGTCGGACGACGCGTGCTCGCGCGTGCGGGTGTCGTCGCCGGACGTGTCGGTGCGAACCGACCCCTCCGCCGTTGCGGCGGGGCCGTTCGTCGTCGCGCCGTCACCCGAACCGTGCTCGACGATCGCATCGATCAACCCGGCCTTGCGGAGCTTCTGCGAACCCTCGATGCCGAGGCGCTGCGCGATCTGCTGCAACTCGGGGATCAACTTCCCCTCGAGGGCGCTTCGGTCTGTGGTCGTATCCATGAGGCTATGCCTCTCCCTTCAACTCGTTCTGGAGCTTGGTCCAATCGGCCTGGAACTTCTCCAGGCCGAGATCTGTCAGCGGATGCTTCACCAGCTTGGTGAAGACGTCGTACGGCATCGTCGCGATGTCCGCGCCGGCGAGCGCCGCATCGATGACGTGCATGGGATGGCGGAGCGAGGCGGCGAGGACGTTGGTCTCGTAGCCCTGGACCGCGTAGAGCTCGCAGATCTGGCGAAGCATGTACATGCCGTCGCTCCCCACATCATCGAGTCTGCCGAGGAACGGCGACACGATGTATGCACCGATCTCGGCTGCGAGGATCGCCTGCGCCGGAGAGAACACCAGCGTCACGTTGATCCGGATACCTTCATCGGTCAGTCGTTTGCCGCACTGAAGCCCGTCGGGCGTCATGGGCACCTTCACCACGGCGTTCGGGGCCTTGGCAGCCAAGCCGACCCCCTCGTGGTACATCGCGTCCGCCTTCGGCTCGGTCGTCTCGAGCGAGATGTCGCCGTCGACCTCATCGAGGATGACCTTCCAGACCGCGTCCGGATCGTCGTTCTCCTTCGCGATCAGCGAGGGGTTGGTCGTAACGCCTTTCAGGACGCCCCATCGATTGATGTCGCGGATCTCGTCGATGCTCGCCGTGTCCAGGAACAGCCTCATCGGTTCATCCCTTCCGTCACTGTCGTATCTGCACTCGTGGGAGCGATCGTGGCTTCGGGGATGACCCCGACCTCCGCGGCTCGAGCGGTCGCCCGTTCCATGACCAGATCGATGACCGCGGCGATCGACTGGTCGAAACCGTAGTTGGGGATGATCGGCACATCGTGCGAGAGCGCCTGGCTCTTCACGTACGCCTGCAAGCGACGGATGTTGGCGAATCCGTTCGCGTACCGCTGCGCCGGACGTGAGGCGATCGAGTCCTCGCGCGCACCGAAGTGCGAACGGTGCCGCTCCTCGTCGTCGACCGAGATAACGAAGGGCACCGCGAGGATCCGGCCGGCGAACGCATCGAGGTCGAAGAACCCAGGCACCACGTGCGCGCCCTCGATGATGATGCTCGTGCCCTCGAGCGCCGCGCGCTCGATCAGCGCGTTGATGCCGACCGCGACGGCTGCCGTCTGCTCGCGGAACCCGACGATCAGCGGATCGGCCGAGCGCGTGGGCGGCTCGCGGAGCGCAGCGTCGGCCTCGAACGACGATGTGTGCAGCGTGGGCATCAGCTCCGGCGAGAACATCGATCGCATGACCTCGCGGATCGCGTCGGTCGCCACGAACCGGACGATGCCGAGGCGTGCCGCGAGCTGCGTGGCGATGGTCGACTTCCCCACTCCCGTCGCACCACCGATCAGGATCACCAAAGGAACGTCGAGCTTCTCGACCTCGCGCCACCGCAGGAAGTTCTTGGCGTAACGGTCGCCGGCTATCTCGGTCAGCACCTCGAGTGCCATCTGGGAAAGCTCGTCCGTGGTGAGCGAGGTCGAACCCCGCTCCCGCAAGCGCTCTTCGATCTCCTCCGCCACCTGGTAGGCGCGGAACGGCGACAGACCGGTGACCATGACCTGCGACGCCATGAGCCCCTTGGAATACGGCAGCCCCGGCTCGCGATCCGAGATCACGATGTGCGGGATCTTGGTCCCCTTCTCCGTCACCGCATTACCTCGTCGTTCCTCGTTCTCCGGCACTGTCACCGGGCTCGTGCCCCGCCTCGTTCGAGCGTGAGGTCGATCACTTCGCCGAGCGCGGAGTCGAGATCGGTGGGCCCCTCGACCACGATCGCCCGGTTGTCCACGAACACGACCCTCGCCCCACGCTCGATGGCCCGCTCACACGCCACGTCGACGGCGGCGGCCTTCAGTTCCGTGAGGAGAACGTCGAATCGCTCCGCGCCCCCCATGTCCTCCGCGAGGCCGGCCCGGTCGGCCAGCCTGGTGCTCCACCCCACGACCGTGCATCCATGGGTGGCTTCGAGGTGAGCGATCTGCCTCTCGGCCACCGGGGAAGGCGCCGTCGTGGTGAAGAACACTCGCTCGCCCTTCACATCTTCCAGTGGGACCGGGATGAAGTCGGTAACGATCTGCCGCGGATCATCGAGGTAGCGGCGGATGTGGGAGCGGAGCGCGGAGAGGTGTTCGTGCCCAGCAAGTGGGCTGGAAGCCATAGTAACAACCAACAGGTCCGACAGCAAGAGCCGGAACGGTCCGAGGTATCCCGCCAGATACTCGACGGGGACGGACGCGGGAGCCACGAGGATCCCGCCGTCCCACGGTACCGGGGGGACGGCCGAGCCGCTCCCCTCCAGGATCACGACGCCGGCCCCGCGCGCGACCCCGAGCTCGGCCGCCTCCCTGACGTTCGTCGCGAACGGCGCCCCCGCCAGGCCGCCGCCCGCGCGTCTCGCGCCGATGGTCGTCACCCCGGTCGTGAGCGCGTCCTCCAGATAGTCGGACGCTGCGTGCTCGCCCGATCGGACCAGCTCCAGCAAGCGGGCCAGATCGACCGAGCCGGCCTCCGCGACCTGCGGCTCGGACGGCCCCCCGCGGCCCATCGCGACGATCACCGGATCCAGGCCCCGTCGAGCGGCCAGACGCGCGAGGGCTCCCGAGATGGCCGTCTTCCCGGTTCGCTTCCCCGTGCCGATCACCGCCATCGTGGGGACCGGGAGCGGCGGGCCCTCGATCGGCGGGTCCAGTCGGAAATCCCCGCCCAGGTACGGAATGCCCCGGGCGAGCGTCACGCCCGCGAGCTCCATCCGTTCCCGATAGCCGAGCACCGGTTCGTCGGACAGATCCAGCACACCCTCGGGCTCGAACTCGTCGATGGCCAGGGCGAGAGCAGCCATGCGATCCTGACCGGCGACCCGCGTCGGCAGCCCGAGCTCGGGCGGCGAACCCGGCTGGAGCTTCTCGCTCCCGCCCACGAACAACGCGCCGACGACGTCATGCCCGCGCTCGCGGGCGGTCTCGATCCCCCAGCGGGTGACCGGTGGATAGTGTTCGCCGTCGACCAGGACGATGACCCGCATCGCTCGGGATGAACCCCCTCTCGAGTTCCGGATGGGTGTGCCGGGGCGTTACTCGCTGACCGGTACGGTGCGTTCCTGGACGGGCCGCTCGAACTCCCGATGGAACTGGGCTCCCGTCAACGAGAAATGCGCCATGACGTGGCCGTCGCCGAACGGGAACTTGCGGTGGATCTTGACCGTGGACCCGTCGAACTCCAGCACGTTGTAGCAGGGCTTCGTGTACCCGCGCACGCGCAGGGACGACACCGTCCCCGCGTTGGCGATGTACATGTTCTCGAGGCACCACACGTACGGCACGTGCTTGTGGCCCGAGAGCACGACCTGCGCTCCCGACTGCAACAGCACCTCGAGCAGGTCTCCGGCATCCGTCACCGTGCTCCGCTCGCGGCCGGTCCCGGGGATCGGCAGCAGGTGATGATGGATCGCGAACACCTTCAGATCGGCCGGCACCGAGAACTGCTCGCGGATCCACTCGTAATGACCGCGACCGACCTTCCCTTCGTTCTGGTCGGGTTCGCTGGAATCCATCCCGACGATCCGGACCCCTTCCACGTCGACCGACCACGTCCGAGGACCGATCAGGTCCTCGAAGTGCACGTACCCCACGTTGCGCGAGTCGTGGTTCCCGGGGATCGTGTGGATCGGGGCGTCGATGCGCTCGGCGTATGCGACCCAGCTCTTGTACTCCTGCCGGAACCCCTCGCTGGTGAGATCGCCGGTCACGACGACCGCGTCCGGCTGCAGCTCGTTGAGCTCGGAGATCACCCGGTTCATCAGGTTGGGGACGAAATACGGCGAACCGACGTGTGGATCGGAGATGTGAGCGATCGTGACCACGATGGTTCCAGTCTAGATGCCCCGAACGAGGTTCTCTGGAGTTCAGCCTTCGGAGACCTCGACGCCGGTGGCGGCGACGTCGAGCCGCAGGACCTGCCAGCCTTCGCCGGGGTCGGGCAACGACACCCCCTCCTGCTCGAACGTCAGCAGCGTGGGTCCAGCGCCCGAGACGCAGACGGGCACGTCCGCCGCCCGGAGACGGTCGAAGAGCGCCTTGACGGGGGGCACGAGGTCCAGACGCGCGGCCTGGTGCAACCGGTCGCCCAGCGTCTGTGTGAGCAGTCCGGGCTCCGACGTCAGCGCCACCACGGTCGCCGCGGCATGTCCGGCGTTGTGGACGGCATCGCGGAGCAGGACCGATCCCGGCAGCGCCGCGCGCGCTTCACCGGTCGGGAGCCGGATGTCGATCGGCACGAACGCCACCGGTCGCAGGTCGGGATGCGGGTCGAGCCGGATCACGCCGTCGCCGAACGCCAGCGTGAATCCTCCGGCGATCGCCGCCGCGGCGTTGTCGGGGTGGCCTTCGATCTCGGTCGCGAGGTCGAGCACATCCTCAGGCTCCAGCCCCAGGTCGAGCAGGCGGTCGGCGAGTGAGATCCCCGCGACGCACGCGGCCGCCGACGAACCGAGCCCACGTTCCAGCGGGATCCGGTTGACGCCGTGCAGCCCGACCGCGGGCATGACCCCGCCGCCCACACGCGCCGCATGGATCATCGCCTTCGACACCATGTCGGTGCCGTCGACCGGCAGCTCCTCCGCGCCCT
The DNA here is from genome assembly GCA_963727185.1 of uncultured Actinomycetes bacterium. Classification (GTDB taxonomy): domain Bacteria; phylum Actinomycetota; class UBA4738; order UBA4738; family HRBIN12; genus JBBQVZ01. The sequence goes on along the minus strand of CAVSFP010000023.1, from coordinate 97,330 downwards.
CGCCCTGCCACGTGACCGCGGGGCCCACGTCCGTGTCGATCTGCACCTCGTTCCAGAGATCGAGCGCCAAGCCGAAGCAATCGAACCCCGGACCGAGGTTGGCCGACGTGGCGGGTGCCCGTGCCGTGAGCTTCACGGCGTCACAGGTCGAGCTCCGCTGCGACAGCGGCGGGATCGGCCGGCACGCTGGCGGGTTGCGAGGCGCCGGAGATGGCCCACTCCGGGTCCTTCAACCCATGGCCGGTCAGCACACAGACGACGGTGGCACCGCGCGGGAGCGATCCGTCGGCTTGGACGCGGAGCAGCCCGGCGATGCTCGCGGCACTCGCGGGCTCCGCGAACAAGCCCTCGCGCGCGACCCGCCGGTACGCCGCGCAGGATCTCCCGGTCGGTCACCGCCAGGATCTGACCCTCGGACTCCGTCGCCGCCGCCACCGCCTTGTCCCACGACGCAGGGTTGCCGATCCGGATCGCGGTGGCGATCGTCTGCGGGTCCTTCACCACCTCGTCTCGGACGATCGGCGCCGCCCCCTGCGCCTGGAACCCGAACAGCTGCGGCGGCTCGGCGATCACCCCGTCGCGGAGGTACTCGGAGTACCCCATCCAGTGGCTCGAGATGTTGCCGGCGTTGCCGACCGGCACGCAGTGGATGTCGGGCGCCCGGCCGAGGAAGTCGCAGATCTCGAACGCCGCCGTCTTCTGCCCCTCGAGGCGGAACGGGTTGACGGAGTTGACCAACGTGACGGGGTAGTGCTCGGCCAGGTCCTTCGCCAGCTCCAGCGCGGCGTCGAAGTTGCCCTCGACCTCCAGCACGCGCGCGCCGTGCACCAACGTCTGCGCCATCTTGCCGAGCGCGATCTTGCCCTTCGGCACCAGGACGGCGCAGGTGATGCCGGCCTTGGCCGCGTACGCGGCCGCGCTCGCCGACGTGTTGCCGGTCGACGCGCAGACGACCGCCTTCGCTCCCTCCTCGACCGCCTTGCTGATCGCGAGCGTCATCCCGCGGTCCTTGAACGATCCCGTAGGGTTGGCTCCCTCGAACTTCAGCCACACGTCGCAGCCGGTCTCGTCGGACAGGGGATCCGATCGCACGAGCGGCGTGCCGCCCTCGCGCAGGGTGATCACCGGGGTCGCCTCGGAGACCGGGAGTCTGTCCCGATACTCCTCGATCACGCCTCGCCACTGGTGAGCGCCGCCGCTCGTCCCGGACGGAGCGGTGGCGCCGGGCATCCCCCCGTCGGCGTTCACTCCTCTCCCTCCACACGCAGGACGCTCGAGATCGCGCGAACGACCCGGAGGTCGCGGAGCTGCTGGAGCGTCTTCTGGAACGCGCTCTCCTGGGTGCGGTGCGTGATGAACACGAGGGTCGCCTCGTCGCCGGAGCCCTCCTGCCACACGCGCTCGATCGACACCCCGTTGCGGCCGAAGTGATCGGCGATCTCGGCGAGCACGCCGGGGCCGTCTTCCACATGGAGGTTCAGGTAGAACTGGCCGTGCGTGTCGTCCATCGGCCGGATACGCCGTTCGTACACGCAGGTGCAGCCGATCCCGCGGGTGCCGGCGACCCGGTTGCGCGCCACCTGCGCCAGATCCCCCACCACGGCGACCGCCGTCGGATCGCCTCCGGCGCCACGGCCGTAGAACATCAACTGCCCGATCTTCTCGCCCTCGACGAATACCGCGTTGAACGCGTCGCGTACCGAAGCAAGCGGGTGGGATTCGGGCACCATGGCGGGGTGCACGCGGACGGAGACTTCGCCGTCATCGAGCTCCGCGATCGCCAGGAGCTTCACCGTGTAGCCCAACCGCGTCGCGTCCGCGATGTCCTGCGCCTGCACCTTGGCGATGCCTTCGCGATAGACATCGCTCGCGACCACGCGAGTGTTGAACGCGATCGATGCCAGGATCGCGCACTTGGCGGCGGCGTCGAACCCCTCGACGTCCGCGGTCGGGTCCGCCTCGGCGTACCCGAGACGCTGCGCCTCGGCGAGCGCATCGTCGAACGACGAACCATGCTCCGACATCTGGGTGAGGATGTAGTTGGTCGTGCCGTTGACGATCCCGAGGATGCGCGAGATGCGTTCGCCGGCAAGCGATCCCTTGAGCGGAGCGATCAGGGGGACGCCGCCGGCCACCGACTGCCTCGAACGCGAGGTCCACGCCGGCGGCGTCGGACGCATCGAACAGCTCCTTGCCGTTGTTCGCCAACAGCTCCTTGCTGGCGGTGACGACCGACTTGCCGTTCGCGAACGCGCGCAGGATCAGCGACCGGGCGGGCTCGATGCCGCCGAGCAGCTCGCACACGATGTCGACGTCGGGATCGTCGACGATCGACATCCCCGTCGGTCGTGAACACCTCCGGGCCTGAGAGGCACCCCTCGATCGAGCGACGTGTCGCGGACCGCCACGCGCACGATCTCCAACCGACATCCCGTGCGGAGGGCGATGTCGTCGGCGTGCTCGTGCACCAGACGCGCCACGGCCGCGCCCACGTTCCCGCAGCCGAGCATCCCGATGCGCACCAGGCGCTCGGTCATCGAGCGTTCCCACCCTTCCCGGTCCACGCCGACATGAGGATCTCGTCCTCGTAGCCCGTGGACTTGCGGGAGTGTCCCACGAGTCGGCCTTCCTCCACGAACCCGAACCGCCGGTAGAGCGCGATCGCGGCGTGGTTGTGCGGGTAGACCGACAACATGATCTTCTCCACGTCGACGTCGCGCGCCCAGCGGAACACCTCGGACATGAGCGCGCGGCCGATCCCGAGCCGTCGTCGGTCGGCCGAGACGGCGATGCCGAGCGTCGCGACGTGACGCGTCACAGGATGGCCCTCACGTTGGATGTAGACGTGACCCACGACGCGGTCCCCGTCGAGCGCCACCACCTGAGCCTCGCGATCCGTCCACGATCGCCGGAACCGCGCACGGTAGACGCGGGCCGGCGTCTCGACCTCCTCGCTGCGGACGTAGCCGCCCTCCGAGACGATCGCCTTCCAGAACGTCAGGAACGACTTGGCGTCCTCCGGCTCGTGCGGGTCGGAGCGTGAAGCCGGGCGGGTGCTCGTCCAACGCGACGGCGCGCGGCGCCGGAGCTTCCAGGCGGTCGAGGTCGCTGGGATCTTCCCGCCGGACCCACACGGACGCGTCACCGGCGCGGACCGCGATCACCGCGGGACGGCCGACCCGGTTGTACGTGCTGGCGAGCGAGTAGGTGTAAGCGCCCGTCGCGGCGAATGCCAGCAGGTCGCCGCGCTCGACATCGGATGGAAGGGCGACGTCGTCGGCGAGCACGTCGCCCGACTCGCAATGACGGCCGACCACGGTCATGGGCTCGTCGATCGGTCCGCCGCGAGCGTGACGCGAGGGACACCGTGTACCTGGCGTCGTACAGCATCGGGCGGATGTTGTCGGACATGCCGCCGTCGACGGCGATCACCGTCCGACCGTCTCCCAGGGTCCGGCGGTCGCCGACCCGGTAGAGCGTGACCGCGGCGTTGCCCGCGATGCTCCGACCGGGCTCGGCCGCCAACGTCGGCACGGGGAGGCCGCGCTCGCCGCAGGGGATGCGAAGGCGACGCTCCGCGGCGGCCGCAGTCTCGGCGATGGAAAGAGGCGTCTCATCCGTGTAGGTGATGCCGAACCCTCCGCCCATGTCGAGGAGCTCGACGGCGATCCCGTGTTGCTCGCGCAGCCTCAGGGTCAGCGCCACCAACACGTCGAGCTCGCGCAGGAACGGTCCGGTGGTGAGGACCTGGGACCCGATGTGCGCGTGGAGACCCAGGAACCGAAGATGTGCGAGGGGAGCCGCCGCCGCAATCGTCTCCGGCACCGCGGCCGCGGGCACGCCGAACGCGGTCGACTCGTGACCGGTCGCGATCGACTCGTGGGTGTCCACTCGGAGGCCGGGGTTCACGCGGAGCAGGAACGGCTGCACGATCCCCGCCGCGCCCGCGAACGCGTCCAGCCGCCGGAGCTCGTCCAGCCCGTCCGCGATCACCAACCCGAGGCGCGCTCGAACGGCGAGCGCCAATTCGTCATCGGACTTGTTCCGCCCGTGGAAGGCGACGCGCGCGGGGGGCACGCCTGCCCGCAGGCACGCCTCGACCTCACCGCCGCTCGCGGCCAGGAGGTCCAGCCCTTCATCGACGGCCAGCCGAAGCATCGCGTGCGCGCTGAACGCCTTGACCGCGTAGAACGCCTTCGGGAACGCGAGCCGAGCGGCTCGAAGCCGCCCGGTCAGATCCGTCGTGATCGAACACCACCAACGGCGTGGAGAAGCGGTCAGCCAGCGCCACGGCGCTCGAGCCGGCGATCCACATGCCGTCCGCTCGGAACGACGTGTTCGCCGACCAGGGGTCCGGTGCGACCCCCGAGCTCCCGACTGCCTGCTCATCCGTGCCGAGCGGTGCCGTCCGCTCAGCCATCGACCCGATCCATGACCTCGGGCGCGGAGACCCCCAGCAGACCCAGCAGGTTCGCGATCACCTGCTTCGTCCCCGACGCGAGCCACAGCCGTGCCTGCGTCAACGCCTCGTCGTCGGAGACCACACGGCACTCCGTGTAGAACCGGTGGAACCTCGCCGCCAGGTCCTGCGACGCGTGTGTCAGCCGGTGAGGAGCCCGTTGCTCCGCGGCCGTCGCCAGCTTGCCCGGGACCTCGGCGAGCGCGCGCAGCAGCTCGAGCTCGCTGTCGTGCGTGAGGACCGACAGATCGACGTCGGCGATCGCCTTCAAGCGCGATGCCCTGGGACTCCGCCTTGCGCAGGATGCTCGCGATCCGGGCGTGCCCGTACTGGACGTAGTACACCGGGTTCTCCATGGTCTGCTGCTTCACGACCTCGATATCGAAGTTCACCGCCGAGTCGTTCGAGAACTGCAGCAGCGTGAAACGCGCCGCATCCGTGCCGACCTCATCGATCAGCGAATCGAGCGAGACGAAGTTCCCCGCGCGTTTGCTCATGGGAACGGGCACACCATCGCGGAGGAACGCGACCCATTGGTAGAGCACGATCTCGACCGCATCGGGATCGTAGCCGAGTGCCTGGGCGGCACCCTTCACGCGGACGACGTCGCCGTGGTGGTCGGCCCCCCACACGTAGATGAGGTGGTCGAACCCGCGCGTGAGTTTGTCGATGACGTACGCGCAGTCCGCGGCGAAGTACGTGTGGATGCCGTTCGAGCGGATCACCACACGATCCTTGTCGTCGCCGAAGGTCGTGGAGCGGAACCACACGGCTCCGTCCGCCTCGTAGATGTGCCCGGCGTCTCGCAGACGCTCGATCGCCTGGACGATCTCTCCCTTCTCCGCGAGGTAGGCCTCGGACATGTAGGTGTCGAACACCACCCCGAACCGTTCGAGCGTTCGCTCGATCCATCGAGGACGCGCTCCGCCGCCGCCTGTCTGATCAACGGGAGCCGGCTCTCGGGAGACATCTCCACGTAGGCGATGCCGACCTCCTCCTTCAACTCGAGCGCCAGCGCATCGATGTAGGAACCGTGATACCCGTCCTCGGGGATCGACGTCTCGATCCCGCAACGCGTGAGGTAGCGCGCCTCCACGGATGCGCCGAAGCGGTCCATCTGGCCGCCGGCGTCGTTGAAGTAGTACTCGCGCTCGACGTTCCAGCCGGCATGCGCGAGCAGACGGGCGATGGCATCGCCGAGCACCGCGTTCCGCGCGTGGCCGACGTGCAGCGGGCCGGTCGGGTTCGCGCTGACGAACTCAACCTGGACGCGCTTGCCGTTGGGCTCCCCGGCGCCGTAGGCCGCGCCGGCTCGCCACCACGTCGCGGAGCGCGTCGTGCAGCCAACCGTCGGTGACGAAGATGTTCAGGAATCCCGGGCCGGCCACCTCGACGCGTTCGACGAACGGCGCCTCGGGGAACGCCGTGCGGATGGCCTCGGCTACCTCGCGAGGCTTCCGGCCGGCTCGCGATGCAAACACGAGCGCGACGTTGGACGCGAAGTCACCGTGCTCCTTCTGCTTGGTGGGCAACAGCTCCGGTTCCGGCCGCTCGCTCTCGATGCCGAGCTCGCCCGCCGCCGTCTCGAGAGCCGCCCGGATCAGCTCGAGGAGGCGCTCCTCGATCACGACCGTTGCCGCTCCGCGACCCGCCGGCGGATGAGCTCGACGAGATCGCCGGGCTCGAACGGCTTGCTCACGAAGTCCACGGGTCCCAGCCCGCCCTGCGCGGCCTGGTCCTCGTCGGGCGAGCGGGCGGTGAGGAAGACCACCGGCACGTCGGCGAGGCTCGGGATCAGCCGCATCTGCCGGCACACCTCGTAGCCACCCAGCCCCGGGAGCATCACGTCGAGGACGATCGCGCTCGGCGGAACCGCCCGTGCCCGCTCGAGCGCCACGTCACCGCGCGCGACCGCCGCAACCCGGAATCCCACCAGGCGGAAGTTGACCTCGAGCAGCCGCGTGATCACCGGGTCGTCGTCGACCAGGAGGATCACGGGGACGTGCTGTTCCGACATGCCTCGTTCCGACATGCCCCGAGGATAGCCGAGCGCCGCCATCGGTCTCGGCATCGGCTGCGAACGAGGCGAACGAGGCCCGTTGTTAGACTCCCGCTGCGAGTACGCGCCCCCGTAGCTCAGAGGATAGAGCGCCGGCCTCCGGAGCCGGAAGCGCAGGTTCGAGTCCTGCCGGGGGCACCCGCTCCACTAGACCCAGATGAGCACGACCGAGGCCACGAGCAAGATCGCGAGCACGATGCTCACGGCGCGACGCCTCCGTTCATCCTCCACGACCCTCCCGAGCGCCGCCCCGCCGGCGGCCCAGATGGACGAGGACCCCACGACGACGACCATGAGGATGCCGGTGAGCAGTCCGACGGCGACGAGCCGAGGAAGGGCGCGGGGCAGGAACGCGCTCACGGCCGCGACCGAGAAGATCCACGCCTTCGGATTGACGAACTGGAACACGACCCCCTGCCACACGCTCAACGGATGTGCGACGTCCGTCCGTCCGACCCCACCGCTGCCGGCGACGAGGTACGCGACGTACAGCAGGTAGACAGAGCCGACCACCTTCAGGACGACCTCGGCGGCGGGCACCGCCTCGAGGAGCGCGCCGATCCCCGCCGCCACGCCGAGCACGATCGCACCGATCCCGATGGCCGTACCCAGGACGTGCGGGACTGTTCGTCCGAACCCGAACCGCAGGCCCGACCCCCAGAGCACCGCGTTGTTGGGTCCGGGAGACACCGTCCCCACGAACGCGAAGCCCAACAGGGCGAACAGGTCGTTCATCGCGGGTCGCGACCCGATCGAAGCTCCACGGTGCACGATCCAAGACCCTGACCCAGAAGAGGTCTTGTACGATCGACGCGTCTTGGCCACGCCACGCGAGTGGGTTCGCGCGTGGAAGCCGGCGGTGCCCGGCATCCACGAGGTCTTCCACGCACGGTTCGTCGACCACGTGTACCCGCCGCACACGCACGACACCTGGACGTTGTTCATCGTCGACGAGGGCGCGATCCGCTACGACCTGGACACCCGCCACCGCGGCGCCGTGGGCGCTCGGATCACGCTCCTCCCGCCCCACGTCGTGCACGACGGTCGTTCCGCCGGCACCGACGGCTTCCGCAAACGGGTGCTCTACGTGGGAACCGACGTGCTGGACGAGCGGATGGCCGGCCGGGCCGTCGACGAACCCGACATCGAGGACCCGGCGCTCATCCGTCGGCTGCAGCGCGCTCCATCGGGTCCTCCAGGATCCGGGTGAGGCACTCGCAGCGGAGAGCATCCTCGCCGTCGTTGGCGCGCGACTCTCAGCGCACCTCGGCGATCGGAACGGGATGGCCGCGGAGCGACCCGACGACGACGTCGCTTCCGACCTTCGAGACCTCCTCGACGAGCGCCGATTCTGGGTCGCTCACGCTGGCAGAGGCGGGACGGATCCTCCACGTGTCCCCGGCGCATCTGGTGCGGTCCTTCTCCCGCAGGTTCGGGATCGCGCCGCACCGCTACCTCCTCGGCCGACGCATCGACGCGGCGAGAGGGCGTCTGCTCGAAGGGGAGCCCATCGCTCAGGTGGCGACGAGCGTGGGCTTCCACGATCAGGCGCACCTCACCCGGCACTTCAAACGACACGTCGGGACGACGCCGGCTCGCTTCGCCCGCGCGACACCTCGTAGCGGGGCCGGGCGGGAGCGCCCGCTTGTGGAAAGCTAGCCACATGAGCGACAAGCCCGACCTCTCGCTCGAAGCCGACGACCTGAGCGGTGACCCCATGGTGCAGTTCCGCCGGTGGTTCGAGGACGCCGAGGCCGACGGCATCCATCTGGCGAACGCCATCGCGCTCGCCACCGCGGACGCGAGCGGGAAGCCCGCGGTGCGACACGTGCTGCTCCGCGGGTTCGACGAGCGCGGATTCGTCTTCTACACGAACCTCGACAGCCGGAAGGCTCGCCAGCTCGCCGAGAACCCCACCGCAGCGTTCGCGCTCCTCTGGAAGGAGCTCGACCGGCAGGTGTGCGTCACGGGCTCGGTCGAGCGCACGACGGACGAGGAATCCGACGCGTACTACGCGAGCCGCCCTCGCGAGGCGCGGATCGGCGCGTGGGCGTCACGGCAGAGCACGGTCCTCGCTTCGCGGGACGAGCTGATGTCGCGATTCATCGAGTTCGACGCGAAGTACCCCGGCGACGACGTCCCGCGTCCGCCGTTCTGGGGTGGCTATCGGATCGTCCCCGATTCCGTCGAGTTCTGGCAGGCGCGCGCGTACCGCCTGCACGATCGGTTCCGATACGTCGTCGAAGCCGACGAGCCCTCCGGCTGGCGGGTCGACCGGCTCTCTCCCTAGAGGGCGCCGCCGGGGGCTCGCACCTCGATCCGCACCTCCGGCGGCATCGTGATCGAGTTGTGCACCGTGCAGTGGTCGATCACGGCCACGAGCCGGTCGCGCATCTCCTCCGGGAACCCCCGCGGGAGCCGCAGCCCGATGTCGATCCGTCCGACGCGCGCCGGACGATCCGCCATCTCGAACGAGGCGTCGACCTGGAAGTCGTCCGGGTCGATGTCGTGGCGAGCGAAGAACCTCCCGGCGTAGTGCGCCACGCACGACGCGAGCGACGCCACGAACAGATCGGTCGGCGTGGGGCCCGTGTCCCCCGTGTCCGGCTGATCCACCGTCAGCGCGTGCCACCCGATCTCCACGCGGTAGCGATCCCCGCCCTCGTGGTGCACCGACACGTCCACTGCGTCTCACCTCCGGTCAGCGCGCTCCTAGACCCGAGTGTGGGCTGCCGGTGTCGAGTCGTCGCCGGCGTTCGACCCTCCGCATCCGGGACCATCGGCCCCGCACGCGGCGCACCGAGACGTACCATCGAGTGATGACCGTCCGGGCCGGGCCGAGGGAGATCGTGCAGACACGCTCCCACGTGACCGTGGACGGGAACGAGGCGGTCGCGAACGTCGCGCATCGGCTCTCCGAGGTGATCGCGATCTACCCCATCACCCCGTCGTCGGCGATGGGTGAGCTCGCCGACGCGTGGTCGGCCCATGGGCGAACGAACCTCTGGGGCGCCGTGCCCACCGTCGTCGAGATGCAGAGCGAGGGAGGCGCCGCCGGCGCGCTGCACGGCGCCCTCCAAGCCGGCGCGCTCGCCACCACCTTCACGTCGTCCCAAGGGTTGCTCCTGATGATCCCCGACATGTTCAAGATCGCGGGAGAGCTGACGCCGTTCGTGATGCATGTCGCGGCACGGACCGTGGCGACACACGCGCTCTCGATCTTCGGCGATCACAGCGACGTGATGACCGCTCGAACGACCGGGTTCTCAATGCTCTGCTCCTCGTCGGTCCAGGAAACGCAGGACATGGCGCTCGTCGCCCACGCCGCGACGCTCCGGACGCGGGTCCCGTTCCTGCATTTCTTCGACGGCTTCCGGACATCGCACGAGGTCGACAAGATCGAAGCGTTCGAGGAGTCGGATCTCCGAGCGCTGATCGACGATCGACTCGTTCGGGAGCACCGATCGCGGGCGCTCACTCCGGATCACCCCGTCCTCCGAGGCTCGGCGCAGAACCCCGACGTGTTCTTCCAGGCGCGCGAGGCGGCGAACCCGTTCTATGCGGCGGTCCCCGACATCGTCCAGGAGACGATGGATCGCGTCGCCGACCGCACCGGACGCACGTACCACCTCTTCGATTACGTCGGGCATCCCGAGGCTGAGCGAGTCGTGTTGCTCATGGGATCGGGATGCGGCGCCGTCGAGGAGGCCGTCGAGGCACTGATCGAGCGCGGCGAGCGGGTCGGCGCCGTGAAGGTCCGGCTGTACCGGCCGTTCTCGACGGAGGCCCTCGTCGCGGCTATGCCGTCCACGGTGCGGCGGATCGCGGTGCTCGACCGCACGAAAGAGCCCGGCGCGCCCGGCGAGCCGCTGTATCAAGACGTGGTCACGGCGCTCGTTGAGGAAGAGACGGCGGGGCGCGTCCGGTTCGACGCCGGGATGCCGCGGGTGATCGGCGGCCGGTACGGCCTGTCGTCGAAGGAGTTCACGCCGGCCATGGCGGTGGCGGTCTTCGCCGAGCTTGACGCCGAGGAGCCGAAGAACCACTTCACGGTCGGCATCGTCGACGACGTGTCGGGCACGAGCCTGCCGGTCGACCGCTCGTTCACGACCGAGCCCGACGACGTGATCCGGGCGGTGTTCGTCGGGCTCGGCAGCGACGGGACGGTGAGCGCGAACCGCAACTCGATCAAGATCATCGGTGCGCACACCGACCTGCACGCGCAGGGGTACTTCGTCCTGGACTCGAAGAAGGCCGGCTCGGTCACCGTCTCGCACCTGCGTTTCGGGCCTCGCCCGATCCGGTCCACCTACCTGATCGAGCAGGCGAGCTTCGTCGCCTGCCACGATTTCGAGCGGCTGGAACGATCCGACGTCCTGGGGATCGCCGCTCCCGGAGCGACGCTCCTGCTGAACAGCCCGTTCGGCCCCGACGAGGTCTGGGAGCGGTTGCCCGTCGAGGTGCAGGGACAGATCGTCGACAAGGGATTGCGGCTGTTCGTGGTGGACGGCTATGCCATCGCCAAGGAGGCCGGGCTGGGCACCCGCATCAACACCGTGCTGCAGACGTGCTTCTTCGCCCTCGCCGACATCTTCCCGATCGACGAGGCGGTGCAGGCCATCAAGGACGCGATCGTCGCGAGCTACGGCAAGCGGGGGGAGACCGTCCTGACGCGGAACTTCGCCGCCGTCGACGCCGCGGTGGCCGGGTTGCACGAGGTGGCCGTGCCGGCCGAGGCGACCGGCGACCGCCACGTCCTCCCGCCCGTGCCCGCGAACGCCCCCGAGTTCGTGCAGCGGGTGACCGCGAAGATGATCGCCGGCCAGGGCGACCTCCTGCCGGTGTCGGCGTTCCCGGTCGACGGGACGTTCCCGACCGACACGGCTCGCTGGGAGAAGCGGAGCATCGCGCACGAGATCCCGATCTGGGATCCGTCGATCTGCATCGATTGCGCCAAGTGCGCGCTGGTCTGCCCCCACGCGGCCATCCGCATGAAGGTGTTCGAGCCGTCGGCGCTCGAGGGCGCCCCCGAAGGATTCCAGGACAAGGAATGGAAGTCGCGCGAGCAGCCCGGGATGCGCATGACGATCCAGGTGGCGCCCGACGACTGCACCGGCTGCGGGATCTGCGTCGACGTGTGTCCGGCCCATAGCAAGGAACAGGTGAAGCACCGTTCCATCAACATGGAGCCGAAACCCGAGCACCTCGACGTCGAGCGCCGCGCGTTCGACTTCTTCCTGGAGATCCCCGATCCGTCCCGCGCCGACGTCCGCGCCGACACGGTGAAGGGGTCCCAGCAGATGCGTCCGCTGTTCGAGTTCTCGGGCGCCTGCTCCGGCTGCGGTGAGACCCCGTACCTCAAGGTGCTCACGCAGCTGTTCGGCGATCGGATGGTGGTGGCCAACGCGACCGGATGTTCCTCGATCTACGGCGGGAACATGCCCACCACGCCGTGGAGCGTCGACGCCGACGGACGCGGGCCCGCGTGGGCGAACTCCCTGTTCGAGGACAACGCCGAGTTCGGCATGGGGATGCGCCTCGCCCTCGATGCACAGATCGAGCTCGGCACGACGTTGCTCGAGGAGTTGGAGGACGAGCTCGGCATCAACCTCGTGTCGGGCCTCCTGGGTGGCATCCACGCGCAGGGCGACGAACAGATCGACAAGCAGCGACGCCGGGTCGAAGAGCTCCGGACCCGTCTGTCACGGATGGAGGGATCGGACGTAGCCGAGAACCTCGACGCCGTGGCCGACGCGCTCGTGCCGAAGAGCGTCTGGCTCGTCGGCGGCGACGGGTGGGCCTACGACATCGGGTTCGGCGGCCTTGACCACGTGCTCGCCTCGGGCCGCGACGTGAACGTCCTGGTCCTGGACACCGAGGTGTACTCGAACACGGGAGGCCAGGCCTCGAAGTCGACACCGCGCGGCGCGGTGGCCAAGTTCGCGGCGGCGGGGAAGTCGGGCGGGAAGAAGGACCTCGGCATGATCGCCACGGCGTACGGCAACGTCTACGTCGCGCAGATCGCGATGGGCGCCGACATGCCGCAGACCGTCAAGGCGTTGGCGGAGGCGGAGGCCCACCGCGGTCCGTCGCTCGTGATCGCGTACAGCCACTGCATCGCGCACGGGATCGACATGTCCACGGCGATGAGCCACCAGAAGGAGGCGGTCGACAGCGGCTACTGGCCGCTGTACCGGTTCGACCCTCGGAACGAGGAGGCGGGCGAGCGAGCGCTGCGCCTGGACAGCAAGAAGCCCTCGATCCCCTTGAAGGCGTTCACCTCGAAGGAGGCGCGCTACGCGATGCTGGCGCGGAGCGATCCCGATCGGGCCGAGCGGTTGGGGCGTGAAGCGCAAGCCGACGTCGATGCGCGGCGTCACCTCTACGAGCAACTCGCCGGCGTCGACCGGAGCGTCGCCCCCGACGGGTCGATCGAAGAGGTGACCGAGGCCATCGAAGAAGGAGGACCCGACGGATGACGGACCTGCGCACCCGGTACCTCGGTTTGGACCTCGCGAACCCGATCGTGCCGTCGGCTTCGCCGCTCGGCCAGCGGATCGAGACGCTCCGACGGCTCCAGGATGCCGGCGCGTCCGCTGTCGTCCTCCCCTCGTTGTTCGAAGAGCAGATCGAGCACGAGGAGATGCAGATCCACGGCGCGCTCGAGGCCGGGGCCGACAGCTTCGCTGAAGCGCCCTCGTACCTGCCGGCGTTCGAGGACTACAACACCGGATCCGAGGCATACCTGCGTCACGTGGAGGCGACGAAGGCGGAGCTCAAGATCCCGGTCATCGCGAGCCTCAACGGGATCTCGATGGGCGGGTGGACGAAGCACGCGCGACGGCTGCAGGATGCGGGCGCCGACGCACTGGAGCTGAACGTGTACTTCATCGCCGCCGATCCGGACGAGTCCGGCGCCGCGGTGGAGCGCCGCTACGTCGACCTGGTCGAAGCGGTGCGCTCGGAGATCACGATCCCCCTCGCCGTCAAGATCGGGCCCTTCTTCAGCTCGGTCGGCCACACCGCCAACCGGCTCGTGGAAGCGGGCGCCGACGGCCTGGTGCTGTTCAACCGCTTCATGCAACCGGACATCGATCTCGACACGCTCCGCGTCGACCCCACACTCACGCTCTCGACGTCGGAAGAGCTCCGGCTGCCGTTGCGATGGATCGGGATCCTCCACGGCCGGATCCGCGCGTCGATCGCCGCCACGACCGGTGTCCACACGAGTGCCGACGCGCTGAAGGTGCTGCTCGCCGGCGCGGACGTCGTGATGATGGCGTCCGCGCTGCTGCACGACGGACCCGAGCACATCACCGTGGTGCTTCGCGAGCTGGAGGCGTGGATGAACGAGCGCGAGTACACGTCGGTCGAACAGCTCCGGGGCTCGATGAGCCAAGCCAACATCGACAACCCGGTCGCCTTCGCACGCGCGAACTACGCGCAGCTCGTGACGTCGTTCGTGAGCCCCTATGACTGGCGGATGCCGGAGAACGAGCCGCGCGCCTGAGCACGAACGCGATATCGTCCGCCCCATGACGACCGATGACCTCCGTGCACGCATCTCCGGCGACATGCCGCGAACCATCGCGGACCTGGAGCGCCTGGTGCGCATCCCGTCCAAGGGGTATCCGGGCGACGACCCCGCGAACGTCCGAGCATCGGCGGAGGCGACGCGAGATATCTTGATCGCGGCAGGTGTAGCCGACGCCCGCCTGCTCGAACTCGACGGCGGTCACCCGGCCGTCTTCGGTCAGATCGACGGGCCGGCGGATGCCCCGACGGTGCTGTTGTACGCACACCACGACGTCCAACCGGAAGGTCCCATCGAGCAATGGGACTCGCCGCCCTTCGAGCCCGCTGTGCGCGACGGACGGCTATACGGGCGCGGTTCGGCCGACGACAAGTCCGGCGTGGCGATCCACGCGGCCGCGCTGCGGGCGATCGGCGGCGACGTGCCCGTCACCGTGAAGGTCCTGGTCGAGGGCGAGGAGGAGTGCTCCACGGCTCACCTTCCCCAGCTGGTCGGGGGCAACGCCGAGCTCATCCGCGCCGACGTGGCGGTGATCGGCGATTCAGGCAACTACCGCACCGGCGTCCCCACCATCACGACGAGCATCCGCGGCGTCACGGACTGCGTGGTGCAGGTGCGCGTGCTCGATCAGGCGCAGCACAGCGGTTCGTACGGCGGGCCCATCCCGGACGCGATCACCGCGCTGGCGCGGATCATCTCGAAGCTCCACGACGACGAGGGCAACGTCGCGATCCCCGGCCTGCGCCGGTTCACGTGGGAGGGCGCCGCCTACCCGGAGGGGGACTTCCGGGAGGAGGCCGGGACCGTCGTCGGGCTCCAGACCATCGGGACGGGTTCGATCGCGGACCGCGTGTGGGCCGGCCCGGCCGTCGCGGTCCTGGGCATCGATGCACCGGCGATCCACGGCTCGTCGAACCAGGTCGTGCCGGTGGCGCGAGCGCGGGTCAGCCTCCGCCTCGCGCCCGGCGACGACGCGATCGCCGCGACGGAGAAGCTGACCACGTTCCTCCGGGAGGCGGCCCCGTGGGGCGTGGAGGTCACGATCGAGGGCGGGGCGTTCGACGCCGGGCAGGGGTACATCGTGGACACGTCGTCGCCGGCGCTCCTGGCAGCACGCGAGGCGCTGCAGGAGGCATACGGTGCCGACGTCATAGAGGCGGGCTCGGGCGGGTCCATCCCGCTCGTGCCGATGCTCGCGGAGACGTTCCCCGGCATCGCGGTGCTGGTGTGGGGGGCGATGGACGAGCGTTCCAACATCCATTCGGTGAACGAGAGCGTGGACCTCGGAGAGCTCGAACACATGGCCGTCGCCGAGGCGCTGTTCATCCGGAAGCTCGCCGAACACGCGTAGCCCGGCGATGGCTCCGATCGACGACCTGTTGTCCCGCATGGACGCGCTGGTGCAGCCGATGCGCGCGTCCGGCGACGAACGGCAGCACTTCCTCTCGACCTACATGCGCACCACGATCGCGGTGAAGCACGAGATCGAGCGCGGCGCGTTCGTCGACGGCGCCTGGACCGAGCGGTGGGACATCGCGTTCGCCGACCTCTACCTCGATGCGCTCGAGGAGTGGAACGCGAAGGGTTCCGTGTCCGAGCCGTGGCGGATCGCGTTCGAGGCGGCCAACGCGGCGCCGCGCGTTCCGCCGATCCGGCACCTGCTGCTCGGCATGAACGCCCATATCAACTACGACCTGCCGCAAGCGTTGATCCTGGTGATCACCGATGACCAGTTCGACGATCCGGCGCTGGTCGAACGCCGCTCGCGGGATCACGAACGGATCGACGCCATCCTGTCCGGCCGCGTGGCCGCCGAGGACCACGAGCTGCGGAAGATGGAGCAGCCCGGCGACCGCACGCTCCTCGACCACCTGCTCACGCCGTTCAACCGGGCCGGGTCGAAGCGATTCCTGAAGGAGGCGCGCGGCAAGGTGTGGCGGAACGCGAAGGCCCTGAGCTTCGCGCGCCGACAGGGACTCGAGCCGCTCGGCGACAAGCTCCGTGAGCTCGAGGCGTTGTCGGCGGAACGCGTCGCGGACCTCCGCCGCCCAGGTCAGGTCCTGTTGCGCCTCACGCGCGACGGGTTCGGCGTGCTGCTCCCCGACGCATGACGATCCGGGCCACGGGCGGGTTCCCCTCCGCCGGTGCTAGCGTGAGGCGATGAGCGATCCCGAGACGCCGGTCGAGGTGAAACTGGCCGTGCCCGTCGAGGCCGGAGAGCAAGCGACGCCTCCCTCGGAGACGATCACGGAACCGGCGAAGCTGTTGCGGATCGCGAGCATGGTGCGTGAGCTGCTCGAGGAGACCCGGCACGCGTCGCTGGACGAGTCCGGCCGCACGCGACTCGCCGAGGTGTACCAGCGGTCGGTCGAAGAGCTCGGCGAGTCGATCTCGGAGGACCTGCGCGACGAGCTCGCAGCCCTCGCCCCCCCGGTCGGCAAGGTGCCGAGCGAATCCGAGATCCGGATCGCCCAGGCGCAGCTCGTCGGCTGGCTCGAAGGCCTGTTCCACGGGATCCAAGCCGCGATGTTCGCGCAGCAGGCGGCCGCCCGTGCGCAGTTCGAGGAGCTCCGCCGCCGTGGCCTCCCCGGCGGACAGGAAGAGCCTCCCCAGCCCGACGGCCCGCCCCGCGGCGGCCAATACCTCTAGCCAGTACCTCTAGCCGGGGCCAGCGCTCTCCAGCCCGGGGACGGCCGCGGCCGAATCTCGTCTCGAGACGGCACCGAGCGCCTGCCCGCCACCCGCCAGCCGCTGCGCGAAGTACACGGGGATGATCGAGAGCAACATGAGCACCAGCGCCACCGCGTTCACCACCGGCTGCTGCTTCGGGAGCCGGAGGTTGTTGAAGATCCAGATCGGAAGCGTGAGCGTGGACCCGGCCGTGAAGTTCGTCACGACGATCTCGTCGAACGAGAGCCCGAATGCGAGCAGCCCGCCGGCCACGAGGGCCGTCCGCAGCGCCGGGAACGTGACGTACTTGAACGTCTGCCATCCGTCCGCGCCCAGGTCCATCGACGCCTCGACGAGCGACGTCGGACTTCGGCGCAGCCGGGCGATCACGTTGTTGAACACCACCACGATGCAGAACGTGGCGTGACCGATGATGATCGTCAGGAGCCCGGGGGTCAGACCGATCGCGCTGTTCGCGTAGTCGATCGAGGACGAGAGCGCGATCGCCGTGACGATGCCCGGCAGCGCGATGGGGAGCACGAGCGCGAACGAGATCGTGTCGCGGCCGAAGAACGTGAACCGGTGGACGGCGAACGCCGCCAGCGAACCCAGGACCAACGCGATCGTGGTGGCTCCGACCGCCGCCAGGATCGAATTCCTGAGCGCGCCGGGCAGAAGGTCGTCGTTCCACGCCGCGGAGAACCACTTCGTCGTCCACAGATCCGGCGGCCATGAGCGCGTGACGCCTTTGTTGAACGCGTAGAGCGCCAGGATCACGAGCGGTGCGTAGAGGAACACGAGCGTAACGCCCGTTCCCGCCTTGATGAGGAAACGCGCGAGCCGGGACTCCATCGGCCTACAACGCCTCGAACGCGCCGAGCTTCCGCGCGACGGACAGGTAGATGATCATGATGACGACCGGGATCATCGTGAGCGCCGCGGCGAGCGGCAGGTTGCTCGCCAGGCCGACGAGGTTGTAGATGGCGTTGCCGATGAAGAACCCCTTGCCGACGAGCGTCGGTGTGATGTAGTCGCCGAGCGTGAGGGCGAACGTGAAGATCGACGCGGCGACGATACCGGGGAACACGAGCGGGATCACCACGCGGCGGAACGTCATCGAGTTGCGCGCTCCCAGGTCGCTCGACGCCTCCATGCAGGGAGTCCGGCAAGCGCTCGAGCGCTCCGAAGATCGGGAGGATGGCGAACGGCAGCCAGAGGTAGGAGAACGTGAGCCACACGGCCCAGTTGCTGGCCGAGATGCTGTGATGGATGCCCAGCAGCCGGAGGAACGACTGCAGCGGCCCGTCGCCCGCCGTGATCACCTTCCACGCGAACACACGCACCAGGTAGTTCGACCACAACGGCATCACGACGGCGAGCAGCAGGAGCGAGCGCGTCCGGGGCGCCGCCACCCGAGCGGCGAAGTACGCGATCGGGAGCGCGAGGATGAGGTCCGTGATCGTCACGGCCGTCGCCATGCCGACCGTTCGTATCGTGATCGTGCGGATAGACCGGCGAGTTCGCGAGCGTCTGGAAGTTCTGGAGCCCCCACACCCGCTCGATCTGCGACGACAGCTCGTTGAGCCGCCAGAACGCCGTGACCAGCATCAGCGCGAGTGACGCGAGGTAGATCACGAGCATCCACGCCGCGGTCGGTCCCAACGTGAGCCAGAGCTTCAGCCGCGGATGCCGGAAGAGTGCAGCCGACGTGCGGCGGACGATCCCACTCGTCGGCACCGCGCGTCGGCGTCGAGGTTCCTGCAGCCATCGATCCCTCGTCTGTCGGTCGCGGTCGGGGGCCCGGTCTCCCGGGCCCCCGCGGTCCGCGTCGGTCCTGCCGACTAACTCGCGCGGATCTCCGTCCACGCATTCGTCCACGTGGAGTAGTCCGTGCATGTTTGGCCACGGTCGTCGCCGCATTCCGACAACGGGGTCTTCCACAGCTTCACCTGCGAGAGGAACGCGTCGTCTCCGCAGTGGTAGCTCGCGGCGTCCGCGCCCAGGTCCTTGTTCAGTTGCGCGCACGACGCGTGTTGGACGGCGTCGCTCCGTAGAACTCGGCGACCTGTGTCTGCACGTCGGGCTGCAGCGTGTACTTCATCCACATCAGCATGCAGTTGGGGTCCTTGGCGTGACTCGACATCATCCAGGTGTCGGCCCAACCGGTCACGCCTTCGGACGGGATGACGAAGTCGACCGGCACCTTGCCGGCCGCCGCCGTGTACTGCAGGTTCACGGGCCACGCGGTGCCGATCACCATGTCGCCCGCGTTGAACCCGTCGATCTCGTCGGTGTAGACGGCCCAGTACTTCTTGATCATGCCCGCCTGCTGCTTCAGCAGGTCGGTCGCCGCCGTGAGCTGATCCTGGGTCAGCTCGTACGGGTCGGTGATCCCCAGGTCCGGCTGTGCGTCTTGGAGAGGTACAGCGCCGCGTCGGCGATGTAGATCGGGCTGTCGTACGCCGTCACCTTGCCCGCGTACGGGTTCGGCGCACCGTTGATCGTCGTCTCGAACACCGATGCCCAGCTCGTAGGTGCCGTGCGTGACGACGTCCGTGTTGTACATCAGGAAGTTCGGACCCCACATGTAGGGAACGCCGTAGTGCACGCCGTTCACCGTGTTGTGGGCGGGCGACTGCAACGACGGCATCACGTTCGCGTAGTCGGGGAAGAGCTTCTGGACGTCGATCGCCGCGACGTCACCGGCCGCGATCAGACGGTTCGTGGCGTCACCAGAGGCGGACACGCCGTCGTACTCGGTGCCGCCGCCCTGCCGCATCAGGTTGACCATCTCGTCCGACGTGTTGCCGTACTTCACTGTGACCTGGCAGCCGGTCTGGTCCTCGAACGGCTTCACCCAGCCTTTCTCGGTGTAGCCCGGCCACGCGATCAGGCTCAGCTGGCCCTCCCCGGTCCCGATCGTGTCGACCACCGTCGGACCGGTGGAGCCACCTCCCCCTCCGGTGCTCCCGCCCCCGCTGTTGTTGTTGTTGCTGCACGCCACGGCGACCAGCGTCAGCACGCCCGCCACGGCGAGCCATCTCATCCGCTGCTTCATCGAGCTCCCTCCTGTTGGTCCATCGACCCCTCGAGCGCACCCCCGGCCTCCTCGACCGGGCGGTTGTTGCTTCCGTTCCCACACCAGGAGCACGACCTTGCCGCGCACCTGGAGCGCCTCCATGGAGGAGGTGGTGAGGTTCTGCTGCATCACGACCAGCTCGCCACCCACGTCGAGCTGCACGATGTATCGGGTGACGGCACCCAGGTATACGACCTCGCGGACGTGCCCGGATGCCGAACACTCGTCGGCGCCAACCGTTGACACCCGGCTCGCGCAGGGCGATCTTCTCCGGCCGGATCGTGAACGCCTGCGCATCGCCGGTGACCTCGCGGGCCGCCGGCCCATCCAGCACGTTCGACACACCGACGAAACCCGCGACGAACCCTGTCGCGGGACGCTCGTAGACCTCGGCGGGCGTCCCGACCTGCTCGACGCGCCCGTGGTTGAACACCGCGAGGCGGTCGCTCATGGTGAGCGCCTCTTCCTGGTCGTGGGTCACGTAGATGAACGTCAGCCCGACCGACTGCTGGATCTCCTTCAGCTCGATCTGCATGGCCTGCCGGAGCTTCAGGTCCAGGGCGCCGAGGGGCTCGTCGAGCAGGAGCACCCGGGGACGATTCACGAGCGCCCGCGCGAGCGCCACCCGCTGGCGCTGGCCGCCCGACAGCTGAGCCGGTTTGCGTTCGCCGAACGCAGCGAGCTGCACCATGGCGAGCGCCTCGTTCACCCGCTCGGTGCGTTCGTCTTTCGGCACCCGTTTCACCCGGAGGCCGTACTCCACGTTGTCGGCCACGGACATGTGCGGGAACAGCGCGTAGTCCTGGAACACCGTGTTGACGTCGCGCTCGTACGGCGCCAGGCGCGAGACGTCCTGCCCCTCGAGCAGGATCCTGCCGGCTGTGGGCATCTCGAAGCCGGCGATCATGCGTAGACACGTGGTCTTGCCCGAGCCCGATGGGCCGAGCATGGAGAAGAACTCGCCTTCGAACACGTCGAGATCGACCCCGTCGACGGCGGCCACCTCGGCGAATCGCTTGACCACTCCCTCGAGGCGAACGGCGACGCGCTCGCTCGTGGCAGGAGCGTCGGTGGTGCTCATGGCAACTTCGGCCAAGCGGGCCCTCCCTCGGACGCGGCCGGGAATCGGAAACATCTTGAACGGGAACCTACCCGGCGGCAACACCCAGTCTGAGCGACCTACGAGATCCCGGCGCGGAGGGCATCCACGAACAAGCCGGCGAGCACAAGGACGCTGACCGCGGCGATCGCGGTTAGGGCGAGCCTTCGCCCGCTCCACCGCTGGATCGAGATGGGCGCTTCCGCCGGCGCCAACTCCTTGAACCGCTCGCGGAGCGGCCGCCCGTCGGCCTTGAGCTTGGACGAGAGCTCGGTCGGCACCGCGAGGCCGACGTCGGACGCGAACGCCTCGGCGATCTCCTCGGGAGTGAAGAACGCGGTCGCTCGCGCGTACACGCGGTCGGCATCGGTCTGCAACGCGAGCGTGAGGAGCATGTTCGCCAGGTCGACCGCCTGCCGCCACGACGACGGACGGATCTCCAGTCCCGAGACGTCGACCAGCTGGAGGTGTCCGTCCTTGATCAGCATGTTCGCGGGCTTCACGTCCCGGTGCGCCGCCCCGATGTCCCACAGCGTGCGGACGAGCTGCAGCCCTTCGTCGATCGCGACGTCGTCGATCTGGGAGTCGCCGAGGTTCTTCGATCCTTCGAAGAACTCGGTGACCAACATGTACTCCTGGTTCGGCGTCAGCTCGACGATGCCGTACGTCGTCGCCACCCGGATGCCGGAGTCGCGGAGGAACCGGAGCGCGAAGTCCTCCAGGATCACGAGGCGCCGGACCGATCCGATCGGGGTCTCGTCCTCGAGCTGCCCGTAGAGGATCGTCCGTCCGATCCGGTACCAGCGATCGGCGCGCACGTGCGACGTCGAGTAGATCTTGCCGAACACCCGCGTGCCGTTTGCGAGCGTCATCCGCAGCGGGGACGATCCTCCCGACCCCTCCAGACCGAACGGCTCGACCTTCGTCACCTCCATGCCGAGCTGGTCCGCCATGGCGTGCGTGACGGCGACCTGTCGTTCGCCTCCCAGGTCGAGGTGCGCGGCGTTCCCTCCACGCGTGTACGAGACGGGGAACACCTCCTCGGGCACGGCCCACCGGAAGACGAGCGGTGGGACGACGACGGCGAGCAACCAGGAGTAGAGCATCGCGCTGGGGACGTCGGTCGCCAGGAACAGCTGCGCCGCCACCTCGGCCGCGATCAACAGGTTCCCCACGACCAGGACGGCGCGCCGGGCCGGCCCTCGCGGCACGAGCACGAACGCCATCAGGATCACGGTGATCGCGATCGCGGAGATCGGGCGTGACGGGAAGTAGAACGGGCCGGGCGCCACGACGGGTGCGACATCCGGCGCCGGCAGCGGCACCGAGAGCGCGGTCGCGACGAGCCAGTCCACCACCACGAACGTCGCAAGGAACGCGACGAGTTGGCGGAACCGCTTGAAGACCACCAACACGACGGCCACGACGAGGCGGGTCAGGAGGACGGTGGTGAGCCCCGACGCCGAGAGCATCGACTTCGAGATATCGGTGAGCGTCGTGGTTCGGTGATCGGCGAACCATCGGAGCACGGAATCGTCGAAGGAGGTCGCCGAGTCCGTTCCGGCGAGGATGGCAGCCAGGGCGACGCCCAGCAGGACGACACCGGCGACGATCCACGCCCAGCGGGTCCATCCTTGCTCCCGAGGGAGCGGCGGGGGCTCGCCGGAGGGGCGGCGCCGGATCCGAGTGGACGCGTGGACGTTCGTCACGGCGGCATCATCCCCGCGAACAGGTCCACGCGCCAATCGTTCCGCCGCACGCGAAGTCCCGAGGGTCACGCCGCGGGCTCGGACGCTCCCGTGAGGTCGATGACCGACGCTCCGCGTTGCTGCAGGGTCCGAGCCGTCCCCCGGCAGAGCGCTCCGACGACCCCCGGGCCCTGGAAGATGAGCGCGGAGTAGATCTGCACCGTGCTCGCGCCCGCCTCCAGGCACGCCACGACGTCGTCCGCCGTCCACACGCCGCCGCACGCGTTGATCGCCATCGCGCCTCCGGTCGCAGCGTGGACGTCCGCCACGATCGGAACGGTCCGCTCCCACAGCGATCGGCCCGACAAGCCGCCCGAGCCCACCGAGAGCCGCGGCTCACGCACGAGCCTGGTGTTGGAGCACGTGATCCCCGACGCGCCCGCTTCCTGCGCGATCCGCGCGAGCGCAAGCACGACGTCGCGCTCGACCGGCTCGGTGAACGGCGGAAGCTTCACGAACAGCGGCCGGTCCGACCGCGCGCGCATCCCGCTGACCAGATCGCGGAGGTGCTGCTCGTTGTCGCGATCGCGGCCCCACGACACGTTCGGACAGCTCGCGTTGAGCTCGACGGCGTCGACGAGCGGCTCTAGCAGCTCGAACGCCGCGAGCGCGTCCTCCACGGCTTCGTCCGCCACGCTGACGACGCGGGGAGTCGTCGAGCGGCGCGCGTTCGCCAGCTGCACGGCCGCGACCTCGGCGCCCGGATTGGGCAGGCCCATCGCGTTCGCCATCGAGGCCTTCGACGGGTAGCGCACGATCCGCGGCAGCGCGTTGCCCTCACGGGAGGCGCGGGTGACGGTGCCCCCGACGACGTAACCGAAGCCGAGCTCGCCCAGGGCGTCCAGGTGCGTGCAGGTCTTGTCGAACCCGGCGGCCAGGCCGATGGGGTTGCGGAGCGGGATCCCGGCGAGCGTCGCCTCGAGCCGGGGGTCGTCGACCGCCCCCCCGATCCGGCGCCACGGGAGCGGCAGACGCAGGGTCGCGCCGGCGACGCGATGAGCGGTCTCGGGGGGGAGTGCGAAGAACAGCGGACGACCGACGGCCGAGTACCAACCCATCGACCGCCTATGCTACCGGCCCGATGGAGGAACACCGGAACGACGACCTCGTCCGACGCCTGGTCGAGGCCTCGGAGTTGCACGGCGACTTCGTCTTGTCGAGCGGCAAGCGCTCCACGGTCTACTTCGACAAGTTCCGGTTCCTGACCAGGCCCGACCTCCTGGACGAGCTCGCCCGCGAGGTCACGCGCCTCTTGCCGCCGAGCACCGACCACCTCGCGGCTCCCGAAGGGGCCGCCACGTTGCTCGTCGCTGCGGTCTCGCTGCAGACCGGCCTCCCGCTCGCGGTCGTCCGCAAGGAGGCGAAGGCATACGGCACCATGGAGCAGGTCGAGGGATACGCGCCCCCCGGCGCCCGCGCCGTCCTCCTCGAGGACGTCAGCACGACCGGGCACCAGGTGCGTGCGGCCGCCGCGGTCCTTGAGTCCGCGGGCGTCGAGGTCACCCGGATCGTGCTCGCGATCGACCGCGGAGGCGCCGACCACCTGCGGGAGGCCGGCTACGACGTCGCCGCCGTCGCGGTCCTCCGCCCGGCGGATCGAGAGGTCTAGGTAGCGGCGGCTCCACTGACGACCTTCCGAAGCCCGAACGATGCGACGATCTCCATCGTCCCGTAGACGATCAACCAGATCCCCAGCACCCAGGCGAGCGTCACCAGCGAGATCGCCGGCTGCATCAGCACGACGATCCCGGCGACGAAGCCCACCACGCCCATGAAGATCGTCCACCCTCGTCGCGGCATCCCCTTGATGAACACCCCGGCGAAGAAGTCCATGACGCCCACGATGACCCAGACGATGCCCAGGATCAGCGCGAGCAAGGTCACGGTTTGGAAGAGGTGCCGCAGACAGAGGATCCCCACGAGGATCGAGAGGATGCCGATCAAGGCGTAGGCCACGCGGTGGCCCTCGCCATCGTCGGTGAACGCCATCACCAACCGGAAGATCCCGGCGACGAAGAGCTGGATCCCGAACAGCACCGCGACGACCAGGACCGTCTTACCGGGCCACGCGACGGTGAGGATCCCGACGATCAGCGTGATGATCCCGAACGCGAGGACCCACCCCCACGACCTGCCGATCGCCACGAGCGCGTCGGCCGGATCCGCCGTCACTTCTTGCTTCATGCGATCCCCCTTGCGTCGAACGATGCTCGGGCAAGCATCGCCCACCGGGATGACCGGTGCAAACACGGTCGGACTCGGAGCGACTTCCTCCTGCTATCGTCCGGCACGGGGCTGGCCGGGGGACGAAGATGCGCTCCACCAACCGTGCGCTGTTACGCAACCGTTCGTGCTACAAGACGGGCAGAGGTCATATCTCATGTCCTCGGAGGAGGCAGGTTGTCCAAGCAGGTCCTGAACGAGAACACCTTCTCGGCCGCGCACACGCAGGAGCTGACCGGCGGTCGACCCGTCACGAAGTCGATGACCTACGGCGGGACCATCGTTCGATCGCTGTTCCTCGTCGTCATCACGCTGGGGTTCGCCGCGGTCGGCTGGCAGTGGGCGGCTCGGGTCGCGACCACATCGGGGATGTGGTTCTTCCTCGGGTACATCCTGTTGATCGCCCTGACGTTCGCGGCCGTCAACAACCCGCGCATCGCCGCGGTCGCGGGGATCGTGTATGCCGCGTTGATGGGCACCTGGATGGGGTCGATCTCGCGGATCTACGAGGCCTACTACCAGGGGATCGTGGGGCAGGCCCTCCTGACGACGGTCTGCGTGTTCATCGCGTGCCTGTTCCTGTACTCGTTCCGCGTCATCCGCGTCACCGGCCGGTTCGTGCGCGTGCTCTTCATCGCGATCGTGGGGATCTCGTTCCTGTATCTGTTCGGATGGTTCGTGAGCATCTTCGGCGTCCGGCTGAACTTCCTCTACAACGGCTCGACCACCGGCATCGCGATCAGCGTCGTGATCAGCATCGTTGCGGCCATGAGCCTGATCGCCGACTTCGCGGTGGTGGAGACGGGCGTGGCGGCCGGCGCGCCGGCGGCGTTCGAGTGGTATGCGGCGTTCGGATTGCAGACCACGCTCGTGTGGCTGTATCTGGAGATCCTCTATCTGCTGGCCAGGGTCAGGGGCAACGCATGAGCGCTCGACCCGCGCAACCCGTGAGACGAACGGAGGCATCATGAGCGACACACCGATCGACCGGACCCCCGACCCCGCGGTCATCGCCGCCGAGAACGAAGAGCTGCATCACAAGCTCGAGCGGTACGAGGGCGAGAAGGTCGTGAAGCGGCTCAAGCAGCGCAAGATCCTCGTCGGCGTGATGGTCGTCCTCACGATCCTCTCCGTCACCGTCACCACGGTCGACACCTGGGCGCACCGGACGCTCCTGAACACCAACGCGTGGGTCGATACGGTGGCCCCCCTCGGCACCAACCCGCAGGTGACGGCGGCGCTGGCCAACTACGTGACGGATCAGATCGTCACGACGCTCGATCTCCAGGCGCGAGCGCAGAGCGCCCTCGAACAGGCGGCGCCGCAGGCGGCGTTCCTCGCGGGACCCATCACGAACGCGATCCAGGGCTTCGTCCACGACAAGCTGCTCACGTTCTTCAACTCGGCGGCATGGGCGAATTTCTGGATCGAGGCGAACCGGTTCGCGCACGAGAAGGTGGTGAACATCCTGCGCGGCCGCCAAGGCCCCAGCCTCACGATCGAGAACGGGCAGGTCACGTTGAACCTCCTCCCCGCGATCACCGCCATCCTGCAGCAGATCCAGTCCGTGGCACAGGGGCTGCTCGGCGATCGGATCACGCTGCCGCAGGTCACCGGCACCGAGCAGGTCAGCAGCGCGATCGCGGCGCTCTCGTCCGCGCTCGGCCGGCCGCTCCCGCCGGACTTCGGACAGATCGTGATCTTCCAGTCGGCCGACCTCGAGGCGGCCCAGAACGCGGTCAAGCTCTTCGACACGCTCACGTACGTGCTGATCGCGTTCTCGTTGCTCATGATCGCCATCACGCTGGTCCTGTCGGTCAACCGCCGCCGCACGGCGGTCCAGCTCGCCGTCGGCACGATCGTGGGCGTGTTGATCGCCCGCCTCATCATCAAGAAGGTCTCGACCGACGTCGTGAACTCGATCGCGTCGCAGAACCGTGGGGCGGCGAAGGCGGTCCTGGACGACGCGTTCGGAAGCCTCCGCGGCTTCACCCGATGGCTGTTCGTCATCGCGTTGCTCGTCGCGGTGGTCGCGTTCCTTTTGGGCAAGCGCGAGTGGCTCGACGCGGCACGGAGGCAGGCGGCCCGAGCCTACGGTGCCGGGAAGGACGTGGCTGCGTCCGACCGGCCGTTCGCCGTCTGGATCCGTGCGCATGCCGATGTCGTTCGGTTCGCCGGACCGATCGTCGCCGTGGTGCTGCTCTTCTTCGTCGGCCTGTCGTGGGTCTCGGTGATCGTGCTCGGGGCCCTGGTCGTGCTCTACGAATTGGGGATGCGCTGGCTCGCCGAGGGCGGTCCCGACACCGCGGCGGCACCTCCTGCGATGTAGGTCGTCAGACGCCGACCTCGGCCTTGATCTTCCCCTTGGCGATCGCGTCGAGCATGGTCTGGTGGTCCCGCTCGGTCTGGTCGGCGTAGGTCTCAGAGAACTCGGCGACCGCCTTCGCGAACGCGTCGCTCTTGCCCAGATAGGCCGCGATGGCGATCCGGTCGCCCGAGCGAGCGTGCGCGCGAGCGAGTGCCCAACCGCAGAGCCCCGCGTAGGCCATGTACCCCTCCGGGACCATCTCCTCGACGACCACGGAACCCTTCATGTCGCGCAGCTGACGCCAGTAGTAGTCGATGCCTCCCGGAGCGCGGATCCAACCGAGGAAGATGTCGCTCGAGGCCTGCATGAAGCGCTGACCGGCGACGACCCGCTGGCCATGGTTGCGGAACCGGCTCTTCGGAAGGTGCCGTTCCAGCACGGAGCTCTGGGCCTCCTTCACCTGGAGGAACAAGGGGTCGGCGTCGTCGCGGCCCGCGAGGAGCGCGATGAAACAGCGGGTGCCGACGCTCCCGACACCGACCACCTTCCGCGCCAGATCCACGAACTCGTACTGCTCCAGGAGGTGCTTGCGGTCGTCCTGGAGCGTCCGTCGGTACTGACCGAGGAGGGTCGCGATCTCGACGGGGAGCTCGGCGGCGTCCACGCGGATGATGAGCGGAGGATCGTCGACGATCCGCGGCCTGCCGTCCACCACGGTCGTGAGCTTCGCGAACGCCTGTAGGGAGTCCTTGGTCCGGGCCTTCGCCATCGCCTTCTCGGTGCGCTTACGCATGGTGGCGGTGGTCGTGGCGGCCAGGATCTCTTCGGACGTGATGTGGCTGTACCAGACGTCGAGGTCGCGCATCGTGGCGTACTCCGCCATCCGCGCACGGTAGGACTCCACCGCCGCCATCGCCGCCTGCCGTCCCGTGCCCTTCGGGAAGCCGACCGAGCGCGCCCCGATCACGAAGCTCGCTGCCATCCGCTTCACGTCCCACTCCCACGGCCCGGGGAGCGTCTCGTCGAAGTCGTTCAGATCGAACATCATCCGGCGTTCCGGCGAACCGAAGACGCCGAAGTTCGACAGGTGCGCGTCCCCGCAGATCTGCACCTTGATCCCGCTGACCGGCGTTCCGGCCAGGTCGTCGGCCATCACGATCGCCGACCCTCGGTAGAACGTGAACGGTGAAGCGGACATCCGGCCGTGCCGGATCGCGATCAGCTCGGGGAGCCTGGTGGCCGCCTGCTCCTTGAGCAACGCCACCAGGTCGGATCGCTCCGGCGACGGCTCCCAGTTCGCGTGGCTCGCTCGAGGCGTCTTCTCGCGAGCGGCCTTCCCGCGCGCGATCCGCTGCTCGGCGGAGAGCTTCCCCTCGCGAGCGATCGTCTTCTTCGCCTCCGTGGCGCCTTCGGCCTTCACCATGCTGACCCCCTGCGGTTGCGCGCGGTGACCCCGCTTCCGATGTTCTGTAGCAGCAACGGTATCGACGCGCAACCGAGGGGTGGTTGAGTCTCGAGGGATCGCACGAGGGTCACGCCCGTGGGCGGCCGCCGTCCATCCCGAGCGCCAGGTTGACCGCGGAGCCGAGCGCGACCCCCAGGCACGCGCCGCCGGCGACGTCGAGCGGTAGGTGCGCTCCCACATGGACGCGCGCGAACGACACGAACGCGGCCAGTCCGGCGGCGACCATCCGAACGGGAGGCGGGAGGAAGGGGGCGGCGGCGGTCGAGAGCGCCGCGGAGACCGCGGCATGGCCGGACGGGAACCCGAGGTCGCCCTCCTCCTTGCCGCGGATGACGACATCCTCCAGTTCGGTCGCCGGACGACCTCGACCGACGTATCGCTTCGCGACTTTCGCCAGGGCGTACGCGGACGTGCCGGTGAGCAGGAGCCCCGTGCCGAGACGAGGACGCCGCCGCGCGAACGCGAGACCCGCCAGCGCGGGCACGGTCGCGAACGTCCCGTACTGCATCGGGACCCACACCGCGCGGTAGTCGAGGGAAGCGCCGTTCACCGCGCGGAACGCGACGCGTTCGCGTTCGTCGATCCCTTCGCGCGCAGCGACGATCGCGGTCAACGCGAACCCCGAGGAACCTGCGGCCAGCATCACCACATCCCGGAACCGACGACGCCCGGGCACCGGTCGCGTCAGGTGCGGACGCAGCGCCAGATCTGCAGACGCCAGAGCCAGCGGCTGCCGCGGCGGTGGAGGTTGAGGAGACCCTCCTTCATCATGCGGGCGACGGCCACGGACTTGCCCACGATATCGGGGAGCGGGAACTCGCGCTCGATCACCGGCTCCATGTTGTCGCCGAACATCAGGTGCGCGGCGGCGATGATGGACTTCTCGTCCTGGATGGTGCCGGTCGGAAGGTACAACCGGCCGCCGACGGCGAGGGTGTCGCCGATGCTCTGGAGCATCAGGCTGGGTAGCTCGGCGCCGGTGGGCCCGCCCGCACGCCCGTCGGGGAACCAGCCGGTCACCTGCGCGATCTCGTCCGGGATGCCGGACACGTCACCGATCAGCACGGACGCCCGGACGTCGCGGACCGGGTCGAGCAGGCTGCCCGCCCGGAACTCGACGCGATCGTCCAGCCCGAGGCGCTTCGCGTTCTTCGTCGCGGCCTCGACGGCCTCTTCGGAGATGTCGCAACCGATCACGCGCTTGGCCCCCATGCGCGCCGCGACGAACGACAGCACGCCGCTGCCGCAACCCACATCGATCACGGTGTCATCCGGACCGATGTCCAACGCGTCGGCGATCGTGCGGCTGGTGTGCGTGGGGCTGAAGACCCCGGGGTTCAACAGGATGGTGAACGGGCCCGTGCGGCCCTTCCACTCCATCTCCGTCGGCGCGACCTGGCTCATGAGGACAGGTTACACGTCGGGCGGATCGAACGCTGCGTCCTCACCAGGCACCAACGCTCCCCGGACGACACGGGCCGCATCCGCCTCGAGCTTGTCCCGGAGCGCCAACGTGTGGATCCCGCGATGCCCTTCTGGATACCGGCCGACGCGGCCCGATGCTCGGCGCAGCAACGTCACGGTGCCGTGCGCGTTCCCCCGCATCAGGTGGACGTATCCCGCTCCCATCTGCGAGAGCCCCTTGAAGAACTCGGCGTCGTCGGTGCCCCGGGCCTGCTTCCACGCCGTCTCCCAGGCCTCGTGGGCCGGGAAGAAGTTACGTTCGCGCACGTAGCGGCGCCCGAGCTCGTGGTTCTCCTCCAAGGTCATCTCGTCGAAGTTCGGCATGTGGAGCTGGTTCTCCGCTCCCCACGCCTGCGGGCGACCGAGCCGGTCGCGCGGACGCGCGGCCTTCTGTCGTTTCTCGCTGGGGATACCGGTCTTGCCGACGGCCTCTTCGGGCATGACGCCATGCTACTGCCGCTCAACCGTCCTTCCCGCCGGGGTCGTCGCTCCCCTTCCGACGCCGCCCCATGAGCTTGGCGAGCGCGCCCTTGCGGGCCTCGGCGCGCGCGACCGCCACAGCCCCGGCCTTCTCTTCCGCCTCGGCTTTCTCCTCGACGTGTTCCCTGGCCAGCTCGTCGCCCGCCTCGACACGATCGTGGAGCCACACGTCGTAGATCACGACCTTGACCGTCGCCGCGACCGGGAGCGCCAGCAACGCTCCCGCGAATCCCAACAAGCTGCCTCCGATCAGCGTGCTGATGATGACAGCCGCCGGCGACAGGTCGACCGCGTCCTTCATGACCCGCGGCACCAAGAAGTAGTTCTCGAACTGTTGATACAGGATGAAGTAGACGAGCACGAGCACGCCCTTGATCGGCGACTGCAGGAACCCGATCAACACCGCGGGCGCTGCCCCCAGGTACGAGCCGAACTGCGGGATCAGGTCGGCGACACCGGCCCACATCGCCAGCGGGATCGCGAACGGCACGCCCAGGACGAGCAAGGCGAACATCGACGCCAACCCGCACACGCCCGACGTGACCAGGTTGCCGCCGACGTAACCGCCGATCTTCTCTACGGCGCGGTTCAGCACACCCTCGCCCCGTTCGCGATGCTCGGGCGCGAACACGATCACGGCCGTGCGTCGCATGCTCGGGAGCGCCAGCATGAAGTAGATCGTCAGGATGGCGATCGTGACGAGCTGGAACGCCAGGCTGCCCAGCTTGCCTGCGATGCCCAACACCGTGTCGAACGAGTGCGCGATCTTCGTCGGGATGTTTTCCACGAAGTCCTTCACGCTCTGCGTGACGTCGTGGTCACGGAAGTACTTGCCGATCGCGTCGTTGCGGTTGGCCAGCTTCTGGACGTAGTCCGGGATGTGGCCGGCCAGGTCGGATATCTGACGGGCGAGCGGCGGGCCGAGCAGCAGGACGAACAGCGCCAGGAAGGCGATCACCCCGAGGATGATCAACGCCGTGGCCGTCCCGCGCCGCACGCGGAACCGTTCCAGGTAGCGGACAGCGGGGTCGAGACCGACCGCGATCACGAGCGCCATGACGACGAGCAGGAGGATGCTCGAGACGACCGTCGCCGCCTGCAGGATCATGTAGGTGAGCAGGACGACGACCGTGACCTTCACCCAGTACGTCATGGGCGGCCAGCGACGATGCCAGTCGTCGCGCGCGCGTTCGTCGCTCATCGGCTCACCGTCGCGAGTCTCTACCGCGTGCTAGGCGATTTCCACCATGCATGCACCGTGGGACACTCCGCGCCATGGATCCGACGCCGGTGACGCTCGTCCCGCACACGCACTGGGATCGCGAGTGGTACGACCCGTTCAGCGTGTTCTCGCAACGGCTGCTCGCCATGATGGACACGCTCGTCGACCTGATCGAGGCGGGCTTCCCGCATTTCCACCTGGACGGGCAGACCGCGATGATCGACGACTACCTGGCCATGCGCCCGGAGC
This sequence comes from uncultured Actinomycetes bacterium, assembly GCA_963727185.1. GTDB lineage: Bacteria > Actinomycetota > UBA4738 > UBA4738 > HRBIN12 > JBBQVZ01. The sequence goes on along the minus strand of CAVSFP010000023.1, from coordinate 65,271 downwards.
GCGCCGAGGACGTGCGGCGTCTGGTGCGCGACGGGAAGCTCTCGGCCGGTCCGTGGTTCACGCAGATGGACGAGTTCCTCACGTCCGGCGAGTCGCACATCCGTAACCTCGAGCGCGGACTGTCCCGAGCTCGAGAACTCGGACGTGCGCTGGAGGTCGGGTACATGCCGGACCAATTCGGCCATATCGGACAGATGCCGCAGATCCTCCGACAGGGCGGCGTGGAGCGCGCGGTGGTGTGGCGCGGCGTGCCGGCGTCGATCGATCGCGATGCGTTCTGGTGGGAGTCCCCCGACGGGAGCCGGGTCCTCACCGAGTACATGGCGTTCGGATACTTCAACGGCGCGTCGTTCGAGAAGGCGGCGGGCCCCGAGGAGCTCGCCGAGGCGTTGACGGGTTCCGTCGAACGTGAGCGGCCGTTCATGGCGAGCGATCGGGTGCTGGTCATGGTCGGGTACGACCACGCCGGACCGGATCCCTCGTTGGTCGAGCGCCTCGCCGGCGCGGGCAGGATCCTCGACGAGGTCCGACCCGCCATCGGCGGCCTGGGAGACCACCTGACGGGTCAGGTGATCACGCAGGATCCGCCGACGTGGCGAGGTGAGCTCCGGTCCTCCGCGCGCGCACATCTCCTTCCCAACGTGTACTCGGCCCGCGTCCACCAGAAGCGCGAGCGAGGCAGGGTCGAGTCGCTGGTCGAGCGCTACGCGGAGCCGTTGTCCGCGCTGGTCCCCGGGTACCGATGGCCGGCCGAGGAGCTGGATCGCGTGTGGACCCTTCTGCTGTGGAACGGAGCGCACGACTCGTCGTGCGGCTGCTCGCACGACCAGGTGGCTCTGGACGTGGACGAACGCTTCGCGGAGGCCCGGACCACGTGCGAGGGCATCGTCGCCGACGCGCTCGGGTCGCTCGGCGGCCAGGTCGGGGCCGCGGGCGCGATCCGCTTCAACCCCTCCCCTTTCGAGCGGGATGGTGTGCCGGGACTGGGGTGGGCGGTCGGGGCAGCGGACGAGCCTCTGCTCGCGCCGGTCGATCTCCACGAAGGCGACGACGGCGCGATCCTCGCCGACGCCCTCGAGCTGGTCCTGCTCGACGAGCCGGACGTCGGCGACCTCTACAACTTCTGTTACGACGAGCTGGACCAGGTCCCGTGGGGACCGGCGGAGATCCACGTGAAGGGCGACGACGTTCGCGCGTGGTTCGACGACGCACTCGAGGTCCAGATGCGCGTCACGCGCCGCACGGACGAGCCGTTCATCCGAATCGAAGGCACGATCCGCAACGGCCGCCCCGACCATCGCCTGCGGCTGTACGTGACGCTTCCCGGTCCGACGGCCACCTCCATCGCCGGATCGCCGTTCGAGCTGGTCGAGCGTCCGCTCGTCTCGGAGGGCAGCGACCTCGAAACAGCATCGCCGACGTGGCCGGCGCGAGGCGTCGCGATGGCGTCGGACACGGCCGTGATGCACGAGGGTGTGTTCGAGTACGAAGTGGTGGAGGGGAACGCCCTCGCGGTGACGCTGCTCCGGTGTGTCGGCACGATCAGCCGGGAGCAGATGGCGACGCGGCCGTTCCCTGCCGGGCCTGACGTCCCGACCCCGCTCGCGCAGATGATCGGCACGACCGCGTTCCGCCTGGGCGTCTGCCCGAACGCGAACGTCCGCGAGCTCCTTCCGCAGTGGGAACGGTTCGCGCTTCCGTTGACGACCGCCGTGGCCACCGGCGGCGGAACCCTTCCAGTGAGAGGATCGCTGCTCGAGGTGTCCGGCGATGCGTCGCTGTCGAACGTTCGCCGCCGGGACGGAGCGCTCGAGGTTCGACTCTGGAATCCGATGACCGACACGCCGGTGCACGCGAGCGTCGTCAGGACCGACATCGCGCTCGGGCCGGCGCGGATCGAGACGATCGAGGTGACGACCTGAGCGAGGCGTTCGACGCGATCGTCGTCGGTGGCGGCGTGATGGGAACGGCCGCCGCGCACGAGCTCGCACTGCGAGGCAGGAACACGCTGCTGCTCGAACGCTTCACGTTCGGCCATGCTCGCGGCTCCTCCGGGGGTCCGACCCGCATCTTCCGGTTCACCTACGAGCATCCGGACTACGTGCGCATGGCCGGTCCCTCGCTCGACGCCTGGCGCGAGCTCGAGGACCTCGCCGGCGAGCGCCTGCTCTACACGACCGGCGGCATCGATATCGGCGAGGGAGCGCGACGGTCCGCGGACGCGCTCGAGGCGGCGGGCTCGCCGTTCGCATGGCTCGGGGCCGAGGCGGCGATGGAGCGGTGGCCGGGGCTGGTGATCGCGCCCGGAACGCCGGTGCTGGTGCAGGAGTCGGGCGGCGTCTGCATGGCCGAGCGGACGGTCCGCGCGCAAGCGCGCCTCGCCGCGGAGGCCGGCGCCACCGTGCGCGAGGAGACCGCCGTGGAGGCGATCCATCCGGGCGGCGCGGCCGTCGAGGTCACGACCACCGACGGCGAGAGGCACCGCGCTGCCGTGGCGGTGGTCACGGCCGGGCCGTGGGCCGGGCCGCTCCTGCGGACGGGGGGCATCGACCTCCCCCTGGTTCCCTCGTTCGAGCAGGTGACGTACTGCCGGTTGGCCGGAGCGCCGCTGCCGTTCCCGACGATCACCGATTGGACCGGCGTGTCGACGCTCGGCCTCCCCAGCGACGGAGACGGCACCACGAACGCGCCCTACGCGCTGCCCAACCCGGAGGAGCCGGGCTCGATCAAGATGGCGCTCGACCGGTCGGGGCCCGACGTCGACGCCGACGACCGCTCGTTCGAACCCGATCGCGACCGGCTGGACCGGCTCGCCGGCTGGGCCGCGAAGCGCTTCCTGCCTTTGGTGGAGGCGCGGCCGCCCGAGACGTGCCTCTACACGAACACCCCGGACGGCGAGTTCGTGCTCGACCGCTTGGGGCCGATCGTCGTGGGATCGCCGTGCAGCGGGCACGGGTTCAAGTTCGCGCCGCTCATCGGGAAGATCCTGGCGGACATGGCGACGGGGGAACCGATCACGATGCGGCTCGACGCGTTCCGCGCGGGCCGCACATGGACACGACGTCACATGGTGGAGCGCGCCTTCGACGCCTGACGCTCGGTCCGTCTCAGACCGGACGCTCTCCCGCCGATACGATCTCGTCCAGCCCCTCGCACAACGCCTCGAAGCGCCGCTCGCCGAGCGAGCGGCGCGTGCGCGTCTCCAGGGCCTGGACCACGCGCCGGCATTCCGCCGCGGCCCTACGCCCGTGCGCGGTGAGCTTCACGACCTTGGCGCGCGCGTCCTCCGGATCCGGTACCCGTCGGACGTAACCTCGCGACTCCAGATCGTCCACGACGAGCATCATGCCCTGCTTCGTGACGCGTGCGCGACGCGCGAGCTCCGTGAGCCGCGTCCCCGACCGACGGTCGACGTACAGGAACACGGCGGAATGGCCCGGCCGCAGGTCGGGGTAGCCTCGTTCCTCGAGCGATGCGGCCAGCTCGGACGCCAGCACGCGATGCGATTCGAGGAGCAGCCTGGAGAGGTCGATGTCAGTCATACCGCGACCATCCTCTCGCGCCGTGATGCGATGGTCAACCAACCTGACCATCCTGCCGGGAGTAGCCTAGCGCGATGGTCATCGAGATCCGCGAAGCGAGCCCGGAGGAGTACGAGGAAACGGGCACCGTTACGGCGAACGCCTACCGCGAGTTCTTCGCCGAGACCGACGCCCACTCGTACCTCGAGGAGATCGCCGACGTCGCCGGACGAGCGCCGAGGACGACGATCCTCGTCGCGCTGGACGGCGACCGGATCGTCGGCTCCGCGACGCTCGAGCTCGACGGCCGGACGAGTGAGGACGCCGGGCCGCTCACGTCAGACGAGGCGCACATCCGGATGCTGGGCGTCGATCCCGCTCTGCGCAGGGTGGGCGTGGGGAAGCAACTGATGGCTGCCTGCGAAGCACGGGCGCGCGCCGCCGGCCGAACACGGATGACGCTGCACACGACCACGCTGATGCGCGCCGCGCGTGAGATGTACACGTCGCTTGGCTACGAACGGTCCGAAGATCGCGTGTTCCCCGACGGCTTCGTGCTGCTCGGCTACACGAAGCAGCTCTGACGCCGGCAGGCGCCGGTCACCCCGTTACGGCAGGCTGCTCGTCCGCACGACCTGGCCGTCCGCCAGGATCACGCCGTCCTCGCACTCCGCCTGCACCAGCCCGCCCTTGAACTGTTGCTGGTAGAGCTGGGCGTACAGGCCGTCGAGCTCGAGCAGCTCGTCGTGCGTACCGCGCTCCGCGACCCGTCCGCGGTCGATCACGAAGATCACGTCCGCCTTCAGGATCGTCGAGAGCCGGTGGGCGATCGCGATCGTCGTCCGTCCCTCCATGAGCGGCTCCAGCGCCGCCTGGACCAGACGCTCGGAGTTGGTGTCGAGGCTCGACGTCGCCTCGTCGAGGATCAGGATCCGCGGGTCCTTCAGGACCACGCGCGCGATCGCGAGGCGCTGCTTCTCGCCGCCGGAGAGCTTGTACCCGCGTTCCCCCACGATCGTGTCGTAGCCCTCGGCCAGCTCGACGATCCGGTCGTGGATGTTCGCGGCCCGGGCGGCGGCCTCCAGCTCCTCCTGGGTGGCTTCGGGCTTGCCGTACAGCAGGTTGCGGCGGATCGTCGTGTGGAACAGGTACGTCTCCTGCGTGACGACGCCGACCATGTCGCCGAGCGACTCGAGCGCGATCTTCCGCACGTCGATGCCGTCGATCTCGACCGCGCCCTCGTTCACGTCGTAGAGGCGCGGCACCAGATACGTGATCGTGGTCTTGCCGGCGCCGCTCGGGCCGACCAGCGCCGCGAGCTGACCCGGCAGGATCTCGAGGTCGACGTCGTCCAGCGTCCACGGCCGCGACCCTTCTTGGTCCACGCGAGCGCGGCCGCTTCGTCGGACGGCGAAACGGGGATCTGGTCGGGGGGCGGCGTGTCGTAGCGGAACTTGACGTGCCGCATGCGCACCTGCCCGCGGACCTGCTCGGGGTTGATGACCACGGACTCGGGATCGTCCTGGATGTCCTGTGGCATATCGAGGTACTCGAAGATCCGGTCGAACAACGCGAACGAGGTCTGCACGTCGTTCGAGATCTGCAGCATCGACCCGATCGGGAAGAAGATCCGCGATTGCAGGGTGGTGAAGGCCACGATCGTGCCCGCGGTCATCGCGCGCCGGGTTGTTCGACGTCACCCATCCGACGACGAGGTAGACGAGCGCCGGCATGATCGAGAAGAACGTCCCGACGATCGCGAAGAACGACTGTCCGATCATCGTCTGGCGGATCGTGAAGCCCGTGAGGCGTTCGTTCTCCTCGCGATAGCGACCGATCTCGTGCCGCTGCCGTCCGAACGACTTCGACAGCAGGATGCCGCTGACGCTCAGCGTCTCCTCGGTGATCGCGGTGAGGTCTGCGAGCGTCTTCTGCGTGTTGGTCGCGACCTCACGCCGGGCGCGTCCCACCTTGACGGTCAGCCAGACGAAGATCGGCGTGATGCAGAGCGACATGACCGTCAGTTGCCACGACAAGATCAGCATCGCGATGAGCGTGCTGATGATGATCACGACGTTCGCGAGGAGCGATGCGGCGGTGCTCGTGACGACCGACTGGACACCGCCGACATCGTTGGCCAGACGAGATTGGATCTCGCCGGTCCGGGTGGTGGTGAAGAACCGGAGCGGCATGAACTGCAGGTGCTTGTAGAGCGCGTTGCGCAGATCCTGCATCACCTTCAAGCCGATCAGGTTCGACAGGTACACCTGGCCGATGCCGATCGTGCTCGTGATGATCGGGATGGCGATCATCAGGGCGACCAGCCGGTAGAGGACGGGAAGGTCGGGACGGCAGGCGTCCTTCGTGCAGTTCAGAACCGGTGTCGAACACCCGCTTGATCAAGAGCGGGTTCACGATCCCCAGGGCCGAGGTCACGATGATGGCGATCGCGACCACGGTCACCCGCCGTTTGTAGGGACGGAAGGTGGCGACGACGCGGCGGACGGTCGTTCGCGAGATCGGGCGCTTGTCCTCCTCGGACAAGGGGGCTGCGAAGAAGTGCCCGTGACGACCCATGCGTCCCAGGATACGGGCGAGCGGTGATACGGCGATCGACGAGCCGGGGAGCTGTCACTCGTTGATGCAGAAGCCGAGGATCTCGGCCGAGCTGTGCGCGTCGCCGGTATCGAGCTCGCAGTGGTCGATGCCGGGACCGCCGATCACGGTGTCGTTGCCGTGGATCTGGTCCAGGCCCGAGACGCAGACATCGTTGCCCGCTCCCCCGTTCACGACGTCGGAGCCGAAGTCGCCGGTGAGCGGGAAATCGGATGCCGGACCGCCGAAGACCCGGTCGTCCCCGCCCAGGCCGCGGACCAGGTCGCGGTCGGCGCCGCCGAAGAGCCTGTCGTTACCCCCGCCGCCGAAGATCGTGTCGTTCCCGCTCCCCCGAAGACGGTATCGGCTCCCGAGCGGGCGTGGATGGTGTCGCGCCCGCCGAGACCGCAGATCACGTCGTGACCCGTGGTGCCGGTCAACGTATCGGGACCGGGCGTTCCCGTGATCGTGCAGTGGTGGCCGCGCGCGTGATGGCTCGCCGCTCCGCTGGACACGACCGGGAGGCAGACGAGGAGCACGACCGATACGAGCGCGATCGCGCGGAACGTTCGCATCAGCCAGTCGCCCATCCGTGTCGGCTGGCGGAACGGTATCGACGCACCCGCCCTCGGTCAAACGTCCTGACAGCCCGCCAGATCCAGCGCACGCATGAAGATGTCGTCGAGCATGCCCGGCGTGAGCCTGCCGGTGAACGTGTTCTGCTGGCTGGGGTGGAAGCAGCCCACCAGCGTGAACGGATCGACCTCGACCTCCGCGGCATGACCGAAGCGTCGGCTTCGGCCGCATCGGGTGACCCAGCGCGGCGAGCGCTCGCAGGGCGCCGTCCCATGCGAACGCACCGAGCGCCACGATCACCCGCAGTTGGGCCAGCGCCGACATCTCCCGTTCGAGGAACGGCAGGCAAGCGTCGCGCTCCTGCGGCGTCGGCTTGTTCCCCGGCGGCGCGCAGCGGTTCACCGCGCTGACGTAGGCGCATCTCAGCTCGAGACCGTCGCCGCGCGCTTCCGACGTCGCTCGGTTCGCAACGCCGCACCGATGCAGCGACGCGAACAGGAAGTCGCCCGAGCGATCGCCCGTGAAGATGCGGCCGGTGCGATTGCCGCCGTGCGCCGCCGGCGCGAGACCCAGGATCAGCATGCGGGCTCGAGGATCGCCGAACCCCGGCACCGGCCTGCCCCAGTACTCCTGATCGACGAAGCGCGCGACCTTCACGCGCGCCACCTGCTCGCGCCAGGCCACCAGACGTGGGCACGCCCGGCACGCGATGACGTCGCCCTCGATGCTGCCGAGCGTGCCGGTCATCCCAGGAGCGGGAACGAGCCGGCCGCGATGCCGAGGACCGCGCGCTCGGCCTCCGTGAGCGGACGCCGGCCGGTAGCGGTCTCGATGAACGTCAGGTCCGACCACCCGAGGTCCGCCGTCGGATCGGCTCCCAAGAGCGCCACCAGGATCGACTGAACGACGGATGCAGCGGCAGGCGTCAGCCACGGCCGACGTCCCAGCGCGGCGGCCAGATCCAACCCGTGCACACCGATCTCGAGGATCCGCGTCTTGACGAACTCGTCCAGACGGATCGAGGTCAACCGCGTGCGGAGCACGCGGGCCGGGTCTTCCGCACGAGCCGCGACGAGACAGCGCTCGAGCGTCACTTCGAGTGCGCCCGACAACTCAGCCGGCGTGCGGTAGCGGTTCGCAACCTCCGTCGAGCTCGCAGTGATGCGTGGACCTTCCGTCGTGGGATCGTAGCTCCTCCGAATACGTCACCGCGTCTCTGCTCGCCGGGCCCGGCGAGGGTTCCGCGAGATACGTCGTCACCCGCTCGAGATCGCGGATCATGTGTCCGACGAGCACCCGGACGTCCCACGGCGGACACCGGGTCGGCGCCGACAGATCATCCTCCGACGTTCCGCGGGTCGCGCGCACGATCCGCTCGGTCTCGGCATCGAGCGTCTCGAGCAGTTCGTTGTACTCCATCACGCCAGGTTAGCCGACGCGCGCGCCCGCCCAGTCGTCGTAGCCCCCGACGTGACTCGTCACCTCTCCATCGCGCACCTCGACGATCCGATCCGGGATGCGATCCAGCAGGTACCGATCGTGCGAGATCACGATCGCCGTGCCGTCGAACCGCTCCAGCGCCGACTCCAGGACCTCCATGCTCTCGATGTCCAGGTGGTTCGTGGGCTCGTCGAGCAGCAGGCAGTTCGCGCCGCCGAGCATCAGCAGGCAGAGCTGCAGCCGGGTCCGCTCGCCGCCCGACAGCGTGCCGACCGGCTGTCGCATCTGGTCGTACCGGAACAGGAACCGTCCCAGCAGCGACACGGCGTCCTCCTCGTACATCGGCTTCGCGTTGCGGACGAACTCGATCGGCGTGAGGTGCGGCGGCTCGGTCTCGTGCCCCTGCGCCAGGTAGCCGAACACCACCGAGGGCCCGGCCCATCGCACCCCCGCGGTCGGCTCGCATCTGTCCCGCCAGGACCTTGCCGAGCACGCTCTTGCCGGCGCCGTTCGCGCCGATCATGCCGACGCGCTCGCCGCGCGTGATCGTCAGGTACACGTCCAGCAGCACCGGATCGTCGTCGAACGCCATCGTGACGTCGCGCAGTTCCACGATCTTCTGCCCGCCGCGCTGCGCGCTGCGCATCTCCAGCGCGATCTTGCGCCGCTCGAACACCGGTCGGTCGATCTTGTCCATCCGGTCGATCTGGCGCTGCTTGTTCCGCGCCTGCTTGATGTGGCGCTCGTTCGACCACGATGCTCGCCCACAGCTTGAACCGCGCGATCGCCTCCTCCAGGCGCGCGATCTCCTTCTGCTGCGTCACGTACAGCTGCTGCTGGCGCATGCAACGCGATCTGCTTCGCGACCGCGAACGCGGTGTAGTTGCCCGGCCACATCGTGATCTTCCCGTTGTCGAGCTCGGCGATGTGGTCGACCGTGTCGTCGAGCAGGTAGCGGTCGTGCGACACCGTCACCACGCCGCCCGGGAAGTCGGCGATCAGCTCCTCGAGCTGCCCGCGGCGATCGGCGTCCAGGTGGGTCTCGGGCTCGTCGAGCAGCAAGCAGATCCGGCTGGCGTGATCAGGCACGCCGCCAGCGCGACCAGCTTGCGCTGGCCGCCGGAGAGCTGGCTCGTCGGCAGCGCCAGGTCCTCCTCCGGGATGTCGAGCGCCAGGAGCTGGCTGCGCGCCTCCCCGGCCAGGCCGGGCCCGCCGATCTCGACCCACCGGTCCAGCAGGCCCTGCTGCCGGTCGAGGACGCGCGTCCATCTTGGCGAGGTCGGCGATCACATCGGGACGGGCCAGCTCCTGCTCCACGGCGCGCAGCTGGCCGTCGAGCTCGGCCACGTCGGGGCGCGCGGCCATGACCGTCGCCTCCGCCGTGCGGTCGTCGCCGTCGGGGTTCTGGTCGAGGTACGCCGTCACCAGTCCACGTCGTCGCACGACCTCGCCCGCCGACGGCTGTTCCAGATCGGCGAGGAGCTTCAGCAGCGTGGACTTGCCGGCGCCGTTCGGACCGACGATCCCGATCCGCGCGCCGTCGACGACCTCGAAGTCGAGCTCCGCGAAGACCGTCCACGAACCGAACGACTTCTCGACACCGACGAGCGCGGCGAGCGTGGTCACTGTCGGAGCGCGGCGTTCAGCTCGCGCAGCGAGGGCGGCGGATCCTCGTCCAGCCACCGCTCGACGTTCGCGCGAACGGCCGGCCACTCGTGGTCGAGCATCGAGTACCAGGCCGTGTCGCGGTTGCGGCCGTTGATGATCATGTGCTGGCGGAATATCCCCTCGAACGTGAACCCGAGCCGTTCCGCTGCCGCGCGCGAACGGGCGTTCAGCGCATCGCACTTCCATTCCACCCGACGGTAGCCGAGCCCTTCGAACGCCTCGCGGAGCATCAGGTAGACCGACTCGGTGTTCGCGCGGGTCCGCTGCGCGCGCGGCGAGTACCAGATGTTGCCGAGCTCCACGTGTCGCATCGCCGGGTCCACGCTCATGTACGTGACGATGCCGACGGGATCGCCCGAAGCACGCTCGACCACGGTGAGGAACAAAGGATCCTCCGACACCGGCAGCAGCTCCAACCAGGTCCGCATCGCGGCCTCGTCGGGCCACGGCCCGTACGACAGGTACGTCCACATGCGCCCCGCTTCGTCGCTGCCATCGTGCGAGGACGCGAACAGCGCGTGGGCGTGCGCATCGGGGTCCACCGGGACGAGCGTGACGAACCTCCCTTCGAGTGGAGCCCGAGCGGGCCGCTTCGCGGGCGTCGTCCCGACCGGCTCCCCGACGGGTCGCTCGTCCGCGTCCACGATCAGGTCGCCCGCGCCGCGAGCGCGGAGTCGGCCAACACGTCCAACGCTTCGTCCAACTGGTCGTCCGTGATCACGAGCGGCGGCAGGTGCCGCAGGACGTTGTGGTAGACGCCGCACGAGACGGTGATGAGCCCGCGACGCTGCGTCTCGCCCAACAGCCGCCCGAGGTACGCGGCATCCGGTTCTTTGGTTCCACGGTCAGCAACCATCTCGACGCCGATCATCGATCCCAGGCCGCGGACGTCGCCGACCTCGGGGACGTCGACCGCGAGCTGCTCCCACCGGGTGCGGATCGCCTTGCCCACGAGGTCAGCGCGCTCGATCAAGCCCTCCTGCTCGATCACGTCGAGGACCGCGTTCGCGGCGGCGCACGCGACGGGGTTCCCGACGTACGTGCCGCCGATCGCCGAGGGTCCGGGCGCGTCCATGATGTCGCCGCGACCGACCACGGCTGAGAGCGGGTATCCGGCGGCGAGCGCCTTCGCCAGGATCACGATGTCGGGGTCCAGGCCGAAATGCTCGCCAGCGAGGAACCGGCCCGTGCGCCCGAACCCGGACTGGATCTCGTCGGCGATCGTGAGGATCCCGTGCTGGCGACAGAACGCCTGGACGCCCGGCAGGAACTCCGGTCCAGGGACGACGTAGCCGCCCTCGCCCAGCACCGGCTCGAAGATCACCGCGGCGACCGAGCTCGGGTCGACGACCGTCGTGAAGGCTCGTTCGACGTCCGCCAGAGCCGATCGGCCGCTCGGATCGTCGTCCCGGTACGGGTAGCTGAACGGCACCCGGTACACCTCCGCCGCGAACGGGCCGAACCCTCGCTTGTACGGCGTGTGCCGGCTGGTCAGGCTCATGGTGAGTAGCGTCCGTCCGTGGAACGCCCCTTCGAAGCAGATCAGCGCGGGCCGGCCCGTCGCCGCCTTGGCGAACTTGACGGCGTTCTCCACCGCCTCCGCCCCCGAGTTGAACAGCGCCACCTTCCGGCCTGGCCCGACGCGGTCGACCAGCCGCTCGGCGAGGTCCACGTAGACCTCGTACGGGACCACCGAGAAGTCGGTGTGGGAGAACTTCGCCGCCTGTCGCTGGACCGCCTCGACGACCTTCGGGTGCGAGTGGCCGACCATGAGGCAGCCGAGCCCGCTCGAGAGATCGAGCATGGTGTTGCCGTCGACGTCGGTGACCGCTGCGCCGAACCCGTGATCGATGACGGCGTTGACGTGCAGGTCGAGCGGATCGCACACGACCCGTTCCTTCCGCTCGATGATGGCGCGCGACTTCGGACCGGGCAGCTCGGTCTTCATCTCGATCGTGGGCACCGCGTACCTCCTGGTCGATGGCTGGTCTTCGGTCGGATCGTTCGTCGACGTCCCGGGAGGGACTCGGCGGGGAAGGCTATCGCGCGCGTGGCCTCCTCGCGGCAGCGGACGCGTGGCCGCTCGCCGCCCGACCTTCAGCGGGCGCCGAGCTCCCGGAAGCGTTCGGCGGCGACGGCGAACGCGTCGAGCGGGGCCATGAGCTCTTCGACGGCCCAGATCAGGCCCTCGAACCCGCCCAGCTCCGGCGCATCTTCCCGGAATCTGCGTGCGCGGTCGCGCGCTTCCGTCAGCCCCCGTTCGCACGCGCTCCACTCCGGCTCGATCGCCGGCGTTCGCCACGCCGGCATGAGCACGTGCGAGCGGTCAAGGCCCTCCTCGAACTCGGCGAGGGCGTCGGGCAGCGGGCGGCCGGGCATCCGCGTCGTCGGCATGACATCGGTGAGCGCGGCCTTGGCCGGCTCCAGGTGCACGAGCACGTCGCGGAACGCCACGAACGCCGACTGGACCTCCGGCGAGGATCGCCTGCGACGCAGGATCACTCGGCGAACGCCTCGCTCCGCGCGGCCACGACGGCGGCCGGATCGTTCGTAGCCACCGCGTCCACGCCGACCCGCATCAGCTCGATCGCGAGAACGGCGTCGTCCGTGATCCACGTCCCCAGCCGCATGCCCAGATCGTGCGTGTCCTGCGCGAGCGACGGGCCCGCGGACAGGACCGCCGCGGTGTACGGCAGCACCCAGCCGTGCCCCTGGCCGTGGGCGAACCCGAGCGCGACCCTGGCCTCCACGTCCTCGGTCGTCAACAACCCCGTCGGAACGTCGGGCGCCAGCTCCCGTGAGCGGGCGATCGAGAGCGGGTTGAAGCTCGAGATCAGCGCGAACCCGTCGAAGCCGACCGTCTCGAGCGCACGCAGCGTCGCCTCGACGGCGAGCTCTCGCGAACCCTCGAAGTCCGGCTCACCGGGGATGTTCTTGATCTCCACGTCGGCGGCCGCCCGGCCCGACAGGCAGCGCAGCGCGTCCTCGAGCGTCGGGACCTCCGTGTCGCCCCCGTCGGCGGTTCGGATACGCAGGCGCTTGATCTCGACGAGGTGCAGATCGCGCACCAGGCCGGACCCGTCCGTGGTCCGCGAGACATCGGGATCGTGCATGACCACCGCCACGTCGTCGGCGGTCATCCGCACGTCGAACTCGACCACGTCGGCTCCGGCCGCGATCGCCGATTCGAACGCCGGGATCGTGTTCTCGGCCTCGTGCGCGGAGTCGCCGCGGTGCGCGACGACGAGCCTTCCGCCCTCTTGACTGAATCTTCGTTCAGACACTACGCTCGCCCCAGTTCCTGTCCGTAACTCACTCGGCGTCCCATCCGGCGACGGCCGACCGCACCGATCGGTGTCGCATGATTGAACGAAGATTCAGGCACGACCCGGACCAGACGACGTGGATCGCAGGCGCCGCGTGCATCGGGGAGGATCCCGAGCTGTTCTTCCCGATGGGACCTCCGGGGCTGGTGACGGCGCAGACGGCGCGCGCGAAGGCGGTGTGCGTGGCGTGTCCGGTCCGCGACGAGTGCCTCGAATGGTCGCTGGTGACCGCTCAGGATGCGGGCGTGTGGGGCGGGCTCGACGAGGACGAACGTCGCGAGCTCCGGCGCCGGCGCCGGCGCGCCCTCACGACCGTCGGCGCCGGATAGCGCCGTCACACGAGGCTCGACGGACAGAGGTCGCTCACCGGACACTCGATGCATCGAGGTGTGCGAGCGACGCAGATCGCTCGGCCGTGGTCGATGATCACATACGTGAAGTCGAACCATCGCTTCTTCGGGACGAGGCGCATCAAGTCGCGTTCTATCTTGTCGGGATCCTTCTCGGCGCTGAACCCGAGCCGCTCGGCGAGCCGGCGAACGTGCGTGTCCACCGCGATGCCCTCGACCACGTCGTACGAGTTCCCGAGCACGATGTTGGCGGTCTTGCGGGCCACCCCCGGGAGCGTGATCAGGTCCTCCATGGTGTTCGGGACCTTCCCGCCGTACACGTCGACGATCCGGGCACACGCACCGCGGATCGACTTCGTCTTCTGGTTGAAGAACCCGGTGGGCTTGATATCGGCGGCCAGCTCCCCCTCGGGCACCTTGAGGTAGTCCTTCGCGGTCCGGTACTTCGCGAACAGCGCCTTGGTCACCATGTTCACGCGCTCGTCGGTGCATTGCGCCGACAGGATCGTCGCGATCAGGCATTGCAAGGGGTTCGTGAAGTTGAGTGCCACGTGGGCGCTCGGGTACGCCTTCGAGAGCCGCTTGATGATCTCGGGCGCACGCTCCTCGATCGGGCTCGTGCGGGTGAGTGCGGTCTTCGGCGTCACGGCGCACACCCTACGGTGTGTCGGCGGCGGCGCCCATACTGCCGTCGTGCACGTCGCGTCCGGCTCGCTGGTCCCCGTTCCCCCCTTCGACCTCGGACGCTCGCTCCGCTTTTTCGAGGGCTTCTCTCCGACGGAGGGCGAGCAAGCCCTGGCGTCAGGCTCGGTGAAGACGGCGACCCGGGTGAGCGGTCGAACGCTGCTGTTCGAGGTCCGGAGCGCCGACGGCGCAACGGTCGAACATCCGGAGATCGGCTACGAACTATGGAGTTCGGAGCCGCTCGACCCCGACATCGTGTCCTCGGTCGCCGGCCGGATCGGTGCGTTCCTCTCGGTCGACGACGACCTCGCAGCCTTCTACGACCGGGCATGGGGCGACCCGGTCCTTTCTCCGCACGTTGAGCGCCTCTACGGGCTCCACCAGGTCCGCTTCCTGACGCCGTTCGAGAACGCCTGCTGGGCGGTGATGGGCCAGCGAACCCCTATCGCTATCGCTCGTCGGGCGAAGGACGCGTTCGTCGAACGGTACGGCGGCACGATCTCGGTCGACGGCGTGACGTATCGTGCGTTCCCCGAGCCGGACGACGTCGCGGGCCTCACCTCGGACGACCTCCGGCCGATCGTTCGCAACGATCGACGGGCCGCGTACCTCGCGAACGTGATCGACGCGTGGCAGAGCGCGGACGAATCGTGGCTGCGGAGCGGGCCGTTCGACGAAGCCCAGGCGTGGCTCCGATCGATCACGGGCTTCGGTGAGTGGTCGACGCTGTTCGTGCTCTTCCGTGGGTTGGGCCGGGGAGATCGCATGACGCTCACCCGCCCGAACGCCCGGGCGATGCGCGCGGCGTACGGCGACCGGAGCGACGACGATCTCCAGGCGATCCTCGACGGCTACGGCCCGTGGGCCGGATACGTCCTGCTGTACCTCCGCGCGAGCGGGTAGCTCAGCCGCCGTCCCGGCTGATATCCAGCGAGAACGTCGAGCCTGTCGCATGGTGGGTCCACACGCCGTCGCGGTAGATGTGCACACCCGCCGCACCTTTCACGGACCATCCCTCACCGTCGCCGACCGCCGCGGTGTTCTCATCGATCGCGAACAGCGTGTCGCCCGCGGGCACCGAGGCGACGATGAAGTCGGAGAGGCCGGGCACGAACCGATCGACCGCATCCCAGTGCGGCCCGAACCAGGTGTGATGGAACACGCCCAGCCCGGGCTGCCAGACGCCGTCCGCGAACCGGAGGGCGTCGCTGTCGGGCGCCTGATCGCCCAGGCACGCGACCCCGGCGCTGCAGCCGATATAGGCGAGCCCCCGCCCCATCGCCCCGACCAGCGCGTCCCAGAACGGCGTGCCGGCCAGCACGGATGCCAGGAAGGCGGGGTTCCCGCCCGAGAAGTACGCGACGGACGCCCCCTCCACCTTCGCCACCAGATCGTCGCGCGCGGCGTCCTCACGGGTCTTGATCGGCACGACCTCGGCCGGCACACCCAGGGACGCGAAGTGCGCGAGCCCCTTCGAGCCCCACCCGTCGAAGATCTCGTCGCCCTCCTTCGCCGACGCCGCCGGAAGGATCAACACCCGGCCGTCGCCGGTCGCGTCCGCCAGCAGGGCACGATCCACCTCCGCCGACCACGACTCGAACTCCCCCGACCCGAGCAGGCCGAACCCGCTCATGCGGCACCGCCCAGCGCCACCGGCCGGAGCTCGGCATCGAGGGCGGCTCCGAGCTCGGCCGCGACTTCGAGGACCGCATCGACGTCGTCGGCCTCGGTGCGGAAGTTCACGATGCATGCCCGGAGCACGAACCGTTCTCCGAGCACGGCGTTGGAGATGTACACGCGGCCGTCGAGCTGGATCTCGGTCATGAGGCGCTGGTTGAGGTCGTCCAGGTACGCCGTCGCGCCCCGCGCCCTCGGGAAGATCCGGCGGGACGTAGCGGAAGCAACAGATCGACAGTCCGACCGGCGCCGCCAGCTCGAACTCCGGACGCTCCTCGGCCCGCGCGCCCAGGTATCGCGCGAGCGCGGCGTCGTGGGAGATGCGGCGCGCATACGCCCGGCGCCCGTGCGCGAGGAGCGACACCCACACCTTCAATGCCCAGAAGCTCCGGGAGAACTGCGGCCCGTGCCGACCGAGGTCGAGCCCGTGCTGCGTGTACTCCTTGTCCTGGACGATGTAGCTCGCGTCCGCGTCGAACGACTCCGCGAGGTCCGCCATGCGCCGCACCACCAGACACCCACCGGCGAGCGGCGTGTACAGCCACTTGTGCGGGTCGAACGCGACGGAGTCGGCCCGCTCGATCCCCGCGAACGACGGGCGGAGGTCGTCGGCCAACAGCGCGGGACCCCCGTAGGCGCCGTCCACGTGCATCCACAGCTCCTGCTCGGCGCAGAGGTCGGCGATCTCCGGCAACGGATCGATCACGCCGGTCGAGACCGTTCCCGCGGACGCCACGACGGCGAACGGCACGCGCCCGGCCGCGCGATCGGCCTCGATCGCGGCCCGTAGCAGATCGACGCGGATCCGGTAGTCGTCGCCGACCGGGATCAGCCGAACGCCTTCGGTTCCGATCCCCAGCATGTCGGCGCCGCGCGAGCTGACGACGTGTGTCTCCGTCGACATGTACATCGAGAGCGGCGGATGGCCGGCGAGTCCCTCGGTCCGCACGTTCCATCCGGCGCGATGGTCGCGCGCGGTCTTCAGACCGACGAAGTTCGCCATGGCGCCGCCGGACAACACGAGCCCGCCGGCTCCTTCGGGGAACCCGAACAGCTCGGTCGCGAACCATCGCATGAGGTGCAGCTCGATCTCGGATGCGGCGGGCGAGAGCTGCCACCCGCCGACGTTCGCGTTCAGTCCCGCCGCGAGCAGATCCGACGACGGCGCCCGGCACCGTGCCCGCACCGGAGACGTAGGCCATGAAGCGCGGATGTCCCGACAGCTCGGACCGGTCGAAGATCACGTCGTGCAGGTACGCGAAGAGCGCGTCGTCGGGCATGGGCGCGTCGGGGACGTCGATCGCGACCGCGTCGTGGACCTCCTTCGCCGTCCACCGGCCGGAGACCGGCATGTCCGGCAAGCGCTCGAGGAGCTCCTGCCACAGGTCCACCGTCCGATCGGCGAACAGACGCGCGCGCGCCGGGTCCCAGTCGAGATCGGTCACCGGCGACGGGCGCTCGACCATCACGATGCCTTCACCGCGCCCAGCCGGAACCACTCGGCCTTCATGGCTCGCCGGAAGATGTCCTGGCCGAACGCCTCGACCATGCCGCCGACCTGGCTCTCGTGTTCCTCGATCGCCTGGAGCTTGAGCTCGAGCAGGTCCGGCGGAAGGAGGTAGTCGATCGACAGCTCCTCGCGCGGCGTGACGGGAGGCGTCCCGGGCCGGAACACGTCGAACCGGTTGTAGATCGGCACGAACTCGTCCGCCCACTCCTGCGTGTTGGTCGCGTAGTGCACCGTGGCGCCGGGCTTGCCGACCTCCGCGAGGGCTCGCGTGGCCCACTCGCTCACCGACATGTGCGCGACGTGCCCGGTCATGCCGTCGGGGCCGAACGTGAGGACGGTGTCCGGCTGCACGTCCTCCATGATGGCGCGCACCTTGACGTAGCCGTCGTCGGGCAGTGGGGTGTCCATGTCGACGTCGAGCTCGTCGAGCCAATGATGCTCGGTGACGCCGAGGATCTCGAAGCAGCGCATCAGCTCGGCCTCGCGGACCTCCCCCATGGTGGCGGAGGGCCAGCGATCCTCGTCCATGGAGCCGCCCTCGCCTCGGGTGGCGGTCACGCACACGACGCGCCGTCCGTCGCGGACCGCCTGCGCCATCAGCCCGGCGGTCAGGTAGGTCTCGTCGTCGGGGTGCGCCCAGATGCCGAGGATCGTTCCGAGGTCGTCCATCCCATCGAGCCTTTCGTCACCGCGACGGGACGGAATGGTAGGGACATCACGCCGAGGCGGAGACGATGCTCGTTCCTCGATGATCGCCCTGCACGCGGATGAGGAGCTCGGCCGGCGGCGCGTCCCCCGTGCACTTGGAGGCGATCATCACCTTGAGGTGACGACGGAACTCCGCACGGTCCATGCAGGGGCTGCAGCCGCTCAGGTGCTTCTCCACCTTGATCCGGAGCTCACCCTCCAGCTCGCCGTCCAGGAGGCGCTCGACCTCCTTGAGCGCTTCCATGCAGCCGGGCTTATCGATCATCGACCAATCCTCGCTCCTTCGCCGTGTCCCACAACGCCTTCTGCAGCGCTTTCCTTCCCCGATGCAGGCGGGACATCACGGTTCCGATGGGCGTGTCCATGATCTCGGCGATCTCCTTGTAGCTGAAGCCTTCCACATCGGCAAGCAGGACCGGGAGCCGGAAGTTCTCGGGGAGGGACTCCAGGGCCGCCTTCACGGCCTCGTCCGGGATCTTGTCGAGCACCTCGGTCTCGGCCGACACCTCGACGTTGCGGCCGCCGAGCTTGTCGAAGAGGTACCACTCATCGATGTCGTCCGGACCTTCGACGGTCTGCGGCTGGCGCTGCTTCTTGCGGTACGTGTTGATGAAGCTGTTCGTGAGGATCCGGTAGAGCCACGCCTTGAGGTTGGTGCCCTCCTTGAACCCCGCGAATCCACGGAACGCACGGAGATAGGTGTCCTGGACCAGGTCCTCGGCGTCGGCCGGGTTGCGGGTCATGCGGAGCGCCGCCGCATACAGGTTCGGCAGCAACGGGAGGACGTCGCGCTCGAAGCGTTCGCGGAGCGCGGCGATCGTCCGTCGGCGTCTCGGTCCCTCCGGTCACGGCCATGGCGGCCAGTATCCCCGATGCGACAACCGGCGACCCCGCGATCTCTGCACGGAGCCACCTCTACTGTCATATCTCCGGGGTGGGTGGGAAGATGGCCGAGTGGCTGACGACGAGAAGGGACCGAAGCGCAATCGCTGGACGCCCGATGGGGGATCCGGTGGCTCCGGTGTGCCGCGCCCACGGTTCAGCCCGTGGCTCGTCCTCCCGCTGCTCCTGCTCGCGTTCCTGATCTTCACCAGCTGGCTCGGCAACACCGACACGGTCGCGATGGAGTACTCGCAGTTCGTGGAGCACGTCAAGGCCGGCGACATCACCGGGACGCTCGTCGATCGGCGCCTCGGACATCTCCGGCACGTTCACCGACGCGAACGGGAAGGAACGGCAGTTCTCCACCTCGCTGTCGTCCAACTTCCAGGCCGACACCGCGTTCACCGCGTTCCTCGACGAGAACAACGTCTCCTACCAGTTCACGCACGCCGAGCGTCTTCACGTCGCTCCTCCTCAGCATCCTGCCGTTCGCGCTCGTGATGGTCCTCATCTACTACTTCGTCTTCAAACGCATGGGCGGCGGCGCCAACGCGGCGCTCAACCTGGGCCGGAACAAGGTCAAGATCTACGACCGCAAGGAGATGAAGACCAGCTTCAACGACGTCGCCGGCGTCGACGAGGCGAAGGAGGAGCTCCGCGAGGTCGTCGACTTCCTGAAGAACCCGAAGAAGTACCAACGGCTGGGCGGGCGCATCCCCAAGGGCGTGCTGCTGCTCGGACCTCCGGGATGCGGCAAGACGCTGCTCGCGCGCGCGGTCGCCGGTGAGGCGAACGTCCCGTTCTTCTTCATGTCGGGCTCGGAGTTCGTGGAGATGTTCGTCGGCCTGGGCGCCGCGCGCGTCCGCGAGCTGTTCCAGCAGGCGAAGGAGAAGGCCCCGGCGCTGGTGTTCCTGGACGAGATCGACACGATCGGGAAGGGCCGCGCCGGCGCGATGGGCGCGGGGTTCGGCGCACACGACGAGCGCGAGCAGACCCTGAACCAGCTGCTGGTCGAGATGGACGGCTTCGACTCGTCGAAGGGCGTCATCATCATGGCCGCCACGAACCGCCCCGACGTGCTTGACCCCGCGCTCGTCCGGCCGGGCCGCTTCGACCGTCAGGTCGTGGTGGACCGCCCCGACCTCCGCGGCCGCGAGGAGATCCTGCGGGTGCACGCGCGCGGCGTAGCGCTGGACCCCGACGTCCAGCTCCGCACGATCGCGTCGCGCACCCCGGGCTTCACCGGCGCGGACCTCGAGAACGTGGTGAACGAGGCGGCGCTGCTCGCCGCGCGCCGCGAGAAGAACTCCGTCACCGAGGAGGAGCTCGAAGAGGCGATCGACCGCGCCAGCATGGGCCTGGAGCGCACGTTCGCGCGTGATGAGCGAGAAGGAGAAGATCCGAGTCGCGAGCCACGAGATGGGTCACGCGCTCGTCGCGCACTACAGCGAGAACCTGGACCCGGTCCACCGCGTCACGATCATCCCGCGCGGCACGGCCGCGCTCGGCCTGACCATGGTGCGCCCGCTCGAGGACCGCTACCTCGCCACCGAGCCCGAGCTGAAGGACATGCTCGCGTTCGCGATGGGCGGGCGCGTGGCCGAGGAGCTCTGCTTCGACGAGGTCTCGACCGGCGCGCAGAACGACCTGGAGCGCGCGACGCAGGTGGCGCGCGCCATGGTCGCCGAATACGGCATGAGCGAGAAGATCGGCCCGCTCTCGCTCGGATCCGAGGACGCGAACTCCATGTTCAACGCGCCGAAGATCTCCGGGCAAACTGCCGAGCTGATCGATCAGGAGGTCAACCGGCTGCTGAACCAGGCGCACGACCGTGCGGAGCGCATCCTGGTCGAACGTCGGGACCTGCTGGACAAGCTGTCCGCCCTGCTGCTGGTCACGGAGACGATCGACGGGACGGACCTGGAGGCGTACGCCACCGGGACCAAGCCGATCCCGGATCCGGCGTCGGTGCAGCCCAACGGCAGAGCGCACGCGCCGGTGCACCACGAGGAAGAGGCGACGGTCTCCACCCACGGCGGCGGGATGCCTCCCGCGCCGCCGATGCCCGCCAGCTAGTCCATCTCAGACGACGGACCGTGGTCATCGTGATCGTGGTGCTCGCGCGTGGTCGTGACCCGGCGGGGGTTCCCCCGACACGGTGAGGTCGTACCGATCGCGCCAGCGATCGAGGAACCGGTAGAAGTTCCGCTTCGACCACCTCGCGCGATCCGCGGGCGGCGTCTGGAACCACATCCGATGCTCGTGACGCTCCACCGGGACGGGAACGACCACCGCGCGGAGTCCCAGATCCTTGATCCGGAACGAGTACTCGATATCCGCCGTCCGGTACCAACGGAACTTCTCGTCGAACAGGCCGGCCGCCGTGAGGATCTCGCGCCGGAACGCCATGCAGTAGCCCTCGATGGCGTCCGCCTCCGGTCCTTCGGTCGCGTCGAACTCTCGGAGGTCGGGGGTCACGATGCCGAACGGACCGCACACGCCGACGGTGGGATCGGCGAGCGCGGCCTCGAGCGGGCCGAGGACGTCGCCGGTCGCCTCGACGGAGCCGTCCATCGCCAGGACGATCCTGCCCCGCGACCGCTTCAGCCCGGCGTTGCGCGCCGCACCCCAACCGGTCCCGGGTTCGAGCCGCACGACCTCGACGTCGTCGCCCCACGTGGCATCCGGCTCGCCGGTGACGTCGGCGACGACGTAGCGCACGTCGCGACCTCCGGCGTTCGCACGGAACGAATCGATCGCGCGGCGAACATCGAGCGGCCACCCTTCGACGACCCAGTGGATCGACACGTCTGCCGTGGCGGGTTCGTCGAGGACCGATCCGACGTCGTGCGCGCGGATCGGCCGCCGGACATCTTCCGCGGAAATCTCCATCGGCTCCAGCCGCCAACCGTCGGGCTCGTCAACGACCGACCATCCCATGCCCGCGATCCGGTCGCGCAGCTCGTCGGCTCCCGCGAAGTCCTTGGCCGCACGTCGCTCGGCGCGCTCCTCGGCCAGGTCGTTGACCTCTCGCGGCGCTTCGGTCACGCGCAACGCCTCCGGACGAGGCTCGAGCCCTTGGGGGTCAGGCGGTCGCGGCCTTGGTGGCGCTGCGCAGTCTCGCCGCCATCTGTTGCAACGTCTTCAGGGCGATCGACGGGTGTTCGGCCATCAAGCCGCGGAAGACCCATTCCGTCAGGCCCAGGAGCGCGACGTCGGACTTCGCGGTGACGGTGGCCGTCCGCGGACCGCCGTCCAGGAGCGCGATCTCGCCGAAGAAGTCGCCGGGGCCGAGCGTCGCCTTCTTCCTGCCGCCGATCGATACGTCGGCCGTCCCGTCGAGCGATGATGAACAGGCCGACGCCGGGCTCGCCCTCTCGCGCGATGACGGTTCCCGCCGGGTGGTCGATGTCCGTCACCACCCGGGCGACGGTCTGGAGGTCGCGCTGCGAGCACTCGGAGAACAGCGGCACCTTGGCGAGCTGGCTCACCGATGTCCTTCGTCGTCGTCACGGCTGCTCTCCCCTCCTCGGGTGGCGCCCTGCGAACGGGGTCCTCGAACCTCGAGGCGAATCCTACCCCGGACGGACGTCGCTCAGTCCACCCGCCAGGTGGCCCAGTACGACGGCGGCGATCGAACGCCACCCCGTCGGCGGTCGCCGCCGCCTCGATCGCGGCCTGAAGTCCGCCGTGCGCGTGACGCCGACCAGTGGTCCTGCGCGTAGTCGTGCAGGACCCCGACGAAGCGACCAGGCCGAACGATGGGCGAGGTTCGCCGAGCAGGCATCCACCCCCGCCGTAGACGATGTCGTACTCGTGACGGGTGCGTGTTCCAGTACGCCATGTCGTTCGTGATCCGCGCAGTCGGACGCCGGCCACGCGGTAGCGTCTGGCACTTCTTCCAGTTCCGCCGAACGGCAGGTAGCGACGTCCACGTGGCGAACGACTCGTCGAGCCACGGCGCCGTGGAACTCGTCGTCGCCCACGATCCCGTACCACCACTGGTGCGCGAGCTCGTGCGAGATCGTGATCTTGCCCGGGTTCGTGAAGATGATCGTCGGATACTCCATCCCGCCGAAGGTGCCGAAGCCGGTGAGGACGACGTCCATCTCCGGATACGGGAACGTGCCGAAGGCGGCGGCATAGGTGTTCAACGACCTGAGGGAGTACCCGAGAGCGATCTTCGCAGCCGGTCGCGTCACGACGCGCGGCCGGTAGGACACGATCACCTCGCGTGTCTCCTGACCGACCGCGGACGGTCGCCAACCGACCCGCCGCCCACTCGAAGTCCCGCACGTGGTGCGCGACGTACGTGGTGATCCGCCGGGCACCGGCCGTCTGCGACGCGACCGCGACGCCGGTCGTCGGTGTGCGAAGCGTGGACGGAACGTTCAGCGTCACCTGGTAGTCCCCGACGATCGAGTAGAAGCTCTCCCCCAGGTCCACGAACGGGTCCAGGTGCCAGCCCAGGTCGTCGTGGATCGCCAGCGTCGGCAACGCGGTGCCGAGCAGCGCCAACCCGCCGTGATAGCCGAACCGATCGTTCTTCCTCGGCAGGGTCGATCGACACACGCATCGAGATCGTGGCCTCGCCGTCGTGCAGGACCGGCGAGTCGAGGACGACGGGGAGCGCCGTGCACCGTCGCGAGAGCTCGCCGGCGGTGCCGCCGCGCATGTCCGCGACGACGATCGCCCGTGCGCCGCAACCCTTCACACCGTTCGACCACAGGCGGAGCCAGATCGTGGAGAGCGGATCCGCTTCGAGGTTCGTGAAGGTGATGGACTCGCGGCCGCGCCAGTCGTGTCCGAGGGCGTCGCCACGGAGGGAGACGACGTAGGCGGGAGAGCCCGGGTTCCGGATGACCGTCGTCGAACGAGCGGCCGCGATCGAACGGATCGTTGATGAGCGCGAGCAGGAGCGAGATCGATAGCACCGGTCGGAGCCACTTCATCGCGTGGAGTCTACCCACGCGTTCGCGAACATCTGGCGCGTGATGGTGGGGCAACCCAGCCCGGTTAGGCTCTGCGACGTCGTGCCTCGCGTGATCGCTGAGTCGCTCGCACTCGCGCTCCTCGTCGCCACCCTGGGGTTCGCCGTGGCGCGCCCAAGGGGACTGCCCGAGGCGGTCGTCGCCGACCCGGCCGCCGTTCTCCTGCTCCTCGTCGGCGTCCTGCCTATCGCGCAAGAAGGCGGAAGCCAAGAGCCTCGGTCCGACGATCGAGTTCCTCGGCCCCTGGGCCGTCGCACAGCCCCGGGCACCAGGGTCCGCCACCTCCCCCGCCTCGCCGCGACTGACCCAACATGCAAGAAGGGATGCCGGCGGACCGACATCCCTTCTTCATCCGTCGCGGGGACAGGATTTGAACCTGTGACCTCTGGGTTATGAGCCCAGCGAGCTACCGGACTGCTCCACCCCGCACGACGATGCTATCGGTCGCCCCGAAGACCGACAAGCGGACGCGCGATAGGCGATGGGGCCACGCGAAACGTCGCCCCTCTCCCGGTCGGCGGGGACCGGATAGACGCCGACGTCTAGAAGGCCGAAGCGCGCTGACTCCGTGCGGCGCAAACGACCAGGAGGAGCAGCTTCGGGATCGACCGATCGCTGCGGACATGACGAAGGCCAGGACTCATCCAGTCCGGGCCTTCTTGAGGGTTCAGCGCGAGAAGGTCACGTGCGTGATCCCGCTCGATGCGACCTCCGCCGTCACGCTGTAGCCGTCCTCGAAGCCGCGAAGGTCGTCCCAGAGCCGGATGCCGCGGCCCAGCAGGATAGGGACGATGGCGACGTGGAGCCGATCAACGAGTCCGGCGTTGAGGAATTCGCGGACCACGGTCGGGCCGCCGCCGATCCGCACGTCCTTTCCCCCCGCTGCCTCGAGCGCCAGGTCGAGCGCCTCGCGGGGGGTTGCGGAGAGGAAGTGGAAGGTCGTGCCGCCCGCCATCTTGAGTACCGGGCGCGGACCGTGGGTGAGCACGAACACCGGGACCCGGAATGGAGGCTCGTCGCCCCACCAGCCGCGCCAGTCGGGATCATCCGCAGCGGTGTGGAGCCCGAACATGCCGGCACCCATGATCTCCGGCGCCGACCTCGGCGAAGTACGCCTGAGCATACTCATCGTCGACGCCGGTCGTTCCCTCACCCGACGTTTCGTGCAGCACGCGGGCTCGGAACGTGCGGGTCGCGACGTAGGCCTCGACGAGACGCGCCCAGTCGTGCCCGAACGGGTTCTCGCGCGTCTGATCGGTCGTCGTCGCGAAGCCGTCGAGCGAGATGTTCAGGTCGACACGCACGGCCATCGGCGTTCCCCTCGTAGTGGATTTCGATACGCAATCCCTACACGGTGGCGGTCGAGCTTGTAAAGGAGCTGGGCCGGGTTCGACCCTCCGGTGCTATCTGCCCTGTCGCGTCAGTCGAGTGCAGCTCGGGTTTGGCGCCCCTCGGGTGAGCAACCTCGATGGCGCAGTCTCGGTACCGTGCCGTGCATGGAGCGCCGTGAAGACCGGTTCCCGCGCGCGGTCGTCCTCGTCGAGGGCGTGAGCGACCAGCTCGCGCTCGAGGCGCTCGCGCGGCGCCGTGGCCGGGACCTCGACGCCGAGGGCGTCTCGATCGTGCCGATCGGCGGCTCCAAGAACATCGGTCGCTTCTTGGACCTGTTCGGGCCGGGCGGCGCCAAGGTGATCCTCGCGGGCCTCTGCGACGCGGCTGAGGTGGACGACTACCGAGAGGCGCTCCAGCGGGCCGGCCTTGGGTCGAAACTCGGCATCGCCGACATGGAACGACTCGGTTTCTTCGTGTGCGATGCCGACCTCGAGGACGAGCTGATCCGCGCCGCTGGTCCTGCGGTCGTCGAGGAGGTGATCGAGGCGCGGGGGGACCTGGGGTCGTTCCGCACGTTCCAGAGACAGCCTGCGTGGCGCGGCCGGGCCCACGCCGAGCAGCTCCGGCGGTTCATAGGCACCCACAGCGGCCGGAAGATCGCAGACGGGCGCGATGCTCGTGGACGCGGTAGACCTAGCGCGGATGCCGCGGCCGTTGGATCTCGTGCTCACACATGTATGAGCAGGCGCGCCGCCTCGGGACGGCGTTGGCGTTGGCCTTGGCCCTATCTCCTATCCACGAACCGCGGATGCCGAGGCGACCGATCCTCGCTTCGAACGATCCTCCGGGCTGCGAGATCGCGGTGCGACAATGTCGACCGAGGATGAGCAGGCAGGGAGCGGTTGCGTGAAGCTGCCGGACCCGGCTTCGGTGACGCGACTCCTCGCGGAGGCGGGCTGCATCGCCGCGAGCGCGGAGGCCGACGAGCTGATCGCGGTTGCCTCGGGCGACCCGGACGTGCTCGACGACCTAGTAACCCGTCGTACCACTGGCGAGCCGCTCGCATGGCTGACGGGAGCCGTCACGTTCTGCGGCCTCAGCCTGTTCGTCGCACCCGGCGTCTACGTGCCGCGCAGCCAGACCGAACCGTTGGCGCGGCGCGCGGCGACGCTCCTCCCCCCGCCGGGGTGGCCGTGGATCCTCTGCACCGGCGTCGGCGCCATCGCGGCCGTGATGACCGCGGCCGTGCCATCGGCGCGTGTCCTGGCGACCGAGCTCGACGAGGACGCGGCGCGATGCGCTCGCCGGAACGGCGTCGAGGTATTCGAGGGCTTCCTAGACGATCCGCTGCCGCCTGCCTTCGCGCACCGCGTCGACGTGCTGACCGCCGTCGTGCCGTACGTGCCGACGGACTCGATCCGCTTGCTCCAGCGTGACGTGCAGGCATTCGAACCTCGGCTCGCGCTCGACGGCGGGGCCGACGGCACGGACTTCCTGGTGGAGGTGGCTCGGAGGAGCACACGTTGGCTGAAGCCCCACGGTTGGCTCCTTCTGGAGCTGGGAGGAGACCAAGCCCCGGTTATGGAACGACTGCTTCGGGACGTCGGCTTCGAAGGGATCGACGTCATGGCCGACGAAGACGGCGATCCCCGCGCCATCTGCGCCCAGCTCCTCTAGGGGTCGATCCTCAGGCGGAACCGATCGGCGCGAGGATCGGATCGCGACTCCCGGCCGGCGTCTCGAGCCGGTCCAGGACGTTCCGCGCCTGGGCGAGCGCCGGCGCGGCCCGTCGACGATCGCCCGCGCGACGGAGCGCCTCCCCTTGCATCGCCAGCGCGCGAGCGAGCCAGACCGTCCATCCGAGGACGCGCCAGAGCTCGACCGCCTCCCGGAACGACGCGACGGCCTCCTCGTTCCCATCGGCCTGCATCGACGCCAACCCATGGTTCTCTGCCTCGATGGCCGAGAACACGACGCCGGAACCGAGCGAGCGACGAGATCGTGGGCGACGGCCCGACAACAGCACCGCTTGGTCGTACGCCCCACGCGCCACCGAGAGCGTGCCCGTCGCTCCCGCGTCGCGTGCGAGGGCCACGGCCTCCGCCAGGGTCTCCACCGCTCCGGCGAGGTCGCCCGACACGAGCGACGCACGGCCGATCAGGAGCGCCCCCACAGGTTCGATGAGGTGTTCCCCGCTGGCGCGTGCGGCGACCGTCCCCGCCTCGGCCGGCTCGCGAACCCGCGTCCACGCGCCCCGGTCGAGCAGCATCTCCGCCGCCAGGAGGTCTGCCTCGAGCATCTCCGTCCGCGCGCCGAACCGCTCGAGCGCCCGACGGCACGACGCCATGCGCCGGGCGGCGCCGCGCGGGTCACCCGATCGCAGCGCGGCCCGGGCCCCCGCCGCCTTCCCGAGCGCTTGGACGCGAGCGGAGTGGATCTCGCGGCCGAACGCGACGACTTCCGAGGACGCCCGTTCGGCCTCCTTCGGCGGACGTACCGCGGAAGCGGCGAGGGCCTCGATCAGCAGTGAGTCCGCTTCGGCGTAGCGGTCTCCCGCCGCGATCGCGATCGGGCGCGCCTCCCGCATGATCGCGATGGCGTCGGCGTGCTCACCGCAGTAGTAGCGGAAGTAGCCGAGCGTGCGGAGCAGCCCGGCGCGAGAACGGAGATCGCCTTCGCCCTCGACGAGCTGTTTCGCCTCGCGATAGCGATCACGGAACTCCTCGCCGCCGATCGTGCTCAGCATGTACGCAAGGTCTTGGGCGGCGATCGCCCGGCCCCACCGATCGCCCGCCGCGACGAAGAGTCCGTGCGCATCGCGGAGGTGGTCCAACGCCGATGTGTAGTCCGTCTTCGTCGCGATCTCGGACAGTCGGTGGGTCGCCCACGCCTGTCCCGACACGTCGCCCACCGTCACGAAGGACGCGAGGGCCCGATCCAACAGGTCGCTCGCGAGCACGTCGTCCCCCATGTCGGACTCCACGCGGCCGAGCGCGACGAGCGCTCGTGCGCCGAGCCGTTCGTCGTCCAGGCGATCGGCCAGCTCGAGTGCATACGTCGCGGCCTCCCGCGCCTCCCCATGACGACCCAGCTCGATCAGGCACTCGGCCCGTCCGATGGCGTGCTGCGCGCGCAGCTCCGGTTCGACTTCCCCGGGAGCCTCGTCGCCGACCTCGAGCGCTCGTGCGTACAGCGATTCGGCCAGTCGCGCTTGGTGCGCCATCGTCTCGTCCGCCCACCGCCCGAGGTAGATCGCGGCGGATCGAGCCAGCCCCTCCGGAGCCGTCGCGCGGTCTTCGACGCGACAGCCGCCAGGCCTCCGCGTAATGCCGTCGCGAGGTCGTCAACGGTTCACGCGCCATTTCGCGTCGTGCGAGAGCCAGTCGGCGACCTCCCGATAGGAGATGAGCACGTTCTCGCCCTCGGGCAACGACCCGTACGCGACGTCTCGGATCAACGCGTGCTTGAAGATGAACTCGTTCGAGCCCCGTGGCCTGCGAACCCCGGCGCCGGCGCAGGAGGTCGCGCGAGACCATGCTGCGCAGCACCCGCGGAACGTCGATGCCCGGGCGCGAGCCGCTCGAGCAGGCGGTCCCACGTGAGTCTCTCCGGACACGGACGCGCACTGGAGCAGCCGCTTCTCATCCGGTGGCAAGCCATCCAGCCGGGCGGCGATCATCGCGCGCACCGTCGTCGGCACCCGCTCGAGCATCTGTGGATCGGCGACGATCCAGCCCGAGGGCGTCGAGACGAGCGCCCCGCGCCTCGACGAGCATGCTCAAGCTCTCTTCGAGGAACAGCGGATTGCCCCCCGCACGGGTAACGACCTGGCGGAGCGCGGGGGTGAACGCCTTCCTCCCGAGCGCGAGCGAAGCGAGCTCGCCCATGGCGTCGTCCGGGATCGCGTCGAGCTCGACCCTGCGTCTGCGGCTCTCAGCGCGATGCAGCGATTCCGTCCGGTGAGCCGACCATCAAGAGCGGTCCCGACCACGGATGCGAACGGAACGACCCGAGCGCGTCCACGACGGCCGGATCCGCCCAATGGAGATCGTCGAGCAAGACGACGACCGGACGCTCGCGCGCGAGGCCCTCCAGCACGGTCCGAGCGGCGTCGAGCGCGTCCTCGGTTCCCGGCGACCCGTGGCCTTCCGCGCGCTCGTCGAACCCGAACAGCAGCGACAATCCTCGTGTGACGCGGCGCGCGTCGTCACTGTCGCCACGCGTTCCGCGAGCGCCTGGATCCGCCGACGGCCGGACGGAGAGGCGGGATCTCCGGCGTGATGCCGGCGATCTCGCCGATGGCGGCCGCAAGGGCGACAGCGCCGCCTGCTTCCCGTACGCGCTCGAACTGCCCGGCGATCGACCAGCGCGTCGGGATGCCGCCTGGTGAACTCCGACGCCAGCCGGGTCTTCCCCGCGCCGGCCTCCCCACTGACGATGACGACGCGCGCTCGGCCGTCCTTCCGCGTGGCTCGGAACTCCGCGGAGAGCCGTTCGAGTTGGAGTTCCCGATCGACGAACTCGGCGCCGACCAGGGGAGACGCTCTGCCTGCCGGGAACGACGTGCGGGGGGCTCGGGCCTCGTACGCCACGACCGGCTCCGACTTGCCCTTCGCGAGGTACGAGCCACGCCGTCCGTAACGGATCGCGTGCCTCGTCCGACGCCAGGTCCGCTCCTCGACCAAGACGGTGCCGGCAGTGGCGAGATCGGCCAGACGCGACGCCGTGTTGACAACGTCGCCGACCACCGCGATCCCGGACGCTTCGGGGGACGGGCCCACCATGACCTCGCCGGAGTTAACGCCGGAATGAACCTCCGGGATCGACAGCCCGGAGCGGCCCTCGTTCAGCTCGCGGATGCGTTCGCGAACGGCGAGGGCGGCGCGCACCGCCCGTTCGCGCGTCGTCCTCGTGCGCGACGGGAACCCCGAAGATGGCCATGAAGCCATCTCCCTGGATCTGTGGAACGGTTCCCCCGTGATCCTCGACCACCCGCTGGAGGTCCGCCAACGTCGGCCGGATGAAGGCGAAGACCTCCTCAGGGTCGAGCGACGCTGCGAGGGCCGTGTAGCCCGTGAGGTCCGTGAAGAGCAGCGTGACGAGCTTGCGCTCTCCACGGGTCTCAGGCACCCGACTTGCGAGCCTCTTCTTCTCCGGTGTCCGCCGTCCCGACGCGGATGTCGCCGACCCCCGGGACGCCGCGGAGGCGCTCGATCGCCTCGTTGAGCTCATCCATCTCATCGGATCCCGAGCTCGACCAACAGCGAGAACCGGCCGATGACCAACGATGCGCCGATGAGCGGTTCGTCGTTGCCGAACGCTTCTCCGATGGCCGCCATGACGCTGAGCGGCTTCTCGGTCGTGCTGACCCGACAGATCCCGCAGAAGCGCGGACTATGCCGTTTCGGACCCATGGGCTCTCACGCCGTCGGTGTGGACGACGGCCTCGGTCGAATGGTCGGAGCGGACGCCGAGATCGAACAGCTCGTCGTTGACGAACTGACCGAGCGCCGGAAGATCGTCGGCGGCGTAGTGGACGAACCCCGCGAAGGCGCCGTCGAACAGCGACGCGAAGAACACCGGACCGTGTTCCCGGTCGAGAAGCTTGCCGAGCCCTTCGATCACTTCCGCCGGCGGTGTTGCGTCCTTCTCATGGAGGAACAGGAACCCATGCACGCCTTCGTACGGTCCAGTCACCGTTCCCTCCTCACTCCGATGCAACCCATCAGGGGTGCGGGCACGGCTACTCTGACCGCCACCACGCCGCCTGGCAAGTCGGGGAGCGGTGATCCCGCGCACACGACATATGCGACGCAACATGTTCCGCGTTCAGGCGGCGACGAGGTTCAGGTGCCGCTCCTCGTCACGCAGGAAGAGATCGATCGCCACGCTGGTGACCGCGGCCCACACACACCAGAGCGACGTCAGGCCTCCGACCGTCAGCCAGACCAACACCACGACGGCCGCGACGTTGGCCAACCCGAAAGAGCGGATCCACCGATCGCTCGACAGGAGCAGCGCGCCGCACGTCGCCACAACGTAGAGGACCCCGATGGCCCCGCCGGGGATATCGACCGCATACGCGATGTGGTGCCCGACGACCGCCGCATCGACCGGTCCCCACACGATGGTCCCCAACAGGACGAGCGATGCCACGAGCCCGACCCCCACCAGGACCGTGATGATCGGACGCCGACCGGGAGACGGCTCCACCCCGCGAACAGCGAGCGGAACCCACAGTGGCAGCAGGAACGCGATGGCGAGATAGAGCCAGATCGCCGTATCCCCGAGGCTCGCCGGCACCTTGCCCTCCAGCCCCCACCAGACGAACGCCTCGATCAATTGATGCGCGCCGAGCAACAACGGCAATGCAGCCAGAGGTAGTTCTTCTGGAGTTCGTGCTCGCTTGATGGCGTCGATGCCCACCACGCTGACCAATACGCCGGCAGCGAGGTCGGCCTCCGGGGAGAAACACATGTGACCCCCCACCCTTTCACACGTGGGACCGGAAAAGGGAGGTCGTTCATCGCGGACCCGTGCCTCGATCGGCTCCGGATGTGGCGTCGAAGCTCCTAGTCCTCCGACCGCTTCTTACGGCGGAGGGGGCGTTCGCCTCGGTTGACCTCGTTGAGGAACACATCGACGTTCGCGAGCTTCGCCAGGATCCGATCGATGCGGCCGTTCGGTTCCGGGTCGGCGTCGACCGGCGAGACCAGTTCCTCGCGCGTCCACTGCGGCGCAAGCTCCTCACGCAACTGCACTGTCGGATCCCTGTACGCCGGCTGGGACACGGGAGCCACGTATGTCGGCGACGCTGCGCCGACGAGCGCATGAAGTCGAACCGCACCTTCCAGGTCCGGGGACGTGCGCTTCAAGCGAGCCAGGTCCTCGAGCGACGCCACGCGAGCGGTGACGCCGTTGCCGACGTCCATCTCCGCCGCGTTCGCGTTGAGGGACGCGAAGTCGGACGGAAGCTCCAGGCAGTCGAGTCGACCGTACGAGGTGTCGTAGGACACGCGGTCGTCGGTCGCGGAGGTGGGGGCATCGAGCTGCGCGCCGAGCTGTTGGAGCGAAAGCGCCAGACGGGGAAGGTTCTGCGGGTCGTCCGGGAGCACGATGTCGACGTCGTCGGTCTCGGCCGGACCGCCGCGCACGGCGGCTGCCAGCCCTCCGACCAGCACGAACGACACCCCGTGCGACCGAAGGCCGGCCAAGATGCGCAGCGGTTCGAACCCTTGAACGAGCATGCGTGCTCCTCCCCTCGCTCTACCATCGGTCGGGGAGGCCGCAACCCTGAAGTCCGTTCACGGAACACTCCTCAGGTCAACCTCGGTAGCATCGACGCCATGACGCGAACCGTGGCCTCGATCGTCGGGGGGGCGTCGCGGAGCGACGCTCCGGGCGGCCGCCTCAGCGTGCCCAACCCATCGGATCTCTCACAGACCGTAGCCGAGGCCCTGTTGGGTGACGCCGAGACGTTCGTCGACGCCTGTCGCGCCGCGCGCGCCGCCCAGCCCGGATGGGCGGCCGTCCCCGCCCCGGTCCGCGGCCAGGCCATCCAACAGCTCGGGCGGCTGGTCGAGGACAACGAAGAAGCGCTGTCGAAGCTCCTCACGCGGGAGATCGGGAAGCCGATCGCCGAATCACGAGGTGAGGTGCAGGAGGTCATCGACACGTGCAACTTCTTCCTGGGCGAGGGGCGCCGGCTCTACGGCCAGACCGTGCCGTCGGAGATGCCGGACAAGCAGCTCTTCACGTTCCGCACGCCGGTCGGCGTCGCCGCGATCGTCACTGCCGGGAACTTCCCGGTCGCCGTGCCGTCGTGGTACCTGGTCCCGGCCTTGCTCTGCGGGAACGCGGTCGTGTGGAAGCCGGCCGAGTACACCCCCGCCACGGCCGAGGCGTTCGCACAACTGTTCCTGCATGCCGGGTTCCCCGCCGGCACGTTCAACATGGTGCTTGCCGACGGTGCGGAGACGTTCGCCGGGCTCGAGCGAGCGCTCGACGAGCATCTGATCGACAAGGTCGGGTTCACAGGCTCCACCGATGTCGGCCGGCGGATCGGCGAGCTCTGCGGCAGGCACCTCCAGTCGCCGTGCCTCGAGCTGGGTGGGAAGAACCCGCTCGTCGTGATGCCCGACGCCGACCTCGACCTGGCCGTCGAGGGCGCGCTCTTCAGCGGCTTCGGCACCGCAGGCCAACGGTGCACGTCGCTCGGCATCGCGATCGTGCATGCCGACATCCACGACGACTTCATGGCCCGTTACGACAAGGCGGTCGGTGAGGCGGCGATCGGCGATCCGATGCGCGACGTCCTCTACGGCCCCATGATCAGCGAACGCTTCATGGACCGGTTCCTCACGTGGCTGGAGCTGATCCGGCCGCACCATCGCATCGGCGGCTCGACCGGCACCGGCCGCATCACCGCGAGCAACCCGCGCGAGGGATTCGTGGGCGACCCCGATGCGGGCCTGTTCTGCCACCCGACCATCGTCGCCGGCGTCAGGATGGGCGACGATCTCTATTCGACGGAAACGTTCGGCCCCATCGTGGCGGTCGCCTCGTTCGAGACGTTCGACGAAGCCATGGACCTCGCGAACGGCCACGGATACGGCCTGTCGAGCTCGATCTACACGCGAGACCCGCTGCACGCGTTCCGGTTCCGCGAACGTGTCACCGCCGGCATGGTGAGCGTGAACAACTCGACGTCGGGCGCCGAGGCGCATCTGCCGTTCGGCGGCAACGGCAAGAGCGGCAACGGTTCCCGACAGTCGGGTATCTGGGTGCTCGATCAGTTCACGCGCTGGCAGGCGATGAACTGGGACTACTCGGGCCGCCTGCAGAAGGCGCAGATGGATGTGGCGGACATCGTGGCAACCGAGTACCGGATCGCGGACGAGGCGGACGAGCCGGGCTGAGTCCCGAAGCTAGCTGCTGGGACAGGCGTTCGCGATCTCTTCCTCGAGCGCCGCCTGTTGGTTCCTGATGTTCGCGATGCCGGACGTCAACGCCTGTGCGGCGCTGGCCGGGTCCACCGCGTTCGCGAGGCCGTCGGCCACCTGCTGATACGCGGCCTTCACCGCGGAGGCCTGCGAACCGAACTGATCCTTGGCGGCGGTCTCCAGCGCTCCGGCGGCATCGGCCACGTTCTGCGCGGCGGTCTTCAACGCGTCGGTTCCGTCCGCAACTGGGTCAACGGCCTTCAGGGCCGCGACCGAGTCGGTGAAGTCCTTCGCGGCCGAGCACGCGTCGGCCGAATCGCTCCCCCCGCCCCCGCATGCGGTCGCCGAGAGCGACAGGACCGCAATCGGTATGACGAGCCAAGCGAGTCTGCGCGGCGCCCGCATCGGCGCATGCTAGCAGCCGACGGTCAGCCTCGAGAGCTCGTGCGGGCCTTCGGTCCGGATCGGATCGCGTTGACCCGCCCGCTCAGATAGGCAGAGACCATCTCACCGATCGGTGTGACCCCGGTGCGCGCCGACCGATCAGCCAGGGCTCCCAACACACCGCCGATCGTCCCGATGAACAGCACGACCGCGCACACCCACACGAGGAGCGACATCCCACATCGGATGGTAGCTCCCACGTCCCGAACAGACCCGCCGTCCCCGGCGGGTCTCGAGCACTGATCCGCCGAACGCTAGGGCGAGGGACTCGCCGACGATGACGGACCCGCGGAGGGCGAGGGGGGCGGCGAGCCGGGGGTGCCACCGGTCCCGGCCTGCTGGGCCGCCAGGTCGTTCGCCTGCTGCACCAGTGCCTGAGCCTGATCGAGCTCGGATTGGTACGTGCCCAGGTTGCCGGCGGTCAGCGCCGCCTGGGCGGCGGCGAAGTGCTGCAGCGCCTGGTTGAGCAGATCCTGGATCTGTTGATCGACGGTGCCGGTGGGTGTCCCGCCGCCGCCTCCGTTCCCACCGCCGGTCTGACCCGAGGTCGAGGCGGCCAACGCCTCGGACAGGCTGTTCCCGATCCCGACCTCGTTGCCGTTCACCACGATGACCCGCTTGAGTTCCGGGATCGAGTTGGCTTGCGTGGAACGCACGTAGACCGGCTGCACGTACAACAACGAATCGTTGATCGGGATCACCAGGAAGTCGCCGAACACCACGGTCGAACCCCCCGAACCGAGCAGCGTCCGTTGCGCGGAGAACACGGGGTCTTGGTTGATCTGCGCGAACACCTGTGTCGGACCGTCGACGTTGCGACCACTCGGGAACGTGTACACGACGGTGTTGCCGTACGACCCGGGATCGGAGTCGGCGGCCATCCACGAGACCATGTTCTGTCGCCCGAGCGGCGTGAACGGAAGGATCAGCATGAAGTGCTCATCGGCCGCACCGGGGAGCCGCATCAACGAGTAGTAGGGGCGCATCTCGTCCGTCACCGGGGCGGCCGCCCCGGCCTGTGGGACGTTCGCGGCGACCGTGGGATCGGTCGGGATCTGCCACACGTCCTGCTTCTGGAAGAACACCGCCGTGTCGGTGACGTGGTACGTCGCGAACTGCGAGGCCTGGATCTGGAAGAGGTTCTCCGGGTACCGGACGTGGGCCTGCAGATCGGCCGACGCGGCGCTCTTGGGCAGGAACATGCCGGGGAACGCCTTCGCCCAGGCCTGCACGATCGGGTCCTGGTCGTCCCAGATGTAGTACTTGATGTCGCCGTTGTAGGCATCGACGGTGACCTTCACCGAGTTGCGGATGTAGTTCGCGTTCCCCGACATGGCTCCCTGGGTCGCGTCCGACAGGTTCATCGACTGGGAGTACGGATACTCGTTCGATGTCGTGTAGGCGTCCCAGATCCACGTGAGACGGCCGTCGACGATGGAGAGGAAGGGATCGCCGTCGAACTTCAGGAACGGTGCCGGCTTGGGCACGCGCTCCGCGAGGTCCCGGTAGATCATGATCCGGCTGTTCGAGTCGATCAGGCTGGAGATCAGCAGGTTGATGTCCTTGAACCTCCACGCGAACAGCGCCCGTTGGAAGATGTTCCCGACGGGGATACCGCCTGTGCCGGTGTAGGTGGTGTCCTGCTCCTGCGACGCGCCCTCGTAGTCGAGCTCCTTCGACTTCGTGTTGGTGACGACGAACGGCACGGTTTTCAGCTCGCCGAAATAGATCCGGGGCTGGGCGATCGTCGGCGTGCCTACGGGAGGGATGTCGCGGAGCGTGAGGAGCGGCGCGCCCTCGGTCGTCGCCGTGTTCACCTGCGCGGCGACCGCGCCGAACCCGTGCGTGTAGACCAGGTGCGTGTTCTGCCACGTTTGGCCCCCCGCCGGGATGCCGCCCTGGTCGATCTCGCGACCCGACACCATCAAGACGCGCGGGGAACCCGACACATCGTAGCGATCGACGTCGACGTCCCTGAATTCGTAGTACTGGCGGATCCGCTGCAGCGACTGGAAGTTCTCCAAGAGCACCGACGGGCGCCATAGACGGATGTTGGAGACCGTGGGCGCGTTCTCGTTGAGCGCCTGGCTCGACACGTTCGGGTCCGCGGGACGTTGGGAGATGTCGATCTTGTCCAGCGCGAACGCCTTGCGCGTCCCGGTGATGTTGTCCGCGATGTAGGGAGTCTCACGCTGCTGCTCCTGCGGCTTGACGCTGAACTGCTGCACGAAGGCCGGGTACGCCGTTCCGAGCAAGACCGAGACCAGCGCCAGCAGGCCGACCGCGATCACCGGCAGGCTCCACAGCCGCACGCGGATGTTGACCAGGAACAGCACCGCGCAGATCACCGCAACGATCGCGAGGAAGTTCAGCGCCGGCAGCTGCGCATGCACGTCGGTGTACGACGCCCCCTCGACGACACCGCGCGGCGACGTGAGCAGGTCGAACCTGCCCAGGTAGTAGCCCCACGCCTTGGTCAGCATGATCAGGCCGAGCAGGACCGACAGATGGGCGCGCACCGCGGGATCCACCTTGTCGGCGAACGCGGGCGCCTGCGGCTGGATCCCGCCCCAGACGAAGTGCGCGATCCCCACGATCAGCGTCACGCCGACGAGCGAGGAG
This sequence comes from uncultured Actinomycetes bacterium, assembly GCA_963727185.1. Lineage (GTDB taxonomy): Bacteria > Actinomycetota > UBA4738 > UBA4738 > HRBIN12 > JBBQVZ01. The sequence goes on along the minus strand of CAVSFP010000023.1, from coordinate 28,003 downwards.
AAGAGCCACCCCTGCACGAAGCGGAGCCACGGCAAGGAGAACACGTAGAACGCCGGGTCTCGATGGAAGAGCGGCTCGGTGGTGCCGAACGACAGCCCGGAGCCGTTCCGCCACAGCAGGAACGTCTGCCACTCGCGGGAGACGCCGAGCCCCACGATGAGGGCGAGCCCCGCGCAGGCAAGAGGGATCAGCCACCGCAGGTAAGGCTCGAGACCCTGGCGGACCCGGTCGACAGCCTCCTGTTCGGGAGTGAGGATCCTGGTCGTCGGCGTGAGCCAGCGGACGATCAGCAGGTTCACGTACAGCAGCGCGAAGAACAGCAGCCCGAAGATCAGACCGAGCATCAGCTTGGTGCGAAGCACCGTCCAGAAGACGCTCGAGAGCTTGACCTCGCGGAACCACAGGAGGTCGACGTAGAACCCCGACATCACCGTGAAGCCGATGAACAGGAGGATGAGAACGGCGATCACGATGATCGGCCACCGGCGGGTCCCCGCCGGCATGTTCACGCGCATCATGTTGGTGCTCGTTCCCTCCCCACGCAGCGCATCTGCCGCGAGCAGCCAAAGCCTAACGCATGCGGTGGGTAACGCCGCAGGGCTCGCTCAGGATCCGGCGGTCTGGGGTTGGATCCCCAGGCCGCCGAGCTTCTGGAGGGCGTCGAGCGCCTCCTGGAACGTCGAGACGGAGATCAGCTGCATGTCTCCCGTATCCACGCCGGCGAGCTCCTTCATGTTGTCCGCGGGAACCAAGAAGACCGAGGCTCCGGCGCGCTCCGCCGCCACGACCTTGTCCTCGATCCCTCCGATGGGACCCACACGTCCTCTGGTGTCGATCGTCCCGGTCCCCGCGATCGTCTTCCCCGCCGTGATGTCGCCCGGTGTGAGGAGGTCGTAGAGGCCGACGGCCCACATCAGCCCGGCGGAGGGGCCACCCACGTCGCCGCTCGCGATGCGCACGTCGATCGGGAACGGGTCGATGAGGTTGATGCCCACCCGTGGCGCGGCGACGTCGGGAAGGCACCGTTCCCGCGTGAGCGTGATGTCATGGGTCTCTCCCGCCGCCAGGACCTGGAACGTGATGGGATCCTTCACCGGAACCGCATCGAGCGCCCTCGAGGCGTCGTCGGCCGAATGCACCGGCGTCCCGTCGATCGACTCGACCAGGTCGCCGGCGAAGAGCTTCCCCTCGGCCGGGCATCCCGGATACACGAACTCCAGGAGGGCCCCATCGCCGTGATCCTTCGGGTAGTCGGTCAGCCGCCGCAGCACCACGTCGGTGGCGTCGATCTTGCTCTGGTCCATCTGCGACAGCGACCGCTGCTGCTCCTGCTCGGCCGTCTCCCCCGGTGGATACAGCGTTTCCTGTGACACCACCGCCAGGTGTGGGTCGAGCCACGCAACCAGCATCCCCACCGCGCTCAGACCGCGGAAGCTGACCGTCGTCATGATGAGCTTGCCCTGCGACGGATATTCCTGGGCTCCACTCACGCTGATCAGCGGTTGCACCTCGCGCGCCGGTCCGGGGCCGAGCGAGTAATACGGGAGCCGCACCCATCCAGCGAAGAATGCCAGGCCGAGGCCGAGCACGAAGACGAACCCCGTGAGGAAGCGTTTGGTTCGAGACATGGGCGGACCTCCATCGTACGAGAGGTTGCAGTGAGCGCCGTTGCACACATCTGAGCGCGTTCGGCGGTACGCTCGCCCCGGACGACCAACCCATGGCCTATGTGATCGTGTTCTTCGCGGCGCTCGTCTCGGGCGCCCTCGTGTACTGGTTGACGCTCCGCGCCGGCCGGGTCGAGCCGTACGACGCCTCGGTCGAGCGCGGTGGCGGCTTCATGCCCGAGCCTCCTGACGAGCTCGGCGGATATAGCTACGCGACGTCCTACGCCGCATCGGTGGAGGACGGCAGGACCTACGTGCCGGTCGCCACGGATCGGCGTTCGTGGCAGACCCGGACGGTCGGCGTCCTCGGGCTGCTGATCGCGGTGACGCTCGCCGCGGCGCTCCTGGCCTTCTCGCTGTACCAGGGCGGCTCGCTCGTGGCGAGGTTGATCAGCAACTACGCCTCGTAGCCGTCGCGAGCCGGTAGGTGCTCAGGCGTCGAGCTCGGGAGTGATGTCGCGTATCTCCCGCACGAGCAGGTTCGAGATCTGGTCGTCCTCGCGCAGGCGCCCCTCCAGGTTGTATTCCCCCGCCCAGTCGCCGAGCGCCGCGCGCGTGGCATCGTCGTAGACGCCGGAGACGTCCCCGTCGTAGCGACCGAGGGACGCCAACCGTCGTTGCAGCTCGGCGACGAGGTCGGGCGTCGACTCCAGGAGCGGGTCGTTGCGGACCAGCATCGACTCGTCCCAGACCTCGAAGATCCGCACCAGCTCGTTGATGGGATCCGCGTGGTCGTCCACGCGCAGGTTGATGTATCGGTCGTTGCGCCCCTCGTAGCCGCCGCCATCGCGAACGACGAGCAGCGCGGCGGATTGGCGGCCGCGTTTGTCGCCGCCGGCCACGTCGCCTGCGATCAACGCGGCGAGCAGCCGGTCGCAGAGGTCTCCTTCGGTCTCGACGAACGCGCGCGCGAGCTCGGAAACCACGGCCTCCCCGGCGAGGATGTTGCCCTGCGCGGCGAACCCGTCGCCGGTGACGCCGCCGGCCCAGTCCATGCACTTGGAGCCCGTGAACGTCGCCGACTTGCCGGATGCGTCGACGAACCCCACCTGGCGATCCTCCCGACCGTCGTCGCCCAACAACAGTCGATCGAGCGCTCCCGACGCCTCGACACCTGAGCCCATCAACGCCAAGCCGTCCGGACCGAACGACGTGTTCGCCCAGGACTGCGTCGCCACGGCTCCGACACCGGCACGGGCCCACGGCACCACCGCGCCGACGCAGGGGAACTTCGAGGCCACCGCGATGCCCCAGTCCCCCTTGTCTACATCGGCTGCCGCGATCGAGAACGTCATCGCTCAACTCATCTCCGTCGTACGAGCTGGAACGCCGTCTGGTAGTCGGCCAGGTGCTCGAGCATGCGGCCGGCACCGATGACCACGGTCTCGAGCGGCCGCTCGGTCGAGTGGACCGCCACCTCACACTCCTGCGCCAACAACATGTCCAGTCCGCGCAGCATGCTTCCTCCGCCGGTCAGGAACATCCCGGTTTCCAGGATGTCGTGCGTCAGCTCTGGAGGCGCCTCGGCGAGGCAGAGGCGAGCCGTGTCGGCGATCGAACGCACCGTGGCCGACATGGCCTGGCGGATCTCGTCCTCGGTCACCTTGACCTCGACCGTGTTCCCTCCGGCGAGCTCCCGCCCGGTGACCACGGCGGCCGTTCCCGTGGAGCTGGGGAACGCCGAGCCGATGGCGATCTTGATCTCCTCGGCGGCGGTCTCGCCGATCGCGACGCCGTACCGCTCGCGGATGTGGTCCTGGATCGCCGCATCCAGGTCGAATCCCCCGAGCGCGATCGAGCGCCCGCTCACAACGCCGCCCATCGACACGACAGCCATCTCGGACCGTCCGCCCCCGATGTCGACGATCAGGTTGCCGATCGGCTCGTGGATCGGCAGGCCGGCCCCGATCGCGGCCGCGAGCGGCTCCTCGACGAGCGTCACGCTGCGCCCGCCGCCGGCGAACCGGACGGCCTCCTCGATCGCACGCTTCTCCACCTCGGAGCTCATCGACGGAACCGCGACCAGGACGCGCGGTTTGGGGAAGCGGGTGGAGATCGAACGCTTCACCACGACCTCGAGCATGCGTTGCGTGATGTCGAACTCCGTCATCGCTCCCGCGCGGAGCGGGCGCACCGCGACCACGCTGCCGGAATCGCCACCGATCAGGTCCCATACCTCGTCGCCCATCCCGAGCACGTCGCCGGTGCCGCCGTGGAGCGCGACCACCGTCGGCTCGTCGAAGACGATCCCGTCGCCCTGCCGGTACACCAGCGTGTTGGCCGTGCCCAGATCGATCGCGAGGTCGCGCCCCATCAGCTGCCCATGACCCAATGGGCGTCGCCGGAGACGAGCGACTCCTTCTTCCAGATGGGAACGTCTTCCTTCAGCCGCTCGATGCCGTGGCGGCAAGCCTCGAAAGCGTCGTTCCGATGCGGCGCCGAGCACGCGATCACCACGCTCGCCTCGCCGACCCGCAGGTCGCCCGTCCGATGCAGGATCGCCACCTTGCGGACCGGCCACTTCTCGAAGAGCTCGCCCGCGATCTCGTGCAGTCGCGTCACCGCCAGCTCGTCCCACGCCTCGTATCGAAGACCGGTCACGTCCCCCGCCTTCGAATGGTCTCGAACTGTTCCGACGAACACGCAGGTGCCCCCCGCGCCGTCGTCGGCGACCGAGGCCAACGCCTCGTCCACGGAGAGCGGGTCGGGGGTCACGCGAACAACGGCATGATCGGACACGTGCTTCATCCTATCGGGGCTCGGTCGTACCCTTGAGGCATGGATTTCCCGTTCGGATCCGGCGATCCCGACGCGTTCGCCGACGCGCCGCTGTTCCGAGAGCTGCAGCGTGTGATGTCGTCGTCGTCCGGCCCGGTGAACTGGGAGATGGCCCGCCAGATCGGCATCGCCAACGCCCAGGAGGGTCGCGACGACCCCGCACCGACGCCGGAGGACCACCGGATGTTCGGGGAGGTCGTTCGCATCGCCGAGCTGCACGTGGCGCGGTTCACCGGCCTGGAAGCCCCCACCGACGTCGTCGAGATCAAGCCAGTGCGCCGCGCCGATTGGGTGAACGCCAACACCCAGGGTCTGCGCGAGCTCCTGGAGCCGGCCGCGCAGCGGATCGCCGCCGCGATGAGCGAGGCGACCCGTGAAGCGATGGGCCCCGAGGTTCCCGGGGAGTTGCAGGCGATGAGCGGGATGTTCGAACAGCTCTCGCCCTTGCTGCTCGGAGCGCAGGTCGGCACGGTGTTGGGGTTCCTCGGGCAGCGTGTGATGGGCCAATACGACATCGCGATCCCGCGATCGGGTCCCGGATCGCTGTTGTTCGTCGTGTCGAACATCGCGCAGTTCGAGCGGGACTGGTCGCTCGATCCGACCGACTTCCGGACGTTCATCGCGATGCACGAGGTGACGCACCGGTTCGAGTTCGCGCGCCCGTGGGCGCGCGAACGGTTCGCCGAGCTGCTCCGCGACTTCCTGTCGACGCTGAAGATCGACGCCGCCGCGATGCAGGATCGCCTGGCCACGCTCGACGCGTCGGATCCGCAGGCGATGCAGTCGCTGATGGAGTCCGAAGAGGGATTGTTCGGCGCGGTGCTCGACGACGAACAGCGGATCAAGCTCGGGAGGATCCAGGCGTTCATGGCGGCGGCAGAAGGCTACGGCGACCACGTGATGGTGGCGCTCGGACGCGAGCTCCTGCCGTCGTTCGGACGCATCCAGGAAGCGATGCGCCGCTACCGCGAAGGCGAGGCGGGCGACCCCGTGTTCGAACGGCTCCTCGGGATCGAGATGAAGCGGGAGCAATACGTGCAGGGAGGGGCGTTCTGCGACACCGTGGTCGAGCTGACCGACGAGGCGACGCTCGCGATGATGTGGGACTCGCCGGACGCTATGCCGTCGCTCCCCGAGATCGAGGAGCCGCGCCTCTGGCTCGCCCGCAGCGCCTGAGGCCGGCTCGACCCGTGACGACCGCTCCCACGTTCGACGATCGGGCCGAATGGTTCGACGCGCACTACTCGACGACGCGCGGCCGGATCCGACGACAGCTGGTGCTGGAACGGCTCGCCGAGACCCTCCCGCCACCGCCCGCTCGTGTCCTCGAGGCCGGTGGGGGCACGGGGATCATCGCGATCCCGCTCGCCGAACAGGGATACGACGTCACACTGCTGGATCCGTCGGAAGGTATGTTGCGGGTCGCGACGGAGCACATCCTGGAGTCTGGCGTCGAGCTCGCGGCGATCCACGGCGCCATCGACGATGCCCCCGGGCTGACCCAAGGGCCGTTCGACGCCATCTGTTGTCACGCGGTGCTGATGTACGTGGACGACCCGGGAGCATCGCTGTCGATCCTCCGTTCGATCGCGCGCGACGGGGCTGTCTTGTCCCTCCTTGAGAAGAACCGCGACGCGCTCGCGATGCGCCCGGGCCTCCGCGGCGACTACGAAGAGGCGCTCCGGGTGCTCGATGACCCCATCGCCGCCGGGAACCTGGGGATCCGGAACCGTTCCCGTTCGGTCGAGGAGTGGCGCGAGCTGCTCGATGCCGCCGGCTGGCGGTTCGACTCGGTCGTGGGTATCCGGCTCTTCTCCGACCCCGCGGACGACGACCTCACCGATGAAGCGTTCGGGCATCTCCTCCGGTTGGAACGGGAGGCCGGCCGTCGGTATCCGTATCGAGACGTCGCCAGGCTGATCCACATCGCCGCGACCGCGGTGTCGACCTGACCCGCACGCCTGTGCGCACCCTCGGGTCGTATATCCTTGCCCGCGCATGAGCAACATCGGAGAGCTGGTCGCCGCCGCGGTCGTGGACGTGCGCGTCTGGGACGCGTACGGCAACAAGGCCAGTGACGGCATCTACCTGGTCGGCCAGCCGGGCCCGGCGCTCCCGTTCGTGTTGTTCCGGGCCTGGAAGGTGCCCACCGGTTTCGTGAGCGAAGAGGTCCGGCTGATCGGGCCGTCCGGACGCACGATCTACCGATGGGGCCCCGAGCCCCGCCGCATGGTCGGCGCCATGGACCTCACCACCGAGGTGGACACGATCGAGGACGCCGTGATCGACGAGACCGGCACGTTCGTCGCGTCGTTCATCCTGAACGGCGAGATCGTGGGTGAGATCGAGGTGCCCGTCTACGTGCAGTCCGCGCCGGCCAAGCTCCCCAAGGAGACCGAGGACGGTCTGAAGAAGTCCGACGTGATCTGGGTCGGCACCGAGTCGCCGAACGGTCACCGCCGGACGGTCCCGGCATGGTTCGCCTACAAGAACGGGAAGATCTACGTCCTCTCGCAGAAGGAGCCGGGTCCCGATGAGCAGACCATCCCCGGCGTGCCCGACGCCAACCAGCTGCTGGTGATCACCCGGCGGAAGCTGCGCGACACCGCGCTCGAGGAGTTCTACGCGGCGCAGCGACGGCTCGAAGGCCCGGAGTGGGAAGAGGCGGCGAAGCTCCTGGTCGACAAGCGGAAGAGCCGCGCCGGTGCCCCCGCCGAGTCGCTGACACGGTGGCGCAAGACCGCGGACATCGTCGAGCTCACGCCCGACGTCGCGGTGTAACTGCCGTCAACGGTTGACGGGACGGCCGACCGCCGCCGCCACCGCTTCCAGCTCGTGACCGAGCAACACCATCTCGTCGGGCGTGAGCGCCTGCGGCCCGTCGCAGAGCGCCTGCTCCGGATCGGGGTGCACGTCGATCATCACGCCGTCGGCACCGGCCGCGACCGACGCGAGCGCCATCGGCGCCACCAGGTCGTGCTTCCCGACGGCGTGGGACGGGTCGACGATCACCGGCAGATGCGTCTCGGACTGCGCGACCGCCATCCCCGCCAGGTCGAGCGTGTTGCGGGTCGAGGGCTCGAACGTCCGGATGCCGCGTTCGCACAGGATGATCTCGGAGTTGCCGCGTTGCGCGACGTACTCGGCGGCCTGCAGCCACTCCTCGATCGTCATGGCTAGGCCGCGCTTCAGCATCACGGGCTTGTTGGTCTGGCCGACCTCCTTCAGGAGCTCGAAGTTCTGCGCGTTGCGCGTGCCCACCCGGATGCAGTCGGCGACCTCCGCGACGTGCTCCACCTGTGACACGTCGACGACCTCCACGATGATCGGCAGGCCAGTGTCGCGGCGACACTCCCCCAGGATCTCCAAGCCCACGTTCGCCCAGTCCCTGGAACGAGTAGGGAGAGGTCCGCGGCTTGTAGATGTCGCCGCGCAGGATCGTGGCGCCCGCGGCCTTCGCCGCCCGCGTCGCGGTGAACGCCTGCTCCTCGGACTCGACGGCGCACGGCCCCGCGATGATCGTGAACGAGTCGCGGCCGACGGGCGTGGTCCCCACCTTCACGGTCGTCGTCTCGGGATGCAGGTCGCGCGCGACCATCTTGTACGGCTTGCCGACCTGGATCACGTGGTCGACGCCCGGCATCTGCTTGAACGGGATCGTCTGGAACCGACCGGTGTCGCCCGACCAGCCCGATGATCGTGTGGACCGTCCCACGCGAGACGAATGCCTCACCCCCCGCGGCGCGCACCTTCTCCGCGACGGCCTCGATGTCCGCGTCCGTCGCGTCCTGTTTCATCACGACGACCATGTCGCTCCCCGTCTCTCTTGGCATATCCCGGGACCACGGGGCACCCAGGGATGAGAAAACCCCGGGTCCGGCCCGGGGTCGCTGTCCGCTCGTCTACGGTAGGCGACTACGCCGGGCCGCGCCCGTCGTAGGTAAACCGGCCGTAGAAGACGTCCTGCATGTGGCGGTCATCCTGCCACCGAACGGCGGAGAGTGACAAACCGCACGTGGTCTAGGATGCGCCAGATGTCGCTCACCGTCCTGGACCATCCCCTCGCCGCCGATCTGCTCACCCGGCTGCGCGACGAGCGAACCGGGCCGGCCGAGTTCCGGTCCCTGACCCGGCGGCTGGGCGCGATCCTCGTGGTCGAGGCCACGCGGGACCTCCCCGTCGTCCCCGCCGAGGTCCAGACGCCGCTGGAGCCGTTCACCGGCTCCGCCCTCGGCGTCGACCTCGTGGCGATCCCCGTCCTCCGGGCCGGCCTCGGATTGCTCGATGCCGTCACCGACCTGTATCCCGACGCGATGGTCGGCTACCTGGGGATGGAGCGTGACGAGGAGACGCACGAGCCGCGCGACTACTACGCGAAGCTCCCGCCGCTCGGTGCGGCGCCACGCGCTGCTCCTCGATCCCGATGCTCGCCACGGGCGGCTCGGGCTCGGCCGCCGCCGCCTACGTGAAAGCGGCCACGCCCCGGGGGGTCACGTTCGTCTGCGTGGTCGCGGCACCCGAGGGCGTCGCGCGGATGGAGGCCGATCACCCGGACGTCCCGATCGTGGCCGGGGCGCTCGACCGTCAGCTCAACGCGAACGCGTACATCCTGCCCGGCCTCGGCGACTTCGGGGACCGGCTGTACGGCACGGAATAGCGGCTCAGAGCGAGCTGCCGCCTTCGTAGGCCCTGCCCGCGGCGGCCGGCGGTCTGACCTTCCCGACGAATCCGGCGATCGCGACGATCGTCACGACGTACGGGATCATCCGGATGAACTCCGGCGGCAGCAGCCGGATGATCGGCGCGTCGTTGAGCCAGAACGGGATCGCCTGCGCGAACCCGAAGAGCATCGCCGCTCGCGAGCAAGCGCTTCGGGTCCCAGTTCGACAGGATCAGCGCGGCGAGCGCGATGAACCCGAGCCCGACCGTCTGCCCCTCGCGCCAGTGATCGTTCACCTCGAACGCGAGGAACGCGCCGGCCAGTCCGGCCAGCGCGCCGGACATCATGACGGCGACGTACTGGATCGGAGCCACCGCGACGCCCAGCGAACGCGTCGCCTCGGGGTTCTCACCCGTCGACCGGAGCCGGAGGCCGAACCGCGTTCGGTACAGCAGGTACGACACGGGGAAGACCAGCAGGAACGCCACGATCACCATCGGCGACATGTTCTGGAACGCGGCGCCCAGACCCCACGGCAGCTTCGAGAGTAAGGGGATGTTGAGGGGGTGCAGGTGCGGCTCCCCGGGGTTGGACTGCGTGGCCTGTCCGAACCAGAGCTGCGACAGGAACCGCGCGACGCCGACGGCGGCGAGGTTGATCACGACGCCGGAGACGATGTGGTCGACCTTGAACGTCACGGTGGCCGCCGCGTGGATCAGCGCGTACAGCGCGCCGCAGAGGAACCCGAACGCCAGGCCGCCGACCGGACCCCAATGCACCACGCCGTAGGCGCCGGAGACGGTCCCGATGATCATCATCCCCTCGAGGCCGATGTTCACGATGCCCGACTTCTCGCTGAACAGACCGCCCAGGCCGGTGAGGTAGATGATCGTGAAGTACTCGAACGCGGTCGCGAACGCGTTGCCGAGGTTGGTGAACATCAGGCGGCCTCCTCGTCGGCGTCCTCGAAGTCCTGATCCTGCAGCGCCGCGAGCCGGAGCCGGCGACGCGAGATCCTGGCGCTTGGCGACCTGGAAGGCGACCACCACCGTCAGGATCAAGATCGCCTGCAGGATGATGATGATCTCGACCGGGACGGTGGTCTCGATGAGGATCGCGTCCTGGCCGCGCGCCAACACCGCCCACATGATGGCGGCCGCGATGATGCCGAACGGGTTGTTCTGACCCAGGAACGCCACGGCGATCCCGGTGAATCCCGAGCCCGGCCTCGTAGTTCAACGGCAGGTAGTTGTTGAGCCCCAGGATCTGCTGCATGCCGACCAACCCGGCGAGCGCGCCGGAGATCAGGAAGACCTTGATCTGGACCGCGCCGATCGAGATCCCGCCCGCCCGCGCCGACCCCGGCGACGAGCCCACGGCGCGGGCCTCGTACCCGAGGCGCATCCGTTTGAGGAAGAACCAGACGAGCACGGAGCACGCGATCCCGATCGGCAGCAGCAGGTTGAGCGGCACGTCGGTGCCGACGCCGAAGAGATGTCCGAGGTTGGGCGCCATCGCGCTGTTCGGGAAGAGGTCGGATCGGAGATTGATGTTGAACTCGCCGGCCTTGTCCGTGAACTTGAGCGGTCCGCGGAGCGCCCAAGCCACCAGGCTGATCGCGACGCCGTTCAACATGATCGTGGTGACGACCTCGTGCGCCCCGGTCTTCACCTTGAGCACGGCGGGGATGGCCGCATACGCCATCCCCCCGATCATCGCGAAGATCAACACGACGGGGAACTGGAGCACGCCAAGGAACCCGAAATGCGCAGCCGCGATCGTCGCGACCCCCATAGCGACGAGGTACTGACCCTCGACGCCGATGTTGAACATCGCCGCCTTGTAGCAGACGGCGACCGCGAGGGCGGAGAAGATCAGCGGCGTCGCGATGACGAGCATCCGCGCGAAGCCATCCAGCGACCCGAACGAGAACTTCACGACCGCCGAGTACACGGCGATCGGGCTTTCGTGGTAGCCGAGGATGATCAGCGACCCGATCCCGAGCGCGATCGCCAGCGCGATCAGGAACGCCACGACCTGCAGCCCGATCTCGGCCAGCTGTTCCCGGCGGGCGACGCGGGTGATCTCCGACGTGGTCATCAGGCCCGGTCCCCTGCCCGGGCACCCGTCATGCCGACGCCGATCGCCTCCGGCGCCGCGTCGGGCGTGAACTCGCCTGTGATCCTTCCTTCGTACAGCGTCACGATGCGATCCGAGAGCGCATAGATCTCATCCAGCTCCGCAGAGATCAGCAGGACGGCTCGACCCTGCGCCTTCTGCTCCAGGATCTGCTTCCAGACGAACTCGATCGCGCCGACATCCAAACCGCGGGTTGGCTGCGCGGCGACGAGGAGCCTCGGATCGGTCTCCAGTTCGCGTGCGAGGATCAGCTTCTGCTGATTGCCCCCCGACAGCGTGCCGGCGGTGACGTTGATGTTCCGCGCGCGCACATCGAAGCGCTGGATGAGATCCGCGGCCAGCTCCTTGATCGCGCGGATGAAGAGCACGATGCGCCCGGAGAACTGTGCGTCGTCCTGACGCCCCAGGACCGAGTTCTCCCACACGCTCATGGCGAGCACGAGGCCCTGTTCGTGTCGGTCTTCCGGGATGAAGCCGACGCCGGCATCGCGCACCTGATCGACGGACCATCCGGCGATGTCCTTCCCCTCGAGCAGCACGCGTCCCGCGTCGGGCGGGCTCAGACCGACCAACGCCTCGGCGAGCTCGCGCTGGCCGTTCCCCTCGACGCCGGCGACCCCCACGATCTCGCCGGCCCGCACCTGAAGGTCGATCCCGTGGAGCCTGCCTCCGGTGAGGCCCTCCACCTGCAGGATGGGCTCGCCCGGCTCGACCGTCGGCTTCTCGAGCCGGAACAGCACCGGACGTCCGACCATCATCTCGGCCAACTGCTCCTTCGAGGTCTGCGCCGGCGTCGTCTCGCCCACCACCTTGCCGCGCCGCAGGACCGTGATCCGGTCTGCGATCTCCAGCACCTCGTCGAGCTTGTGGCTGATGAACACGATGGTCTTGCCGGACTCGCGCAACCGCAGGAGGTTGCCGAACAGCTCACGGGTCTCTTGCGGCGTGAGGACCGCCGTCGGCTCGTCCAGGATCAGGATCTCGACCCCTCGGTACAACGCCTTCAGGATCTCGACCCGCTGCTCCTCGCCGACCGATAGGTCTTCGACCTTCGCGGCGGGATCGACCGTGAACCCGAAGGACTCGGCGAGCTCCTTCACACGCTCGTTCGCCGCGGCGAGGTCGAGGCGTCGGCCGCCCTCGTCACCCAGGATGATGTTCTCGGTGACGGTGAAGGGATCGACCAGCACGAAGTGCTGGTGCACCATCCCGATGCCGTTGGCGATCGCGACGCGCGGCGACGACAGCCTCAACTCCTTGCCGCGCACGAGGATCCGCCCGCCGTCGGCCGGATAGATGCCGTAGAGCACGCGCATCAGCGTGGACTTGCCCGCGCCGTTCTCCCCGACGAGCGCGTGGATCTCACCGGCGCGGAGCTCCAAGGACACGTCGTCGTTCGCGACGACGCCGGGGAACCGCTTGGTCACACCTTCCATCACGACGAGCGGGGCGCTCTCGCGCCCCGCTCCGTCACGTTCCATCCGATCGGTCCCGGCCCGCTACGACTGCGGCTCCGTGGGCACGGTGATCGAACCGTCGATGATCTTCTGCTGTGCGGCCGTCCATGGCATCGACCATGTCGGGGGTCAGCAACGTCGGGTTGCTCGTCGCGAACCCGACCCCGTCGTTGGCCAAGTTGAAGAGTCTGCGTCCCCGCCTTGAACGAGCCATCGCCGACGGCCTTGATGGTGTCGTACGTGGCGGTGTCGACGCGCTTGAGCGCAGACGTGATGATCCACTTCTGCTCCGCGGCGCTGGCCGTCTGCTACTGATCCGAGTCGACGCCGATCGCGTACTTGCTCTTCTCGGCGGCCGCCTGGAACAACCCGGCGCCCGACAGGCCCGCGGCGTGGTAGATCACGTCGGCGCCTTCGGAGTACATCTTCTCGGACAGAGCCTTGCCCGCGGTCGGGTTGACGAACGCCTGAGTGCTGTCTCCGATGTACTCGACGAGCACCTTGATGTTCTTGTCGACGCTCGCGACACCTGCCTCGTACCCGCCCTCGAACGACCCGATCAACGGACCGGTCTGTCCACCCAGGAAGCCCACCGTGCTCGAGCCATCCTTCTGTGCCTGCATCGCCGCCGCGATCCCGACGAGATACGAGCCCTCGTTCGCGCGAAGCTCAGGTCCAGGACGTTGGGGAACTCGTCGCACGCCCTTGATGAACTGCGTGTACCCGTCGACCACGGCGAAGTCGGTGTTCGGGAAGTCCGCCAGCGACCTTGCAACGCCCGGCGAGAAGGAGAAACCGACGCCCTCGACGTAGTCGTAGCCGGCGCTCGCGAGCGCCTGGATGTTGCTGTCGAGGTTCGAGCCGGCCGCGTTGGCCGGCACGAGCTTGGTGTTCTCCTCGACACACGAGTCCGTCGGCGATCGCCTGCTGGAGTCCACGGTTGGCCGCGTCGTTGAACGACTGGTCACCGAGTCCACCGACGTCCAAGGCGAGACCCACCTTGATGTTCGCGTTGCACTGCACACTCGGGGAGCCGCTCGAACCACTCGCACCGGTCGATCCGCTCGAACCCGCGTTGTTGTTGTTGTTGCTGCACGCCGCCGACACGAGCCCTACCAGGAGCAGCGGCACAGCGAACCTCAAGGAACCTTTGCGCATCCTTCCCCTCCCCTTCCGTACCCTTGCCCGACCGGTGAGCCGGTCCCGGCGCTCCGGATTGTGCGTTCGGCCATGGGAACCGTCAAACGCCTCTTCCGTGGGAGACTACGCAGCCGGAGGGGTCCGCGGATGGACGAGCACGGAACGCTGATCCAAGATCTCCAAGATCGCCTGCAGGGCAGCGAGTTCTACCGATGGGCGGGGGTGGAGCTCGTGGACGCGTCGCCGGGACTGGTGGAGGTCGCGTTCGTGGCCGGTCCGCACCATCTCAACCTGCAGGGTTTGGTGCACGGCGGGATCCTCGCCACGCTCGCGGACACGGCGATGGGGTTGGCGGTCCGGACCGTGCTGCAGCCGGGTCGACGGCACGTCACGGTCCAGCTCGGCGTGGAGTTCCTCTCGCCGGGACGTCCCGGAACGGATCGTCGCCCACGGGCGTTCGGTCAAGATCGGGAGCCAGCTCGGGTTCGCGGAAGCCGACGTCACCGACCCGGGAGGACGGCTGCTCGCCAGGGCGCACTCGACGCTCTCGGTGACGAAGGAACGACAGCCGAGCTAGTACTCGACGTCGATCGCGGCCATGGCCGCCGGAAGCAGCGCGAGCACGCTCTGCAGGCCGAGGAGCATCCCCATGTTGCCGGCGATCTTGACTTTCCCGGTCATGAACGCCGTGACCGGAGAGAGTTCGCTCTTCGCGAGGGCGACGGCCGTCTCGTAGGTCTCGGTGATCGTGGCGTCGGCGGTCGCAGCATCGCCGATACCCATGTCGATCGCTCCGTCGGCGATGCCGATCCAGTAGTGGATCTCGCCCTCCCCGCCACCGATCACTTGCTGGATCGTCGCGGTCTTGCCCGCTGCCGCTTCCTTGAAGCTCTCGCTCGCGTTCAGTTCGGCTTTCAGGGCCTGCGCCCACTCATCGGACAGGAACTTCACAGCCACGGATCACTCCTTCGCATCGGGTTCGAGGGCCTCACGGGCGCCCGCCGAGTATAACGACGGCTCCTCGTGGTCCCCGAACAGCTGCGGGTCCGTGAGGTGCGCGATGTCGTTCAGGAACCGCACCGTCCGGCGGTTCCCGTCCACGACCACGCTGTTGATCGACGTGTTCTCGGGCAGGAAGAACATCGCGTTCGACAACCCGAGGACCTCGCCGCAGTACGCGTTGATCACCCCACCGTGCGCGACGACGACGACGTCCCCCTCGGCGTGACTCGCCAAGATGTCATCGACGGCGGCGACGACTCGAGCCTCGGAAGTCACCCTGGCTCTCGCCACCCGGGGCGTGGCGCCAGATCGCCTGTTGGTTGCGGATCCGGTGGATCAGGTCGGCGTCGCTCGCCACGATCTCCTCGAACGGCAGTCCCTCCCACCCCCGATGTGCGCTTCGACCAGATCGTCGTCGAACACGACATCGATCCCGGCAGCGTCGGCCCATGGCGCGACGGTCTCGCGCGTCCGGCGGAGCGGCGAGCAATAGACCGTCACGCGATCCAGCTCCATCACCCGCAGACGCGCCGCGAGCGCCTGCGCCTGACCTCGCCCCTCCTCGGACAACGGTGGATCCCATTGATCCCCCCGGGCCGTCGGGGACATCTCGACGGAGCCGAGATCGGATCGGCCATGCCGGATCAGATAGAGCACCCGGCTCATCCCGACGATGCTCCACCCGGACGAGGATGGTCGCGTCGCCACTCCTCGGCGAAGGTCTCGATGTCCTCACGGAGCCAGATCCGGCCGGACGCGAGCGTGGTCAGCGGGTCGGGGAACTGCCCGCGGTCGAGGTACGTCACGACCCGGCGCTTGTCCCAGCCCATGATCTCGGCGGCCTCCGCGACGCCGGCGATCCGCGGGATCAGCTCGAGCGTCAGCGTCACGTCGTCCCCCGTGACCTTGCGGAGCTCCGCGATGCAGCGCTCGCGGCTGGTGCCGGTCACCTCGATGAACGCCGGCGCATCCAGGATGTGGGCGTACCAGCGACCTCCCGTCTCCCAAACGCGAGCGCGAACGTCATCGGTCATCGCACGCGGATGATAGACGTGTCGTATGACGCCGTCATCCGCGGGCCGGGGTGGCGCGATCGGAGCCCGCCGGCGAGTCACATCTCCCGTTGGGGTGCCCGGTATCGGCCGAGGCGCTTGAGCTCGCGCTTCCAGCACTCCGTGTGCCAGTGCCGGCGGGCGTCGGCGTCGCCCTCGGGCACCACGACCAGGTGCCAGACCCCGTCGCGCACGATGTGATCGCATCCCGGACAGCGGTACTCCTTCTGGCCGCCGACGTGGCGAACGTCGAAGCCGGGCACCTGCGCCCACAGCGGTGCATCCGCACGGGCGGGCGGCGCCTCCGGCGCTTGGTAGAACTCGGGGTTACGTCGGTTCTTGCGCGGCATCAGCTCGTCCGCTCCCGGATGAGCGCGGAGATCTCCGGCGCCAGCGCCGCGGCGATCTCGCGCGCGTCGCGCTTCGCACCCTTGACGTTGAACGAATGGTCGCCGCCCTCGATCGAGATCAGCGTCGCGCGGTCGCCGAGCTTCGCGATCACGCCGGCGAGCAACTCCGGGGTCGCGAACGGGTCGCGGGTTCCTTCGACGAAGATCATGGGCACGTCGATCCGGTAGAGGTGCTCGTCTCGGATGCGCTCCGGCTTCCCCGGTGGGTGGAGCGGATACCCCAGGAAGACGAGGCCGGCCGCGGGCATCCCCTCGGCGACCGCCATAGAAGCGATCCGTCCGCCGAGCGACTTCCCGCCCGCCCACACGGGTTCGCCCTTCGCTCGAGCGCTGGCCGCGGCGAACGCGGCGCGCCACGCCTCCTGCAGGTAGGGCGCGGGGTCGGGCGAGCGGCGGCCGTTCTCCATGTAGGGGAAGTTGAAGCGCAGGGTCGCGATCCCCTCGTCGTTCATCGCCCGCGAGAACCCCGCCATGAACGGGTGCTCCATCCCGGCGCCCGCGCCGTGCGCGATCACGAGCGTCGCTGTGGGATCCGCCGGCCTCGCGTAGGTGCCCGAGACGCGGACGCGCCCGTCCTCGATCGTCAGCCGCTCCTCAGGTGCCGCCACGCGTGCCATCATGCCACCGTGAGCGGCAGGCTTCTATCTGGGCACGTCGGGCTTCGCGTACGACGAATGGAAGCACGGGGTCTTCTATCCGGAGGGCTTGAAGAACCGCGAGATGCTCTCGTACTACTCGTCGCAGCTCTCGTCGGTCGAGATCAACTACACGTTCCGCCGGTTCCCGACCGAGAAGTCGCTGACCACGTGGCGGGAGCAAGCGCAGCCCGGTTTCGTGTTCACGTTGAAGGCGAACCAGCGGATCACGCACTTCAAGCGGCTCGAGGATACGGACGACGACGTGCGCGCGTTCCTGGAGGTGGCGAAGACCCTCGGTGACCGGCTCGGGTGCGTGCTGTTCCAGTGCCCGCCGTCGTTGCAGTACCGGCGTGAGCTGATCGAGGCGTTCGTGGGGTACCTACCGCCGCCCGGTCTCGGCGTGCCGCGGTTCGCGATGGAGTTCCGTCACCCATCGTGGACCGAGGCGCGTGAGCTCCTCCTGTCACAAGGGATCGCATGGTGCGTCGCCGAGACCGACGACAAGGACCCTGGTCCCGACGACCTGTCGTGGGAGCCGGCCGGCTACCTGCGGTTGCGCAAGACCGAGTACACAGATGCCGAATTGACGGCGTGGGCCGGCCGCATCCAGCCCGCGCTCGCCGCCGGCAGCGACGTCTTCTGCTACTTCAAGCACGAGGACGAAGGTGCCAGTCCGAAGATGGCGAAACGCCTGCTTAGAGCGCTGGAGCAGGGCTAGATCCCCGGTCGGAACTACCAGTCGAGCGTGGCGAGCACCCGACGAGCTCGGTCGGCGGCCGGTTCGAACCCCTTCCGTTCGAAGATCCCGAGCGCCTCTTGCGCAGCCGCGGTCGACGTCATGGATCCGATTCAGAGAGTTGGCATGCCGTCGCCTTGGCGAGGAGGGTTTCGGCGAGAAGCGTGATGAACCCTGTCGGGCGAACGAGCGATTCGGCCGTGGCGATCCCCTCGAGCGCCTCCGCGAGACGCCCGAGACGAGCGAGAGCCTCCGCCCGCACATACCCGAGCCCGATCTTCGACTCGAGATCCCAAGCCCCGATGAGAGAGAGGCGATCATCGGAGAGCGCGAAGGCGTCATCGAAGCGCCCGAGGCCGATGAGGGAGGTGCTCAGGAGGACCTCGGCAGCGACGTAACGTTCGCGAGATGGCCGAGATCGGTCCAGCCCTCACCGCAGCTCGCAGGTGTGCCTCTGCCGCCCGGTAGTGACCCGCCCGAGCAGTTCCACGATCCAGCGCATCGAACACAATCGCCCACAGAGCCACGGTGGATTCAGTTCGTCGAACGGCTTGCGTGCCTCGGCGAGAGCTGTAGTCCTTCGTCGATATGGCCCTGGCTGACGAGCTGGTCAGCGATCGCTATCTGCTGCCTGAGCCTCGAAAAGTCGGTACCGGCGCATCGTCGTCGGACACTGTCGAGGCGCTTGAGCGCGAATTCGTCGCCGGAGTGCGGCCAGGCGTTGGCCGATCTCGATGTACTGGATCACGATCGCAGCGTCGTGTCACCGGTCTCCATGGCCGATCTCGACACCCGCTCGGAGGTCGCGATAACGTCCTCCATGTCGCCGGCCGCCACTGAACCTGCGAGAGAGCGAGTACGGAATTGCCCGCAGCCCTCGCGTCTTCCAGCTCCTCCGCCACATGACCATGCCGTCACCGTCTCCCGGATCTCGTCGAGGGTCAATTCCCGAGTCCCCTGATCATGAGATCAGTCCCTGATGGCTTCGGATGAACCCGTCGAGCGCCGCGACCGCCGGTGGCGAACGCGAGGCAGAGCCCCTTCTTCATACACCTGTGCCGAGCGTTCGAAGGCGACCCCGCCGCCTCGAGGGCCCGCGCGAGCGTGCGGATCGCCAGGATCTTCCGGGTCGTCCACGAGAGCAGACCGTGTGCCCGTTCGGCAAGACTGAGCGCTCCTTGCGAGTCGCCTCGAGCCGCAGGGCGCGCCCGGCGGCGGCATCGAGATGCTTCGAAGCTGTCGCGGCCGAGTCGATGGGTGAGTCATCGTCGAGGCCGAGTTCGAGGCGCAGCGCGTGGGCCTCTCGAGGTGGTACTCCGACGATCTCCTCCTGTTCGGCGATCCGATCGCCGGCGATCTGCTGAGCCAGCCCCGAAGGTTTCGTGCAGATGGCGCGCGTGCGCTTCGGGTACCCGGTCGTATGCGGCGTCTCGGATCAGCAGGTGTCGCGAACCGGTACGCATCCTCGCCAGGTAGAGACGACCGCTCCGGGGAGATCAGCTCCTTGCGCATGAGACTCTTCAAGCTGCTGATCGACAGCTGCTTTGTCGGTCTCGGGGAGGAGCTGTATGGCCGCCGCTCCGGTCGATACCCGGCCTCGATCGCTGCGCGCTGATCACCTGGCGTTCGGGTTCCGACAGGCGGTCGAGCCGCGCCAGAGCCGCGCCAGATCGTCGGCGGGATGCTCACCCCTGCGAGGTCGGCCGAAGGACCCAGCCATCGCCGATCCTGGGTGGAGAGGCCGTCATCGATCACATCCGGAACATCTCTTCGACGAACAGCGGGTTGCCCTCGGCCACCTCGGCGATCCGCGCGCGGACCTGGGCCGGAAGGCCAGCCTCACCGAGGAGGTGGTCGATCACTTGAGGTTTCGCGTTCGGTGAGCGGCGCGAGCGAGATCGTCGTGGCGTTCGTCTTTCCACCGACCACGCCGGTCGCTCGTCCAGGAGATCGGGCGCCGCCATGCACAGGAGCAGGATCTGGGCGTCCCGGGACCAGTCGGCGATATGCTCGATCAGGTCGAGGAACGTCTCTTCTCCCCAGTGGATGTCGTCGAAGACGACGACGAGCGGCTGATCGTCGACCACGACCTCGAAGAACCGTCTCACCGCCCAGAACGTCTCCTCGGGAGAGCCGCCCTCGCCTGCTCCGAGGAGCTTCGCGAGGTTCGCCGTGATCGATCGACGTGCTCCTCCGTTCGTCCGGCCGTGGATCCGCTCGTTCACGGTCGCCTCGTCGTCGAAGTCTGCGAGGCCAGCGCTCCCTTGATGGCCTCTACCACCGGATAGATCGTGATGCCATCTCCGTAGGCAGACACCGACCCTCGACACCTCAGCGACCTCGAGCGTGCCAAGGAACTCCTCCACGAGGCGGGACTTGCCCGCCCGGCAGCTCCGAGCACCGTGAAAGAGCTGAACAGGAGCGGTCGAGACAGCGCCGCTCGAAGGCTTGGGCGAGCAGGACCGTCTACGGCTCGCCCCACCATCGGAGCGTCGAGTCGGCGGGTCCTGATCGGGGGATCGAGGCGACCCCGACGAGTCGGTAGGCGGCAACCGAGCCCTACTCTTGCCCTTCAGCTCGAGGATTCCATCTGTTCCGTCACCACAGCGTCGCGGATGAGTCGGATGTGGGCTCACCGATCAACACCCTCCCCTGGAGCGGCGGCCGTCTCGAGCCAGAGGCGCATCTTCATCGCGTCGCCCACGATCGACTTGTCGTCGGCGGAACGAGACCTCCCCGGTCGTCACCCCTATCCGCGCGACGAGAGGTATCGGTGAGTCTTCGTTCAGCACGACGAGGCGCCCCTGCATCTCGATCGCCGCGCGCGCGGCTCTGAGCGCATCGTCCTCATGGGCGAATGGCAGGCCGAAAACTGCGCGCGATGCGTCCCGATCGACTTCTCGACCCGCCCACCGTCGCGCTCGATCGTCGTCCGCATCTCATCGAAGTAGGAACAGAACCGGACGGAGTACCTCTCGATCGTGTTCTTCTCCAGGCGGTCGAATTCCGACCAGGTCGCAGAAGAGTGCGGTGATGGTCTTGCGAACCTGTGGATCAGTCGATCAGCGTCGAGCTCGCTGCCGCACCCCCCGCAGACACCTCTGCCCTCGGATTCTCCGTGCCACAGGATGGAGCAGATCAGCACGGCGGCGAGCCTATGTATCGGCCGTCGAAGCGGACTCCAGGGCGCCGCGTTGATCCACTCGACGTGTGCTCTCCGGTCGCTTGTCACGAACGAGGCACAGATCGACGAATCGGAGAAGTGCTGCTCAGACGTGGCGCACGACCTCCATCCCGTGTCACGGAAGGGCGTTAGTGCAGGTCAGCGGGATCTTCTACTTCTAAGTAACTTCAAGCACGAGGACGAAGGGGCGAGCCCGAAGATGGCGAAACGGCTAGAGCAAGTCTTGCAGTTCTAGCGGGGCCTTTAGACACATCACGAGCTGGGTGGGCCCTCGGGCATTGCCGTTTCGCGGACAGGTGTCGGCCTACCCCCCGAGTCTCCTTCCGCTCCGGACAAGCTGTTGGGTCACGTCGCACCGATCCCGACCCAGACACTTCCGTACCCACCTGTGAGACAGCTCGGGTGATAAGGAAGGTGAACCGTTGCGTCCACTTCGTTGGTCGCCGGATCGATGCGGTAAACGGCTTTCCCGGGGCGGGTTCGTCACCCAAACCTTGCCTGCGACCGCCGTCATGCAGTCCCAAGCATTGTTGCTCGGCGACGCCTGGCCGACCTTGATCCGTTCCACGATCCTGTTGGTCGCCGGGTCGATCCGGTCTACGGTGCCGAAGAAGATGTCCGAGACCCATACGGCTGACGAGGTGCTCGCGATGCCGGCCGGTGATCCGTTGACGAAGCTACCCAGCGAACCCTCCTGGCCGATATCGATCATCGTCGACTTGCCGTTCGTCGGGTCGATCTTCGAAACGGTACCCGCGAAGTAGTTCGACACCCACACCGCCCCTTCACCCGTGGCCAGGCCGCTCGTAGCCTCGCCGACCGTCTTCCGGAAGACGACCCTTCCGGTCTCCGGGTCGAGCGCCCACACCTGGTTGATGTCGTGCATCTGCACCCAGATCCGACCGAAGCCGGTCGCCAACAGGCCGGCCCCGCCCGGGAGGAACTTCGGAGGCCCAGGATCTCCTCCCTGCTCGGGGTAGGCGGTGATGGTGCTGACGTTGCCCGTCACCCAGACCTTCCCGGCTGCCAAGGCGATGCCCCCTCCGCCGGTCTGCGACTTCGGCACTCAACCGAACCCCCCGATGGATTGCGTCTTGGTGTTCGTGTGTTCGTCGATCACGGAGATGACCTGCTGGATGCCGGACACCCAGACGGCGCTTGGAGGAACCGCGGCGAGCTGCGAGCCCAGCGGCGGAGCCACGGGAACGTCGGCGACGATCTTGCCTGAGGCTGCGTCGATCCGCGCGACGGAGTTGGGCACGAGCTGCACCGGCTGTGGACGGCGGATGGCCACGATGGTGGCTGTACCAACGAGTGCCAACGCGATAGCGGCCACCGCCGCGCGTCCCCCAGCGCCTCTCGACGATCGGCGGAGGCTTGATCTCGGACCTCAGCAGCCTCGCCTCTTCGGGATCCAGTGGAGGGGACGCGACGTCCCGTCGACGCTCGTCACGGCGTACAAGTGCCATTCGCCTTCGATCCCCTTCAGTTCGTGGATGCCGCGGTCGGCAAACACGAACCCCGAGGCCGGAACAAGATCCTTGATCATGCTTGAGACGAGCACCTCGCCGGGGGCCGCCTCGGACATCACGCGAGCGCCAGCGTGGACGGTGACGCCACCGAGCTTTCGCCCCAGCACCTCGGCCTGGCCCGCGTGGCAGCCTGCACGGACCTCGATCCCGAGTGACCGAACGTCGTCAGAGATCGCGCACGCGCAGCGGATCACGTCGACCTGATCGGGGAAGGTCGCGAAGAACCCGTCGCCCGCGTTGTCGATCTCTCGACCACGGAACCGCTTGAGCGCCTTCCGCACCATCGCATGATGGCGGTCGAGGAGTACCCGCCACCGACGGTCGCCGAGTTCGCGCGCGAGCCGGGATGAGTTCACGATGTCGGTGAACATCACCGTGGCGAGCACGTGGCGGCTCCTGCGCCGGCTCATTCAGGGAAGTGTCAACCGATGCGCACCAGGAAACAAGAAGATCCTCCGCTGGTGTCCCAAACAACGGCTAACCGCGGGTGCCATGGCTGAGCCTGCTGGGCATAACGAGCGGAGGGGTGCGACGTCGGCCCTCGCATCATTGGCTCCTGCGGTAGTGCCGCGTTCCTGAGATCGCGCCGCTACAGAGGTCTCCGGTGGCTAGGGTCACATCGTTCACCTTGGCTCGATACCAACCGGTCCGGTCCGGAAGCCAGCGGGTGAACGAGCCATCGGCACCTGATCGTTCCGTCGCGATGGTGCGCCAGTGGTCGTAGATGTGACGCTGGAACTTCAGGTGCACGTTCTGGAAGCACGCGGCGGATCCATCGGTCACGATCACGCTCCCTTTGGCGACCAGATGCCCATGGAGCGACAAGGTGATGTTGCGTTCGTGGGCGCCGGACGTGACGATGAAGCTGTCGACGCTCGCTGCCGTGCCAACCGCCGTCGTGACCCGGATCGGCCCGCTCGTTGCCCCCGCAGGGACGGCCGCGGTGATCAACGTCCCCGTAGCGTCGACCGCGAAGGCCGGCTGGGTGGTGTTGTTGAACCAGATCGCGGTGGTGCCGGCGAAATTCACCCCGGCGATCGTCACGGAGGTACCTACGGGTCCCGAGTGCGGTGAGAACGACGAGACGAAACGGGACCGGCAGCGTCGGCACTCCTTGGTACCTGGCGAGGGCGAAGTCTTCACCGACCGAGTTGAGCCGCGCACCAGCGGCCACGATGTTGCCGTTGGACTGGACAGCGACGCCCGAGGCCTGCTGAGCGTGATCTGCGAAATCCGTCTCTACTTTCCCGCCGATACCGAACGAAGTCTCGAGAGTTCCATCGGGGCTGAATCGCGCAACCGCGAACACCCCACCGCTCCCACCCCCGGCGGCCACGATCTTGCCGTCCGAGAGGAGCGAGATGTCACGGAAGAGCCCGGATCCTCCTCCGAAGTCCGCCACCGCCACTCCCCCAACACCGAAGCTTGCGTCAAGCGTCCCATCGGTCAGGTATCGGACCACCGCAGCTCCCGTGGGGCTTCCGATCGCGCTCGACCCGCCGGCGAGGATCTTCCCGTCGGGCTGTGAGGCGACCGCATAGGTGGTGGCGTACCCCAGGTTCGTCTGTAGCGTCCCGCCTGTTCCGAAGGAGGCGTCCCAACGACCCGTCGACAGTGAACCTCGCGAGCGCGTAGGTATCACTCGTGCTTTGACCCGCGGCCACGATCTTGCCGCTCGGCTGGATGGTCACGTCGAGGGCACCGAAGCCGACGTCTGTCGTGGCGTGTCCTCCCACACCGAAGGTCGAGTCGAGCGATCCATCCGGGTTGTAGCGAACGAGGCCGAACTCGTTCGTCGCTCCAGGCACATGGGTTGCGCCCGCCAGACACGATCTTGCCGTCCGCCTGCAGCGCAACGGCCTCTGCAGAGTCGTCGCCTCCGAAGAGATCGGTCGAGACCGCACCTCCCGTTCCGAACGATGTGTCCGGAGACCCATCTGGGTTGAAGCGCGCGAGAGCGAAGTCGGCGCCCGTCGGAGTGGCCGTAGACCCCGCAACCAGGATCTTCCCGTCCGCCTGGAGGGTCATATCCTCCGCTCCCGCCTGGTTGGCCCCTAGCGAGGTTGCGACCTTCCCTCCCGTGCCGAAGCTCGGATCGAGCGAGCCATCGGGGTTGTAGCGCGACAAGACCACATCCCGACCCGGTGCTGGCCCTGGCGCGACGAAGAAGCTAAGTCCCGACCACGACGATCTTGCCGTCGGGCTGGATGGCCAGTGCACTGGCTTGGTCGTCGCTGGACCCGGCGATCGCGAAGTCCGTCGTGACCCTACCGGCAACGCCGAATGTGGGGTCGAGGTCCCCTGGATTCGCGTTCGCGATGGGCGAAAGAACGACCTGCGCCACCAAGATCGCGATCACCGGCAGCGCGCGGAACAGGGTACTGAGCCGATGCAAGTACATGACCGTCCCCCTTTCGGGTCCGGCATCGCCTCTGCCGCGGGCTCGGCACGAGAAACCTATCTTGCTGTGCGCCCTCAGGTTCATCACCGTCGGCACACGTACTGGGTGTTTCCGGTCACCGTTTGTGATCGTGACTGCTGAAGCGGGAGTGGCTCGGATCATCTGCGTCACCAGCAAACCGACCAACTCCAGCGATCGGAAGAGTCCTCGATGCTGAGACGCGTGTGACGAGCCGGCACATCCTTCTTCGACTCAGTGAGTGAAGGTCATTTTCAGGCGCTCTCGGCGTGGTCGTAACCAGCTCAACAATCGCTCAACAGAGCTGTCTGTCCGTCCCTAGGAAGCTCGTGATGGCGTCGGAAAGCCAGTTCTCCTCAGGAGTACCGTTTGGAGTTCGGGTCCTCGGACCGCTCGAGATTCGTCGCGACGATGCCGTTTTGCGCTTGGGGGACCCGGTCAGCGGGCGCTCTTGGCGATCCTGATCCTTCGGGTCAACGAGGCAGTCGCCACGGATCGTCTCATCGACCTCTTGTGGGGTGACGAGTCACCCGATTCGCTGCGTTGCAACTGGTTGAGGCGCTGTGGGCTCGACACAGTCCCACCAGAAGCAGTCGTTTGGCCCCTTGACCGTCGTGGGTTGGCAAGCCTTGACTCGGGTTTGCATAGCCACGGGAGGGAACTTCATGTGTCGATGGATCTGCAACATGTCTCGTCGGTGCTGACTTCTGCCAGATGACCGCCGGACCCGAGGGGGGCACGGACATGAAGGCGTTCTGGATCACGGCCAGCCGCGCGTTCCCGCTCATCGCTCTGCTGACCGCTCAAGTCATCCTGTCGCCGCCCGCGAGCGCGAATCCAGGGGACCTCGACCCCACGTTCGGTACGAACGGCCAGGCGCTGGCTGACCTCGGCTCTGCGAGCCTCGACGCCGGGAGGGGGATCGCGATCCAGCCCGACGGGAAGCTCGTCGTTGCCGGGTCCAGCGATGCCGCCGGCAACTTCGACTTCGCGGTCGTCCGCTTCAACACGACCGGGAGCCTCGATGCGAGTTTCGGCTCGGGAGGCAAGGTGCTCACCGACTTCGGCGCCGCGAGCGACGACGAGGCCCACGCCGTTGCGATCCAGCCCGACGGGAAGCTCGTCGTTGCCGGGTACAGCGACGCCAGCGGCGGCGGCGACTTCGCGATCGCGCGCTACAACGTCGACGGGAGCCTCGATGCGAGTTTCGGCTCGAGCGGCAAGGTGCTGACCGACCTCGGCTCTGCGAACATCGATTTTGCGCTCGCGGTCGGGGTCCAACCCAACGGCAAGATCGTCGCCGCTGGGGCCAGCCGCGCCGCCGGCAATTACGACTTCGCGGTCATCCGCCTCAACACCGACGGGAGCCTCGATGCAGGCTACGGCTCGGGCGGCAAGGAAGCCGACCGACCTCGGCTCCATCGACCAGGCCACCACGCTCGCGATCCAGCCAGACGGCAAGATCGTCGCAGGAGGGCTAAGCGACGCGGGAGGCAGTTGCGACTTCGCGCTCGTCCGCTACAACGCCGACGGGAGCCTTGATGCGGGATTCGGTTCGGGCGGCAAGGTGCTGACCGATCTCCACGCAGCGAGCCTCGACTACGCGAACTCGATCGAGGTCCAGCCCAACGGCAAGATCGTCGCTGCCGGGGCCGGCGACGCCATTGGCGACGGTGACTTCGCGCTCGTCCGCTACAACGCCGACGGGAGCCTCGATGCGGGATTCGGCTCAGGTGGCAAGGTGTTGACCGACCTCGGCTCCGCAAGCCATGACGAAGCTCAGGCGCTCGCGATCCAGCAAGACGGCAAGATCGTCGCTGCCGGATTCAGCGACGCGGTAAGCAGCAGCGACTTCGCCCTCGTCCGCTACAACCCCGACGGGAGCCTCGATGCGGGATTCGGCTCGGGTGGCAAGTTGTTGAGCGGCTTCGGCTCTTCGGTCGTTAGCGAGGCGTTCGCAGTCGCTGTCCAGTCAGATGGCAAGATCGTCGCCGCAGGTGATGCCATAGCGAACGGCAGCGAGGATTTCGCCATCGCCCGCTATCAGGGCGGCCAACCCATCGTTGCCCCCGGCCCGCAGATCTCAGGGTTCTCCCCGCGATCGGGTCCCGTGGGAACGACCGTGACGATCAGCGGTATCGCTCTCTCGCTGGGGCGACCTCGCTCACGTTCAACGACACCTCACAGCCAGCGTTCTCGATCAACGGGACCGGTACGATGATCACGACCACCGTGCCGCCTGGGGCCACGACAGGTCCCATCCGGATCTGGACTTCGTTCGGGGCCACCTCGAGCGCGGATACCTTCGTCGTCACGACACCGGTCGCCCACACCCGGGCGTTGTCGATGAGGATGTGGGGGCATCTCAAGGTCAGCGGTCAACTGAGCGCGAACGACGGCACGACCACATGTTCGGCCGGCGTCCCCGTCCAGATCCAGCGTCATCGACGCTCCGGCTGGCACACGGTCGGGACCCAGACGACGCTGGCCGACGGCACGTACAGAGGCAGGATCGGGGATCGGCCCGGAACGTACCGGGCAAGGGTAATGGCGACGACGCTCGCGAATGGTGATACGTGCGGACGAGCCCTCTCACAACGGATCCAGCATTCATGAACTCCACCGGTGCGGTTCCGAAAGGAGCGATCGAACGGCCGAGGACTTTCGGCGGACGCCGCTACTCGAGGAGGGCGCGGATCGAGCGTTCGATGGACGCGACATCTGCAGCCTCGAGCACCTTGCGGCCGACGGCGTCGCGCACGTAGAACGCGTCGATCACCCGATCCGTGTACGTGGCCACCTTCGCGAGGTGCACGTCGATCTCAGGTCGGAGAGCGTGCGCGTGATGTCGTAGAGCAGCCCGATCCGGTCGGGCGCGCCGATCTCGATCACGGTGAAGAAGTCCGACGCGTCGTCGTCGACGGCCACCGTCACGGGAGTATCGCTCCGCTCCGGGTAATGACGTCGCTTCTCCGTCATGCGGTGCTCGAGCGAGACGCGTCCGTCGATCGCTTTGCGGAGCAGGCTCCGGAACTCGCGCCAGCGCTCCCACCACGGGCTCGAACACGCCCTGGACCTCGAACAGGTCGGCGGCCACGCCGTCCTCGGTCGTGAAGACTTGGGCCGTCAAGATGGAGAGACCGGCCAACGAGAGCGCGCCTGCGATCCACGAGAGCAATCCCGAACGGT
>CAVSFP010000022.1:0-10852 GCA_963727185.1 uncultured Actinomycetes bacterium | reverse complement strand
GTGCGACCTGCTCGTGCCACGGAGGGAAGCCGCCCACCGGCGGTGGATGACGCCGACCTCACGGTAGGCTCGGAGACTCGATCGAGAGTCGGGAGGCGACGATGGCAACGACGCGCAACGCGGCATGTGAATGGCACGGATCGCTGACGGAGGGGAGCGGCCGGGTCAGCCTGGAGTCGAGCGGCCTCGGGACGTTCGACGTGACGTGGGCGTCGCGAGCCGAGGACCCCAACGGCCGCACGAGCCCGGAGGAACTGATCGCCGCGGCCCACGCCTCCTGCTTCTCGATGGCGCTGTCGAGCGGTCTCGCGAAGGCCGGCCACCCACCCACGACGCTCAACACGAGCGCCGAGGTCGACTTCCAGCCGGGTGAGGGGATCGCGGGGATACGCCTACATGTCTCGGGCGACGTGCCGGGGCTCGACGCGGACGGGTTCCGCGAGGCGGCCGAGGCCGCGAAGGTCGGATGCCCGGTGTCGAAGGCGCTCGCCGCGGTGCCGATCACGCTCACGGTCGACTGACGCCGGATCCGACCGTATGGACACGCTCGCCCTCGCCGCCGTCAACGGCATCGAACTCGCCTACCAGCTCCACGGGAACGGCACGCCGCTCGTCCTGCTCCACGGCGGGTTCGGTTCGGTCGAGATGTTCGGCCCGAACGTCGCGGCCCTGGCGGCCGGTCGCCAGGTCATCGGCGTCGATCTGCAGTCGCACGGGCGGACGCCCGCCGTCGATCGCCCGATGCGATTCGAGACGATGGCCGATGACATCGCCGCGCTGATACACCACCTGGGCCATGAGCGCGCCGACGTCATGGGCTTCTCCCTGGGCGGCGGGGTCGCCCTGCGGACGGCGATCCAGCACCCGGACGCGATCGACCGGCTCGTGCTCGTCTCGACACCGTTCAAGCGCGAAGGATGGCATCCCGAGATGGTCGCCGGATTCGATCGGATGGGCCCCCAGATCGCGGAGCCGATGAAGCAGACCCCCATGTACGAGGTCTACCGGGAGATCGCTCCCCGGGTCGAAGACTGGGACGTCCTCGTGGCGCAGCTGAGCGAGTTGCTCACGATCGACTACGACTGGACCGACGAGGTCCGAGGTCTCCCGATGCCGGTGATGGTCGCTATCGGTGATGCCGACGGGCTTCCTCCCCGCCACGCGGTCGAGTTCTTCGAGCTCCTGGGCGGGGGGATGCGCGATGCCGTCTGGGACGGCACCGGCATGACTCGTCACGCGCTCGCGGTCCTCCCCCGCGTCACCCACTACGACATCGCCGTCAACGGGACCCTCGCCACCACCGTCGCGACGTTCCTCGACGGCCGGCGGGGCTGAGCCGCGCCGATCGACGGGTTGCGACCGATGCCCCACTCGGGCAAGGATGCTCGCGTGGACATCCCCGAGACCCGCTACGCGATCACCGCCGACGGCGTCCACATCGCCTATCAGGTGTTCGGCGACGGCCCGGTCGACATCCTGTTCGTCCTCGGATGGGTCACGCACGTCGAGCAGATGTGGACCGAGCCGAGGTTCACGCGGTTCTTCACCCGCCTCTCGTCGTTCGCCCGAGTGATGGTGTTCGACAAGCGGGGCGTCGGGCTATCCGATCGGGTGTCCGAGGATCGGCTCCCGTCGCTCGAGGTCCGGATGGACGACGCCCGCGCCGTGATGGATGCCGTGGGCTCCGAGCGCACGGTGGTGCTCGGCGTGTCGGAGGGTGGGCCGATGGCCATGCTGTTCGCCGCGACGTACCCGGAGCGCACGATCGCGCTGATCCTGTTCGGCACCAGCGCGTGCTGGAACAACGCGCCGGACTACCCGTTCGCGGTGCCCGACCAGGACCAAGATCCGGAGGTCATCGCGTACCGAGAGCGCCGGGACCGGCTGTGGGGCACGAAGGAGCTCGCCAGGGAGTTCCTGGCGGACTCGTTCTCACCGCCGCAGGCCGACGACGACGCCATGCAGGCCTGGCTCGCCGACTACATGCGGAACGCCGCGAGCCCGGGGGCCGTGAACGCCCTGTCGTTGATGAACCGCAGCATCGATGCTCGGTCGGCCCTGCCCGCCATCCACGTGCCCACCCTGGTGATGGCCCGCGACGGCGACCTGGACTACGGCGTGGCGGAGACCCGGTGGCTCGCCGGTCAGATCCACGGCGCGCGGTTCGTCTCCTTCCCCGGGGACGATCATCTCTTCGTCATGGGCCGACAGGAAGACCTGCTCGACGAGATCGAGCGCTTCGTGGCGACCGTCCGCGACGACGAGGCGGACCTGGATCGGGTGCTCGCCACCGTCATGTTCACCGACATGGTGGGCTCGACCGAGAAGGCGGCGGAGCTCGGGGACAAGGGATGGCGAGACCTGGTGGAGCGCCATCACGGCGTCGTGCGTGCGATGCTCGGTCGCTTCCGAGGGACCGAGGTCGATACCGCGGGCGACGGCTTCTTCGCCACCTTCGACGGGCCGGCGCGAGGCGTGCGCTGCGCCAAGGCGATCAGCGAGGCCGTGCCGGATCTCGGTATCGAGGTCCGGGCCGGCGTGCACACGGGCGAGGTCGAGACGATCGCCGGGAAGGTCGGAGGGATCGCCGTCAACGTCGGCGCGCGGATCGCGTCGCTCGCGGCGCCATCGGAAGTGCTCGTCTCACACACCGTCCAGGGGCTCGTGTCCGGCTCCGGTCTGCGGTTCGAGGACGCCGGCGAACATGAGCTGAAAGGCGTCCCCGACCGCTGGCACCTCTACCGCGTCGTCGGTCAGTAGCTTCGCCATCATCGCGGTCCATTGTCGGGAAAGCCGCCGAGGTCGATGCTGTATCGGATGGACCCGGAACCTCCGAAGCGTGGCGTCGCCCTTCGGCTGTCGTGGTGGCCGTCGGTCTGCTTGCTGGGGGGGTTGGCCGCGTTCGCGGTCGCGCGGCCGCTCGCCGGCGACGCCTACATGGTTCCGCGACCTCACGCCACCGGCTACTCGTACTCCTTCTTCGTGGTCGCCCTGTTCATCCCCTACGCGGTCGCGCTGCGGGCGCTCCGAGAGTCGGACCTGTCTCTACGAACCGTCGCGACCGTGGCCGCATTGATCACGGTCCCGCTCATCGCCGCCCCACTCATCCAGTCGCAGGATCTGTACCAGTACCTCTTCTACGCGAAGATGCAGGTATCCCACGGCGTCGATCCGTACGTCGTCCGACCCGACACGTTCGGTCACGATCCTTGGTTCGCGTATGTCGGATGGCACGATCAGCTCTCGGTGTACGGGCCGCTGTGGTCCCTTGCGATGCAGGGCGTGGTCGCCGCGGCGCGAGGAAGCCTCGTACGCGCGGTGTTGTTCGCCAAGGCCTTCGCGGTCGCCCTCGAGGTGGTTGCGATCTGCGGGCTGGTGGTGCTCGCCAAGGAGATGCCGCGCGATGGATCTCACCGCCCCGCACTCGTCGTTGCCGCGTTCGCATTGAACCCGCTGGTGCTCTCGAGCGTCGGCCTCTCGGGTCACGCCGACATCGCGGTGGCGGCCGCACTGGTGTGGGCCGTGGTCGCGGATCGGAACGGTCGGACCGCGTTGAGCGCGGTGCTCCTCGCCGCGGCTGCCCTGGTGAAAGCCTACGCAGGCATCGCGCTGATCGCGTACCTCGTGCTGCTCTGGCGAAGAGCAGGGCCACGGACGGCGTTCCGTGCGAGCGCGCCTGCGGCGGCGCTCGCGATCACCGCATCCCTCCCCTACTGGCGTGGAGTGACCACGTTCTCCGGCCTGCTCTCGATCGCAGGCCAGACCTCAGCGTCGCTCGCGGGCACCATCGCGAAGATCCTGTCCGCGCTGTTCGAGGAACTCGACCTCACGCGGCCCGCGACCCTCTCGCTGGTGATCGTGCGCCTCGGGGGCGTCGCGTTCGTCGGCGC
Organism: uncultured Actinomycetes bacterium; assembly: GCA_963727185.1. Classification (GTDB taxonomy): domain Bacteria; phylum Actinomycetota; class UBA4738; order UBA4738; family HRBIN12; genus JBBQVZ01. The sequence continues at coordinate 6,962 of CAVSFP010000022.1, read as the reverse complement.
CGTGTTCGTGCGGCTGGTACGGACAGGCCGCGCGAACGCCGACCCATGGCCCTCGATACTCGCGCTCTCAACCGCCTATCTGCTCGTCACTCCTTGGTTCCTGCCCTGGCACGCGCTCGGGGTGTTCGCTCTGGCGTGCGCGGTGCCCAGCTCTCCGTTCGCTACGTCGGACACCGTCTTCAGCGCATCCTGCTTCGCGACCGTCGGTGGACCTGGGCTGGTTGGCCCGATCGCCACGGCGGCAGCCCGATACGGTCCTCCTTCGATCGTCTACATCGCGAAGAGGAAGGCAGGGGTCGGTCGCACGCTCGGGTCCGCCGTTCGCGAGGCTCCCCGGCCATGAGCCTCGGCGGCTAGCTCGACCGACCCTTCCGTGGCGAGAACTCGTTGCACGTGTCCGACGCCTTGATCAGTCCGCGCACGTACTTGCAGGTGCCGGTCGACGTTCGCGGCCACATGAACTCGCAGTGGTCGCAGCGGACCGCCGGCTGCGGCGCGGGTTTGTACCTGGCCTGCTCCTTCGTGAGCCCCCATGTCTTCGGCATCGCCTGGAACTCTAGTGCGATGCTGGCTCCGACGTAAACGGCCCTGCCGCCTGACGCCGTCGCATCCAAGCGACTCGGTTCAGACCGACTTGACGACGCCCTTCAACTGCTCCATCACCTCGGGCGTCATCTCGAGTTCCGGGTGAGCGGTGGCTGCATGCATCGCGAGGTGCTGCATGAGTTCGTCTTCCGACTCCACCGTGAAGTTGCCGGGACAATCCATGCCCAGATCGGCGCATGCTGCGGACTTCGCCATCAACTTCCCCCTTCCTCATGTGTCCGGCGTGGTCGGAGCAAGCCTGCATCCACGACGGGAGATATGTCAAACGCTCGCTCATGGTCTTCCGGTCTCGAGGGTGGCTCCGACACCGGGACCACGCTCGGATGATCTTCCCGATGCGATAGGTTCCGTGCCGGTGAAGACGATCGGGAACATCCTCTGGTTCGTGCTGGCGGGGATCTGGCTCGCGATCGGATACGCGGTGTTCGGCCTCCTGATGTGCATCACGATCATCGGCATCCCGTTCGGCATCCAGGCGTTCAAGCTGGCCGGGTTCGTGCTCTGGCCGTTCGGCCGGACGGTCGTACCCAGGGAAGGCGGGCTCGCGCCACTCGAGGTGGTCTTCAACATCCTGTGGCTGCTGTTCGCCGGTTGGGAGCTGTTCCTGGCGAGCCTCGTGGCAGGCGCGCTGCTCTGCATCACCATCATCGGCATCCCGTTCGGCATCCAGGCGTTCAAGCTCAGCACCCTGGCGCTCTGGCCGTTCGGACGGACGGTCGTCTCCGAGGGGGACGCAGCGGCGCAGCCGGCCGACTGATCGGCCCTGGTTCGTCGGGCGCGGCCGAGGATCGCCTCCGGCGACGGCCCCGCGGCCGTCGCATCGCCGCGGCAGCTCACCGCACTACACTCGTCCGACCATGGTGGCCTGCCCCGCGTGCGGCGTCGAGAATCCGGAAGGGTCTCGCTTCTGCAACGCCTGCGGCGAGCGGTTCGCTGAGGCATCGCCAGCCCCCGAAGTGCGCAAGACCGTCACCGTGATCTTCTGCGACGTGACGGGCTCAACGGCGCTGGGCGAGCGCCTCGACGCCGAGGCGCTCCGGCGCGTGATGATGCGCTACTTCGACGCGATGACCGAGGCGATCGAGCGACACGGCGGAACCGTGGAGAAGTTCATCGGCGACGCCGTGATGGCCGTGTTCGGCATCCCGACGACGCACGAGGACGACGCGATCCGCGCGGTGCGCGCCGCCGACGATATGCGCGTCGGGCTCCGCTTGTTGAATAAGGAGCTCGAGCGCGACCACGGCGCCACATTGGAGTGCCGGATCGGCGTCAACACCGGCGAAGTGGTGGCTGGTGACGCCACGACGCGACAGGCGCTGATCACCGGCGACACCGTGAACGTTGCCGCGCGACTCGAACAAGGGGCCGCACCGGGCGAGGTGCTGATCGCGGAGTCGACCGCGCGCTTGGTGCGCGACGCCTCCGTGTTGGAAGACGTCGAGCCACTCGCGCTCAAGGGCAAGGTCGAACCCGTTGCCGCGCACCGACTGGTCGCGGTCCACGCCGGGGCGGCCGGGACCGCGCGCCGGATGGACTCCCCGCTCGTCGGTCGTGCCAGACCCCTGAGCCAGGTTCGCCAGGCGTTCGAGGAAGTGGTCGTCGACCGCGTCTGTCATCTGTTCACTGTGCTGGGCCCCGCCGGTGTTGGGAAATCGCGCCTGATCCAGGAGGCGCTCGGGCAGCTCGGCACCGATGCGACGGTCCTGCGAGGGCGGTGTCTCTCTTACGGCGAGGGCATCACGTACTGGCCGCTGATCGAGGTCGTACGGGATGCGGTCGATCACGGAGGTGTCGACGACGCCGACCTGGCCGGGGCGATCGCGCGACTGATCCCCTCCGACCCGTCCGCCGACGAGGTCGCCGCGCGCGTGGCCGCGGTGGTAAGCGGCGGAGCGGGACTGTCGGCGACCGCTGAGGAGATCGGGTGGGCCGTCCGCCGGTTCCTGGAGGGGCTCGCGCGGCAGCGCCCGGTGATCGTGGTCCTCGACGACATCCACTGGGCGGAACCGAGCTTCCTCGATCTGCTGGACCAGCTGACGGACTGGAGCCGCGACGCACCCATCCTGGTGATCTGCATGGCGCGCCACGATCTGCTCGAGGCTTCTCCAGGCTGGGGCGGCGGAAAGCTGCACGCGACGACGGTCGCCTTGGAGCCGCTCTCGTCCGACGAGGTCGAGCATCTGGTGGAGAACTTCCTGGCTGGCGGCGAGATCGACGACATGCTCCGCCGCCGGATCGAGGACGCCGCCGGGGGCAACCCGCTCTTCGTCGAGGAGACGCTCGCGATGCTCGTGGACGACGGCGTGCTGCGGCGCGAGGGCGAGCGGTGGGTCGCGACCGGTGACCTGGACGAGGTGGCCGTCCCCCCGACGATCCAGGCGCTCCTCGCCGCGCGCCTCGATCGCCTGGACGACGCGGACCGGTTGCTCATGGGCCGCGCGTCGATCGTCGGTCTCTCGTTCTACCTGGGGGCGCTCCGCGACCTGACGCCCGAGGCCGATCGGAGTGACGTCTCACGCCGGGTGCAGCAACTGCTGAGACGCGACCTGATCCGGCCCGACGTATCCGACGTCGCCGGGGAGGAGGCGTTCCGCTTCCATCACGTCTTGCTCCGAGACGCGGCCTATCAGATGCTGCCGAAGGAGACCCGGGCGAGCCTCCACGAGCGGTTCGCAGCGTGGCTCGACGACCGTCCCTCGCTCGCCGATCTGGACGAGTTCGTGGGCTATCACCTGGAACAGGCGCACGCGCTGCGACTGGAACTCGGCCCCGAGGACGAGGAGGCCAAGTTGCTGGCCGGCCGTGCGGCCGACCGCTTGTCCGCCGCCGGAAAGCGGGCGCGAGACCGTGGCGACTTCCGTGCGTCGGAGAACCTCTTCCGTCGCGCGGCGGGACTGCGCGAACCGAGCGACCCGCTGCGAGCTCGCGACCTGTTGGCGACGGCCTGGTCGTTGACGGGACGTGACCACGACGCGGAAGCGATCCCGTTGTTCGAGGAGACGCTCGTCGTGGCGACGGGCGCCGGGGACCGGGGTGCCGAGATCCAGGCCTCCCTCGGCGAGGCGTACGCACGGACGGTCGCCTCGCCCGAGGGCGGCGCATCTCGGCTCGAGGCGATGCTCGATCGCGTGATCCCGGAACTCGAGGCGCTCGAGGACGATGCCGGTCTGGCGATCGCGTTCTTGCTGCGCGCGAACGTCGGGTGGATGGTCTGTCGCTTCTCGGACGCGAAGGAGGAATGCGATCGTGCGCTCACGAGCGCTCGGGCGGCCGGCGACGGACAGTGGGTGTTCGTTGCGACCACGATGAGGGCCGTCGCGGGACTCCTCGGCTCGGCCCCACTTTCCGAGGTCGCGGTCGTCCTCGACCAGGTGGACGCCGAGGCTGTCACGTTCCCTTCGCTCCGGCCGTTCGCATCGGGTGCGCGAGGAAGCATGCTGGCGATGCTCGGCCGGTCCGACGAGGCGCGCAGATCGAGCGACGAGGCGATGCGCCTGGCGACCGAGCTGCGAGGCTCGGTGAACGCGGGCATGCTCGAGGGCAGGAGTCGGATCGAGTCGCTCGCCGGCGATCACGAAGAGGCGGAACGGTTCGCCGCGATGGGATACGACTTCCTCGTCAGCCTGGACAACGTGGCGAACTCGTCAACCTCTGCGGGGATGCGAGGACTCGCGTTCCTCCGTCAAGGGCGCTCGGACGAGGCGCGTCGGTGGGCGACGGTCTGCCAAGAAACATCGTCGAGCGACGACGTGACGAACCAGCATCTTGGCGGACGGTCGAAGCGGTGATCGCGGCGCGCGAAGGACGTCGCGAAGACGCCCATCGATTGATCGGCGAGGCCCTCGCTGGGCGGATCGGAGCGACTCCTTGACGGAGCGCGCTCAGCTCTGCCTGGACGGGGCCGAGATCGATCACCTCGCCGGTCGGGACGATCAGGCGCTGGCCGCGCTCGATCGGGCGCGCACGCTGTATCGGCGGAAGGGGGCCATCGTCGGCGAAGACATCAGCGACCGGCACGCCGCCGCACTCGGCCTCGTCCGAACGGGATCGCCATGACGAGCCCCGTCGCGAAGATCACCGACGAACTCGAGGCGAAGGCCGCCGCGTTCGTGAAGGAGCACCGTTTGCCGGGCGCGGCCGTCGGCGTCGTCCACGGCGACGACCTGGTCTGGTCGGCCGGCGTCGGCTTCGCCGACGTCGCGAGCCGGCGTCCACCCGACACGTCGACGCTGTACCGGATCGCGTCGATCACGAAGACGTTCACCGGCACCGCGATCATGCAGCTCCGCGACGAGGGGCGCTTGCACCTGGACGATCCGATCGTGACCTTCGTGCCGGAGTTGCGCGCCGCGGCGAGCCCGTTCGGACCGATCGAGACGGTGACGATCCGCCGGATGCTCTCGCACGTCGGGCCTCGCCGGCGACCCACCGGGACGGACTGGTCAACGCCGCCGGTCTACGAGGGCCTGATCGTGCCCAACCTGGCACGGGTCGCCGAGATCGGCACGCGCATCCCGCCGAACGCGCAACAGAAATACTCGAACATCGCGTACCAGTTGCTCGGCGAAGTCGTGGCGCGAGTGACCGGCGTGCCGTACGTCGATCACGTGCGCTCGGCGACCCTCGAGCCGCTCGGCATGACGAACACCCACTTCGAGCCGGTAGCGGACGAGGCGCTCCTCCGGCGCGCCACCGGGATCAACGCGCGACGGCTCTCCGACCAGCTCACCCTGGCAGACCTGTCGGTCACGGTCTGGGCCGAGGAGGCTGGGTCGTGCGTCGAGGACCTGGCGCGCTGGATCTCGTCCAGTTCCGCGAGGACGGAGGAGCGCGCGACGAGGCGCAGGTGCTGGCGGGCTCCACGCTGAAGGAGATGCACACGGCCCGGTACCTGGGCAACGAGGAGTGGACCGAGGCATGGGGCATCACGTGGTACGTGATCCGCAAGACGGCGTCAGGTGGGTGCAGCACTCGGGCGGCCTCCACGGGTTCATCACGAACACCTGCTTCGAACCGAAGGAGCGGGTCGGTGCGATCGTGTCGCTGAACGGCGAGGCGGAGGCGGCCGACCTCTCGATGGCGCTCGGGCCCTCGCCCGCACGGCCGTCATCGGTGCGCGCGCCGTCGATCGAAGCCCCCGAGCCGACGCCGACGCGTACCGCCGTTGCTCGGGCTCTACCTGTCGATGGATCTCGGCCAGGCGTTCCGGTTGGTAATGGCGGGACGCCGACCTGGTGTTCGTGGGCACCGGCGAACCGGCATGGCGGCGGACGCTGTCGCCGACCGACCAACCGGACGTCTCCACCGTCGAACCCGGTGTACGCGAGTCCGGCGAGCGCGTCGTCTTCAACCGGACGGCGGACGGACGCGTCGCCTCGGTGTTCATGGCCGCCGACACCTGGGCGCGGCTCGACCGGGTCTGGTGACGGGGCTCGTCATCCTGACCGCGCCCCCGGTTCCGGGAAGTCGACGACCTTGAGGACCTCGGCGGCGACATCCGGGTCATGGGTGAGCCCGCGAGAGAGGTCCTGGCGGAACAACGAGCGATCGATGGTGACGGCACGCACGACCGAGACCGGTCGCCCTTCGTCGCGCTGCTCCAACAACGCTCGATCGACATGTACGAGGCGGCGCAACACGAGGAGAGCCCGGTGATGTTCGACCGTGGCATCCGGACTGCATCGCCTACGCGGAACTGATGGCATCGATCCCACCCCGAGCCTCGAGGCCGCCGACGGGCACCGATACGACGCCGACGTCGTCATCCTCGAGCCGTGGGAAGCGATCTACGACACCGACGACGAGCGGACGATGTCGTTCGAACAGACCTATCCGTTCGACGACGCGCTCGTCGACGCGTACGCGCGAACCGGGTACTCGCTCATCGTGGTGCCGACGGGCTCGGTCGAAGACCGAGCGGCGATCGTCCGGGGATCTATCGACGCACGATCAACGTAGCAGGTGGCTGCCGTGGCGTTCCGAGGATGGTCCGAAGAGCATTGGAGTTCTTCGCGGGACTCGAGGTCGACAACTCGAAGACGTACTGGCACGCGCACAAGGACGTCTACGAGACGGCCGTGCGCGCTCCCATGGAGGCGCTCGTCGACGAGCTCGCGCCGGAGTTCGGCGAGGGCAAGGTCTTCCGGCCGTATCGCGACATCCGGCTTCAGCGCCGACAAGTCGCCGTACAAGACGAACATCGCGGCGACGCTCGGGGCGGGCTACGTGCAGCTCAGCGCCGACGGATCGGGAGCCGGGTCCGCATGTGGCACATGGCGCCGGACCAGCTCGATCGCTACCGGGAGGCCGTCGACGAGGATCGGCCGGGTGTGGCGCTCGGAAGCATCGTGGCC
>CAVSFP010000021.1:0-21474 GCA_963727185.1 uncultured Actinomycetes bacterium | reverse complement strand
CGCCCGCCGCGGGGGTGGAACGCACCTCGACGCCCTCCGTCGCGACGTGCGGCTCCGAGAGATGAGACCGAGGTCCTGTTGGAGGAGATCGCCGCCATCGACGTCGCGTTCGAGGAGGGTCTCCTCGAACCGGCCACGTACGAGCGCGTGCGCGCCGCGGCGAAGGAACGATTGGCGGCCGCGGCGCGGGGCGCTCCCCTCTGATAGCGCGGTCCGGTGGAGGCCGCCGAACGCAGCAGACGGTCCCGCCGACACGGGTGCTTCCGGCCCTCTCCGGACGCATGGAGGCCTCCTTAGTCTGTAGGTGCGAGACGTGAGCTTCGTTTGGCTCCGGGGGAGGCACTCGGATGAGTCAGCAGGTCGATACGAGCACCAGCAAGAAGTGGCGGAACCTCGTCGTCGGAGGCCTCCTGATCCTTGCGTGCCTCGTGATCGGGGGCATCCTGGGGTTCGCGTCGGGGGCTGCCATCGGAGCCGCCTTCACCGACACCGCGAGTGACTGCGCGTTCGAGGAATGTGTCGACTCGGGCATCCTGCCCGGCGCGGCCATCGGCCTCATCGTGGGAGCTCTCGCCGGAGGGATCGGGATGGCGATGCTATGGCTCCGCCGGACCCGGAAGCACCTGCATGAAGTCGAGCCTGCGAGCTAGTCGCGCGTCGCTTGGTCCCATTGCGCGACCTCAACCAACCGCCCGCCTCCCACGTCGACGTACTCCCGAGCCCGTCCGCCACCCTTGCGCTCCGGCCGATCCATCAAGGCATCCTGCACCTTGCCGTGGAAGTAGCACCGACCATCTTCGCGCTCGACGACGACGGGATTGGTACACCGGCCCTCTGGACAGGTCGCCGTCACCGGTCCGCCTCGATCGACGTCATGTCCATAAGTGAACAGGCGTCCATGCCAAGTATCAACCCTGGGGTCCAGGCCGTTCCGGCGGGGCAGGATTCAGTCTGGCCCGTGTTCGACCGATGAGAACAACGACTGCTCATGACCGCCGAGGTCGGGCACCCCTGAACGGGAGCCGAGAGTGCGCATCCTCGTCATCGAAGACGACGACGACATCCGCTCGGTTTGCGAGCGCATGTTCGCGTGGGCCGGTCACGACGTCTCAGCGGCATCGGACGCGACGCGCGGGCTGGAGTTGGTGGAGTCCTTCGAACCCGACGTCATCGCCCTCGACCTCATGATGCCCGGGATCGATGGCCTCAGCGTGCTCGCGGCGCTCCGCGGGTCGGCACCCACCTGCGACATCCCCGTCGTGATCGTCTCAGCTCGAACGCTCAGCGCGGATCGGCTCCGGGCGTTCGAGGCCGGGGCGGACGAATACGTCAGCAAGCCGTTCGACCCGAACGCTCTCCTCCGGGTCCTTGAACTGGCGTGTCACATGACTCCCGAGGAACGAGCCGCCGGGCGACGGGAGAAGATGCTCTCGCTCGGGGGAAGGGAGTCGGCTCCTTCAGCTACTTGAAGATGCTCACTCCGCCTGGTCCTATCAGGAGTCCGATCACGATAAGGACGATCCCCGCGACGACAGCTCCTCTGAACAGCGACACGATGCCGCCGATCACACACAACACAGCGACGATCCATAAGATGGTGGCGAAGTTGCCGTTCCTCGCAGCGAGCATCCCGAGACCTTCGAACATAGTCGCCTCCCTTCATCCACTGCCAACGATATCGGGAGCGTCGCTCGGTCGCCGACCCGAACAACAGCCTCCATTGTGGCGTCTCAGTCGCGTCCGAGGTGCCGCGCGCGCGAAAGGGGTATAGGGTCGGAGGTGGACGCGAACTCCTCAGTGAGGGGAGAAGCAGAGAACTCACGGGATGCGCCTCCGGATCTGTCCCATCGCTGGTCTCAGCGTGGGCTTGATACCCCGAGCGGGCTTTCGCTCTCGATCTGGCTCAGATAGGCCTTCAACGCCCTGGGCATGCCATCCACCGATCGAAGGAGATCACATGCAATACGTACGCATCGCGAAGTACACGATCAACAAGGGAACTTTCCAGGAGATCGCCGACGTGGCGAAGACGAGCTTGCTCCCCAAGCTCCAGAAGCAGACCGGGTTCGTTCGCTACGGGCTGGCCGACATGGGCGAGAAGATCTGCCTGTCGTTCAGCATCTGGTCCACGCGTGAGGATGCTCTCGCCGCGGAGACCGTGGCGAAGAACTGGGTTGGCGAGAACCTCGGCGACAAGGTGGAGCTGCGGTCGAGCCACGTCGGTAGCCTTGCCTTCTTCGAAGGCGTGCTGGCCACCGTCTAGCAACACGTTCCAGACGCACCGATCGCGACGCTCACTGAGCGGAGCGGTCGCAGAAGGGAACCCACTCCGGTGGGTTCCCTTCTTTGCGGGTAGGGCAGCCTCACGAGGAATCTAACGGTCCCCAAACCTTTTCGCCTCTGTTGTACCGGGATACTGTTGACATGCCGTTCGTGCTGAACCGTGTCCTTCGGTGCGCCGCATGACTGCCTCCCGAAAGCGTCGGAGAGCGAAGCCGCGACCAACGCCGACACGCCGCGAGCGCGTGCCATCCGCCAAGGCTGCGGAGCTCGCGGCCGCTGAACGTCGGGCGCACAGGGCGAAAACCATCCTGGCGGCAGTGGGAGCATGCGTCTTCGGCACGGCGATGGTGTTCGCACGTCACTCCTACGCCGGCCATCAGAAGCAACCGGCTACCGCGCTCGCCGCGCCGCCGCGATTCGTGAGCGTCGTGCGTCGCAACCTCCTGCAGGCGGGTGTCGTCGCACCCGCGCAGGCTCCCCCTGGTGCCGCAACGGCCGCGTCATGAAGGATCATCGCTTCGCATCGATGGGGTGCGAGATCGTCGTCGGGGGCGGGTCGCCGACCGAGCATCGCGCGATCGAACGACTCTTCGCCGAACGCGAAGCCGTCTTCAGCCGGTTCATCCCGCAGAGCGAGCTGAACCGCGTCAACGGGTCCGCGGGCCGCATCGTTCTGGTCTCCCAGCTGTTCGCCGATACCCTGCGGGTCGCGCTGAACGCATCCGAGGACACGCACGGCGTGGTCGAGCCGACGCTCGGGGCCGCGCTCGAATCCGCGGGTTACACGCGAGACTCCTCGTTGCTGTTTGCAGATCCGCGACCGCCGGGACCAGCGCGGGCGTCGAGCCCCGTGATCGCCCTCGGGCGATTGGTCGGTCTTCGACCGGGCGTCAAGCTCGACCTCAACGGCGTCGTGAAGTCCCTAGCCGTCGACGACGCGCTGGCGCTCCTGTCGGGTGAGGGCTTCGTATCGGCCGGCGGCGACCTCGCTGCACGCGGCGAGATCACCGTCGCGCTGCCGGGCGGTGGATCGGTCTCGCTGCGCAAGGGTGCTCTCGCGACGAGCGGCATCACCAACCGAACCTGGTTGCGCGGCGGGGAGGTCCAGCATCACCTGATCGACGCGCGCACCGGTCGTCCGGCGGAATCCCCGTGGTCCCTGGTGACGGCGTGCGGAGCTGATTGTGTCGCGGCGGACGTCGCAGCCAAGACGGGCTTCCTGCTCGGCGACCGAGGACCCGCGTGGCTGGACGAGCGGGCGATCCCCGCGCGGTTCCTGGCGGCGAACGGCGACGTCACGCTGAACGAGACGTGGCGGGACAGCATGCTCGAGACCGTGCCGTGCATCTGACGTCGAGCCCGATCGACTGGTACGCCGCTCGTGCCGGAGGCGTGGTCGCCTACGTGCTGCTGTCCCTCAACGTTGCTCTCGGGCTCCTGATGTCCGGCAAGAAGACGTTGAAGCGCTGGCCGCGATTCGCCTTGGAGGACGTTCACCGCTTCGGCGGCATCTTGGTTGGGACGTTCCTCGTCGTTCACATCACGGCCGTCGCGATCGACTCCTTCCTTCCGTTCTCCCTCATCTCACTCGTGGTTCCGTTGATGGCGACGTACCGCCCGATCTGGACGGGGCTCGGCATCGTTGCGGCCGAGCTCCTGCTCGCCCTTGCCTTCACGAATCACTACCGGAACGTGCGGATCAGCTATCGCTTCTGGCGTCGTGCGCATTTCGTCAACTTCGCGGTGTGGGGCGCGGCGACGTTGCACGGGCTGGGCAGCGGCACCGACCGGAGCACCGCCTGGTTGATCACCATCTTCGCCCTCGCCGTCGCGATGGTCAGCGCGCTCACCGCATGGCGGGTCTTACGACGCTGGCACCCGTCGGGATGGCTCCCCCGCCTCGCCCCGGTCGTCGCCGGCACGATCGCTCTGGTGGCCGTCGGTTCGCTCGCGCGTGGCCCGCTCCGCTTCCAGCCCAAGGAATGGAACGCCGCCACGTTCAGCGACGCGCTCGACGGGCAGATCCTCAGCAATAACGGGGTCACGCGCGGGATCGTGTCGATGGCGGGGAACGGCACGGGAACGCAGCGGGTGCTCGTGCGCGCAGACCTGTTGATCGATCCACGCCAGGTCATTTCAACCGTCTTCCAGATGGAGTACCTGCCGAGCGGCACGCTCTGTCGTGGAACGGTCGACCAGGTCCACGCTGCGAGCTTCGAGGCTACGTGTCGGATGCCCGACGGGAGCAAGAGGTACGTGAACGCGCACTGGACGCCGACGTCCACCGGCGTCTTCCATGGAGGCGTGATCGCTGCGCACGACTGACGGCGCTCACGCAAGCCCTCTTGACAGTCTCAGCGAGAGTCCCTCAAGAGCTACCGGTCCGGTGGCGCCGCGTGCGCCTCTCGTTCATAGAGACGTTGTTTCGCGCGGACCACATCGGCGTCGCGTGGGTCGAGGGGCAGCGGGTCGCTGCGTGTCGGTTCTCGCTTCGCGATCTTCTTGACCTGGAGCTGCCGCATCTTCGCCACCACCTTCCGGCAGGAGTTTCGGCGCGCACCATCCGCTTGATGATGGTGCGAGGCGAAGATGCCTGTTATCGAGTAGGCGGAGGACGGTGCCGGATCCCTACTCCGAACGCCCAGTTGACTTGGATCAGGTGCTAGCCCACGACCCGATAGAGGTGCCAGTGGTCCGGGACGCCTTTCAGCTCGTGCTCGCCGGCGTCTTCGAAGGAGAGGCCCGAACCAGCGACGAGGTCTTTGACGGTCTGCGAGACGAGGACCTCCGACGGGCCCGCTAGGGCGGACACTCGAGCCCCGATCGAGACGGTGATGCCGCCGAGTTTGTCGTCTATGAACTCACACTCGCCGGTGTGGACGCCGGCTCGGATCTCGATCCCGAGATCACGCACTTGGCCGGCGACCTCTTCGGCACACCGGATAGCCCGCGCCGGTCCATCGAACGTCGCGTAGAAGCCGTCGCCAGCCGTGTCGTTCTCCACACCGCGCCAGCGCGAGAGGGCTCCGCGCAGCATCGCGTGATGACGCTCAACCAGCTCCTTCCATCCGTGATCGCCGAGCGCCGCTTGTTTCTCGGTGGATCCCACGATGTCGGTGAACAATATGGTCGCCAGGACCGTGTCTAGCTCCGGCGGCGGTCGCTCGATCCCGCAGAAGGCGAGTGTCTCGCCGACGACCCGGGGGTCCCAAAGCCTCGACGCGCTGGGCGGAAGGGAATGAACGACCGCGTTCGGGATCAGCTCTGCGGTCGCCTTCGCTTGCTCCACGATCCCGTCATCGGAGAAGCCTTCCGTCGCGAGGACCAGGACTGGCAGTCGAAGCGTCGGGAGGATCTCGCGGACGTCGTACTCGTGCAACAACCGGATGAATCCAACCGCGGTCGCGGGGCCGCAGGCATGTCGTTGCATCCGCGCCAGGAACCGGATCGCTTCGTCGTCCATCTCCGCATTCGGGTACATCTGCCTGACGAAGGCCTCTGTTCCCCATCCCGCCTCGGCCTCGTGGCCGAGCCGGTCAACGTCGGACCGATCGCGGCCGTACGGCCAATCGGTTGCGGCCACCGAACGGGCCTGCGCCCCGAACCACACGAGTCCCGTGACCCGATCGGGGTGAGTGGCCGCCAAAAGCGCGGCCACCATGCCGCCATCGCCCGCTGCCAGCAGCGTCGCTTGCTCCTGCTCCGCGGCATCCAGGACTGCGAGGAGATCGGCCGCGCGGGTCTCGAGGTCGGGAAGGCCGCCCATGTCATCGGACAACCCCGTCCCGCGCCGATCGTGCAGACTCAGCCGGGAGAACGACGCAAGCTCGAACCACGACCGAGCTGCAGGTGCGAACTCGAGGAACAGCTCGATGTTGGTCGCGATCGAGCCAACGATAGCGATCTCGTTCGGGCCGTCACCGAGGACCTTGTACGCGATATAGCCGCCGTCGAGGGTCTTCGCGTAACGAGTCTCCGGGATGTCCACGGGCGCATCTTCACCCTCGACCGAGGGTGCGGCAACCGGACCCGCGATATAGATAGCTGGTGACTCTTGAATTCGGGCAGGTCTTTCATCGAAGGACTCGGATCACCTATACCGCTGGGCAGGAGCGCCTGACCTCAACGAAAGAGGAGCAACATGACGGAAGCGAACAAGAGATTGGTTCGGCGTCACTTCGAGGAGATCTTCAACAACAAGAACCTCGACGCATGCAGGGACATCATGGCCGAGGACTACGTGGAGAACGCCGTCGCGCCCTTCGGTCAGTCCGCCCCTGGTCGTGTGAACGGCCCGGCGGCGATGCGGGAAACCGCAGGATGGTTGATGGCCCAGTTCCCGGACATCCAGATGACGATCGAGGCGATCGTGGCCGACGGAGACCTCGTCGCTTGTCGGGTCTTGAGCCAAGGAACGAACCTTGGTCCGCTCAACGGCGTGATGCCGCCGACCGGCAAGCGGTTCGAGGCCCGGCAGAGCCACTGGTTCCGCGTCGACAACGGCAAGCTTGCGGAGCATTGGGCGACCCGCGATGACCTTGTGGCGATGTTGCAGCTAGGGGTGATCCAGCGACCTGGACCACCAGGATCTTGATCGGGTTCTTCCTCCAAACGGCCTTCGGAGAGGAGGCAGCCTTGGGCAGGCCAACGACGGTCCGCCTTCCAGGCGGTCGTGGTGCTCCTACGCGCAGGGGATCGTGGGTCTACGGGATGAGGCTCAGCGTGAGTTGGTCCTCGTTGTTCGACATGGGCTCGACGTGGACCGTCCCACGGACATTCTCGAACTCCCCGGTACCACCGGTGATCGCGTAATCCTGGGCGACCGGTTGGTCGGTGTTCGGAGCGACACCGCTGACGAAGATCTCTCCCCGACCGTCGATGAATCCGCCCACCTGGCATGTCTGCCACGGCCCGATCTGGATCGTGCACTGCCCACGCACGGTGCCGACCCTCGATCCGTCAGCAGGATCCGTCAGCGAATTCACGAAGATGAACGAATCGCCAGGTCCGAAGCCCTTCTTCCCGACATCGATGCCCCGGCCCTTGAGGTTCGTTTCGGTCAAGACCAAGGTTTCGGCTGTGGTGATGTTGTTGCCGGCCAGCGCCACTGTAAGCCCGCCGCCAACCACCAGTAGGACTCCCGCGAGTCCGACGATCGAGAGCTTCTTGAACATGACTCCCCCTTCTTCCACCGGATGAGTATCGCCCTCACCGCTGCGGCGGAAGGTATCTCGCTTTGACGTATCGATGCAAGGCGGGAGGCACCCTCTGGACGTCGTGGGTCCTTCGATCTGTCGATCCCCGGCTCTCCAGCCCATCAGAAGCTCACGCATCTCTCAAGGCGGCACCCTCTCACGCAGGAAGCTCCTGCATACTTACGGGTGCACCCTGGCGGATCCGAAGTGAAGATACGGGCCGAGTTTCTTGAGCGACGTTTGGTCGGGACATGAGTCGCAGCATGACGTTTGGGCTTCTGCTGCTCCTGACGATGTCGTGTTCGGCCGCCCGTCCTCAGGCCCGCGGGGATCGGTCGGCAACGGTTATCACCCCGTCAGCGAGCTCGGTCACGACCGGAACACCCGCGCCCCCGATCCAGGCCCGGCCGTACGCGGTGGGATGGCGTCGGGTCACGTTCGTCGATCGCTCGCGGACGATACCTGCCTCCCACACGGACTCGGGGGAACCCGGTCCGCGCGTCTTGGCCACCGAGGTCTGGTACCCGGCCAGCGGTCCGGTGAACGCTCCAGCTCGACGCGACGCCTCCCCCGCTCTCGCCGCCGGCCCGTTCCCGTTGGTCCTGTTCGCGCCCGGGTTCGACCGAGGTCCATCGAGCTACGCGCCGATGCTCGCCGCATGGGCACGAGCGGGGTACGTCGTCGCTTCTCCGTCGTTCCCGCTCACGGATCCGGCGGCCGTGGGCGGCCTCGACGAGGGAGACATCGTTCATCAACCCGGTGATCTCAGCTTCCTGATAACCGAGCTGACCCGCGCGACCCGTGCGAGCGACGGAGCGTTCGTCGGGTTGATCGATCCGACCCATGTTGCGGTCGCGGGGCATTCGGATGGCGCCGACACGGCGCTCGTGGCGGCGGACGGAAGCTGCTGCATCGATACCCGCATCGACGCCGTGATCGTGATGGCGGGGGCCGCGCTGCCGTTCGGCGGGCGCTATTTCACGCAGCCGGGACCGCCATTGCTCGTGATGCAGGGCTCGGCCGACGACTTCAACCCGCCGTCGTTCGCTCGACAACTGTTCAGCGAGGCGCCCACGCCGAAGTACCTGCTGTGGATGCCCGGCGCCGACCACCTCCAGCCGTTCGTCGGTCGGGGTCCGCTCGAGGCGATCGTGCGGACGGTGACCATCGGTTTCCTCGATCGATACGTCGGGGGACATCCCCGGACCCGGGTCCATGTTCCGCCCAACGGACGCAACGTGGCGTCGCTTTCGGTCAGGCTCTGAGGGTGAGAACCGAGGAACGGCACGTCTGGATGAGGGCGTGACCTCGGACCGCGCATCCGCTCGGAGATCGCGTGCTCGACGGCGTCGATCCCGAACCGTGTTCCTCGTTGCGGTCGGGCTCGGCTTCGCGCTCGCGGGTTGGATGGCGCTCCGGCCGAGCGGGGACCGCGCGGTGGTTGCGACCGACGGTCACTCGCGAACGAGCGCTCCAACCGCCACCGTCGCCAGCCCAACCCCGTCATCTGCATCGGGCTCGGGCTCGGGCTCGGGCTCGGGCTCGGGCCATCAGGTCGTCGCGACCCCCGTGCCCATCCGGCCGCTCATCCACCCCGCGTTGCCGGGCGAAGGCCTTTACCATCCGGCGGTCGGTTGGGTCCCCGGCGGCTCGCCCGTCCAGATCGCCTGGTATCGATCCGATCCGGCGAACCCGAGTCTCCGGGCGACGATCGCGTGGATCGACCCGAGCCGCACCCAGCTCGCCTTGTACCCCGGGTCCCTCAACCCCCCGCCTGCCCCAACGATGCCGCAGGGCCCGACGATGGTCCCCTCGTTCGCCCGCTCGCGACTCATCGCGACGTTCAACAGCGGCTTCTACCTCACCACGCCGTACGGTTCGCAGCCCGGAAGCGTCGCCGAAGGGTTCGCCGTGAACCATAGGGTCTACTCACCGATGCTGAACGGTCTCGCCACCTTCGTCGTCTACACGGACGGTCGGGTCGACGTGGTCCCGTGGACGGCGGGCCCGCGACCAGCGCATGACATCGTCTTCGCGCGACAGAACCTGCCGATGATGGTCAGCCATGGGAAGCCGTCACCGCTCGTGGATCAGATGTCGGTGTGGGGCGAGCGCTACCGGAGTGAGCCGCTCGTTTGGCGTACCGCCATCGGGGTCGACGCCATAGGAAGGCTGGTCTACGTCGCAGCGCCGGACCAGACTCCAGCCAGCCTGGCCCACATCCTCATCCACGTCGGCTGTGTCCGAGCGATGGAGCTCGATATCAACGGTGAGTGGCCGTTGTTCATCTCGTATCAGCGCCGGGGCGGCGGACTGCCCACGCTCGCCTTCCCGAATGTCAATCAGGTTCCGACCCGCTTCACGACGCCGGGTCCGAAGGACTTCTTCGCCGTCTACGTGCGCTCGAGGGCGCCAGTCCTCGGTCACGAGCCCTTCTGAGCCTCTGGATACCTGTTTCACGCGAACCACGGTCCCATAGAGTCCTGTCGTGAAGGTCGGCGTGGTGATCCCGGCAGCGGAGGTCGACGGCCAAGGCTCGACGCCCGGTTGGCCGGCGATCCGATCGTTCGCATTGGCGGCCGAGGCACACGGTCTCGACTCCGTGTGGATGTTCGACCACTTCTTCAACAAGCCGGCGGACGGGCCGGTCGAGGGTATGCACGAGGCCTGGACCGTCGTGAGCGCCATCGCGGCCGTGACCGAGCGCGTCGAGATCGGAACGCTCGTCCTGTGTTCGAGCTTCCGGAGTCCGGCCCTCGTCGCCAAGATGGCTGCCACGGCCGACGAGGTCAGCGGTGGCCGCCTGATCCTCGGCCTCGGGGCCGGCTGGCACGACCCCGAGTACGACGCGTTCGGCTTCCCCAGCGACCATCGGGTCGATCGATTCGAAGAGGCGCTCCAGATCATCGTTCCACTGCTGGGCGGCGAAACCATCAGCTTCAGCGGTCGGTACCACGAGGTGCACGACGCGGTCCTCGCGCCCGCTCCGGACCGCCGCATCCCCGTGCTCGTGGCGGCCTTCGGTCCGCGCATGTTTCGGCTCACCGCTCGTTACGCGGACGCCTGGAACACGGCGTGGTTCGGTGCCCCGGACGAGCGACTGCGCGATCAGCTGACGACGTTCCGCACGGTGATCGATGCAGAGGGTCGAGACCCGGCCACCCTGACGACCACCGTGGGGATGGTCGTGCACGATCCGGCGTACGGCGTGCCGGAGGACGAAGACGAGGAAGACTCGTCCTTCAGCGGCTCCGTCGACGAGCTCTCCCGAGCGATCGACGGGTGTGCGGCCCTCGGCATCGGCCACCTGATCGTCCTGCTCCAACCGTTGACCGAGGCGTCCCTCGACCGCTTGGCTCTCGCGCTCGGGCGGCGTTCCGGATCCGTCTGATCCCGACCGGATCGTCGAACCAGCGATCTCGTCGCTCGGTGTCTACGCGACCTCGCTCATCGCACCGCGGCGCTCGGCCGACCGCAGCAGGTTCTTGAACCCGCGCTTGCAGAACCACGGGATCATCACGCGGTGCGTCATCGAGCGCATCATCGGCAGCCGCATGCGTCGCGGCGGGTTCTCGATCGCCGTCTGGCGCATCCGGTAGGTGACGCGCGACCCCGTCCCGTCGGGGACGATCTGGTACCGGTGCTCGTACACAGCTTCGGTCCGCTCGCCCGACCGCCACACCGCGACGGCTTCCGTGTGGAACTCCAGGACCTCGGGGCGCCGCGCTTCGACCACCTCGTTGTGGTTCTCCCACCGGGACCGGGCCATCGGGATCGAACCGACGCTCTCGAACTCGATCCCGAGTTCCAGCGGCCCCGTTCCTTGCAACGAGAGGAGCCGGAACCCCCGGTGCTGCCGCTTGCCGGCCCAGTCCAGGTGCGTCGAGAGGTCGGCCAGCACGTCGTACACGGCCACCGGGGACGCCTCGCTGCTCGCGTCCAGGACCATCTCGTAGTTCGCTCCTCCGTCCCATCGCACCTCGGTCATCGTGTCTCCTCCTTCACGCTCGGTCCGGTCCCGGGTTCGGGATCCGGATGGAACCCGGTACACAGGAGGTCGATCGCCTCCAGACGTCCGTCCGGAGCGACATCGGCCACCACGTGCTGCTCGATCACCCGCCAGCCGTCGGCATCGAGGAGGCGGAGCCGGTATGCGAGCACCAACCGGCCGGCCAGTGTCCCCGTGCTCGAGGACTCGAGCCGCAGCTCGTCGACCGCGCCGTACCAGCCGACGAACCTCCCCACCGCTTCAGCGGCTCCGACGTGCGCTTGCGGTCCCTTCGGCACCAACAGTCGGAAGCGCACGTCGTCGCTCATCACCGCCTGCAGCCCGCCGAAGTCGCGACGGACGACGGCGTCCACGAAGGTCTCCGCCAGCTGCAACCGATCCAGGTCTGTCGTTCCGATGGTCATGCATGCAACGGTAGGGAGATGGCGCCCGCGGGTCATGGGGCAACCACCTCATCTTTGGGGCCGGATCGCGGCTAGACCTCGTCTGCGGGCTGGGTATCGGGGATCAAGCCGTTGCGAACGGCGAACAGGCTCGCCCGGGCGCGGTTGGAGACGCCGATCTTCGCGTAGATGTGCTCGACGTGGTTGGCGGCGGTCTTGCGTGAGATCACGAGCCGGTCCGCGATCTCGCGGTTCGAGAGCCCGAGCGCCGCGAGCCGCAGCACCTCGACCTCCCGCGACGTGAGTCCGGCGGGCCATGCGCGACGCCGTCGCACCGGATGGCCCGCCGCGATGAGTACCGCATCGACCGCGTCGCCGTCGAGCCGGCCCGCCTTGACCTCCGCGCGCAGGTACGACGCGACATCCTCGGGCGTGAGCTCGCTGCGGTGCGGTCGCGGCTCGAGCTTGGCCCGGTACGTGTCGGCCGCGGCCAGGATCCTCCCCGTCGGCGTCAGCGACTCGCCCGACGTTCCACGCGGGTAGCCCGAGCCGTCGAGTCGCTCGTGGTGCTGGACTGCGACGGCGCCGAGCGGTGCGAGCGCCGCCGACGAGGCCAGCATGCGCTCGGTGAGATAGGGGTGCAGGCGCACGCGTTCGAGCTCCGCCGGCGTGAGCTCGTCCCGCTTGTCCCAGATCGCGTTCGAGACGCCGAGCCGGCCCAGGTCGTGCACGAACCCGGCGCGGCGAACCATCGCCACATCGGCGTCGGGCAGCTCTTGGACATGTGCGGCCGTTCCCGCGAGCTCGGCGACGGCGCACGAGTGGCCGAGGGTGTAGGGCGACTTGAGGTCGGCGAAGTTCGCCATGGCTGCGAGCGCCGCGTCGAGCTCCTCGTCGGTCAGGACCAGCTCGAGATCGGGCTCCGCCGCGATCACGGCGTCCCAGGTCGTCGCCGATTCGATGCCGTCGAACAGCTCCGCCGCATCCCGGCAGAACGCGTCGACGAGCGCCGGGTCGAACTGCGTGCCGCTGCGATCGCGGGCGACCGAGATCGCGGCCGGAACGCCGCCCGCCCGATGGAAGACCTCGACGACGTCGGCGAGGCTCACGAGCCGCGAGGCGACGGAGATCTGCCTCACCTTTGGCTTTCCCGGGCGTCCCCTTGCCGTCCCAGCGCTCGAAGGCCTGCCCGAGGCTCTCCCGCACGTCCTGGCCCAGCCCGAGCTGCGCCGCGAGCTCCTCCGCGGCGCTTCGATGGTTATCGAGGATGTTCTCCACGTCTCGCCGGCCGTCACCGAGGAACGTGACACCGAGCCGAGCGCGGTCCAGGAACGGACGTCCCGCGCCGAGGTGCTTCAGCACGAAGCCGGTCCCGGGATGGTCCACGAGCGGGAAGTCGGACTTGAACGCCAGATCGTCCCCGAACCACTTCGCCTGCTCGTAGGCGTCGACGTGACACCCCACCCACGTGAGGAGCGCGGCGTAGTAGACCGTCACGCGCTCTGTCTCGTTCAGGCCGATCCGCTCACCGAGGCGCATCGCGACCAGGCATTCACGGAGCACGTGCTCCATCGGTTGGCCCAATCCGAGGTCGGCCCCCAGCGACAGGACCGCGAGGAGCTCCGCACGGCGCACGTTCGTCTGTGCCGATGACACGTTCACGGCGTCACTCTAAGCAAGCGGCGGACGAAGAGGGCCATCCGCGTTGGGCACGAGACTGCCCGCACCTCTAGGGTTGCTCGTGTGACATCCCTCCTGGTCGTCGGCGAAGTGCTTGCCGAGTTCATGCGGCCGAGCCGCGACTCCCCACTGAACGAGACCGCCGTGATGATGGGTCCGTTCCCGAGCGGCGCACCCGGGATATTCGCGAGCGCCGCCGCGCGGCTCGGCATCCCGACCGCGCTCTGCGCGGTCGTTGGGGATGACCCCTTCGGCCAGCTCATCCGCGATCGTCTTCAGCAGGACGGTGTCGACGTCGGCGGTGTCTCGATCCACCCCGAGCGCGCCACAGCGGTCGCCTTCGTGGCCTACGCAACGACGGGAGAGAGGAGCTTCGTCTTCCACGTGAGCGATGCCGCAGCGGCGACGCTCCGATCGGCTGACTTGGGTCGCCGGTCCGAGGAGGCCGATTGGCTCCACATCTCCGGTTCTTCGCTCGCCCTCGGCTCCCCGCTCGCCGAGACCGCCATCGAGGCGGTGCGGCGCGTCAAGCTGGCGGGTGGACGTGTCTCGGTCGACCCGAACATCCGGGCCGAGGCGTCGACGCGGGCCGTGTTGACGTCGATCCGATCCCTGGTGACACAAGCCGATGTCGTGTTCCCGAGCGAGGGCGAACTCGATGTCGTTGGGCTCGACGAGGCGGACCTCCTGGAAGCGGGTGCCGTCGTCTGCACCACGCTCGGTGCTGCGGGCGCACGCGTCCGCTGCGGAGCGCTCGACGTGCACGTCCCCGCCTCGACCGCGAACGAGGTGGATCCGACGGGCGCCGGTGACATCTTCGCCGCCGGATTCGTGGCGGCCACCCTTCGAGGTGCCGCTCCCGATGAAGCGGCCCGACTGGGATGCGCGATCGCGACGCGGTCGGTCGAAACCCTCGGAACGATGGAGTCCTCGATCGACGCGCTCGAGGTGGAGCGAACGCGCTAGCTCTGCTTCGCCGTTCGCGGGGGGCCGACCGAGTCGCGCTCGATGAGTTGCGTTCGGAACACGATCGTGCTGGGGGCGCCCTCGCGCCCATCACGGAGGCGACGAAGCGCGAGCTCCGCTGCGCCCCTAGCCATGTCGGCGATCGGCTGTCGAACGGTCGTGATGGCCGGCACGACCATGCTCATCCATGGCATGTCGTCGAACGCGACGAGCGAGACGTCGCGCGGCACGCGCAGCCCCTCCTGCTCCAACGCGATGAGGGCAGCCTCGGCCAGGATGTTGTTCGCGGCGAACACCGCCGTCGGCGCGGGCCTCGCGCGGATCAGATCGGCGGCTTCCTCGATCGCATGCTCGCGATGGAACGAGCCCGTCTTGATGAGTTCCTTCCGGAGCGGGATGGCGTGCTCCCTGAGGGCGCGCTCGTATCCCGCGAGCCGCAGCTGGGCCGTGGGAACCGCGAGTTCGCCGGTGACGATGCCGATCCGCGAATGTCCGGCCTCGATCAAGTGCGACACCGCACTCGCGGCACCCGCCTCGTTGTCCACGAGGATCGCGTCTGCCGGCAGATCCTCGACCCGTCGGTCCATCTGGACGATGATCATCTCCTTCTCGAGGAGCCGCGCGAGGTTCCGCCGGTTCTTGGACGTTGGCGTGACGATCAACGCGTCCACGTGGATGCCCTCAAGCAGCATCAGGTATTCGCGTTCGACCTCCGGATCGTCGTCGCTGTTGCACAGCACGATGTGGTAGCCGGCATCCTTCGTCACCGACTCCACGTTCCTGGCGATCGACGAATAGAAGAGGTTCTCCAGGTCACCGATCAGGAGGCCGATCATCTGGGTCCGTCGGGTGCGGAGGCTCCGGGCGATCTGATTCGGCACGTAGCCGAGATCCTTCGCGGCTTCGAGGACGTGCGCCCGGGTCTTCTCCGCCGCGTACCCCTGGCCGGAGATCACACGGGCGGCCGTCGAGACGGACACCCCGGCCTTCTTCGCCACATCTGCAACCGTTGCCATGTTCGCTCCAACGCGTTCGGTGACTCGAACGTCGGACTGTCTTCAACTTGACAGCCGCATCATGATAACGTTCCCACGCTCCAGGATGCCTTGCGGGGATCCGGCGAGCGGGCGCGGACGAACGATCGGGACCCCCATGAGGGGGCGTCGGAAAGGGAGGCGTCGATGAAGCGCATGCGGGCGAGTCTCGTCCTGGCTTTCGTGCTGCTGGCAGCGGCCTGCACCAGTGGCGGCGGTGGCGACGCGACGCCTTCGAGTGGCGGTTCGAGCGGGCCGGTGAACATCACCTTCTGGCACGGCTACACGGGATCGGCGGCGAAGGAGATCGACAAGCTGGCCGCCGAGTACAGCCAAACGCATCCCGGCGTCACGGTCACTCCGTTCTTCCTGGGAGACAACAGCTACGCGTTGCAGAAGATCGAGACCGCGATCGCGGGGGGCGTGTATCCGGACATCTCCTACCTGTACGGGTCGTTCGCCTCGAACATCGCGACCGTGCCGCAGACCGTCGTCCTCAACCAATACGTCGAGAACGACCCGAACGTGAACTGGAAGGACTTCTGGCCGGTCTGCCAGCGCGCCGCGACGGTCGACGGGAAGATCATCGGGTTCCCGGCGCTCGTCGACAACCTCGCTCTCGTCTACAACAAGAAGCTCTTCGACCAGGCCGGTCTCGCCTACCCGAACGAGAACTGGACCTGGACCGATTTCCGCAACGCGGCGAAAGCATTGACCGATCCCGCGAAGCAGCAGTTCGGCTGGTCCATGCAGGACGATCAGAGCGACTCCACGACGTGGCGCTACATGCCGTTCCTCTGGAGCGCCACGGGCGATCTCCTGAACTCCGACAACACGAAGGCGATCTTCAACGAACCACAGGGCGTCAAGGCGTTGACCCTCCTCCAGCAGATGAGCACCGTGGATCACTCCGTGTACCTCGATGGCGGCGACGGAACGAAGTCCCTCGGTCTGTTCACCTCCGGCCACATCGCGATGTACAGCGACGGCCCCTGGGACCTCGGGACGGTGCGGGACAGCGGGATGGACTTCGGCGTCACCACGATCCCGAAGGACCAGGTGACCGCGACGATCTCCGGCCCCGACGACTGGGTCGTGTTCGACAACGGTGACGCCAGGAGGAACGCGGCGATCGATTTCCTGAAGTGGTTCACCGCGCCGCAGCAAGACATCCAGTGGGCGATCGCGACCGGGTTGCTGCCGATCCGCCAGTCGGAGAGCCAGCTCCCCGAATACCAGACGTTCCTCGATAAGAACCCGGGGATCGAGAACTGGGTCGCGAACCAGGCGAACGCGATCAAGAACCTCCCGCAGGTGTCGAGCTTCCCGAAGATCTCTGAGGCGGTCGCCACGGCTGTTTCCGCGGCGCTCCTCGGCAAGATGACGCCGCAGGCGGCGCTCGACGCCGCCGCACAACAGGTCGACACGGAGCTGGCGGGCGGCTAGCGGAGGATGCAGGTGGCGGTGAGCCAACTGGAAGGAGCTGAGGAGGGAGAGGCGCGTATCGACTTCGGACCAGGATCGATCCTGGGACATTCGGTCCTGCGCGTCGAGGATCCCGCGCTCCTCACGGGCACCGCGCGTTTCTTGGACGACCTCCCCGCCGAAGGAGGGCTCCACGCCGTATTCGTCCGTTCGTTCGTCGCGCACGCGCGCCTCCTCGGCATCGCGACCGAGGAGGCGCGGGGGATGCCCGGCGTCGTCTGCGTGCTCACTGGCGCCGACCTCGGGCTCCCGCCGATGCACGAGGTCGAGGACGTCCCGGAGACGTTCGCCCGCCCGATCCTGTCCGACGGCGTCATGCGCTTCGTCGGCGAGCCGGTCGCCGTGGTAGTGGCCGATTCGAGGGCGCACGCGGTGGACGCCGCCGAGTCGGTCCTCGTCGACTTCGACCCCCTCCCCGCGGTCGTCGACCCGGTCCGCGCGCTCGAGCCAGATGCCGCCGTGCTGTTCCCCGAGCACGGGAGCAACGCGGCCGTCGAGTACATGGTGGCCGACGACCCCGGCGCGCTTGATGACGCAGAGGTCGTGATCCGAGCGCGGTTCGTCAACCAGCGGTTGGCGCCGACCCCCATGGAGACGAACGGCGCGCTCGCCATCCCCGACCCGGACACGGGCGGACTCACGGTGTGGCTGCCCGTGCAGGCGCCGTTCGCCTCGCGGAAGACGGTCGCGCGGATCCTGGGCCTCGAGGAGTCGAAGGTGCGCGTCATCGCGCCGAAGGTCGGCGGCGGGTTCGGCGCGAAGATCCCGACCTACGCGGAGCAGGTGGCGGTCTGTGCGCTCGCGCTCCGGCTCGGGCGACCGGTCCGGTACGTGGAGACCCGGACCGAGAGCATGACCGTCATGACCCATGGGCGGGCCCAGGTGCAGGACGTGGAGCTGGGCGCGCGCCGCGACGGCACGATCACCGGCCTGCGGGTTCGGATCACGGCCGACGCGGGCGCGTATCCCGACGAGGGCGCGACGCTTCCGCCGCTCACGGGATTGATGGCCTCCGGGCCGTACGTGATCCCGCGGATCCACTTCAACGCCGTCGCCGTGGCGACCAACACGACGCCGATCGGGGCGTACCGGGGCGCCGGCCGTCCGGAGGCGACGGCGCTCCTCGAGCGCGTGATCGACATGCTCGCCGCGGAGCTCGGGATGGACCCCGTCGAGATCCGCCGCATGAACCTCATCCCGCCGACGGCGTTCCCCTACGAGACGCCGACCGAGGCCGTCTACGACACCGGGGAGTACGAGCTGGCTCTGGACACGGCACTCGATGTCGCCGGCTACGACGATCTGCGGAAGGAACAGCGGACCCGTCGCGAGCGCGGCGACCGCATGCAGCTCGGCATCGGTGTGTCCGTCTACGTCGAGGTGACCGGCTGGGGTACGGAGTTCGGCTCCGTCTCGGTGGAGGAAGACGGCTCGGTCGTGGTGCGATGCGGCACGAGCCCGCAGGGACAGGGGCACGAGACGGCCTACGCGCAGATCGCGTCCGGGATCCTCGGCATCCCGACGGAGCGGATCACCGTGCAGCAATCCGACACCGGCATCCTCCCGCGGGGAGAGGGCACGATGGGCTCGCGTTCGCTCCAGGTCGGCGGGAGCGCCGTCCTGGGCGCGAGCGAGCTCGTCCTTGAGAAGGCCAAGCGCATCGCCGCGCACCTCCTCGAGGTGAACGTCGACGACGTCGTCTCCTTCGAGGGTGGGCGGATCGGGGTCGCGGGGGCGCCGGACTCCGCGCTCGGATGGGATGAGCTCGCACGCGCCGCCGCCGATGCGACACGGCTGCCCGACGACATGGAGCCCGGTCTCGCCGCCGAGCACGACTTCGAGATCGACGACTCCACGTACCCCTTCGGCGCCCACGTCTCGGTCGTGGAGGTCGATCTGGACACGGGCGACGCGCGGCCGCTCCGTCACGTGGCCGTCGACGATTGCGGTCGGATCCTCAACCCGATGATGGTGGAGGGGCAGGTGCACGGCGGCGTCGCCCAAGGCATCGCGCAGGCGCTCTACGAGGAGGTCGTCTTCGATGAGGAAGGCAACCCGCTGACCTCGAACCTCACCACGTACTCGATCCCGAGCGCGGCCGAGCTCCCCGGTTACGAGACGGGCCATACGATCACGCCGACGACCCGCAACCCTCTGGGAGCCAAAGGGATCGGCGAGTCCGGCACCATCGGAGCCGGCCCGGCGGTGCACAACGCGGTGGTCGACGCGCTCGCGCACCTCGGCGTCCGCCACATCGATATGCCCGCCTCGCCGGAGCGGGTGTGGCGTGCGATCCGAGATGCTGGGACCGCGAACGGAACTCCTAACGTCCGAACCATGGAGGAAGGGGACGATGAACACACCGAACCTCGCCGGGCTCATCGCGGCGATCGTCACGCCGATGGGGGACGACTTCTCCGTTGACGAAGCCTCGCTCCGTCGCTACACGCGGTGGCTGGTGGATCAAGGGGTGCTTGGCCTCGCGGTGAACGTGGATACGGGCGAGGGCCCGCACCTCTTCCCCGATGAGCGGCTCCGCGTCCTGGAGATCGTCAAAGAGGAGGTGGCCGGGCGCGCGCTCCTGGTCGCCGGCCTCGCTGCGTCGTTCACGGAGCAGGCTCGCAGGCTCGCGCGCGACACGGCGGCCGCCGGCGCGGAAGCGCTCCTGGTGTTCCCGATCCCGGCCTACCAGGGAGAGCCGCTCGACCCGGAGCTTCCGGCCGCGTACCACGCCGCGGTGGCCGAGGCATCAGGCCTGCCGCTGATCGCGTTCCAGCTCCAGCCCGCGCTGGGGGGCGTCAACTTCTCGGAAGAGGCGATCACCCGCGTGATGGGCGTCGACGGCGTGGTCGCGATCAAGGAGGCCTCGTTCGATGCGAAGCGCTTCGTGGAGACCGCGAGGCTGGTGAAGTCGCTCCCCTCGTCGCCAACCGTCCTGAACGGCAACGACAACTTCCTCCTCGAGGCCTACCTGCTCGGGGCCGAAGGTGCGCTCCTCGGATTCGGGACGCTCGCCGCTCGGGAACAGGTCGAGATGCACGAGGCCGCGCGGGCGGGAGACCTGGAGCGCGCCTCTGCGCTCCGCGACATGCTCCAGCCGCTCTGCGACGCGATCTTCTCCGCGCCGGTTCGCAACTACCGTGCGCGCGTGAAGCACGCGCTCGTTCGCTTAGGGGTGATCGACGAGGCCCACGTGCGCCCGCCGCTCCTGCCGCTCGACGCCGCGGAGCAGGACCTGGTCGACCGCGCGCTGAAGGAGGCGGGCCTCCTCTGATGGGGACTCCCACGATCGGCCCGCGGATCGGGGTCTTCCTTCCGAACTTCGTCGGCCCGGACGGGCGCACCGGCGAGGAGATCGCCGCGTTCGCGCGGCGCGCCGAGGAACTCGGCTTCGACTCGCTCTGGGCGACCGACCATCTCCTGCACGGGAACCGTTTCTACGACGTCCCGTGGCTCGACCCGATCGTCACGCTGACGTACGCGGCGGCGGCGACCAGCCGGATCCGCCTCGGGACCTCGATCCTCGTCATGCCGACCCGCCACCCCGTCGTCCTGGCGAAGGAGCTCGCGACGCTCCAGGCGCTCTCCGGCGAGCGGTTCATCCTCGGTGCCGGGACCGGCTGGGACGACCGGGAGTTCGAGGCGGTCGGCCAGCGGAAGTCCGAACGCGGCGCGCGCACCGACGAGTCGCTCGAGATCGTGCGAGGGCTGCTCGCCGGGGAGTCGTTGACGTTCGAAGGTCGGTTCTGCCAGCTCGAGGATGTGGAGGTCGGCCCGGCGATGCGCAGCAGGCTCGAGGTCTGGATCGCTGGGGGCCGGCAGCTCCCACACGCGGCCTCTCCGGAGCCGCCGACCCTCGCGGCTCCCGTCCTCCGCCGTATCGTCGCCGCCGACGGTTGGATCGCGAGGCCGACGAGCCTCCCCTCCCAGATCGTGGAGGACCGTGACGAGATCGTCGCCGCCCTCGACGCGTCGGGGCGCGACGTCGGCGCGTTCACGTTCGCGCACGAGAACTTCCTGCACTTCGTTCCGACCGACGACCCAGAGCACGCCCTCGAAGAGCAGCGCGAGGCGTTCACGCGGATCATGGGAACCGGGCGTCCGTTCGAGTACTTCGAAAGCGTCTACCTCACGGGAAGCGCGCCCCAGGTGCTGCGCAAGATCCAGGCACGCCTCGCCACCGGGGTCGGGTACCTGATGCTGCACACGCTCGAGCCGTCCACGGCGCAGCTCGATCTTTGGGCTGAGCACCTACTCCCTCACCTCGCGAAGCAGGAGGCCCAGCGATGACCAAGATCGTGTTCAACGGAGCCGGAAGCGTGACGTTCACGAAGGAGCTTGTCGCCGACATCCTCGGGTTCGAGGAGCTCACGGGTTGCACGATCGCGCTCCACGACATCGATCCCGATCGCCTGGACACCGCGGCCGCCATGGCCCGG
>CAVSFP010000020.1:0-8212 GCA_963727185.1 uncultured Actinomycetes bacterium | reverse complement strand
GGTGCGGATCGAGGTGCGAGCCGCCTCGGCGGCGACGCCGACGGGGGGCCGCTAGGAAGCAGGAAGCAGCATGAAGAAGGCGCTTGCACTCCTGACCGCGGTTGCGGCCTTGGGTCTCTTCATACCGTTGTCTCAAGCCAGAGCGGAGATGCCGATCTTCTCCGATACGTTCGATCGAGCCGACGCTGCCCTCGGGGCACCGTGGGTCACCACGGGTTCGACGTGGGGAGTACGCTCGAACCACGCGGCGTTCCTCACCGGGAACTACACGAGCACGACGGGTGTGGCCTCCGTTCCCATCGCGTCGACCACCGACGCGTACACGTCGGCAGACATCACGCTGAGTCCCACGCCGTATCGCGCCAACGCCGGTCTCACGCCGGCGTTCGTGGACTACAACGACAACATGTTCTGCAAGATCGAGGTCACTGCTGCAAACCCGAACGGGCTCATGTCCATCGGACGCAGGCTGAACGGGACCATAACGTCCACGCTTGCTGTTGTGCGCAACGCCGGCTTCGTGAGCGGCGGCACGTACCACGTCGTGTGCGCACGCGCGGGTTCCACGATCACCATGACCATCGGATCGAACACCATCAGCTACACGATGAGTCCGACCGATCTCGCCAGGTTCGGCACGACCACCAACGTGGGGCTCCGCGGGCATCTGAGTCCCGACGAAGACAACGGTGGATCGACCTACGACAACTTCAACGTGTCCGGCGTGTCCCCATCCCCATCCCCATCCCCATCCCCGTCCCCATCCCCGATCCCCGTCCCCATCCCCGATCCCCGTCCCCATCCCCATCCCCGTCCCCGTCTCCGGGCCCGACGGCGCTCACGGTCGTGGCGATCTCGGACATCTGCGGCAACGTGAACACCAACTGCAAGCAAACCGCCGCGCTCGTGGCGTCCATCAACCCCGACTTCATCCTCGCGATCGGCGACGAAGAGAACTCTGCCAACGCGACGATCTCCGACTACACGAACATCTTCAACCCCGCCTGGGGGTCGCTCGTTCGACTCATGCGTCCCGTTCCCGGCAACCACGAGTACAACGACCCGACGGTCGGCGCCGGCGCTGAGGGGTACCGTGCGTACTTCCCCGATGGCCACGCCCCGGCTGCCGGCCCCCTGTACTACTCGTTCGATGCGGGCAACTGGCATTTCGTCGGGCTCGACACAGACAAGTGCCAAGCGGGCGAACAACTGTCCCACGATCGACCAGACGACCGATACGCAGTTCCGACCCTGGATGGTCAACGATCTCTCGACGGATGGGCACACGTGCGACCTCGCCTATGGCCATCACCCTGCGGTTCTCGTCCCCAGGGTTCGCGACACAGGCCGGGCGTCACGGCTCGACCCCGTGGACGGTGGCCGCGTGGAAGCAGCTGGTCGTTTCCGGCGTGGACCTCTACCTGTCCGGTCACGATCACGACTACGAGCGGTTCACGGCGCTCGACGGTGAGGGGAGCCCGGCTCCGCTCGGCGACGCGCCAGTTCGTGATCGGGACAGGTGGCGCAGGAAGCTCGCGTTCGAGGGCATCTTGCCGACCTCCGAGTTCCACTACACGGGTCTGGGCGCCACGGTCTTCACGCTCGGGGAGGACGCGTACTCATGGACACTCGTCTCCACGACCGGCGCGATCATCGATCAGGGAGGTCCCGTCCCGCGTCACTGACCGTCTGCGACCCTTGAAGAGCCGAACGTCTCCGGGCTGCGCGAGGTCGGTGCCTCAGGGTGGTCTAGGGCGAGAGCCGGTCGACCCGCCAGCCGGAGGGCTGGTCGGTTTCGACGACGTATCGGAACCGATCGTGCAAGCGGTAGGCGCGCGCCTGCCAGAACTCGACGGAATCGGGGACGATCCGATAGCCACCCCAGAACGGAGGACGCGGGACGTCGTCGCCGGGGTACCTGGCGTCGATCTCGACGAAGCGGGACATCAACTCGTCCCGCGAAGCGAGGACCGTGCTCTGTCGCGACGCCCACGCCCCGATCCGCGCCTCGCGGGGACGGCTCGCGTAGTACGCGTCGGATTCCTCGTCCGTCGTGCGCTCGACCGAGCCTGTGACGCACACCTGCCGGTCGAGCTCCTTCCAGAGGAGAGCGAACGCTGCGGCGGGGTTCTCGGCGAGATGGCGAGCCTTCCGGCTGTCGAGGTTCGTGTAGAAGACGAATCCCCGCTCGTCGAACCCGCGGAGCAAGACGTGTCGGACCGCGGGTCTCCCGCTCGCGTCCGCGGTGGCGAGCGCGATGGCGTTCGCCAGATGGATGCCGTCGGCCTCGGCGTCCTCGAACCACCGGCGGAACTGCACCATGGGGTCGCCGCTCAGGTCGTCGGCTTCGAGCGAGAGGTCGGGCTTGCCGCTCACATCGCTAGCTTTCCACAAGCGGGCACTCCCGGGACGCTACGACGGTGTCGCGCGGGCGTAGCGAGCCGGCGTCGTCCCGACGTGTCGCTTGAAGTGCCGGGTGAGGTGTGCCTGATCGTGGAAGCCCACGCTCGTCGCCACCTGGGCGATGGGCTCCCCCTCGAGCAGACGCCCTCTCGCCGCGTCGATGCGCCGGCCGAGCAGGTAGCGATGCGGCGCGATCCCGAACCTGCGAGAGAAGCACCGCACGAGGTGCGCCGGGGACACGTGAAGGATGCGTCCCGCCTCCGCCAGCGTGAGCGACCCGAACCGGCGCTCGTCGAGGAGGTCTCGAAGGTCGGAAGCGACGTCGTCGTCGGGTCGCTCCGCGGCCATCCCGCTCCGATCGCCGAGATGCGCTGAGAGTCGCGCGCCCACGACGGCGAGGATGCTCTCCGCCTCGAGTGCCTCACCCGGATCCTGGAGGACCCGATGGAGCGCGCTCAGCCGACGGATGAGCGCCGGGTCCTCGATGTCGGGTTCGTCGACGGCCCGGCCGGTCATCCGCTCGTCCAGCACGTCGGTTCCCACGTAGAGCACCCGTTTGCGGAAGCCGTCGGTGCCGGCGGAACGACCGTCGTGCACGACGTGCGGCGGGAGGAGCGTGATCCGAGCGCCCACGGCGCCGCGGTGGCGGGTGTCCAGGTCGTAGCGGATCGCGCCTTCGTCGACGATGAACATCGTCCACGTGTCGTGCGTGTGCGGCGGATACACGTGGTCGACGAAGCGTGCGTGGAAGACCTCGTGGATGCCGGGCACCGCCGGCTTCCACGCGCGAACCCACTCGCGTGGCGTGGCCAAGACGCGTTGATCGTACAAGACCTCTTCTGGGTCAGGGTCTTGGATCGTGACCGTGGAGCCTCGATCGGGTCGCGACCCGCGGTGAACGACCTGTTCGCCCTGTTGGGCTTCGCGTTCGTGGGGACGGTGTCTCCCGGACCCAACAACGCGGTGCTCTGGGGGTCGGGCCTGCGGTTCGGGTTCGGACGAACCATCCCGCACGTCTTGGGTACGGCCATCGGGATCGGTGCGATCGTGCTCGGCGTGGCGGCGGGGATCGGCGCGCTCCTCGAGGCGGTGCCCGCCGCCGAGGTCGTCCTGAAGGTGGTCGGCTCGGTCTACCTGCTGTACGTCGCATACCTCGTCGCCGGCAGCGGTGGGGTCGGACGGACGGACGTCGCACATCCGTTGAGCGTGTGGCAGGGGGTCGTGTTCCAGTTCGTCAATCCGAAGGCGTGGATCTTCTCTGTTGCGGCCGTGAGCGCGTTCCTGCCCCGTGCCCTTCCTCGGCTCCTCGCCGTCGGCCTGCTCACGGGCATCCTCATGGTCGTGGTCGTGGGGTCATCGTCCATCTGGGCTGCCGGCGGGGCGGCGATCGGGAGGGTCGTGGAGGATGGACGGAGGCGTCGCGCCGTGAGCATCGTGCTCGCGATCTTGCTCGTCGCCTCGGTCGTGCTCATCTGGGTCTAGTGGAGCGGGTGCCCCCGGCAGGACTCGAACCTGCGCTTCCGGCTCCGGAGGCCGGCGCTCTATCCTCTGAGCTACGGGGGCGCGTACTTGCAGCGGGAGTCTAACAACGGGCCTCGTTCCCCCCGTTCAGCGCCCGATACCCGAGCCCGGTGGCGGCGCTCGGCTATCCTCGGGGCATGTCGGAACGAGGCATGTCGGAACAGCACGTCCCCGTGATCCTCCTGGTCGACGACGACCCGGTGATCACGCGGCTGCTCGAGGTCAACTTCCGCCTGGTGGGATTCCGGGTTGCGGCGGTGGCGCGCGGTGACGTGGCGCTCGAGCGGGCACGGGCGGTTCCGCCGAGCGCGATCGTCCTGGATGTGATGCTCCCCGGGCTGGGTGGCTACGAGGTGTGCCGGCAGATGCGGCTGATCCCGAGCCTCGCCGACGTGCCGGTGGTCTTCCTCACCGCCCGCTCGCCCGACGAGGACCAGGCCGCGCAGGGCGGGCTGGGACCCGTGGACTTCGTGAGCAAGCCGTTCGAGCCCGGCGATCTCGTCGAGCTCATCCGCCGGCGGGTCGCGGAGCGGCAACGGTCGTGATCGAGGAGCGCCTCCTCGAGCTGATCCGGGCGGCTCTCGAGACGGCGGCGGGCGAGCTCGGCATCGAGAGCGAGCGGCCGGAACCGGAGCTGCTGCCCACCAAGCAGAAGGATCACGGTGACTTCGCGTCCAACGTCGCGCTCGTGCTGGCCTCGCGAGCCGGCCGGAACCCGCGCGAGGTGGCAGAGGCCATCCGCACCGCGTTCCCGGAAGCCCCGTTCGTGGAGCGTGTCGAGGTGGCCGGCCCGGGGTTCCTGAACATCTTCGTCACCGACGGATGGCTTCACGACGCGCTCCGCGACGTGGTGGCGGCCGGCGCGTCCTACGGCGCCGGGGAGCGCAACGGCAAGCGCGTCCAGGTGGAGTTCCTCAGTTCGAACCCGACCGGGCCCCTGACGATCGGCCACGCACGCAACGCCGCCATCGGAGACGCGTTGGCGTCCCTGCTCGAGCACCAGGGCTGGGATGTCGAACGCGAGTACTACTTCAACGATGCAGGTGGGCAGATGGATCGGTTCGGCCGGTCGGTCGAGGCACGGCTGCTCCAGCTGCTCGGCCGTGACGTCGGGCTGCCCGACGACGGATACCGAGGCGACTACGTCGCGGAGATCGCCCGCGAGATCCTGGACGAGGAAGGTCCGGCGATCGCCGATGTCCCCGAAGACGAACGGTTCGCTCGTCTGCGGGATCTGGGCGCCGAGCGGATCCTCGTGGGGATCAAGGCGACGCTGCTCCGGTTCGGTGTGCGATTCGACGTCTATCGTTCCGAGCGCGACCTCGCGGAAGCCGGCGAGATCGAGGACGCGATCCGGCGACTGCGCGACGCCGGCTTCATCGATGACGCCGAGGGCGCGGTGTGGTTCCGCTCCACGGCGTTCGGCGACGACAAGGATCGCGTCGTGATCAAGTCGAACGGCGTCCACACGTACTTCGCCGCTGATTGCGCGTACCTCATCGACAAGTTCGGCCGCGGGTTCGATCACGTCATCTATGTCTGGGGCGCGGACCACCACGGCGATGTCGTTCGCGTGAAAGGCGCGGCCCAGGCATTGGGATTCGACCCCGACGCGGTCGAGATCGTCTTGTACCAGTTCGTCGCGTTCCTCCGCGACGGCGTGCCGGTGAAGATGAGCACGCGCGCGGGGGAGTTCGTCACGTTGGACGCCCTGATCGATGAGGTCGGCACGGATGCGGCGCGTTTCACGCTGCTGCAGTTCTCGAACGACTCGGCGGTGAACTTCGATATCGAGGTCGTGAAGCAGCAGACCATGGAGAACCCGGTGTACTACGTCCAGTACGGGCACGCCCGGATCGCGAGCATCCTGCGCAAGGCGGAGTCCCAAGGCATCGCGCTGAAAGCGATCGCCGACGTCGATCTGTCGGTCCTCACGCACGACAGCGAGCTCGAGCTGCTGCGCGCGCTCGCCGAGGTCCCGGGCAAGCTGGCGACGGCCGCAGAGCAACGGGCTCCTCACCGGCTGACGCACGCGTCGCAGGACCTGGCGGCGAAGTTCCACCGGTTCTACACGGAGTGCCGTGTGGTCTCCGACGACGAGGCGCTGACCCAGGCACGCCTGTGGCTCGCGACGGGGACGAAACAGGTGATCGCGAACCTCCTGGGTCTGCTGGGGGTCTCCGCGCCCGAGGTCATGGATCGGGTCGATGGCTGAGCGGACGGCGCCGCTCGGCACGGATGAGGATGCAGTCGGGAACCCGGCGGCCGGTCCGGACCCCTGGTCGGCGAACGCGTCCTTCCAAGCGGACGGCATGTGGATCGCCGGCGCGAGCGCCGTGGCGCTGGCCGAGCGGTTCTCCACGCCGCTCGTGGTGTTCGATCACGCGGATCTGACCGCGCGGCTCCGAGCCGCTCGGCTCGCGTTCCCGAAGACGTTCTACGCGGTCAAAGCGTTCAGCGCGCACGCGATGCTTCGGCTGGCGGTCGATGAAGGGCTCGACCTCCTGGCCGCGACCGGAGGTGAGGTCGAAGCCTGTATGCGCGCCGGCGTGCCGCCCGCCCGTGTCGCCTTCCACGGGCGGAACAAGTCCGACGACGAATTGGCGCTCGCCGTTCGGGCCTGCGTGGGACTGGTGATCGCGGACGGGCTGGACGAGCTGCGGCGGCTGGACGCGTTCGCCGGCGCAGCGGGCATCGTGCAGCCGTTCCTGCTCCGCGTGAACCCCGGCCTCCGTGTGGACACCCACGAGTCGATCGCGACCGGCCACGAGTCGACCGCGTTCGGCGTGCGCGCGGCTGCGGTGCCGGAGACGGTTGCGGCGGCTGGCCCCCTCGTACATCTTCGGTTCTTGGGTCTCCACGCGCACATCGGGTCCCAGGTCCTCACCACCGGGCCGTTCCTGCGCGAGCTCGACGTGTTGGTGGCGCTGACCCTGAGGCTGCGCGAACAACACGGGATCGCCGTCGAGATCCTCGACATGGGCGGGGGGTTCGGCATCACGTACACGGACGAGACGGCTCCCTCCATCGCCGAGACAGCGGCTGCCGCGGAGCGCCGCTTACGCATCCCCTGCGGCGAGCGCGGCCTTCCCGTGCCGACGTTGGCGGCCGAGCCCGGTCGGAGCATCGCGGGCAACGCCGCGGTCACGCTCTACCGGGTCGGAGACCGCCGGACCCTGGGCGATGGTCGGACCGTGATCGCCGTCGACGGCGGCATGTCCGACAACATCCGCCCGATGCTGTACGACGCCCGGTACACGGTGTCCCTCGCGTCACGCTCGGGCGGACCGATCGACGAGCCCATGACCGTGGTCGGCCGTCATTGCGAGTCGGGCGACGTGCTCGCCGACGACGTCGCCCTTCCATCCGATGTCGAGCGCGGCGACCTGCTGGCATTCGCCGCGACCGGCGCTTACACCTACTCGCTCGCCAGCACGTACAACCGGGTCGGCCGTCCCGCGGTGATCGCGGTCCGCGCCGGTGACGCGTCCGTGTGGGTCCGGCGGGAAGATCCCAGCGACCTCGACCGCCTGGAAGCTCCGGCGCCGCGCGCCGTCGCGTTGGACGAGCACCCGCCCGGCTTCACGCTCCGACCCGCACAGCCGGAGGACGCCAAGTCGTTCCTGACGTTCTGGAAGGCGATCGTCTCGGAGGGTGGCTACGTCCGCAGCGAGGAGGTCGAGACGCCTGCCCGCGTCTACCGTGCGCGGTTCCGGCGATCGTGGAACGATCGCGAGGCTCAGGTGGTGGCGCTCGACGGAGACCGCGTCGTGGGTCACGTCTACATCCAACGTGAGGGCCATCCTGTGACGCGTCACGTGGCGACGCTCGGCATCGCCGTCTCGGCCGACCGACGACGGCTCGGGATCGGCCGTGCGCTCATGGCCGAGGTGTTCCGCTGGGCGCGCGAGGTCGACGTGGAGAAGATCATGTTGTCGGTCTACCCGCACAACCACGCCGCGATCGCGCTCTACCGGCGGTTCGGGTTCGTGGAGGAAGGACGACTCGTGGGACACTCCCGCAAGTCCACGGGCTACGAGGACGAGATCCTCATGTCGGCGTGGACCGGGAAGGGTGGGAACTCGCGATGACCGAGCGCCTCGTGCGCATCGGGATGCTCGGCTGCGGGAACGTGGGCGCGGCGGTGGCGCGTCTGGTGCACGAGCACGCCGACGACATCGCCCTCCGCACGGGATGCCGGCTGGAGATCGTGCGCGTGGCGGTCCGCGACACGTCGCTCGATCGAGGGGTTCCTCTCAGGCCCGAGGTGTTCACGACCGACGGGGAG
>CAVSFP010000019.1:0-125227 GCA_963727185.1 uncultured Actinomycetes bacterium | reverse complement strand
CTCCCAGACCTTGGGGTCGAGCTCCGGATCTTCCGAGTAGCCCGTCGGGATCGTGCCCACCAGCCGCGCCGATGTAAGGGAGTCGGCCGAGGCGAACAACGTGACGTCGACGCCGCGCTCCACCAATCCCTCGGTGAGCAGCGACACGAACTGCTCCCACGGGCCGTAGTGACGGGGCGGGACCCGCCACGAGATCGGCGCGAGCATCGCCACCCGGAGCTCGGTCGTCGACGTCACCCCGTCCCTCAGCCCCATCCGGCCCGGAGCGCGGCGCCTGCGCGGACGCCCGTGAAATCCCCGTGATCGACCACGACAGTTCCGCCGAGCACGACGTGGTCGATCCCCACAGGCGCGATGTCGGGCTGCTCGTACGTCCCCGGATGCGCGATCGTCTCCGGATCGAAGACGCAGATGTCCGCGATCGAGCCCGGCTGGAGCGTGCCGCGATGCGCCAGTTCGAACTGGAGCGCGGTCGCCGACGTGGCCTTGCGGATCCCCTCTTCCCAGCCGACGACCCCGCGTTCGCGTACGAAGCGCCCGAAGAACTCGGGGAAGCATCCCCAGGTGCGAGGGTGCTGTATCCCCACGGGCGCGCCGTTGTCGGATCCGATGCCGATCAGCGGGTCGGCCATGATCGCGACGACGTCGTCCTCGTGCATCCCGTGCTCCACGACCATGGCGCCGGGGTCCTCCGAGACGAGCGCACAGACCGCCGCGAACGGATCGAGCGATCGGTCGGCCGCGATGTCTTCAACCGTTCGGCCGATCGTCGACGGGTCGGCGTGCGCGATGATCACCGTGTCCGCGGCCGTCGTCTGCCCCCAGGTACCAGGCGTCAGCTGCCGGCGAAGCTGCCTCCGGCTCTGCACACCGGCGCTTGAGCTCTTCCACCCCGCCCTCGGACGCGGCCGACGGCAACAGCGTCACCAGGAAGGTCGAGCCGGCGGTGTACGGGTACTGGTCGCCCCGGACGTCGATACCCGCGAGCCGCGCCCGGTGGAGCGCGTCGAGCAACAGCCTGCTCTTCCCTACGTTCTCGGATCCGAACGCCTTGCAGTGCGAGATCTGCACCCGTGCGCCCGAACGGCGCCCGATCTCGATCGCTTCGTCCAGCGCCTCGCCGAGCCGCTCCCCCTCGTCTCGCATGTGGGTCGCGTACGGTCGGCGCCACCGAGCCGCGATCCGGGCGAGCGTCACGATCTCGTCGGTCTGCGCGTACGTGGCCGGAACGTAGATCAACCCGGTCGAGAGCCCAACCGCCCCCGCGTGGAACGCCTCCTCGGCGAGCGCACACATCACGTCGAGCGCGCCCTCCGAGAGCTCACGACGCGTGCCGTTGGCGGTGAGACGGAGCGTCCCGTGACCCACGAGCGCGGCGATGTTGTTCGTCGGTCCGGCCGCGTCCACCCGAGCCAGATAGTCGGCGAAGCTCCCCGCGTCGACCGCCACGCCGGGGAACAGGTCGCCCCACGCTTCCTCGGCGTAAGCCGCGGACGCGACGTCGAGCGGCGCGACGGAGAACCCGCAATTCCCGACGATCTCGGTCGTCACACCCTGCAACAGCTTGAAGGGCTGCGGCTCGGACATCAGCGGCAGCGCGTCGGAATGCGAATGCGCGTCGACGAATCCCGGCGCGACGAACCGCTCCCTGGCGTCGATCGTCCGTCGCGCGGTTCCGACGTCGCTCCCGACCGCCACCACGCGGTACTCGTCGATCGCGATGTCCGCCCGCTGTCCCGTCGAGCCGAGCCCGTCGTGAACGATCCCTCCGGCGATCACTAGGTCGTGCATAGCCGTGACGCTACCTGACGCGCGAGCGCTATCTCCCCTCCGCCACATCGGGCGATAGGTCGGGCACCGGCTCGACCGGATCCGATGCCTCGAGTTCGGGGATGACCACCATCGCGTCGTCGTCGGCCGGTGACTCCAGATCTGGGAGCGTGGCCAAGCTCGCCTTCTTCGCCTTCGGGTCCGTCTTCTGGATGACCTCGAACCGGTGAGGGTTCCCTTTGACGAGCGCGACGACCTGGACGCCGATCGCGACGGCGGACGTCACGAACGCGAGGAGGACCGCCGCCATGACATCCCAGACGCGTCGCACGGGACCAGTAGCGCCGCTTCCCGAATTGATCCAGCCACTGAGTGCGAACATCGACAACCAGAGGGCCACCGAAGCGATCAGCCACGGCACGATGTCGGACCGGACAACGAGCGCACCCGTGAGGGTGAGCACGATCCCGATGGTGGAGGCCACGAACGTGAGGACCCCATAGGCGTACAGGCCGGCAAGCAGGATGCTCGACGGCAGCGGCAAGACGCGCCGGATGGCGTGGATGTTCCCCCAGATCCATCGACGTCGTTGCGTCAGGAAGTCTTTCCAGGTGAACGGGGAGGTGATCTCCACGTAGTCCCAGACGAAGCCCCATGTCATCCCACGGACCCTGGCCATGTGACCGAACACCAGGTCCTCGGAGGCGAACATCTCGTAGTCCCAGGTCACGACCGCCTCGGCCGACCCCCTGACGCAGAGCCCTTCTCCATGCACATGGATGGGGTGGCCGACTCCTTGGAGGACGGAGCACATGTAGAGACAGTTGATCGTTCGGAGATCGTCCATGTGCGACAGGAACCGTCCGTACCCGGTTCGAGGAGTGGGGATGCCCTCGCACACGTCGTAGTCAGCCCTGAATACCTTCTCGATGTAGCTCTTGGTCGGCACACAGTCGTCGTCCAGGAACAGGATCTTGACGTCGTAGTCGTTGAGTCGTCGCTGGGCGCGTACCTGTCTCGTGTATTCGAGCGCCCGCGCCTTGTACGACGCTTGGCATTCGAATCCCTTCGGTACGACGATGAGTTCGTCCGCCCCGTGGTAGGTAGCCGACGCCCATGGCTCCGTCGCGATCCAGATCGTGTGAGGGATGCTCAACCGGTAGCCGCGGATCCTGCGGATGATCTCGTTCACCGTCTTCTCGTTGCCGACGGTGGTGATCTGGATGATCAGCAAGGTCGGGGGTGGGAAGACCGGTCTCCGGCCGGTACGTCGGGCGCGCAACGCTCCCGTAAGGATCATCGCCGCGCACAGGATGGGAGTGAGCCACGCTACGAGGATCAGCGTGGGCATGCGATCATCGTGCCCCCGGAGGGTCGTTGCTCCGCTCGACCGCCGACACGATGGGGAGCGCAAGCCCTCTCCGATCGCCCCAGGTCAAGAACGCTTCGACGTCCTTCGGCAGGCACGCGCCGCCGTACGGACCCAGGTCCCGCGTCCCGTAGGTCGGGTTCCAGAGCGACTCCGCGCTCAGCGCCACCTGTTCGAACACCCGCTCCGCATCGACGCCGATGGAGCTCGCAACCGCGCGCAATTCGTTGAAGAGTGCGATCTTCGATGCGTTGCAGATGTTGTGGACGTACTTCTGGAACTCGGCTTCCGGAATGGGAACCCGGAACACGGGACATCCGAACCCCGCGTTCAACCGTTCCGCGACATCGCCCGACCGTTCGTCGAGTTGCCCGATCACCACGATCCGCGGATCTACGGAGTCGTTCACGGCCATCCGCTGGCGCAGGTACTCCGGACTCACGCAGACACCGAAGTCGGGGCCGGCCAGCAGCCCGGCGTTCGCCTCCAGGAGCGGGATCACGACCTCCTCGGTCGTGCCGGGTGGGACCGTGCTTCGGAGGACCACGACTCGATATCGACCGGGTTCGGACAGCGATGCCCTCCCGA
Source organism: uncultured Actinomycetes bacterium (assembly GCA_963727185.1). Classification (GTDB taxonomy): domain Bacteria; phylum Actinomycetota; class UBA4738; order UBA4738; family HRBIN12; genus JBBQVZ01. Next base: position 121,500 of record CAVSFP010000019.1, on the reverse strand, counting down.
GTGCTTCACCGATCGTGGCCACCGCCGCCTCGAGGTGGCGAAGGTCGATCTCGCCGACCGAATTGGGCGTCGGCACGGCGACGAGGACGACGTCGATGCCGACCAGATCGAGCTCGCTCATGGAGACCGTTCGGAGACCTTCTCCCCGACGTCGGGAGAGCACGTCCTCATCGATGTCGCCGAACGCAACCTGATGGCCGTGCTCACGCAACGCGGTCCCCTCTGCGTGGCCGACGGTACCGGCCCCGACGGTTACCACGTTGAACGGACCGCTCGGCGTCTCGGGGGTCGTTTGGATGGCATCCGGCACGATCACGAGGTCTCGCAACCCCCTCTCCACGGATGGGATCGGGTACAGGGAACATCGACGAACCTGCGCGGAGCCTATGGCCAGGTCCGAAAGGCGTCAAGACGCCGTTCCGTGTGGGTGCACCGGCCCACCGAAGACCCCGGGATGACCCGTCGGCGCGGACCGGGCACGATGAGAACCTTGACTCCGAGCGCCGGCGCACATAAAGGAAGTCCGATGGCTGAATCGGTGAACCCGGCACATCCCGAGAGCGGGACGCTCTCCACGACCGCGACCGCCGTCGATGACGCCCCTCGGCGGCGCGACCGGTGGCTCTCGGCCGAACGCTCCGTCCCGCCACAGGCGGTCTCCTGGACGGCAACGCTCGTGCCCGTGCTGATCGTGATGGGGCTCGGGGCGTTCCTCCGCCTCTACCGGATCGGAGCCCAGCCCCTCTGGGTCGACGAGGCCAGCAGTCTTCGATTCGCGCGGGAATCCCTCGCGCAGCTCTGGAGCTGGAGCGCGATCGTCGACCCCGGGAATCCGCCCTTGTACTACTCGCTCCTCCACGGCTGGGTGGGACTTGGAGACAGCGAGGCGAGCCTGCGACTCCCGTCCGCACTGTTCGGCGTGCTCACGATCCCGATCGTGTACCTCCTCGGTCGGACGATCCGCGACAACCGACTCGGGATCATCGCCGCGTTCCTCTTCGCCATCTCCCCATTCCAAGTGTGGTACTCGCAAGAGGCACGTGGGTACTCCCTCCTCACCTTCGGGGCCACATGGGCGATGCTGGGGATCGCGTATCTCCTTCGCAACCCGGAACGATCCGGACGCCTTCGAAGTGCCGCGTGGGCATGGCTCGCCTACGTGCTGGGAACGACGGTCGCACTCCTCGCGCACAACACGGCCGTCTTCCTGCCGATCGGGGCGAACGCGCTGATGCTGACCTGGTGGTGGACACACGGACGGGGGCCGCGCGGCTTCCTGCGGAGCTGGGCGCTGGCGCAGATCGCGATCCTCGTTCTCTGGGCCAGCTGGCTTCCGGCCTACGTGCAGCAGGTCGCGCACGGCGGGGCCTACTCGTGGATCCCGCGTCCAACCGTGAGCAGCGTCCTCAGCGCCGCCTATGACATCTACGCCGGGGTGACGCGAGCGACGCCCTTCCCCCTCGAGGCGGCGCTGATCCTGGCGCTCGGCGGCCTCGGTCTCTGGAGCTGGAGGCGCGACCGCCGGTGGATAGCCTTCGTCCTCGTGTTCGCGCTCGCTGCACCGGTCGGTGAGCTGATCGTCAGCCTGTGGAGACCGATCTTCTTGACCCAGACGCTGGTCTGGTCGGCCGTGCCCATCACGCTTGCCGTCTCCGCCGGACTGTTGTGCCTACGACCGCGCGTGTGTGCGATCGCGCTGGTGGTTCTCGTCATCTGCACCGGCTTCGGCCTCCGCAGCTACTACTTCCTGCACGACAAGGAGGCCTGGGACCAAGTATCCGCGTACATCGACGCGCGCGTGCAGCGCGGCGATGCGATCGTCTTCAGCGTCGGGTTCCTGCAGATCCCGTTCGATCACTACTTCTCGCCGCCGTCCGCGTATCCCGTGAAGGAGGTGGACGCACTCACGGGCGATCCCGAAGACGTCTTCGTGGCGCTCGACGAGACGAAGACGAGCCGGCGTGTATGGCTGATCGTGAGCCACCCGAAGGAGAGCACCGATGCGGTGATCGCGTCGTTGGGAGACGCAGGTCAACTGCTCGCGCTCGCGAGGTTCACTGACGTCGACGTCTACCTGTTCGACCTGGGGCAGACCAAGTAGACGATCAGGTCGATGTGATCTGTTTCCAAACCTCTTCCCACCGATCGAAGTTCGGCGGGACCTCCGTTGGGATCGACGTATCGAGTTGGGTGGGATCTGTCTGCCCGATCTCCTCGACGACCGATGGATCCAGTGAATCGAGCGTCGCCTGATTGGTGACCATCTGGTTCAACTTCTGCGCGTACACCGATTGGGCCTCCGGAGTCAGGAACCAATTGAGGAGCGCGTAGGCCGCATCCACGTTCTGTGCGTTCGCGCCGAGCACGTACCCGCACGTCCAGGTGAGCGCGCCCTCCGACGCCGGCGCGAACGTCACGGTCGCACCCTGTTTGGCGAGCCCCACGTCGTACCCCTTGTAGCCGAAGCCGGCAACGATGTCCCCCCGCTGATACAGATCGAAGAAATCCGACTCGTCCGAGTAGAACGCCCGGATCTGTGACCTGCGCTCGGCGTACCACTGTTTCACCTGCTCGAGGTCGGCATCGGTCAGGTCGTACGGGTCCTTGAAACCCAGCGCAAGCGCCGCCATGGCGATCCCGTACTTCGGGTTGTCTTCGATCGCCACCTTCCCTTTCAGCGCCGGATCCTCGAGCAGTTGGGCGAACGACGCGACGCCTCCGGGGACCTTGTCGGGGTTGTAGATCAAGCCGGTCGTCCCGCCGAACGCCGGCACCATGTAAACCTTGCCGCCGACCCGGATCTGCGAACTGTTCTTGTAGTACGGGAAGAGCGTGTCCCAGGCGGTGAGCTTGCTCGTATCGATCGGCTGAACGAGGCCATCGCTCACGAGCCGCTGGGTGTCGGTCAGGCACGCATACACGACGTCCGCCTGGAATCCCGCCTGGAGCTTCGCGATGGCTTCATCCTGCGAAGTGAAGGTGGTCGCCTGGAGCTTGAGATCCGGATTGGCATCGGTGAACGGCGTGATCGCTTCCGGAATGAGCGAGCTTTCGTACGTCAAGAAGGCCAACGAGCCTTGTTGCCCCGTGCCGGAATCCTTCGAGCACGCGACGCCAACTAACGCGAGGCACATCAGCAGCGCCGCGCCACCTCTGATCCGACCGCGCCCGTTCATCGACCCTCCATGTCGATGCCGCTCGTCCCCCTCGCGACCTATCGCCCGATGAGCACGGCGTCCAGGTCGATCCGATGTCTCCCCGTCGTGCCGTGGTTCACGATCGCCACCGTGTGGCTACCGGCGGACATCCCCATCGCGAACACCACCACACGGTTCGTGTTGGTGGGCGCGTACGTATCGACGTTCATGAGCCACTTCCCGTCGATCCGGATGGACGCGACCCCGCGGCCGGGTCCCTCCGCCATGACGAGGGCGACCTGATCGCCGTCCTCGTACGTCCGGGTGAACGTGGCCCTGTCCCCGCTCTTCGTGGTGAACGCGGTGTGCCCGGCCAGGAAGCAGTCGCAATTGCCCACGCCCCACGTTCCGGTGTACGTGATGGGAAGGACCGCGAAGTCGGTCGAGGACGTGCCGTCCTCCTGGTAGGTGAAGATATGCTCGTCGATCGCCTTCGTCGTCGCGTTGCCGTTACAGTCGCGCGCGGTGACGGTGAAGCCGATCGTCACTCCCGACCCGCCGCCGAAATCCCCGTTGTAGTCCCCGCTCACATACGTGTACTCCGTCTCTTGCGAGAACTCGAGGAGCGGCGAGGGTGGGGCGCCGGCGGGCACCGCGTACAGGTCGTACGAACAGACGCCCACGTCGTCGGTCGCCGACCATCGGATCAGCTGTGAGACATCGCTCACGTAGTGGACCGTCTCGATCTGGGAATCGGTGACGATGTTCCCCACGACGAACGCCGGCCTGACGGTCACGGTCAGGGACGGCGGGGTCTGATCGAAGGCAGCGTGCGCGGCGGGCAACTGCAACCCCACCGTGAACCCCGCGGCCATCGTCAAGCCGATAAAGCCCCTCACGAAACGTCGCATCTGCTCCTCCGATCGACGGGGTTGCTGACTCCGGGTCCCCTCTCGACCTCGTGTGCGCTCCTGATGCAGCTGTGCACGGAGGTCGTGTTCGCCGGATCGTCCAGCATGTCGGGGGCGATGCTAGCGGGTTTGGCCCGCTCGGGTGACACCTGCGTGGCCATCTTGGGCTGGGCCCACCGAGCCTCGCGAGCCCGGCGCAGGTGGAAGCGGGATCTGGGGTGCTGTTCAGATGACTCGGTCAGCCCGGAGTCTGATCCACCACGACGTCGTCGAAGTTCCCGCTCCAGGTCATCGCAGCGGTGTCGCCGATCTCCACGCGGCCGACGGCCGCGGTCCCGGTGTTCGCGACCCAGCCGCTCACGATGGCAACGCCGTCGCGATACAGATCCCATGAACCGGCGGATCCGACCGTCCCGCAGAGCTCGATGCTGTGCCATCCACTGCCCAGCGCCACGCCGGAGCTCCTCTGGGTACCGGAGACATCGGCTCGCAGAGACAGGATCCCGGCGGATGTCACGTAAACGCGGGCGACAGGACCGTTCGCGACCGTGCGGAGACGGAAGAGAGCGACCGTCGGGCTCCCGACGGACCCGATGTTCACCCGGGCGCTCATGCAGACCTGACTGAGCGGGACGCTGAGGTCCTTGAACGCGAAACCAGCTTGCGATGTCAGCTGTCCGCGCGCGCTGGGCGCCGCGACGCCCCCGGTGGTGGTGTCGATCGTGAGGTTCGTCACGCCGGACCAGTTCGCGAACCCGCTCGTGAAGTCGTCCGCGAAGATCGCCGAAGCCGTCGTCGACACCGAGATCGGCGAGGAGGCCACGCTCAGCTGACTGAGATTCCCTACGGCGTCTCTCGCATCGACCTTGTACGTGTGGGTCGTGCCGGGCGTCAGCCCAACGTCCGTGAACGATGTGCCGGTCGTCGATCCGATCGCGGTCGACCCTCCATCCCGGAAGACCCGATAGGTGATGGGTGGCGAGGCGTCCGTCGACCCCGCCCAGCTGATCACGATGCTCCCCGGGATCGGGCTCTGCCCCGTCGGCTGGCCGGGCAGCGAAGGCGGCGTGGTGTCCGGTGCTGCTGCGGAGAACACGAAGAGTCCGCCCGATGCCCAGTTGTTGGCCGTCACCGGGCTCACCAACGTCTCGGTTCCCGGAACCGGGGCCGTCGCACCGAAGGTGATCGAGGAGAGGTTGCCATCGGTCCGCGCGAAGTAGATCTTGCCGTTGGCCAGGGTGAGACCACGGGTGCCGCTCCAGTTGAGCCCGTCGCCGTTCCCGCTGACGACGAACCGGTCGGCGCCGACCACCCGACTCTGCGGCGTGAAATACCGGTAGTACATCTGGGGATCGTTCTGCAAGGTGTAGTAGATGCCGCCGTTCGCGAAGAACATCCCCGTGATGCTCTGCACCGGGAAGTTCGTGAGCCCGTGCAGATCCAGTTGCTGCGCGGCGCCGAGCGTTGTCCCGTCGAACGTGCGCGCGAAGACGGCGCCGCCGCTCGTTCCGTAGTAGAGCACGCCGTTGAGCGCGAACATCCCTCGAAGTCCTCGCCAATCGATGCCCGGGGTCGAGAGGTTGGTGGACGCGCCGAGCGTCGTGCCATCGAACGAGCGCCGAGTCAGGGAGCCGATCGGCCCCGGCGGCGGGGCCGGCGGCAGATCCGTCGGCACGTTGTACAGCGTGCCCGGAAGCGTGTACGGCGCAGAAGGAGGCACGACCGTGCCGCCCGCCGCCGGGAAGAACGCCAGCTTGCGATGCGTCTCGCCACCGATCTGATCGGTATCGCTCCCCACCCACAGACCGGTCGAGGTTGCGACCATGTCGAACACACCGACCCCCCGGTCGCGGCCGGGGTTCCATGAGAACGGCAGACCGTTCACCGGGTCGAGCGCTGCGATGCCCTCGCGTGGGACCGCGCCCGGGCCGGCTCGGTCGCCCGCGAACGGATTGTTCATCCACCGGTTGTGACCCCCGACGTAGATCGCCGTTCCCGTGACGGCAACGCTGTACAACGTGTCGCCACCCGTGTAGTCGACCCACGTGGGCTGGAGGGCCGTGCCTGTGGCGGTGCTCGACCAACGCGACGTCGTGTCGCAGAGCGTCCCGGCGTTGTACGCCCCGGTGGTGACGATGGCGAAGTACGACCCGTCGGGTGCGAAGGCGACATCGCGCATGTAGGTGTCGAACGCCGTGATCCTGCAGGCCGGCGTGAATCGATCCGTCGACCAGTTGGCAACGCTCGCAGGGGTGGTGCTGAGATCGATCATCCCCGCCTGCCACCGAGTGAGGCCGTTGATCTTCGTGAAGTTGCCGATCACGACCATCTTGGTCCCGTCGGGGCTCACTTCAAGCTTGTAGAGGCTGGGAACGACCCCGGCCTTGCGGGAGTCGGTGAGCGGCAGGTTGAGGTTGGGGCTCACGGCACCGGTCGTCGTGTCCACCGCCGCCAAGTTCTGCCGAGACACGCCCTTGATCGTCGTGAACGCGCCTCCCACGTACAGGGTCTGACCTCGCACCTCGAGGTCACGAACCACCGCCGAAGGCTGGGAGGAGAACGTGGTGATCTGTTGCCCGGTGGTCGCGTTGATCTTGACCAGCCGCCGCGCGGTCACGCCGTTCACGGTGGCGAACGACCCTCCGAGGAAGATGCCGCCGTCGGGGCCGAGCGCGAGCGCCTTGATCTCCCCGTCGGCGTTGGGGACGAACGTCGTGTCGATCGTGCCGCTCCCAGCGTCGAAGGCGAAGATGTTGTTCCGGGTGAGGATGGGTCCCCCGCCGGCGGCCTGGACCTGGGTGAACAGGCCGGCCGCCACGATCCGATTGCCGACCGGAAGCAAGGCGTTGATCTGACCGTCCAAGACGTTCGGCGTGAAGCCGGCGGGGTTGTCGCTGACGACAACCGACTGCGCCACGTCGGTCGCACGCGCGGCGGACCAGGGAGCGATCACCACGACGGCCACGAGGACGGCGCCGGCCATCGCACCGACGAGGGGGTTGAGAGCACGACCACGCATCCGACGACCTCCAGCACCAGACCGACTGCGGGGAGGCTACTCCGTGGGTCCGGTGTGACCCAGGTTTCTCGACGACAAACAGTGACAAGACTGCCCGGTGGCCCGAGTCGCGACCATCGATCCGATGCCGGCGACCAGACCCCACGCTCCGGGACCTTCGCCCCATACCGTGTGCCGAAGCAGGCGACAGAGTGGCAGGAGGAGGCCGCGATGCAGTCGCTGGCGGGACCGCATTCCATGCGAGTGAGGCTCGTTCCGGTCGGGATCGTCCTCGTGTCGCTGATGGCGGTCGCGACCCTCGCATCGGCCGACCTTCGACCCCCCATCGGGGTCGGTGTTGCCGAAAGCGGGGCCTCTTCGATCACGAACGAGATGTTCGCTCGCCTGCGTGACGGCATGCGGCCCGGGGCCGTGGCCGCGGTTCTCGGGCGACCCGCCCGCAAGACCGAGAGCTTGGCCGAGGGCTACGCATGGCCCGAGCCCAAAGACATGTGCTGGTACTACCCGTCCATCGGGCGTCTGCGCGAGTACCAGGTGTGCTTCATCGCGTGGAGGTTGGTGACCCGCGGGTCGTATCCGGTGACGGGAGGCGAACCAGGATGAACGGCCGACACGTACCCCTTCGGATCGCCGCGGCGGTGGCTCTTGCAGGCGTGCTCGTCATCTCCCCCCAGACCCACCTGCCGACGGCGTCGGCGATGACCGTGTTCAGCGACACCTTCGCTTCCGCCAGCTTCGCGGCCTGGACCGGAACCACCAACATGACCATCGACCCGGGGACCGGCCGCGCCGCACCCCCGAGCGCGAAAGCTCAAGCGGTCTCGAGCCAGGCGTTCGCCTACGAGGTGCTTCCAACGACGCTCGGCACGATCTGCATGAGCGCGAACGTGAACGCCACCTCAGCGGGCACCGGCCTTCCCGTCCTGCTCCGACTGCGGACGGCCGCGAACGGCCCGATCGCCCGGGTCTACCTGTCGTCCACGGGGATCCTGTCGGTCAGATCCGACGTCTCCGGCCTTCAGAAGAGCTCGGGTGTCGCGCTGGGAACCGGGTGGCACGCCATCCAGCTGTGCGGCACGGTCGGAGCGTCCGGGTCCTGGGACCTCTACCGCGACGGGATCGAGATCGTGACCGGCTGGGTGGCCAACACCGGAACCACGCCGGTCGGCCGTGTCGAGATCGGTGACAACGGCGCGAAGACGTACACCATCAACTTCGACGACGTCCTCGTGACGGACACGCGCCAGACGGCCGACACCGATCCCCCGACGACCCCGGGACGCCCGACGGGGTCGAGCGCGGAGGTCGGGACCATCAGGATCGACTGGGCCGCGTCGCAGGACGCGTCGCCACCGATCACCTACCGCGTGTACCGCGACGGCGGTCCGACGGCGATCGGGAGCACCACGGTGACGAGCTTCACCGACATGGGCCTCGCCCCGGGGATCTTCACACACCTACGCGGTCGACGCGGTCGACAGCCTGAACAACCCAGCGAGCGCGAAGAGCCAACCGTCGGCCGCGATCACGGTGTCGTCGTTGTCGGCGATCTTCTCGGACACCTTCGCTTCCGCCAGCTTCGCGGCCTGGACCGGAACCACCAACATGACCATCGACCCGGGGACCGGCCGCGCCGCACCCCCGAGCGCGAAAGCTCAAGCGGTCTCGAGCCAGGCGTTCGCCTACGAGGTGCTTCCAACGACGCTCGGCACGATCTGCATGAGCGCGAACGTGAACGCCACCTCAGCGGGCACCGGCCTTCCCGTCCTGCTCCGACTGCGGACGGCCGCGAACGGCCCGATCGCCCGGGTCTACCTGTCGTCCACGGGGATCCTGTCGGTCAGATCCGACGTCTCCGGCCTTCAGAAGAGCTCGGGTGTCGCGCTGGGAACCGGGTGGCACGCCATCCAGCTGTGCGGCACGGTCGGAGCGTCCGGGTCCTGGGACCTCTACCGCGACGGGATCGAGATCGTGACCGGCTGGGTGGCCAACACCGGAACCACGCCGGTCGGCCGTGTCGAGATCGGTGACAACGGCGCGAAGACGTACACCATCAACTTCGACGACGTCCTCGTGACCGGCCCATCGGTCGTGCAACCGTCCGCTCCGAACATCCTCATCTTCCTCACCGACGACCAGCGCGCCTCCGACACCGTCATCCCGAGCGTGATGCCGAAGCTCCGCCAGTGGCTCATGGCCGGAGGTCGCGAGTTCACGAACTTCTTCGACTCGACCCCGCTCTGTTGCCCCGACCGCTCCGTGATCCTGTCGGGTCGCTACGCGCATAACACGGGGGTGCGAACCAACACCGATTTCGCGAGCCTCGACCAATCGCTGACCATGGAGCGTCTGCTCGACGCCGGCGGCTACGAAACGGCCTACGTCGGAAAGTTCCTGAACGATTGGGATATCAGCACCAAGCCTCCGTACTTCGATCACCGCTCGCTGGTCGGAGGGGGCTACACGGATCAGACCTGGAACATCGACGGCGTTGGGAACAGGTACCCGGACTACACGACCGACTTCGCCGGGCAACGCGCGAGCGCCTACCTTGACCATTTCGAGACGAACGATCAACAACCGTGGGCCATGTTCGTGGCCACACCGGCGCCGCACAACCCGTGGACGCCGGCGGCGAAGTACGCGAACGCCGACGTCGGCGTCTGGGCCGGAAACCCGGCCACGGCCGAGACGGACCGCTCGGACAAGCCTCCGTGGGTCCAGGCGAGGAATTTCTCCCTGGCCCAGGCGGAGGCCGTGCGGACCCCCCAGCTCCGGACCCTGAAGTCCGTCGACGACATGGTCGACACGGTCATGACGAAGCTCCAACAGCTGGGGGAGTTGTCGGACACGCTCGTGCTCTACACGTCCGACAACGGGTATCTGTGGGGCGAGCACCGCCTCGGTGGGGACTACGGATTGGCCGCGCAGAAGCGATACCCGTACACCGACTCCGTACGGTTGCCGTTCTTCATGCGCTGGGATGGACACATCCAGCCCGGCACCACCGACGCACGGCTCACCGCGACGGTAGACATCGTGCCGACGGTGCTGCAGGCGGCGGGGATCCAGGCCGACTACCCGCTCGATGGCTACTCGATGCTCTCGAACTTCTCGAGGACGCGGATACTTCTCGAATACTGGCTGGATCCGGGTGACGCCTCGATCCCCACGTGGGTCTCGTTGCGAACGCCGACCGTGCAATTCGTCGAGTACTACGACGCGTACGGCGCCGTCTCGTTCCGCGAGTACTACGACCTGTCGAACGACCCGTGGGAGCTCGTGAACCTCCTCAACGACACCAACCCGACGAACCCCGACATCAGCCAGTTGGTGACCGAGGTTCGAGGAGATGCCACCTGCGTGGGCAACACCGAGATGAACCCTCTCCCGGCGAACCCGTGTCCGTGAACGCGTCGATCGTCCGCTGACCCACTACGGGGCCGCGTCCGCGAACTCAGGGCATGAGGCCCTGGCTCGGCATCATCCGCCCGCGGACGCGCAATCCGGGATCTCCCATCCAGGGCAGCTGGGCGCCGTGGGTTGCCACGAGCGGACGTAAGCGATGATGTTTTCGATCTGCTGGTCCGAGAGGGATCCACCGGACTCGTTCCACCACGCCGACATCGCCGTTCCCTGGACGCCATGCTTGATGATGTCGTCCATCTCCTCGTCGGTCGTGCTCGTCAGGAACTCCTGCGAGTTGAGCGCCGGCCCACTTACACCCTCGCCGTTCACGCCGTGGCAGGTAGCGCAGTTCATCCCCCAGGTCTCTTTCCCCGCAGCGGTGTTCCCCGAACTACCCTGGGGGCCGGAGCCCGAACAGGCCGCGACGAGCAACCCGAGGAGCACCGCGAGACACACGAGACGCCGCTGACGGCGGCGGTCACCCGGCTCGCGCGAGATGGCCCGCGGCGTGGCCCGGCGCCACCCGCGGCCGGCGCCGCCTTCAGACCTTCGCGTCAACATCTTGGGCAGGATAGCGAGTAGGGATCACCATGTGACTTCCATCGGCACGATACCTCTCGCTCCGAAGGGCCCTGATCAAGATCGGCTCGCGTGGGTGGAAGCATGAGGTTCGTCCCCCAGCTGCTCTGCGGTGGGCCATAGTGACGCGGGGAGTGGTTCCGGGAGCGTCTCGGCCGTGAAGGAGGATGCACATGATCGGGCAACGCGGATACTCGGGAGTGTCTCTGGTCGCTCGGATGGGTCGTTCGGCGCAACGCGTCGCGGTCGTGTGCCTCGCCGTGGCAACAAGCATCGCGTTCGGCGTTGTACCCGCTTCGGCCGACGGGTCCCCGTCGCTCACCGTCGACCCGTCGACCGAGCTCTCCGGAGGCGCCGTCGTCCACCTGGCCGCATCGGGGCTGCTGGCGGGGGCCGCCGTGAGGATCATCCAATGCGACCAGTTCAACGACGATTTCGAGATGGACTGTTCGCCCACGTCCGTGATCACGGCCGCAGATGACGGTTCGGTGATCGCCGACGTGACCCTCGCCGACCCCGTGCCGCGGAACACGTTCACCGGCGACCCGGAATGGGTGTACTGCCGAGCCGACGAGTGCCGACTCTTCCTCGTCTGGACCGACTCCGAGGGCGTCACGCAGGTGCTTTCGTCTCCTCCCCTGGAGTTCACCGGATCGCCGGCCACCATCGTCGCGTCGCCCGCCACCAACCTCCACCGGTTGCAGTGGGTGATGGCGCAAGGCACCGCCCTCGGTGGCGAGGGGCGATCCTTCCAGCTCGTCGAAGAGGCCTGCTATTGGATCGTCCAGGGCCGTGGTTGCTACGGCAGCAGCGTGGTCGGCTCAGGTACGGTGCGCAGCGACGGCACCTGGTCGAAGCACGTTCGCGTCTCGCGGTTCCTTGCGGACGGGACCGACTGCACCAACCCCGACATCCTCGGCGCGTGTCAGCTGACCGTGCGCATCCTGGACGCGAACGGCAACCCCGACAACAGCTTCGGGGTCGCGACGATCGGACAGCAGCACGCAACGCTGACGTTCCGCCGCTGCGGCAAACCGAACCCCTAGAACATCAGAACGGGGCGGTCGTGGACCCACGGGGATTCGAACCCCGGACCTCTTGGCTGCCAGCCAAGCGCTCTACCAGCTGAGCTATGGGCCCTCGGGTATTCGAGTCTACCGGCTCGGCCGGAACGCCGCGTTGCGCGGGTAGTGTTTCCTCCTGCCGATACGTCGAGGAGAAGGAGGCGCGCATGACACGCAAGCTCGCAGCGTCGCTCGTCGTGGGTCTGCTCATCGGTCTGTTGATCGGAACGCTCCTACCGGCGCAGGCCGGCGGTCGTCACTCGGCCGATCGGCGCTCGCTCGAGCGGCGGGTCGCTCGTCTGGAACTGCGGACCAAGTATCTGAGCCTCGGCGGGAACATCGGCGCGGATCACGCGCGCTCGACGCGCTGCGTGTCCGGCACACCAGCCGTCTGGCAGAGCATCAACGGAACGATCTTCGAGCTGGGCTGCTGACCGGCGGAACGGTCTGCTCTAGCCGGAGGAAGCGGCGTCGGACTCCTGCCAATCGAGCCTCGGCGCGTCACGCCAGAGACGCTCCAGGTCGTAGTACGCGCGCTCTTCTTCGCCGAAGACGTGCACGACCACGTCGACGTAGTCGAGCAGCCACCAACCGGCCTCGTCCTCGCCCTCGCGCCGGATGGGCTTCTCGCCCAGCTCCCGGATCGAGTCCTCGATGCCCTCGATCACGGTCTTCACCTGTCGGTTCGACGACGCGGTGCAGATCACGAAGAAGTCGGTGATGACGATGAGCTCGTGGACGTCGAGGACGACGATGTCCGTGGCCTGCTTCGCGGCGGCAGCCCGGGCGGCCCTGGCAGCGACCTCACGGCTCGGAGGTGCGCCTCGCATCGCGCTGCCCGTTGCCGTCCCTCCGCCTGCCGTCAAGCCGTGAAGTCCTTCCCCACGATGATCTGCACGTCGCCGATACCCGATGCTACCTGGGACACCGCGATGCGGCCCACCCCCAAGGCCGCCCGCAGTCGTCGCGCGTCACGGAGGTGCGCTTCCCCCAACGCCACGATCTGCGTCACCTCCTTGTCGAACGACTCCGCGTTCTGCGACAGCGTGACGCGGAACCCCCGGGGGATGATCAACCGCCCAACGGCCTCGCCGATGCCCGCCGTTCCGGACGCGTTCTGCTCGATGACGGGGACGGGCGTCCGCTTCACGCCGAACCGGTCGGCCATGAGTTGATCGAGCGCCGAGTACTTCGGCACGCGGACGGTCGCTGCGGCCACCTGCACGGGGAGCGTCTCGATCAGGGCGCCCTTCGCGCCGTCCAACGTCGCCTGCACGCCCGCGACGTCGTCGGTTTCCGTGAGATCGCCCGGCTCCACCTTCGGGGGCGCCGCGAGCAGCCCCGCCAGCACGATCTCCCACCGCGTGAACGTGTTCTGGTTCTCCGCACCCAGGAACGCCGCGACCTGCACGCCGGTCATCCGGACCGCACCGGGACCCATGACCTGATCGTCCACCGTAACGGCTTCGGGCAGGTCGACCCGCAACCCGCCGTTGCGATCGATCAGGGTCGCCAGATGGGCGAGATCGGTGACCCCGTAGTGCGCGGTCCACGCGCCGACCACGTTCGAGAGGGCCACCTGGACACCCTCTCCCGGCAGCGCGGCCACCTGCCGGGTCGTCAAGGCACCCGCTCCCGGCACCTCGAGCGTGAGGCCCTGCGGGACGCCCATCGCGGCCGGCGGGCTCCCCGCCGTGCCGATGATCGCCAGCAACGGCTTGGGAGCGCCTTTCACCGAGAACGTCAGCAGGGCCGGCGTCCGACCCGGCGACGTGCTCGGGCTGCCGCCGACGGTTCCGGCGCTCGCCGGGCCGCCGATCTGCGTCGACGCGTACGCCACGCCGAGCACGACCACCACGATCGTGACCGCGAGCTCGATCGATCGGCGGCGGTGCTCGCGCTCGCGTCTGCGGAGCCGGGAGACCCGCGTCCTTGGCGGACGCGCCGGACCGGTGCTCACCGGTAGATCCCCGCCTTCTCCACGTAGCTCTTCACGCCCTCGGGGACCAGGTACCGGATCGGGAGGCCGGCAGCGACTCGCCGACGGATGTCGGTCGACGAGATCGCGAGTGCGGGGATGTTCATGACCGTGATCTCCGGACGGCTATCCGGCGCGTGCAGCGTGATGGCCCCCAGGTCGTAGCCCGGACGAGAGGCCGCGATGAAGTGCGCGAGCTCGAACACCTCCTCGTGGTCCTTCCACGCCAGGATCTCCACGATCGCGTCCGCACCCGTGATGAAGAACAGGTCGACGTTCGGGCCGTAGAGCTCCTTGAGGCCGCGGAGCGTGTCGACGGTGTAGGTCGGACCGTCACGATCCACCTCCATCCTCGAGACGCGGAACAACGGGTTGCTGGCCGTGGCGATCACGGTCATCAGGTAGCGATCCTCGGCGGGCGAGACGACCTCGTGCTCCTTCATCCACGGCCGGCCGGTCGGCACGAACAACACCGAGTCCAGTCGGAACTGCACCAGGGCTTCCTCGGCCGTCACCAGGTGGCCGTAGTGGATGGGGTCGAACGTGCCGCCCATGACCCCCAAACGCTCTCCCACGCGGCCCATCCTACGGCCGGTCCAGGACGGATCGGCCCAGGCTGAGGCTCAGTTCCCCTCCAGCCACGTCAGGAGCTCCGCCCGGTGTCCGCGGTAGTGGATGTGTCCCGATTCCTCGAACCACTCGATCGCATCGGGGGTGGGCGAGGCCTGCCCACAGAGCTCGCACCACTCCTCTCGCATCTTGGTCCGAGCCGCGTGGATCTCGGCGGTGACCGTGCGGACGTCGAGGTCCCTCGAGATGGCGAACCATTCGCGGTTCTGGATCTCGGTGTCGATCATCGGGTCGACGTACGTGCCCAGCCGCATGCGCTCGAGCTGGTTCGCGGCCTCGGCGCACCACGCAGCGACGTGGAACATCGCATCCTTCGGCGACCAACCGTCGGCGGTGAGCTTCGGCTCCTCGAACCGATCCGACGGGATCACGTCGAACGTGGAGTGCAACTCCGCCCATGCCGCGTCTTCCTCAGCCGCGAGCCGCTCGGCCTCAGCGTCCATCCGCGGCTCCCTCGGCCTCGGCCGGCACTTCGGGGATGAACTCGAACACGCGATCGCCGATCGCGACCTCGTCCCCGAGATGCGCGCCCATCTCCGCGAGGCGACGCTCGATCCCTTCCTTGATCAGCCGCCGCTGGAGCGTGGCCAGCCCGACCTCATCGTCCATGTCGGTCTCCAGGACCCATCGCTCGAGGTTGCGGCCCTTCACGCGCCAGCCGGCGCCCTCACGCTCCACCGTGAAGCGCGGACGCCCCGGACGGAGCACCACGAACGGTGTCGGCTCCGGCTCGGCCGCCTCCGCCGCCTTCGACATCGCGCTCACCCGCGCCAGCAGATCTTCGAGCCCTTCGCCCGTGACCGCGGAGACGGCGAGCGCATCCTCCCCGAGCGCGCGAGCCATCGAAGGCGCGTCGTCGACCAGGTCGGCCTTGGTTCCCACCACGATCGACCTGCGCATCCCCAGCTCCCGATCGTACGCGGAGAGCTCGTCGCGAAGCGTCGCGAGGTCGGCGGGAGGGTCGTCGGACGACAGATCCACCACCATCACGAGCGCCCGGCAGCGCCTGATGTGGCGCAGGAACAGGTGACCCAGTCCACGCCCCTCGTGCGCCCCTTCGACGAGCCCGGGGATGTCGGCCACCACGAACCGGTCCCCATCCCCGCCCGCCACACCCAGGTTCGGGGTGAGGGTCGTGAACGGGTAGTTCGCGATCTTGGGTCTCGCGGCGGACAGGCGCGACAGGAGCGTGGACTTCCCGGCGTTGGGCAACCCGACCAGCCCGACGTCGGCGACCGTGCGGAGCTCCACTCGGAGCCGCTTCTCCTCGCCGTCCTCCCCCGGCTCGGCCGTGCGGGGAACGCGGTTGCGGGCGCTGGCGAGCGCCGCGTTCCCGCGGCCGCCGCGGCCGCCCTGGGCGACGATCGCCCGCGACCCCTCCCCCACCAGGTCGGCGATCAGGCCGTCGTCGTCGGAGACGACCGTCCCGTCGGGGACCGGAACGATCAGGTCTTTCCCGGTCGCCCCGTCCCGCTTGGCGCTCCTGCCGGCGACGCCGTGCGGAGCGCGCTGGTGCGGATGGTCGGCGACCCACGACAGGTCGTGGATCCCGCGCGAGACCTCGAAGACCACCGAACCTCCGGCGCCGCCGTTGCCGCCGTCGGGTCCGCCGTGCGGCTTGTAGGGCTCGCTGTGCATCGAGGCCGATCCGTTGCCCCCCCGGCCGGCCTTCGCATACACCATCGCCTCGTCGACGAACGTCATGGGAATCAGCTTAGGTGGTCGCTCGACACCCGGCGGGGCAAGATGTGCGCATGCCTGAGGCGACGACCGTGTGGATGGTCCGTCTGGACCGCGGTCTGGTCGAAGACGACGTGCGGGGCACGCTCGACATCGATCCCGAGGCGGTCATCTTCACGGAGGCCACATCTGGCTTGGAACATCGCATCCCCATCGCGGCGATCCAGCAACCCAAACGGGTGAAGGGCTCCCCCATCCTGATGCTCACGCATACGGCCGACGGCGCGCCGCGACGCGTGGCCTTCTATTTCTCGCAGCCTCCGCCGCTTCGCCCTCCCGAACCCGGTTCGACGACGTTGCCCGAGAGCGACTTCGGGGGCCGCCCGATGGGAGCCTTCGGCGCGTTCCGGCGATCGTCCAAACGACGCCACATGCGGACGAACCTGACCTACCTGACCACCACGAACCCCGGCCACAAACAAGCGATCAAGGACTGGGTCCAGGAGATCGACTCGCGGATACGAGCCGGGTAGGGCCTACTGGCTCGGCTGCACCGACGCGAACTTGCGCCCGCGCGAGTCGTGGAACTCAACGACGCCCGGGCGAAGGGCGAACAACGTGTCGTCGCTGCCCTTCCCAACTCCGTCTCCGGGGTGGATGCGTGTCCCGCGCTGGCGCACGATGATCGAGCCGGCGGGCACGGTCTCGCCGCCGAACGCCTTCACGCCGAGGCGCTTCGAATTGGAATCGCGGCCGTTCCGGGACGAGCCGCCGCCCTTCTTGTGTGCCATAAGGCCTCCAGGCTACCAGTCGGTTCTTCGGTCGCTATTCGGCCGAGTCAGCCACTTCGGCGATCTCGACCGCCACCTCTGCGGGCGCCTCCGCAGGCGCCTCGGCCTTCGGCTCGGCCTTCGCCTTGGTGGCGCGCTTGGGCGCCGCGCCGAACTTCACGTCTTCGATCTCGAGCATCGTGAGGATCTGGCGGTGCCCACCCCGCTTCGCGTACCCGCTCTTCGGCCGGTACTTGAAGATCTTGATCTTGTCGCCCTTCTTCTCGCCGAGCGGCTTGGCCGTGACGACCGCCTTGGCCGCCTCCGCCCCCACATGGGTCTTGCCGTCGTCGTCGACGACCAGGATGGGGTGGAACGTCATCGTCTCGCCGTCGTGGACGATCTTCTCGACCTCGATGACGTCGCCCACCTTCACTTTCTGTTGCTTGCCGCCCGTCTTGATCACCGCATACATCGCTCGTCCTCCAGCTCAGGCTTCGTAGTTGACCAGGATGCCCCGGCCCTCGCAGGTGGGGCAGGTTTCCGAGAAGGATTCAACCAGACCGCCGGAGACACGCTTGCGGGTCACCTGCATCAACCCGAGCGGCCCGATCTCGAACACCTGAGACCTGGTCTTGTCGACGGCCAGGGCCTCCTTCATGGCGCCCTCGACCTGCGTCTTGTTCTTCTCGAGGAGCATATCGATGAAGTCGATCACGATGATGCCGCCGATATCGCGGAGGCGGAGCTGCCGCGCGACCTCGCGCGCCGCCTCGAGGTTCGTGTTCGTAACGGTCGCCTCGAGGTTGGTCTTGCCGACGCTCTTGCCCGTGTTCACGTCGACGATCGTCATCGCCTCCGTCCGTTCGATGAACAGGTAGCCGCCCGACGGCAGCCAGACCTTCTTGTCGAGCGCCTTGTGGATCTGCTCGACCACTCGGTACTCCTCGAACACCGGCAGGCGCCCTTGATGCAGATGCACCTTCGGCTCCAGATCGGGGGCGACGTCGCGGACGTACGACATGACCTTCTCGAACACGCGCGGCGAGTCGGTGGCGAGCTCCTTGAACTCCTCGTCGGTGAACAGATCACGCACCACGCGGACCGTGAGCTCCGGCTCCTCGTAGAGCCCGGCAGGAGCCTTGGCCTTCTTCGAACGTTTCTGGATGTCGTCCCATTCGCGGACGAGTCGCTCGAGGTCGGCGGTCAGTGCATCCTCGCTGGCGCCCTCAGCCGCGGTGCGGACGATGACGCCGTGGCCTTCGGGCCGAACCTTCTTCATGATCGTCTTCAGTCGGCGTCGCTCGTCGTCGGGGAGCCGGCGGCTGATGCCCGAGATGTTCGCGTTCGGCACGAATACGAGGAAGCGGCCGGGCATCGAGATCTGGGCGGTGAGTCGCGCGCCCTTGCCCCCCATCGGATCCTTCGTGACCTGGACCATGACCGGCTGCCCGTTCTTCAGGACCTGCTCGATCCGGGGTTGCGGTCCTTCGAGATCCTCGGGTGAGTAGTTGACCTCACCCGCGTACAGCACGCCGTTGCGTCCGCGGCCGATATCGATGAAGGCGGCCTCCATGCCCGGCAGCACGTTCTGCACGCGTCCCAGGTAGACGTTGCCGACCATGGAGTGGGCGCCGGTGCGCGTCACGTAGTGCTGGACCAGGACGTCTTCCTCCAGCACGGCGATCTGGTCGCGATCCCCGTGCTCGGTTATCACCATGACCTTGTCGGTGATGCGGGGCACCACGACCGTGTCCTCGCGACGGCGACGTCCGCCGCCCACCCGACCCGTCCGCGATCGGCTCGAGCGGAGCCCCCGGGTCGGGCCACCCTCCTCGACCTGCTCCTCGTTCGTCCTGGCGCGGGTCCGGCGGGGGGTCCCCGCTTCCGTTGCAGGCAGAGCGGCCTGCGCGCTCGGCGCGCCGGCGGCCCGCTTGGTCGCTCCCGAGCCACGCCGGCCACGGCGCTTCCGGGCACCGGTCGACGGCGTCCCCGAGGCGTCCGGAAGTGCGTCGTCGCGCTGGGTGGCAGCGGTGGGATCGACCGGCGCCTCGTCGTCGGCACCGACATCGACGGCGGGTATGCGGGGTGACCGGGTGCTCGGCGGCGACGCCGACGGCGAAGGACCGCGGCCGTAGCCACCAGAGGGCGCGGGTCGATCGGTTCGGTCGTCCGATGCCTCGCCGCTTGCGTCGTCGTCGGCTCGCGTCGTTCCTGCCGGACGTGCTCCTCCGCCGCCCCCTCGCCCACGGCCGCCGCGGCGGCGGCGCCGTTTCGGGGTCGTCGGGGACGCCCCATCTGCTTCACCGGCCGACGCCGCGGTGTCCGATGTGGACGCACCGGCCGTCGCGGGGGTCTTCGGACCCGCGTCCGTCTTGGGCGTTGTCCGGGGAGTCGATGGGCGGGGGGATCGCGGTTTCGGGGCGGGGGCGGGCGTGGACACGTCGTCCACCGTCGCGGCTACCGAGGGACGCCGTGCGCGGGTTCCTGCCGGGCGGGGCTTCTGCGCGCCGTCCCCACTTGAGCTCGTGGTTCCATCGGAGCCGCGTGCCTCTCCGAGATCGATGGCTCCATCGAGATGACCGGCTCCATCGGAACCGGCCGATCCGCGCGAACCGGCACCTGCGCCGCTCCTCGATCGTCCTCGGCCGCCTCGACTGCGACGGCGTCTCGGGGCTCCGGTCCCGGCGGGGGTGCCCGGTGTGGTCGCCGATCGGACGGCGGAGCCATCGCTCTCGGGGACCGATCCTCCTTCAGAGGGTGATGCGGCCTGCGACCGTCGGTCGGCGCTGGTTGTCGCGGCACTGTCGGCCGCGACGGGACCGTCTTGGTTCATCTGGTGAGCTCCTCTCGCTCGGTGCGAGGGAGCGCGACAGTAGGCGAACGTGGGGCAGAACGTGGGGCGTGGCTCCGACGTGCGGAGCGGCTGCGGTGCTGGTTGTGCGTGCCCGGCCGCAGTCGGTGGGTACCGCTGCGCACTGGGTCGCGCGCGTCATCGCGCACCCGATACGTCC
Organism: uncultured Actinomycetes bacterium; assembly: GCA_963727185.1. Lineage (GTDB taxonomy): Bacteria > Actinomycetota > UBA4738 > UBA4738 > HRBIN12 > JBBQVZ01. Next base: position 101,310 of record CAVSFP010000019.1, on the reverse strand, counting down.
TTCTCCGGCGCTCGCGTTCCCGCGCTCGCGGCTCTCCGGGGTTCCGGGGCCCGGCGGGCGGCGGTTCGCGCGCCTCCTCGACGATGTATCTCGCTCGGGCGCCGCATGGGAAGCTGCGCTCGGCGAGCAGATCTGCGGTCAGCATAGCAGCGGGGTCGCCGCAGGCCGGGAGGGCAGCGAAGTCCGGCGCCGATATCGCCCGCCTCCTACGTACGTTGTCCCCCATCTGGGGGAGGTCATGAAACGCACGTATAGCTGATGCGTCTGGTGAGCCACTACGTGACACTGGTGACATGTTGGTGCAGAGGGCTCCCGCCACCACGCGCCAGCGTGTCCGCGTGCTCGTGGTAGACGACAACACGGGGTTCCGCGACTCCCTGGTCTCTCTCCTGGACTCCGACGAGCTGATGGTCGTGGGCCAGGCGGGCAACGGGGCCCAAGCGCTGGAGCTCTTCATCGCGACCCGGCCCAACGTGGTGCTCATGGACGTCCGCATGCCCACGATGGACGGTATCGAGACGACCAGGCGGCTCAAAGCGATGGACCCCAGCATCGGGATCGTTGCGCTGACCGGTTTGGAGGACCAGCGCGCGGTCAGGGACATGCTGGTGGCGGGCGCCTCCGGTTACGTCCTGAAGGATTCGGACGGTGACGAGATCCTGAATGCCGTGCGGGAGGCAGCGTCCGGAGGCGGCATCATCTCGCCCCAGCTGACGCCGACCGTGATCGAGGAGCTGACCGAGGCACTCGAACGGGAACGCCGGCGCACCCGGCAGTTGGAGATCGCACAAGAAGCGCTGCTGGAGCGCGCGGCGAGCCGCCATGAGCTGGTCTCACGTTTGGGTCACGAGCTGCGGACACCGGTGACCGTGATCCTGGGCATGGCCCAGACGCTCGCGGGAGGGACCGCGCCCGAGGAGGCCCGCGAGGAGCTGCTGGACCGATTGGTCACGCGGGCGCAGGATCTCGCCCGGCTGGTACAACGGTTCGAGGCGGCGGTCGAGGCGGGCCTCACGGAGTGGGCCGATGTGACCGACGTCGCCCGGGAGGTCGCCTCCGGGAACGAACGTATCCGCGTCGAGGCGCCCGTCGCGCCGGCAATGGCCAGCCTGAATCGTCTGGCCGCCTGCCGGATCCTGGAGGAGCTGGTCGAGAACGCCATCGCGTTCTCACCCGAGGACCGAGCGGTCCGGGTCCGTATCGACATCGAGGACGGCTCCCCGGTGATCCGCGTGATCGACGAGGGGCAGGGCATCGATGCGAAGTCGCTGCCCAGGATCTTCGCCCCGCTCGAGCAGGGCGAGTCGCTGAACTCCCGGGTCCACCAGGGCATGGGGCTGGGCCTGGCGATCGCGCGCATGTCGGCCCGCGCCATGGACGGTGACGTCATCCTCGAGGCGACCGGACCGGAAGGTTCCACGTTCACCTGGCTCGTCGCCGGGCAGCGGGTGGGCGAATCGCTCACTTGAAGCGACGCATGTGCACGTTCAACAGGAGTCCGGCTGCGATGAAGTTCGCGAGCATCGCCGATCCTCCGTAGCTCACGAACGGCAACGGGATCCCCGTGATGGGCATGATCCCCAAGACCATCCCGACGTTCACGAACATCTGGATCGCGAACATCGAGGCGACACCCGCGGCCACATAGGTCCCGAACGGATCCTTCGACAAGTACGAGATGCGGATCGCCCTCCAGATCAAGATCGCGAACAACATCAGGACGAACGCCGAACCGACGAAGCCGAACTCCTCACCCACCACGGTGAAGATGAAGTCGGTGTGCTGCTCCGGCACGAAGTCCAGGTTCGTCTGCGTCCCGTGCAGGTAGCCGCTGCCGAACATCCCGCCCGCGCCGATCGCGATCTCCGCCTGATCCCGGTTGTACTTCGTCGCGTCGGCGGAGTTCTGCGGGTCGAGGAACCCCGTGAGGCGCGCGATCTGGTAGTCGCGGATCACGTGGAGCTGGAACGCGAGCGCCACGAGCACGATGGACGTGAGCGCCAGCGCTAACAGGTGTCGCGGCCGCGTTCCGGCGACGACCAGGATCCCGACGACGATCGCGACGAGCACGATCGTCGTACCGATGTCGGGCTGGATGAAGACGAGCAGCATCGGGATCGCCGACACGATGCACACCCGCAGGACGTCCGGCAGCATCGGCTCGGACGTCCTGAGCTCCGAGAGCATCGCCGCGAGCATCAGGATGAGCGAGATCTTCGCGAACTCCGACGGCGTGAGCTGGAACCCGGCGAACTGGAACCACCGCTGGGCGCCGTTCGCCGTCGACCCGATACCGGGCAGGCGGACGAGCACCAGCATCAGCACCGTCCCGGCGAAGATGAAACCGGCGTACACCTTGAAGAACCGGTAGTCGACGGTCGCGATGATCAGCAGGAGGAGGATGCCCAAGATGAGTGCCGCCACCTGCCGCTTGACGTAGATCATCGGGTCTTCGTGCAACGCCTCAAGACTGCGGTGCGTCGAGGAGTAGATCGAGAGCAGCCCGACGACGGACAGTCCCGCCGTCGTGATCAGCAGGACCGGGTCGAGGTGACGGATCGGCCGCCGCTCTCCGGCGAAGCTTCGTCCCGCGACGAGGTCCATCAGTCCGTCGACCCCCCGTTCACGACGCCGTTGCTGTCGATCCCGTAGAGACCCTCGATCACCTGGCGCACGATCAGTGCGGCCGACGTCGAGCCGTGCCCGCCCTGCTCGACCATGGCGACGATCACGTACTTCGGGTCGTTCGCAGGCACCATGGCCGCGAACCACGACGTGTCCTGGAACGGCGGCCGCTGCGCGGTGCCGGTCTTGCCGGCGACCGGCACCTGCGAGAGGGGGAACCCCGCGAACGCCGAACCCGCCGTCCCGCCCGACTGCGTCACGGTGGCGAGCGCGTTCTTGATGTAATCGAGCTCCGCCTGTGTGTACGGGAGCTTCCGGTCGTTGCAGTGTCCGCTGACCGTGTGGACCGTCGCGCCGGCGGGGTTCACGATGTGGTCCACCACGTGTGGCCGGCACACCTTGCCGCCGTTCGCGATGGCGGAGTACGCCACCGCCAACTGCATGGGCGTGACCGTCACGAAGCCCTGTCCGATGGCCATCTGGATGTCGTCTCCGGGGAGCCAGCTCTGCTCCTGTGGGAGCAACACGTTCGGGTGATCGATCGCGAACTGCTTCTTCCAGTTGGGGTCGGGGATCAAGCCCGTCGTCTCGAGCGGCAGGTCGAGCTTCGTGGCGGTCCCGAATCCGAACTGTCGCAGGCTGTCCTGCAGTAGCGTCGCGTCGTGACCGAGCGGGTCGGCGTTGTACCGATCGTAGAAGTCGGCGCCGAACTGGTAGAAGACCGTGTCGCACGAGATCTGCAGCGCGCGCTCGACCGAGATCGTGCCGAGGTTGGCAGTGGTCCAGTTGTGGAAGACGGTCGTCGTGTCCCCCGGATAGATGTACTCCGGCGGGCACGGGTAGTAGCTGCCGAAGTTCGCGATGCCGTTCTGCTGGGCGGCCAGCGCGATGAACGGCTTGAACGTGGATCCGGGGGCGAACGAGAGTTGCGTCGCGCGATCGAGCGTCGGCGCCCCGGACTGATCGCCGAAGAGCGCGGCGATCCGTTTCTTCGTCAGGCTCTGCACGAACCAGGAGGGATCGAACGTGGGCCATGAGGCCAGCGCCTTGATCCCACCCGTCGTCGGGTCCATCACGATGACCGCGCCTGAGTTCGCTTTCAGGTACGCAGGCGGGGATTGCGTGTTATCGAAGATGGCGCGGGTGTTCGCGATGCCGTCACTCAAGGCCTTCTCGGCGATGCTCTGCGTGTTGGTGTCGAGTGAAAGGACGAGGTCGTCGCCCGGAACGGCCGGCTGTTCGCCGAGCAGGCGGACGATCTGCTGGTTGGAGTCCACCAGGTATTTCTGTTCGCCCTTATGTCCTCGCAGGAACTTCTCGTATTCCTGCTCCAGCCCCGTCTTGCCGACGAGGTCGTTCGGACCGTAGTTCTTGAACTTCGTGTCCTTGATCTCCTGCGCGTCGATCTGCCCCACCCAGCCGAGGACGTGTGCCGCCATCGTGCCGTTCGGGTAATCGCGCACCGAGGCGGGAACCACCTCGACACCGGGGAACTCGTCTTGGTGCTCGGAGAGGTAGAAGCTGACATCCTTGGCGACGTCGTACGCGACGGGCTTCGACTGGTAGTCGTAGTAGTCCTTGTTGTCGAGGCCCTTGCGGATCTCCTCGACGGGGATCCCGAGGACGTTCGAGAGACGCAGGAGTTCCCCTTCCGCATCGTTGCTGCTGAGCTGGTCCTTAGTGACCCTGACTTCGAGTGAGATCCGGTTGAGGACCAGGGGCCGGTGCCGATCGTCGTAGATGCGTCCGCGTGTCGCGTCCGTTTCGACGAATCGAGCCGACTGACGATCGATCCTCGCTCCCGCCGAGGCCGACGTGAGCACCTGTAGGAACCACAGCCGCGTGGTGAGCGCCGCGAACATGAACGCCACAAGGATGGCCAGCACCTTGAGGCGAGAGGTCGATTTCTCCATCTAGAAGCGCACCACCCGTCGGGGTCGGGACCGTTCGAAGATACGCCGAAGCACCGGATAGACGAGCGGAGTCAGCACCGCGCTATAGAGAGCGGACAGAAACGCCACACGGAGCAGGTACAGGATCGGGTCGTCGAGCTGCCCGAGCAGGAAGGAAACGATCTCGTTGAAGATCAGGCCGCAGAACGTGCCGACCGCCACGAGGACGGTCGGCAACAACGGCGACGGCGAGACGATGTACTGGCGAACGAGGCCCATCGTGTAGCCCAAGAGCGTGAGCGTGAGGGCGGTGATCCCCTTCGGCTGATCGAGGAGGAAGTCCTGCGCCATACCCCCGGCGAACCCGACGATCGCACCCTCGCTCGGTCCCTCCAGGATCGCCATGAGGATCGTCACGACGTACAGGAGCTCCGGCCGCACGCCCAGCAGCTTGATCTGCGAGAAGACCGTGGATTGCAGCAGGAGCGAGGTGATGATCACGGCGGCGAGCGCCAGCGTCCGTCGGATCACGCTTAGCCTTCGCCCCGGGACGTCTGCAGCACCAGCACGAACTCCAACGCGGAGAAGTCGATCGCGGGTCGAACGGTGACGAACTCCTGCAGACCGTCCGTTCCCGGGATGACGTGCGAGACCTGTCCGATCACGAGTCCCGGCGGATAGAGCCCCTTCTGACCGTTCACCTCGTAGCCCTGGGTCACCACGGTCTCGTCACCTGCGACAGAGGTCCCGGGGGTTACCAGGCTCATCCGCAGGTCGCCCTCTCCTTGGCCCTGGACCTGCCCGGTCTCGTGCGACACGGAGAGACGGCCTGCGACGGTGGAGTTGCGGTCGATGATGAGCTCCACCTCGGCCGAGATCGCGCTCACGCGGATGACCCTGCCGACCAGGATGGGAGCCTGCGACGACCCCGTGACCACCGGCTGATCCATCGCCACGCCGTCCACGGATCCCTTGTTGATGGTGATCGTGTACTGGAAGTTCGACAGGCCATTCGCGATGACGACGGCGGGAACCGATGCGGGCGCGAGGCTCTCCTTCAACCCCAGTAGATCCGACAGCTGCGAGAGCTGGCTCTCCTGGTCCGTGCCCGCCGCGACGTCCGCACGCAACGCGTCGAGCTCCCGTTGTAGCCGCTGGTTCTCGTTCTCCAGCGACGGGAGGTGGACCAGGCCGCTGAAGAAGTCGCCGATCGGGCGGATGACCGTGGTCACCGCCTGTTGCAGCGGGGCCATGGCGGCGAGTGCGCCGCGACCGAGGCCGGCCAGCGGGCCGTTCTCTCCCTCGCGATAGTCGAGGGTGATGACGGCGAGCGAGATGGACACCAGGACGACGACCAACAGCCGCGTGCTTCGGGGGTGCTGCCGGGAGACCACGGAGGCTACCGCCGGGAGGGGCTCACCAGGACACGCTGCAGCACCTCGAACTCTTCCAGACACTTGCCCGAACCGAGCACGACGGCCTGCAGCGGCGCATCGGCGATGCGGACCGGCATGCCGGTCTCGTGGCGCAACCGCTTGTCCAAGCCACGGAGGAGCGCGCCACCACCCGTGAGGATGATGCCGCTGTCCATGATGTCGGCGGAGAGCTCCGGAGGCGTTCGATCGAGCGTGGTCTTGATGGCGTCGATGATGGCGTTCACCGGCTCCTCGATCGCGCGGCGGATCTCCTCCGCGCTGATCGTGATGGTCTTCGGAAGCCCGCTGATGAGGTCGCGGCCCTTGATCTCGGCGACGAGCTCCTCGGGCATCGGGAACACCGACGCGATCGCGAGCTTGATGGCTTCCGACGTCCGCTCGCCGAGCAACAGCGAGTACTCCTTCTTCACGTGCTGGATGATCGCTTCGTCCAGCTCGTCGCCGCCGATGCGGATGCTCGTCGACGTCACGATGCCGCCGAGCGAGATGACCGCGACCTCGGTGGTGCCGCCACCGATGTCGACCACCATGTTCCCGGTCGGCTCGTGGATCGGGAGCCCGGCGCCGATCGCGGCGGCCATCGGCTCCTCGATGATGTACGCGCGGCGCGCGCCGGCCGCGATGGTTGCCTCCTCGACCGCGCGCTGCTCAACGCCGGTGATGCCGGAGGGCACACAGACGACGACGCGGGGTTTGGCCAGGAGCCGGCGCTTGTGCACCTTCTGGATGAAGTACCGCAGCATCTTCTCCGTCACATCGAAGTCCGCGATGACGCCGTCCTTCAGCGGGCGAACGGCCTGGATGTGGCTCGGCGTGCGGCCGATCATGCGCTTGGCTTCTGACCCGACGGCGAGCACGGCTCCGCTAAGGGTGTTGATCGCCACCACGGAAGGTTCGTTCAGGACGACGCCACGACCACGCACGTAGACGAGCGTGTTCGCCGTCCCGAGGTCGACTGCCATGTCGCGACCAAGGAACCCGAGCACTCCCTCCGTCCCCTGTTGACGGGACGTGGGAGAAGAAGATCGTTGGAGACCATCGGCCATGGGCTCAGCAGCCATTCAACAGGAGTCCCTCGGCCGTGGCAACCTGTGCGGATGCACAACACCGACAAGAACACAGCCGTCGTCTTCCCCGGTCAGGGTTCGCAATCCGCCGGGATGGCCGATCCTTGGACGCAACACCCCGCCGGCACGCGTGTCCTGGATGCGGCTTCGGAGGCCATGGGCCGCGACGTCGCGGCGGGTTGCCATGACGAGGCGTTGCTCGCCACGACCGAGTTCGTCCAGCCGGCGTTGCTCAGCTGCGCGGTGGCGGCGTTCGCCGTCCTCGAGGCCGAAGGGGTCGCGTTCGGGGGTGCGGCGGGACATTCGCTCGGCGAGTTCGCCGCCCTCGTGGCAGCCGATGTGCTCGGTCTGGCCGATGCGTTGGACGTGGTCGTCGTCCGCGGCCGTGCGATGCAGCGCGCGGGAGAGGAACGCCCCGGCACCATGGCCGCGCTGCTCGGTGTCGACGCCGAAGAGGGGGCGGCGCTGTGCGACGACGCACGCGAGGACGACGTGTTGGTCGTCGCGAACGAGAACTCGCCGGTGCAGGTCGTGATCTCGGGATCGATCCCCGCGATCGAACGAGCGGAGATGCTCGCGAAGGAGCGCAAGATCCGCGCCGTCAGACTGAACGTGGCCGGCGCGTTCCACTCCTCGCTGATGGAGCCCGCCGTCGCGCCCATCGTCGACCGGCTCGCATCGATCGAGTTCCGAACGCCGCGGTTCCCGATCGCCGAGAACGTCACCGGTGCGCTCGTGGACGATCCCGGCGAGTTACGCGCGCTCCTCGGTCGTCACGTCGTCTCGCCGGTCCGATGGCAGTCGTGCGTGCAAGCGCTGTCCGAAGCGGGCGCGACGACCTTCATCGAAGCGGGACCCGGCGACGTGCTGACCAAGCTCGCGAAGCGCATCGTTCCCAACGCCAGGGCGGTCGCCGTCGGCTCTCCCGAAGCCGCAGCGGCCGTCGCCGGAGAGGTCGCGGATGGCGCTGCCGGTTCGTGAGGAGTGGTTCGAGGCGGCGGAGGTCGAACCGGGCCTCCACCTCATCACCGAGCCGGACGACGCACGCGCTGATCCTTTCCAACGCGTGGCTCGTCCGCGGCCGGGACCGCGATCTGCTGGTCGACACCGGGAACGGGATCGCCGATCTTCACCCGTTCGTGGACGGGCTGCGGAGCGACCCGGCGAAACCGCTCATCGCGGTCGCGACCCACGAGCACCAGGATCACGCGGGAGGGCTCTGGGGGTTCGACGTTCGGATCGCCCACCCGTCGGACGCCGACGGGATCGAACATCCGAGCCCACTGATCCGTGGCGCCGACGTGTGGCCCGCCGTCGCCGAGGCGATGGCGTCGGCGGGGTTCCCCGTGACGGACGTCCTCCTGACGGCCGTGCCGAGCCCCGGTTGGGACGCGGACACGTTCGTCCCGCGAGGAACGATCCCCACACGCTTGGTGGACGAGGGCGATCGGATCGACCTGGGCGACCGGGCGTTCGAGGTCCTGTCCTTGCCCGGCCACACGCCGGGGAGCATCGGCCTGTGGGATGCGGACGACGGCACGCTGTTCTGCGGGGACGTCGTGTACGCGGAGGACCCGCTGATCGACCAGGCCCCCACGTCCGACGTCGTCGCCTATCTGGCCACCATGCGCCGCCTCCGTCAGCTTCCGGTGCGGATCGTCCACGCCGGACACGATCGCAGCATGGACCTCCCCACCATGCTCCGACGCTGCACCGAGTACATCGAACACAGGACGGGGAACCCGTCGGATTGAGCCCCGCGCTGTGGCGGGGAGCCGGGCACGCTATCCTCGGCGCGTGACCCGACATGCCACCATCGCCGGCGTCGGCTCGTTCTTGCCGGACAACCGGATCCCCAACTCGTACTTCGAATCGCTGGTGGACACCAGCGACGAGTGGATCGTGGAGCGGACGGGCATCCGATCGCGGAACTTCGCGGCCGAGGATGTCGCGGCATCCGATCTGGCGGTCGAGGCGGCGGAACGGGCGCTCCACGCGGCGGGCATCCCGGCCGAACAGGTCGACCTGATCATCTGCGCGACGTCTGTCCGGTGACACACCGATCCCCTCCACCGCGGTCTGGGTGCAGCGGAAGATGGGCATGAGCTGTCCGGCGTTCGACGTGAACGCGGCGTGTGCGGGCTTCTCGTACGCGATGTCGACCGCCACGGCGTTCGTCGAATCGGGAGCCGCCGACACGGTGCTGGTGGTCGGCGCCGAGGTGATCTCGAAGATGCTCGACATGACCGATCGAACCGTGTGCATCCTGTTCGGCGACGGCGCCGGCGCGGTCGTGTTGCGGGCCGGTGACGAACCCGGCGTGATCGATTCCATCCTCGGAGCCGACGGCACGACGGCCGAGGTGCTTTTCATCCCGGCAGGGGGGTCCGCACGACCGGCGTCGGCGGAGACGGTCGCCGCCCGAGACCACACGATCCGCATGCCGGGCGGACGTGAGGTCTTCAAACGAGCGGTGGTCGAGATGTCGGACGCGTGCCGCAAGCTCCTCGAGAAGTCCGGCTACACATCCGACGACGTCAACCTGCTGATCCCCCATCAGGCGAACGCGCGGATCATGCTCGCGGTCGCTGAACGGCTGGGCATCACCGGCGATCGCGCCGTGGTCGACGTCGAGGAAGTCGGGAACACCTCCGCGGCCTCGATCCCGATCGCGCTCGACCGGGCGTGGAGAGCCGGGCGCGTGCATGACGGCGACCTCCTCTTGCTCACGTCGTTCGGCGCGGGCCTCGCCTGGGGCGCGAACCTGGTGCGCTGGACCATCCCAGAGCCGGATCCCGCATGAGCCGCCACGTGGCGGTGGTCACCGGTGGTTCCAGGGGACTCGGTCGCGCGTGCGCGGTGGCGCTCGCCGAGACGGGATGGACGGTCGCGATCGGGTACCGCTCGAGCGAGACCGACGCCAAAGAGACCGCGGCGGCGCTCGAGGCCGTCGGCAAGCCGGGGCTCGCCGTCTACCTGGACATCACGGATGAATCCAGCGTGCAGGAGGCGTTCCGTCGCGTCAGCGACGAGGTGGGTGCGGTGACGGGCCTGGTCAACAACGCCGGCTTCTCACAGGACGGCCTGCTGGTGAAGTACTCGATGGACACGTACGACCGCGTCATGGGGACCAACGTCCGCGGCGCCTTCCTGTGCACGCAGTCGGCGCTCCGCGGCATGCTCCGGGCCAAGTTCGGGCGCATCGTCAACATGTCCTCCGCCGTCGCCCTGCACGGCAACGCCGGCCAGACCGTCTATGCCGCATCGAAGACCGCTCTGCTGGGACTGACCACGTCCCTCGCGCGAGAGGTGGGCGCGAAGGGCATCACGGTCAACGCCATCTGTCCCGGGTTGGTGGACACCGACATGACGTCGCACCTGGACGACAAGGCGCGCGCGCACTACGTCAACCAGACGCCGGTCGGGCGGACGGCGACCCACGATGAGGTGGCCGCCGTCGTTCGGTTCCTGATGTCGGACGAAGCGTCGTACGTGAACGGAGCGGTGATACCGGTCGACGGCGGCCTCACGGCGTAGTCGGTGCGGGGGTCCGCCGTCTACGCTCCTGCAGATACAGCGATCATGGGGACCGAGGAGGGACACGGATGGATCGTTCGGAGATCGAGGTCAGGGTCAAGAAGGTGCTCGCCGAGCAGTTGGCGGTCGACGAAGCGCAGGTCGTCGCCGACGCCCGGTTCGCCGAGGACCTGAACGCCGACTCGCTCGACCTGGTGGAGGCGGTGCTCGCCCTCGAGGAGGAGTGGAACATCGAGATCCCCGAGGATGAGATGGAGAGCGTGAAGACGGTCGGCCAGGCGATCGACATGGTCGCGTCGAAGTTGGGGAGCTCCTAAGACGGTCGGCATCCGAGGAACGACGCAAGGTCGTCATCACCGGGCTCGGCCCGGTCACACCGGTCGGCACCGGGGTCGACGATTTCTGGCAGGGGCTCGTGAGCGGACGCAACGGCGTACGCACGATCACGCGGTTCCCGGTCGACGACCTACCGGTCACCGTCGCGGGTGAGGTCGACTTCGACCCCCTCGATCACCTCGACGCGAAGGAAGCCCGCCGTACCGACCGCTTCACCCAGTTCGGCGTGGCCGCGGCCAAGCTCGCGTGGGCCGATGCCGGCGACCCGCAGATCGTCGCCGAACGCGGCGGCGTGATCTTCGCGACGGGGATCGGCGGCATCGAGACGCTCCTCAACGCGTACGACGTGCTGAAGACCAAGGGACCGGGGCGCGTGTCGCCGTTCATGGTCCCGATGCTCATGGCGAACGCCCCCGCCGGCCACATCGCCATGACCTTCGGACTGACCGGAGCGAACTTCGCCACCATCTCTGCGTGCTCGTCGAGCAACCACGCGATCTTCGAAGCCATGCGGCTGCTCCGCGACGGCACGCTCGACCTGTGCATCGCGGGCGGCTCGGAGTCCGCGACGCTGCCGATCACGGTCGCCGCGTTCTCGCAGATGACCGCCCTGACGAAGAACCCCGACCCCGACGTGGCCTCGCGCCCGTTCGACGCCCAGCGAGACGGCTTCGTGCTGTCCGAGGGCGCCTGCGCGCTGATCATGGAGACCGAGGACCACGCGAAAGCCCGCGGCGCTCGGATCTACTGCGAGGTGGCTGGTGCGGGTGCGAGCGACGACGCGTTCCACATCACGGCGCCGGACCCCAAGGGATCGGGCGCCGTCCTCGCGATGCGCTGGGCGCTCGACGACGCGGGGGCCGAACCCAGCCAGGTCGACTACATCAACGCGCACGGCACGTCGACGCCGTTGAACGACGCATCCGAGGCGGCAGCCATCACGCAGGTCCTCGGCGATCGCGCGACGCGCGTGGCCGTCTCGTCGACCAAGTCCATGACCGGGCATCAGATGGGGGCGGCGGGGGCTGTGGAGGGTGCCGCGTGCGCGTTGGCGATCACCAACGGCATGATCCCGCCGACGATCCACTATGCGACGCCGGATCCCGGCTTCGAGCTCGATGTAACGCCGAACACGGCCCGCAAGCTCGACGTCAAGCTCGCCCTCTCGAACTCGTTCGGGTTCGGCGGACACAACACGTGCGTCGCGTTCCGCAAGATGGCGTGACCCGCCGGAACAGGGTTGCCCTCGTGCCGTCCACGCGCCGATCGACCGCCGCGACCGCCCTGCTCGCCCTATTCGCGGTTGTGTCGTCACCCATCACCTCCACGGCGGGATCCATCCAGGACTGCCCGTTCTACGGACCCGTTCAGGTGACCGGGAGCATCACGATCCCAGGGATCGGCGAAGTGTCTGGCGTGGTGGCGAGTCACGCGAACCCCGTGCTGTGGATCGAGGAGGATTCCGGCAATCCGGAGCGCATCTACGCGATCGACCCCGACGGGACCAGTCGAGCCACCGTTGATGTGAAGAATTCGGACAACCGCGACTGGGAGGACTTCGCGCTCACGGGACATCGACTGTGGCTCGCGGACATCGGCGACAACCATGCGGAGCGGGATTCGGTCCAGGTGTATTGGTTCCCCGAGCCGAAGCTGAGCGCCTCGTCCGTGACCGCGCGGCTCTTGACGCTTCGCTATGACGACGGCGTTGCTCGCAACGCCGAGGCGATGGTGGTCGACGCCTCTCGGAAGAAGCTGTTCATCTTCACGAAGGGATCGGGGACCTCGACCGTGTTCCGAGCACCGGTCGCCAACCTGCATGGCGGCGAATCCGAGACGCTGGATCGGATCGCACAGCTGCCCTTGAACCAGGTGACTGCGGCGGACATCGGCCCTCGAGGCATCATCGTGAAGGCGGGTGACGGCTTCCTGTATCCATGGAGCGGCGATCACCGCGTGGTCTCGACGCTTGCCGGAACGCCGTGCCGCGCGCCGGCGGGGCCCGGTGAGTCGCTGACGTTCTCGAGCGACGACCTTGGACTCTTCGCGATCCCCGAGGGCTCCGGCCCGTCCGTCTACTACACGCCGCCGGCCTGATCGGCTCGGGTCACTGCTCGAACGAGCGGTACCACCGGCCGGCGTTGAACTCCGCGAGGACCGCCCTGCCCTCCACCAGGTGGTCGAAGCGGATCCTGCGAGGCACCCATGGCTCTCCCGCCGAGAACCAGCCGTCCTCCAGCGGCTGCAGCTCTGCCTCACCTGCTTCGTCGCTCAGCTCCACGGGGAACTGCAGCGTCAGCCGTCCCTTCCGCAGCACCACGCGTAAGGTCGGCATCCAGGGGTCGTCGTTGCGGTAGAGGCCGGGGTAGGCCAGCCACTCGGGAGGCACCGGATCGGGCGGCTTCCCTTCGTAGCGTTCGGTACGGAACCATCGATCGCCGTAGAAGGCCTCGCACGCGCGACCGTCCGAGCCGCGCTGGAACCGGATGGGGAACCGTTCGAGCTCGGGGTGCACCACCAAGAACAGATCGCCGGCATCGGCCGTCAGCGGGTCGCGCTCCAGCCGCCCGGACGCGCCGTCGATCGTCACTCGGAGCCCGTCGGCATCCGTCCGGACCCGGAGCGCATCCCCGCCGTCCGGGTCGGCGTACTCGCCGGCGAACCGATCGGCATCCGGTATCGCAGTGGGCTCGGACGGCGCCCACACCTCGGGCAGCGGCGTGTCGGTGATGCAAGCGCGAACCGCGTCGAACGCGTGGTTCACCACGCCCTCCTTCGCACCCGACCCGTTCTGCACGATGACGACGCCCAAGCCGGTCTCCGGCTCGACCGCGGTGAACGCCGTGTAGCCGACCATGCCCCCGCTGTGCCCGATCCACGGTCCCCGCTCGTCTTCGCCGACATCGAGGCCGTAGCCGTAGGAGGTCCCCTCGGAGTCCGGAACCTCGATGAACGGTGTCGTCAGGACGTCGAACATCGCTTCCGACAAGACCGTGCCCCCCGGTCCGCGACCGCGGTTCAACAGGAGCCGGGCGTGCGCGGTCATGTCGATCACGTTCGACACGATGCTGCCGTCGACCGTGCTCGAGACCGTGAACGTCGCGGGGACGAGGGGATGGCGGAGCTGGGCGGGCCGGTCGGTGAACACCGGCTCGTAGCCTGTGGCCAGGTCGGTGCGGACGTCCTCAGTGATGGCCGCCACCGACGACGTCATCCCCAGCGGCTCCAGCATGCGGGTGCGGATGAGCTCGTGTGCCGGCACGCCGGTCAAGCGTTCCAGCACCAGCCCTACGAGCTTGTAGGCGTCGTTCGAGTACCAGAAGTGCGATCCCGGAGCGAACGTCGGCGGGATCCTCCGCATGAGCGTCGCCGCTCCGAGGCCGGTCGGCGCGTCTTCGGTTCCCGCCGCGAGGCCGCTCGTGTGCGTCAGGAGGTGATGCATCGTGATCGGGCCGAACGGCTCAGGCAGCTCCAGCCACGGCAGGAGCTCGTTCACGGAGACGTGCAGGTCCAGGCGACCGGCCTCGACCTCCTGGAGCGCGACGATCGAGGCGAACGACTTGGAGATGGAGCCGATCATGAACCGGGTCTCCGGGCGGACGGGTGCTCCGCTCGCGACGTCGGCGAACCCGCGGACGACGACCCCGAGGATCTCGTGACGGTCGGTGACCGCGATCGCCGCGCCCGCGGCGTGCGACACGGGGAGGTGATGCTCGAGAGCCAGTCCGATCCGATCGAAGGCTTCGGCGAGCCCCGGCACGTGCGCTACCCCTCGGGGAAGAACAACCCGAGCTCGCGCGCGGCCGAGGTTGGGGAGTCGCTGCCGTGCACGATGTTCTCGCCGATCAGCGTGGCGAAGTCGCCGCGGATCGAGCCGGGCGGAGCCTTGATCGGGTCGGTCGGGCCCATGAGGGCTCGCCATGCCTCGATCGCGGATTCTCCGCTCACCCTCGCGACCACGACGGGTCCTCCGGTGATGAAGTCGACCAGCTCGCCGAAGAACGGCTTGTCCACGTGTTCGGCGTAGTGCTGCTCGGCGAGCGATCGCTTGATCGTGAGCTGCCGCATCGACTCGATGACCAATCCCTTGGCCTCGACGCGACGGAGGACCTCGCCGATGAGCCCGCGGCGCACGCCGTCCGGTTTCACGATGAGCAGCGTGGATTCGATCGCCATCTCCTAGAAGGGCTCCCCCAGCGCGCGGTGCGCGTCCGCGACAGTATAGAGAGAGCCCGTCACGACGATGAGGTCGGTTTCGTCGGCGGTTGCGCGCGCCGCGTCGAGGGCGGCCGCGATCGAATCGAACATCTCGACCGGCTTGTCCAGCGCACCGAACTCCTCGGCGATGACCAGGGCGTCGCCAGCTCGTTCGCTGGCGTTCTTTGCCGCGTAAGCGATATCGGCCACAGATGCGAGCGGCCGGATGATCCCGCTCACATCCTTGTTCGCCGATATCGAGATCACCAGGTGCAACCGATCCCAGATGAAGAACTCGCGGAGCGCGGCGGCGAGCGCCTCCGCGCCGGCCGGGTTGTGGGCCCCGTCCAGCAGGACGGTGGGATGCCGGGCGACGATCTCCAACCGGCCCGGCCATCGCACGGCGGCGAGCGCCTCGCGGGTCGTCGCCTCGTCGAGCGGTTTGTCGATGCAGCGACTCGACGGCCGCGACGGCCGCTGCCGCGTTCCGCGCGGCGTGCTCGCCGAACATCGGCAGGAACAGGTCGTCGTAGGTTCCGTGGACGCCGCGTATCCGCAGCGCCTGTCCGCCCATCGCCCGCAGCCGCTCCTCGACCTCGAAATCGCGGTGCTCGAGCTTCAGCTCCGCGCCGACGTCCGCGCACCGCCGCTCGATCACACGCAGCGCCTCGACATCCTGCTCCCGGCTGATCGCGACAGCGCCCTCCTTGATGATGCCCGCCTTCTCCCCCGCCACCTCGGCGACGGTCGACCCGAGCTCCGGATGGTCGAGGGCGATCGGGGTGAGGACGGCGACGTCGCCACGGACCAGGTTCGTGGCATCCCACGTCCCGCCCATGCCCACCTCGAACACGCCGAGCGCGACCGGCTTGTCCGCGAACCACAAGTAGGCCAGCGCGGTGAGCGCCTCGAAGTAGGTGACCTGATCCTCGCCCTGCGAATCCACGAGCAACAGGTACGGCAGCAGGTGCTCGTACTCCTCGGCGAACTCCTCCTCCGTGATGTCGACGCCGCAGACCGAGAGCCGCTCGCGGACCGACACCAGATGGGGGGAGGTGTAGAGCCCGGTGGTCAGCCCGTGCGCGCACGCCAGCTCCGCCGCCACGCGGGCGGTCGTGCCCTTGCCGTTCGTGCCGGTGACGTGGATCGATGGGTACGTCAGCTGCGGGTCGGACAGCAGCGTGGCGAGCGAGAGGATCCGCGAGAGGTCGGGCAGCATGCGGCTCTCTCGGCGTCCTTCGAGCTCGGCGACGGCCTCGCGGATGTTCAACCTGATCAGCCGCCGAGCTCGGCGAGCTGCGCCATCGATCTCGGTCGATCGCTGCGCACAGCGTGGCGTGCTTCTCCCGCTCCGCTCGCCACGACGTCGTCGGCGGCCTTCGCCAGGAAGCCCTCGTTCTGCGAGCTTCGCGCTCGAGCGCGCCAGCAGCGTTCCCACCTCGTCGCGTTGCTTGATCAGGCGTGCGGCGCTCGGCCGTCGTGTCGAAGAGCCCGGGCGGCAGGTGGACGAAGCCGTCGGTGAGCGTCAGCGCGATCCAGCCCGCGGGCTTGTCCGCGAGCGGTCCACGACGGCGAACGGCGTGACGCCCGCCAGTCGCTGGATCCGCTCGGACAGCGACTCGACGGCCGCGCCGGCCCCAGGCCGGGACGGCGGCCGTCGCCTCGAACTTCACCGCCGGCGAGATGCCGTGGAGCGAGCGGAACTGCCGGATCGCGGTGACGATCGTCCTGGACGAGGCGAGAACGCGGCCTCCGCATCTGCGTCGACGTCATCCGGCCGTTGCTCCGGCCAGGGAGCGATGGAGATCGACGCCCCGATCCCGAACCGCTGCCAGATCTCCTCGGTGACGAACGGCATGATCGGGTGGAGCAGCCGCAGCGTTCGCTCCAGCACCCATGCGAGCACGTTCGCGGCATCTCGGCTGTCGGCACCCTGGGCATCGAGTCGGCCCTTCTGCATCTCCAGGCCCCAATCGCAGAACTCGGACCAGAGGAACCGGTAGAGGGACTGCGCGGCCTCGGCGAACAGGTACGCGTCCAGCGCGGCGTCGACGTCGGCCACGCACGCCTGGTGGCGCGAGATGCAGCCAGCGGTCGGGCACCGTCAGCCGGTCGCGCAGGCGGCAGCTGGGGCGCCCCGCCCGGGTAGGCGCGGAACACCAACCTGGCCGCGTTCCAGATCTTGTTCGCGAAGTTGCGGCCGCCCTCGATCGACTCGACCGATAGCGGGATGTCCTGCTGGCCGCCGGTGGCCGAGCGCGCGAGCGAGAACCGCAGCGCGTCGGCGCCGTACCGGTCGATCATCTCGATCGGGTCGATCACGTTGCCCAGCGACTTCGACATCTTCCGGCCGTGCCCGTCGCGCACCAGGCCGTGGATCACGACGTTGCGGAACGGCACGTCGCCGGTCGAGCAACATGCCCGACATGATCATGCGGGCGACCCAGAGGTACAGGATCTCGTAGCCCGTGACCAGCACCGTGTTCGGATAGAAGAACCGCAGGTCCGCGGTATCGTCCGGCCAGCCGAGCGTCGAATACGGCCACAGCTGTGAGGAGAACCACGTGTCGAGGACGTCGGGATCCTGGTCGAGCGTCGAGGACCCGCACGTCGCGCAGGCATCGGGATCCTCGACGGGAGACGGTGACGTGGCCGTCGGGGCAGTACCACGCCGGGATCCGGTGGCCCCACCAGAGCTGCCGCGAGATGTTCCAGTCGCGCAGGTTGTCGAGCCACCCGACGTACGCGCGCTGCCATCGCTCCGGCCAGAACGTGATGCGGCCGTCGAGCGCCGCCTCCTTCGCTGGGCCGCGCAACCGGTCGACCGCGACGAACCATTGCAGGCCCGCGATCCACGGCTCGATCTCGCTGTGGCACCGGTAGCAATGACCCACCGAGTGGATGTACGGCCGCATCTCCTCGACGATCAGATCCAGCTTCTCCAACTCTTCACGCACCGCGGTCCGTGCGTCGTATCGCCCGAGCCCGTAGAACTCCTCCGCCGCGTTCTCGTTGATCGTGGCATCGGCGCGGAAGATGTTCATGAGCGGGAGCCCGGTGCGCTGCGCGATGTCGAAGTCGATCGGGTCATGCGCGGGCGTGACCTTCACGGCGCCCGTCCCGAACGCCGGGTCGATCGCGGCGTCGGCGACGATCGGTATCTCTCGGCCGTCGAACGGATGACGGACGGTCTTGCCGACCAGGTTCGCGTACCGTTCGTCGTCGGGATGCACCGCGATGCCCGTGTCGCCGAGCATCGTCTCGACGCGCGTGGTGGCGCACGAGATCGACCCGCTGCCGACCGACAGGGGGTAGCGGAACGTGACCAGCTCGCCCTCGACGTCCTCGTGGTCCACCTCGGAATCGGACAGACCGGTCTGGTCGGTCGGACACCAGTTGACCAATCGCTCGCCTCGGTAGATCAGGCCCTCGTCGTACCAGCGAACGAACGCCACCCGAACGGCGCGAGAGAGTCCCTCGTCCATGGTGAATCGCTGGCGCGACCAGTCCAGCGAACATCCCATGCGCTTGATCTGCTCGACGATCTCGCCGCCGTACTGCTCCTTCCACGCCCACACGCGTTCGACGAACGCCTCGCGACCGATGTCGCGCCGGTCGATGCCCTCCTTGCGGAGCTCGCGCTCGACGACGACCTGCGTGGCGATCCCGGCGTGATCCATGCCGGGGAGCCAGAGCGTCTCGTAGCCCTGCATCCGCGCGCGCCGGATCAACATGTCCGGAAGCGTGTCCGAAAGGGCGTGACCGACGTGCAGCCGCCCGGTGACGTTCGGCGGCGGGATCACGATGCAGTACGGCTCGCGATCTGAGGGCAGGTGGGCCTGGAAGTAGCCTCGCTCCACCCATTCCGACGCCCACCGTGGCTCGACGGACGCCGGGTCGTACTGCGGGGACATCTCCTGCGTGGATGGCGGCTCCGACATGGGCCCGAGTCTACGAAACGGCTCGTCTGCCACCGGGTCATCCGCTGGACGGCGGCCCGCCGTCGGGCGTACGTTGCGGGTCCGGCCGACGGGAGGAGCGCTCATGCCCAAACCGATCCTGTTCCTTTCGGACCTCGGCGTGCGCGACGAGTTCGTGGGCGTGTGCCACAGCGTGATCGCGAGCATCGCCCCCGGCGCGCCCGTGATCGATCTCTCCCACGGCGTCCCGCCGCAAGACATCCAGGCGGGGGCGTTGACGTTCCGCGATTGCATCGCGTTCGCTCCGCAGGACTCCATCCTGCTCGGGGTGGTGGACCCAGGGGTCGGCACCGACCGCAAGGCGGTGGCGGTCGAGACGGCGTCGCAGCGAGTGCTGGTCGGACCCGACAACGGGCTTCTCTCCCTGGCGTGGGACGCGGCGGGTGGAGCGACCCGCGCGTTCGAGATCACCGCGCCCGATGTGGTGCTGCAGCCGGTCTCGAAGGTGTTCCACGGGCGCGACGTGTTCGCTCCGGCGGCGGCCCACCTGGCCGCCGGCCTTCCTCCCGAGAAGCTCGGGCCGCAGATCGATATCGGGGAGCTCGTTTCCTTGCGACTGCCGGAGGCCGACGTCCTGACCGGCGAGGTCCGCGCGCAGGTCCTCGACGTCGATCGCTTCGGGAACGTCCGGTTGAACGTGCGCCCGTCCGACCTGCCCGCGGCGGGGGTGGACGGCTCGAGGGTGAAGGTCGCGACGACCGATGCGTCGGCGATCGCCGAACGCGTGTCGACCTACGCGGAGGTCGCGCCCGGCGAGTACGCCGTCATCGAAGACGCGTGGGGATGGATCACGGTGATCCGTTTCGAGGCGAACGCCGCCGCGGAGCTCGGTGTGCGTCCGGGCGACCCGGTCTGGCTGCTCGCACCCGACGACTGACCCCGCTAGGCCGACGGCGTCGTGGTCGGCGCACCCTCGAAGCCGAGCAGCGTTGCGCCCGACGCGTCGAACAGCGTCAGCTGTGCACCATCGATCGCGTAGGACCTGACCCGGCTCATCGCGTTGAGGAACACGTGTTCTTGGGCCATGACGTACTTCTTGCATGCCATCCTCGTCGTAGCGAGGGGCGAGAATGACAATGCGTCTCCGGCCGTTGTGTACCGGCCGTTGAAGCCGTTGCACCCGGCCGATCCGCTCGCCGTGCTGTCGGCCGAGAACACGAGTGTGATCTCGGTCCCCGAGATCACACTCGTGACGGCGTCTCCCGATGCGATGCTCGACAGGATCCACGTCGTCCCGGCGAGCGGCAGGGGTTCGGGTGTCACCTGCCGCGAGAAGGTCAACGTCGCGTCGCCGTTCGAGAGGCTGAGGTCGCCCGAGCTCCCGACATCGAACGCCGACATGTCGGCGAGCTCCTCGAGGTAGGCCGACTCGAGCGTCATCAGGGGCGGTTCGCACGCCATCTGCGTGACCGCGAACGCGTCGAACGACAGCGAACCGCCGTCGCCCGCTTGGTACGCCCCACCGTAGCTGTTGCACGCTGCGGAACCGTGCGCTTGGCCATTCTCGAACGTCAGTGTGACCTGTGCGCCCGTCGGGACGTCAGCCACGAGCCGACCGATCGACGTTTCGTCGAGCACCCATACGACGCCGACCAGGTCGTTCGGATCACCGCCTGAGCTCTGACCGTCGCCGGCGCCGGAGTTCGCGCATGCGACGAGCACGAGTGAGATGAGCGGCAGAGGGCCAAGGGAGTGGCGGAAGGCGCGTCGCGAGAACATCGCGCAAAGTCTACGGAACCGCTCGAGTGAGCTTCGTCACTGTAAAGTATCGGCTCTGGTCGGATGCCGGCATCAGCCAAACGACGGCCGGCCGAGCGAACACGAGGGGGTTGTCCGATGGGAATGAGGCGACGGTCGAGGCGACGGGGGATGATGGTAGGGGCGGCGGTCGGTCATCACATGGCCAAGAAGAGCGCCCAAGGGCAGCAGGACGACTACCAGACGAGGCTGCCACCGGAAGAGCCGGCGCAGTACGCGCCCGCCTCCGGCAGACCCGGCTGACCAGATCGAACACCTCGCACAACTGCACACCTCGGGCGCGCTGACGGACGAAGAGTTCGCGGCGGCCAAGGCGAAGGCCCTGGGGACCTGAACGGACCGCGGACCGTCAGGAGACGTTCGATCCGACTCGATACTCGCGGAAGGTAGGTAGCTGTGATGAGTGGATCGCGTAAGGATGTGCTGCTGAAGGCGATCGAGGCCGAGGTCGGTGGTGAAACGGTCGACCTGAGCACACTGTTCACCGACGATGTCGTCGGGTGGTCGCCGTACGCGAGCGTGTCGGGGCTCACGGCACTCGCCGAGCTCGCCGTCCTCCGCGAGGTGGCGTTCTCCAACGTCGTCATCATGTTCCGGGGACTCGACGAAGTGGGCAACAAGGCGTTCGCCGAATGGGTCATCGAAGCCGATCACACGGGGCCGCTCGTCCTCAGCGAGGATGCGATCGCTGGAAGCAACGGGACGGCATGTCGAGTTGCCCGGCGCCACCGTGGCCGACTTCCGCGACGGGAAGATCCGGTCGTACCGGACGTACTTCGACGACATCTCGCTGATCGAGCAGATCGTCGGCGCCTGACGAAGCCGCCGTGGTGGAGTTCCAGGTCGAGGACGATCCGGATCCGCTCGACATCGGATTCCTCGAAACGCAGATCCGTCGTGAGGCGTCCGCCGCCATGGGACTCGGTGACGAAGTCGAGCTGGCGATCTTCGTGCGCGACGCCGGCAAGGTCGTAGCCGGCATCAGCGGCTGGACATGGGGCGACTGCTGCGAGCTGCAGAGCCTCTGGGTGGAGCCGAGCCACCGCGGTCGCTGGCTCGGGCCTAGGCTCCTCGCCGCCGCCGAAGCCGAGGCGGCGGCGCGCGGGTGCACGCAGACCGTCCACTTCACCTACGGTTTCCAGGCTCGGCGCCTCTATGAGTGGGCCGGCTACGAATTGGTGGGTCGAGTCGAAGACTTCCCATCGGGAACGGACGTCCTCTGGTACCGCAAGCGCCTGAACCCACCGGGTCCCAGCCGAGCGGCCGCCGCGGATGGCCGTTCCTAGAGCGAGACCGACTTCGAGGACGAGACCACGATCGGTTGCGCCGGAGGGGGACCACCCGGAAGGGTGCTACCCTTCGCCGCGACCACCGAATGAAGGGGGCTACACATGCTGGCTTCATGGAACCTAGGCGACGCCTTGTGGGCGATGCTGGTGTTCTTCTTCTGGTTCATGGCGATCTGGATCTTCATCACGATCTTCGCCGACATCTTCCGTCGCAACGACATCTCCGGAGTGGCGAAGGCGGGCTGGATCCTGCTGATCTTCATCGTGCCGTTCCTCGGGGCGCTGATCTACTGATCGCGCGGCCGAAGATGACCGAGCAGGACAAGGAGATCATCGAGCAGGCGCAGGAGGCGCAGCGCCGGATCGAGGGTTACTCGGCTGCCGACGAGATCGCGAAGCTCGCGACGCTCCGCGACAGCGGCAAGATCACCGCCGAAGAGTACGAGGACATGAAGAAGAAGGCCATCGCTGCAGGTCTGACGGCTCCGGTAGTTCAGGCGCCCGCCTCCGCGACCGACGGGGGGCGGGCGTTCTGCGTGTCGGAAGGGCCGGCACCGACACCACGTTTCGAAACGCTCCTCACCGTCGGTCGCCGCGAATACACTCGGGCGCATGCGCACCTGCCCGACGTGTGCCGCCGAGAACCCCGACGGTGGCCGGTTCTGTGCTGCGTGTGGGAGCGTGCTCACCGCTCCCTGTGACTCGTGCGGCCAGCCGTTGCCGGCGGATGCTCGGTTCTGTCCCGCGTGCGGTGCCGCCGCGACCATCACGTCCTCTGGTACGGGCGACGAACGGAAGCTCGTCACGATCCTGTTCGCCGACGTGACCGGTTCCACGGCCCTCGGAGAACAGCTCGACCCCGAGCACATGCGCGAGGTCCTGGATCGGTTCTTCGCTGCGATGCGTGATGAGATCGAGGGCGAAGGGGGGACGGTCGAGAAGTTCATCGGCGACGCGGTGATGGCGGCGTTCGGTGTGCCCACCGCGCACGAGGATGACCCCACGCGTGCGGTCAGGGCAGCGACGAGGATGCTCCGCCGCTTGGATGACGTGAACGCCTCGCTGATGCAGAGCCATGACGTCATGTTGCAGATCCGCATCGGCGTGAACACGGGTGAGGTCCTTGCGTCGACCGATCCTCGACCTGGGGAGGCCATGGTGACCGGGGATACGGTGAATGCGGCCGCCCGGTTGCAGTCCGCTGCCGAACCGGGGACCGTCGTGATCGGCGAGCGAACGGCTCGCGGCGCGCGCGGCTCGTTCCACCTGGAGGCTCTCGGCCCCCTCGAGCTGAAGGGCAAGGCACAACCCGTCAACGCGTTCGTCGTCGGCGAGGAGCTCGAGCAGGCATCGGGGCGCGGCATACCGGGTCTGCACGCTCCGATCGTCGGTCGGGACTCCGAGCTCGAACTGCTCCGCAGCATCTACCGCCGCGCGGTCACCGAGGGTCGGCCGAACCTCGTCACGATCTACGGGGACGCCGGAGTGGGGAAGAGCCGCCTGACCCAGGAGTTCTTGGTATGGCTCGAGGGGATCGACCCCGCACCGCGCACGCTGCGGGGACGCTGTCTCCCCTACGGCGACGGCATCACGTATTGGCCATTGTCGGAGATCCTGAAATCGACGGCCTCGGTGCTGGACACCGACTCGCCCCACCTGGCGCTCGAGAAGATCGCCAAGGTGAGCGACGACGTCCTCACCGACGATGTCACGTCCGATCGGGCACGAACGACGGCCGCACTCGCGTACACCGTCGGCGTCGAGGACCCGTCGTTCCGGTTCGGCGACATGGATCCGCGCGACGTCCGGGTCGAGATCCACGCCGCGTGGCGATCGTTCTTCTCGGCCCTGGGAGCTGCGGCGCCGACGATCGCCATCGTCGAGGACATCCACTGGGCGGACGCCGCGCTCCTCGACCTCCTGGATGAGCTCGCAGAAAGTGTGACCGGGAGCGTCGTCTTCCTATGTCCTGCACGCCCGGAGCTCACGTCTCGGAGACCGGAGTGGGGAGGGGGAAGACGGAACTTCTCGTCTATCTCGCTGGATCCACTCGGTCGCGACGAGGCCGAGCATCTGATCCGCGCGTTGCTGGCGATCGACGACCTGCCCGACGGTGTCCGCTCGCGAATCCTCGAGCGCGGCGAAGGCAACCCGTTCTTCCTCGAGGAGATCCTGCGGCATCTGATCGACGGCGGACACGTCTTGTTCGAGGCCGGCCGCTGGCGCGCGGCCGCCGCCGTGGCCGAGGTGGAGATCCCCGACACCGTGCAGGGCGTCCTGGTGGCGAGGATCGACCTGCTCGAGCCGGCCGCCAAACGCCTGCTGCAAGGTGCGGCCGTCGTCGGCCGGGACTTCTGGCCGGGACCCGCCCGCCTGCTCGGCAGCGGCGATGCCGATGACGTGGAGGCCACGCTGCGCGTGCTCCGGGACCGAGACCTGATCGTCTCCCGGCTCTCGTCGCGCATCTCCGGAGAACGCGAATACACGTTCAAGCACGTCCTCACGCGCGATGTCGCGTACGAGAGCCTGCCCCATCGGGAGCGTCCCGCGGCCCACGCGCGCGTCGCGGCATGGATCGAAGAAACAGCCGGCGACCGGGTCGGCGAGTTCAATGAGCTCCTCGCGTACCACTTCAGTACCGCCGCACGTGCCGCCCGGGAGGGTGGGACGAACGACGCCGAGTCCGAACGCTTGCGCTCCAAGGCCTTCGCGTATCTCCTCGACGCCTCGAGCGACGCCCGACGACGGGAGGTCCTGGGAAAGCCCAGCGCATGGCCGACGAGGCGCTCGGGTTCGCCGCCGGACCGCTCGAGCGTTCCCAGGCGCTCGCCACCCTGGCACACGCGTACTACATCGCAGGCGATGGGGACCCCGCCTGGCACGCGTACCGCGAGGCCGCCGAGGTGCGAGCCGGAGCCGTCGCAGCCCCCGACGCGGGTGTCGCCGATCTGAGCGCGCGTGCGTGCGACATGCCAACCAGGTGGCCCGGCTCCATGCGGACCCTCCCCTCGGAGGAAGAGGTCCGTGTCTGCCTCGAGCTTGGTCTTTCCTATCTCCCGGAGGGTCCGAGTCAAGAGCGGATCAAGATCCAGATGATCCGTGCGACGTGGGCGTTCGCGTACCCGGAGCGTGGGTTCACCGATGAGGAGTTCGCGGGACTCGAGCGGGCCGGTATGGATGCCTATGAGACGGCGATGCAGCTCGGGCTCCCGAACCTCGCCTCGGCCGCGCTCGACGCTGCGCAGAGCGTCCCTGGCTCGCAAGGCCACTGGGCACGAGCGGTCGAGTACTCACTGATCCGCGAAGCACTCCTGCCCGATCTGACCGACCTCGACGAGGTCGGCGACGTCACCGCTTGCGCTGCCTGGAATCACTACGAGGTCGGGCTCTATCGCACGTCTGAGAGATGGGCTTCGGAGGGGATCCGCCGTACCGAGGGTCGGGCGGTCGCGTTCCGACTCCATTCACACGCCTGGCGGTGCGTCGCCCGTTTCAGGCTGGGCGACTGGGACGGAGCGTGGGAGGACTTCCGGGCGATCCGCGAACAACTCGATGAGCGCCGGGACGAGCCACCGAACTTCACCGGTCATGCGTACGGTGCCGCGCTGCTGATCGACCACGCCCGTGGCGCCAGCCCGGAGATGCAACGGTTGGCCGACCGGCTGACCCCGCTCGAAACCACCAGGGAAGGGCGGTTCAGAAGACCACGAGCCTGGCTCGCGATGCTCTCCGTCGTCCGCGGAGACTTCGCACTCGCCCACGATCAGCTCGACGATCCTCCGGCCGGGTGGCGCATCCACGGCGGCGAGGTCCTCGAGGCACGATGCGAGCTGGTTCGTGCCGAAGCGACGTGGGAGACCGCTCCCTCCATCCTCGCCGAGTCTCGAGCGTTCGCCGAGTCGGGAGGGATGCCGGTCCTGGGGTTCTTCGCCGACCGGCTGGAGGGACACGCGCTGCTGAGGACCGGCGACGCCGCGCGGGCGGTCCCACTGCTCCTGAACGCCCGGGATGGGTTCTCGGCGCACGAGGCTCGGTATGAGCAAGCGTGCACGGAGCGCGTGCTCGCCGATGCCCTCCGCGTCTTAGACCGTCCCGATGAGGCGACGGCGGCGTCCGACGACGCGTTGCGCGAGTTCGAACGACTGGGCGTGGTCGTACCCGGGTGACGTCAGGCGGTGCGTTCGCGCGGCTCGTCGCCCCGGTTGCGCTTCTTCGAAGGCGCGGTGCGCGGCACGAGCGTGGGGTTGACGCCGGTGAGGACGACGTCGCGATCCACGAGGCACTTCGTGACGTCCTCGCGAGAGGGCAGCTCGTACATGACGTTCAGCAGGACCTCTTCCATGATCGCGCGCAGACCGCGGGCGCCGGTCCCGCGCAGGATGGCCTGCTCGGCGATCGCCTCGAGCGACTCGCCCGTGAACTCCAGCTCCACACCGTCGAACTCGAAGAACCGCTGATACTGACGCACCAGGGCGTTCTTCGGCTTGGTGAGGATGTCGATCAAGGCGCTCTCGTCCAGGTTGTTCACGCTGGTGATGACGGGGAGTCTTCCGACGAACTCGGGGATCAGCCCGTACTTCAGCAGGTCTTCGGGGAGCACCTTGCCCAGGATCAGACCCATGTCCTTCTGGTTGGCGCGGCGGATGTCCGCCCCGAACCCGACGCCCTTGTTCCCGATCCGGCTCTCGATGATCTTGTCCAGGCCCGCGAACGCCCCGCCGCAGATGAACAGGATGTTCGTGGTGTCGACCTGGATGAACTCCTGATGCGGGTGCTTGCGGCCGCCCTGGGGCGGGACGGATGCCGTGGTGCCCTCCAGGATCTTCAGCAGCGCCTGCTGAACGCCCTCCCCCGAAACGTCTCGAGTGATGGAAGGGTTCTCCGACTTTCGGGCGATCTTGTCGATCTCGTCGATGTAGATGATCCCGGTCTCGGCCTTCTTCACGTCGTAGTCGGCCGCCTGGATCAGCTTCAGCAGGATGTTCTCGACGTCCTCACCGACGTAGCCGGCCTCGGTCAACGCCGTGGCGTCGGCGATGGCGAACGGGACGTTCAGCATCCGCGCGAGCGTCTGCGCCAGGTAGGTCTTCCCGCAGCCGGTGGGCCCCAGGATCATGATGTTGGACTTCTGGAGCTCGACCTCGGAATCCTTCTGGCCGACCTGGATCCGCTTGTAGTGGTTGTAGACCGCGACCGACAGGACCTTCTTGGCAGTGTCCTGACCGACCACGTACTCGTCCAGGAACGCGTAGATCTCCTGCGGCTTGGGCAGCTCGTCCAGGCGGAGCTCGGAGGTCTCGGAGAGCTCCTCCTCGATGATCTCGTTGCAGAGGTCGATGCACTCGTCGCAGATGTACACGCCGGGGCCGGCGATGAGCTTCTTGACCTGCTTCTGGCTCTTCCCGCAGAACGAGCACTTCAGCAGATCCGAGTCCCCGAACTTCGCCATCAGCCCCTGTCCTCCTGTCGAGCGACCGGGCTCCTATCGCGCCCGGACGACCCGACGAATCTTACGCCCCACCCGCCGCTGCGGCTGCAAGCTCCACCGATATCCCTCGGGTCGTGATGATCTCGTCGATGACGCCGTAGTCCTTCGCCTCGTCGGCCGTGAGGATGTAGTCGCGGTCCGTGTCCTTCGACACCTTCTCGATCGGCTGGCCCGTGTGCTCCGAGATCAGCTGCTCCAGCAGCTTGCGGTACCGCGTGATCTCCTTGGCCTGGATCTCGATGTCGACGGCCTGGCCCTGCGCGCCGCCGTGCGGCTGGTGGAGCAGGACGCGCGAGTGCGGGAGCGCGAAGCGCTTGCCGCGGAGCGCCGGCCAACAGGAGCACCGCCGCGGCCGAGGCCGCCTGGCCCATCACGATGGTCGACACGTCCGGCTTGATGTACTGCATGGTGTCGTAGATCGCGAAGAGCGCGGTGATGTCGCCACCGGGCGAGTTGATGTACAGGTGGATGTCCTTGTCCGGGTCGTCCGACTCCAGGTGTAGGAGCTGCGCCATGATCAGGTTACCCACCTGGTCGTCGATCGGCGTCCCCAGGAAGACGATCCGTTCCTTCAGCAGGCGCGAGTAGATGTCGAACGAACGCTCGCCGCGGCTGGTCTGCTCGACCACCACGGGAACCAGATAGTTCTGCATGTCGCTCATGTGCTCTCCTCCGACGACGTCTCGGTGTCCGGCTCGTCGGCCCTGATCTCGGCCTCGGCGTCGGCCACGGATTCGACCGGGCCTTCCGGTTCGATATCGGCACGTTCGACCAAGAGGTCGAGTGCCTTCCCTCTGATGATATCTCCGGCGAGCGTCACGACCTGGCCTGAGCGGTCGAGGGCCTTCGCCAGCTCCTTCGGCTCGCGGCCGTACGCCTGCGCCAGGACCGCGATCTGGGCACCGATCTCATCCGCCGTGACCTCGAGCTTCTCGGTCCGGGCGATGCCCTCCAGGACCAGATCGGACTCGATTGCCCGGATCGCGTGCTCACGGGAATCATCGCGCAGCCGCGCCTCGTCCCAGCCCTGGGACTCCAGCACCTGCTCGAGCGTGAGCCCCGCCCGCTCGGCGCGCTCCCGCGCGTGCGAGATGCGGTGCTCGGTCTCCTCCTCGACGAGCGACTCCGGCAGCTCCACGGTCACGGTGTCGATCATGGCCTGCAAGGCTCTGTCGCGGATGACGCCCTCGGCGTCGCGCTCCTTCATCTCGGCCAGGCGCTCCCGGAGGTCGTCGCGGAGCTGCGTCAGCGTGTCGAACTCCGAGGCGGTCTTCGCGAACTCGTCGTCGGCCTCGGGGAGCTTGCGCTGCTTCACGTCCTTCACCAGGACCTGGACGGTCACGTCGGTGCCGCCGAGCTCGCCGAACCGGTCGGGCAGCGCGTCGTTCACCTTCAGGATGTCCCCCGGCTTCGTCGAGACGAGCTCGTCGTCCAGCTTGGAGCCGAACTCGCCCGAGCCCACGAAGTAGAGGTAGTCGGAACGGCTCGCCTCGGCGACGTCCTCACCGTGCAGCGTCGTCTTCACGTCGATCGTGACGAAGTCCTCGGAACGCACCGGGCGGTCGGCGGGCTCAAGCTCGGCGAACCGCTCGCGGAGACGATCGACCCATTCGTCGATCTCCTCGTCGGTGACCTCCGTGGATGGCTTCTCGACCCGCAGCCCCTGGTAGTCCTCCGGAGCGAGATGCAGGCGCGGTCGCACCTCCACCGTCGCGGTGAAGATCAGCGGCTTGTCGTCTTCGACCTGCTCGAGCTGGATCTCGGGATCGCTGATCGGAGCCAGATCCTCTTCGCGGACGGCGTCGCGGAAGTAGGTGGGCACCGCGCTCGACAAGAACTCCTCGCGCACCACGTCGCGACCGATCTGGGCGTCGATGATCTGCTTGGGCACCTTCCCCTTGCGGAAGCCCGGGATCTTGACCTGGTTGGAGATGCTCCGGTACGCGCGGTCGAGGTCCTTGGTGAACTCGTCGACCGGGACCTCGATCGTCAGCTTGACCGTATGTTTGTCGGTGTTCTCAACGGTGGTCTGCATGTGCGTCCAGCCTAGCCGACATCCGTCCGTGCGCCCCCGGAGCCGTCGGCTATCGTTGCGCGCCATGGGTGAGCCGACCTACGCCGACGAGCTGGCGTTCGCGGAGGAGCTGGCGGATCGCGCCGGCGAGTTGGCGCTCTCCTACTTCCGCAACGACCCCGAGCTCACGTGGAAGCCCGACGCCACCCCGGTGACCGAGGCCGATCTGGCCGTCGAGGCGATGATCCGCGAGGAGCTGGGCCGGCGCTTCCCCGACGACGCCATCCGGGGTGAGGAAGGCGGGATCGCGGGAGCCTCCGACCGCATGTGGATCGTCGACCCGATCGACGGAACGCGGAACTACGCGGCCGGGATCCAGATCTGGGCGAACCTGCTGGCGCTCAAGGTCGGCGACGGATACGTCCTGGGCATGGTGAACGCGCCCGCGCTGGGAGAGCGCTACGCCGCGGTTCGGGGTGGAGGGGCGACCTGGAACGGTGAACCGATGCACGTCTCGGACGTTGGGACGACGGCCGAGGGCATGGTCGTCTTCGGTGACGTCGAGCTCTGGGCCGGGACGGCCCAGCACGAACGGTTCCTGGACCTCGTGAACGGAGCGCGGCGGAACCGGGGGTTCGGCGACTTCTGGGGACACATGCTGGTCGCGAGGGGCGCCGCGGAGGTCATGGTCGAATCCGAGCTCTGGGAGTGGGACTTCGCACCGCTCGTCGTGATCGTCACCGAGGCGGGCGGGCGCGTGACCCAGGCCGACGGCTCACCGCCGGTCCACGGCGGCAGCTTGGTGTCGTCGAACGGGCTCGTGCACGACGCGGTGCTCGACCAGCTGAACGTCTGAGGACCGCGTTCGCCGGGTGCAGCCGATCAGAGCTCGATCACCTCGCCGCGCTCGCCGATGTGCTCCATCACGACGTTCGCCGCGGCGACGTCCTGCACGCCGACGCCCGTGAGGTCGCACACCGTGAGCTGGCTCGCCGAGGTCCGACCGGGATGGGTCTTCGCGCAGATCTCGCCGAGTTCGACCGCCTTCGTCTTGTCGATCAATCCGGCGGCGAGCGCGTGATGCAGCTCACCGATCTCGGCGCACTGCGTGCGGCTGTCGACGACCAGGAGGTCGGCACGAGCGGGGAGGTTCGGATCGAGCTCCTGCTTGTCGGGGGCGTCCGATCCGACGGCCGTGACGTGCGCACCGAGCTTGAGCCACTCCCCTCGCACCAACGCCGACTGGCTCCCGGTGCACGTGATGACGACGTCGGCGTCGTGCACGGCCTCGTCGGCCGAGGGTGCGACCTCGTATGTGCAACCCTCGGGCAACCCGGGCCGGCTCGGTAGCTCTGCGACGAGCGTGGCGGCACGATCCGGGTGCCGGCCCCAGATGCTCACGTGCGTGAACCCGGGCCGGACGATGGCGAGCGCGTCCAACTGGTATCGGGCTTGATCACCCGTGCCGATGACGGCCACGTTCCATACCTTCTCGGGCGCCAGGTACCTCGCGGCCACGCCGCCCGCCGCGCCGGTCCTGACGCTCGTGAGGTACCCGCCGTCCAACAGGAAGGCGGCCGGCTCGCCGTTGTCCGAGTCGAAGACGATCACCATGCCGTCGCTCGCCGGAAGACCGAGCTCCACGTTCCGCGGGAACCCCGATGCGACCTTCACCGCGTAGAACGGAGCGCCGTGGAGATGGCCCGCCTTCACGTGGACCTCGCCCTGCCGCTCGGGGATGTTCAGCGAGATCACGCCGGGGAGGGCGGCGCCGCCTCGCGAGTACGACGCGAACGCGAGATCGCACGCGTCGATGCACGAGGCCATGTCCAACGTCGCCCGCACGTCGTCCTCGCGCAAGACCCGCACCGACCGTCCGAACCGACCCATCCCCAGAGCGTAGCCGGTCCCTGGACCGACAAGGCCTGATGCCTGCTAGCGTCAAACCGAAGCCCGTCACCTGGGAGGCCACATGAAGATCGACGAGTTCCAGATGGAACGGATGCAGTCGCTCTACTGGCATCTGGTGGAGTACGACCTGTCGGAGTCCGGCGTGACGCCGATGACGATCCGCGACCTGCTCGGCCCGAACGCGGACGCGGAGTCGTTCCTCCAAACCGCCCTCGGGTACCCGCTCTCCGAGGGATCGCACGAGGCGCGCGCCAACATCGCCGCCTGGTACGCGGATGCGGCGCCCGAGAACGTCTCGCTCACGACCGGCGGGTCGGAGGCCAACCACCTGACGCTCTGGACCCTGCTCGAGCCCGGCGATCGCTTGGCCTTCATGATCCCCAACTACCTACAGGGCTGGGGCTTGGGCAGGCACTACGGCAAGGCGACCGACACGTTCAAGCTGAAGCTCCGGGACGGGCGCTGGCAGCTCGACCTGGACCAGCTGGAGCGCGCGGTCACCACGAAGACGAAGGCCGTGATGATCTGCAACCCCAACAACCCGACGGGTCACGTCCTGACGGAGGACGAGATGAACGCCGTGATCTCCGCCGCCGACCGCGTGGGGGCCTGGATCGTCTCGGATGAGATCTACCGCGGAGCCGAGGTCGACTCGGACGTGGCGTCGCCCACGTTCTGGGGCCGCTACGACAAGGTCATCGTCACGAGCGGGTTGTCGAAAGCGTTCGCGATGCCGGGGTTGCGGGTCGGGTGGACGCTCGGGCCGCAGGATGTGATCGAGCAGACGTGGATCCGCCATGACTACACGACGCTCGCGCCCGGGATGATCTCCGACCGGCTCACGGCGTTCGCGATGGATCCCGTGGTGCGGGAGAACATCTTCGCGCGCACCCGCGCGATCATCCGCGCGAACCTCCCGCAGTTCGAATCGTGGATCCAGGCGCAGGGTGACGTGTTCACGTACGTACGACCGGTCGCGGGCGCGATCGGGTACGTCAAGTACCACCTGCCGGTCGGCTCGACCGAGCTGGTCGATCGCGTGCGCGCCGAACGGTCGGTGCTGCTCGTGCCGGGCGACATGTTCGGGCTCGGCAAGGGCGTCCGTTACGGGTTCGGGTTCGACATCGAGCACACGATGAAGGGACTCGCGCAGGCGGAGGACCTGCTCACCGGCCGCGTTCAGTGACGATCGTTCGGCGCTGCGGCTGGGCGCCGCCGGAGGATCCGGCGTACCTCGCGTACCACGACGAGGAGTGGGGCGTGCCGCTCCACGACGACGCGCGGCTATTCGAGATGCTGACGCTCGAAGGCGCGCAGGCCGGCCTGTCGTGGTCCACGATCCTGCACAAGCGCGAGGGGTACCGCCGGGCGTTCGCGGGATTCGACCCGGCGAAGGTGGCGCGGTTCGACGCCCGGAAGGTCGAACGGCTCATGCAGGATGCGTCGATCGTCCGCAACCGCCTGAAGGTCGAGTCGACGGTCGCCAACGCTCGCGCGACGCTCGTCGTTCGCGATGAGTTCGGCTCCCTCGACACCTATCTCTGGGGCCTGGTGGGCGGCACGCCGCTCGTGAACCGCTGGAGAGCGCTCGCGGACATCCCGGCCGAGACCCCGGTCTCACGCGAGATGAGCAAGGACCTCAAGCGCCGAGGCTTCCGCTTCGTGGGTCCGACCGTCTGCTACGCATTCATGCAAGCCACCGGCATGGTGAACGACCATGTGGTGTCCTGCTTCCGATACGCCGAACTCACTCGGTAGGATCAGGTCAACCCCCGAGCAGCGGTGCCAGCCACTCGGGCACTTCGTGCCCTTCGGTCTTGAAGAACGGCGGCTGGAGATCGGGCACACGGTCGAGCTCCGCCGCAACGTGCTCAAGCGACATCGCTCCCGCGCGATCCTCCGCCTCGATCACCGGCGGCAGGAGGTCGACGTCACCAGGCGAGCAGATGCCGGTGGCGCCGTCTCGGGCCAAGGCGAAGGCGATCGCCGCGTCGAGCTGCGCCTGCTCCTCGAGCGGCTCGTACCAGGTCGTGCGACGGTGAGGCTCCCCGGTCTTCCAGAGGTTCCTGGCCGCCGCTTTGATCAACATGAGACCGGCGTCCTGCGCCTTGACCTCGTAGACGAGCACCTCGAAGTCGCGGAGATAGTCGGGGTAGCGAGCGAGGGCGTAGTTGTACGGCGTGATCACCGTCTCGAACGGGAATCGCCGGAGCGCCTCCAGGTGCACCGCGGGCGCCTGCATCCCATGACCGGTGATGCCGATCGCGTCGACCAACCCCTCGTCCTTCGCGCGGACGACACCCTCGATCGCTCCGCCGTCGCCGATCGCCCGATCGAGATCGTCTGGGTCGCAGACGCCGTGGAGCTGGATCAGGTCGAGACGGTCGACGTGCAGTCGCTCGAGCGAACGCCCGATGCTTCGGTACGCACCCTCCGCGGTTCGGTCACCCGTC
Source organism: uncultured Actinomycetes bacterium (assembly GCA_963727185.1). Classification (GTDB taxonomy): domain Bacteria; phylum Actinomycetota; class UBA4738; order UBA4738; family HRBIN12; genus JBBQVZ01. The sequence goes on along the minus strand of CAVSFP010000019.1, from coordinate 67,327 downwards.
TTGCTCGCCAGGAAGATCTGATCCCTGATGCGGTGCATCCATGGTCCGAGGCGAAGCTCGGAGTCCCCGTAGTCCGCGGCTGTGTCGAAGTGGTTGATCCCGGAATCGAGCGCCAGCTGGATCGATCGGTCCGCGACATCCTGCGGCGTCTCGGCGAGCATGGCGCCGCCGTAGATGACCACGCTGCTCATGTGGCCGATGCGACCCAACCTGCGGCGTTCCATCCCGCGATGCTACCGGCGGCACCAACACCTACGTACGGGTCTGGCCGTCACCCATCGTGTCGGCGAGGTAGCGGCGGATGTCGAGGCTGAGGTCCTCCATCGGCGCGTAGTAGCCGAACGAGAACGCGCGCGAGGACATGCCTTTCTGCACCGACGCGCAGATCTCCCAATCCTGGCGGTTCACCAGGTCCCAGAAGTCGACCGCGTCGGCCGGGCTGAAGCCGGGCTTCGCGATCTCGTCGGGATGGAACAGGAAGTCGCAGTCGATGCGCGTGTGATCGGCGTCGATCGGCCAGAGCGTGAACGCCACGACGTGGTCCGCCGAGAGGCTCACCATCAGGTTGGGGTAGATCAGCTCTCCCTTGTGCCGCACGCGTTCGTCCTCGGAGAGTCCGGGGAACGGTTCGCGGGTCGTCGTCCCCGAGAACGTGAACGTCGTTGCGCCCTCGCGGTGTGGGATGCCGCTGTCCCAGTCGAGCTCGCGGCCGCCGCCCTGCTTGAACGCCGGCACCAGCTCGCAGAGCTCGGGATGCACGGAGCCGCAGTGGTAGCACTCGTTGTAGTTCTCGACGATCGTCTTCCAGTTCGCGTCGACGTGATACGTGACCCGGCTACCCAGGCGGAGGTTGGCGAGCGGGTAGTTGCGCGTTCGCTCGACCGTGCCGCCGAGCTGCGCCCGCAAGGAGCGCTCCGGCGTGAGCTCGGACGGCGTGAGGTTCACGAAGACGAAGCCTCCCCAGCTCTCGACCGCCACGGGGTAGAGGCTCAGCTGCTCGCGACGCAGGCCGTCGCTCTCGGTCAGGAACGGCGCGTTGCGGAGCTCGCCGCCGAGACCGTACGTCCACGCGTGATACGGACAGCGGATCGCTCCCCTGAAACGGCCGCTCGGGCCGTCTTCGCCACGGGGTGCATCCTCCATGACCAGTCGGGACCCGCGATGCCGGCAGACGTTGTAGAACGCGTTCAGCCCGCCCGACCTATCGCGGACGATCAGCACGCTCTCGCCGGCGACCTCGACGTGCAGGTAGTCCCCCGCGGCCGGGATCGCCTCCTCCCGTCCGACGGCGAACCACTCGCGATAGAAGATGCGTTCCGCCTCCCGAGCGAAGTGCTCGTCGGTCAGGTAGGCGCCCCGCGGAAGCGTCCGCATCATCTCGGTCGTCGTCGCAACACCGGGGGTTGTCTCGATCGCCATGCCCGTCTATCCTGACCCTGGGTCAGTCACGGCGACCGACCTTGTTCACGTTGTGTAGCACAGCATCGGCCCTGGAGGGATGAGACTTGAGTGACCTGAAGTCACCGCGCGGTCGTCGGAGCGCGGACAAACGGGAGCGCATCGTCGAGTGCGCGATGCGGCACTTCGCCGACGACGGCTACCAGGGCGCGAAGGTGGAGGACGTCGCGAACGACCTCGGTATCGCCAAGGGATCGATCTTCCAACACTTCGGCTCCAAGGCCGGGCTGTTCTTCGAGGCGTACAAGCAGGCGGTCACGTCGCTCCCGGCGTGGCTCGACGCGCCGCAGGACGTCCTGGACGAGGGGTTCTTCGCGACGCTCATGTACTGGCTCGAACGCACCGAGCACCTCGTCCACGAGGACTTCGTCCCGTACCGGGTCTCGCTGATCGGCAACTACGGGACCGACCTGGCGCTCAAGCGCGACATCAATCGATTCCTGGTGAGCGAGGATCCATACGGGACCCTCGAGTTCGTAGAGTTCGGCATCGAACGCGGTGAGGTCCGGGACGACATCGACCTGGAGATGATCGTGTCGATGGTCGACTGGCTCGCCGGCTCGCTCCAAGACGCGTTGGTCACCGAGGAGCTCGACCCCGGGTTGTTCCATCGGTGGCAGAAGCAACCGGAGCGCCAGAAGGCTCGCATCGAGCAGTTCGCCGAGGTGCTGCAGAGCGCGATCGGCAAGCAGTCGGCGAAGACGTAGGCCGTCACCCGACGCGCGGTCGGTAGGATGCGGCCGTGGCCACCTCCGAACCGAACCGACCCGCGACCGAGGGAACGCTTCGGCCGGAGACCGTGAAGCACTACCTGGAGACGATCTACTACATCCAGTTCGAGGAGGATCGCGTCCGACCGGGGCGGATCGCCGAATGGCTCGGGCTCCGCCCGCCCACCGTCAGCGTGACGCTGCACCGCCTCGAGCGGGACGGGTGGATACACGTCGAGAGCGATCGGACGGTGTCGTTGACCAACGAGGGCATGAGCTTTCGCGAGCGGGGTGGTCCGCGTCCACCGACTGCTCGAGCGATGGCTCACCGACGTGCTCGGTTTCGACTGGGCGACCGCCGACAACTACGCGCAGGAGATCGCGCCCGGCATGTCCTAGACGCGGTCGCCGACCGACTGGACGAGCATCTCGGCCACCCGTCGACGTGTCCCCACGGGAACGTCATCCCCGGGAACACGACCCCGTACGGCGAGCTCACCTCACTGGCGGAACTGCCGGCGGGGACGGCGGCGCGCGTCCGACGGATCTCCGAGGTGGCGGAGCACGACGCCCCCGACCTGCTCCGGCGACTGGACGACAACGGCCTCGTGACCGGGGCGCAGGTGGTCGTCGCCGCCGACGGGTCGAGCGAAGACGCGCTGACGGTCGACATCGGCGGTCGAACGATGGCGCTCGGGATCTCGACGGCTCGCTTGATCTGGGTCGAACCCGAGCGGTAGCCGCTAGTCGTCGTCGCGGCGCAGCGCCGACCGCGCGTCCTCCAACGTCACCTGACGGCGCCGGTAGTTGCGCAGCGCGAAACGATCGCACGTCGTCTCCGCGGCGGACTTGCGTCCCAACTCCTCGCGCAGGTACCAGTGCATCCACTCGTGGCAGTACAGGAACCGCAGCACCTCGCGAGGCGTACGGAACGTGACGCCTTCGGTCAGCCAGATGAACCGGATCGTGCGCCGCCCGGCCGGCGCTTCGCGCCGTACGGCACGACCTCACCGAACGGGAAGAACGGTTCGGGCACCTGCAGCGTGATCGAGCGCTTGGTGAAATCGGTCCACGCCGACAGGTGCGGCCGCTCTCGGTAGCGGAGCGGCTTGACGTGGACCCGGTAGCCGGCGGCCTCGGGCAGGCCGGCCAGGACCCGGCGGACGCGGTCCGCGGGAAGGTCGTCGAGAGCGGAAGTCACGCGCACGGACACGCAAGGGTACGAGCGGTCGCTCGATAGAGTCCGGGTCATGGCGAAGGATGCTGCGGGGCAGGGCGACCGGGACCATCGCGACGGCATCCGGGCGACGCTGCCGCTGGGCGTCGCGGTGTTCGGTTTCGGGATCTCGTTCGGCGTGCTGGCGCGCGCCGCCGGGATGGGCTCGGTCGCGCCGGTCGTGATGTCGGCGACGACGTTCGCCGGATCGGCGCAGTTCGCCGCCGTCTCCGTGCTGAACGCCGGCGGCAGCGTCGCCACGGCCGTCGTCGCCGCGGTGCTGCTGAACGCGCGCTACGCGCCGATCGGGGTGAGCGTGGCGCCGTCGCTCCACGGCTCGTGGTGGTCGCGGTTCCTCCGCGCCCAACTCGTGGTCGACGAATCGTGGGCGATCGCATCCGAGGGCGACGGACGCTTCAACCCGCGCGTCCTGGTCGGTGCCGGGTTGACCATCTACGTGGCATGGGTGAGCGGCACGATCCTCGGCTCGCTGTTCGGAGATGTGATCGGCGATCCGGCCCGGCTCGGGCTCGACGCCGCGTTCCCCGCGCTGTTCCTGGCACTCCTGGTGCCGCAGTTGACCTCGAGGCGCGCCACGGAGGCGGCCGTGCTCGGTGCCGCGATCGCGTTGGCGCTCACGCCGTTCACCCCGCCGGGGGTGCCGATCATCGCGGCGAGTGCCGCGTGCCTGCTCGGTTGGCGACGATGACGCAGGCATGGATCGTCGTGGTGCTCGTCGGTCTGGCGACGATCGCGATCAAGTCGATCGGCCCGGTCCTGCTCGGTGGCCGCGACCTGCCGCCGAGGATCGCGTCCCTGATCGGCCTGCTGGCTCCCGCGTTGCTCGGCGCCCTCGTCGCGATCAACACGTTCGGGTCGGGGCGCTCGCTCGTGCTGGACGAACGCGCTCTGGGCGTCGCAGCGGCCGCCATGGCGATCTGGCGGAAGGCGCCCGTGCTCCTCGTGGTGGTGATCGCGGCGGCGGTCACCGCGGGCGCGCGGGCGCTCCTCTAGGCCCGACCCTCGACATCGACCGGCACGGGCGGGATCGCCTCCTCGGGAGCGACGGCTCGTTCGACCGGGATGCGAACGATGAACGTCGCGCCCTCGGCGGGTTGACTGATCACGCGCACGTCGCCGCCGTGTGCCTCGGCGATCGCGGCGACGATCGCGAGCCCGAGCCCCGTGCCCTGCTCGGCATCGGATCCGTCGTCGGAGCGCACCCGCCCCCTCGCGGGATCCGCGCGATAGAAGGGCTCGAAGACGTGTGCGGCCTCGTCGGCGGCGAGGCCCGGCCCCCGGTCGCTCACCTCGATCTCTGCCCAACCTTCCTCCGACCGGACGTGCACCGCGACCGGCGCGCCCGGCGGTGTATGCGTCAGCGCGTTCGACAGGAGGTTCGCGAACACCTGACGCAGCCGTCCCTCGTCGCCCACCACCGTCAGGTCGTCGGGCGCCACCAGCTCGATCGACCGCGACGGATCGACGGCCCGCGCATCGTGGATCGCGTCGGCGGCCATGTGCGGAAGGTCGACCGGCTCGTGCGCGACCGGACGCCCCTGGCCCGCGCGCGCCAGGAACAACAGGTCCTCCACGAGGACGCCCATCCGCTCTCCTTCTTGCTCGATGCGGCGCATCGCGAGCGCGGTGTCCTCAGCGTCGTTCGAGGCACCTCGGCGGAACAGCTCGGCGTAGCCGCGGATCGAGGTGAGCGGCGTGCGCAACTCGTGCGAGGCGTCGGCCAGGAACCGCCGGAGCGCCTCTTCGGACGCGCGTCGTTCATCCATCGCCTCCTCGATGCGTCCGAGCATGACGTTGAGTGAAGCGCCGAGCCGCCCGACCTCTGTACGAGGGTCGGTCTCCTCGACGCGGCGTGACAGATCCCCGGCCGCGATCGCCTCCGCGGTCTGCTCGATCTGCTCCAGCGGCCGCAGGCCTCGCTTCACGGTGAACAACGAGAGGATCGCCATGGTCGCGAGCACGACCAGCGTGACCGCGCCGGCGATGAGCGAGAGCCGTCCGAGCGTGTTCGACACCTCGGTCAGCGGGATGGCGACGACCAGCGTCGAGCCGTCGGTGAGCCGATACGCGGCCGCGCGGTACCCGGGTCCGCTCCCCACGGCATCTGCGCTGAAGAAGACCGGGTCCCGCTCGCTGCCGCCGTGGATGTTCGCCGGAAGGTCGGGCGGAGACAGCGACGTGCCGCCGTAGTCGAACACGATCGGGTCGCCGACCACGGAACCCGACGAGCTGAGGATCACGCCGTACGTCCCCTCGGGCAGCATCTGATCGCCGCCGTCACCGCCGGGACCGGCTCCGGGCAGTCCCGGCTGGCTCAACGCGAACAGCACGGGGCGCGGCGACGATCGCAATTGCTGGTCGAGGCGATGAACCAAGTAGGAGCGCAGCGCGGTGTACGTGGCCACGTCGGAGACGAGCAACCCGACGGCCACCAGGATCACGAGCGACGCCGTGAGGCGAACCCGCAGCGTCACGTCGTCACGTCCCGGACCCGCGAAGCTCCTGATCGCGGGGAACGGCGAGCCGGTAGCCGACGCCGCGCACCGTTTGTATCAACGGCGGGCCGATCCCGTCGACCTTGCGCCGCAGGTAGCTCACGTACGTCTCGACGATGTTCGCGTCGCCGCCGAAGTCGTACTGCCACACGTGGTCCAGGATCTGCGCCTTAGAGAGCACCCGTGGGGCGTTCTGCATGAGGTAGCGCAACAGGCGGAACTCCGTCGCGGTCAGCTCGACGGTCGTACCTGCGCGACGAACCTCGTGGGTCTCCTCGTCGAGCTCCAGATCGACGAACACGAGCGGACCGCTCTCGGCCACCGGGTCGGTCCGACGCAGCAGCGCGCGGATCCTGGCGACGAGCTCCTCGATGCTGAACGGCTTGGTGACGTAGTCGTCGCCGCCGAGCGTCAGTCCGCGCACCTTGTCCTCGACGGCGTCGCGCGCGGTGAGGAACAGGACCGGCACCTTCACGCGTTCGGCGGCAAGGCGCTCGGTGACCGCGAACCCGTCCATATCCGGGAGCATCACGTCGAGCACGACCAGCGCCGGTCGGAACTCTTCCACCAGCTTCAGCCCCGCGCGGCCGGTGCCGGCCGTCGCCACGTCGAACCCCTCGTAGCGGAGCGCCATCGCGACGAGGTCGGTGATCCGGGGCTCGTCGTCCACCACCAGGATCCGCTGGGGTTCCATGCCCGAACCTTAGCCCCGTTCCCTGGGAAGTCCCTGAGAGATGTCGTGGCCTCCGCTGAGAGCCGCGGGTGGGTCCGCGAAGCCTCAGCCAAGACACAGGCTGCACCCACGCTCCTCCAAGGGCCGGGAGATTGACTCGTAGGAGCAGCCAACCTGGAAGAGGTGATGACCGGATGTTCCCGCACAACGAACCGCCGTTCCACACCGATCCGTGGTCGATCGAGCGGCTGGTACCGATCCTGCTGGTGCTCGTGCTGATCGGCGTCGTCATCTGGGCCGTCGTTCGACTCACGCGGCAGCCGAGGGCGCTCGTGGCCGGGGCGACCGTTCCTCCATCGCTGTCGCCCGCGTCTCCGTCGGCGACCGCGGATCCCGCGTTGGTGCTCGTCCGGCAGCGCTACGCACAGGGCGAGCTCGACCGGGACACGTTCCTACAGGCGGTTCGCGACCTCTCCCCCGGCGGTGTCGAGGTCGACGTGACGGAGCCCCCTCCCCCCGCGACGCCTTGACGCACCGGTGCCCGGCGGGCCTGCCGGCCCGGGCCTCCCCCAACAAACGCAAGGAAGGTGAGCACGATGTGGACCACGAGGAACACAAGCAGGGGACGCTTGGTCATCGGGGCGATGGTGGGTGCGATCCTCCTCTCGGCGTGCTCGTTCACCGTCGGACGCGATGCCGGCTCCTCGACATCGACATCGACCACGTCCCCCGCCGCCGTCTCCGTGACTGGCGATCGCGCCGGGTCCGCCGCAGATCCGGTGGTGCAGGTGGTCAAGACCGTGGAGCCTGCGGTCGTGAACGTCACCGCAACGAGTGCCGTGAGCAACCCGTTCTTCGGCGGGAGCACGACGCAGAAGGCGACCGGAAGCGGCTTCATCGTCAGCTCGGACGGCGTCATCTTCACGAACGATCACGTGATCGAGGGCGCGTCGAAGGTCGAGGTGACGCTGCCTGACGGCCGCTCGTTCGTCGCCACGGTGACCGACACCGACGCCGCGCACGACTTCGCCGTCCTGAAGATCGACGCCACGAACCTCCCCACGGTGGCGCTCGGCAACTCGTCGGACCTGCAACTCGGACAATCGGTCGTGGCGATCGGATACGCGCTCGGCCTGCAGGGTGGACCGTCCGTGACGAGCGGCATCATCAGCTCGCTCGAGCGGACCGTGCAGGCGCAGGACCCCAACGTGGCCGGAGGCGTTCGGACGTACCGGAACGTGCTGCAGACGTCCGCGGCGATCAACCCAGGCAACTCCGGAGGGCCGCTCGTCGACCTGCAAGGTCAGGTCGTCGGGATCAACACCGCAGGAGTGAGCTCCGCGGACAACATCGGGTTCGCGATCTCGATCGACGCGGCGAAGTCGTTCATCGCATCCGCGGTCGCCGGATCCTAGGGATCGTGGACATCGACCTGGTCGGGGCGGCGGGACTCGAACCCGCGACCTCGTGCTCCCAAAGCACGCGCGCTAGCCAGGCTGCGCTACGCCCCGTCGGTCCCTAGCGTACGGGTCCGGGACGAACGAGGCGAGCGGCCGGGGCGTGAACCCCCGGACCGCCCGCCCGGATCGTTCGTCGATCGACCGTCCGTTAGGACATCGCGTCCAGGAACGCCTGTCCGTTCGGAGAACCCAGGCCCGTGACGTCGTCGTAGCCCGGCGTGGTGTGCAGCGTGCCGGTCTGGTTGAGCGAACGCAGCGTGAACAGCTGGCCCTGATGCGGGTTCAGGAAGTTGGCCCAGTCCGTTCGGACCGCCGCCATCGGCGAGGGGGGGTCGACGATGTCGCGGAACGCAGGGCTGCCCGCGAGCGAATACAGCAGCGGGTTCGCGAACCCATGGTGGATCCCCTTCGCTTGGTCCGCGAGCGCCATGATCGCCGCGAACACCGGGCACGACAGGCTGGTCCCGCCGATCCGGTACTCCGCGTAGCGCGGGGCACCGCTCGGGAACGCCTGGGTCTCCCCCACGAGGAACCCGGTGGTCGGGTCTCCGACAGTGGCCACGTCCGGCACCACCCGGTTCCGACCGTTCCATCGGGTCGCGAGCGCGTCCGGCACGATGCCGACCTGGTACGTCGGTTCGGCGAAGAGCCCGCTCGTGCCCCCGCCACTGCCGTAGCGGTACTGCCCCGGGGGCTTCGGATTCCAGCCGTGCTTGCCGACGTACGACGCGGTCGTTCCCCAGCCCGTCTCGAACAGGTACTGCCCCTGGTCACCGACCCCGAGGCTCGTCCCTCCCACGGACGTGACCCACGGGCTCGACGCCGAGTAGTCGGTCGTGATGTAGCCCGTGCCTCCGCAGAGGTGATCGGGATCCTTGTTGTCGCCGCAGTCCCCCGAGGAGAAGTACGAACCGATCCCCATCGCCGCCGCCTGCTGGAAGACGGCCTCCCATGCGGCGAAGCCGCTGGGTCGGATCTTCTCGCCGGCGGTGCCGTACGAGTTGCTGATGATCTGCGCGAGGTTCCCGTCCACGGCGAACTCGAACCGTTCGAGGAGAGCGCGCCCGGAGTTGTCACTCGCTCCGAGGAACACCAGCTTGGCGCCCGGCGCGAGCGAATGGATCGCCTCCAGGTCGAGCGTCTCCTCGCCCCACCACCCCTGCTGGTTGTCGATGTCGGAGCCGGGCTTGGGCGCAACGTTGTACTGCGTGAGGTCCGCCTGGGGCAGTCCGTGACGTGCCGAGTACTTGCGGAGGTCGCGGTCCATCGTCGGCGACGCGAACGCATCGATCACGGCAACGGTCTGGCCCGTGCCGTCCACGCCGGCGGCGATCGCGTCGCTCATCCCGTACGCGCTCTGCAGCTGGTCGGGTGTGTACCCGCACGGGGCATACGGCGCCGGTGCGCCGTATGCGGGAGGCAGGGTGTCGGCGACCTTCTCACCCCAGAACGCGCTGCACGGACGTCCGTTCTTGAACGCCGGGGGCTTCGGGAGACGGTTCGAGATGCCGGTCCGCATGCGGACGTCGGACAATCCGACGAACCCCTTCACGATCCCGGCAAGCTCCGCCGGGACGAGAGGATCCCCGGTCGTCGCACGGCGAACGCTGCTGCCCGTGCGGTACATCGCGAGGCCCGTTCCGAGCGCGCGCTCCACGTCGCGCGCGCTGCCGCTGGCCGCCACCCACAGCCGGCTGGCCGGCACGCTGTCGACCTTGAGTCCTGCGTCGCCGAGCCACCGCCGTACCGCGTCGACGTCCGCGCGGGCCGGCGAGAACCGGGCGCGGAACTCGGCGGCCGACAGGTAGCGGCCGTACGACGCGCTGTTCGGATCGGACACGGCGCTCGCGACCGCGGTGACGCCCGCGGCGTCGCGCCATCCGAGGAAGACCAGGAAGTCGACGCGAGACGCCGGGTCGACCCGCCGGACCAGGTTCGACGCCCGAGCCCACGAGGGCCTCGAGCCCGCGACCCGGACGGACGCAGGGCTTCCGCTGGCCGCGCCCACACCCGCGAGCGCCAGCGCGAACGCCGCCACACACACCAGATACTTCTTCGATCGCAAGGACATCTCGCATCAGCTCCTTCGCGGCGCGCCCACGCCGACGGCGCACCGTAGCGCCCGCCGCACACTCCCCGCAAGTGGCAGTGCACCTCGTCCGGTCGGCTCCCCGTCGTTCGGCCGATGCACCCCGGCGGAAGGCGGCGGTAGGGTGCCCACATGCAGGAGCCCTCGACGATCCGGACGCGTTTGAACGCGACGAACGTCCTGACGATGCTGCTCGGCGTGGCGCTCGTCCTGGGGGCGATCTTGACGGTCGTTTCACTCAAGCCCGGTGGCTCGGCGGCCGCGTTCGCGGTCACGGGGGTGGACGCGAACAAGTGCCCCACCGGTACGGGCGCGCCAGCATGCTTCCAGGTCCTGGTCCAGAACACCGGATCCAAGGCCGCGCGCGTGCATTGCCAGTTGGTACCCGCCGACGGGACCACCGCGCTCTTCTTCTCCGGAGACGACGTTTACACGAGCGCGGCCGCGATCGACCCCCAGCAGACGTTGCCGCTCTCCGTCAAGGTCGACGTGACCAAGGGCCACAACACCGTGGTCTCGCCGACCATCGGCTGTTCACCGGTCCCGGACTAGTCGACGCGGAACGAACCCTCGCCGACGATCCGCACGCCTCCGCCGACCCGCACCGAGAGCAAGTCGCCCTGTGTTTGGACATCGACGTGGAGGAAGCTCGGGCGCCTCACCATCTCGCCCTGCGCCACGACGACGATGCCGGGCATCCCGGCGAGCCCGTGGTTCGCGAGGTACGCGCCGAGCGGACCGACCGCCGAGCCCGTCGCCGGGTCCTCGCCGATCTTCGAACCCCGATCGAACATCCGCGCCATGACATCGCCGTCGCCGCGGACCGCGAAGAGGTAGAGCGACTCCGCCTCGGCGGCCGCACAGACGCGCTGGCATCCGGCGTCGTCGCGTCGAGCCCGGCGGAGCGCCGCCTCGTCGCGCAGCGGCACCATCAGATGGACGAGACCGGTGGAACCGGGGAGGATCGGCGATCCCTCGACGAGATCGGAGAGCTCGAGGCCCGCTGCCCGGACGACGGCCGCGCGATCGAGCACCTCGGTGCCGAAGACCGGCGGGAGTTGCTGCATCCAGGCGGTACCGGCGACAAGGTCGACGTCCACCGGAACGTCGCCTGCCGCTGAGGTCTGGATCAGGTTCGCGCCGACGCGGTCCTCGGACACCATCGTGAACGCCGTGCCGAGCGTCGGATGTCCGGCGAACGGCAGTTCCGCGTCGGGCGTGAAGATCCGGACGTCGTAGCCGCCGTCCCGGACAGCGGTCACGTACGTGGTCTCGGAGAACCCGATCTCGTGTGCCAGCGTGGCCATGGTCGCCTCGTCGAGGCCGGCCGGAGGTTCCGGGACGACACACAGCTGGTTGCCGGCGAACGGTACCTCGGTGAACACGTCGACGAGTCGGAACGCGACCTCCACGGCGGGCAGTATCGCAGTTGCTACGCTGGGAGCTCCGCGGGTGTAGCTCAATGGCAGAGTTCCAGCCTTCCAAGCTGGCTATGCGGGTTCGATTCCCGTCACCCGCTCCGATCCACGGTCGGAGCGCTCACCTGTGCCGGCGATGCGGCGATACCCTGTCGCCCAGGCGCCGGTAGCTCAGGGGACAGAGCGGCGGACTTCTAATCCGCGGGCCGGAGGTTCGAATCCTCCCCGGCGCGCCCGATGGCCGATCAAAACGACGTCCGCCGCATCGCGCTGTCGCTCCCCGAGACGAGCGAGGGCGAGGACCGCTTCACGTTCTCCGTTCGCAACGGCGCCAAGGAGAGGGGATTCGCGTGGAACTGGATGGAGCGCGTCGAGCCGAAGAAGGCACGGGTGCCTCGGGATGACGTCCTCGCGGTGAGCGTCGCGAACCAGTCGGAGAAAGAGATGCTGCTGAAGTCCGATCCAGAGACGTTCTTCGCCGAGCCTCACTACAAACCGTTCCCTGCGATCTTGGTCCGGCTGCCCGCGATCGATGTCGACCAGCTCGCCGAGCTCCTCACCGACGCGTGGCGGTGCCAGGCGCCCCGCGCGCTCGTCACGGAGTCCGAACGACCTCCCGGCGAGTGACCGGCGCGTCGTCGGCGGTCGCGTTCGCAACACCCTTCGCAGCCGGGCGCTCCGCACGAGGCGGCCGGTACCCGATCGTGAGTCCCCGGACGATCAGCAGGAACAGGGTCGAGGAGACCGGTCACGACGTAGATCGCGAACATCCACGGGCGGGACGTGTCGGTTCCGGTGAACACGCCGTGCGCGAGGGCCAGCGTGAAGATCGGGATCGCCAAGAGGTGGATCGCCCGCCAGAGCTTGGTTCCCAATCGCTTGCGGATCCACGAGGTCACCAGCACCAGCACCATCCCGTACATGGCGAGTATGCCGAACGTCACCGCGAGTGTCCGGTAGCTCGCTCGCATCGGGATCAGGAGATCCAGCGGACCGAACGGCATGAACTTGTCGACCAGCAGTCCCCCCAGGTGGATCACGAGCAGGGCGAGACCGGCGCTCGCCACGACGCCGTGGAAGAGGATCGACGTCGGTTTCGACACGCGCTTGGTCACGAGCGAGGTCGTCGAGATCAGGCCCCAGTCGACCGCGAGCCAGAGCGCGATGTACGAGCCGATGCCGGCCGCGCGCAGGATGATCCATGTGTTCACGCGGCCACCTCGGTGGTCGCGAAGCTCATGACGAGACTCCCATCGATAGTGGCGATTGCTCCCGGCACTGTGTCCAGCGCCGAGGGCCCGGTCAGGATCGCCCACGTGGCGAGCGTCTCCGCCTCGGCGCACGTGGGGGCCCAGACGGTCGCCTGCAGGGCCGCGGCGTCGGATGGCGCCCCGGTCCGCGGGTCGATCACGTGGTGCAGACCCGGCCCCCAAGCGCGCCGGGTCGTCGACGACGACGCGAGCGCTCCACTCCTGAGCCGGACACGCGCCGCCTCTTCGGTCGCGACCCACGGATCCTCGATCGCCACGTCGACGCCGACGCAATCGCCGGCGATGCGCAGGTCTCCCCCGGCGCTGACGAGCGCCCAGGGCATACCCGAGCGCACCGCGGCCTCTGCAGCCAGGTCCGCCGTCCATCCCTTCGCGACACCGCCGAGGTCCAGCCCGACCTCTGCCGGGAGTCGCAGCCCTCCGGGGCGCATGCCGATCTCGGCCCATCGGCCGCACGGCTGTGGTGGGTGCAAGACCCCTCTCGCACCGGCGAGCACCTCGTCGTAGTCGCGGTCGTATCCGGCCGCGATGATCGCGTGCAGCACGGTCGGGTCGAACAGACCATCCGTACGTTCCGCCTGACGGAGCGAGAACCGGAAGAGCCGCTCGAACCCGGCGCTCACGTTCGTCCATCGGCCGGCGTTCGCGTTCACCGACGTGAGCTCGCTGTCACCTCGGAACCGCGAGAACCGCTGCTCCTCGCGAGCGAAGACGTCCGTGACCCGTTCGAACACGCCCTTGACGACGCGTTCGGGGAACGTGCCCGGGACAACGATCGTGATCTCCGTCCCCATCGCCCTGAACGTGGTGCTGGCAAGCTCGCTCATGGGTGCGACCCGCCGGTCGAGACGGGCGCCGGAGCCGGCGCCGAGCCGGTCGTGCTCCCGCCACCCGTGTAGACGACGTGCACCGGAGCGGGCGCCGCCTGACTGACGATCACCACCTTCTTGATGATGCGCCGGATGATGATCTTCCTCGGAGCCTTCGTCGCGGTCTGGCCGGCGGCCGCGGGGTTCGGAGCCGCACCCAAGACGCCGAGCGCCGAGATGAACCCCGTGCCCACCGCGGTCCACGCGGCCGCGCGGACCGCTCGCCTGGACCACCGTTGCTTCTTCGGACGCTCCCGGTCAGTCATCGCCGCCACCACCACCGTGCCCACCGTCTCCCTCGAACCCTCCATCGTCCGAACCCTCGTATCCGCCCGCCGTCGTGGTTGCCGCAGCGGTGTAGGTGTAAGGAGCGGGCATGACCACCGTGCGCGCGGGTGGCGTGGGCGCCTGCTTGTGGACCACGATCTTCTTCGTGTGCGTCCGCACGAGCGGCTTGACGTGCGCGTGCTTGTTCCGGGGGGTGGCGGAGCTGACGGTCGGTCCGGTGAGACCGCGCGAGAACGCCAACCCGCCGAGCGCGAGCACCGCCACCAACCCTGCTGCCATGAACACCGCGGACCGCTTGTTCATCGTGCTCCTCCTTCTCGAGTGACCTGCGACCACCGTAGGTGGAGCGGTGCAAGCGTCCGGACAACCGTCGGTTAAGGAGCCGATAAGCCTGCGGAGGAGGCGTTTTCGATCGCTGGCGGGGAAGGAGCCTTGGTCGGACTCGCTCGTCGCTACGCTGACGGCTCCAACATCACGACGCCGTCGTCGTCGCTGAACAGCAGTCCCCGGGGCGGAACGTCACGCCGCCGAACGTCACCGGCACATCGATCTCGCCGAGACCCTCTTTGCCGGAGGGCCGGGGCGTCGATCCGACGGCCTTGATCCCCAGGTCGAGATCGCGGAGGGCGGCCACGTCGCGGACGCATCCGTTGATGACGAGGCCCGCCCAGCCGCTGTTTCGCGCGAGACCGGCAACGATCTCACCGACGAGGGCCACCCGAAGGGAGCCGCCTCCGTCGACGACGAGGACGCCGCCGGCGCCGGGGTCCGACAGCCGCCGCCGCACCAGCACGTTGTCCTCGTCACAGCGGACGGTGCTGATCGGCCCCTGGAACGCCCGCCGGCCCCCGAACTGCCGGAACGCGATCGCGCAGACCGCGGCACGGTCGCCGTGCTGGTCGAGAACATCCGCTGTAGCCGTCATGGTGTCGGACGCTAGCAGTCGGATCAGGGGCACGACCCCGTACCATCCCGATAGGCTTTATGGTGGACAAGGAGATCCGCATGACACCCGAAGACCCAGAACGGCTCGACCCGGACCTCGACCCCCAAGACGACCCGGGAGAGGACATGGAGGTGATGATCGAGCTCGCCGACCATGCCTTCGGTGCGGAATCGTTCGGTGTCACCGCCGAGGAGCAGGTTCGAGGCGAAACGCTGGATCAACGTCTGGCGGAGGAGCGTTCCGACAGATCGCCGAAGGACATCGAGATCGCGATCGAGGACTTCGACGCTCCCGACCACGAACCCCAGATGGTGGGAGACGCGGTCATCGATCGCGATCCGTTCGTATCAGCCGAAACCGCGGCGATGTCGATCCGAGACCGCGCACCCGGCGCCGTCGACCACGAGGACGACTACGTCGAGCCCGACGACTGAGCGGTCACATCCGCGGATACATGTAGCCGAACCCCTCGACCTGCTTCGCCCTCGTCGACGTGGCATAGAAGCGCTGGCGTGGGATCTCGACCCGCTGCGAGCAATGTCCGCATGCGAACGCGCCCTGCCACCGTGAGGGCACCGCCTGCTGGTACCCGCAACCGGGACAGCCTTCGAAGATGATCTCTGCGAAGCACGCGAAGCACGCGTACTTCACGGCATCGTCGCCGACCGGGTTCGGCATCATGCAGTCGGGGCACGTGAGGTAGGCCATGTCCCCTAAAGAGTCGTCACCCGGGCGGCCGACCTGGATACCGAGATTCAGGGAACTTCGGATCCGATGGCCTCGAGGAGCGCCGGATCGATGGGTCCCGCGTCGCTCCTCATGATGGTCACGTGACCGAGCTTCCGGCCCGGTCGCGGTTCCTTGCCGTAGAGATGGAGGTGGGCGCCCTTCACCGCGGCGACCGCGGCCGGATCGGGGACCGTGCCGATCAGATTCACCATGGCGCACGACCCGCGTACCACGGTCGAGCCGAGCGGCATCCCGGTCACGGCGCGGAGATGGTTCTCGAATTGGCTGGTCTCCGCCCCCTCGATCGTCCAGTGCCCCGAGTTGTGCACGCGGGGCGCCATCTCGTTCCCGAGCAGCTGGTCCCCCACCTGGAACAGCTCGATCGCCATGACGCCCACGTACTCCAGCCGATCCATCACGGCTCGCGCCCGCGACTCCGCTTGGGCTTGAAGGCCGGGCGACAGATCGGGCGCCGGTGCGAGCGATAGGCGGAGGATCCCCTCCCGATGGTGGTTCTCGACGAGCGGATAGAAGGCGACCGAGCCGTCGCGGCCGCGGACGCCGATGATCGAGAGCTCCCGGTCGAACCGGACGAGCCGTTCGAGGATCGCCGGCACCTCACCGATCGCGCGCCACGCGTCCTCGGCGAGCACGGCGTCATGGATCACCGCTTGCCCCTTCCCGTCGTAGCCCAGCCGGCGCGACTTCAGCACCGCCGGGATCCCCACCCGCCCAACCGCGGCGCGGAGCTCCTCCGGCGTCGCCACCGCTTCGTGCGGGGCGGTCGGCAGCCCGACGTCGTCGAACAGCGCCTTCTCACGTATCCGATCCTGGGCGGTCTCGAGCGCCTCGGCGGGTGGGAACACCGGGGCGAGCTCCACCAGGAACCGAGCCGCTTCCACGGGGACGTTCTCGAACTCGTACGTGACGACGTCGGCATCGTCGGCCAGGCGCGCGAGCGCTTGATCGATCGTCGTAGGCGCCGACGATGCTCGGGGCGACCTGGGACGCCGGCGAATCGCGAGCGGGATCGAGCGTCGTGCACCGGATGTCCAAGGGGTGCCCCGCGAGCGCGAGCATGCGACCGAGCTGGCCCCCGCCGACGATCCCGACGCGCATGCGCGACTACCGGTCGTCGGGATCGGGATGCGACAGGACGTTCTGCGTCTGCGTCGCCCGGAACCGCTTCAAGCGTTCGCGGACCCCGTCGTCTTCCAGCGCGACGATCTCCGCCGCCAGTAGTGCGGCGTTGACGGCACCGGCCCGGCCGATCGCGAGCGTGCCGACGGGCACACCGGCCGGCATCTGGACGATCGAGAGCAAGGAGTCCATACCCTTCAACGCCTTCGATTCGATCGGGACGCCGAGCACCGGCAGCTCGGTCTTGGCGGCCGTCATGCCGGGGAGATGCGCGGCTCCACCGGCGCCGGCGATGATCACCTTCAACCCGCGCTCCGCGGCGGTGGATGCGTACTCGAACAGCAGGTCGGGCGTCCGATGCGCCGACACCACGCGCGTCTCGTACCGCACGTCGAGGTCGTCGAGCGTCTCGACCGTGACCCGCATGGTCTCCCAGTCGGAACGCGACCCCATGATGACGCCCACCTGCGGCTCGCCCACGCGGTGGAGTCTAGCTGCGGGGCGCTAGACGAAGAACTCTTTGGGCGGGTCCGCCATGGTGAGGACGTCGCGTTCGATCGACCAATCGCTCACATCCGACTCCGCCTTGCCGTCGAAGACGAGCTCGACGAGCGACTTGCCGAACACGCTGGCGAACTTGAACGCGTGCGCCGCGCCCTGTCCGACCGCCGCGTGCTCGTGACCCGGCACCAGGTCGATCACGAAGTCGCGATCGGGCGTCATGGTGTAGAGGCACGATCGTTGAAGGAGATACGGGCCGAACCCGCCGGGCAGATGTTCCCGCATGAACCCGTCGAGCGCCTCCGAATACGCCGGGTCGGGGTCGAACGACCGCGTGTCGCCGGTGACCTCGCGCCCGCCGACGTCGCGCCCGATCTTCGCTCCCGCCTCGCCGAACGCGGGGAAGCCGTAGAAGGAGGGATCGCCCATCCAGATCCAGATCGGGAACCGTTCGGGATCGAACGCATCCAGGTCTCGCGACGCGTAGTAGTGCACCTGCTCCTGCGTGACCGTCAGGTTGATCGGGCGCCAGAGCTGCTCGAGGATCTCGTTCGTCCAGGCGTCGGCGGTGACGATCAGACGTTCGGCGCGGTACGTCACGCCGCCGGCGATCAACTCGTAGCCACCGCTCTCCTCGCGCACGGACGTCACGCGCGCGTCGTCCACCAACGTCGCACCGAGGTCGGACGCCACCCGTCGGTGCGCCGCGTTCGCCGTCGCCGCCGCCGCGATGCCCGACGCCTCCTGATACATCACGCGGACGTCGTCATCCAGATGCCATTGCGGCCAACGGCGCATGACCTCCGCGGCGTCCATCCACTCGTACGGCACGCCGACCTCGTCGAGCGAACGCTCGTAGTGCGTCGCCCAGTGCATGGCGTCCGGCGGGTACAGGTCGATGCCGCCGGTCTTCACGACCAGGCGATCGCCGGAGGCCCGCTCCACGTCGGCCCATGCCGCGTACGCGTCCTGCGCGAACCGCACGTACGCCGGCGTGTGGTAGCTGAGACGGATGATCCGGGAGTGATCCTGCGACGCGCCGCGTTCGTGTCCGAGCTCGAACCGCTCGAGACCGAGCACGCCCTGCGCCCGCGCGTTTCGCCGCCCAGTACATCGCTCCCGAGCCGATGCCGCCGAGCCCGACGACGGCGACGTCGAACTCGCGCCGCTCGCTCACGTCGGTCAGACCTCGGTCTCGGAGTGCTCGCGGTACTCGTAGGCCGACATGGCCTTGCCTGTCGCCGACTTCCACTCGCGCTCCTCGGCGGGGAGCTTGCCGATGACCTTCGCCATCGCGCGGACGTGGCCCTGCACGGAGCCGCAGCACGACCCGATGTAGTCGATGCCGGCGTCACGCGCCTGCCGCGCGAAGTCGCCCATCTCCTTGCGGGAGAGCTGGAGCGGATCGAGCTCGTAGGGGAAGTTGCCCGTGGCCGTGAAGTCCGGCTGCTCGGCCGTGGTGCGGTACGCGACCGGCTGCGCCGCCACGTGCCCGGCGACCGCTCCTCGCATCTCGATCGCGATCGGCAGCATCTGCTCCGGCCCGTTGAGACAGTTGACGCCGACGATGTCGGCCCCGGCGTCGGCGAGCTTGCGCGCGCAATCGGCGGGTGAGTCACCCTCGTACGAGGCCGGCA
The DNA here is from genome assembly GCA_963727185.1 of uncultured Actinomycetes bacterium. Classification (GTDB taxonomy): domain Bacteria; phylum Actinomycetota; class UBA4738; order UBA4738; family HRBIN12; genus JBBQVZ01. The sequence continues at coordinate 48,406 of CAVSFP010000019.1, read as the reverse complement.
CCGGCTGCTCGAAGCACATCGTCGCCATCACCGGCAGCCCCGTCGCCTTGGCGCGTTCGACGAACAAGATCGCCTCGCCGACGAACGAGAACGTCTCGCCGATCCAGAAGTCGACGCCGCCGGCGTCGATCTGGTCCTGGAGCTGTCGATCGAACAACGCACGCACGTGGTCCGCGCTCGCGGGGTCCGCCGGATCGTAGGCCCACGTGAGACACAGGTTGCCGGCGACGAGCGCGTCGCCCTCGGCTGCCACCTGTCGCGCGATCTGGACGGCATTGCGGTTGATGTCGTCGACCTTGCCCTCCAGGCCGACGGTCGCGAGCTTGTCGTCGCTGGCGTAGAACGTCATGGTCTGCAGCACGTCCACCCCCGCGCGCAGGAACTCGCGGTGCAGCTGCATCAGGGCGTCCGGATGCTCGATCACGACCTCGGGCGTGAACGGGCCCGCTTGCACGTACCCGCGCTTCTCCAGCTCCAACAGATACCCGCCGTCGCCCAGGACGGGGCCGTCCGCGAGCCGTTCCAGGATGCCCTTCGGCATGTCGATGCACCGTCCCTTCGAAGATGTCGTTCGGTCAGGGAGTGTAGTGACGTGGCACGTCCGGGCAGGTGTGGGCGGCGTGACCTCAGGTCAGATGGTTCCGCCACGCGGTCGGCACCTTCCGCGTGAACCGGATGTCGGTCGCCCCTCGCCAGCGGCCCAACTCCTCGATCGTGCGCCGAACGGCTACGCCTGCGTCGGCGGGCGCACCATCCTCGGCGTAGACGGCGTTCACATGCAGGACCCCCGTCGCACGATCGAACCGGGGATCGATCCGTCCGATCAACCGGTCGCCGTGCAGGATCGGCAGCACGAAATAGCCGAACTCCCGCTTGGCCTTCGGCACGTAGATCTCAAGCCGGAACCGGAAGCCGAACAGTTGCTCGGTGTGATCTCGATCCGACACCAGGTCGTCGAACGGCGACAGCGAGCGTCGTGCGTGGACGGAACGAATGGTCCAGCACGTCGGCGTGGACGTACCACGAACCATCCAGGTCGCCGACGCGCACGGGGATCGCCACGCCCTCTCGCGCCAGCGTTTCGAGCGCGCGCTCCCACCCGGCGGGCCGGCCGTCGAACGTCCGGCCGATCTGCGCGGCGTGCCCACTCCGCGTGCGAGCAGATGGGCCTCGACGACCCGGCGTGCCAGCGCCGTCTTCGACAACCGCGGTCGATCGACGGGCACGCATCGCTCGGCCAGATCCCAGAGCCGCTGCTGCCCGTCCCGGCCGGCGATCATCACCTCCCCGCGCGCCCACAGGAGCTCGAGCATCATCGCGGTGCTCTTCCCATCGTCGTTCCAGCCACCGGTCTGCCACCCCTCGACGGCGCGATCCTCGAGGTCTCTCGTTCGAAGCGGACCACGGCGGCGAAGCTCGCGCAGCACGTAGCGGCGGAACGCCGCGTTCGCGTCCATCCAGTCGCGCCAATACGAGCGCCTGGGGTCGCTCGGGGTGAGGCCACCCGCGAAGCGCCGCATCGACTCACGATGGATCGCGAAGTCGTCGACGTGGACGATGTGCGCCCGGTATTCGAACAACGAGTGTTCGTCCCAGAGCATGCGCTCCAGATCGGCGACACGGAACCGGGAGCCCAACCGGCTCCAGAGCACGAGGTGCTCCGTACGCGCGACCGCGCTCGTCGGATCCACCTGGACCTCGCCGAGTCCGCGCACGACCTCCTCGATCGTACGCGGCCGGGGCGCGGACAGGAGTTGCGCGGCAACGGAGAGCCGCCGCGCGCGTTCGATCGTCAACCGCAAGGGAGCCGGGCTCACGCCTCCGGTCCGTCGTCCTTGTTCTTGCGTTCTCGAAAGCGTTCCGCCATGCCGGGCTTGTCGTCCTTCGGCGGTCGCGGAGCGGTCTCGGCCGTCAGCCCGTCCTCGACCACGGTGTACTTCTTGCCGTACTCCTGGATCGCCGCTTGGATCACGGCGGCCACCGGCAGGGCGAGGAACGCCGTGAGGATGCCACCGATCGAACCACCGATCAGGGCCGCCGCGAAGGCGACCGCCGGATGCAGCTGCATCGTCTTCTCGGTCAGGCGGGGACTCAGCCAGTAGTTCTCGATCTGCTGGTAGATCAAGACGTAGGCGAGCGCCGCGATCCCCGCCGTCGGCGCGGAGAGGAGCGCGACGAACACGGGGGCCGCGCCGGCGATGTACGTGCCCACGATGGGGATGAACTCGGCGACCAGTCCTTCGAAGATCGCGAGCGGTGCGGCGAAGGGGACGCTGAACACCCGCAGCGTGATGTACATGCCGGTGCCGTTGATCACGGCGAGGAGCAGGCGCGAGTAGAAGTAGCCGCCCGTCTTCTCGATCGCCTGATCCCAGACGAACAGCACGTGCGATTGCTGTTTCGGAGGCAAGGCGCTGCAGATGATCCGCCGGAGCTTCGGCCCCTCGGCGACGATGTAGAACGTGAACAGGGCGATCGTCGCCCATCGGAAGATCCCACCGAGGATGGACGCGGCGATGCCGAAGACGTTCCCGGCCAGGCTCGCCGCCGATCCCACCAGTTCCTGCGCGTGCTGCTCGATCTGCGTGGTCAGGTTGCTCGGCGGAGATGTGCCAGCCGAGCCGATTCGCGAACCGGACGAACGTACGCACCATGTCGGGAGCCGCCGCGATCAGCTGCTTCGTGCCCGAGATGACGGCGGGGATCACGAGCGCCACGAGGATGACGCAGGCGATGAAGACCCCGAGGAAGATCAGACCGGTCGCGCTGCCACGACGCCATCCGCGCGCGGCGAGCCAGTTGACGGCGGGCTCGATCGCGAACGAGAGGAAGAACGCCGTGAACAGGATGCCGATCACGCTCGACAACTTCGAGGTGATATCCGTGATGAGCATCACGCCCCAGATCCCCGCGATGAGGACCAGGACGCCGCGGATCGTCACCTGTCGCAGGAACCACGGCATCCACGATGGCGCCGAGGCCTTGCCGTCCTCGGCTGCCGGATCCGTCGCTTCGGGTCCGTCCACGCGTTCGCCTACCCCGTGATCGCGTCCGCGAACGACGCGAAGTTGTCCACGTACCGTTGCGCGTCGGCGTCGCTCATGACGATCGACGTGGTCCAGCTCTCCCACTTCGATCCCGGCGACTTGAAGACACCGCGGTTCAGCTGCCAGAGCCAGGCGAGCTGCGGCACCCGGTCGTCGATCTCCCACAGGTCGCGGTACTCGTGGATCGGCGTGGAACGCCAGTCGATCGAACCCTTCGCGCCGAGGCGCTTCATGCTCGCGGGCAGCCGATGCGCGGCGATGACGTCCTCGCATCCGGCAGGACTCGCGTTGATCCGCTCGAGCTCGACGTACGCGTCCCTGGTCAATACCTCGGTCAGGTTCACCTTCGACGCCGCCAGCGTGAGCGGGTTGCCGTTGAACGTGCCGACCTGATCCAGCTCTCCCCGGATCACCATGCCCATCGCCTTCGTCGGTGCCGCCGATCGCGCCGCACGGCAGGCCGCCGCCGATCGCCTTCGCCAGGCAGATCAGATCGGGCACCACGCCGAACGCTTCGACGGCCCCGCCCCCGCGAGCGTGCACCCGGTCTTGACCTCGTCGAAGGCGAGGTACGCGCCGTGCCGATGGCAGATGTCCTTCAAGGCCTGGAGGTAGCCGGGGTCGGGCAGCACCAGGCCGCAGTTGGTCATGGCGGGCTCGACGATCATGCCGGCGATCTGCTCCGGGTGCTCGACGAACGCGCGCTCGGCGGCCTCCGCGTCGTTGAACGGCACCGCGACCACCAGGTCGACGAACTCCTGCGGGCAGGCCGAGCGTCTGCGGGACCGACGCGGGGTGATCGCGCGGCCCGGCCTCCGTCTCCGGTGGGAACACCGACACCATCAGCGAGTCGTGGTGACCGTGATAGGTCCCCTCGATCTTCAGGATCAGCTTGCGACCGGTCAGTGGCGCGCATGATGCGAACCGCGTCGAGCGTGGACTCGGTCCCCGAATTGCCGAAGCGCCAGAACGGCAGCTGGAACCGCTCGGCGAGCTGATCGGCGACGATCAGTCGCGTCCTCCGTGGGCTGCGCGAAATGCGTTCCCAGCGCGACCCGCTCCCGCACGGCCTCCACGATCTTCGGGTGCGCGTGACCCATGACCATGACGCCGTAGCCGTTGTGGTAGTCGACGTACTCGTTCTCGTCGATGTCCCAGACGTGCGAGCCCTTGCCGCGTCGGACGTAGATCGGATGGGGCGGCCAGGATTGCCACGACGAGCTGACGCCTCCCGGCAGGCGCCGTTTCGCCTCATCGCGATACGCGAGGCTCCCCCGATGCTTCTCGTCGAGCGCCGCCGTCTCGACCTTCAGGAGCCGTTCGATGAGCTCCATGTCGATCTGCACGACGTCGCGGTGGGTCTCGGTCGACACGCTCACACCTCCGAGACGGCCATCAGGTCGTCGAGGATCGCCGGGAACGAGCCGAGGATCAGGGACAGGTGACCCTCGTCGTCGGAGAGCTGGGCCTTCGCCCCCGCGACGTGCGCGGCGAGCCACTCGCCGTGCGCGAACGGCACCATGCGGTCCTGCGCGCCCTGCCACACCGTCACCGGCACGCGGATGTCCGCGAGATCGAACCCCCACGGCTCCACGAACGCGATGTCGTCGTCGAACCATCCGTCGATGCCGGTCGAGATCGACTCGTGCAGCATCGCCATCGCGTGCTCGGCGAACTCGCCCGTGAGCGCCTCGACGTCGACCGGGGATACGAGGCCTCCGAGGGCCTCGGCCAGGTCGGTCGGCGTCGCGTGCCGCAGGTTCTCCGGCCTCCGATCCCAGGTTTCGGCGCAAGGCCTCGCCGCCCTCGACGGCCGCGCCTAACTCCGCGACGTTCTCCTGCGCCATGCCCGGCGAGGAAGTCGAGTCCATCCGCCTCCCACGGCCCGACGCCGGCGATCGTCGCGCACGCGATGACCCGGTCCGGGAGCAACGCCGCGCACGCGAGCGCGTGCGGTCCCCCGCCCGACTGCCCCATCGTGTAGAAGCGGTCGGCGCCGAGATGATCGACGACACGCGCCGTATCCGCCGCGCAATCGGCGACGGAACGGCCGAGGTTGCGCGTGGACCCCGCGTATCCGGGGCGGGTGTACGTCACGAGCCGGAGCCCGCGCTCCGCGCCCGCCTCCACGTAGGGGCGGAAGGGTCGTCCCGTTGACGGGGTGCCGTGGTGCGCGACCAGGACGACCCGGCCTGCGGCCCGGCGACGCGAACGTCGAGCGAGCGGCCGCCACCCACGTCCAGCGAGAACTCCGTGACGTCCATGACGCCGTAGCCTACGCCGACTCCCGTCGCGGCGGGTCACGCCGTCAGCGCGGCGGCGAGCTCCTCGAAGTTATCCACGTATCGCCCGGCGTCCTCGTCGGTGTGGAACACCGAGGTCGTCCAGGTCTCCTGCTTGGCCCAGGGCGACTTGAACACCCCGCGGTTCTGCTGGAAGAGCCACGCGATGTACGTGATCCGTTCGTCGATCCCCATGGCGTCGCGGTACTCGCGGACCGGCGTCGCGCTGTAGATCACCGAGCCCTTCGCGCCCAAACCGCTCACGTACGCCGGCAGCCGGTACTTCTCGATCACCGACGTGCAGCCGTCGGCCAGGATCTTGTGGATCGCGTTGAAGTGGTCGTACACGTCACGCGTCAGGACTTCGGTGAGCGTCGCCTTGGTCGCCGCCATGGTCAGCGGGTTGCCGTTGAACGTGCCGGCCATGTCGTACTCATCGTCCAGGACCGGCCGGTACAGCTCGCGGGTGGCGCCGATCGCCCCGCAGGGCAGGCCGCCGCCGATCGCCTTCGCCAAGCAGACGATGTCGGGCGTCACGCCGAAGGCTTCGACCGCGCCGCCGAACGCGATCGTCGCGCCGGTCTTCACTTCGTCGAACGCCAGGTAGGCGCCGTGCGCGTGCGCCAGATCCTTCAGTCCCTGCAGGTAGCCGGGCTCCGGCAGGATCACGCCGCAGTTCATCATGGCCGGTTCGACGATCATCCCGGCGATCTTGCCTTCGTTCTCCTCGAACGCGCGGGCCGCCTCGGTCAGGTCGTTGAACGGCACCACGCGGATCAGCTCCGCCATCGCCTTCGGGATGCCGAGCGCCTGGGGCACCGTGTTCGGGTGCTCCCGTGGTCCGATCTTCGCCGGGTTTGGCCCGACGGAGAACATCAGCGAGTCGTGGTGGCCGTGATACGTGCCTTCGATCTTCACGATCATCTCGCGGCCCGTGTTCGCGCGCATGAGCCGCGTGGCCTCGAGCGTGGCCTCAGTGCCGGAGTTGCAGAACCGCCAGAGCGGGAGCCCGAACCGTTCGACCAGGCTGTCGCCGACCGCGTCGAGATCCTTCGTCGGCTGCGCGAAATGCGTGCCGAGCGCGACCTGCCGTTGGACCGCTTCGACGATCCTCGGATGCGCATGGCCGGCGACCATGGCGCCGTAGCCCAGATGGAAGTCGAGGTACTCGTTGCCGTCGATATCCCAGAGCCGGTTGCCCAGTCCGTGATCGATGTAGATCGCGTGCGGCGGCGCGGCCTGCCAACTGGAGGCGACACCTCCGGCGATCGTGCGCTCCGCCACCTCGCGATACGCGATCGATGCGCGGTGCTTGGGCTCGAGCTTCGCTTCCTCCTCCTCGATCAGCGTGTCTATCCGATCGAGGTCGATGTCGATCGTCTCGTTGACGACCATGGGGTTCCGCCTCCCTCGCGACGAGCCGCCGTTCCCCGCGGGACCACCCGCGAGCTGTGATTGAACGGCGATTCAAACCTGAGCGGATGATACCCCAGCCCCCTGGGGCCTGGGAAGCCCCGGCACGCCGTTGGTATCGTGATGACGCACGTGGTGGCCGTAGCTCAAGTGGTTAGAGCGCCAGGTTGTGGTCCTGGAGGCTGGGGGTTCAAGTCCCCTCGGTCACCCCATCCCGATCGGTCCGACGGCAGTTGCTAGACTGCGCCGGGCCTCTAGCTCAACCTGGCAGAGCAACGGACTCTTAATCCGCAGGTTCGGGGTTCGAATCCCCGGGGGCCCACCACGGGTATCGGCTCAGGCCGAACCGTCTCGATCGTTCCCTTGCGTGCACTTCCCTTCGTCCCCGTGGAACCTCGGAGCGTCTTCGAAGCCCGAACGGGCGAAGCGTTCGAACCAGTCGAGGGCCAGATCGGCCACCCGCTCGAGTGCGCCGGGCTCCTCGAAGAGGTGGGTCGCACCGGGCACCACGGCGACCTGCGTGATGCATCGAAGCGCTCGAGCGGCCTCCTGATTGAGCCCGAGGACCACCTGGTCGTTCCCTCCCACGATGAGCAACGTGGGGGCGCCGACGTCCGCCAGCCGCGACGCCGCCAGATCGGGACGGCCGCCCCGAGACACCACGGCGGAGATCTCCCGGTGCAGAACGGCCGCCGCCCACAACGCGGCTGCCGCACCGGTGCTCGCCCCGAAATAGGCGGTCGGGATCTCGCCGATGTCCGGCCGTTCGCGGAGCCATCGGGTCGCACCGATCAAGCGACCGGCCAGCAGCTCGATGTCGAAGACGTTCGCTCGGTGACGCTCCTCCTCGGGCGAGAGGAGGTCGAACAGCAGCGTGGCGAACCCGTGGCGGTTCAGCATCTGGGCGATGGACAGGTTCCGGGGGCTCAGCCGGCTGCTGCCGCTGCCGTGCGCGAACAGCACGGCGCCCACGGGTCGCTCCGGCCCGGCGAGGATGCCCGGCAGATGGTGCGACCCCGCCACCACATCGACCTCCGACGATCGACCGCCGCCCGTCGGGGTCGCCGCCGCGTCCACGGGCGCGAGGGAGGTGACGAGATCCATGACCTCCTCGTCCGAGGTCTGGGTGAAGTCGACGTAGAACTCCCCGATGGCGAAGAACGTCGCGGGAACCTCGAGCGCCACCACTTGATCCGCGAGCGCCCGGATCTCCTCGAGCGTTTCCCGCGGCGCGACGGGAACGGCCACGACGACCCGACGTGCCCCGCGCACGCGGAGCACCTCGATCCCCGCGCGGACGGTGGATCCGGTCGCCAGCCCATCGTCGATGAGGATCACGGTTCGGCCCTGCACCGGAATGGGAGGCCGGTCACCTCGGAACCGGCGAACGCGACGCACAACCTCTGCCGACTCCCGCGCCGCGATCTCGTTCAGTTGCTCCTCGGAGATGTCCAGTCGCTCGATGAGCGGTGCGTTCACCACCAGGGTGGCATCTTCGCCCACCGCCCCGACACCGAGCTCCGGTTGCCAGGGGCACCCGAGCTTCCTCACGACGAGCACATCGAGGGGAGCATGGAGCGTCCGCGCGACTTCCGCGGCCACGGGAACACCGCCACGAGGCAGCCCCAGCACGAGCGGGTCCTCCGACCGGAAAACCAGGAGACGGTCCGCCAACCGTCTCCCCGCCTCGTGCCGATCGACGAACATCGGCGTCACCCCCCGCGCCCGCAGTGGGACGTGGTCGCACTGGCATCGTGACGCCGTCCACCGGACGCCGCACGGGACGAAGGTCCCCCCTGCCCCGTGTCGTTGGACCCTCCGGAGCGCCTCGTCTACGAGAGTGTGGCTTCGGCGTGTGCCGCGAGCTCGGTGGGGTCCACTCCTGCCGCCGCGAGTGCCCGCGGAACGGTGCCCTCGCGGGCGCGGAGGACCCCGATCAAGATGTGCGTCGGGGTGAGCTGACGATCGCCGCGATCCTTGGCGGCGATCGTCGCGCGTCGCAGCGCCATCTTCGCCGACTCGCCCCACCGCGGTTGACCCGCGATCGGCAGACTCGAGTCGGGGATCCACGTCGCCCCCGACCCCACGCCCACGGCTTCGAGGGTGTGCCGGACCTCGTCGTCGAGTGCGGCTCGGAGACCGTCGTGATCGATGCCCGCCTCGGCCAGGACCCGCCCGGCGTCCCACGCCGATCGCCGAGCGAGCGCGAGCAGGAGATGCTCGGCCTCGATCTTCGCGTCCGCTCGGACTCGAGCTTCCTTCATGGCGTCCAGGACGATGGCGCGGCTGTCCTTCCGGAACCGTTCAAACATCTCGTCTCCTCCTGGTTTCGATGCCGGCCGCCTGGACGCGCTTGGCGTACTTCTTGTGCACCGCCTGGCGCGTCACGCCGAGCGCCTCCGCGATCCGGCTCCAGCTCCACCCTTGCCGCAGGGCCCGCTCCACCTCAGAGGCTTCGAGGCGATCCGCGAGACGCCTGAGCTCCACGACCGCCGCCAGGCCTTCCGCCGGGGTCTCGGGTTGTCGGTTCGTCGTCGTCGGCATGGAAGCAACCATAGTTGACGATTGTGGAAAGTGTCAACTGAGGTTGACTAGCCTCGAGATACCGCAGCTAGAGCCCGGTCTCCGCGGCGACCTTCCCCGACTTCACGGCGGCCACGAGCGCCTCGTAGTCCCGCTCGTTCTGATCCGCGTACGCAGCGGCGAAGTCGGCCACCGCCTGGTCGAACGCGTCGCCCTTGCCCAGGTACGACCCGATCGCGATGCGGTCGCCGAACCGGGCGTGCGCTCGGGCGAGCGTCCCTCCGCAGAGCCGCGCGTACATCGTCGCGCCGGCCACCCGCATCGACTCCACGTCGACGGCGCCCTTCCAATCGTGGAGCTGACGCAGGTAGTAGTCGCGGGTCACCCCGTCGAGATCCACCACCCGCTGCCAGCCCAGGAAGATGTCGCTGGCCGCCTGCATCAGCCGCTGGCCGGCGACGACCCGCCGTGCATGGTTGTCGTGGCGACTCGGCTCCAGGAACCGTTCCAGCACCGACGGCTGCGCCTCCTTCGCCTGGAGGAACAGCGGGTCGTCGTCGTCGCGGCCGACAAGCAGCAGGATCCACGCGCGCGTTCCTACGCTGCCGACGCCGACAACCTTTCGCGCCGTGTGGAGGTAGCGGAACTCCTCCAGCGGATGATGATCGCTCGTGAGCTTCCGGCGGTACGAACGCAGCAGCCGCCGCATGGAGGCTTCGATGTCCGCCTGTTGCGTCCCGGGCAGCGCGAGGTCCTCGATCGGCACGATCAACGGCGGATCGGCGACGATCTGCAGCTCGCCGTCAACCTCCCCCGCCAGCCGCGTGAACAGACGCGAGCTGTCGCGGGTGCGTGCCTTCGCGATATCCCGCTCCGCCTCCCGCAGCTCCTGCTTGCCGAGGCGCTCCTCCTCGACCTCGACACGCATCCACTCGAGCAACTGATCGACGTCGATGTGCGCGTACCACGCGTCCAGGGTGCGCATCTCCGCGGCCAGTCGGATCGCCCGGCGGTAGGACTCGACGGCGTCGAGCACGACTCCTCGTCGGTCGGCGGCGGAGAACCCGAGGCTCACGGCCCGCCACCTCGAAGCTCGCGGCGAGCCGCTTGATGTCCCACTCCCATGGTCCGGGCAGCGTCTCGTCGAAGTCGTTGATGTCGAACAGCATCTTGCGCTCGGGCGACGCGAACACGCCGAAGTTCGACAGGTGCGCGTCGCCGCAGAGCTGGACGACGATGTCGGACCGCGGGGTATCCGCCAGGTCGGACGCCATCAGCAAAGCTGCGCCACGGAAGAACGTGAACGGCGACACGAGCATGCGGCCGTAGCGGATCGGGACGAGTTCGGGGACCCGGCTCGCAGCCTGCTCCTCCAGCAGCGCGACGGGGTCGGGCCGGTTCGGTGACGGCTGCCATGCCCCGTGGCTCGACCTCGGCGTTCGCTTACGCGCGGCCTTGCCACGCAACGCGTGGACCTGCGGGCCGAACGCCGGCGGGCGGGCGGACCGTGCCTTCGGGGTCACGCCCGGATGACGACGGGCGTGCCGAGCGGGACGCTCCGCAGGGTGGCCATGTCGTCGTTGAAGACGCGGATGCAGCCGTGCGACACCATCTGCCCCCGATCCCCGGGGTTCGCGGTGCCGTGGATCGCCATGCGTCCGCCGCCCGGCCAGTCGGTGAGCACCGGGGAGAACCCCGAGAGCCCGAGCGCGAACACGCCGTACGGTCCCGTCGGGCTCGCCTGCGGCACCTGTGCCCAGACGTAGAACGTCCCGACCGCGGTGGGGGTCTCGGGCCGGCCGATCCCGACCGAGAAGTCGTGCTGAAGGTGACCGTTCCGGAAATAGCGGAGCGTCTTCGCAGAGAGATCGACGACGATGCGCTGCTGGGTCTTCCGCACCGTCACGGCGCCCATACGGACCCATCCCGCGGCGCCGTTCGGGCGGATCGGCAAGAGGATCCGGAGCCAGGGATCGCCGTTCGCGTCGCGGGCCGTCTTCGCGACGAGGAACTCGATCGGCTGTCCGACCGCGTTCCGGGTCGCGAACGCCCACCGCTTGCCGGCATCCGTCGAGGGGCCCCGCCAGATGGTGAGCCAGCGGGTCTTCGACCGGGCTACGAACGTCCCGTTCGGAAGGACGGGTCCGGGATCCGGTGTCTCGGCCAGCGCGACCGGGGCAGCCGGGGCGGGTGCGACGCTCGACGGAGCCGCGACCACGGGAGGGGTCGCGGAGGCGCGGGTGCATGACACCCCTGCCAGCATGCCGACCAGGGCGTACGCGATGAAGCGACGGGATCTCACCCGGTGATTATCGACCCCCGGGCCGCGAAGGTCACTCGGACGAACGTCGGGAGCTCGTGGCCGACGGGATAAGCTGCTCATCGCGCCGCTGTGGTGGAACTGGTAGACACGCGTGGTTTAGGTCCACGTGGGCTCACGCCCGTCCGCGTTCGAGTCGCGGCAGCGGCACCGTCTGCTAGACGGCGCGGAGGCGAGCCGTAGCCGGTTCGAGCGGCTTGACCTCGCAGGGAAGCGTGACGACGAACCGGGCGCCGCCGCCCTCACGGTCTTCGATGTTGGCGGTGCCGCCGTGCAGCTCGGCGAAGCTCCGCACGAGCGAGAGACCGATGCCCACGCCGCGACCGGCCGCGGTCGGTCCCTGCCGGAACGGGTCGAACAGCGTGCTCTTGAGCTCCTCGGGGACGCCGGGACCTTCGTCCTCGACGACGAGGATGATGCCGTCGCCGCTCGAGCGCACCCCCACGTGCACGGGCGTACCGCCCGGCGTGTGTCGACCGGCGTTCACCAGCAGGTTCTCGATGATCCGTTCCACCTTGGCGGGGTCGACGTTCGCGAGCAGCTGCTCGCCGTCGATCCGCACGGGGTGCGTGTCCATCCCCGGGGCCTCGCGCGCGACACGGCGCACCATCTCGCCGACGTCCGTCGGCTCGCGCTCGGGTTGCACCTGCCCGCGGTCCAGGCGTTCGAGATCGAGCATGTCGTCGATCAGGCGGTTCATCTTGCGTCCGCTCTGCTCGATCATCTGATACAGGCTCTCGACCTCGTCGTCGGTGAGCTGCAGCTCGTTGCCGCGACGGAGCGTCGACATGGCGCCGATGATGCCGGCGAGCGGCCCCTTGAGATCGTGCGACACGGCGTGGAGCAGCGTGTCCTTGACGTCGTTCATCTCGCGCAGCCCGCTCGAAACCTCGTGCTCGCGCTCGACGCGCTCACGCTGGGCCACCAGGGTCTCCTTCAGGGTGGCGAGCAGTACCGCGAACGCGATGAACACCGCGAAGCGTCCGAGCGCGTTCCAGTACGGAACCAGGTCGTGGATGGCGCTGGGGCCCGTGAGATCGGCGACCAGGGTCGCGATGGTGCAGATCAGCGCGGTGCCGATCCCCGCGCGCCGGCCCAGGTTCCACGTGACCAGGCCGATCGGCATGAGATAGAAGAGCGCGAACGAGATCTGGGATCCCGACACCCAGTCCAAGATGAACAGGACGACGGTGAACGTCAGGCCGACGGCGTAGACAGCTCCGGGGCTTCTTCCATCGAAGAACCCTTCGGTGCTCTGCAGCTTGCGGCGCGCAGGGCGCGCGGCGGCTCCGGCTTCGTTCGTTTCACCCACGCAAGAGGCGTCGGCGGGTCGGGCGCCTACCTTGAGTCGGGTACTTGGCGGATGTCTGGCATCCGGTCCGACCTATGGGCGCCCTTCGACGGGTGCCGAAGAGCCTTCCAAGGCCTCCCGGAGGGCCCTGAACGCCCTCCCGCGGTGACTGATCCTGTCCTTCTGCTCGGCCGAGAGCTCGGCCACGGTCTCGTCCCAGCCGACCGCCACGAAGATCGGGTCGTATCCGAACCCGCCCGTCCCCTGCGGCTTCCCGACGAGCGACCCCTCGCACACCCCTTCGGCGTGGATCTCGTGGCCGTCCGGCCATGCGATCGCCGCCACGCACCGGTAGCGCGCGGTGCGGCCTCCCGCCGGAACGCCGGCGACCGCTTGGATCAGCGCCCGGAGGTTCTCCTGATCGGTGGCGGTCTCACCCGCGAACCGCGCCGAGCGCGGGCCCGGCTTCCCGCCCAGCGCGTCGACCTCGATCCCGGAATCATCGGCCATCGCGGGCTCTCCCAACGCGGCCGCGACCGCGCGCGCCTTGAGGAGCGCGTTCTCCAGGTAGGTGTCGCCCGTCTCCTCGACGTCGGGCCAGGGCCCGTCGTGATCGCGGATGGTCAGCCACGTGACCGGCCAGTCCGCGCAGATCCGCCCGATCTCGAGCAGCTTGTGGTCGTTGCGCGACGCGATGGCGATGCGAGGAGGGATCGGCATGTGTGCGCGTCAGGCGCCGAGCGCCTCGTGCTGGATCTTGGTCAGCTCGGCGATGCCCGCTCCCGCCAGGTCGAGCAGCGCGTCGAGGTCCTCGCGAGTGAACGGCACGCCCTCGGCCGTCCCCTGGACCTCGACGAAGTCTCCCGAACCGGTCATCACCACGTTGAAATCGACGTCCGCGCCCGCGTCCTCCTCGTAACACAGGTCCAGACGAGCCTCGCCATCCACCATGCCGACGGACACGGCGGCCACGCTGTCGGCGAGGACGTCGTCGGGCACGACGCCGCGTTGGGTCAGGCCGCGCAGCGCGAGCGCGAGCGCGATGTATCCGCCGGTGATCGACGCGGTGCGCGTCCCGGCGTCGGCTTGCAGCACGTCGCAATCGACCGTGATCGTCCGTTCACCCAGCTTCGCGAGGTCGGTCACCGATCGGAGGGAGCGCCCGATCAACCGTTGGATCTCTTGCGTGCGTCCGCCGGGGCGGCCCTTGTTCACCTCGCGCGGGGATCGTTCGTTCGTCGAGGCGGGGAGCATGGAGTACTCGCCGGTGACCCAGCCCTTCCCCGTGCCCTTCAGCCACCGCGGCGCGTCATCGGAGACGGACGCCGCGATCAACACGCGCGTCTTGCCCATGGAGAGCAACACGGAGCCGTGAGCCCACTCCTGGTACCCGAGCTCCCACGACACGGGGCGGAGCTCGTCGTTCGCACGCGCGTCGGGCCGCGTCACGCGGTGATCGCCACCACGGAGCCCTCGTCGGCGGCGGAGACCGGCCCGTCGAAGACGGCCGATGCCTCCGCGACCGAGACGGCCGGGTCGAGCGTCGGGACGATGTGCGTCAGCATCAGACGCTTCGCACCGGCCTTCGCGGCGTGCTCGCCCGCTTGCCGAGCGCTCGAATGGAACGGGAACATCGTGTTCGACTCCTGATAGGTCGCCTCGCAGAGGAACAGGTCGGCGTCGCGGGCCACCTCCACCAGGTTGTCCGAGGGGCCCGCGTCGCCCGAATACGCGAACAGGACCCCACCGGCCCGGATGCGGTACCCGAGCGCCTCCACGCCGACGTGGACCATCTCGATCGCCTTGATCTCGAAGGGTCCGATGCTGAACTCGTCGCCGTCGTGCAGGGCCGTGAACGCGAAGTCCTCGTACAGGACCTTCATCCCCTCTTCTGCGACGAGCAGCGCGGCCTTGTCGGTGAAGTCGGGAGGCGAGAACACGGGCAATCCGGGAGGGCCGAGCCGGCCGTAGCGGCGCGCGTAGAAGCACATCAGCATGTCCGAGAAGTGGTCGGGGTGGCCGTGGCTGATCACGATGCCCGTCATCTGATCCACGCGGATCCACTGCTGGAGCCGCGAGAACGTGCCGGCGCCGGCGTCGAGCCACAGATGCGCTCCGTCATGGCTGAGGAGGTATCCGCACGTCGCCCTCCCCGGGCCCGGCCACGTGCCGCTCGAGCCGAGGACCGTCAGTTCCACGAGCCGCCCCCGACGGGTTGGGCCTGGGCGGCGCGGACCTCGAGGAGCTCGGGGCCGAGGAAGACCTCGGCCAGACGCTGGAAGAGCTCCGGGTCCCCGGTCGAGAGGAACTCGTGGGCCGGGGCATCGCGCTCCTGCCGCTCGAGCCCGGACCGCAGCAGCGTCGCGTAGACGTCCTTCGCCGTCTCCTCCGCGGAAGACACCAGGACGACGTCGGGGCCGAGCTCCAGCTGGAGCAGCCCCGAGAGCAACGGGTAGTGCGTGCAACCCAGGATCAACGTGTCGATGCCCCTCTCGACCAACGGCACAAGATACTCCCGCGCGGCGCTTCGCAACGCATCGCTCGTCGTGTCCCCTCGCTCGACGTGCTCCACGAACACCGGACAGGCCCGGGAATGAAGGGTGACCGGTGCGCCCGTCGCGGCGACGGCTCGATCGTACGCGCCGCTCGTGATGGTGGCCTCCGTGCCGATCAGGCCGATCACCCCGTTCCGCGTGGCGTGGACCGCGGTTCGCGTGCCGGGGTCGATCACGCCGACCACCGGGATCCTTGCCCGGACCGCGATGTCGCCGAGACCCGAGACCTCGACGGAGTTGCACGCGACGACGAGCATCTTCACGTCCCGGTGGACCAGGTAGTCGGCGATGTCGATGGCGTATCGCCGGATCTCCTCGACCGGCTTGGGGCCGTACGGGAACCGGGCCGAATCGCCGACATAGATCATCGGCTCGCGCGGAAGGAGGTCGAGGATCGCGCGGGCGACGGTGAGCCCGCCGACGCCGGAGTCGAAGACGCCGATCGGCCGCGGGTCGCTCACGCGCGGGTCACCACCACAGCGACTCCGCGACGCCCTTCTCGGCCGTCTCGATGTCCTCGGCCCAGGCCTCGGTCGAGAGGTACTTCCAGCCGCCGTCGGGGAGCAAGCACACGATGTCGGCCGTATCCAACTCGGCGGCGATCCGCAGCGCGACGTGCACCACGGCGCCCGACGAGATCCCCGCGAAGATGCCCTCCCTCGCCGTGAGGTCCCGGTTGGTGCGGAGCGCGTCGGCGGAGTTCACCAGGAACTTCCGATTCACCTGGTCCGGGTCGAAGATCGGCGGAACGAACCCTTCATCGAGCGACCGCAGTCCGTAGACCAGGTCGCCGAGCTCGGGCTCGGCGGCGATCACCTGGATGTTCGGGTCGTGCTCATGCAGGCGACGGCCGTTGCCGGTGAGCGTGCCACCGGTGCCCATGCCCGCGACGAAGTGCGTGATCGTCGGAAGGTCGGCCAGGATCTCCGCCGCGGTCCCCTCGTAGTGCGCGAGCGGGTTCGCCGGGTTGCCGTACTGGAACGGCATGAAGTACTTCGGGTCCTGGGCCAGACGCCGCGCGACCTCGATCGAACCGTTGGTCCCCTTGTCGCCCTCGCTGAACACGATCTCGGCGCCGAACAGGCGGAGCAGCCCGACGCGCTCCTGACTCGCGTTGTCGGGGATGACGACCGTGAGCTTGTAGCCCTTGCGCGCGGCGACCATGGCCAGGGCGATGCCGGTGTTCCCGGACGTCGGCTCCAGGATCGTGCGGTCGGCGGTGAGCTCGCCCGACGCTTCGGCCATCTCGACCATCTTCTTCGCGATGCGGTCCTTCGTGGACCCCGTGGGATTGTTGCCCTCGAGCTTCGCCCACAACCGGATGCCGGGCTTCGGCGAAAGGCGGGGCATGCCGACGAGCGGCGTGTTCCCGATCGCGTCGAGGATGTCGTCGTAACGCACCAGGGGATTATCCCAGTGGCTACCCGAAGACCCACCAGGAGCCGAGCTTCTCGGTCGGATCGGCCGCCGCGAAGAGGAGAGGGCGGTCGCCCGCCCTCCCCTTCCTCTCTCCGATGCTTCCCCCCGCCGGGTCGTCCAGCGTCGTTAGGTCGGACGGAACTCATGGATCGCGGTCACGACCCCGCCGCTCACGGTGATGCGGAACGGAGCGTGCGTCACGCGGTCGGCCCAGGGCGCAGGGTTCACGAAGAGATGCGCGAACCGGTCCAGCGAGATCGCCTGCGGGTGGTACGGCTGCAGGCTCAGGACGACCACGGACGCCGTCGGCGTGATCGGAACCGTGCGCCAGGCGGGACTCTCGTTCACCAGACCCTGGTCGGGCGTCATCTTCGCCCGGTCGATCACCAAACGTGGCGGCGACTGCTGCGCACCCACCGCCATCAGGTATCCGACGTACGTTCCGTCGGCCAACGGCGCGCCGACCAACGTCTGCACGGTCTGGTTCGCGGCCCGCAACTGCGCCTGCGACTCCGCCAGCGCCTGCTGCGCGGTCCGCTCGTTCCCGACCGCGATCTGGTACTCCATCTGCAGCGTGGCGTTCTGCGTTCGCAGTCCAGCGATGACCTGCTGCTGGTCCAGGACCGTCTGCTGAGCGACGGCGGCGTTCCCTTGCTGAGCGGTGACCTGCGCCTGGAGACCAGCCACGTCACCCTGGAGCGTGGCGATGGTCGCATCGCGCTGGGTGACCAGGTGGTGCTGCGTGATGTAGACACCGCCCATCCCCGCGAGCACCACGAGCACGATGAAGCCGATGATGGCGATGGATCGACGTGGTCCTTCCGGGGGAGCCACCGGCTCGGGAACCACACGGAGCGTCGGCCGCGGTGCGGGGCTGACGTCCTGATGCACAACGAGGGAAGGTCTCATGGTTCTCACTTCCTCTCCGACCCCACCGTAGCGCGAGGGACCGTGGAGGACAGGGGCGAACGGCCCTGGGAACCGAGGGCTCCCTTCGATGCCTATCCCGAGACGGAAGCCTAGCCGCCGGCGACGGCCGGGAGGATCGAGACGGTGTCGCCGTCGGCAACCTCGGTCTCGAGGGACCCCAGGTACCGCACGTCCTCGTCGTTCACGTAGACGTTGATGAAGCGGTGGAGGCCGCCGTCCTCGGCGAGCACGTTCTTGGTGATGCCGGGGTACTTGCCCTCGAGGTCGGACAGGACGTCGCGGAGCGTGGCGCCGTCGGCGCCGACCTTCGCCTCGCCGGCGGCGTGCTTGCGGAGGATCGTGGGGAGCTTCACGGTGACGGCCATCGGTAACGGACTCCTTATTCGGCTCGAGCGGGAACGCCGCAGAACGCTTCGTAGTCGATCAGCTCGGTGATGGTCGGCGCCTTGCCGCACACCGGGCAGTCGGCGTCCCAGCGGATCTTCACTTCCTGGACGTCCATGTGGAGGGCGTCGTAGAGGAGCAGGCGGCCGACGAGCGACTCGCCCTCGCCGGTGATCAGCTTGATCGCCTCGGTCGCCTGGATCGAGCCGATCACGCCGGGCAGCACGCCGAACACACCGCCCTCGGCGCAGCTGGGCACGGTCCCGGGCGGCGGCGGCGAGGGGAAGAGGCAGCGGTAGCACGGCGCCTCCTGCCCTGGCATGAACACCGTCGCCTGGCCCTCCCACTGGAAGATCGACCCGTAGACGAGCGGCTTGCCCATGAACTGCGTCGCGTCGTTCACCAGGTAACGGACGGGGAAGTTGTCGGTGCCATCGATCACGACGTCGTACGGCTCCATCACATCGAACACGTTGTCGCTGAACAACAACGTGTCGTGGCCCACGATGTCGATCGTCGGGTTGATCGCGCGGAGATGTTCGACCGCCGACTCGACCTTCGGGCGGCCGACGTCGGCGGTCGTGTGCAGGATCTGCCGCTGGAGGTTCGTGACGTCGACGCGGTCGAAGTCGACGATGCCGATCTTCCCGATACCGGCCGCCGCCAGGTACATCGCGACGGGCGAGCCGAGCCCCCCGGCACCGATCACCAACACGCTCGAGTCGAGCAGCTTGCGCTGTCCCGCTCCGCCGATGTTCGGCAGGATGATGTGACGCGAATAGCGCTGGACCTGGTCCTCGT
Source organism: uncultured Actinomycetes bacterium (assembly GCA_963727185.1). Taxonomy (GTDB): domain Bacteria; phylum Actinomycetota; class UBA4738; order UBA4738; family HRBIN12; genus JBBQVZ01. Next base: position 29,441 of record CAVSFP010000019.1, on the reverse strand, counting down.
TGAACATCGGCGTGGAGGCCGTCATACGATCGTCAGCTCCTCTTCTTCGACCGCTCCGTCCGTGATGAAGAACGACCGCAGCTCCGGCTGCTCGCGGTCCGCGAGCGACAGGACCATGTACCGCGACTCCGGGTAGAAAGCCAGGCGGCGGTCCGTGTCGGACGGGTAGGCCTCGGAGTGGGTGTGCGAGTGGTAGATCGCCCACAACTCCCATCCCTGCTCGTCCATCTCGTCGAACACCTGCAGCTGCTCCCTGCCGTCCAACCGGTACGTGACGGGGCTCGCGTCGGCGTTCCTCATGGTGAAAACCTTGACGGGACGACCCTCGCCGTCGGCCGCGATGACGCCGCAGCATTCGTTCGGGAAATCGCGGAGCCCCTGCTCCGCGATCTCTTTGAAGAAGACGCCGTCAAGCTCGGTCATCGCCTCGATGTGCTCCTCGGGTGAGCCCGGACGCGGATATCCGTCCGTTGCAGGTGCAAATCCTATCAAGGCGCTGGGATATTCCTGGAACCGACCGGCGGATATGAGCGCTCTCAGGCGGGCAACCGCCCGCTCACCGAGATCCGGCCCGGTTCGCCGACCACGATCTCCCCGATCTCGGCATGCGGGACCCGCCGAGCATCGAGGGCCACGCGCAGCGCATCGGCGTGGCGGGTGGCGATCAACAGACCACCCGACGTCTGCGCATCGGCGAGCACGAGCTGCTCGGGCTGCGTGAGCGTTCCCCAATCGGTGGTCGCGTTCAGCCAGGCGTGGTTGCGACCGGTACCTCCCGAGACCACGCCTCGCTGGGCGAGGTCGAGCGCGCCCGGGAGCGTCGGGACGAGCGTCGCCTCGATGCGCGCCGCCACCCCGCTCGCCTCCAGCATCTTGCGGAGGTGGCCGAGGAGGCCGAACCCCGTGACATCGGTGGCCGCGGCGGCGCCGGCCTCGACCATGGCCCCGGCCGCGGCGGCGTTCAACGTGGTCATGGTCCGCACCGCGGCCTCCGCCTGCTCCGAGGTCGCGCTCCCCCGCTTGATGGCGGTCGCGATGAGCCCGGTCCCGATCGGTTTCGTCAGGAACAGCCGTTCTCCGGGGGCGGCGGTCGAGTTGCGCACCAGGCGGTCGACGTGGGCGAACCCCAACGCGACCATGCCGTAGATCGGCTCGGTCGACGTGATGGTGTGGCCGCCGACCACCACGGCCTTCGCCTCCGTCGCCACGTCCTGCCCGCCCTGGAGCACGCGCGACAACAACTCGAGCGGGAGGTCGTCGACCGGCCAGCCGGCGACGTTCAGCGCCATAACGGGCGTGCCGCCCATGGCGTGCACGTCGCTGAACGCGTTGGCGGCGGCGATCCGTCCCCAGTCGTACGCGTCGTCGACGATAGGTGTGAACACGTCCACGGTGGCGATAAGCGCACGCCCGTCCCCGATGCGCCACGCCGCCGCGTCGTCGCCCGTCCCCGCCGAGACGAGCACGTCATCGGGCATCGACACCTGCCCAAGCATGCCCATCACCGTCCCGAGGTCGGCGGGACCCAGCTTGCACGCGCATCCCGCGCCGTGGCTGAACGCGGTGAGTCGGACGTCCGATCGCATCGAGCGAGCTTACGGGAACAGACTCGCTTCACCTGACAAGATGTGCGGATGCGCGTCGGGGTGGTGGGGCACCTGGAATGGGTCACGTTCGGTCTCGTCGACCGCGTCCCCAGGGCGGGCGAGATCGTGAACGCGTCCGAGACCTGGGACGAGCCGGCGGGAGGTGGCGCCGTCGCCGCCGTGCAGCTCGCGAAGCTGGCGGGCGCGTGCGACATGTTCACGGCGGTGGGCGACGACGACCTGGGCGAGTTGAGCGAGCGCGGGCTGACGGCGCTGGGGTTGACGGTCCATGCGGCGATCCGAGACGACAAGACCCGGCGGGCCGTGGCATTGATCGATCATGGCAACGAGCGGACGATCATGACGCTCGGCGAACGACTAGAGCCGCGCGGGTCGGATCCGCTCCCGTGGGACCTGCTCGACGGCGCCGACGTCGCGTACGTGACCGCGGGCGACCCGGAGGCCTTCGCCGCGGCTCGCAAGGCTCGGCTGATGGTCGTGACCAGCCGCGCGCTCGGGTCGCTCGTGGAGTCGGGCGTGACCCCCGACGTACTGGTGGGCAGCGCCCGAGATCAAGCGGAGGCGTTCGACCCGGGGGCGATCGCCAGCCCCGCGACGCTGTTCGTGCGCACCGCGGGACTGGCCGGCGGCACATGGGAGCGAGACGGAGAGAGCGGGCGATGGAAGAGCCCCGCTCTCACCCCGGACGACGACCCCGACACACCGGCGGACTCCTACGGCGCCGGTGACAGCTTCGCCGCATCCCTGGCCTACGCCCTGGCTGCGGGGATGGAGATCGCCGCGGCGGTCAAGCTCGCGGCCCGCGCCGGTGCCGCCTGTGCAACCGGGCGAGGTCCGTACAGCACCCAACTCACGAAGGACGACCTCGACGCGTTCTAGTCCGTGAAAGGCCGGTTCGCACGTCACTTGCGCCGACCCGGTCCGCTCGCCGTGTTTGAGGACGGTTAGAACGCACATCGTCGTCTCGCTGGGCTGCGACGATAGGTACGTGCGGATCCTGCTGATCGAAGACGACCGACGACTGGCCGAGCTGCTGGTCAAGCGCCTGCGGGCCGAGGGACACGACGCCGAGACGTGTGACGACGGCATCCAGGGCCTGACGGCCGCCGAGACGGGCGGCTTCGAGCTGGCGATCGTCGACGTCATGCTGCCGGGCATGGACGGGATCGCCCTGACGACCGCGCTCAGGTCGGGTGGCTCGGACCTCCCCGTCCTGATGCTGACGGCGCGGGACACGGTGGACGACCGGGTGACCGGGCTGCGGGCGGGGGCAGACGACTACCTGGTCAAACCGTTCGCGTTCGCGGAGCTCCTGGCGCGCGTCGACGCGCTGGCGCGACGTTCCGGACCACCGACGGCGGATCGCTCGATCACGTTCGGATCCGTCTCGCTCGATCCCCTCGCGCGCCGCGTGACGGTGGGCAGCGACGAGGTCGAGCTGACGGCCAAGGAGTTCGATCTGCTCGAGTGCCTGATGGAGCACCGAGGCCGCGTGCTGTCCCGCGTGGAGCTCAAGGAGCTGGTCTGGGACTTCTCGTTCGACGCGCAGACCAAGATCGTCGACCTTTACGTGCACTATCTGCGGAGGAAGCTCGGCCGGGAGGGCGACATCATCCAGACCGTCCGTGGCGTCGGGTACTCGGTGGGCCGCTGATGTTCCGATCGCTCCGAGCGCGGCTCACGCTCTCCTACGCGCTCGTGTTCGCGGTGATCCTCCTGGCCCTCGGGTTCACGCTGCAGCTCGTACTGACGCAACGGTTGGATCGCGGCGTGACGAACGAGCTGCGAACGGCGGCGCGAGCCCAGGCGTCCCGGATCGAAGAAGCGGACGAGGTCCTGCCTGCGTTCGATTCCGACGTGCCGTCCGCCGCCTCGCTCCAGCTGGCCGTCTACGCGGAGCCGGGCGACGTCTACGTGGGCGAGCCCGCGGAGGCGGTCCCGTGGTTGCGGCATTACCCCGCGGACATCACCGACCTCACCGTGAGCGGTGAGCGCGTCCGCGTCGTCGCCGAGCCGGCGGTGATCGACGGCCGGACCGTCGCGTGGGCCGTCGCGGGCCGATCCCTCGAGGCAGAAGAGGCGCTGGTGCAGCGCGTCCGTTCGTTGCTGGTCGTCGGCGGCGTCCTGGCGATCCTCGCGAGCCTGGGTGCGGGCTGGTGGCTGGCCGGGCGAGCGGTTCGCCCGGTCGAGCGCGCGTACGAGGCGCAGGCCGGGTTCGCTGCCGACGCCTCGCACGAGCTCCGGACCCCCCTCACGTTCATCCGTTCGGGCGTCGAGGTGCTGGCCGAGCGCGATCCCGAACTGGGGCGCGACGTCTTGTCGGAGGTCGATTACCTCACCGGCCTGACGCAGCGATTGTTGTTGCTCGCGCGCGCCGAACGGGGGGCCATCTCACTCGAACGCGGCCCCGTGGACGTGGCCGAGATCTGTCGATCCGCCGCGCGACGGAGCGAGGGCGCGTACGCCACATCGCTCTCCCTCGACGGCCCTGCGGAGCTGGCGGCAACGGGCGATCGTGTCGGCACCGAGGCCGCCCTGGACGCGGTCCTCGAGAACGTGAAGATCCACGGTGGAGGCGCGGCGGAGCTTCGGTGGAAGGCGAACGGCATCGAGGCGATCCTGTCGGTGGCGGATCACGGGCCCGGGCTCGACGCCGAGTCGGCGGATCGCGCGTTCGAGCGATTCTTCCGCGCCGACCCGTCGCGGACCCGCGAGACGGGAGGCGCCGGGTTGGGTCTGGCCCTCGCTCGCGCCATGGTCGAAGCCGAGGGCGGCCGGATGTGGGTCGAACCCACGCCCGGCGGGGGCCTGACGGCGAACGTCGCCCTTCCGCTCGCCTGACCGCGCATACTTCGCGGCGTGGACGTGGCCACGTTCCTCTCGCGGTATCCGCCGTTCGACGGGATCTCGCCCGGCGAGTTGGCCGAGGTGGTGCGGTCCGTCGAGATCGAGCACTTCGCCGCCGGCACGGTGGTCCTGGAGCAATCGGGCGAACCGGCCCGGCATCTGTACGTCGTCCGCAAGGGCGCCGTCGAGCTGATCGCGGAGGGCAGGCTCTACGACCTGCTGAGCGAGGGAGAGGTGTTCGGCCAGTTCTCGTTGTTGACCGAGGAGAGCCCGACCTCGACCGTCCGCGCGCACGAGGACACGCTCTGCTACCTGATCGGTCCGGATGTCGCCGACGAGGTGCTCGGGACGTCCGCCGGGCAGCTGTTCGTGCTGGGGAGGATGCGCGAACGTCTGGAAGCGGGGTTCGAGTCGTTGGAGCCGCCGGGTTTGGCGTTCCGGCCGGTCGGCGGCTTGGTCCGCCGCGCGCCCGTCACCGCCGACCCGGGGATGTCGGTCGAGGGAGCGGCCGAACGGATGACCACGGAGCGTGTGTCGAGCCTGCTGGTCGCGATGCGCGACGGCTGGGGCATCGTCACGGACCGCGATCTCCGTTCGCGGGTGCTGGCATCGCACCGCAGCCCCGAGATCCCCCTGGAGGAGATCGCGACGTTCCCGGTGAAGACGCTCCCCGAGAACGCGCTGGTCGGCGAGGCGCTGCTCGCGATGTTCGCCGAGGGCGTGCACCACTTCCCCGTGACGCGACCGGATGGCTCCATCGCGGGCGTCGTCACAGACACCGACCTGATGGACATCGGCCGCGATACCCCCTTCTCGATCCGCAGCGCGATCGAGCGTGCGCGGACGCGCGACGAGGTCGTGGCCGCCGGGCGGGAGCTTCCGCAGGTCGTCCTCGCCCTGGTCGACGCCAGCTCCGAGCCGGTCGGCGTCGGCCGCGTCGTGGCGCTCGTCGTGGACGCGATGACCACGCGGCTGCTCGCGCTCGGGATCGAGCGTTTCGGCGAGCCCCCGGTCGCGTGGGCGTGGCTCGCCCTGGGGAGCGCCGCGAGGCGCGAGCAAGCGCTCGGCACCGACCAGGATCACGCACTCGTCCTGGACGCGTCCGCGGAGCGGTTGAAGGAGGTGGACCCCTACTTCGCCGAGCTGGCGGAGTTCGTCACCGACGGTTTGGCGGAGGCCGGGATACCGCGGTGCAAGGGCGACGCGATGGCGATCAACCCGGCGATGCGGAGATCCGTCCAGGGCTGGGTCGATGTGCTCCACACGTGGATGCACGATCCCGGTTCGTCCGGCAGCATCCTGTCGTCGATCGTCTACGACTTCCGCCGGGTGACCGGGCCTCTCGACCCCGAGCCCGAGCTCGAGGCGACGATCCACGAGGCCCGCAACGACACGGCCTTCCTGAGCCACCTGGGACGGCGAACCCTCGACCACCGGCCGCCGACAGGCTTCCTGCGCGACCTGGTGGTCGAGCGCAAGGGAGAGCACGTCGGCCAGCTGGACGTGAAGCACGGCGGGATCACGATCATCGGGAACATCGCGCGTCTGGAGGGGGTGCAGCGCGGGGATCACCGGCCAAGGAAACGCTCGATCGGCTGGCCGGAGCCGCGGCCGCAGGATCGTGGTTCGCGGGACGCGGCGAGCGAACTATCCGAGGCGTTCCGGTTCCTGTGGGAGGTCCGGCTGCGGCATCAGGCGGGTCAGGTCCGGGCCGGGGCGCCTCCCGACGACTTCGTGGATCCCGCGACGCTCGGGCCGGTGACGAAGCGCGGGCTCAAGGAGGCGTTCGGCGTGATCGCCCGGGCGCAACGCGGGATCGCGACGGAGTTCGGGTTGCGCATCCCGTAGCGCGGCCGATCCGACGCACGACCGATGTCTACGGGAAGAGGTCGGTGCCCATGGCGTGGAAGCCGCCGTCCACGTGGATCATCTCGCCGGTGATCCCGGCCGACAGGTCCGAGAACAGGAAGGCGATGGCCCGGCCCACCGGTGTCGGATCCGACGTGTCCCATCCGAGCGGGGCGCGGCGCGCCCAGGCGTCCGCGATCTGCTCGAACCCCGGGATGCCCTTGCCGGCCATCGTCTTGAGGGGACCGGCCGACACGGTGTTCACCCGGATGCCCTTGGGGCCGAGGTCCCTGGCGAGGTACCGCGTGACGGATTCGAGCCCGGCCTTCGCGACCCCCATCCAGTCGTAGACCGGCCACGCGAACCGGCCGTCGAAATCGAGGCTGACGACCGAACCGCCGTGCTCCTCCATCAGCGGCAGGAGCCCCGCCGCGATCGCCTTCAACGAGTACGCGCTCGTCTGGATCGCCGTCGCCACGCTCTCCCACGGAGTGTTGAGGAAGTTCCCGCCCAGCGCGTCCTGCGGCGCGAACGCGATCGCGTGCAGGAACCCGTCGATGGTGCCCCACCGCGTCTCGAGCTCGGTCGCGGAGCGCCTCGATCTGCGCGGGGTCGTTCGCGTCCATCTCGAGCACGTCCGGCGGATCGGGCAACCGCTTGGCGACCTTCTCGGTGATGCTCATCCCCCGGCCGAAGCCCGTCAGCACGATCTCCGCGCCCGAGCTCCTGGCACGCCTGCGCCGCGGAGAACGCGATCGACTGCGGCGTCAGCACACCGGTGATCAGGAGGCGCTTCTTCTCGAGCAGCACGCGGGGCTCCTTAGGTCGTGCCGGCGGTGGGCGTCGAGCGGTCCCGGTCGGCGCCGGTGACCTCCCACGTGACGTGCCCGTCGCTGTCGGTCTGCGTCACATGGACGGTGATCGTCCCCGGCCGCGGGACGGTTCCGGTGCAATCGAACTGGCCGCCGGCCTCGGCCTTGACATCGCTCGGGCAGTCGACCGTGATGCCCGTTGTCTTGAGTTGCGTGTTCAGCTGGTTCTCGAGCTGCGCCTCGAGCCCACCCATGTCGAGCGACTTGCTGCACGCGACGGCGGCGACGGCGACGGCACGAGCAGGATGGCGGCGCGTGCGAACCGTGGGCGCATGAAGTGGGAGTCCTCTCCGGTTAGGTCGTATCGAGGGTAGCCACGCCCGGACGGCGTTGCAACCACGACGCGTCAGGGGGCCTTCGTGATCGCCACACCCCGCACGCCCCACGTGCCGCTCGGATCGGCGGGAACGAACGCGATCGTGTTGGTCTGGCCGTCGACGAGCAGGTCGTCGGGGATCAGCAGCTGCCGCGGACCGGTCCAGTCGCCGTCGGGACCCACGTCCACCGTCGCGCGGGCGACCCAGTTCACGTAGATCGTGATCTCGCCGTCCTGCGCGTCGAACGCGTCGTACGTGAGCGTGCGATCGCCGGCGTACCCGCCGACCGCGTAGACGACACCCGTCGCGTGCGTGGTGTCGGAGCCGGGGATGTTGCCGAGCTCGGGCGCCCCCGGCGCGACGGGCATGGCGGGCGACTCGACGGGGTTCGCCGGGATCTGTCGCAGCACGCCCCATTCCGCGCCGTGCACCCCGGTGTACGTGTAGTAGCTGCCGCCGATCGCGCCTCGCTCGCGGAGCACGTCCACGAACGCTTGCGCTTGCTCCACGCTGGCGTCCTGCGCGATGCCCCCGATCACGTGGATCGGCACCTGGTCGCTGCCGACCTCTCGCTGGATGATCCGGATGTTCTGCGTCAGGTACAGGTGCGTGCTGGGACCGGTGGGGTGATTCCACGTGAAGTACGACATCGGCATGATCACGTCGTAGATCGCCGCGAGGTCCGCGTAGGGGAACCCGGGCCAGTAGTCCTTGTGCACGACGATGCCGCGCGGCGACGGGATGATGCCGCCGAGCGGGTACGACTCGCCCGGCGAACGAACGCAAGCGGCTCGAGAGATCCAGCAACCGTCGCGGTTCGGACGCTCACGTCCGTGACGTCCGGCGTTCTCGATGTCCAGCGCGAACCCGTCGAACCCGTTGCCGGCGTCGGTCCGGAACCGGATCGCGGCCTTCGAACGCGTGGCGTCCACGCCCACGTTCACGAAACCGGGGAGGTACCACGCGACGATCTGCACGCCGTCGGTGTGTGCCGCGTCCACGAACGCCGCCACACCCTGCTTGTCGACGAACGGGAACGAGCGGTTGAAGTTCGACGTCTCCAGGTACAGCGTGTGGACGCCGTGCGCCGCCATGTCGGCGACCGCGGCGGCCGGATCGCGCCCACGCCGCGTCGTCGTAGAGGTCGACCCACACACCCATGCCCTGGAACGGTCCGATGTTCGGATGCTGCCGGAGCACCGGCGCGGCCGGTCCCGGTTCGCGCCCGTCGGCGGCCGAGACAGAGCGTCACGACGAGCGCGGCGACGGCCGCGAGCGCGACCACTCGGGGAAGGATCCGACGGAACGGCATCCTGACCAGGGTACGCCCGGCTGCCGACTCGGTCCGGGCCCGTACGCATGCCCCGCGATGGATCTGGGGTTGGCCGGGCAAGGTGGCGCTGGTCACCGGCGCATCGAAGGGACTCGGTCGCGGCGTCGCGCGTGCGCTGTCGCGCGGACGGGCGCTCGGGTCGCGATCTGCGCCCGCGAGCGCGGAGAGTCTCGAGGCCACCGCGGCCGAGCTTCCCGGCGAGGTCCTGGCGATCCCCGCCGACGTCACCGAGCCCGACGCACCCGCGCGCCTCGTCGCGGCGACCGTCGAACGGTTCGGAGGCATCGACATCCTGGTCGCGAACGCGGGCGGTCCCCCGCCGGCCCGTGCCCTCGATGTGGAGGACGACGCAGGTGCTCGCGGCGATCAACGCGAACCTGCTGACCTCGATCCGCCTGGTGCAGGCCGCGGTCCCGCACATGCGCGAAGCCGGCTGGGGACGGATCTGCCTCATCACGTCGATCGCGCGTCAAGCAGCCCATCCCGATGCTCGCGTACTCGAACATCGCTCGCACGGGCCTCTGGGCGTGGGCGAAGACCGCCGCGCAGGACCTCATCGCCGACGGCATCACCGCTGAACCTGGCCCTGCCCGGGCCTCCACGCCACCGACCGCGCGAAGGAGCTCGGCGTTCACGGGGCGCATGGGCGACCCGGACGACTTCGGCCAGGTCGTCGCGTTCCTGTGCTCGCAGCCGGCCGGGTTCGTCAGCGGTGCCGCGCTCCAGGTGGACGGCGCCGGTACCCTGGGGCTCCTCTGAACCCCGCCGAGCGAACCCCGAGGAGCATCCGACCATGAACGACACGCAACGACGCACGGCGCTCGCCGAGCGCTACTGGGAAGAGCTCCTCGAGCTCGAACCGATGCTCGGCACCATCGATCGGCGACGAGCGCTACGACGACCGGCTGCCGCGACCCGAGCGAGGCGGGGCGAGCGCAGATCGGCGTCCGTGAACCACGCGGCGCTCGACGAGCTGGCCACGATCGACCGGTCGGCGCTCGACGATCACGATGCGCGGCACGCTCGACGTGCTGGAGGCGATCGCCCGAAGGGCGATCGCCGAGCTCGACCACCGGACCGACCGGCTGCGCGCCGCCGCCCACCTCTTCGGGCCCGGGCAGACGTTCGGCGAGATCGCCTCGATGCAGGCGACGGACACGCCGGAGCGCCTCGACCGCTACGAGGCCCGGCTGCGCGCGATCCCGGCGTACCTGGACGCGTGGGGCGACGTCGCGCGCGAAGGGATCGCGGACGGCGTCACGTCGCCGCGGCTGGTGACGGAGCGAGCGGTCGCGCAGCTCGAGCGGCTGCTGTCGCTCGCACCGGAGGACTCGCCCGCGACGCGCGCCGCTCGCGCGAGGACGCCGCCGCGCACGGAGCGGATCGCGGGCGTCGTGCGCGACATCGTGAACCCCGCGTTCGCTCGCTATCGGGACACGCTGCGGGAGTACCTGCCCCACTGCCACGGAGACGATCGGCCTCTCGGCGCTCCCGGGCGGCGACGAGATGTACGCGACGTCGAGTCCTCGCGTGGACGGCCCTGCCGCTCGACCCGCGCGACGTGCATGCCCTCGGGCTCGAGCGGTTCGACGGCGATCCAGGAGGAGCGCGTCCGAGATCGCGGGTCGCCTGGGATACGCCGAACGCCGCCGAGGCGATCGAGGCGCATCAGGCGAGCGGCGCGACACACCGCGTCGTCGCCGCGACGCGCTGTTGGCGTTGGCCCGCGAACAGGTCGAGCGGAGCTGGGAGGCATCGCCGCGCGTGGTTCGGACGCCTGCCGCGCGAGAACTGCGAGGTCCGGCCGGTCGAGGAGTTCCGGGAGGCGGACATGCCGCTCGGCTTCTACAACCCGCCCACCGAGGACGGCTCGCGCCGCGGCGCGTACTACATCAACACGTACGACCTGCCCGAGCCGGCCCCTGCATCACATCGCGAGCCGTCACGTACCACGAGGCGAACCCGGGCCATCACTTCCAGATTGTCGATCGAGCAGGAGCTACCCGACCGGCCCGCGCCTCCGGCGGTTCGGCGGCCTCCTCGCCGGCAGCGCGTTCGCGGAAGGGTGGGGTCTCTACAGCGAGCGCCTCGCCGAGGAGATGGGTCTGTACCTGGACGATTGGGAGCGGCTGGGCATGCTCGAGAGCTCAGGGGCTGCGCGCCGCCCGGTTGGTCACCGACACCGGGATCCACGCGCTCGGATGGTCGCGCGAGCGCGCCATCGACACGATGGAGGCGATCGGCACGCCGCACATCGACGCGGTCATCGAGGTCGATCGCTACATCGCGATGCCCGGCGCAGGCGCTCAGCTACATGATCGGCATGATCGAGATCAGGAGGCGCGCGCCGGCGGCCGCGACCGCGCGCGAGGGCGCGGCGTTCTCGCTCTCGCGACTTCCACGACCGGCTGCTCGCGCTCGGCCAGCTGCCGCTCCCCGCGCTGCCGCGCGAGCTCGGCTGACGCTCAACCGTCGCGCCGGCCGAGCCGAAGCCTAGACTCGCCACATCACCCGTCGATCCGTCACAGGAGGTTCAGCGTGCTCAACGTCGATATCCAGTTCAGTCCGTCGTTCGCCATGGCCACCGTCAAGCTCGAACCAGGGTGACGGCGCTGCAGGCCGAGGCCGGCGCGATGACCGGGATGACCGGCGGCATCGAGATCGTGACGAAGGCGCAGGGCGGCCTGCTCGGCGGGCTGAAGCGCTCGGTCCTGGGCGGCGAGAGCGTTCTTCATCAACACGTTCACCGCGAGCAACGGGCCCGGCGAGGTGATCGTGGCTCCCGCGCTCCCCGGCGACATCATCCACTGCCGGTCCCGACGGACGCGCAAGGCCATCATGGTGCAGTCGGGTTCCTGGCTCGCGAGCGAGGCGACCGTCGACCGTCGACACGAAGTGGGGCGGCGCCAAGACGTTCTTCAGCGGCGAGGGTCTGTTCCTGCTGCGATGCAGCGGCCCGGGCGACATGCTGGTGGCGAGCTACGGCGCGATCTTCGAGATGGACCTGCCGGCCGGCGAGTCCTACAAGGTCGACACGGGCCACATCGTGGCGTTCGAGGAGGGCATCGGGCTACCAGGTGAACAAGGTCGGCGGTTGGAAGTCGACGATCCTGTCCGGCGAAGGTCTCGTCGCCACGTTCACCGGACCCGGCAAGCTGTGGCAGCAGAGCCGCAGTCCCGCGGACCTGGTCGGCTGGCTCACCGAGAAGCTGCCGTTCACCCGAAGCTGATCGGATAGACCCCGACTAGTCTCACTGAGACTAGTTCGCCGAGTCGGGCTTCGTTGCCCGCAGGAGCAGGTAGTCGATCATGCCGCGGTCCCAGAGCAGCTCGACCTGCGACACCATGATCGCGGCGGCCAGACGGTAGGACCCGGCCGCGTCCGCGCGTGCCGTGCGGAGCCGGTCCCGGACGAACCGCAGGGCGGGCGCGATCACGCGCTCCCCCACCAGCTCCGTCCGAACATCGACGAAGCCGGCCTCCTCGACCTGGCGGACGATCTCGACGGGGGTGGCAGCGGCGTGCACGCCCAGCCCCCAGACGCGCAGCTGCGACACGGCGGCGAGCAGCTCGCGCGGACCTCGCGGATAGCGGTAGGTGGGGATGTCGGACATGGAGAGCACGCCGCCCGGCCGTAGCACGCGGAACGCCTCGGCGAAGAACCGAGCGCGCGACGGGAAGTGGAACGCGGCCTCCACGCTGATCACGCCGTCGAACGAAGCGGCGGCGAACGGCAGGCGGGTGGCGTCGCCGTTCACCGCGTCGGGCGCCCGCCTCTGCGAGCCGTTCCCGGCCGGCCACCAGTTGCGAACGCGTGATGTTCAGGGCGACGAGCCGCCGCGTCTCGGCCACGGCGGCGATCACCGGATCCTGCGCGGCCAGACCGTTGCCGACGTCGAGCACATCCGCGCCCGTCGGGAGATCGCGGGCGAGCGTCTCGACCAGCCGGCGCACCGCGACCGGAGCCTCGGCGGGGTCGCTCCCGTCTCCATCCCAGAGCCCCAGGTTCAACCACCCGGGCGCCAGCGCGACGAAGAACTCCTCGCCGATGGAGTCGTAGACGGTGACCGCCGGGTGGCGGCCGTAGCGGAACATCGCCGCCCCGTGCCTGAGGTTCTCGCGGGTCCATCCGGTCTTCGTCACGGCATCCACCCTACCCACGGTCCGAAGTAGCATCGCGGGCGATGTACACGCACGACGAGTTGGCCGCCCTCGCCGACACGACGGTGGAGCAGGTGCGGCGGATGACGGAGCTTGCGATCATCACGCCGGGGCCGCAGGGGTTCCGTCGCTCCGACATCCAGCTCGTGCGGGTCGCCGAAGCGATGGATGCCGCCGGGATCGGACTCGACGACATCGGAACGTTGATCGCGAACGGCGACTACTCCATGGGGTGGGGCGATCTGCTCTACCCGGACCCCGTGCCCACGTCGGATCGCACGTTGGAGCAGGCCTGCGCGGAGCTCGACCTGCCGATCGCGTTCGCGCAGCGGTTCTTCATCGTGGCGCTCCAGCTCCCCGCGCCGGCTCCTGATCGACGGATGCGCGAGGACGACCTCGAGCTGCTCCGCATCGTGTCGACGGTGTTCAACATGGCCGGTCGCAACGAGGACGTCGGCATCGCATCGGCGCGCTACTTCGGAGAGAACCTGCGGCGGCTCGCGGGATCGCAGGTGCGCTTCTTCCGCGAGCAGTTCGAAGAGCCGATGTTCGAGATGGGCATGTCGCAGCGCGAGGCGATCGAGCTGTTGGTGCAGGTAGCCGCGCCGCTGATCCCGCTGGGTGCCCGAACGGTCGACCTCCTGTACCAGCGCCACCTCGAGCACCATTCGATGGAGGACATCGTCGCGAACATGGAGATGACGATGCGGCGCGCCGGTCTCGTCCAGGAGACCAAGGACCACATGCCGGTGGTGGCGTTCTGCGACCTGACCGGTTCCACGCAACTCACGGAGGAGCTGGGAGACGAGGGCGCTGCGAGGATGGCAGACCGGCTGGCCGAGTCGCTCCGCGTGACGACGGCGCGACACGAGGGACGCGTGGTGAAGCTCCTCGGGGACGGCGCGATGCTCTACTTCCACGGCCCCGCCGGCGCGGCGCGGGCGGGGCTGGAGCTGGTGGGCGCCGCGTCCGAGGCCGAGCTCCCGCCGTTGCGGATGGGCGTGCACACCGGGCCCGTCGTCTTCCGCGACGGCGACTACTACGGTCGAACGGTGATCGTCGCCTCGCGCGTCACCGATCGCATCGGCCCGTCGGAGGTCGTGCTCACCGAAGAGGCGGTCGCCGAGGTTCGTTCGCCCGACCTGGCGTTCGAGCCCCTGGGCGAGGCGATCCTGAAGGGCGTCGCAGACCCCGTGCGCCTCTTCCGCGCACGGACGTCGCCCTAGTCGGCGGCGCGCCAGGCCTCGCGGAGCTTCACCCTCGAGCCCGTCCGGAGCACGGCTCCCGAGTACACGCGGCCGGCGAGCGGGATCAGCAAGGCGGTCGAGCCGATCGAGAGCACCAGCGCGGCGGCGACCTGGAGCGGAGTGGCGGCCCCGAGCGATATCCGGACCGGCATCGCCAGCGCGGACGAGAACGGGACGATCGACACGATGAGCGACAGCGTGGAGCTCGGGTCGCTCGTCGCCCCGAGCGACAGGAAGAACGAGACCAGGATCACCAGGTTCAGGGGGACGATCACGTTCTGCAGTTCCTCCATCCGCGAGACCAGCGAACCGGCAACAGCGAACAGCGAGGCGTAGAACGCGAACCCCAACGCGAACCACCCGATCGCGAGCGCGGCGGTTCCGAGCGCGTGCGCCGGGAAGTCCAGGGCTCCGGTGAGCGTCGCCAACACGATGCTGTACGTCGCGATCGCCGCGAGCTGGAGCAACCCGAGCGCCCCGATCCCCAGGATCTTGCCGGCGAGCAGTTGCCGCGCGCGGATCGTCGACAGCAGGATCTCGACGACACGAGACGCCTTCTCCTCGATCACGCCGGTCGCGACCCACACGCCGTAGCCGAAGAGCTGTCCGTACAGCAGCACGACGGCGATGAACGCCACGGTCGAGTTCGTACCGCGGTTCGGGTCCGTGGGCTCGATCGACTCGACGGGGAGAGGTGGTGGGTTCAGGATCTGCGCGATCTGGTCGGCCGGGACGTCGTTCGCCACGAGCGTGGTTCGGATGCCGTCGGCGACCACCGCGTCCTGGACCGCGGTTGCCAGCTGATCAGCCGGGTCACGCTCGGCGAGCAGGCTTCCGCCGTCGACCAGGACGGCGTCGAGCGAGCCATCCTTGAGACCGGCTTCGGCGGCGGCGCGGTCGGCCACCGGCTGCGTCTGGATCGTCACGCCCTGCGACTTGCCTGCCTGCACGACCATCGGGCCGAGGTGGGCAGACCCGGGACCCAGCAGGCCCAGTTCGAACGTCGGCGTCCCTCCCCCGCCATACGCGCGGAGCAGGATCAGGCCGGTGAGGACGAGGAGCGTGATGCCGGTCGAGATCATGAATCCCTTGTCCCGCAGGCGATACCAGAAGTCCCGTTTGGCGACGAGCCGCCATGTCCCCCGATCGGTCTCGCGCGGCTTCACGACCGCACCGCCTCGCGGAAGAGCTCCGCGAGGGACGCTCGCTCGCGGCTGAAGTGCGTGACGTCGCCCGCCCCGCGGGCCAGGTCGAGCACACGTTGCTCATCCACTTCGTCCTCGAGCTCGAGCACGAGCCCGTCGTTCGGCGTGTCCTCGACCAACCGAACGCCGGGGACGGCGTCGTACCAGTCGTCGGGCGCACCCGCGACGTGCACGCGCAAGCGGCGTCGCTCGCGGGACGACCGGAGCTCGTCGATCGTGCCCGCCGCGACGATACGGCCGTGATCGATCAGGACGACGCGGTCGCACAGCCGTTCCACGAGTTCGAGCTGATGGCTGGAGAAGACGACCGGGACGCCGCGTCCGTCCGCCTCGCCGCGGAGCACACCGGTGAGCGCGTCGACCCCGACGGGATCGAGACCGGAGAACGGCTCGTCCAGGATCAAGACATCCGGGACGATGGACGAGCGCGGCCGCGAGCTGCACGCGCTGTTGATTGCCGAGCGACAGGTTCTCCACGCGATCGCTCGCACGCTCAGCGACGCCGAGGACCTCGATCGTCTCCGCGGCCCGACGCGAAGCGTCGGGCCGCGACAGCCCGTGGAGCCGGGCGAGGTACACCAGCTGTTCGAACACCTTCATCTTGGGGTAGAGGCCGCGCTCCTCCGGCATGTACCCGAACCGGCGCCGCGCCTCGGCATCGAGCAGGTGCCCATCCCACCGCACCTCGCCGGCGTCGGGCTCCAGCACGCCGAGCGCGATCCGCATGGTGGTCGTCTTGCCCGCGCCGTTCGGCCCGACGAACCCGACGATCTCGCCGTCCGGAACCGTGAAGGTCACGCCGTCCAGGGCAACGACGTCGCCGAAGCGCCGCGAGAGACCGGTCAGCTCGAGCACGGCCCCGTCACGACAGGACGCGGAAACGGGTCGGTGTCACCCGGATCGCGACGGAGTAGTCGGCGGCCATGCTCGAGGGCGTCCAACCGAACCCCTCGATCGACGAGCCGTACTTCTCGACGTACGGTGGCAGGGCATCCAACGGCGGGGCGGCGGGATCCAGCGCCGCGATGCCTTCCACCGTGACCACATCCTCGCCGTCGGGGTCGCCGACGAGATGCAGCGACACCTTCGGGTTCCCCGCGATGTTGCGGAGCTTCGGCCGGTCAAGCTGGCTGTAGATCAGGAACGTCGAACCGTCCCAGTGGAACCAGATCGGTGTCGACTGCGGCTGTCCGTCGCTGGTAACGGTCGTGAGCCACGCGGCGATCTCGTGACGAAGCATGTCGTCGGCGCGCGCGTGCTTGGGGTTGTTCGCGTCGAGCGTCTCCACCCGTCGACTCTACCCGAGGTCGTCGGGAGGATCGGACACACCCACGATGTGCCGGACCCACGCATCCGTCCCGATGGCGTCCAGGAGCGCGGCCGCGAAGTTGCCACGGCTGGTCGAGCGGCCCGGGGCTTTCCCGTCCACCACTGCGACGTACGACTCAGTGGCTGGATCGTCTCTGAGCGCCGGAGCGGCGAGCACCGTCCACGCCAACGAGCTGTCGCGAACGATGGCGGCGTCCCGCCGGTGCTCGGCCGCGACGTTCGCATACGGTCCGGTCACCTCCGAATCGGAGAAGACGCGCGGGTTCGTGGTGATCACGATCCGGTGCGGGCCGGTGCGCTCCATCGTTTCGACGATCGTTCGCGTCGCATCGGAGATCTCCGTCGTCGTCACTTCGGCGACCGGTCCGAGCGCCGAGATCACCGCATCGGCTCCCACCAAAGCCGACTCCACCGCGTGGGCGTCCGACGGCGAGCCTTGCACGACCTTCACCGCGTCGGGGAACCATTGCTTCGACGCGTCCCGCACGAACGCGACCACGTCGTCACCGCGCCGGACGGCCTGTGCCACGACGAGCCTGCCCGTCTTCCCGGATGCCCCGAACACGAGGATCTTCATGGCCGGGAGCCTAGCGCAGCCGCACGGAACGCTCAGGCCGTGGCAGCGGGCCCGGCCATCTCGATGAAGCCGACCACCTTGGTGGGTCGCACGCGCACGACCAGCTCACCGGGGACTCCGTTCTTGCGCCCGTACTCCTCGGCGCGCTCCGCTCCCATGTAGCGACCGCCGATCCTCGCCGCCCAGACCTTGACGGCCTCCACGTCGTCGATCACATCGGCGACCCCTTGGATAGAAACGAACGCGAACGGCGGTTGGTCGTCCTGGACGCAGAGCGACACGCGAGGCTCGCGTGTCAGGACACGCGCCTTCACCCCTTCGTGCCATGTCGTGAACACGATCTCGTCACCGTCGAGGTCGATCCAGACCGGCGTCGCGTGTGGGCGTCCGTCGGACAGGACGATCGCGCAGATCGCGGGCCGCGGTTCGGCGAGCACGAAGGCCTTCCAGCCGTCGCCCTCGATCTTGCGCATTGCCGCGAGCCTAGCGCGGCTCGGCGAGACCGGCGTTCGTCAGAACCACTGGAAGAGCCAGAACCCGAGCACGGCAACCACGACGACCGCCACCGCGATGCCGACAAGGACATACGTCAGCGTGCGTCCACCGGCGGAGCGGTCGTGGGTGTCGAGCCCGATGTTGTGGGCGATCTCCCGGTGCTCCTGATGGTGCATCTGCTCCAGATCGGTCGCGGTTCCGGCCTTCGGCAGGTGACGGCGACCCTTGCGCTTCTTCCCGCTGTTGCCCATGGTTCGCAGCCTACACGCGCCCGTCCGAAGCCGGCGTGGGACGCGTCACGCCGCGTCGGAGGCGGCCGGAGCCGCCTCCGCTCGCAGCGCGACCGCCAGCACGTCGGCGACCTCTTCCGCGATGTGGAACGTCATCTGCCCGCGCACCTGATCGGGCACGTCCTCCAGGTCGCCCTCGTTCCGCTTCGGCAGGATCACCTCCGTGAGGCCGGCCCTGTGGGCGGCGAGCACTTTCTGCTTGAGCCCACCGATCGGCAGCACGTGGCCCTGCAGCGTGACCTCCCCGGTCATGCCCACGGTCGGACGAACCGGCGTGTCGGTCAGCAGCGAAACCAACGCCGTCGTCATGGTGACCCCGGCGCTCGGCCCGTCCTTGGGCACCGCGCCCGCCGGCACATGGACGTGGAACCGCCCACGCAACTTCACGGGGTCGATGCCGAGCTCCAGCGCGTGCGACCGCACGTAACTGAGCGCGATCTGCGCCGACTCCTTCATCACGTCGCCGAGCTGCCCGGTGAGTGTCAGGTCGTCCCTCTCGGCGTCTTCGCGGGACGCCTCGATGAACAGCACGTCGCCGCCGATGCCGGTAACGGCGAGCCCCGTTGCCACGCCGGGCGTGGCCGTGCGATCTGCCGCCTCGAAGAAGAACTTCTGCCGGCCGAGGTACTCGCGCACGTCGGCGCCGTCGATCGTGATCGGGGCCGTGGCATCGGCGGACGCGAGCTTGGTCGCGACCTTCCGCAGAGCCTTGCCGATCTCGCGCTCGAGGTTCCGCACGCCGGCCTCCCGCGTGTAGTCACCCACGATCACGCGGAGCGCGTCGTCGGTCAGCACGACCTCGTCGTCGCGCAGGCCGTTCCGCTCCAGCTGCCGAGCGACCAGGTGGTGCTTCGCGATCGCGACCTTCTCCTCCTCGGTGTACCCGTCGATCCTGATGACTTCCATCCGATCGTAGAGCGGGCCGGGGATCGTCTCGGCGACGTTCGCGGTCGTGATGAACAAGACCTCCGAGAGGTCGAGGTCGACGTCGAGGTAGTGGTCGCGGAACGTGTGGTTCTGCGCGGGGTCCAGGACCTCGAGCAACGCGCTGGACGGATCGCCCCGCCAGTCGGCGCCGACCTTGTCGATCTCGTCGAGCATCATCACCGGGTTCTTCGTGCCGGCGTCCTTCAACGCGCGGACGATGCGACCCGGCAGCGCGCCGACGTACGTGCGACGGTGGCCGCGGATCTCGGCCTCGTCGTGGATCCCGCCGAGCGAGACCCGAACGAACTTCCGGCCCAGGGCGCGCGCGACGCTCTCCCCCAGCGACGTCTTGCCGACGCCCGGAGGTCCGACCAGCGTGAGGATGGCGCCCGAACCGCGGCCGGTCGCCTCGCCCAGCCCGCGCTCCTGCCGGAGCTTGCGCACGGCGAGGTATTCGAGGATGCGGTCCTTCACGTCCTGCAGTCCCTCGTGGTCGGCGTCGAGCACCAGGCGCGCCTCGGCGATGTCGAGGTTGTCGTCGGTCCGCACGTTCCACGGGATCTCGATCATCCAGTCGAGGTACGTACGGATCCACCCCTGCTCCGGCGACTGCTCGGACGTGCGCTCCAGGCGACCCAGCTCGCGCAGGGCCTCCTTCTCGACGTCCTCCGGCATGCCCGCCTCGGCGATCTTGCGGCGGTACTCCTCGACGACGTTCTCCTCGGAGTCCTCGCCGAGCTCTTTGCGGATCGCGCTCATCTGCTCGCGCAGCAGGAACTCGCGCTGGCGCTTCTCCATGCCTTCGCTGACGTCGGTGCGGATCTTCTCCTTGAGCTCGAGGTCGGCGAGCACGTCACGGGACCATCCGAGGACGATCTCCAGGCGCTGCTCGACGTCGATCGCCTCGAGGACCTCGACCTTCTGCTCGAACGAGAGGTCGGGCGAGTAGCCGCTGGTGTCGGCCATGGCACCGGGGTCGCGAGATCCCGCGGAGGAACTCCGCGACGCTCGGGACGCCGCGCGCCTCGACGATGTTCTCGATGACCGCGCGGTACTCGCGGGCCAGTTGTACGGCGCGCTCCGTGGCAGGCGGGTCGATGACAGGCTCCACCTGAACCCAGGTGGCCCGGCCGGTCCCGGGGACGCCGAGCCCGACGGCCGCGCGGTGCAGGCCGCGGATCACGAGGGCCTCCGTGCCGTTGCGCAGACGGCCGACGTCCTCGACCTGGGCAACGGTGCCGATGCGGGCGTAGCGGTCGCCGACGCGTGGGACGAGCAGCAGCTCGCCGCCGTCGGCGGCCTCGACGGCCGCCTGGGCCTCGTCGGACTCGATCGTGAGGGTCACGACCATGCCCGGCAAGACAACGCCGGTCGTCAGGGGGAGGAGGGGAAGGACCTGGGTGTCGATATCAGCCATGGCAGTCAAGTCTCCTTCGGTGGTTACACGGGCAAGAACGGTCATCACCCGGCCGCTATTCCCCGCTGTAAGCACGATTACATCGCTTCGGCGGGCCGCTCCGGGGCCGGCGGTATGCTGCGGCGCGGCAACGGTCGTCGGCCGGCGTGGAGGGAGGATCGCGACGCGTTTCGGACGGTTCGACGACGACGCCCGCGAGTACGTGATCTCGCGACCCGACACGCCGCTCCCCTGGATCAACTACCTGGGCAGCGAGGATTTCTTCGGCATCATCTCCAACACCGGGGGCGGGTACTCCTTCTATCGCGACGCCCGCCTCCGGCGATTGACGCGCTATCGCTACAACAACGCACCCACGGACGTCGGGGGTCGATACCTCTACGTGCGCGACGCCTCCACCGGAGCGGTCTGGTCGCCGTCATGGCAACCGACGCGCACCGACCTCGAGGACTACCGGTGCCGGCACGGCCTCGGCTACACGGCGATCGGCTCACGCCGCGACGGGATCGAGGCGGAGACCCTGTACTTCGTGCCGCTCGGGGAGACGCTCGAGATCTGGCGGACGAGGATCGTCAACCATCGCGACGAACGCGCGCGTCTGTCGCTGTTCAGCGCCATCGAGTTCTGCCTGTGGGACGCGCAGGACGACGCGACGAACTTCCAGCGGAACTTCTCGACCGGCGAGGTGGAGGTCGAGGACGGCGTGATCTACCACAAGACCGAGTACCGGGAGCGGCGCGATCACTTCGCCTACTTCGCATGTTCGGCCGAGCTCGCCGGCTTCGACACGCAACGCGATGCGTTCCTGGGGCCGTACCGGGGGTGGGACCGGCCGCTCGCGCCGGAGCTCGGGCGCTCCGGCGACTCGATCGCCCACGGATGGGCACCGATCGGGTCCCACCACGTCGAGCTGTCGCTGGATCCGGGCGAGACGCGGGAGGTCGTCTTCCTCCTCGGGTACGCGGAGAACCCGCGAGACCAGAAGTTCGATCCGCCGGGGTCGCAGACGATCGACAAGCATCGCGTCCGTCCCGTGATCGATCGCTACCTCCGTCCGGACGAGGTGGAGGGCGCCTTCGAACGGCTGCGCGAACACTGGTCGGATCTGCTCGAGCACCTCCAGGTGGAGACGCCGAGCGAGCACGCGAACCGGATGGTGAACATCTGGAACGCCTACCAGTGCATGGTGACGTTCAACCTCTCGCGCTCGGCGTCGCTGTTCGAGTCGGGGATCGGCCGCGGGATGGGATATCGGGACTCGAACCAGGACCTGCTCGGGTTCGTCCACATGATCCCGGAGCGGGCGCGCGAGCGGATCCTGGACATCGCGGCGACGCAGCTGCCGACGGGCGGCGCGTACCACCAGTATCAACCGCTCACCAAGCGCGGGAACGACGCGATCGGCTCGGGGTTCAACGACGATCCGCTCTGGCTGGTGCTCGCGGTCGCCGCCTACCTGAAGGAGACGGACGACCGGGCGATCCTGGACGAGGCGGTTCCCTTCGACAACGAACCGGGTTCGGAGGCGCCGCTGCTCGAGCACCTGCGGCGCTCGCTCACGTACACGCTCGAGCGCCTCGGCCCGCACGGGCTGCCGCTGATCGGTCACGCGGATTGGAACGACTGCCTGAACCTCAACTGCTTCTCCGAGACGCCCGGAGAATCGTTCCAGACGACGGCGAACCGCGAGGGAGGCGTCGCGGAGTCTGTCTTCATCGCCGGGCTGTTCGCGCTCGCCACGGAGGAGCTCGCTCAGATCGCGGAGCACGCGGATCTGGCGGCCGAGGCCGCCCGCTGGCGCGCCGAACGCGACCGGATGCAGGCCGCGGTGCGCGATCACGGGTGGGACGGCGACTGGTTCCGCCGCGCCTACGACTACGACGGGAACCCGGTCGGATCGAAGGAGAACGACGAGGGCCGGATCTTCGCCGAGCCGCAAGGCATGTGCGTGATGGCCGGCGTCGGGCTCGAGGACGGGACGGCCGCCGCGGCGCTGGGGTCGGTCGCCGAGCACCTCGCGACGCCGCACGGCATCATGCTGCTCCAGCCCGCGTTCTCCCGTTACCACGTCGAGCTGGGCGAGATCGGTTCGTACCCGCCCGGATACAAGGAGAACGCCGGGATCTTCTGCCACACGAACCCCTGGGTCATGATCGCCGAGACGCTCGTCGGCGACGGCGACCGGGCGTTCGACTACTACCTGCGCATCAACCCGTCGGCGCGCGAAGAGCTGAGCGACGTCCACCGCTGCGAGCCCTACGTGTACGCGCAGATGATCGCCGGCAGGGACGCGCCGACGCACGGCGAGGCGAAGAACTCGTGGCTGACCGGCACCGCCGCCTGGAACCTCGTCGCGATCACGCAGTGGATCCTCGGGATCCGGCCGGAGCACGACGGGCTGCGGATCGACCCCTGCCTGCCGTCGGACTGGGACGGGTTCCACGCCGTCCGGCGGTTCCGGGGGGCGACCTACGACATCACGGTGCGGGTCGAGGGTGCCGTGGGCTCCTC
The DNA here is from genome assembly GCA_963727185.1 of uncultured Actinomycetes bacterium. Lineage (GTDB taxonomy): Bacteria > Actinomycetota > UBA4738 > UBA4738 > HRBIN12 > JBBQVZ01. The sequence continues at coordinate 6,458 of CAVSFP010000019.1, read as the reverse complement.
CCTCGTCGTCGACGACCGCCCGATCGAGGGAACGTTGATCCCGCCGGCCCCCGAGGGCGCCACCGTCGCCGTGACCGCGACGATCGCGCGTTGAGGGATCAGCTCGTCACCCGAGACGAGCGATCGTGGCGCGCCAGGCCTCCGCCCCGCCTCCGGGCAGGTTCACGACGAAGGTGATCGGGATGATCTCCACCACGTCCCAGCCGTCGGCGAACGCATCGCGGAGCTCGCGCTCCGCCACGCGACGAGGGCCCATCTCCCCCGCCTGGCGATCGCTGAAGCAGAGCAGGTGCAGCACGCCACCGGGCTCCAGCACCGAGGCCAGGCTGGCGACGTACATCGGCCGCTCGGGATCCTCGAAGACGTGGAACACGCCGCAATCGAGCGCCGTGTCGAACCGCCGGCCGAGTTGATCGAGCGAGAAGACGTCGGCGACGAGGAACTCAGCTGACGAGCCCCGTTCGAGGGCTTTCGCCCTTGCCTTCTCGATCGCCCGCGGCGCTGCGTCGACGCCGACCACCTGCAGGCCGCGCGCCGACAGTTCGAGCGCGTTCTCTCCGGTGCCGCACCCGACATCGATGACGGCTCCCTTGAAGCCGCCCCCCTCGGCGATGCGGACGACCTCGGGCTGCGCCCTCCCGATGTCCCACGGCGGGACGCCGACGTACATCTCGTCGAACCCCCGGTGGTCGGGCACGTTCGCCATGGGGGCCATCTTGCCACGCCATAGCGGCTCGCGCCGGGCATCTCGCCGCCCTAGGCTGCGCACGTGATCAAGTGTCAGGTGTGCGGGCACGAGAACCCCGAGACCAGCCGGTTCTGCGGTGCCTGCGCAGCCCCACTCGTCCAGGCAGCAGCCCGGTCAGAGGTTCGCAAGACCGTCACGATCGTGTTCTGTGACGTCGTGGGGTCGACCGCGATGGGCGAGGCGCTCGACCCCGAGTCACTGCGTCGCGTGATGGAACGCTTCTTCGAAGCGATGCAAGTCGCGATCGAGCGCCACGGCGGCACAGTCGAGAAGTTCATCGGCGATGCCGTCATGGCGGTGTTCGGGATTCCTCAGGCCCATGAAGACGACGCGCTGAGGGCCGTGCGCGCCGCCGCCGACATGCGCGCCGCTCTCGCCACGCTGAACGACGCTTTCGACCGAGACCACGGGATCACCCTCGCTTGCCGGATCGGCGTGAACACCGGGGAGGTCGTGGCCGGCTCGGGCGAACGGACGATCGCGACCGGAGATGCGGTCAACGTCGCGGCACGTCTGGAGCAGGCCGCTTCGCCGGGCGACATCCTGCTGGGTGAAGACACGTTCGCGCTCGTTCGCGACGCGGTCATCGTCGAGTCGGTCGACGCGTTGCACGCGAAGGGGAAGACCGATCCGCTGCCCGCGTTCCGCCTCGTCGAGATCACGCCGGGAGCGGCCGGGTTCGCCCGACATCTCGACGCGCCGATGGTGGGAAGGGAACGTGAGCTCGCGCTCCTCCAGGGTGCGTTCGAGCGAACGGTGAACGACCACGCGTGTCAGCTCTTCACCGTCCTCGGCGTCGGAGGGGTCGGTAAGTCGAGGCTCATGGCAGCGTTCGTCGACGATCTCGGCGATCGCGCGACCGTCCTGCGCGGCCGATGCCTCCCGTACGGAGAGGGCATCACGTTCTACCCGCTGGCCGAGGCGCTCCTCGAGATCGCCCATCTGAACGAGGCCGACAGCCCGGAGACCGCGCGGGCGAAGCTCGCGGCGCTCGCGGGGTCGGGCAAAGACGCCGGCAGGATCGCGGAGCTCGTCGGGCAGGTGATCGGTTTCGGTGGGAGCACGGCTCCTGAAGAAACGCTCTGGGCCGTTCGGATGCTGCTGGAACAGCTTGCCACCGAGCGGCCGCTTGTCTTCGCGATCGACGATCTGCAATGGGCCGAGCCGAAGTTCCTGGAGCTCGTCGAACACGTCGCCGACTTCGCGCGGGACGCTTCGATCCTGCTCGCGTGCATGGCCCGCCCCGAACTCTTGGACGATCACCCCGGATGGGCCGGCGGGAAGCTGAACGCAACCTCGATCCTCATCGAGCCGCTGGGTCCCGAGGAGTGCGGGGCGCTCGTGGCGAACCTGTTGGCAGACGACGCCCTCGACGATGCGGTACGCGCGAGGATCGCGGAGGCGGCCGAAGGACACCCCCTCTACGCGGAGGAGATGACCGGGCTCCTCGTCGATGAGGGTCGCCTGGTGCTGAAGAACGGCACGTGGACGGCGACGACCGACCTGTCCGACGTCCCGGTCCCGCCGACGATCTCGGCGCTCCTCTCGGCCCGGCTGGAAAGGCTGCCGACCGATGAACGACGCCTGATCGAGATCGCCTCCGTGATGGGACAGGTCTTCTACTCGAGTGCGGTCCGTGCCTTGGCCGGCGGCGAACCGGACGGGGTCGGCACCGGGATCACCTCCCTCGTCCGCAAGCAGTTCGTGCGGCCGGAGCGCTCCGATGTCCCGGGCACCGAGGCGCTCGCGTTCCGTCATCTGCTCCTGCGAGACGCTGCCTACGACGGCATCTCGAAAGCCACGCGTGCCGAACTGCACGAGCGGTTCGCCGAGTGGTTGGACGCGGCGGGAGGATCGCTCGGGGAGCAGGACGAGATCGTCGGCTATCACCTGGAGCAGGCCTACCGTTTCCGGGTCGAGCTGGGATCGGCGGGGGAACGGGAGCGGCAACTCTCCGACGCTGCGGGTCGACGCCTCGCGGCCGCAGGGGGACGGGCCTACGCCCGCAGCGACTACTCGGCATCGGTCAACCTCCTCTCCCGGGCGTCCACGTTGCTCGATCCCGACGATCCACTGCGGCTCGCCTTCCTACCGGACCTGGGGTCTGCTCTCAACCAGGCCGCAGACTTCGACGGCTCCAGGGCAGTCTTCGACGAGGCCACGGAGCGAGCTGCGGCGTCCGGGGATGAGCAGATGCGCATGCACGTCGTCGTCAAGCGATGGCTGACCGACTTCGATGGAGGTCATGACTACGCGGTGGAAGCGAGCCGCGATGCCGAGCATGCCCTCGTCGTGTTCGAGGCGGCGGGAGACGAACGCGGTCTCTCTCGAGCCTGGCAACTCCTCTCAGAGGTGCGCTTCTCACAGGGGGAACTCGCGAACGCCGAGCGAGAACTCGAACCCGCCCTCGTGCACGCACGCAACGCAGGGGACGTGGGTGAGCAAACGGCCATCTACGCACGCCTCGGGACCATCTTCGCCCGCGGGTCGACCCCGGTCGGCGAGGCGATCCGGCGATGCCAGCAGATCCTCGCGGAGACGGAGGGGAACCGGACGATCGCCGGCGCGATGTATCACCCGCTGGCGCACATGAAAGCTCGTCAGGGCGAGTTCGAGGAGGCGCTGCGCTTGGGCACCATGTGCCGTGACATCCATCGGGAGAACGGCGCCATGTGGGCGTACTGGGTCTATGCCGAGATCCTGTGGGACGTCCATATGCTCGCCGGCCGGCCGGCCGACGCGTTGGAGATCCTGAGCGAGGGGTGCGAGCAGATCGAGCGGATGGGAGAGACGTTCCCGCTCCTCTCCTCGTGGTTGGCGCAATCGTGCTATGTGCTCGGCCGGTTCGATGAAGCCGAACGGAACGCGCAAGCGGCCGTCGATGCCGTCGACGACGAGTTCGGTCGTTCCGCGGGGATGGGCGCGCTCGCCCGGGTGTGGGCGCAGCGAGGGCGCGTCGAGGAAGCGGAACGGATGGCGAGAGACGCGGTCGCCTACTTCGGACGAACGGACTACGGCGTCGAACGAACCACCGTGTTGTTGGATCTGACCGAAGTGCTCCGTCTGGCCGGACGTTCCGAGGAGGCGGTCGCCACCCTCCGCGAGGCGATCGGTCTGTTCGAGCAGCGGGAGGATGTCGTGTCGGCCGCCCACGCTCGCGCCTTGATCGACGACCTGACGAACGCCGGCACCTGACGCGGTTGATAAGGTCGGCCTCCATGACGAGGATCGTGTTCTCGGGGGGGTCGATCTTCGACGGGACCGGTGCGATGCCGACGGCCGGCGACATCGCGATCGAGGACGGTCGGATCGTCGACGTCGGTCCGGGGCTCGACGGCGACGAGCGCGTCGACGTCGCGGGCAAGACGCTGTTACCCGGACTGTTCGACTGCCACGTGCACCTCGCGATGCGCTACGAGGACTTCGACGAGACGCGCGTGATGAACGAGCCGTTCTCGCTGTCGTTCTTCCGGATGGCCGAGAACCTGCGAACCACGCTGGCGCTCGGCATCACGACCGTGCGCGACGCGATGGGAGCCGACGCGGGCCTCAAGATGGCCGTCGAACAGGGCGTGCTCCCCGGACCGCGGATGCAGATCAGCGTGACGATGCTGTCGATGACCGGCGGCCACAACGACCCGTGGCTCCCGAGCGGCGCGGTCGGCATCTGGGGCACGGAGTATCCCGGCATGCCGAGCGGCGTGTGCGACGGCGTGGACGGGGTGATCCGCAAGGTCCGCGAGGTGATCCGGGCGGGGGCCGACGTGATCAAGATCGCGTCGTCCGGAGGCTTCCTGTCCCCCGGCGACGATCCGCAGGAGCCGAACTTCTCGCAGGAGGAGGTCGACGCGATCGTGCGGACGGCTGCCGACCAGGGGACGTGGGTGATGTCGCACGCCCACGGCGCGGAGGGGATCAAGCGCGCGGTGCGGGCGGGTGTTCGGTCGATCGACCACGGGACCTACCTGGATGAGGAGGGCGCGGCGATGATGGTCGAACGCGGCACCTGGCTCGTCCCGACGCTCACGGCCGGTGACACCACCGACGAGCTCGCCGAGGATCCGCACGTGCCCGAAGCGGTCCGAGCGAAGCTCCGCGGCCTCGGTCACCCGGAGTACGACGCGTTCCGGCTCGCGGCCGAGGCCGGCGTGAAGGTCGCGATGGGCACCGACTGTCCGGTGGCTCCCCACGGGACGAACCTCAACGAGCTGCGACACATGGCCGAGCACGGGTTCACCCCACAGCAGGCGCTGGTGGCGGCGACGTCCAGCGCCGCCGAGCTGATGGGCCTCCAGGACGAACTCGGCACGCTCGAGCCGGGCAAGCGAGCGGACGTCGTGGTGGTGGACGGCGATCCGTTCGCGTTCGACACGTTGAAGGAGCGGATCGTGGAGGTCTGGATGGACGGCGTTCGGGTCGTGCCGTTCGTCTGACCCGGCGCAGCTCCGAGGGCAAGGGATCGGAACCTACCCCCGCGCCGTCGGCCTATCCTGGCCGACATGACCGACGCCCAGGCCGCCCGGGAGCTCGCGACCGAGCTCTCCACCCGCATCGACGAGCGCCTGTTCGGCATGCAGACGCCTCTCAAGCTGGTCATGGTCGGGATCGTCACGGGCTCCCACGTCCTGATCGACGACGTGCCGGGCGTCGGCAAGACCACCCTGGTCCGGATGCTGGCCAAGCTCCTCGGCCTGTCGTTCCAACGCATCCAGTTCACGCCGGACCTCATGCCGACCGACGTCACCGGCACGTCCGTGCTCGACATGCGGACGAACGACTTCGCGTTCCGGCCGGGCCCGCTGTTCGCTCAGGTCGTCCTGGCCGACGAGATCAACCGCGCAACCCCGAAGACGCAGGCCGCGCTCCTGGAGGCGATGCAGGAACACCAGATCACGGTCGACGGCGTGACCCATCCGCTCCCCGAGCCGTTCTTCGTGCTCGCCACCCAGAACCCGATCGAGCTCGAGGGGACGTTCCCGCTGCCGGAGGCACAGCTCGACCGGTTCCTGCTGCGGGTTCGCCTCGGGTATCCGGACGAGGAGCAGGAGGAACGCATCCTCACGACGACGCCAGCCCAACGGCGGTTGCCGACGGAGCCGCTCGAAGGAGTGCCCGCGATCCGCGACCTGCAGGACCTGGTGGCCGGCGTCGCGCTCGAGCACCCCGTCCGTCGCTACATCGTGTCGCTCGCGCGCGCCACGCGCGATCACCCGGAGCTCTCGGTCGGCGCGAGCCCGCGCGCGGTGGAGCAGATGGGCGATGCGGCGCGGGCGTGGTCGCTGCTCGACGGCCGTGACTACGTCCTGCCCGACGACGTGAAGCTCCTGGCCGAGCCGGTGCTCGGACATCGGTTGGTGCCGACCACCGACGCGCGGATCCGCGACCGGACCGCCGACGAGATCCTCCGCGAGGTGCTCCGCTCCGTGCCGGTCCCGACGGAGTTCCGGGAGGGCTGACACGGACACGCCGCAACGCCGCCGGGTCGCGATCGGCGTCGCGGTGCTCGCGGCGCTCCTCGCCACCGCGTGGGGCCGGACCTCGGCGCTGCTGTGGGCGGCGGGGGTCATCGCGATCGCCGGCGGCGCCGCGTGGTGGGTCGTCGATGGCATGGCGGCGCGTGACGGTCGATGCCTGGTTCGAGCCGGCCCGCGCGTTCATCGGCGAGCCGACGTTCCTGGTGATCCGCGTGGAGAACGCCAAGCCGCGGGCA
>CAVSFP010000018.1:0-30084 GCA_963727185.1 uncultured Actinomycetes bacterium | reverse complement strand
CAGAGAGTTGGCATGCCGTCGCCTTGGCGAGGAGGCGTTATCGGCGAGAAGCGTGATGAACCCTGTCGGGCGAACAGCGATTCGGCCGTGGCGATCCCCTCGAGCGCCTCCGCGAGACGCCCGAGACGAGCGAGAGCCTCCGCCCGCACATACCCGAGCCCGATCTTCGACTCGAGATCCCAAGCCCCGATGAGAGAAAGGCGATCATCGGAGAGCGCGAAGGCGTCATCGAAGCGCCCGAGGCCGATGAGGGAGGTGCTCAGGAGGATCAGCAGCCCTGATCGTTCGCGAGATGGCCGAGATCGGTCCAGCCCTCCACCGCAGCTCGCAGGTGTGCCTCTGCCGCCCGGTAGTGACCCGCGAGCAGTTCCACGACTCCAGCGTCGGACACGATCGCCCACGAGAGCCACGGGTGATTCAGTTCGTCGAACGGCTTGCGTGCCTCGGCGAAGAGCTGGAGTCCTTGGTCGATATGGCCCTGGCTGACGAGCTGGTTAGCGATGGCTATCTGTGCCTGAGCCTCGAAGAGTCGGTTACCGGCGCATCGTCGTCGGATCTTGTCGAGGCGCTCGAGCGCGATCGTCGCCGGAGTGCGGCCAAGGCGTTGGCCGTACTCGATGTACTGGATCACGATCGCGAGCGTCGTGTCACCGGTCTCCATGGCGATCTCGAACACCCGCTCGGAGGTCGCGATAACGTCCTCCATGTCGCCGGCCGCCCACTGAACCTGCGAGAGAGCGAGTAAGGAATTGCCCAGCCCCTCGGCGTCTCCCAGCTCCTCCGCCACACTGACCGATGCCGTCACCGTCTCCCGGATCTCGTCGAGGGTCGATTCCCGAGTCCCCTGCATCATGAGATCCAGTGCTTGATGGCTTCGGATGAACCCGTCGAGCGCGCGATCGCCGGTGGCGAACGCGAAGGCGAGCCCTTCTTCATACACCTGTGCCGAGCGTTCGAAGGCAACCGCCGCATCGAGGGCCCGCGCGAGCGTGCGGATCGCCAACGATCTTCCGGGGTCGTCCACCGAGAGCAGACCGTGTGCCCGTTCGGCAAGACTGAGCGCTCCTTGCGAGTCGCCTCGGAGCAGGGCGCGCCGGGCGGCGGCATCGAGATGCTTCGAAGCTGTCGCGGCGAGTCGATGGGTGAGGTCATCGTCGAGGCCGAGTTCGAGGCGCAGCGCGTGGGCCGTCTCGAGGTGGTATCCGACGATCTCCTCCTGTTCGGCGATCCGATCGCCGGCGATCTGCTCGAGCCAGCCCGCGAAGGTTTCGTGCAGATCGGCGCGCGTGCGCTTGGGGATCCGGTCGTATGCGGCGTCTCGGATCAGCAGGTGCCGGAACCGGTACGCATCCTCGCCAGGTAGAGACGACCGCTCGGGGGAGATCAGCTCCTTGCGCATGAGACTCTTCAACTGCTGATCGACAGCTGCTTTGTCGGTCTCGGGGAGGAGCTGTATGGCCGCGCTCCGGTGGAATACCCGGCCCTCGATCGCTGCGCGCTCGATCACCTGGCGTTCGGGGTTCGACAGGCGGTCGAGCCGCGCCGAGAGCAGCGCCGAGATCGTCGGCGGGATGCTCACCCCTGCGAGGTCGGCCGAAGGGACCCAGCCATCGCCGTCCTGGGTGAGGAGGCCGTCATCGATCAGCATCCGGAACATCTCTTCGACGAACAGCGGGTTGCCCTCGGCCACCTCGGCGATCCGCGCGCGGACCTGGCTCGGAAGGCCAGCCTCACCGAGGAGGTGGTCGATCAACTCTGAGGTTTCGCGTTCGGTGAGCGGCGCGAGCGAGATCGTCGTGGCGTTCGTCTTTCCACCCGACCACGCCGGTCGCTCGTCCAGGAGATCCGGGCGCGCCATGCACAGGAGCAGGATCTGGGCGTCCCGGGACCAGTCGGCGATATGCTCGATCAGGTCGAGGAACGTCTCTTCTCCCCAGTGGATGTCGTCGAAGACGACGACGAGCGGCTGATCGCGACCACGGACCTCGAAGAACCGTCTCACCGCCCAGAACGTCTCCTCGGGAGAGCCGCCCTCGCCTGCTCCGAGGAGCTTCGCGAGGTTCGCCGTGATCGCATCGACGTGCTCCTCCGTTCCGACCGAGCCGTGGATCCGCTCGTTCACGGTCGCCTCGTCGTCGAAGTCTGCGAGGCCGAGCGCTCCCTTGATGGCCTCTACCACCGGGTAGTACGTGATGCCATCTCCGTAGGGCAGACACCGACCCTGGAGCACCTCAGCGACCTCGAGCGTGCCGAGGAACTCCTCCACGAGGCGGGACTTGCCCGCCCCGGCAGCTCCGAGCACCGTGAAGAGCTGACAGGAGCGGTCGGAGACAGCGCGCTCGAAGGCTTGGGCGAGCAGGACCGTCTCACGGCTCCGCCCCACCATCGGAGCGTCGAGTCGGCGGGTCCTGATCGGGGAGATCGAGGCGACCCCGACGAGTCGGTAGGCGGCAACGAGCTCTACTTTGCCCTTCAGCTCGAGGGATTCCATCTGTTCCGTCACCACAGCGTCGCGGATGAGTCGGTATGTGGGCTCACCGATCAGCACCTCCCCTGGAGCGGCGGCCGTCTCGAGCCGAGAGGCGGTGTTCATCGCGTCGCCCACGATCGGCTTGTCGTCGGCGGGAACGAGGACCTCCCCGGTCGTCACCCCTATCCGCGCGACGAGAGGTATCGGTGAGTCTTCGTTCAGCACGACGAGGCGCCCCTGCATCTCGATCGCCGCGCGCGCGGCTCTGAGCGCATCGTCCTCATGGGCGATCGGCAGGCCGAAAACTGCGGCGATCGCGTCCCCGATGAACTTCTCGACCCGCCCACCGTGGCGCTCGATCGTCGTCCGCATCTCATCGAAGTAGCGAACGAGAACCGGACGGAGTACCTCTGGATCGTGTTCTTCTCCCAGGGCGGTCGATCCGACCAGGTCGCAGAAGAGTGCGGTGATGGTCTTGCGAACCTCGTGGATCAGGATAGCGTCGAGCTTGCTGCCGCACCCCCCGCAGAACCTCTGCCCCTCGGGATTCTGCGTGCCACAGGATGAGCAGATCAGCATGGGGCGAGCCTATGTCGGCCGTCGAAGCGGACTCAAGGGCGCCGCGTTGATCCACTCGACGTGTGCTCTCCGGTCGCTTGTCACGAACGAGGCACAGATCGCCGGATCGGAGAAGTGCTGCTCAGACGTGCGCACGACCTCCATCCCGTGTCACGGAAGGGCGTTAGTGCAGGTCAGGGGACTTTCTACTTCTAAGTCAAGAACTTCAAGCACGAGGACGAAGGGGCGAGCCCGAAGATGGCGAAACGGCTAGAGCAAGTCTTGCAGTTCTAGCGGGGCCTTTAGACACATCACGAGCTGGGTGGGCCCTCGGGCATTGCCGTTTCGCGGACAGGTGTCGGCCTACCCCCCGAGTCTCCTTCCGCTCCGGACAAGCTGTTGGGTCACGTCGCACCGATCCCGACCCAGACACTTCCGTACCCACCTGTGAGACAGCTCGGGTGATAAGGAAGGTGAACCGTTGCGTCCACTTCGTTGGTCGCCGGATCGATGCGGTAAACGGCTTTCCCGGGCGGGTTCGTCACCCAAACCTTGCCTGCGACCGCCGTCATGCAGTCCCAAGCATTGTTGCTCGGCGACGCCTGGCCGACCTTGATCCGTTCCACGATCCTGTTGGTCGCCGGGTCGATCCGGTCTACGGTGCCGAAGAAGATGTCCGAGACCCATACGGCTGACGAGGTGCTCGCGATGCCGGCCGGTGATCCGTTGACGAAGCTACCCAGCGAACCCTCCTGGCCGATATCGATCATCGTCGACTTGCCGGTCGTCGGGTCGATCTTCGAAACGGTACCCGCGAAGTAGTTCGACACCCACACCGCCCCTTCACCCGTGGCCAGGCCGCTCGTAGCCTCGCCGACCGTCTTCCGGAAGACGACCCTTCCGGTCTCCGGGTCGAGCGCCCACACCTGGTTGATGTCGTGCATCTGCACCCAGATCCGACCGAAGCCGGTCGCCAACAGGCCGGCCCCGCCCGGGAGGAACTTCGGAGGCCCAGGATCTCCTCCCTGCTCGGGGTAGGCGGTGATGGTGCTGTCGTTGCCCGTCACCCAGACCTTCCCGGCTGCCAAGGCGATGCCCCCTCCGCCGGTCTGCGACTTCGGCACTCCACCGAACCCCCCGATGGATTGCGTCTTGGTGTTCGTGTGTTCGTCGATCACGGAGATGACCTGCTGGATGCCGGACACCCAGACGGCGCTTGGAGGAACCGCGGCGAGCTGCGAGCCCAGCGGCGGAGCCACGGGAACGTCGGCGACGATCTTGCCTGAGGCTGCGTCGATCCGCGCGACGGAGTTGGGCACGAGCTGCACCGGCTGTGGACGGCGGATGGCCACGATGGTGGCTGTACCAACGAGTGCCAACGCGATAGCGGCCACCGCCGCGCGTCCCCAGCGCCTCTCGACGATCGGCGGAGGCTTGATCTCGGACCTCAGCAGCCTCGCCTCTTCGGGATCCAGTGGAGGGGGACGCGACGTCCCGTCGACGCTCGTCACGGCGTACAAGTGCCATTCGCCTTCGATCCCCTTCAGTTCGTGGATGCCGCGGTCGGCAAACACGAACCCCGAGGCCGGAACAAGATCCTTGATCATGCTTGAGACGAGCACCTCGCCGGGGGCCGCCTCGGACATCACGCGAGCGCCAGCGTGGACGGTGACGCCACCGAGCTTTCGCCCCAGCACCTCGGCCTGGCCCGCGTGGCAGCCTGCACGGACCTCGATCCCGAGTGACCGAACGTCGTCAGAGATCGCGCACGCGCAGCGGATCACGTCGACCTGATCGGGGAAGGTCGCGAAGAACCCGTCGCCCGCGTTGTCGATCTCTCGACCACGGAACCGCTTGAGCGCCTTCCGCACCATCGCATGATGGCGGTCGAGGAGTACCCGCCACCGACGGTCGCCGAGTTCGCGCGCGAGCCGGGATGAGTTCACGATGTCGGTGAACATCACCGTGGCGAGCACGTGGCGGCTCCTGCGCCGGCTCATTCAGGGAAGTGTCAACCGATGCGCACCAGGAAACAAGAAGATCCTCCGCTGGTGTCCCAAACAACGGCTAACCGCGGGTGCCATGGCTGAGCCTGCTGGGCATAACGAGCGGAGGGGTGCGACGTCGGCCCTCGCATCATTGGCTCCTGCGGTAGTGCCGCGTTCCTGAGATCGCGCCGCTACAGAGGTCTCCGGTGGCTAGGGTCACATCGTTCACCTTGGCTCGATACCAACCGGTCCGGTCCGGAAGCCAGCGGGTGAACGAGCCATCGGCACCTGATCGTTCCGTCGCGATGGTGCGCCAGTGGTCGTAGATGTGACGCTGGATCTTCAGGTGCACGTTCTGGAAGCACGCGGCGGATCCATCGGTCACGATCACGCTCCCTTTGGCGACCAGATGCCCATGGAGCGACAAGGTGATGTTGCGTTCGTGGGCGCCGGACGTGACGATGAAGCTGTCGACGCTCGCTGCCGTGCCAACCGCCGTCGTGACCCGGATCGGCCCGCTCGTTGCCCCCGCAGGGACGGCCGCGGTGATCAACGTCCCCGTAGCGTCGACCGCGAAGGCCGGCTGGGTGGTGTTGTTGAACCAGATCGCGGTGGTGCCGGCGAAATTCACCCCGGCGATCGTCACGGAGGTACCTACGGGTCCCGAGTGCGGTGAGAACGACGAGACGAACGGGACCGGCAGCGTCGGCACTCCTTGGTACCTGGCGAGGGCGAAGTCTTCACCGACCGAGTTGAGCCGCGCACCAGCGGCCACGATGTTGCCGTTGGACTGGACAGCGACGCCCGAGGCCTGCTGAGCGTGATCTGCGAAATCCGTCGTCACTTTCCCGCCGATACCGAACGAAGTCTCGAGAGTTCCATCGGGGCTGAATCGCGCAACCGCGAACACCCCACCGCTCCCACCCCCGGCGGCCACGATCTTGCCGTCCGAGAGGAGCGAGATGTCACGGAAGAGCCCGGATCCTCCTCCGAAGTCCGCCACCGCCACTCCCCCAACACCGAAGCTTGCGTCAAGCGTCCCATCGGTCAGGTATCGGACCACCGCAGCTCCCGTGGGGCTTCCAGATCGCGCTCGACCCGCCGGCGAGGATCTTCCCGTCGGGCTGTGAGGCGACCGCATAGGTGGTGGCGTACCCCAGGTTCGTCTGTAGCGTCCCGCCTGTTCCGAAGGAGGCGTCCAACGACCCGTCGACAGTGAACCTCGCGAGCGCGTAGGTATCACTCGTGCTTTGACCCGCGGCCACGATCTTGCCGCTCGGCTGGATGGTCACGTCGAGGGCACCGAAGCCGACGTCTGTCGTGGCGTGTCCTCCCACACCGAAGGTCGAGTCGAGCGATCCATCCGGGTTGTAGCGAACGAGGCCGAACTCGTTCGTCGCTCCAGGCACATGGGTTGCGCCCGCCAAGACGATCTTGCCGTCCGCCTGCAGCGCAACGGCCTCTGCAGAGTCGTCGCCTCCGAAGAGATCGGTCGAGACCGCACCTCCCGTTCCGAACGATGTGTCCGGAGACCCATCGGGGTTGAAGCGCGCGAGAGCGAAGTCGGCGCCCGTCGGAGTGGCCGTAGACCCCGCAACCAGGATCTTCCCCGTCCGCCTGGAGGGTCATATCCTCCGCTCCCGCCTGGTTGGCCCCTAGCGAGGTTGCGACCTTCCCTCCCGTGCCGAAGCTCGGATCGAGCGAGCCATCGGGGTTGTAGCGCGACAAGACCACATCCCGACCCGGTGCTGGCCCTGGCGCGACGAAGAAGCTAGTTCCGACCACGACGATCTTGCCGTCGGGCTGGATGGCCAGTGCACTGGCTTGGTCGTCGCTGGACCCGGCGATCGCGAAGTCCGTCGTGACCCTACCGGCAACGCCGAATGTGGGGTCGAGGTCCCCTGGATTCGCGTTCGCGATGGGCGAAAGAACGACCTGCGCCACCAAGATCGCGATCACCGGCAGCGCGCGGAACAGGGTACTGAGCCGATGCAAGTACATGACCGTCCCCCTTTCGGGTCCGGCATCGCCTCTGCCGCGGGCTCGGCACGAGAAACCTATCTTGCTGTGCGCCCTCAGGTTCATCACCGTCGGCACACGTACTGGGTGTTTCCGGTCACCGTTTGTGATCGTGACTGCTGAAGCGGGAGTGGCTCGGATCATCTGCGTCACCAGCAAACCGACCAACTCCAGCGATCGGAAGAGTCCTCGATGCTGAGACGCGATGCTGCGACCTTTCATGTCTCCTCCTTCATCCAGTGAGGAGAGGGTCAATCCGAGCGCTCTCGGCGTGGTCGTAACCAGCTCAACAATCGCTCAACAGAGCTGTCTGTCCGTCCCTAGGAAGCTCGTGATGGCGTCGGAAAGCCAGTTCTCCTCAGGAGTACCGTTTGGAGTTCGGGTCCTCGGACCGCTCGAGATTCGTCGCGACGATGCCGTTCTTGCGCTTGGGGGACCCGGTCAGCGGGCGCTCTTGGCGATCCTGATCCTTCGGGTCAACGAGGCAGTCGCCACGGATCGTCTCATCGACCTCTTGTGGGGTGACGAGTCACCCGATTCGCTGCGTTGCAACTGGTTGAGGCGCTGTGGGCTCGACACAGTCCCACCAGAAGCAGTCGTTTGGCCCCTTGACCGTCGTGGGTTGGCAAGCCTTGACTCGGGTTTGCATAGCCACGGGAGGGAACTTCATGTGTCGATGGATCTGCAACATGTCTCGTCGGTGCTGACTTCTGCCAGATGACCGCCGGACCCGAGGGGGGCACGGACATGAAGGCGTTCTGGATCACGGCCAGCCGCGCGTTCCCGCTCATCGCTCTGCTGACCGCTCAAGTCATCCTGTCGCCGCCCGCGAGCGCGAATCCAGGGGACCTCGACCCCACGTTCGGTACGAACGGCCAGGCGCTGGCTGACCTCGGCTCTGCGAGCCTCGACGCCGGGAGGGGGATCGCGATCCAGCCCGACGGGAAGCTCGTCGTTGCCGGGTCCAGCGATGCCGCCGGCAACTTCGACTTCGCGGTCGTCCGCTTCAACACGACCGGGAGCCTCGATGCGAGTTTCGGCTCGGGAGGCAAGGTGCTCACCGACTTCGGCGCCGCGAGCGACGACGAGGCCCACGCCGTTGCGATCCAGCCCGACGGGAAGCTCGTCGTTGCCGGGTACAGCGACGCCAGCGGCGGCGGCGACTTCGCGATCGCGCGCTACAACGTCGACGGGAGCCTCGATGCGAGTTTCGGCTCGAGCGGCAAGGTGCTGACCGACCTCGGCTCTGCGAACATCGATTTTGCGCTCGCGGTCGGGGTCCAACCCAACGGCAAGATCGTCGCCGCTGGGGCCAGCCGCGCCGCCGGCAATTACGACTTCGCGGTCATCCGCCTCAACACCGACGGGAGCCTCGATGCAGGCTACGGCTCGGGCGGCAAGGAGCTGACCGACCTCGGCTCCATCGACCAGGCCACCACGCTCGCGATCCAGCCAGACGGCAAGATCGTCGCAGGAGGGCTAAGCGACGCGGGAGGCAGTCGCGACTTCGCGCTCGTCCGCTACAACGCCGACGGGAGCCTTGATGCGGGATTCGGTTCGGGCGGCAAGGTGCTGAGCCGATCTCCACGCAGCGAGCCTCGACTACGCGAACTCGATCGAGGTCCAGCCCAACGGCAAGATCGTCGCTGCCGGGGCCGGCGACGCCATTGGCGACGGTGACTTCGCGCTCGTCCGCTACAACGCCGACGGGAGCCTCGATGCGGGATTCGGCTCAGGTGGCAAGGTGTTGACCGACCTCGGCTCCGCAAGCCATGACGAAGCTCAGGCGCTCGCGATCCAGCAAGACGGCAAGATCGTCGCTGCCGGATTCAGCGACGCGGTAAGCAGCAGCGACTTCGCCCTCGTCCGCTACAACCCCGACGGGAGCCTCGATGCGGGATTCGGCTCGGGTGGCAAGTTGTTGAGCGGCTTCGGCTCTTCGGTCGTTAGCGAGGCGTTCGCAGTCGCTGTCCAGTCAGATGGCAAGATCGTCGCCGCAGGTGATGCCATAGCGAACGGCAGCGAGGATTTCGCCATCGCCCGCTATCAGGGCGGCCAACCCATCGTTGCCCCCGGCCCGCAGATCTCAGGGTTCTCCCCGCGAATCGGGTCCCGTGGGAACGACCGTGACGATCAGCGGTATCGCTCTCGCTGGGGCGACCTCGCTCACGTTCAACGACACCTCACAGCCAGCGTTCTCGATCAACGGGACCGGTACGATGATCACGACCACCGTGCCGCCTGGGGCCACGACAGGTCCCATCCGGATCTGGACTTCGTTCGGGGCCACCTCGAGCGCGGATACCTTCGTCGTCACGACACCGGTCGCCCACACCCGGGCGTTGTCGATGAGGATGTGGGGGCATCTCAAGGTCAGCGGTCAACTGAGCGCGAACGACGGCACGACCACATGTTCGGCCGGCGTCCCCGTCCAGATCCAGCGTCATCGACGCTCCGGCTGGCACACGGTCGGGACCCAGACGACGCTGGCCGACGGCACGTACAGAGGCAGGATCGGGCGATCGGCCCGGAACGTACCGGGCAAGGGTAATGGCGACGACGCTCGCGAATGGTGATACGTGCGGACGAGCCCTCTCACAACAGATCCAGCATTCATGAACTCCACCGGTGCGGTTCCGAAGGGAGCGATCGAACGGCCGAGGACTTTCGGCGGACGCCGCTACTCGAGGAGGGCGCGGATCGAGCGTTCGATGGACGCGACATCTGCAGCCTCGAGCACCTTGCGCCCGAGCCCGTCGCGCACGTAGAACGCGTCGATCACCCGGCCCGTGTACGTCGTCACCTTGGCGAGGTGCACGTCGAGCCGCAGGTCGGCGAGCGTCGCGCGTGATGTCGTGCAGCAGCCCGATCCGGTCGGGCGCGCCGATCTCGATCACGGTGAAGAAGTCCGACGCGTCGTTGTCGACGGCCACCGTGACGGGGGCGTCGCTCCTCGGCGGGTAGTACCGGCGCTTCTCCGCGACCCGGCGCTCGAGCGAGATGCGGCCCTCGATCGCCTTGCGCAGGAGCGATACGGAACTCGCGCCAGCGCTCGCTCCTCGACCTCCGGCTCGAACGCGCCCTCCACCTCGAACAGGTCGACCGCCACCCCGTCCTCGGTGGTGAAGACCTGCGCCGTGAGGATCGACAGACCTGCCAGCGCGAGCGCGCCCGCGATCCACGAGAGCAGTCCGGGACGGTCCGCCGCGACCACCAGGAGCTCGTAGGTCCCCGGGCGCGGCACCCGGCGCGGTCGACGTGCGCACGTCGCGCGACCCGATGTCGGGCGCGACCGTGCGCGTAGTGGTGCGCGGCCCGCGCGGGATCCACGCTCAGGAAGTACCCGCGGGGCATCCGCAGGACGAAGCGCTCGACCTCGGCTTCGGGCTCGGCGTCGAGAAGATCGCGGAGGTGGTCGATCCGCGTCCGCGAGCCGCTCCGCGAGCTCGGTCCCCATCTCGCCCGCGGTCGAAGACGCGCTGGACCTTGGCCACGAGCTCCCGGATGAGGGCTGCGGCGCCACGGGGTCCACGGCGGCGGGCCCGGTGGCCGCGCGCGTCGGCCTTGCGCCAGGAGGTACAGCGCCGCGAGCCGTTCCGGCGTCGCGATCCGCGGCCGCGACATCGAGGATCAGGTCGTCGTCGGTGAGGTCGCGCCGCGTGGCCGTGTCGGGCAGGAGCAGGTGCTCCGCCACCATGAACGCCGCGAGCTCGCGCGTCGGCGCCGTCGACGCCCATCGTCGCGAGCGTGTCGTCCGCGACCCGGCGCCCATCGGCACGTGTCCGCCCTCCCCGACCTTGCCGATGTCGTGCAGGAGCGCGCCCAGCAGCAGCGCCGTCGCGTACCGTCACCGGTGCCATCGGCCGCCTCGCCTCGACGGGATCGTCCATCGTCCGCGCCGGCCAGCGCGGCGCTCCATCGACCGCAGGGTCGTCAGGAGGTGCATGTCCACGGTGAAGCGGTGGTACGGGTCGCGCTGCGGCCGGCATCGCACGTCGTCCCAGGCCGGGAGGTAGCGCGCGAGCAGACCCGAGCCGATCGAGCGTCTGCCAGCGCGTCGACCCCTCCGGCACCCGCCCGCAGGAGCCGCAGGAACGCGTCCCGCACCGTCCGAGGTCCAGACGACGCGCGTCGGCGACGTGCGCCGACCTCGACGGCGTCGAGCAGCGGCCGCGGACGAGCGATCGGCCCTCCTCGGCGGCCTCGGCGAGCGCGTCGAGGACTCCGCGGCGTCGAGGGCTCGTCTCGCCGGAGCCGATCCGCCCGGGGTCGGGCGAGCCGTGGACGATCACGGCCTCCGCCAGCGTGCGCCACCTGACGAGCGTGCTCGAAGACCGTTCGCATCAGCCCGTCCTCCGCGATCAGCCGCGGTTCGTCCGGAAGCCCATCGCGCGGGCGATCGACGGCTGGTGGTCCAGCGGAGCAGCCGGTCCGTGCGCCGGCCGGTCTCCAGGTGCAGGGCGCTGCGGACCCGCGTCAGGAACTCCTCGGCCGCCTCCAGGGCGTCGCGCTCCGGTCGCTCGCAGGAGCCCGATCGTCTTCGAGCGAGCGGCCGCCGAACGCTGCCGCGAGCCATCCCGACCGACGCGATGTCGCGCAGCCCGCCGTCCCCCTCCTTCAGCTCCGGCTCCAACAGGTAGGCGGCGGACCCGAACCGCTCGTGCCGGCGGTCCGCGCGTCGCCTCGCGCAGCGCTCGCCGCGAACCCGTCGCGGTCGCCCGGAGACGGGCTCCAGCACGCGCGCCCGTGGGCATCGCCGAGCAGGTCGGCGTCGCCGGCGAGCAGCCGGAGCGTCCAGCATCGCGGTCGCGGCGTCGAGGCGCTCCGTGGCGAGCGTCCACGGCACTCCCCGGCGTCCGGACGGCGTGGCCCACGGTGAAGCCCGCGTCCCACAGCGGGTACAGCAGCCGCTCCGTCAGTGCCGCGACGGCGGCGGCCTCCGTCCCGTCGTGGAGCAGCAGCAGGTCGACGTCGGAGCGCGGGCAGCTGCGGCGCCGCGTCCGTAGCCGCCGATCGCGCGCCAACGCCGTCCGCGGCGCCCGGTCCCCATCGGCGGTCGCCGCAGCAACAGACTCGACGAGCGCGGCGTCGACCAGCTCGGCGCGGCGGCGCGCCGACCACAGGCCGTGATGGCCGGGCGAGTAGGCGCGCTCGAGGGCGGCGAGTTCGTCCTTCCGAGCCGCGCGACGGGATCGGCAGCGGCCGACGGCGCATCCGGGCGCTCACGTCACAGGCGTCCGGGCCCATCTCGCCGGTGCGGATCCGGATGACCTGCTCGGCCTCGGTGATCCAGAGTCTTGCCGTCGCCGATCTTCCCCGTCCGCGCCGCCTTCACGATGGCGTCGACCACGCCCTGCGCGTCGTCGTCGGCCACCAGGACCTCGACCTCACCTTCGGCACGAAGTCCACCTGGTACTCGGCGCCGCGGTAGACCTCGGTGTGCCCGCGCTGGCGGCCGAACCCCTCGACGTCGGTCGTGGTGAGGCCGTTCACGCCGATGTCGCGCAGCGCCTCCTTGACCTCCTCGATGCGGTGCGGCTTCACGATGGCGGTCACGAGCTTCATGTGGGGTGCCCCTCTCGGCCGGGGTCAGTAGCCTAGCCGGACTGGATGCGCTTCTCGACGACGACGTGCTCCCGCAGCGGCACCATCCCCACCGATCGGTACAGCTCGTGAGCTCCGGTGACGTTCTCCGTGTCCACACCCAACCGGCCTGTGCGGATTCCGCGAGCCGCGAAGCTCGCGAAGGAATGCGTGAGCAACGCCCTGCCGATCCCCTGGCCCTGGTGCTGCGGATGGACGCCGAGCTCGAACACGTATCCCGTCCCGTCGATCACGCCGTTGTTGCTGTAGCCGACGATCGCGCCGTCGCGCTCCGCGACCAGCCCCAGCGATGGATCCCACGTCTCGTCGGAGTGCTGTTGTGCCCACCATTCCTCGAACGTCTCCTCGAAGTACCCGAAGTGCGTGACGAATGCCGCGTCCACCACCGCGAAGGCGGCTGGTCCGTCGACCTCGGCCTCGAACGGCCGGATGGCGACGCCGTCGGGCGGCGTCCCGGCGGCGAAGGATGGATCGAGGTCGATCGTCATCTGTCGGAAGGTGCGGATGGGGGTGTACCCGCGCACCTCGAGCAATCGGGCGGCTCCCACGTCTTCGGCCGGAGTCGAGTTCCACAAGCGCGTCTCCGAACCCGGATCCAACCAAGCGCGTGTCCGGTCCTCCGACCAATCGACGATCGCCGATCCGAGCCCTCGGCCCTCGAACCCGGGGCGAACCGGTCCGTACGCTTCGAACCGCTTCCCGTTGTCGGGCGTCGCGTGCTGCGCGTACGCGACCAATAGGCCGGCGGCGTCGAGGATCAGTTCGGCGTCGCGCTCGAGGTCGAGCCACGAGGCCGCCCATTCGTACTGCAGCATCGACCGGACGGCCTCGGATTCACCGAAGTGGGCGATCTTCCCACGCCCGGATGAGGGCGACCACGTCGTCGAGGTCGTCGGGCGAGGCCGGCCGGGACGTGAATCCCGGCGGGAGGTTCATTCGCCCGAAGCCTTCTTCCGAACCGGGGCCTTGCGAGCGGCCGTCTTCTTCGCCGCCGGCTTCTTCGCGGCGGGCTTGCGCGCAGGCTTCTCCGCTTCGGCGTCACCGCTCGGCCGTTTCTTGGCGGCATCGACGCTCGCCTTCAGCGCGGCCATCAGGTCGACGACCTTCGCCGTTGGCTCGGCCTCGACCAGCTCGATCTCCTCGCCGGCGATCTTCGCCTCGACGATCTTGAGCAACCCCTCGCGGTAGTCGTCGGTGAACTCCTCCGGCTGCCACTCCGCCGTGAGGTTCTCGATCAGCGTCTTCGCCATGTCGAGCTCCTGATCGCGAACCTTCACGTCGACGTCGACGCCGCCGAAGTCCGCCTCGCGGATCTCGTCGGGCCAGTACATGGTCTCCAGTACGAACGCATCGTCCTTGAACCGGAGCGCCGACAGATGCTCCTTGTCGCGGAAGCTGACCTTGGCGATCCCGACCTTGTTCACCTGGCTCATGGCCTCGCGGAGCAGCGCGTAGGCCTTGGCACCGGTCTCCTCCGGGATCAGGTAGTACGTCTTCTTGTACATGATCGGGTCGATGTCCTCGAGATCGACGAACTGGACGATGTCGATCGCGCGGCTGGACGCGACCGGCACCTTGTCGAAGTCGTCCTCCGTGAGGACCACGTACTTGTCCTTCTCGTACTCGTATCCCTTGACGATGTGCTCGTAGCTCACCTCTTCGCCGTCGACGGAGCACGTCCGCTTCATACGGATCCGGCCACCATCGTCATCGTGGAGCTGGTTGAACCGCAGCGTCTTCTCCTCGGTCGCGGGGTACACCGAGACCGGGATGGTCACGAGCCCGAAGCTGATGGCGCCTTTCCACATCGATCTCGGCATGGTCTGTCCTCCATGGATGCTTGTTCCCACGTCTCAAGCAGCGGAAACGCGATTCTATGCCCTAGTTCGGACACGCAGGATAGACCGGTCGATCAGTCGACGGACGGCTGCTTCTTGCGGAACCCGAAGATCGCGCCGAGGACACCCAGCAGGCCGCCGATCACGCCGAGGATTCGCGCCGAACCCGACGCTCGCCGTGAGGGTGCCGTCGGCGAACCCGGCTTTGACCGTCTCGTTGATGGAGTTCTGCACGGACGTGAGCGCGAGCTTGGACATGGTCTGGGTCGTGGCGAACAGCTGGGCCATCGTCGAGGGCGAGAAGATCGCGAGGAGGCCGGCCGCGAGCATGACTCCGGCGCCGAGCAGCCCGATGAGCCCGTACCAGATCCGACCGCTCCCCTGGGAGGCAGAACGCCGAGCCCGGCCAAGGCTACGAGCAGGGCAAGGAACCCCAAGGTCTGACCGGAGACAGCCCGGAACGCTGGGACCGACGACGTGACGCTGGCCGCGGTGTTCGTGATCGACATCCACGAGAAGAAGATGGAGACGAACCCGATCGCTCCTCCCAGTGCCAGTCCCCAGCCTCCTGGGTTCCGCTTGAGCCGTTCCATGAACACCCTCCGTCCTCTCGCGTCGCCCGTTCGTATCACACGCCCCTGAGACTGTCACGGTCGCTACCATCGGGCCATGTCTCCCAAGCGGCAGCGGGCGCGCACATCGCCTCACGCGTTCACCGTCGAGTTCCCGCAGCCCGCTGGACGCCGCGCGGACGGCGACGCGTGGTGGATGGAGGTGCGACGGCCGCGAGCTCCGACTGTCGAACCTCAACAAGATCTTCTGGCCGGACGAGGGCTACACGAAGGGCGACCTGATCGCCTACTACTTCAACGTCGCCGACCTGATCCTCCCCTACCTTGCGCGACGTCCGCTCACGATGAAACGGATGCCCGACGGCATCGACGGGGAGTTCTTCTACGAGAAGACGGCGCCCTCGCACACGCCGGAGTGGATCGGCGGTGCAGGGTGCTGTCCGACGATGCCGAAGCACGGCGTGATCGACTACCTGATGGTCGACGACGCCGCCGGCCTGCTCTTCATCGCGAACCTCGGCTGCATCGAGTTCCACCCGCTCCATTCGCGGTGCGAGGACGTCGGGCATCCCGACTATCTGTTCTTCGACCTCGACCCGTTCCCGCCGTACACGTACGAGGACGTGCTGGCGGTCGCGCGCCACATCAAGGCGTCTGCTGGACCAGCTCGGGTTGACCGGCTTTCCCGAAGACGATCGGGCGCGACGGGCATGCAGATCTTCGTGCCGCTCGAGCGCGGGCGTTACACCTACGAGCAGGTGCGCGCGCTCGTCGGCGCGTGCGGCCGGCTCATCCGCAAGGCCGACCCCGACCGCGTGACGATGGCGTGGAAGATCGCGGAGCGCACCGGGAAGATCTTCATCGACCACAACATGAACCGGTCGGCGCGAACATCGCGGCCGTCTACTCGCTGCGCCCCGAGCCGCGCGCGCCCGTCTCGACGCCGGTCACCTGGGATGAGGTGACGCAGGGCGGATTCGAGCCGGGGGACTTCCGGATCGACAACGTCTGGGAACGCTTCGCGCCGAGTCGGGCGACCTGTTCGACGGCGTGCGCACCGAGCGATGGACCTGTCGCACGCGCTCGAGGCGCTCGGAGGATGCCCGATCCGCACGGACGTCAAGACCGTCCGCGCGCCGCCGCGAAGACCGTCGGACGGAGGTGATCGCGGCCTCGAAGGATCCGAAGCTGGCCGAGTACGTCCGCAAGCGCGACTTCGAGGGCACCCCCGAACCGGCGCCGGCGGCAGAGCCGAGGGCGGAGGGCAACTCGTTCGTGATCCACAAGCACCGGCGCGACGCGGCTGCACTACGACGTCCGCTTGGAGCGCGACGGCGCCCTGCCGTCGTGGGCCGTCCCGAAGGGCCTGCCCGACGGTCAAGGGCGACAAGCGTCTCGCGGTCCGGACCGAGGATCACCCGCTCGAGTACGGCAAGTTCGAAGGCACGATCCCGGCAGGGCCACTACGGCGCGGGCGAGGTGCGGATCTTCGACGACGGCTGGTACGAGCCGGTCGAGTGGACCGACACGAAGGTCTCGTTCCGCCTCCACGGGCGGCGCTACCCGGGCCTGGAGTTCCATTTCGTCAAGACCCGCACGGACTGGCTCGCGTTCCTGGCAGCGCGCAGGACGCGCCGTTGATCGAGTCGCCGCCGCCGCTTCCAGCCGATGCTGGCCGAGGGCGGCTGGAAGGCCGTTCGACGACGACGGCTGGTGGTTCGAGCCGAAGCTCGACGGGATCCGCTGCCTCGCCGAGATGACGACCGGCGAGACGAAGCTCGTCACGCGCTCCGGCCGCGACGTGACCGTCGCAGTACCCGGACATCCACATGGTCCACGAGCTGGTCGATCAGGTGAACGCCGTCCTCGACGGCGAGATCGTCGCGTTCGACGCCGAGGGCCGCAACTCGTTCGAGGCGCTGCAGCAACGGATGAACCTAGCGAACGAGCGCGAGATCAAGCGCATCGCGAAGGAGATCCCGGTCGCGCTGGTCGTCTTCGACGTGCTGTGGCTGGACGGTCGCGACACGACGGGCTTGACGTTGGAGGAACGTCGCGAGCTGCTCGAGCTGATCGTGGAAGAGGATCACCGGCTCCAGGTGATGACCCACGTCGAGGGCGACGGGAAGTCCTTCACCGCCGCCGCGAAGGAGCTGGGCCTGGAGGGGGTGGTCGCCAAGAAGAAAGGCTCGAAGTACTTGCCCGGCAAGCGTTCTGACACCTGGCGGAAGATCAAGCTCACGAACACGCAGGACTGCGTGATCCTCGGATGGACCCCGGGGCAGGGTGGCCGTTCGGGGTCGTTCGGCGCGCTGCTCGTCGGGGCGCTCGACGGCGGCGAGTGGAAGTGGATCGGTCAGGTCGGGTCGGGATTCACCGATAGGACGCTCGGGGTCGTGCAAGCGCAGCTGGATCCGCTGGTCCGCGACACACCGGCGATCGACGATCCCGACCTCGCGGCCGTGAAAGGTGCGACCTACGTTGAGCCCCAGGTCGTCTGCGAGGTCGAGTACCTGGAGATCACGAAGAGCACGAAGAAGATGCGTGCTCCGGTGTTCAAGGGCTTGCGTCCCGACAAGACCCCCGACGAATGCGTGCTTGAGCGACCCGCGACGATCGCGCGCCGTCAGAAGGGTTCGTAGCCGGCGCGGACGAGCAGCGCCCGCACCTCCCGTTCCTCCATGCCCTGAGCGACGAGCTCGTGGTACAAACGCACCGCTCCGAGTGACCGGCCGCACCTCGGACAGAAACGGAAGTGCGCCTCGAAACTCGTCTGGCACCACGGGCAGGAGCCGACCGCGATGGTGCGGTCCGGCTCCAGTCCGGTGTCGGCGAGGGCGTCGATGTAGCCCTTGCCGTAATCCCACTGGATGTATTCCTCTTCCTGGATGTCGAACGCCGGCTCGTGCATCCGAGGCTCGCCGGTTTCCAGCATGTGCTCCAGGTTGTCCTGCAGAAGCTCCCATTCGTAGAAGTGGTTCGAGCCGCAGTCCTGACAGGCGATCACCACGCCCTTGACGCCCTGTGCGGCGAACAGCCCGCGCATGGCGTCAAGGTCGTGAAGGTCCGCCTCGATGTCCGAGCGCTCGTCGGAGGTGAGGTCGATCCGCTCGTCGGGCTCGTCCGGTTCGGGTGTGGGCTCTTCCATCACTCGTCCACGGGATCGTCGACGAAACGGAACGCCTTGAAAGCCTCGGCGTACGTGTGGCCCGCCTCCTGACCGGTCTGCTCGGCGCGCAGCCTCACCCACGGCTCGGCCTCGGCGCCTCCCTGAGATACGTGTTGCTCCAGCGACTTGATCTTGAGGTCGATCGTGTCGGTGATATCGACGTACGTATCGGGCTCGTTCGAGCTGAGCCACAGGTTCTGTACCTCGAACGGCTCGATCCCCTCGGCCTCGAGTTCCTGGAACATCACCCGCGTCGGCGCGTCGGGCATCACGGTCGAGAGCGCGAGCATGCCGGCCGCCTTGTGGTCCGAGTGGTTGATGTAACGGGTCCCGGACCACAGTCGTGACGGATCGGGCGCAACGATGACCTCCGGGCGGAGCCGCCGAACCTCGCGCGTGACCTTCCGCCGCGTATCCAGCGTGACCTCGAGCATCCCGTCGACCTCGCCGAGGAACGTCAGGCTCTTCACGCCGAGCACCTCGGCAGCCGCTCGCTGCTCGCGTTCGCGGATGGGGCGCAGCTCCTCGCGCGTCACCCCCGGCTCGTTGGAGCCGGCGGATCCGTCGGTGATGACCACGTAGTGGACCTCGCACCCCTCGCGGGTCCACGAGGCGATCGTGCCGCCGCACATGAACTCGGCGTCATCGGGGTGGGCGAACAAGACGAGAGCGCTGGAAAAGGACATGGGGGCAGGGTATCGCCTGGTCGCGATACCGGAAACCGCGTACTTCACCCGGTCTCCACGGAGGTCGATACCTCGAGGTATGCGCAGGAGAGACGACGGCCGTATACCGCACGCACGGATCGTGGCCGTGTTCGCGCTCACGAGCCTGATCGTCTTCGTAGTGATCGGGGTGTTCATCACCACGTTCCGGGCTCGGGACGTCCGCGCGCGCGAAGAGCGCGCGGCGGCGAGCCGGGCCGAGCTGGTGGCGAACGAGGCCATCGGCCCCGAGCTCGAGGCCTCCGACCTCTCCGGGCCCGTCACCGGCGCTCGGTACGACGAGATCGAGTCGGCGGTGCGCACGACCCTGCTCGCCGACCCGGGGATCCTCCGGATCAAGCTCTGGAGCCCCACCGGGATGGTGACGTTCTCCAACGATCAGCAGGAGGTCGGGTTGCAGCCGACCTTCGAGGACGACCTGAAGGAAGCGCTCGGCGGGGAATTGCAGAGCGACGTCTCCGATCTCACGGCGGACGAGAACGTGGGCGAACGAGCGCTCGGGAGCCGGCTGTTCGAGACGTACGTGCCGTTCCGGATCGGGATGAGCGGTCCGGTCGTCGGCGTGATCGAGGTCTACCAGGATTACTCAGTGATCCAGGCCGAGATCGATCGGCTGACCCGCACGCTCTCGATCTCGCTCGCCGTCGGCCTGCTCGCGCTCTACGTCGTGATGCTGCCGCTGATGATCGGCGTCACCAGGACGCTCCGCCGCCAGAACAACCAGCTCCAGGACCAGGCCGACCAGCTCTCCGATCTGTTGGAGCGAGAACAGGACACGGTCGCTGAGCTCCGCGAGCTCGACCGGATGAAGAGTGACTTCGTCGCGGCCACGTCGCACGAGCTGCGAACGCCGCTCACCAGCATCAAGGGGTACGTCCACATCCTCCGAGGCTCGTCGCTAGCCGACGATCCGGTCGCCGTCGAGGCCCTCGCGGCGATCGAGCGTCAATCGAGCCGGCTCTTCCGCTTGATCGCGAACGTGCTCCGCGAGTCGAACCTCGAGCACGACGATGCACAGAACGCCGTGTTCATGTTCCCGTTCCAAGACGTGGTCGACGAGGTGATGGCCGACTTCCACGACGCCGGCAGGCGCATCGTCAGCGCGGTCCCGGACGACCTCCCGGAGATCATCGCGGACAGGCGGCGCATCCAGGACGTGCTCGTCAATCTGGTGGACAACGCGTTGAAGTACTCGTCGGCGCCGGCTCGCGTCACGGTTGGGGCCAGGAATGACGGATCGACGTTCACGTTCTGGGTGAGCGACGAAGGGATCGGGATCGAACCGGGCGATCTCCCGCGGATCTTCGAGCGCTTCTACCAGGTGGATCAGTCGGCCACGCGATCGCACGGCGGCGTGGGACTGGGCCTGCACATCGTCTCGGGACTGCTCGAGACGATCGGCGGGCGCGTCGACGTGCAGAGCACGCCGGGGGTCGGCAGCACCTTCACGGCGAGGGTTCCCCTCGCGCGCCCGGAGGACCTCGAGACGGTCGGTCATCCGTCGAACGTCGCCCGCACCTAGCCTCGCCGAGCCACCGCCCGCATCCGCATCCCGTATTTCGGCCGGAGCGTGACGACCGGCTGCAGCGCGATCTCCTGCGCCGCGTCGAGCTCGAACCGCCATCGCCGGGCCATCGTCGCGATCACCAGCTCGCCCTCCATCCGCGCGAACCCCTCGCCGATGCACATCCGCGGACCGCCGCCGAACGGCAGGAACGCGTGTCGCGGCCGGGCAGAGGTCGCGTCATCCGTCCAGCGATCCAGCCGGAACGCCGTGGGGTCGGTCCACCAGCGCTCGTCGCGGTGCAGCAGCCACGGTGAGACCACGACGACCGAACCGCTCGGGAGCACGCAGCGGTCGAGCACGTGATCCGCGAGCGCCCGACGTCCCATGGCCCAAGCGGGCGGGTAGAGCCGCATCGCTTCGGACAGCACCGCGCGGGTGACGGGCAACGACGGGACGTCGGCGGCCGTCGGAGCGCGATCGCCCAGCACGGCGTCCAGCTCGGCGTGGAGCGCCGATTCGGCGTCCGCGTGCTGCGACAGCAGGTACCAGGTCCACGTGAGGGCGTTCGACGTCGTCTCATGGCCTGCCAGGAAGAGCGTGATCGCCTCGTCGCGAACCTGGACGTCGGTCATCCCGGTTCCTTCGTCGGACGCGCGCAGCAGATGGGACAGCAGGTCCGCGCCGCCCGCGCCCTCGGCCCGGCGACGCGCGATCATCGAGTAGATCATCCGGTCGAACACGTCGCGTGCTCGGGCGAAGCGTCGCGTGCTCGGGAGTGGCAGCCGTTCGGAGATGGGCAGGAACGGCGAGAAGACACGGTTGAACTGCGCGAGCACATCGGTCAGCGCGCGGCCGACATCCTGAGCGTCCCCGGTCTCGATGTCCGTGTCGAACAGGGTTCGGCCGACGATGTCGAGCGTGAGACGGGCCATCTCCTGCTGCATGTCGCTCCACCCGCCGTCGACCAAACGACCGGATGCCTTCTCGGCCTGCGCCACCATGTCCGACGCGTACGCGGCGATCCGCTCGTGATGGAAGATCGGCTGGATCAGACGACGGCGGCGGCGATGGATGTCGCCCTCGCTCGTCAGGAGCGACTCGCCCAGCAGGCGCTTGGCCACCTGCATCGTCGGGCCTTTCATGAAGTCGCGATTGCCGGTCGACAGCACGTCCCACACCAGGTCGGGATGGTTGACGACGAAGACGGGGAGCCTCGGCATCGGCAGCGCCGCGACGTCTCCCGCTGACGACGCACGCTCGAGCAATCCGATCGGGTCCGAACGGAGCGCCCGGAGCGCCGCCAACCGCGAGATGTCGGCCGAGGGAGGAGCCGCGGTCCCCATGGTGCGCCCAGCGTACGCCGGGCGCCCGCTAGCCCCGGCCGGCTCGAACCGCGAGCGCGGCGGACACCGCCTCCGCCTGCGCCGTCACGCTCGCAGGGCACGGTCCACCCGGCATCGTCCGTGCGCGGACGGAGGCGTCCGGGTCGAGCAGCGCTGCCGCGCCGTCACGCCGAACGCCCCCCACTCCTCCTGCGTGAGATCGCGGAGCGTCCGACCGTGAGCGGCGAGCTCCTTCAACAGCGCTCCGGTCCGCCGGTGCGCATCGCGGAACGGCACGCCCGCGCGCACCAGCGCCTCGGCGACATCGGTGGCGTAGAGCCCGTCGTCGCAGCACGACGCACGCATCGCCTGGGTGTCGAAACGGATCGTGTCGACGGCACCGGCGAGCGCCGGAAGCACCAGCTCCAGCGTGTCAACGGCGTCGAACACCGGCTCCTTGTCCTCCTGGAGATCGCGGTGATAGCCAAGCGGAAGTCCCTGCAGCACCGACGTTCAGGCGACGAACCGGTCGCCCGGCGATCCGCGACCGCCTTGGCCCGGGCCAGCTCCGCCGTATCCGGATTCCGCTTCTGCGGCATCATGCTGGAGTCCGGTGGTGTAGGCCTCGTCGAGTTCCGCCCACTCCGAGCGACCGGTCCGTCCAGCGCGCGAGATCGGCCGCCAGGCGGGAGAGATGGGTCGCGCAGATCGCGGCATCGCGCGAGGAACTCCTGGACGAAGTCGCGGTCGCCCACGGCGTCGATCGAATTGCGAAAACGCACGCCGCATGCCCAGTCGCTCGGGCGGTCGCCGCGGGATCGAAGCCGAGGGTCGAGGTTGCTAGGGCTCCGGCGCCCAGCGGCACTCGTCGATGTTCGTTCGGCCCATTGGTCGATGCGCTCCAAGTCGCGGATCAGCGGCCAAGCGTGTGCCAGAAGATGGTGGCCCAAGGTGACCGGCTGAGCCAGGCGCGCCGTGGGTAGTGCCCGGCATGACCGTCCTGGCGTTCTCGCCTGGCGCGCGCGACGAACGTCCGCATCGAGCACCGACGACGCCGATCGTCAGACGCGCGGCACGAATCGATCATCCAAAGGCGCAGGTCGGTGACGACCAGATCGTTGCGAGACCGTCCGGCGTGAAGACGTGCGCCCGACTCGCCGAGCCGAGTCCGTGACGGCGCGCTCGACTGCTGAGTGAACGTCCTCGTCCGCGTCGGCGAACACCATCCTTCCCGCGGCGATCTCCGCCCCGACCTGGGTCAAGGCGGCTCGCTATCTCGCGGGACTCCTCCGGCGTGACGAGCCCGCGCCTCTGCCAAGGCATTGACGTGAGCTATACCAGCGGAGACGTCTTGCGGGGCGAGCCGTACGTCGAAATGAAGGGACTCGCCCAGCGCGTATGCGGAGGGCGCAGGCGAGCTACGAGAACCGCGCCGCCCACAATGCCGCTCCCGAAGGATCGGGCTCGGCGGTACGTCGCCTCGGGATGCTCTCTCACTCGGCGACCCTCTGCTTGGCTGACCACACCTTGAGTGGCAGGCCGTATAGCTTCACGTAACCGTCCGCGTCGGACTGGTCGAATGAGTCACCGCCGCCATAAGTCGCTAAGGACAGGTCGTAGAGCGAGTGCGCGCTGCTCCGCCCCACGACGGTGCAGGAGCCCGGTTCGAACCGCAAACGCACATCGCCGCGAGACGTGGGTCTGCGTCGCGTCCACGTAAGCGTCGATCGCCGTCCGCAGCGGTCCAAACCACTGCCCGTCGTAGACGAGGTCGGCCCAACGCTGCTCGATAAGCGGCTTGTGATGTGCAACCTCGCGCTCCAACGTCAGATCTTCCAGCGCGCGATGCGCCAGGATGATCGCGAGCGCGCCCGGCACCTCGTACAGCTCGCGTGACTTGATGCCCACGCGACTGTTCTCGATCATGTCGACCCGGCCGAATCCGTACGAACCTGCCGAGTGAGTCGAGCGCGCGGATGAGTTCGGGCAGCGGCATCGAAGCTCCGTCCAACGCCGTCGGTACGCCGCGTTCGAACGACACGACGATCTCGGTCGGGCTCCGACGGGCCTGAGCGCCGGGGCGACGCGTCCGTTCGAATGCGTCCTCGGGAGGGGCCACCCACGGGTCCTCGAGCGGACCGCACTCGGCCGTGCGTCCCCACAGATTCTCATCGACGGTGTACTTGGTGACGATCGTCGGCGATCGGGATGCCCCATTCGCTGGCAAGCGCGATCGCCTTCTCGCGCGGGATATTCGCGTCGCGGATCGGCGCCAGGACCTGCAAGGTCGGGGGCGAGAACGCCGAACGAGACCTCGAAACGCACCTGGTCGTTGCCCTTGCCGGTACAGCCGTGGGCGACGGTCTCTGCGTCCACCTCTCGGGCGACGCTTCACGACCTCCTCCACGATGCAGCGGCGAGCCAGGCCGCTGACCATCGGGTACTTGCCCTCGTACAGGCCGTTGGCCTTGATCGCCCTGGTCGAGATACTCGGCCGCGAACCGATCGACGGCGTCGACCACTCGGACCTCGGCGGCACCGGCCAGGCGCCCGCGCTCGACGATCTTGTCGAAGTCCTCTTTCTGCCCAACATCCACGGCCACCGGGAATACCTCATAACCCTGCTCCACGAGCCAGCGGATCGTCACCGACGTGTCGAGGCCGCCGCTGTAAGCCAACACCGCGCTCTTCATTGGATCGCCTCCATGATCTGGTTGAGCGACTCCTCGAGCCCGCGACGCATCGACGCCCTCGCGTCCGAGGACGAGGATCGTGTTGTCGCCGGCGATCGTCCCGGCAACGTCAGGCAGGCCGACGCGGTCGATGCCCTCAGCCAGCGCCGCCGCCGCGCCGGGCGGTGTGCGCACGATCAACCCGTGATCGCTCCGCACGAACGACAGCGCGAACTCGTCGAGCAGATCGTTGCAGCAATCGCAACGGCACCGGTGCGGCGCCGTTGCCCGGCACGACGTACCGCACGCCGTCGTGATCGTGCACGCGGGCGAGCCCGAGCTCCTCGATGTCGCGCGAGATCGTCGACTGCGTGGCCTCTAGCCCGAGCGCCGCCAGGCGTGCGCGGATCTCCTCCTGCGTCGCGAGCCGTTCGCCGGCCGACGAGCCCCAGGATCGTCTGCTGGCGTTTCGACTTCACCGCGTCCCCCGGCTCATCCCCGTCCCTTCACCGTCTGCCGCCCGGCGTCGGGCGTGATCATCGTCCCGACGCCCTCGGGCGTGAACAGCTCCAGCACGAGCGAATGCTCGACCCGGCCGTCCACCAGGTGCACGCGACCCACGCCGGCCTTCAGCGCGTCCGCGGCGCTCTCGAGCTTCGGGATCATGCCGCCCTCGACGACACCGTCTTGGCCGAGCAGATCGAGGCACTGCTCGGCCGAGAGCTCGATCAGCAGGTCGCCCGTCGGCCCGATCAGCCCGGGCACGTCGTTGAGGAACACGAGCTTCTCGGCGCCAAGGCGCGATCGCGAGCTCGCCGCCACGACGTCGGCGTTGACGTTGTACGCCTGCCCGGACTCGTCCACGGCGATCGACGCGACCACCGGAACGAACCGCTTGCGCAATCAGCGTGTGCACCACGTCGGCGTTCACGTGCACGACCTCGCCGACGAAACCGAGATCGGGCGCGGTCTGCCGGCGCGCCAGCAGCAGGCCGCCGTCGACACCCGGACAGCCCGACCGCGGGCACGCCGCCCGAGACGAGCGACGCGACGACCTCGGTGTTCAGCTTGCCGGCGAGCACCATCGTCGCGACGTCGAGCGTGTCGGCGTCGGTGACGCGGATGCCGTCGACGAACGTCGTCTCGATCCCCAGCCGCTCGCGGACACTTGGTCACCTGGGGCCCGCCGCCGTGCACGATCACCGGCGTGATGCCGGCGCTCTGCAGCAGCGAGATGTCCTCGGCGAACGACGCGGCGAGCCCGGCGCGCGTCCATGGCCGCGCCGCCGTACTTCACGACGATCACCTTGCCGTGGTGCGCCCGCATGAACGGCAGCGCCTCCAGCAGGGTGCGCGCCTTCGCGACGGTGCGCTGTCGCATCTGCGGTGGCAGCTCGGTGTCGCTCACGTCGTGTACTCCCCGTTGATCCGCACGTACTCGTAGGACAGGTCGCACCCGAGCGCGCGGCTCCGGCCCGGGCCGGCGCCGAGCGAGACGCCGATCTGCGATCTCCGGCTCCGCCATCTGCGCGCGTGCGCGCCGCCGAGAGCGTCGCCGTCGTCGAAGTAGGTGGGCGGGATCACGCCGGCCGACGCACGACGCGTGACGTCGCCGATCGTGACGTCGATCGCGGCGGGGTCGATCGACGACCCCGGAGGACGCCCACCGCCTGCAGGATGCGGCCGGGGTTCGGGTCGCCTCCGAACGCCGCCGTCTTCACCAGGGGCGAGTCGGCGACCGCCTTCGCGACGCGCGCGCGCGTCGTGCTCCGACGCCGCCCCGTCGACGTCGACGACCAGGACGTGGGTGCCCCCTTCGGCGTCGGCGATCAGCTGGCGCGCGAGCGACGTCGCCCACCGCGCCGATCGCCTCGGCGAGCGCGGCCCACGCCCGGGTGCCCGGCGTGATCGGCGGCGTCTCGCCGCCGGCACCGCTGGCGAACAGCAGCACCGTGTCGTTCGTGCTGGTGCAGGCGTCGACCGTCAGCGCGTTGAACCGGCGGCTTCAGCTGCTCGTCGGCGAGGCGCTGGAGGTCGGTCGCGGCGCACGGCAGCGTCGGTCGTCACGAAGACGAGCATCGTGGCGAGGTTGGGAGCGATCATCCCCACGCCCTTCGCGCACCCGCCGACGCGGAAGCGCGCCGGCGTCGGCCGTCGCCTGCTTGTCGACGGTGTCGGTGGTCATGATCGCGCGCGCGAAGTCGTCGCCGCCATCGGGCGCCAGCGCCCCGACGAGCGGCGGGAGCGCGCCGAGCAGCGCATCCATGTGGAGCGGCTCGCCGATCACGCCGGTCGAGCACGGCAGGACGTCGGCGGGTCCATGTCCGAGCGCGTCGCGGCGGCGGCGGCCGTCGACCGTCATGCGCGTCGGCGTCTCCGCGCTCGCCGGTGGCGGCGTTCGCCTGCCCGCTGTTGACGAGCACGGCCGCGGCAGCGATCTCCGCGCCAAGCGCGAGCCTGGACAGCACGACGGGCGCGGCGGCGACACGGTTCGTCGTGAACAGTCCGGCGACCGTCGTGCCCGGGTCGCCCACCAGCAGGCCCGAGGTCGGGCGGCCCGCTGGGCTTGAACCCCGCGCTCGTCCCGGCCGCCCGGAACCCCCGCGCGTACGTGACGCTCATGGGTACACCGCCAGGGTCGGCAGGCGGCGGTCTCGTCCAGGCCCGGCGACGAGGTTGAAGTTCTGGATCGCCTGGCCCGCCGCGCCCTTCACGAGGTTGTCGAGCGCGCCGACGACGACCGCCGTACCCGTGCGCGGATCGGCCACGGCCTGCAGCTCCACGACGTTCGTGCCGCGCGTCCGCTTGGAGTCGACCATCTCGCCCGGCGCCAGCACGCGGACGAACGGCCGGCCCGCGTACGCCTCGCGACGAGACACGTCCGTCAGCGCCTCGGTCGTCGCTCCGGACGCGAGCGTGGCGTAGCACGTCGTGACGCACGCCGCGGACCGTCGGGACCAGGTGCGGCACGAACAGCGACCGGCGGCGCGAGTCCCGGTCGCGAGCTCGATCCCTCGCTCCATCTCGGGCGTGTGCTGATGCCGCGGGACCCGATACGGCCGAACGCTGTCCTCGGTCGACGTGTACAAAGGCGGCTCGTTCGCGGCTCGGCCCGCGCCGACAGACCCGTCTTGCCGTCAACGGGGATGGGCGCGGGCTCGATCAGCCCTGCGCGCAGCAACGGGGACAGACCCAAGATCACCGGGGTGGGGTAGCAACCGGGGTTCGCGACGAGCTGCGCGCCGCGCGATGCTGGTCGCCGAACAGCTCCGGCAGGCCGTACGACGGCCTTCTCGCAGCCAGGCCGGCGCCGGATGCTCGAACCCGTACCAGGTCGGGTAATCCTCGGCGGGCAAGTCGGAAGTCGCCGGCGAGGTCGATGACGCGGAGGCCTGCTTCCAGCAGCGCCGGCGCGAGCGCGGCGCTCGCCCCGTGCGGCAGCGACGCAGAAGACCACGTCGGCCGCTCCTGCGACGTCGGCCTCGCATCGGCCTCGGCAGCGTAGCTCCGTCGCCAGCGCGAGCGAGCCGAGGTGCGGGTGGACCTCGGCGAGCGTCCGTCCCGACCGACCCCTGCGCGCCGAGGAACGTCACCTCGGCGTACGGGTGGGCGTCGAGCAGCCGCACCAGCTCGCCGCCCGCGTACCCGGAGGCT
The DNA here is from genome assembly GCA_963727185.1 of uncultured Actinomycetes bacterium. Taxonomy (GTDB): domain Bacteria; phylum Actinomycetota; class UBA4738; order UBA4738; family HRBIN12; genus JBBQVZ01. Next base: position 1,986 of record CAVSFP010000018.1, on the reverse strand, counting down.
CCCAGGACGGCGACGCGCACGTGAGGGCGTCGCAGACTGCCATGACGGATAAGTATGCAGATAGCTGCATAGAACCGTCAACCGAGGTCACGGATCTCCAGGGTCGCCGAGGTCGGAGCCGATGGCATGATGCGCCGGGAGGTCGTGCGTGCGGATCCTGTTCACGTATGCGGGTGGGAGCGGGCATGCGACCCGCTCGTTCCGGTCGCCGATCGCGCTCCGAGCCGCCGGCCACGACGTCGCGTTCTTCGGCCGCCGATCCGCCGCCGCCGCGCTCGACGCCAACGGCTTCACGCTGTTCGCCGACGCCGACGACCGGGCGCTCGCGGCCGGCGACGACGCCCCGATCACCCCGCTGCTCGAGCTCGACATGGAACGCGAGTACCGCGACCTGCGCGGTTTCGCCGATCGGATCGCTCGCGCCCGGATGGCCCGCGTGGTGGCGCTGGCCGACGACTGGCGACCCGACCTCCTCGTGTGCGATGAGGCCGACTACGGCTGCATGGTCGGCGCCGAACGCCTCCGCCTCCCGCATGCCACGCGTCCTGACGAACGCGTCGGGATCCGTTCCTGCGGGCGGTGGACGTCGCCGAGCCGTTGGATGTGATCCGCGCGGAGCACGGCCTTCCGTCGGACCCCGATCTCGTGATGCCCGCGCGGGATCTGGTCATCTCCCCGTTCCCGCCGAGCTTCCGGGACCCGGCGTTCCCGCTCCCGGAGAACGCCATCTCGATCCGCCCGGACCCGAGCCGCACTCTGCCCGGGTCCGCATCCCGACTGGCTGTCTCATCTGCCGGATAGGCCCACCGTCTACTTCACGCTCGGGACGATCTTCAATCAGGAGTCCGGCGATCTCTTCGATCGCGTGCTCGCCGGACTCCGCGAGCTTCCGGCCACCGTGATCGTCACCGTCGGACGGAACCTCGATCCGGAGCGGTTCGGCCCGCAACCCGACAACGTGCACATCGAGCGCTACATCCCGCAGTCGGTGCTCCTCCCCCACTGCGACATCGTCGTCAACCACGGCGGATCCGGCAGCGTGATCGGCGCGCTCGCGCACGGTCTTCCGCTTGTGGTGCTCCCGATGGGCGCCGACCAGCTTCCGAACGCGCAGCGATGCGAGCAACTCGGCGTGGGCGTCATGCTGGACGCCGTTCGCGTCACATCGCGATCCATCCGACTTGCAACGACCGCTCTCTTGCGCGACGCGTATGCACGTGAGGCGGCGGAACGTATCCGCGATGAGATCGCATCACTCCCCGGACCCGAAGCCGCGGTGCCGTTGCTCGAGCAACTCTTCGAACGCGGTCGCTCTTCGCCTATCGCGTAGCAGGAACGAACCTGGTTCAGCCCGGCGAACCGCTCCCCGAGACGACCGTGAGCCGGGACTCGCCGAGCTCCGGCGGATCGATCACGGGCGTGCTCACGGTTCCGGCGCGCGCGATCGAGCCACGGGCCATCCCCAGATCGGACTGAAGTTCGTCGGCGCCGTTCGAGAGCATGGTGGCGGCACGCGTCAGCTTGTTCTCCACGACGGCCCCCATCGCTTCGAGGGCCGACGAGACCTCGGCCAGGCTCGCCTGGACGTCGGCCGAGTCCCCGAAGCGCTGCACCAGGCTGTAGAGGAAGAGCACGATCGGCAGCGCCGACGAGTAGGGCACGATCACGACGCCCTTCGACCACGCATCGGCGTGCGCTCGCTTCAACACCGCGTACGCAGCGTCGGGCACCGCGGCGACCGCGACCTGCGACGTCACGGCCGAATCCGAGATACTGCGCTACCTCCTTCGCCCGCGCCGCCACGGCGCGCTCGACGTCGCGCGCGCACGCGTCGCGCGTGACCGGGTCGTCCGCGGCCTCCAACGCCTCGAGCTCGGCGAGCGCGGTCCACTTGGAGTCGATTCGGCATCCGCCGCCCGTCGGAGAGCTGCAGGCCGAACTCCACGACCTTGCCGCCCACGCGGAGATCCGTGACGAGCATGCCGG
>CAVSFP010000017.1:0-10988 GCA_963727185.1 uncultured Actinomycetes bacterium | reverse complement strand
ATCGAGAACAGATCGCGCCCGGAGAAGATCGGCTCGGAACGGGCCCGCCGCTCTGGGAGGGGGACACACGTGCCGGTCGGCCCGGTGAAGGAACACCAGGTGACGCCGGTGGGACCGCGCTCACGGGGGGTCCCACGGACAATCGTGGCAAGTAGCCCGCCCCCTTCCCCAGTTGGCCGAGGCCGAGCGATGCAGGACACCACAGCGGCGACGATGCCGCCATCTCAAGAACCTTTTCCGGTCGCAATCGTCGAGGCGCTCCGTTCGGCTCCTCGCTGGTCTCGGCCGCCGGAGAGGCGCCAGGTTGCGCCGGTGGGGGTCGGGAAGTCGTCGAACCCGCAGCGGGCGTCGTTGTCCAGGGGTTATCCCGTACCGGCGCTCTGGTCGCTCGTGTAATGTTGACCGACGAGGTGAGGCTCAACAGGCTCGCATTGGTCTCCGACGGCGTGGGCGTGATCGCCACCGAGGTGGTCATCGCCGCGCGTGGCAAGGTTTCGATCTTGAACAGGAACTTCAGTCGAGCGCGAAGTCGGTCCCGGTGGCCAGATCGGCGACTTCGTCACAGTCGTCAACCGGTTGCCGATCGAAGAGGGGGTTGCTCGGCGAGGTCGTCACGAATCGACCCCGACTCCACGGCCGCGTTCTGCATCGGCGGCATGAACCCCTGCTGGTCGACGGATGGGCGGGATCGCCTGCTGAACCTTACGGATCGTCTCGCGGTTCGCGGCGCGCATCCTCTGGGCGGCCTACGCCGCCAACTGCGCTCCAGCGTCGCCTGCTGCGCCCTGCGCGTCGGCGAGCGCCGCGTTCGCGTCCTTCACCTGACCCATCTTCGGCAACGCCAGAAGACGCCACCAGCACCACGACAACGGCGACGCCGATGCCCGCGAAGGCGGCGCGCGCTTACCCCCACCCTGTACGTCCCCTTTTCCGCGTGGCGTTGAGGGCATCTTCCGAAAGGTCGACCCCGCTGGTGAACGTACAGCCCGGGGTTGCGGACCGTCTCGGTCGCGTCGAGACCCACGGGTTCACCCAGCACCTTCCACCGATTCGGCCCTATCCACTGCGCCAGGCTCTCGAAGCCGTCCGCCGCCCCACCGGCCGTGAACGCCCCACGAACGTCGTGGTTGTCCGGCGCTACGGCTCCCGCGGTCACCGCAGGAGAGCGAAGCGGTGAACGAGTACGAAGATAGGCATCCGACGGGATCGTGCGGGACAGGTCCATCAGCATCTGCTGAGAACGACACCTTCGCCCACCACGCCTTCGGCCTGCGCCTCCTGTGCGGCAGCCTACTGCCTGGAGCTGCTGGAACTCCTGCAGCTGATCGATCTGGCCCTGGAGCTGTTGGTTCGTACTGTTCTGCGCCGCGATGTCGTCGTTGATGCCCGCCAGCTTCTGGCTCTGCAGGAACCAGAAGGCGATGAGGAGCACGACCACCGCCGCACCGCCGCCGATGATCAACGTCGTCAGCTGTTTGGTCTTCTGCCCGGGCGCGAAGCTCGGGGGGAAGGAGGTTGACCTGACTCACGCGAAATGCCTCCCGGGGATGCCCAGGCCAACGGCCACCGCGAGCACCGGCTCGGCCTCAGCGAGCGCCTCCTCAGACAAGGAGAGCTGCGACTTGGCCCGGCGGAACACGTGGCCGCGCTCGATCGTCGCGGGGACCCGTTCCTGGAGGGCTCGAGGAAGCCCTGCAACTTCGACCCCGCCGCCGATCACCAGGACCCGCCCGATCCGGGCCCCACGCGTCTGGGCGGTGGAGAACTCGACAGCGAGGACCGCACCTCGTCGACGAAGTTCTGCGCCCGTTGCATGGCGGCGCGGTGGACCTCTTCCAGATCGGGACCGCCATCGACGGCCTCGCCGCGCTTCAGCCGCTCGGCGACGTCGGCTTCGACCCCGAAGTTGCGGGCGATCGCCAACGTTATGTCCCGGCCACCCGACGGCAGGATCCGGACGAAGCGCGTCACGCCCTTCTCGTGGACCAGGATGTTCGTGACCGTGGCGCCGATGTCGACGATGGCCTCTTCGCCACCCTCCTCGTCCTCCATGCCGACCTCCGGCATGCCGACCGCGCGAGCCATGGCGAACGGAACCAGGTCCACGCCGATCGGCTCGAGCTTCGCGGCGAGCGCGACATCGACGACCGTGTTCACCATCGCGCGTTGCGCGGCGACGAGGATGAGGCGCAGCATGCGTCGCCCCTCCTGCTCGAACTCCCCGAGCGGGTCGAAGTCGAGGACGGCGTCCTCGACCGGCATGGGGATGAACTCCTGCGCCTGGAACCCGAGCGAAGCTCGCAGCTCCTTCTCCGGCAGCCACGGCAGCGCGATCTCGCGCACCACCACCCGTTGGTTCCCGACACCCATGTAGACCTGGCGGCTCTTGAATCCCCCCCGTTGCCAGAGCTCGCGCAAGGCTTCGCTCACGATCTCGGGCTGCCGGATCTCGCCGGCCTCCACCGCGCCCTCGGGCAACGGCACCTGCGCAGCCCGGACGACCACGGGGGCATCGCCCCCCTGGAGCTCGGCGGCCCGCACGGCCGTCGCGCCGATATCGAGTCCGACCCGTACCTTCGCCATCTACGGACCCTCCGTCCGGACGGAGCGCTCCTCCAAGAAACGCTCCAGGTCTGTCTCGCGCAGCCGGTAGTTCTTGCCGACGCGCACGGCCGGAAGCTCGCCGCTCTTGATCAGCCGGTAGACCGTCATGTTCGAGACCCGCATCGCGTTCGCGACCTCGGACACGGTCAGGAGACCGCCCGGAACGAACGGCTGCGACTCGCTCACGCGGTCACCCTCCTCCGAGTGCTCTTTGTCACCTCATGTGGCACTTGTGCCACGTTGGTGCTCATGTGCCTCAAGTGGCACGATGAGGCCCCTTACGAAACACCAGGGAGCAACCGCAGTCAAACATCTCGCGCGGGGAAGTTTCCGCAGGTCCGAACGGGTGTTCGGGCGTCTATCCGGGGAAGGAGCGCAGGTACCAATCGGCGATGCGCTCGCCCCAGAAGACCGCGACGAGCGCGCCGGCGGTCAAGAACGGCCCGAACGGGATCGCGCTCTTGCGACCTCGGCCGGCCAACAACGCGACGAGGCCGCCGAGACCACCCAGGAGGATGGCCGCGCCGGCGGCCACACCGACGTACCGCAGGCCGAGCGACCCCATCACCAATCCGATCAGACCCGTCAGCTTGACGTCGCCCATGCCGAGGCCACGAGGCGCGATGATCGCGATCAACAGGAACGCGCCGCCGTACAACAGGGCGCCGACCGCCGCGCGCGTGGGGTTGAGGTCCTGACCGATCGCCCACCCCACGAGGATCGCCAGGGCGAAGGCCGGGAACGCCGGGTACGTGATCTTGTTCGGGATGATCTTGAGCTCGAGGTCGATCGCGCCGACGACGAGCATGACGGCGCAGAACGCGCAGAGCATGAAGATGAGGTAGATGGGCGGATACACGATCGCCACGCCGGCGAAGGACGCGGCGGTTCCAGCCTCGAGGATCGGGTAGCGGGCGGAGACCCGGGCCTTGCACGATCGACATCTCCCCCGGAGCATCAGCCACGACAGCACGGGGATGTTGTCGCGGTTGCGGATCTCCGCGCCGCAGTGCGGACATCGCGATCGCGGCGAGACGATCGATTCCTTCTTGGGCACGCGGTCGACGACCACCGTCAGGAAGCTCCCGATGGCGAGACCGAGGACAGCGGCGACGATCGCGCGAAGGGTGGTGTCCACGAGGGAGCGAATCCTACCCCGGCCTCAGTGCCGACCAGGGATGTCGGCGGGGCTCACTGACAGGTGGTCGGCACCGAGCCGCTCGTCCCCTTGCACTCGACCCAGGTAACGATCTGCCACGCGGAGTCGATCGGGTTCAGGAAGAACGGAGGCGACTGGTACTTCATCCGCTGGTCATACGTGTAGCTCTTGAGGTATCCGCTGGTCCCGCCGGTCCCCACCGTGCCACGGTATTCCTGTGCGATGGCGCCGTAGATGCTGATGGTTCCGAGAGGGTTGTCCTCACCGTATTGATAGTTCTGCACACGGAACGAGTGGTTGACGGACAGGATCGCGGCGTTGACCGTGGGATTGGCGAACGCCGTCGTGAGTCCCCCCGCGACGTCGTCCAGGTTGTAGTAGCTGTTGACCTTTGCCCCGTTGTCGCAAGGGGCGCTGCCCGATCCACAGTCCCCGACCGGGTGGTAGATCTCCACGTAGTTGTTCGCGACCAGACCCAAGAGGTCGGTGCCGCCGGCTCCGCCTTGGTACGTGACATTGCCGATGATGTCGATGTTGTTGTCCGCGGCGATCGTCAGACGGCCTTTCAGGGCTCCCTTGAGGAACACATCGCCGTCCATGCAGCCGTACTGCGAGATGTCGTACCTCTGCGGGTATCCCAGCGGATGAAGGACCGTGGTGCCGGCCGGCGCGCCGATCTCCTGCACGGCGGAACACGCAGCCGTGTAGTTGGGGTCGGTCGGGTCCGCCGGAACGTTCTGGACGTAGATCACGCCGTTCGCGGGCAGGCTTTGGGTAGACGGCGCGGCCAACGTGCCGCCCACGCAGTTGTTCGTGGAGGTCGCGGTTGCCTTCGTGAACGGGCTCACGACCGTCATCGTCCCGGCGGCGTTCAACGTGATCGACGTCGGCCCGGTGAACAGGCAACCCGCGCCGCCGAGGGAGAGGTCTGCCTTGACTTTGATCGCGGCGTTGCTCGGCGGCATGGTGAGCGGATCCGCGTACTTCGGGTCGCCGCTGTTGGCAAACGTCGGGTTCCCTGCGCAACCACCGTTCTGGCGATAGCGCTTGATCGGACTGCCGGCTCCTTGCCAACTGGTCGTGACCTTGCCGTTGAACGTTGGGGTCCCACAGGTCATGATCGCGTCGTTCGAATGCAACGGCCCGTTGATCACGTCGCCAGAGGAGAAGTTGATATCTACGCAATGACTGTTGTCGTACGGTGGGCCTCCCGGGCGGGGAGGTGAGTCGTACCAATGCACGGCACAGTTGGCCTGCGCCCAAGCAGGGTTGTTGGAGTTGAACCCTGCGACCGGGTAGGCCGCGGGGTCGGTGGTCTCATAGTCCGTGAAGTACAGGTAGTCGATGAACGAGCGCCTGCGGAGCGTGGCTTGCACGGTACGCGTGACGTTCGCGGCCTTCCCTGTCGACCACACGACGACCGCCCCCTGGGAAAGGCAGGACGTGTCGACCCGGTAGGTGAACGTCGCGTTGCTGGTGGCTCCCGGCACGGGCACCCACTGCGAGAACGCCAGGTTGCCATCGGGAGGCGCCGCGAGCGTGAGCCCGGTCCCGCAAGCGAGCGATGCCGGCGCCGCGCCGTACAGGTAGTACTGATCGTTCTGATTCAGGCGGTAGAGGTAGTCGTCCAGACCCGCCTCAGCAGAGCTGAGCGCCGCGTTCCAGTCCTGATCACGACGTGAGAGCGGTTGCGAACCGACCGCGTAGGCCATAGTCCCCGCCACCAGGATGAGGAGTACGAACGTCACCAACAGAACAGTGACGAGCACGACCCCCTCCTCCTCGGAGCGACGACGGAACGACAGCATCATCGGCTTCCTCATCTCAAGGGCTCGGGCTGGGGATCGGGTTGTAGTCGACGTTCGCGAGCCGCACACGGTTCACGAGCGTGGAGCACGGGACCTTGTAGTTGGTCGACTGCCGGACGGCGAACGTGATCCCGACCGCGTTCACCTGCAACGTCTCCGCTGGGATCACGAGCGATGCCACCGGAGTTGGGTAGTACACGGGGGTCCCGGTACCGTCGTCGTACCAGTACACGAACACCGGGTCGGGTGTGATGCAGCTGGACGTGCCGTTCACGATGTACTTACCCACCAGGCGGGTCGAGAACGTGCCGGAGTAGGGGGCGGATGCTCCCCCGTACCAACAGTTCGGCGGGGCGTCGGTCGTCGGGTTGGCGTCGGAGATGGTCTGTTCCTTCAGGACCGGCGGGTTGACCGTGGAGTCCACGTAGAGATGCACGATGTCTGGGCACGGCGACGCCTGCGTCTGGTTCGCGAGCGTGAGGTTCGCGTAGAACCAGAGCTCCGACTTGCCTACGTATGGGGCGTGTGTTCCCCCCCGGCGTCCAACCGGCGGGCACGCACGGCTGTACCTGGCCGTTCGCCGTGCAGGCCGTCACATCGAACGGCGAGGTGGTCGGCGTCATGCGAGCGGCGGTCCGGATGTCCTTGCTCACGAGGTCCATCAGGATCCGTGCCTCGTCCAGGTTCTGCAGTCGCAGGCTCGATCCCATGGAGGCGTTCTGCATCACAACGAGGGTTCGAGTCACGAACCCAAGGATCACTGTCATCACCGCGCACACGACAACGAGCTCGATGAGCGTCACACCGGACTCCGATCGGAGATGCGCGAATCGTTCGTTGAGCCATCTCATGAGCTGAATTGGAGGACGGCGGGGGTGACAGGCCAAGTGCCGTTGAGCGGACTGAGTGTGATCGCTTCCGACGCTCTTACGGATGCGCCGTTCTTGACCTGGATGGTCCACGCTCCATACGGCAGCGCAACGTTGACAGCCACTGTGGTGTTGGCCACCATCGTGACCGTCGCCAGAGTGTACGTCTCAGCCACCGGACAGCCGCTATCGCTCGCCGCGGTGTGGATCGCGATCACGGTGTAGGTGGCGCTGCCAGCAGAGGTACGTTTGAACTGGAGGCTAGTCGACGGCAGCACGATGTTTCCGGAGCTGGTCCCGCCCGGCGTCATGGCGATCGCGGGATCTCGGACGGCACCTGAATAGTACGGGCCGCCCACAGGGTTCACCCCTTGCTGGTCGGCGTCGGAGCAGCTCCCGTCCACGACTGAAATCCAGAGGAATACGGGAACAGGCTCGTGATCGTCCGCGGACTCTCCGGAGTCCGTACATGACAACACCCCGGGGTCAGCGCGGTGTTGGCGATCGAGTCACGGCACCGTCGACGGACACCGGATATCCGGTCCCGTCATCGATGTCAGGGTCAGTGAACGAGTCGCCGCCGTGTCGAATACTGAACTGCACGGTGCTCGTCGAGCCGGACTTCACGGTCATGGTCTGCGAGGGCGTCGCGCTTCCCTGTCCGTCGACCTTCCCGACGCCGATGACAGCGACACCGTGTAAGCGCCCGACGGGTCGGTACGCGAAGAACGCGCACCCATCCGACGCCCGTGGTGTCGCAGTGTCGTACACCCCCGCGGACGGGTTCGCGATCGTGACGGTCGCGCCGGAGACCGGCGAGCCGGCGGCGTTCAGGACCGTCACGCGGATATGGCCCTCGGTCTGGTCGTAGACGCCGACCGGCGCCGAGACCACCGTGTCCGTCTGCACGGGGGGCACGCCGTGCATGTCGTTCCAGCTCACCGTGGTCGTGACGGCGATGTACGCGAGAGGGTTCGTCGAGGTCGGCGGGCTCTGACACGGGCCCGGGGTGGCGCCGGTCGCGTTCTTGTGCACCCAGCGCGTGTTCTGGGTCATGGTGTAGGTGACCCCTTCGACCGGCGCCGGCGAGAGCGTCGTCGGGCTGGACGAGCTGGGTCATCTCGTCCAGCGTCGTCGAAGTCCGTGCTGCGGACGGTGTCCATCTGCTGGGCGGCCAGGTTCGCGGCGATCGACCGGTTCCGGTTCTGCCGGGTCAGGTTCAGCGCGCTGCTCATGCCGACGGCCGACGCCCGTGATGACCATGCGAAGATGAAGATCGCGATGACCATCTCCACCATGGTGAATCCGGCCTCGTCTTTGGCAGACGCCGAGGCTCGGCTCCTGAGGCGATGCACCACTTGCGTCATGGGCGTTCGCCTACCTCCTTCGTGTCCGTCATCTAGACGTCGGCATATCGGGGGGCACGCTTGAGGAGGCGGAAGACTATTACCGGGTATCGGGTACAGACTGGCTGGGCAGCCTCCCTCGGCCACCCTTCCCCACCTCTCATGTCGGACCGATCCGGGCAGGACTTGAGGCTCGAGACGCTCCCTGCCGGAAATGCTGTTCAGGCATGGAATCATCGCCTTGTGCACGGAGTCGCAATCCCAAGCCGTTTCGCCGTCCCGGCACTGGTGCTGCTGGTCGCCGCCGGGCTCCGCTTGTGGGGACTCGAAGCACCCGGTCAGACGTATGGAGACGAGAGCTACTACGTCTTCGACGCTTCCGCCTATCTCGGGGGGACGACCCTTGAGCCGATCGGACACGAGCCTCCGGACGTGAGGATCGCCGACGAAGCCACCTGGGTCCACCCACCGCTCGGCAAATGGATCATCGCGCTACTGGGAATCGGCCCGATCGGCCAACGGTCCATCGGCTGGCGTCTCCCTCCTGCGGTCTTCGGGATCGCCGGCGTGGCCCTGCTCTATCTCCTTGCGCTCCGCCTGTGGCGATCGGTCTGGTGGGCCGGCTTCGCGGCGCTCCTACTCGCGCTCGATGGCCTCCATATCGTTCAAAGCCGGATGGCGATGCTCGATATCTTCCTCTCGACGTTCGTCACAGCCTCGGTGCTCTTCCTGGTGCTCGATCGCGAGCGGATGGGATCGCCCGGGTCGGCGGGTCGATGGCACCGGATCGAACGGACCTTCGGCTCGCCGTTCCGGCTCTTGGCGGGCGTGTTCCTCGGGTGCGCCGTCGCGACGAAATGGTCGGGCGCATTCGCGCTGCCGCTGATCGCCGGACTTTGCACGATCTGGGCGTTCACCGGAGACCGACGAGGTGAGCGCTCAGCTGTCGCGACTGGGTGGACGCTCCTCGCCTGTTTCGTGCTCGTTCCAACCGGGATCTACCTGTTGAGCTATGGCGCGTTCTTCTATCAGCACGGCTTCGCGGTGCACGACTTCGTGACGCTGCAGATTGCGATGCTCCACTACCAGCAGGGGCATCTCGCGGTCCAGCCCGAGAACTCCCAGCCCTGGACCTGGCCGCTCCTCCTGCATCCGGTCCGGTACCTCCACGAGGTGCGCGATGGTTCGTCAAGCGTCGTCATCGCGTTGGGGAATCCAGCGCTGTGGTGGGGGTTCCTGCTGTTGGTGCCGGTCGCACTCGTGCAGATCGTTCGCCGGCCGACATGGCAAGACGCGGTCGTTTTCGGCGGCTATGCCGCGATGTTCCTCCCGTGGTTCTTGATCGGAAGGACGCAGTTCATCTGGTACATGCTGCCCGCCGTTCCGTTCATGTGCCTGGGTGTCGCGTCCACGCTCAGGAGGTTGCCGGCCACGCTGTCACGAGTCCTCGCGATCGGCGTCGGTACGATCACGGTCCTTGTGGCCCTGGCGTTCATCCCCGTGTGGACCGCGTCGTGGATCCCGAACGCATGGCTCGACCGACTCGGCTGGCTGCCCCGCTGGCAACTCTGAGCGCCGGATCAACGAGAAGGGGGCGGTCCGAGGACCGCCCCTTCTTCGATAGTGGTGCCCTGCGGTGCTGGCTTAGGTCCAGCTCGCTCCGACCTGCACCGCGGGAGCGGCGCACGCGCCGGCTGCGGCCGCCTGCCCGTACTTCGTCCCGAGGGCCGAGTCGTCGGAGATCATGAAGCAGATCCCGGACGCCGACTGACGCGATGCGGCCCACTGGGTCGCCGAAACCGCGACCACGCCGATGTTCGTGGAGTTTGCCGCGGGAGCACCCACCACGTAGGCCAGCGAAGGCTCGACGCTCAACAGGTTCTGCGTGCACGTGCCTGCGAAGACGCCGGCGGCTCCGCCGGTCGCACACACGTACGAGCTGTTGTCCGTGTAGATCGTCTTCGCAGCGACCAACGTGTTGCGTAGGTCCGACTGCGCCGCGCGGTTCTGGGCCCTTGTACGTGCGCCCAGGAACGTCGGCAGGGCGATGGCGATCAGGATGCCGATGATCAATACGACCACCATCAGCTCGATGAGGGTGAAACCGTCCTCATCTTGTTTGCGCTCCATGAAGCGCTTGAGCATGCTGCCTCAACTCCTTTCCACGTCGTCGGCGGACCATCGATGGCTCGCCACTTGCATTGAAGTTTCGGTCAGCTCGCTTCCCGTCTTGAGACCCATTTGCCCCTTCGATCCGGGAATACCTGAGACGAGGTAGGCGCCCGTAAGCACAACGAAGAAGGGGTGGTCCGAGGACCGCCCCTTCTTCGATAGTGGTGCCCTGCGGTGCTGGCTTAGGTCCAGCTCGCTCCGACCTGCACCGCGGGAGCGGCGCAGACGCCGGCGGCGGCCGCCTGCCCGTACTTCGTCCCGAGGGCCGAGTCGTCGGAGATCATGAAGCAGATCCCGGACGCCGACTGACGCGATGCGGCCCACTGGGTCGCCGAAACCGCGACGACTCCGATGTTCGTCGTGTTGAGCGCGGGGGCGCCCACCACGTAGGCCAGCGAAGGCTCGACGCTCAACAGGTTCTGCGTGCACGTGCCTGCGAAGACGCCGGCGGCTCCGCCGGTCGCACACACGTACGAGCTGTTGTCCGTGTAGATCGTCTTCGCAGCGACCAACGTGTTGCGTAGGTCCGACTGCGCCGCGCGGTTCTGGGCCCTTGTACGTGCGCCCAGGAACGTCGGCAGGGCGATGGCGATCAGGATGCCGATGATCAATACGACCACCATCAGCTCGATGAGGGTGAACCCGTCCTCATCGGCCTTGCGCTTCATGAAGCGCTTGAGCATGTTGTCAACTCCTCGCGTCAGATGGGGCGCGCCTTCTGGTGCACCCGCTGGAGTCAACTTCGACATCCGCAGCGTTTCGCTTGAGGGGAAACGTACGCGTTGGGAGGCTTCCCCTGTGGATATACCCAAGAACGGGTAGCTACCAGCCGGCGCCGGCGGGCGAGGTGGCAAGGACGCCCACGTTCGCCGGGGCCCAGTCCGCGTAGCAGTTGGCCGCCGTGGTCTTGCCGTACTTCGTGCCGGTGGTGGCATCGAGTGATCACGAAGCAGGACTGCGAGGCGGACAGCCGGGCGGCCATGAATTGGGTCAGGTTCGAGTTGACGCTGATGGATCCTGCCCCCACACC
>CAVSFP010000016.1:0-179640 GCA_963727185.1 uncultured Actinomycetes bacterium | reverse complement strand
TGTTTATGTCGTCTACTTCGTTCAGTTGGTGTTGCTCGCCGTGGGGAAGCGCCCGGGGTTCGCGACGAGCTGGCGCCGGGCAGCTGCTCCCCGAACAGCTCCGGGAGGCCGTAGACGGCCTTGCCCAGCCAGTCGGGCGCGGGGTGCTCGAACCCGTACCAGTCGGGATAGGCCGATGCGGGCAGCCGGAAATCTCCGGCGAGATCGATCACCTTGACGTCGGCTTCGAGCAGACCCGGAGCCAGCTCGGCGCTCGCCCCGTGGGGCAGCGAGCAGAACGCGACGTCGGCCTCGCCCGCGACGTCCGCCGCGATCGGCTCCCGGAGCAGATCCGTCGCCAGCGCGAGGGAGGCCAGGTTCGGGTGGATCTCGCCGAGCGTCTTGCCGATCGACCCATGTGCGCCCAGGAACGTCACGTCGGCGAACGGGTGGGCGTCGAGCAGCCGGACCAGCTCCCCGCCCGCGAAGCCGGAGGCTCCGAGGACGGCGACTCGGACGTGGGGGGTCGCAGATTCCATGACGGATAAGTATGCAGTGAGCTGCATAGAACCGTCAACCTAAGTCACGGATCCCCACGGCCGCCGCGGTCAGAGCCGATGGCATGATGCGCCGGGGAGGTAGTGCGTGCGGGTCCTGTTCACATATGCGGGTGGGAGCGGGCATGCGGATCCGCTCGTTCCGATCGCCGTCGCGCTCCGGGCCGCCGGCCACGATGTCGCGTTCTTCGGCCGTCGCTCGGCCGCTGCGGCGCTCGACGCCAACGGCTTCACCCTGTTCCCCGACACGGACGACCGGGCACTCGCGGCCGGCGACGACGCCCCCATCACCCCACTGCTCGAGCTCGACATGGAGCGCGAGTACCGCGACCTGCGCGGCTTCGCCGACCGGATCGCTCGCGCCCGGATGGCCCGCGTGGTGGCGCTGGCCGACGAGTGGCGACCAGACCTCCTCGTGTGCGATGAGGCCGACTACGGCTGCATGGTCGGCGCCGAACGACTCCGCCTCCCCCACGCGACCGTCCTGACGAACGCGTCGGGATCGTTCCTGCGGGCGGTGGACGTCGCCGAACCGCTGGATGCGATCCGCGCCGAGCACAGCCTGCCGCCCGACCCAGGTCTCGCGATGCCCACGCGCGATCTGGTCGTCTCCCCGTTCCCACCGAGCTTCCGAGACCCGGCGTTCCCGCTGCCGGAGAACGCGATCTCGATCCGCCCGAACCCGGGCCGCATGCTGCCCGGGTCCGCTCCCGGCTGGTTGTCCCATCTGCCGGATCGACCCACCGTCTACTTCACGCTCGGGACGATCTTCAACCAGGAGTCAGGCGATCTCTTCGACCGCGTGCTCGCCGGACTCCGCGAGCTTCCGGCCACCGTCGTCGTCACCCTCGGACGGAACCTCGATCCGGAACGCTTCGGCCCACAGCCCGAGAACGTGCACCTCGAGCGCTACGTCCCGCAGTCCGTGTTGCTGCCCCACTGCGACCTCGTCGTCAACCACGGTGGTTCCGGCAGCGTGATCGGCGCGCTCGCGCACGGTCTTCCGTTGGTGGTGCTCCCGATGGGCGCCGACCAGCTCCCGAACGCCCAGCGATGCGAGCAGCTCGGCGTGGGCGTCGTGCTGGACGCCGTTCGCGCCACACCGCGATCGATCCGAGATGCGTCCTCCGCGCTCCTGAGCGATGCGCAGGCGCGCGAGGCCGCGGAACTCATCCGCGACGAGGTCGCATCGCTCCCCGGACCCGAAGCCGCCGTGCCGCCGCTCGAGCAACTCGTCCAACGCAGCCGCTCATTCCCCTCCACCTAGCCGGATCGAACCCGGTTCAGCCCGGTGAACCGGCCCCCGAGACGACCGTGAGCCGAGACTCGCCAAGCTCCGGCGGATCGCTCGCGGGCGCGCTCGCGGTTCCGGCTCGCGCGATGGAGCCGCGGGCCTTCCCCAGGTTGGAGCGGAGCTCGTCGGCGCCGTTCGTGAGCATGGTGGCGGCCCGCGTCAGCTTGTTCTCCACGACGGCCCCCATCGCCTCGAGGGCCGACGAGACCTCGGCCAGACTCGCCTGGACGTCGGCCGAGTCGCCGAAGCGCTGCACCAAGCTGTAGAGGAAGAGCACGATCGGCAGCGCCGATGAGTAGGGCACGATCACGACGCCCTTCGACCAGGCGTCGGCGTGCGCGCGCTTCAACACCGCGTATGCAGCGTCGGGAACCGCGGCGACGGCGACCTGCGACGTCACGGCCGGATCGAGGTACTGCGCGACCTCCTTCGCCCGCGCGGCGACGGCGCGCTCGACGTCGCGGGCGCACGCGTCGCGCGTCACCGGGTCGTCAGCGGCCTCCAATGCCTCGAGCTCGGCGAGCGCGGTCCATTTGGAGTCGATCGGCAACCGCCGCCCGTCGGAGAGCTGCAGGCCGAACTCCACGACCTTGCCGCCGACCCGGAGATCCGTGACGAGCAGGCCGGGCGGCAACTGGGCGAGGTGTTCGCGCAAGACGTTCTCGCCGGCGCGGCCCTTGGACGCTCCACCTGCGAGCACGGTCGACAAACGGCGGACCACCTCACGTCCCTCGACGTCGGCCTCGCGGCGTTCCTGCTCGCGCAGGCTCAGCTCTTCGAGCGCGCGGCGTGCGCCGTCCAGGCCTGCGCGCAACTGCTCGCCCGCCAGGTCGCGGTTGACCGCTGAATCGGCGATCCGGCGGAGCTCGGCGGACTGCGCCTCCAGCCGCGCCTCCACCACCGCGAGCGGTGTGTCGCCCCCAGCGAGCCCGGACGTCCGAGGTTTGCGGAGCACGACCAGCACGGCACCGACGGCGATACCGACCGCGAGAGCGACGAGCGCGATCCCGATCTGGCCCATGAGGTTCCTTCCGGTTCGAGGGGGGACGTCACGAACGTACGCGGGGCCTCTGACATGCCCGAACGCGAGGGGATCGGTGGTGGCTCAGGCGTCGAGCGCGTGATCGCGGACGACCGTGCTCGCGACCGAGGCATGTCGGGGCCGCTCCACCAGCTCCACCGCCACGCCGTCGGGATCGTGGACGGTCATGCAGCGGGCGCCGAACCAGTCGCCGGGCTCCGTCAGTTCGACCGGGTCCGACTTCACCGGCCAGCCTGCATCGACGAGCTTGTTGTGGAGCGCATCGACGTCATCGACGGTGAGCCCGATATGACCCGAGCCCGGCCGTTCGAGTGCCAGCGCCGCTCCTTCGCCTGCCCCGACGTACTCGAGCAACTCCAACACTTGGCCGCGCCCGAGGTCCAGGTCGGCGCTCAGCAACCGGGCGCCGGGGACACCGGTGATCCGGTCGACCTCGTCTCCGGAGAGTTCGCCGACGCTCCGGACCGAGAGCTCGAGCAGGTCGCGATAGAACGCGAGCGACCGTGCGATGTCGCCCGTGGTGACCGACACATGGTCCAGTCCCAAGATCCTCACGCGCCGCCCCTCGGTACCTCGCCCGATCGTGCCGGCACGATATCGCGCCGGAAGACATCGTCGACCGTCTCGGCGCGCTTGACCACCTCCGAACGGTCCCCATGCACCACGACCGTGGCCGGTCGAGGCAGTGCATTGAAGTTGTTCGCCGCCGCGTCCTGATACGCGCCGGTGTCGAGGATCGCGGTCACGTCGCCGGCCTCGACGTCGGGGAGCGCCGCGCCGGAGACGATCACATCGAACCCGCAGCTCATGCCGACCACGTCCGCCTCCTGCGTGACCGGCTCATCCGCGCGACTTGCCACGATCGCCGTCCAACGGTTGTGCTCGATCAAGCCGTCGGGCAGGAACATCTCGGTCGTGTCCAGCTCGACCCAGCGCTGCGGGATCGGCCGGGTCTGGATCTTCACGTTCCGAACCGTCGCAAGGTGGATCCCGGTGTCGGCGAGTAGCGCCCGGCCGGGCTCCGCCTCCAGACGGATCCCGTCGGTCCGCAGGCCGTGGCGCCGCAACCCCTCGCGCAACGACGTCGCCACCGCATCGGCGTACGCCTCGATCGGAGGTGAGAGCTCGTCGGCGGGCCGCTGCAGGCCGCGGGTCGTCGTCCGGCCGGTCGGATCGCGCGGCGAGGCGAACCCCCCGCCGACGTCGATCTCCCGCGGCGTCCAACCGTTCCACGCCGCCGACAGCACGCCGATCGTGTCGGCGAAGCTAGACGCCATCGCCCGCCAGACGTCGAGGGAGTGGTGGTGCCGCCCGAGGTGCGCCATGACGCCGGCCACGTCGAGCTCCTCGGCGGCGAGCGCGGCCGGCCCGATCGCCAGCAGGTCCTCCGTGGGGATGCCCGGCTTGTACGCGGAAGCGGCCACGCGGATCGACACGTCCGTCTCGGTGAACTCGCTCAACGTGTCCAGCCCGTCGTAGTCGGGCCGCACCCGGAACCGAACGACCGCTCGACGCCCGGCGGCATGGGCCGCGTCACGGACCACGTCGACCTCGCGTGCGCTGTCCAGCGTGATCCGGCACCCCGCCGCGACGGCTCGCTCGATCAGCTCCGCGGACTTCACCGAGCCGTTCACGGAGATCGTCTCCGGCGGCACGCCCGTCCGCAGCGCCGCCTCGAGCTCTCCCGGGCCGAACGTGTCGCATCCGGTCCCCTCGTCGGTGAGGATCCGACGGACGGCCAGCGTGAAGTTCGCCTTGATCGACGGGAGCAGCAGGACGTCGCCCTCCGGCCACGCGGCTCGGAACGCCGCGACGGTCCGCCGAACGTTCCGACGCAGGTGATCCTCCGAGAGCACGTGGATCGGCGTGCCGAACGTCCGCGCGAGTTGAACGGCGTCGCATCCTTCGACCCAGAGGTGGCCGTCCCGGATCGACAGACACTCGTCGATCGCGACCACGCCGTCGGGGGGCGTCACACCGCTCAGCTCTGGAAGATCGGCTGGAACAGCTGGTCCCAGGTCTGCTGCTCGTCCTGCGTGAGGACGCGATAGCCGTGCAGCTGGCTGTACATCTGGGCCGTCGGGAACACGAGCGGACTTTCCGCGACGGGGTTGCCCTCCTGCCGCAGGACGTCCTGCGAGGTCGGGACCGGCGACACGTTCTGGATCCATCCGACGATCATGGCGGCGACGTCGGGCCGGTAGACGAAGTCCATGAACGTCAGCGCGTCGAGCGGATGCGCCGCGTGCACCGGGATGCAGAGGCTGTCCGTCCAGAGCAGGCCGCCGTCGTCGGGCACGACGAACTTCAGGTTCGGGAACCCGCCCATCTGGAGCTGTAGCACGTCCGCCGACCACGCCATCGTGAGCGCGACGTTGCCGGACGTGAGCGCGTTGACGTAGTTCTGCCCGAAGTATTGGCGCACGATCCCGTCGTCCCGTTGCTTCGTGAGCATGTCGGCCGCCGCCTGCCAGTCGGCTTCGGTGGACCCGTTCGGCTCGACGCCCATCCCGAGCAGCGTGAGGTTCGGCATGTCCTCGGTGTCGCCGAACATGCCGACCTTGCCCTTGAACGCGGGGTCGAACAGATCCTTCACGCTCGTGATCTCGCGGCCGGTGAGCGCCGGGTCGTAACCGATCCCGGTGATCCCCGACATGTACGGGATCGAGTACGTGTTGCCCGGGTCGTACGCGGGGTCCTTGTACTTCTCCGCCGCGTTCGCCGCGAAGTTGGGGAGCTGATCGTGATCGAGGGGGATCAGGTAGTCGTTCGCGATCATCAGCGGGAGCCACTTCGGGTAGCCCATGACGATCAGGTCGTAGCCGGTCGGCTGTCCGGCCTCGAGCAGGATCCGGAGCTTCGCGAAGAACTCGTCGTAGGCCTGGATGACCTCCTTGTAGTCCACCGTGATGCCCTTCTCCTTCTGGAAGAGCTCC
This sequence comes from uncultured Actinomycetes bacterium, assembly GCA_963727185.1. Taxonomy (GTDB): domain Bacteria; phylum Actinomycetota; class UBA4738; order UBA4738; family HRBIN12; genus JBBQVZ01. The sequence goes on along the minus strand of CAVSFP010000016.1, from coordinate 173,832 downwards.
AATGACGGGTGGACGCGTTCGCCGTTGTTCTTGGTCTGGTCGATGTACAGCGGCCAGTTCCCGAACGTGAACTGTCCGGTGATCTGCTGCGATGCCCAGTCGAACCCCCCGGCGGTCCCCGTGGCGCCGCTCACGGACGGCAGCGTCGCCTCCTTCGCCGTCCCCCCGCACGCCGCCAAGAGTCCGGACAGGCCAAGACCCGCCGCGCCCATCCCCGTGTATCCGAGGAACCGGCGTCGCGAGATGCGGGGTTGCATCAACCCCCGCAGCAGCGTGAGATCGAGATCGTCGCGGTCCGGCATCGAGCGTTCCACCCTCCCCTGCCGGGCGTCCCGCGACGCCCGGGTCGGCCGGCCATCGCCGGTCGGTTCGTTCCGGTGCAGGCTACCGTCGAGGAGACCCTGCGGGAAGGGAGGCGTCATGAGCATGGACGAGGATCAGTTGCGGAGCGAGGCGACCGAACGTCTCAAAGCTAAGCGGGAGTTCTGGCAGCACCTCGCCGCATACGTGATCGTGAACGCCGGCCTGATCGCGATCTGGGCCATCGGCGGCGGCGGCTACTTCTGGCCCGGCTGGGTCCTCGCCGGATGGGGGATCGGCCTGGCGATGCACGCATTGAGCGTGTTCATGGAGAAGCCGATCCGCGAGGACGAGATCCGGCGCGAGATGGAGCGGCTCCGCCGAGAGCAGCACACGGGAACCTGATCGAGCCCGACGAACTCGTCCGCGAGGGCGATCTCGCGATCCGTCGCATGCGCGACGACCCTGCCGACCATGAGCTCTTCGTTCGGTGGCGGAACGAGCCGCACGTCGCCGAATGGTGGACCACCGACGACGATCCGACGCCGATGACGCTCGAGCACGTGGTCGAGCAGTACGGTCCGCGGGCTGAGGACGGCTCGTGGGTGACCGGTTGCATCATCACCGTCGGGGACCGCGCGATCGGGTACACGCAGTTCTACCCATGGTCCGGGGCCGCCGACGAAGCGCGGGAGATGGGCATCCCGGATGTCGACGGCTCCTACGGCCTCGACATCTTCATCGGCGAACCCGACGCGACCGGCATCGGGCTCGGCTCGCGCGCCGTCGCGTTGCTGTCTCGGTACCTCATCGAGGATCGGGATGCGACGAGCGTCGCGCTCCTCACCCGGGTCGGCAACGATCGCGCGCACCGAGCATACGAGAAGGCAGGGTTCCGCAAGGTCGCGCAGACCCTCGACACCGATGTCGTGGATGGGGAGCGGCGGATGAGCTGGCTCATGGTCCTGGACCGGCCTCTGGCATGATGCAGCCGTCATGACCGCATCCCGCAACCTCGACCGCGAACGTATCCAACGCCTCAAGCAGCGCGAGGACGAGGCGTTCGTCTCCGCACGGCCCCGCTCGGCGGAGCTCTGGGAGCGGGCTAAGACGTCCATGCCGAACGGCGTGCCGATGTCGTGGCTCCGCACCTCCTACGATCATGCGCCGCTGTTCGTCGCCGAGGGGAAGGGAGCGCGGTTCCTCGACGTCGACGGGCACGAGTACTCGGACTTCAACATCGCGGACATGTCGATGTTCGCCGGATACGCGCCTGAGCCCGTGGTGGACGCCGTCTCCCGCCGCGTCGCGCAGGGAACGCAGTTCCTCCTTCCGAACGAGGACGCGCTGTGGGTCGCGGAGGAGCTGGGCCGCCGATACGGGCTTCCGAAATGGCAGTTCACACTCAGCGCGACGCATGCGAACACCGAGGTGATCCGCGTCGCGCGCGCGCTCACCGGCCGGGACAAGGTCCTGTTCTTCGACGGGAAGTACCACGGGCACTTCGACGAGGCGCTCGTCGACCTGCAGGACGGGAAGCTCGTGCCGGAGGAGGGCGGCCTTCCGCGCGACGTCACGTCCAAGACGAAGGTGGTGCAGTTCAACGATCCCGACGCGCTGCGAGCCGCGCTCGAACCGCGTGACGTCGCCGTCGTCATGACGGAGCCGACATTGACGAACAACGTCGGGCTGCTGTTGCCGGACCCCGGCTTCCACGACGCGCTCCGCGCCATCACGAGGGAGACGGGCACCGTCTTGGCGTACGACGAGACGCACACCCAGGTCGTGGGTCCCGGCGGGCTGACGCGGATGTGGTCGTTGCAGCCCGACGTCGTGACGATCGGGAAGTCGATCGCCGGCGGCGTGCCGCTCGGCGCCTACGGCATGACCGAGGCCGTCGCCGACATCCTGCAGCGGCCGGATGGACGGTTCGACGAGAAGGAAGCCATCGCGACCGGCGGGACGTTGTTCGGCAACCCGCTCTCGATGGCCGCGGCCCGGGCGACGATGGGTGCGGTCCTCACCGACGACGCGTACGCGCACACGCGGCTGTTGGGCGCCCGGCTCGCGGATGGCATCGAGAAGGCCGTTCGTGGCGCGGGACTGCCCTGGACCACCCATCGCTTCTGGCCGCGCTCGGGGGTCACGTTCGCGCCCGCGATGCCTCGGAACGCGCTCGAGGCGTACGCGGCGAAGGACATCCCGCTCACGCTGCTCGCACGCGTCTACCTGGCGAACCGCGGGGTGTGGGAAGCCATCGTCGGAGCGGGCCCCACGTGTCCGGTGCCCGCGACCGAGGAGGACGTCGATCGATACATCGCCGCGTACGGGTCCCTCATCGCGGAGCTGACCGAATAGGTCCGGCGACGCGCGACGGGGTAGCCTTCGCGGAGCATCGAGAGAGAGGTCGGAGTCGATGAACAAGGGACGCAGGATCCTGACGATCGCCTTGATCGCGATCGGGCTCACGGCGATCGCGGCACCCGCGTTCGCGGGACCGCTCGCGTCGGCCAACCCGTTGGGCGGTGACCCGTTCGTCGTGCTGACCGGCCGTCTCGACATCCCGGAGGGCACGAACGCCAGCGACGCCATCATCTTCAATGGCGACGCCAGCGTCGCCGGCGACGTCACGGGCAATGTCATCGCGTTCAACGGGGACGTGGCCGTGACCGGAAGCGTGGACGGGGATGTCGTCGCGGTGAACGGACGGGTCACCGTCGGGCCGCGAGCCCGTATCGGCGGCGACGTGGTCTCCCGGGACCTCCCCGTGATCGCGGGTTCGGCCACCGTCGTCGGACGCGTCCGACGGTCGAGCCGTTTCGACGTCAACGCCGGCCAGTTCGCCGCGATCGGCCGGTTCCTGTGGTGGATCGCCACGACCGTCTCTTCGTTCCTCCTCGGCCTCGTGCTCGTGCTGTTCGTGCCCAGAGCGGCCGATGCAACGGCATCGACGGCCGCGCGGCGCGTCGGCGCGTCGATCGGGTTCGGCTTCCTGATGTTGATCGGGATCCCCATCGCGGCGGTCGTCGCCATGGCGCTCCTCGTCGGGATCCCGATCGGTCTCGGCGTGCTGCTCGCCCTCGGGCTCCTGTATTGGCTCGGCTACACCGTCGGCGCGTTCGCGCTCGGTCGGCGGCTCGTCGCCGCCCCGAAGCATCGGATGCTGGCGTTCCTGGCGGGATTCGGCATCCTGCGCGTCCTCGCGCTCATCCCCTTCGTCGGAGGCCTCGTCTGGCTCGGCGCCACCGTCTGGGGGCTCGGCGCGCTCGTGGTCGCGGCGCGCATGGCCGGCCGGGATCCGGCCTCGCAACCGGGCGCCGCGCCGGTGGGTGGCCCGCCGGTGCCGCCGCCGCCCCCGATCCTCACGGGATGAGGCAGATGGTCACACCACACACGATCCCGGTCCTGCGGCTCGAGGGTTCGTACCGCGACGTCGGTCGGCAGATCGGCGACGCGTGCGCCGACGTGTTGCAGCGCTCCGTGTCGTTCGACGACGACCTCCCCGCAGGCCGAACGCGGGCCGATCAGCTCGCCCTGGCGTCGCGCTACCGCGAGCTCACGGTGGCCGCGATGCCGTGGGTCGTCGAGGAATCGGACGGCGCGGCGGAGGGCGCCGACGTCGACCCGCTCGCGCTGTTCGCGTGCACGGTCGAGGAGATCTGGTACGAGCCGCGCACGCCGGGCGGCGGAGCGTCGATCGACGGGCGATGCAGCGATCTGGTCGCCGCGCCGCCCGCGACCGCCGACGGTCACGTGCTGGTCGCGCACAACAACGATCTCTCGCCGCGCTACCGCGACGAGCTCGTCGCGATCGAGCGCAGCGTTCCCGGCGATCCGACGGTCTTCACGATCGGCAACGGCATCTGGATCAGCGTGGGCTGGAACTCGGCCGGCCTCTCGCTCACCGGCAACGAGCTGTCCCCGAACGATGAGCGGATCGGCATCCCGCGCGAGCTGCAGGTGCGCGCGATGCTCCGCGATACGTCGCTCGACGCCATGGTCGGCACGGCGCTCCGCCACGATCGCGCGTCCTCGTACAACAACGTGCTCGCGTCATCCGACGGTAGCGTGGTGAACGTCGAGGGCTCGGCCACGTCGGTCGAGATGACGGAGCCGGACGAGCACGGGCACCTGGTCCACACCAACCACTACGTCTGCGACGCCATGCTTCCGTACGAGGGCGACCCCGCATACGCACGACGATCGGCGATCCGGTACTCCCGCGCGGAAGAACTCCTCTCCGCGCGGCAGGACGGCAGCGTCACGGAGGAAGGGTTGCGCGAGATCCTGTCGGACCACGAGCACGCGCCCGACTCCCTCTGTCGGCACGGCGAGCAGGATACGGCCGGCTCGGTCACGTGCTTCTGGTGCATCGCCGACGTGACCGACATGCGGATCACGTTCGGTCGCGGGAACCCGTGCGACTCGGTCGCGCAGGAGTTCGCGTTCGCGAACTGATCCGCCGCGGTCAGGAGCCGAGCGCGGCGCGAACTCGGGCGACGACGTCGGCGTTCCCACCCACCTCGGCCATGGAGAGGACTGTCGCGCCGTCGTCGTTCGCCGCGGCGGGGTCGGCCCCACGCGCGAGGAGCAGCTCGACGAGTTCGAGGTCGCCGTTGTGCGCCGCGGAATGCAGTGGGGTCCAGCCGCTCGTCTGCCGCGCATCCGGGTCGGCGCCGGCATCCAGGAGGAGGCGCGCGACGTCCGCGTGATGCCCGGAGGCCGCGGAGTTGAGCGGTGTGCCGGTCATCCAGCCGCGCCCGTGCGCGTCGACGTCCGCTCCTCGGTCGAGCAATAGCCGCGCCGGGTCGACACCGCCGAAGAACGCCGGGAGATGCAGGGCGGTGAACCCGTCGCCGGAGAACGTCGTGGCGAGCGAGGGATCGCCGTCGAGCAGCCGCCGCAACCGATCGACGTCGGCGATGGCTGCCGCATCGAACACGTCGAGAGCAGGATCACCGCTCATCACCGCGTCCACGAGCGCCGGATCGAGGCGGTAGCGCGCTCGCATCAGCGCCGAGATCCCCTGCGCATCGCGCGCCGACGCCAGCTCGGGCTCGGCCGACACCATCGCCCGCACGCGATCGACGTCGCCCGCGTCGATCCCCTCGAAGAATCGATCGGTGCTTCCCATCGTCCGTCCTCCGTGGTATTTTATGTGTATAGGCTAGCTAAATATCGATGACCACGTCAAGGCGGACTTCCCCAACGCGAGATGTGGATGCGGTGGCCGATCGCCTGCACTCGGCCGCGATCCACCTCTTGCGACGCCTGCGCGTGGAGGACGAGGCGCTCGGGATCTCCGCTCCCCGACTCTCGGCGCTGTCCGTGCTGGTCTTCGCCGGGCCTCGGCGGGTGGGCGAGCTCGCCGAGGCCGAGCAGGTCGAACCGCCGACCATGACGCGTCTCGTCGACGGCATGGAACGGGACGGATACGTCGTTCGCCGGCCCGATCCGCTGGACGCTCGCGCGGTGATCGTGAGCGCCACCGCCAAGGGGACGCGTGCGTTACGGAAAGGCCGCTCGCAGCGCGTCGAGGCGCTGGCCGCAGGCCTGCGGTCCCTCTCCCCCGACGAACTCGCGGCGCTCGCGCGCGGCGTCGACGTGCTGGAGCGGATGGTCGGCCGGGGCTAGCGGCCGGACCGGCGACTACCTTCCCGACACGCCCCACATCTGCAGCAACGCACGTTCGCGCTCGGGCGTGAGGCCGACCTTCAGCGCGCCACGTCCGCGATCCCAGGCGAGGGTGTCGGCGATCGTGTCGCCGAGCGGGCGATGGTGGAGTCCCGCCGCGATCGCCTTGCTCGCATCGAAGCTGTGCAGGCCCGGGTAGTCGATGTCCCACAGCGGCAGTTCCCCGTCCTCCTCCTTCACATGGGTCTGCAGGAACGACGCGTCGACCCACGTGAGCTCGGTTCCGGCCCGCCCGCCCTCCACAAGCGCCGCGAGCGCCTCGCTCCACGTGAGCGGCTCGCGCGGGCCGACGACGCCGAACACGTCGTCCGTCCCTGTCTCCAGGTGATCCAACGTGAACGCGCCGAGGTCCCGCACGTCGACGACCTGCAGCCGCTGGTCCTGCGGGCCCGGGGCGAGCATCCGCCCCCCGACCCCCGCGCGGCGGACCCAGTAGGTGAAGCGATCCGAGGGATCATGCGGGCCCACGATGTACCCGGGACGGACGACGAGGCACCTGCCGGGGAACGCGTCCTGCGCCTCGAGCTCGCAGGCCATCTTCAATCCCCCGTACGACTCCTCCGTGATCTCCTCGGTGTCGGGGAACGGTGGCTGGCGCGTGGGACTCGCCTCGGTGCAACCGGGTGGTGCGTCGTCCGGATAGACGGAGAGCGTCGAGACGAACACGTAGGTCCCGACCGTGTCGGCGAGGAGTCGTGCGGAGTCGCGGACCACCCGCGGGACATAGCCGCACGTGTCGATCGCGGCGTCCCACGTCCTGCCCCGGAGCGGACCCAGCCCCCCGTCGCGGTCGCCGTGGAGGTGTTCGACCGTCGGGAAACCCTCAGGCTCCGCGGGGCCGCGGTGGAAGACCGTCACGTCGTGGCCGCGCCCGACGGCATCCTCGACCATCGCGCGACCGACGAAATGCGTGCCTCCGATCACCAAGAGCTTCATGTCGCGTCCTCGTTGCTACTCGATCGATCCCGCGACGACGTCGCCCGCCTTCAACACCATCAGCGGCGACAGCACGTGCTCGATCGACTCCGCCGGGTTCCCCTCGAACAGGACCAGGTCGGCCTCCTTGCCCTCCTCGATCGTCCCCACGAGCGGCAGGCGGAGGAGCTCGGCACCGTTCGCGGTCGCGGCCTGCATCACCTTCAGGGGCGTCATCCCCCACTCGACCATCGACACCAGCTCACGCGGCGCGCTGCCGTGGGGATTGAACGGCGTGCCGGCATCGGTTCCGCAGACGTGCCGAACACCCTCGCGCACGGCCCGGCGGAAGCCGTCGCGCGCCTGCGCCTCGAGCGATCGCGCCTTCTTGACGGCGTATTCGGGCACGACGTCTGCGTTGCCCACGATCCCGCGGAGTGCACAGATGGTCGACGACCGGAACGTGCCGCGCGCCTTCATCTCCCGCGCGATCTCGGGGGTCGTCTGGCAACAGTGCTCGATCGAATCCACGCCGGCGACCACCGCATTCATGATGCCCTGCGAGCCGATCGCGTGCGCCGCGACACCACGACCCCACTTGTGCGCCTCGTCCACGGCGGCTTCCAGCTCGTCGGGGGTGAAGGCCGTGAACGTCGCGTCGATCCCCGGCGTCAAGACGCCGCCGGTCGCGATGACCTTGATCACGCGCGCACCGGCCTTGATCTCTTCTCGGACCGCACGCCGGACGTCCTCGGGCGAGTCGACCTCGCGGGCGAGCCCGAGGTTGTGCCCGTGCCCCCCGGTGATCGTGAGCGCGCGGCCGGCGGCCAATACGCGCGGGCCGGGCGTCAGGCCCTCGTCGATCGCGAGGCCGACGTCACAGACCACGGCGTCCAGCCCTCCCAGATCGCGGACGGTCGTGACCCCCGCTTGCAGGTGTCGCTCCGCGTTGCGCGCGGCCTTGATCGCGGCTCGCGCCGGCGACAGTCCTTTCGACTCGCCTTCGAAGTCCGCCTGGCCGTCGAAGATCAGGTGGACGTGGCAGTCGATCAACCCCGGCGTCAGGGTTCTGCCGTTGCCGTCGACCTCGGAGGCAGCTCGCGCCACGCGAGGTGCCCGGGCGTGCGGGCCGGCCCATTGGATCGTGCCTCCCGCGACGTGCACCCCTTGCTTGGTCTTCACGGTCCGACCGTCGAACACGCCGACGTTCGAGAAGTAGTGCGACATCACCGCACCCACTCGGGGACCAGTTCGGAACCGTCCTCGCGGAGGAACTTCGTCCCCGCCAGCATCGCCACCACGATGGATGCCCCGTCGGGTCCGGCCTCGAGGTAGTGGCGGACGCCGATCGGCACGACCGCCGAATCACCCGGTGCGAGCTCACTGATCTCATCCCCCAGGTGAAACGTGGCCCCGCCCGCGACGAGCGTGAAGACGTCGAAATGATCGTGGCGATGAGGCGGAAGCCCTCCTCCGGGGGGCAGGTCCGTCCGGAAGAGCGCGACCTCGTCCGAACCGCGGGCGGGCGCGGCGAGGCTCGTGACGTGGTTCCCACCCAGCTCGAAGGTGGGGTGGTTGGCGGAGCGTTCGACAGGCATCTGCGGGCCTCCGGTCGTGTCGGGCGAACCGCATCATCCCACCGGAGGCCACGACGGGCCGTGCGGGGGTTGCGCTCGATGGCACCGAGGTGAGCCGTCGGTCGCACCGGGTACGATGCTCGTCGTTCGGGCGGGCCGTCGGGTCCAGCAGCGTCCCCCAGGGAGGTGCGGGTGTCGTTCGACGTGGCGAAGATGGCGGTCGAGGCGGCCATGAAGGCGGGCGCGGACTATGCCGACGCGCGGACCGGGACGGACGAGACCGAGTCGCTCACCGTTCGCAACCAGGAGATGGAGGGGATCGACCGGTCGACATCCTCGGGCGTCGGCGTGCGGGTGCTCGCGGGAGGTCGGTGGGGGTTCGCGGCGACCTCCCGACAGGACGAACCCGAGGTCGAACGGACGGCGTCGCTCGCCGTCGAGATCGCGAAGGCGGCCTCCCGTCGCCCGGGCACCCCTGTCGAGCTCTCTCCCGTCGAGCCTGTCGTTGCGTCATGGCGCGGCTCCATGGAGGAGGACCCGTTCACGGTCCCGCTCGAGGAGAAGGTCGCCCTGCTGATGGAAGGCACCCGCCGTATGCAGACCGTGCCCGGCGTGACGTTCGCGGAGGGCGGCCTCGACCTCTTCCGGCGCTCCACGTGGTTCGCCTCGTCCGACGGCGCCGCGATCGACCAGGTCGTCGTGCACTCGGGAGGCGGCCTAGAGGCCACGGCCATCGCCGACGGCGACGTGCAACGGCGCTCGTATCCCAATTCGTTCCGGGGCCACATCAAGGCGGCCGGCTGGGAGCACGTCCGCACGCTCGGGTTGATCGAAGAAGCGGAGCGCACCGGGAGCCAGGCCGTCGAGCTGCTGTCGGCACCCGAGTGCCCCAGCGAGGTCACCACGCTGATCCTCGACAGCGGTCAGGTCGAGCTGCAGGTCCACGAGTCGATCGGCCACCCGATCGAGCTCGACCGCGTCCTCGGCATGGAGGAGGCTTACGCAGGTTCGTCGTTCCTCACCCTGGAGGACCGCGGGAAGCTGAAGTACGGGAGCCCGCTCGTCTCGATCACGGCCGACGCGACGCTGACCGGCGGGCTCGGCTCGTTCGGCTACGACGACGAAGGTGTCCCCGCGCAGCGCGTGCCCATCCTGGTCGACGGCATCTTCCAGAACTTCCTCACGAGCCGGGAGACGGCGCCGGTGGTGGGACAGGCGTCCAACGGCACCAGCCGCGCCGACGGATGGTCGCACCTGCCGCTCATACGCATGACCAACATCTCGCTCGAGCCGCGCGAGGGCTCGCTCGCCGAGATCATCGGCGACACCAAGGACGGCATCTTCATGGCCACGAACCAGTCGTGGTCGATCGACGACAAGCGGATCAACTTCCAGTTCGGGTGCGAGATCGCGTGGCGAGTGAAGGATGGCAAGCTGACGCAGCTCTATAGGAACCCGAACTACACGGGCATCACGCCGGAGTTCTGGGGGTCGTGCGACGCCGTGGCGGGCCGCGAGGAGTGGACGGTGTGGGGCACGCCCAACTGCGGCAAGGGCCAGCCAGGACAGGTCGGACGCGTCGGGCACGGCACGTCGCCCGCGCGCTTCCGCAACGTCCAGGTGGGGGTCCGCTGATGCCCGGCCTGATCGGCGAGGACCGGTTCCGGACCGTCGCGGCGGCCGCGCTCGAGCTCACAGGGGTCGACGGGGTCGAGGTCCTCTACACGCACGAGTGGGGCGGGCTGACCCGGTTCGCCAACTCCGTGATCCATCAGTCGACGTTCCGCGAGGACACCGGGCTGCGGGTCCGGGTCGTCAGCCGCAATCGGAGCGGCGTCGCGTCGTCCAACGACTTCACCGAGCGCGGCGCCCGGGAGGCCGCCGCGAGCGCGAAAGAGATGGCGGAGGTCGCGGCGCCGGACCCGCTCTTCCCCGGTCTCGCCCCCAAGGCCGACGTCCCCGAGGTGGATCGCTTCTTCCAGGCCACCGCCGAGATGACGCCTGCGTCTCGCGCCGAGGCGGTCGAGCACCTGATCGACCGGTGCCCACCCGGCTTCGTCGCGGCGGGCGCGTTCGAGACGACCGCGGCCGAACTCGGCATCGCGAACTCCGAGGGGCAGTTCTGCTATTCGCCGGGGACGCTGGCGTCGCTCACCACCGTGATGACCGGCGGCGAGCACGGCAGTGGGTTCGCCGAGACATTCTCGGGCTCGGCCGAGTTCATCGACGCGGTGGCCCTCGGGACGCACGCCGCCGACAAAGCGGTCCGCAGCCAGCGGCCGGTCGCGCTCGATCCGGGGACCTACCCGGTCGTCCTGGAGCCGGCGGCGGTCGCCACGCTGGCGGGGTTCCTCGCGTACGTGGGATTCGGCGGCCGCGGTTACATCGAGGATCGGTCGTGCTTCAGCGGCAAGGCCGGACAGCAGGTCGCCGCGGAGTCCATCTCGATCTGGGACGACGGCGCGGATCCGCGCACGCTGGGCGCTGCATTCGACTTCGAAGGCGTTCCCCGTCGGCGCGTCGAGTTGATCAAGGACGGTGTGTTCCTCGACGCGGTCTACGACCTGCGGACCGGGAAACAGTCCGGGCACCCCTCCACCGGCCACGGCCTGCCTGCACCCAACCCGGAAGGCCCGTTCCCGCTCAACCTGTTCATGGAAGAGGGCGACGCGTCCCTCGAGGACATGATCAGCTTGACGCACCGAGGCGTGCTGGTCACGCGCTTCCACTACTCCAACATCGTGAACCCCATCGAATCCAGCATCACGGGGATGACGCGCGACGGCACGTTCCTGATCGAACGCGGCGAGATCGTCGGGCCCGTCATGAACTTCCGATTCACGCAATCGATCATCGACGCATTGACGAGCGTCTCGCTCGTAGGCCGCAAGGCCGAGCTGGCGAGCGAGTTCTTCTTCTCGGCATCACGGGTGCCCGCCCTCAAGGTCGAGGAGTTCCATTTCAGCGGCAGGAGCGACCACTAGAGGCTCGTCGTCGCACGAACGCCGCGTCGGCACGTCCGCCGCGGTAGGCTCCTGGTCCCGAGGCCATCCCGCAAGGAGGATCGATGCAGGTCGGAGAGATCATGCACACGGACGTGAAGACGGCCGGCGCCGATGACACGTTCGCGGACGTCGCGAAGATAATGCGATCGAACGGCATCTCCTCCGTGGTGGTGCTCGAAGGCAAGAAGCTCGCCGGCATCGTGACCGAGCGGGACATCGTCAACCTGGTGGCCGCCGGGGGTGACCCACACAGCGTGAAGGTCGTGCACGGCATGACGCGCCGCGACCTCACGACGATCACGCCGAAGACGGACATCGCCGAGGCAGCCGAGGTCATGGCGTCGCGGAACATCCGCCACCTGCCGGTGATCGACCGAGGGCGCGTCGCCGGCATCATCTCGATCCGCGACCTGACGCGTTGGGCCGCGGAGGAGCTCGCGGGCGGACACGAGATGCCGGACATCGCGCGGAGCCACAAGGCGCTCCAGGCCGCGAGCGATCTGCAGAAGCAGCGGCGTAAGGGCGCGTAGCGGCGTCGCGGAGCAGCAGGTCTACTGGCTCGCCGCGCGGCGGAACGGCCCGCGAGGGTCCTCGAACAACGACCCGAACTGCGTGATGTCGCGCGGGAACAGCAACGCGATCGTCCAGTCGATCGCGATCCGCACGCGGCGCCCGATCGTCGGCATCGCCCACAGGTGGTACGAGCGGTGCAGGACCCACCCCAGGAAGCCCTTGACCTTGATCCCGGACACGTTCGCGACGCCCTTGTAGCGCCCCAGGGAACAGACGCCCCCGACGTTCTTCCACACGAACGGTTCCTGCTCGCCGCCGAGGAGCGTGGCGGTGATGTTCTTGCCCAGCCGGCGGCCCTCGCGCATCGCGTGTTGCGCGGTGGGAGGCGCCAGCCCGCCGGTCGTGCGATCGGGGACGGCGGCGATGTCGCCGGCCGCCCACGCGTCCGGGACGCCGACCACGCGCAGGTGGTCGTCCACCACGATCCGTCCGCGCTCGTCCACCGGGAACCCGCCGAGCCCCGCGAGCGGCGACGGCTTCACCCCCGCTGTCCAGACCAGCGTGTCGGCCTCGAACGCCTGCCCGTCCGACAACCGGATCGTGCCTCCCTCCGTCGAATCCAGGCGCATGTCCAACAGGACCTCGATATGGCGACGTTCGAGCTGGACCTGGGCGTACGCCGCGAGATCCTCCGGGAGCTCCGGCAGGATCCGACCGGCGGCTTCCACGAGGACCCACCGCATGTCGCGCGGGTTCAGCGTCGGGTAGTTCCGCATCGCGTCACGAGCCAGGTCCTCGAGCTCGCCCAACGCCTCCACCCCGGCGTATCCGGCGCCGACGAACACGAACGTGAGCGCCGAGCGACGCCGCTCCGCGTCCTCGGTCTGAGAGGCGACGTCCAGCCGGGAGAGCACGTGGTTGCGCAGGTAGATGGCCTCCTGCACCGTCTTGAACCCGATCCCGTGCTGCGCCAGGCCGGGGATCGGCAGGACCCGCGACCACGAGCCCGCCGTCACGACGAGGATGTCGTAGCCCAGGCTCACCGTGGCGCCGTCGGGGATCCGGACGTGGACGCGACGCTCCTCGTGGTCGATCGCCGTGACTTCGCCGACCTCGACCGTGGCGTGCTTCAGCACCGGCCGCAGCGGCACCACGACGGCCCTCGGGTCGATCGTGCCAGAGGCCACCTCGGGGAGGAACGGCTGGTACTGCATGAAGTTCTCGGCCGAGACGACGGTCACCGAGTGACCGGCGTCGACCAGCTGCTTCATCTCCATCGCGGCGTACATGCCCGCGAACCCGCCGCCCACGATCAGGATCCGCTTCGGCGTCACGTCGCCACCTCCAACGTCTCCAACGCTGCGGACAGCTCGTCCAGTCCGCGGATCGCCGCGTCCGCTTCCGCGAGCTGCTCGGGCGTCGGATCGTCGGGTGCCTCGCCGCGGAGCACCCACACCGCACGCATACCCGCCGCCTTCGCCGGACGCACGTCGTAGTCCAGACGATCGCCGACCATCACGCTCCTCGGAGGGATCTACCTCCGCCTCCAGGAGCACATGCGTGAAGAGCGCGGGATCGGGCTTCTCCAGTCCCACGTCGTCCGACACCCCCCAGACCTCGAATGAGCCGGCCAATCCGTCGCGTCGAAGCGCATCCTTCACCGAGCTCGGCTGGTTCGCGATGATCCCCAACCGGTATATCCCGGCCAACGCGGCTAGAACCGGTCGGACGTCGTCGTGCAGCGCCTCGGGTGGATACGCCCAGTGCTTCGACGCCTCGGCTTCCAGCGCCACCATGTCGGCATCCGGCCCCAGGAAGCGCCGCGCCAGCAGGCTTCGGAACGATCCCGCCTGTGCGGCGCGCGCCGATCGATAGACGTCGTCGAACTCCTGGTCGGTGAAGCTCGCGCCCAGCGCGCGGAGCGCGGTGTTGATCGCCCGCGCGTAGATCGTGTCGTCGTAGAGCACGCCGCCGATGTCGAAGAACACCATCTCCAACGCCGGGCTCACCGGAACCATCTCCCCGACCTGTCAGCGGCCGGCGCGGCGGCGCAGCTCGTCGACGCGATCGGCATCGGTCGTCTCGCTCCCAAGTCGCACGGGGTCATACCGTGTGCCGTGGCAATCCGACGCGCCGGTCGGCACCAGGTCGAGCCGTTCTGCCATCGCTCGGTACTTCGCGCGCTGCGTCTCGTCGTGATCCGGGTGGTCGACCTCGAGGCCCGCCATGCCGCCGGCTGCCATCGCCTCGATCAGCTCGTCGGGGACCGATCCGGCGCCCTTCCACATCCCGGGGTGAGCGAGGACGCAGACACCCTCCGCCCCCGCGATCAGCGTGAGCGCGTCCAACGGATGCAACGCGTGCTTCGGCACCCAAGCCCTCCCGCCGTCTGCGATGAACTCCTCGGTGAACGCCGCCTTCTCGTTCGGCACGATGCCCGCCTCCACCATCGCTTGCGCGACGTGCGGGCGAGCGATCGTGTCGCCGCCCGCGATCTCGCGCACGCGCTCGAACTCGATCGGGTACCCGAGCTCCTGGAGCTTCTCGATCATCAGCTCCCCGCGCCGGAACCGCGTGTCGGTCAGCCGTCGGAGCTCGTCTCGCAGCGCCTCGTCGGACGGATCGATCCAGTACGCGAGGACATGCAGGCTCGCATCCTCGTACTCGGCGGAGAACTCGATCCCCGGCACCACCTCGACCCTGTCACCGGCCGCCGCGGCCGCCTCATCGAGTCCCGCCAGCGTGTCGTGGTCGGTGATCGCGACCCCGGTCAGCCCACGCTCCACGGCCAGGTCGACCAGTTCCGTAGGCGTGAACGTGCCGTCGGAGCGGTTCGTGTGGGCGTGGAGGTCGTAGCCGGCCATGACCGCCGATGGTGGCAGACGCAACGGGCGGCCGTCACGCCGGGCTGACGAGCGCGGGCGTGATCTCCGCGACGGTGCGGCAGCCGCAGAGCGCCATCGCGTTCTCGAACTCGGAACGCAGGATCCCGAGCACGTCCGCAACGCCCGCCTCGCCGTCGACCGCCAGCCCCCAGACGCACGGGCGCCCGACGAGCACCGCGGCCGCACCCAAGGCCAGCGCCTTGACCACGTCGGTCCCGCGCCGGATCCCGCCGTCCACCAGGACGGGAACGCGGCCGGCCACAGCCCCGGCGACCTCGGGCAGCGCCGTGAGGCCCGCGGGCGAGCCGTCGAGCTGACGGCCGCCGTGGTTCGAGACGACGATCCCGTCGACACCGGCGGCCACCGCCAGCTCGGCGTCCTCGGCGGTCAGAACGCCCTTCACCAGGAGCGAGAGTCCGGAGATCCGCTCCCGCAGCCAGGAGATGTCGTCCCACGTCATCATCGAGTCCCACGGCAACCGCGAGGACGCGCCGCCGAGCGGGGGCTCGAATCCGTTCCGCGTGTCACGGTGCCGCAAGCCGAAGACCGGCAGATCGACGGTGAGGCAGATCGCTCCGTATCCGGCCTCGACCACGCGCGCGAGCATGTCGACCGTGATGGTTCGATCCTCGAACACGTACAGCTGCCACCACTTCGGAGCCTGGGATGCCGCGGACACGTCCTCCAACATGTCGACCGCGGTGGAGCTGACGACCATGATCGTGCCCGCCGCGGCGGCGGCGCGCGCGGTCGCCCGCTCGCCATCGGGGTGCGCCATCGACTGGTATGCCCACGGCGCCACCAGCACGGGGAAGGACAGCGACGTCCCGAGGATCGTCGTCGACGGGTCGGGATGGCCCGACCCGCGCAAGACCCTGGGCCGCAGCCTCCATCGGTCGAACGCGCGTCGGTTCTCTGCGAGCGTCCACTCGTCGCCGGCGCCGCCCGCGTAGAAGTCGTACACGTCCGACGGGAGCCGCTCGCGCGCGATCAGCTCGTAGTCGTCGACCGTGACGAACCGCGGTACCTCGTCCATGTGCGGAGCCTAGCCGGTCGGTCTCAGCCCCGGGCGGCGAAGCGACCCGCGCCCATGTCGCGAGACAGTCCGCGTCCGGCCTCCTTCACCGCTGCGACCAACGCGGGCGCCGGGCCGTCAGGCAGGAGCCGTTCCACCGGTCCCACGACGCCGATCGCACCGGCCGGATGTCCCTGATGATCGAACACCGGGGACGCGATCTCGGCCTCACCCACCACCGCCTCTTGATCCTCGACGGCGATACCGAGCGTCGACACCCCTTCGAGCGTGGCCCGCAGGAGCGAGGGCTCGGTCATGGTCCGGCCGGTCAGCGGCGACAGGTCGCCCCCGAGGAGGGAGGTCCGGCGAGCGGGCGAGACGAACGCGACCACCGCCTTGCCTAGGGCGCACGCGTGCCACGGGATCGACGCGCCGACCTCCAGGATCTGCACGGAGTTGTCCGGCCGGAAGACGTGATGGACGATCAAGACGGTGTTGCCGTTCATCACACCGACGCGGACGGCCTCGCCGACCCGCATCGCGAGCGACCCGGCCCACATCAGTGAACGCGCGCGGAGCTCGTGGTTGTCCAGGAACGAGTTGCCCAACTGGAGCATGGCGGCTCCGAGTCGGTACTTCCCGCTCTCAGGCTCCTGTTCGATCAGCTCCCGCTGCTCCAGCGTTCGTAACAGGCCGTGGACCGTCGCCTTCGCGATCCCAAGTCTCTCCGAGATCTCCGTCACGCCGAGACGCGGCGAGTTGCCCAACGCCATGAGGATCCGCGCGGCGCGGTCGACGGACTGGATCGTGCCACGCCGATCTCCCGCGGCGGAGATCGGGGTCATCACGGACGACGCATGGCCAGCTCGAGGGCGCCGAAGATGAGCGCCGTCGAGGTCGCGCCGGGGTCTTGGTGCCCGATGCTCCGTGAGCCGAGGTAGGAAGCTCGCCCTTTGCGCGCCTGCATCGGAAGCGTCGTCGCGACGCCGGCGTTCGCCGCATCCGAGGCGCTGCGCGCCGCCTGCTGCGCCGTCCCACCGGACCGCAAGGTCCGTTCGAACTCGGCGACGGCGGGCTCCCACGCGTCGACCATGGTCTTGTCCCCGGGCGCCGCCGCGCCGAGCGCCTGGATGGCCTCGAGCCCCGCGCGGAGACTGGAAACGAGCGCCTCGCCGTCCGGTCGTTCGGCCTCCGAGAGCGTCGCCCCGATCTGACGGAAGGCCGTCCCGAACAGCGGGCCCGCCGCCCCGCCCACGCGGTAGACGAGCGTGGTCCCCACCTCTTGCAGGAGCGCTCCCGGCGGCTGTTCCGGTGCCGATTGGAGGGTGGCAAGTGCGGCGTCGAACCCGCGCTGCATGTTCACCCCGTGGTCGGCGTCGCCGATGGCGGCGTCGAGCTGGGTGAGGAAGTCCCGCTGTTCGCCGATCCGGGCTGCCGATTCCACGATCCAGCGACGAACGAGATCGGCATCGACGACGAACGCCCCCACGGGAGGGGAGCCGACACCGCCCCGGCGTGTCGTCGCACCGCTCACTCGGAGGCACCATCCGTCCACCCGGCGGTTACTGTCAAACCGACCTCCACCCGCTTGCTCTGCGATTGTTCGACGATGCCGAACATAACACGACGATGTCGGTCCGGTTACGGTCGGATCTCGCTTTGACTTTCGGATACGAACGGCCTTGGCTATGTGGCGACGGAGCGCCCATATCCGGGGCGCCGCAGCGCATAGGGAGGTGGTCACCCAGATGTTCCTTGGAGAGGTGGTCGGCACGTGCTTGCTGGTCCTTCTCGGCGACGGAGTCGTCGCGGGGGTCCTGCTCAACAAGTCGAAGGCGCAGAATGCTGGCTGGGTCGTCATCACCTGGGCATGGGGGCTGGCCGTCCTGGTCGGCGTCTTCGGGAGCTTGGCGGTAGGAGGAGGTCTCGCGCACCTGAACCCGGCGGTGACCCTCGGCCTCGCCGCGATCGGTCCGGAGAAGTTCGGATTCACGTGGGGCGACGTTCCCACGATCATCGCAGGCGAGTTCGTGGGAGCGTTCCTCGGAGCCACGCTCGTCTGGCTCGCCTACCTCGTACATTGGCCCGAGACGGAAGACACGGGCCTGAAGCTCGCGGTGTTCTGCACGGGCCCGGCCATCCGGAACACGGCTGCGAACCTGATCACCGAGATCATCGGCACGGCCGTGCTGCTGTTCGGCATCCTTGCCCTCCCGGCAGCGTTCCCAACGGGCCTCGCGGTGGCGCTGCTGGTCGTCGGCATCGGGATGTCGCTCGGCGGACCGACCGGATACGCCATCAACCCAGCGCGCGATCTCGGGCCGCGGATCATGCACTTCATCCTGCCGATCCCCGGCAAGGGCGACTCCGACTGGGCGTACTCCTGGATCCCGGTGGTCGGCCCGATCATCGGCGGCGTCATCGGCGCACTGCTCGCGAAGGCGGCATTCGGCCTCTAGAGATAGGAGGAGGGATTCGACCCGACATGGCTCCAGGCACCCCCGACCTGAAGGAGAGGCGATGAAGAAGCTCATCAACGACCCCGCGAACGTGGTTCGCGAAGCGCTGCAGGGCATGGAGGCGGCGCACTCGGACCTGATCAAGGTGACGTATGACCCGTACACGATCGTCCGGAAGGACGCGCCCGTTCAGGGCAAGGTGGCGCTCGTATCAGGAGGTGGCTCGGGGCACGAGCCCATGCACGGCGGGTTCGTGGGCATGGGCATGCTCGACGCCGCGTGTCCCGGTGAGGTCTTCACGTCGCCGACGCCCGACCAGATGGAGGCCGCGACGAAGGCCGTCGACGGTGGCGCAGGAGTGATCCACATCGTCAAGAACTACACCGGCGACGTGATGAACTTCGAGATGGCCGCCGAGCTCTGCCGCGCCGAGGGCACCGAGGTGGAGTCCGTGCTCGTCGACGACGACGTCGCCGTGCAGGACAGCCTCTACACGGCCGGACGGCGAGGCGTCGGCGCCACCGTCCTGCTGGAGAAGATCGCCGGCGCTGCGGCGGAGGAGAAGCGACCCCTCAAGGAGGTCGCGGACATCTGCCGTGAGGTGAACGCGAACGCCCGAACGATGGGCATGGCGCTCACCTCGTGCACGGTGCCCGCCGCCGGCAAGCCGACGTTCGAGCTCGGCGAGGACGAGATGGAGATCGGCATCGGCATCCACGGCGAGCCAGGGCGCGAGCGGATGAAGCTGAAGCCTGCCCACGAGATCGTCGAGATGATGTCGACCGCGGTGGTCGAGGACCTCCCGTACTCGTCCGGCGACAACGTGCTGGCGTTCGTGAATGGGATGGGCGGCACGCCCCTGATCGAGCTCTACCTCGTGTTCAACGAGCTCAACACGTTCCTGAAGGGGAAGGGAGTCACCGTCACACGCAACCTGATCGGGTCCTACATCACGTCGCTCGACATGGCGGGGTGTTCCATCACCCTGCTGAAGCTGAACGACGACTTGACCAAGCTGTGGGACGCACCCGTCAAGACGCCGGGACTGCGTTGGGGGGTCTGACCCCGACGTGGCTCAGTCGACGAGGGGGGTGGCACGATTGAGCGTCCCGTACGACGATGTGGTTCGGATGATCCGAACGTTCGCTGAGACGATCGCGGAGAACAAGGAGTACCTGACGGAGCTCGACTCCGCGATCGGCGACGCGGACCACGGCATCAACATGAACCGCGGCTTCCAGGCCGTGCTCGTCAAGCTCGACGGCCTCCCCCCAGGTGACGTCGGCTCGTTGTTCAAGGCCGTCGGGATGACGTTGGTATCGACGGTCGGCGGCGCGGGAGGCCCGTTGTACGGGACGCTCTTCCTCCAGCTCGGCACCACCACGGCCGGGAAGGCCGAGATCGATGCGCAGGACTGGGCGGCGGCGCTCGCGGCCGCCGTCCAGGGCGTGCAGGCACGAGGCAAGGCTGAGCTTCAGGACAAGACCATGGTCGACGCGCTCGCGCCTGCTCGCGACGCGTTCACCGAGGCGCTGGACGACGGAGCGTCGTTCGCCGAAGCACTTCGGCGCTCGGCGGCCGCCGGCGAAGACGGCATGAAGGGCACGATCCCACTCGTGGCCCGCAAGGGCAGGGCGAGCTACCTGGGAGAACGGAGCGCCGGACACCAAGACCCCGGTGCCACGTCGTCGTTCCTGTTGCTGAAGACGGTCGCGGAGACGTGGGGAAAGGGCTAGTGCATTGATCGTGAAGCATCGGAAGGAGGCCTGAGATGGCGGACTACGTAGGCGCCCTCGACCAGGGCACCACCAGTACGCGGTTCATGATCTTCGACCACAGCGGTGGCGTGGTCGGTGTGGACCAGAAGGAACACGAGCAGATCTTCCCCAAGCCCGGATGGGTCGAGCATGACCCCAAGGAGATCTGGGAGCGTTCAGGTGAGGTGACCGCCGGCGCGCTGAAGAAGGCGGGCATCTCGGCGAGCGACCTCGCCGCGGTGGGCATCACCAACCAGCGTGAGACCACGGTCGTGTGGGACCGCAAGACGGGCGAGCCCGTCTACAACGCGCTCGTGTGGCAGGACACGCGCCAGCAGGACATCGTGGACTCTTTGTCGGCAGACGGTGGGCAGGACCGGTTCAGGGGAAAGACAGGTCTGCCCCTCGCCACGTACTTCTCCGGCACGAAGGTCCGCTGGATCCTCGACAACGTCGAGGGCGCACGCGCCCGGGCGGAGGCCGGTGACCTGGCGTTCGGCAACATCGACACCTGGTGCATCTGGAACCTCACCGGCGGGACGAGTGGCGGGGTGCACGTCACGGACGTGTCGAACGCCAGCCGGACGATGCTCATGAACCTGGAGACGCTCGACTGGGACGACGAGCTGTGTGCGGCGATCGGGGTTCCCCGGTCGATGCTGCCCGAGATCCGCTCGTCTTCGGAGGTCTACGGTGAGGCCAAGGGAGTTCTTGCCGGCATCCCGGTGGCGGGCGACCTCGGCGACCAGCAGGCCGCCACGTTCGGCCAAGCCGCGTACGACGTCGGCGACGCGAAGAACACCTACGGCACCGGCTGCTTCATGATCTTGAACACAGGCACCGACATGGTGCCGTCCAAGAGCGGTCTGCTCACGACGGTCGGGTGGAAGCTCGGCGACGCGCCCGCCATCTACGCGCTCGAGGGCTCGATCGCGATCACCGGGGCGCTCGTGCAATGGCTCCGCGACAACCTGGGCTTGATCGAAAAGTCCGAGGACGTCGAGGCGCTCGCCAAGACGGTCGACGACAACGGCGGGATCTACTTCGTTCCGGCGTTCTCGGGTCTGTTCGCACCGTACTGGCGTGGTGACGCTCGTGGCGCGATCCTCGGGATGACCCGCTACGTCAACAAGGGTCACTTCGCCCGCGCGACGCTCGAGGCGACGGCATGGCAGACCCGCGAGGTTCTCGACGCGATGGAGGCCGACTCCGGTGTCAAGCTCAAGGAGCTGAAGGTGGACGGCGGCATGGTCTACAACGACACGCTGATGCAGTTCCAGGCTGACTGCCTCCAGGTGCCCGTGATCCGGCCGAAGGTGGCGGAGACGACGGCGCTCGGCGCCGCCTATGCCGCAGGCCTCGCGGTCGGCTTCTGGAAGAACGTCGACGACCTCCGCTCCAACTGGGGCAAGGACGCCGAGTGGACACCGAAGATGGACGCGGCGATCGTGGCGAAGGAATACGCCGAGTGGAAGAAGGCGGTCACCCGGACGTTCGACTGGACGAACTGACCGGACGCGGAGACCGGCGGACCGCCGCAAA
The DNA here is from genome assembly GCA_963727185.1 of uncultured Actinomycetes bacterium. GTDB lineage: Bacteria > Actinomycetota > UBA4738 > UBA4738 > HRBIN12 > JBBQVZ01. The sequence continues at coordinate 152,170 of CAVSFP010000016.1, read as the reverse complement.
CTCGGTCCGCCGGTCTCCGGCATCGAGACGGGAGCAGGCGCATGGAGGACGAGACGCACGGCGACTTCGCGGAGGGACAGGAGAAGGACAAGGAAGACGACGAGCACCACGAGGGGTCGTTCGCCGAAGGTCAATCGGAGGAGCACGGGCACCCCGTCGAGGGCAAGCACGGCGACTTCGCGGAGGGGGAGGAAAAGGATCCAGACAAGCCGCACCATGAAGGTGCGTTCGACGAAGGTCAGGGCAAGGGGCACGACCACGACGAGTAGCCGCCCGACGTCGCCGGCGATGCGATACTCGCGACCATGATGCCGTCCGCGCCGCGGGCCTCGCATGACGCACACGTCCTGATCGTGGGCGGCGGCGGCACCGGCGGCGCGCTCGCCCACGACCTGGCCCTCCGCGGGGTGCGCGTCACGCTCGTCGAACGCGGCGAGCTCACGTCCGGGACGACCGGACGTCACCACGGCCTGCTGCACAGCGGCGCGCGGTACGCCGTGAACGACCACGAGTCGGCGGTGGAATGCATCGAGGAGAACCGCATCCTCCGTGCTATCGCACCCGGTTCGTTCGAGGAGAACGACGGGCTGTTCGTGGCGATCGACGACGAAGACATGGCGTACCTGCCGGGCTTCCTCGAGGGGTGCGAGGCGTCGGGCATCCCGACCGAGCAGCTCACGCCGCAGCAGGCTCTGCGCATGGAGCCGATGCTGAACCCCGAGCTGAAAGCCGCCGTGCGTGTACCCGACGCCACGATGGACGCCATGCGGATGCCCATGCGGTTCTTCGCGACGGCGAAGCACAACGGCGCGGAGCTGCTGAACCACGTGGAGGTGACGGGTTTGCTGCTTCACGATGGCGTCGTGAGCGGCGCCGCGATACACGACCACGTGACCGGACGGGACGCCGAGATCCATGCGGACCTCACCGTGAACGCGACGGGACCCTGGTCGGAGCAGGTCGCCACCATGGCCGGTGTCGACGTCCCGATCCGCCCGTCACCCGGCGTCCTGCTGGCCTTACGCGGGCGGATGTGCAACATGGTGATCAACCATCTCCACGCGTCGGGTGACGGCGACATCGTGGTGCCACAACGCGGGCTCTCGATCGTCGGTACCAGCTCATGGGTCGTCGACGACCCCGATCACCTCGGCGTTCCCCCCGACCACGTCGCCCGGATGGTCACCGAGGGATCGAAGCTGATCCCCGCCGTCGCCACGGCGACCCACCGCGCCGCATGGTCCGCGGCCCGCCCCTTGATCGGTTCGAGAGGAGATGCCGACTCCGGCAGGGAGCTCTCCCGGACGTTCAAGACGATCGATCACGCGGCGGAAGGCGGCGCTGAGGGCTTCGTCACGATCACGGGTGGCAAGGGCACCACGCTCCGCGGCATGGCGGAGGTCTGCGCCGGCGTGGTCTGCCGCAAGCTCGGCGTGGATGAGCCCTGCCGCACGAGGGATACCGTGCTCCTGCCCCCCGACGCCTACTTCGCCGCATGATGGCGACGCCCGACCCCACCGCCGACGCCTCGAGCGGAACGACCGCTTCCCCCGTCGAACGGCGCAGCTTCCGTGTCTTCCGGTTCGCACGAGAGGACGGCCCGTCGCGGTTCGACATCTTCGAGACGGAGGTCAAGCCCGAGAGCACCGTGCTGGACGCGTTGCGATGGATCAAGATCCATCTCGACCAGACCCTCGCCATCCGGCATTCGTGCTTCCATGCTTCGTGCGGAACCTGCGGGGTTCGGGTGAACGGCCGAGAGGGGCTCGCCTGTGTGACGAGTCTCGCCGACCTGGATCCGGGGCAGGTGACCGTGGAACCCATGGCGAACTTCCCCGTCGTCGCCGACCTGGTGGTCGACATGACCTCGTTCATCGATCGGTTCCCGTCGCCACACCCCGCCACGAGAGGTAGCGAGTCCCCGTCGATGGCGGAGGCTCCGCCGGGGATCGACGGGTACGAGCGCTTCGAGGACTGCATCGAATGTGGCCTCTGTCTGTCCGCGTGCCCTGTCGCGGCCACCGATGATTCCTACGTGGGACCCGCCGCCCTCGCGTACGCGCAACGCATGCTGGAGGAGCCGCGAGGCGCGAACGTCGCCCCGATCCTCGAGTGGGCCGACGCGGACAACGCCGCGTGGCGATGCCACGCGGCGTTCGAGTGCACCGAGGCCTGCCCCTCCAACGTGCGCCCGGCGCAGCGGATCATGCAGCTCCGGCGCGCCCTCAACGCAGGCGGAGGCGGCGCGTGACCCTGCCCAAGGACGACCTCGAAGGCATCCGGGCCGCTCGCGAAGCGCGCGGCCCGGTCCTGCGGAAGTCGCCGGGACCGACCGCCTGGTTCGACATCCGGAGGACCAGCACCGGGCATTGGGCGTTCTCGCTGAACCGGTTCACCAGCCTCGGGCTCGTGGTCTACCTGTACCTCCACCTGGCCGTGCTCTCGCTGCTCCTCGGCGGTGAGAGCTCCTGGCATAGCTTCCTCAAGATCGCGACGATGCCGTTGTTCCTCGGGTTCGACGTGCTCCTGGTCTTCGGGTTGCTGTTCCACGGTTTGAACGGTCTCCGCGTCGCGCTCGTCGGCTCCGGGGTGGCCGCCGACCGGCAGAAGGCGCTCTTCTGGTCGCTCATGATCTTCGGGGCGATCCTGTTGCTGGGTGCGGCCCTGCACATCATCGGGAACGGCTGATGGGGGACACGCGGCAGATGGCGGAGACGGGTGTTCGTCGCTCGAGGACGTGGAAAGCTACGGCGGGCACGGGCGTCGCACTGTTGGCGCTGGTGACGATCCACATGGTCGCGCACCATTTCGTCGTCGAGGAGGTCGGCGGTCTCCGCACGTACGCGCAGGTCCTCGACTACATCTCGAACCCCGTCATCTTCGTGATCGAGTGCCTGTTCCTCGTGGTCGTCACGACTCACGCGATGCTCGGCCTGCGCTCCGTGCTGTTCGACTTCGGGCTTTCGACGCGTGCCAAGCGCGTGGTGGCGAAGGGCTTGCTCGTGCTGGGGATCGTGACGGTCGCGTATGGGGTGACGCTCCTCAGCGTGCTGGCCTCCAGGGCCTGAGCCCGGGACCCGGCCATGGTCGGTATCGTCATCGTGTCGCACAGCCACCGCATCGCGGAGGGCGTCGCCGAACTCGCCCGCGAGATGGGCGGACCGGACGTGCGGCTGGAGACCGCCGGCGGCCTGGACATGCCGGACCACCCGATCGGCACGGACGCCGTGATGGTGATGGAGGCGATCGAGCGGGCCTGGGCCGACGACGGCGTGCTCGTGCTGATGGATCTCGGCAGCGCCGTGCTCTCCGCCGAGATGGCGCTCGACCTCTTGCCAGAGGAGCGCCGGTCCAAGGTCCTCCTCTGCGAGGCGCCGATCGTGGAGGGAGCGGTGGCCGCCGCCGTCACGGCGAAACTGGGCGCGCCGCTCGAGCGCGTCGCGCAGGAAGCGCGCGGTGGACTCGCCGGGAAGATCGCGCACCTCGGGGACTCCGGAACCGAGTCGTCGCCGGAACCGCCGTCGGCTCCGGCCGACGAGTCATCGATCACGCTGACCGTGAACAACCCGCACGGGCTCCACGCGCGGCCGGCCGCCAGGTTCGTGCAGACCGCGTCGTCGTTCGATGCCCGGGTCACGGTGCGCGACGTGACGAACGGCCGAGGACCGGCCGACGCGTCCAGCCTGAACGCCGTCGCCATGCTCGGTGCGACGCAGGGTCACACGATCGAGGTCGGCGCGTCGGGCCTCCAGGCATCCGCGGCGCTGGAAGCGATCGGGGCGCTCGCCGCGCGCGACTTCGACGATCGTCCGGAGCCGTCCGGGCCGGAGCGGGCCGCTCCGGCATCCGTGCTCCCGGAAGGGCCAGGGGTGGTCCGCGGGTATCCGGCGTCCGCCGGGATCGGGATCGGGCCCGCCCGACGGTTCCGAACACCCGATCTTGCGATACCCGACGGAGCCGCCGGCGCCGAGGACGAGATGGCCGCGCTGGACGCTGCGCTCGATACGGTCGGCGACGACATCGCGCGCCAGCGCGCGCTGGTCGCGGGGCGGGCGGGTGGCGACGAGACGGAGATCTTCGACGCCCATCTGCTCTTCCTACGGGACGGCGCGCTCCTGTCGCCGACCAGACGTGCGATCGTCGACGACGGGGTCTCGGCCGCGCGAGCGTGGCACGACGTGATCGAGCGCACGGCGAAGGACTGGGACGGACTCGAGGACGAGTACCTCCGGGCGCGGGCCGCCGACCTCCGGAGCGTGGGGCGCCAGGTGCTCGCGCACCTGCTGGACGTCCCGATCCCGCATCCCGTGCTCGAGGCACCCGGCGTCGTGATCGCGAGCGACCTGTCGCCCGCCGACACCATAGGGCTCGACCCTGCCGTCGTGCTCGGGATCGCCACCGCCGCCGGCGGACCCACGTCGCACGCGGCCGTACTGGCGCGCGCGTCGGGGATCCCGGCCGTGGTCGGCGCCGGCGATGCGCTGCTCGACCTGGCCGAGGGGACCTCGATCGTCGTGGATGGGACCACCGGCGTGATCCACGTGGATCCGGACGTGTCGCTGCTGGCGGAGCTGACCGCCGCGCGAGACGGTCGGGCCGCTGCCCTCCGCGAGGCGCAGGGCTCCGCCCTCCAACCAGCTCGCACGATCGACGGGACGACGATCGAGGTCGCGGCGAACATCGGCTCGCCGGCCGACGCGATCCGGGCCGTCGCGGCCGGCGCCGACGGGGTCGGCCTCTTCCGCACGGAATTCCTGTTCATGGGCAGATCGTCGATGCCGGATGCCCGCGAGCAAGAGGCAGCCTACCGGGAAACCGCGGAAGCGCTGGGCGGACGTCCCCTGGTGATCCGAACGCTCGACGCCGGCGCGGACAAGCCGCTGCCGTACCTCGATCAACCTCCGGAGCCGAACCCGTTCCTCGGCGTCCGCGGGATCCGCCTCGGGCTGGAGCGGCCGGATCTTCTGCAGACCCAGCTGGCAGCCCTCCTCCGGGTGGCCGCCGACCATCCGCTGCGGGTGATGTTCCCGATGGTCGCCACCGTCGACGAGCTCCGAGCGGCGAACGATCTGCTCGACCGCGCCGGCGAGCGGCCGCCGACGCTCGAAGTGGGCGTGATGGTCGAGGTGCCGTCGGCCGCGTTGCTGGCGGACCGCCTGGCGGAGCATGCGGATTTCTTCTCGATCGGCACGAACGATCTCACGCAGTACACGATGGCCGCGGATCGCGGGAACGTTCGTGTGAGCGCACTAGCCGACGCCGTCCATCCCGCGGTGCTTCGCTCGATCAGGATGACCGTGGAGGCGGCAGACGCGCGGGGACGATGGGTCGGGGTGTGCGGTGAGCTCGCCGGAGACCCGGATGCCACGGCGCTGATGATCGGGTTGGGCGTGCGCGAGCTGTCGATGGGCGCACCTTCCATCGCGCTCGTGAAGCGAGCCGTGCGAGCCGTCGATCTCGCCACGGCACGCGCCGTGGCGACCGACGCCCTCTCGTGCGCGACATCGGCCGAGGTTCGCGAACTGTTGCGCAGCGTCCGGAGCGGCTGAGGGCCGCTGTTACGATGCCTGCGACGTGGTGAGGACTCCGGACGAGCGAGCCGCTGCTTTCCTGACGGGCATCACGTACCTCCGCGTGGCACTGACGCCCGTCGTGATGGCGCTGGTGCTCGTGGGATATCGCGTGCAGTACGCGTACGTCGCAGCCGCCATCCTGTTCGCGATCGCAGCGGCGACGGACTTCTTCGACGGCCGGTTGGCGCGCCGATGGAAGCAGACCACGACGCTCGGGACGTTCCTCGACACCACGGCGGACAAGCTGCTGGTGTCGGGCGTGCTGATCGCACTCGTCTCCGTCGGCCGCGCGTCCGCATGGATCGCGTTCATCATCATCGGACGCGAGATCGTGATCATGGGGCTCCGTGGAGCGGTGACCGCCGCCGATGGGACCGTCATGAAACCGTCGATCTGGGGGAAGCTCAAAGCCAACGTCCAATTCCTCGCGATCCTGCTCGCGATCGTTCGCACATCCGAGCCTTGGGGTCCGCTCTACCCCGACCAGTACGCGATGCTCGCGGCAGCTGCGGTGACCGTGGGCTCCGCCGTTGAATACTTCGCGCGGTTCGGCGGCTTGCTGATCGGCCGACGAGAGCGATAGCCGAGCGTGCAGGGCCCCGCCTTCCTGACCGGTGGCAGCGGGTTCGTCGGCGGTGCGCTCCTGCGTCGACTCGTCGCGGACGGACGCGAGGTGCGAACGCTCGCCCGCTCCGGTGACGCGGCCGACGTCGTGGAGGCATCCGGGGGGCGTCCGATCCGCGGAGACCTCTTCGACGGTGAGGCGCTCGTGCTCGGCATGCGCGGCTGCGAGACGGTGTTCCACGTGGCCGGCGTGAACGCGATGTGTCTCCGCGATCCGGAAGCCATGTTCCGCACGAACGTCCACGGGTCCGAGTCGGTGGTGACGGCGGCCGCCCGTGCGGGTGTCGCACGCGTCGTCTTCACGTCGTCGGCGGCAACGATCGGCGAGCCCATCGGCGTGGTCGGCGCCGAAGACACCCCGCATCGCGGTACGTTCCTGTCGGCGTACGAGCGGTCCAAGTTCGTCGCAGAGGAGCGGGTGCTCGCATTGGGCATCGACCTGGGCATCGAGGTCGTGGCCGTCAATCCGTCGTCCGTGCAGGGACCGGGGCGGACCGAGGGCTCGGCACGACTGCTCATCGGCCTGGTGAACTCCCCCGCCCCGGTGATGGTGCGCACGTACCTGTCCGTCGTCGACATCGACGATTGCACGCAGGGTCACGTGGCCGCCGCGGAGCGAGGCCGGCCCGGCGAGCGCTACCTGCTGAATGGCGCGAGCCTGACCACCCGTCACGCGCTCGAGCTGGTCCGGGCAGCCACGGGCCGACCACGGCACGTCATCCACCTGCCGAGGGCGGCTGCATCGGCAGCGGGTGCTGCAGCCGGCTGGGCGTCGCGGCTGACACGTCGCGACCTGCCGTTCTGCGCGGAGCTCGCGCGGACGCTCCTCCACGGCCATCGATACGACGGGTCCCGCGCGACACGCGAGCTGGGCGTCACGTATCAACGGATCGAGGACACCGTCGCGAGGACGCTCAGGTGGTATGCCGAGCGGGGGCTGATCCGAACGTCGGACGACGTACCATGACGCACCGCAACGATCGTTCATCGACAACGGAGGACACCGGTGACGAGTGAGACCCCGCGCCCCGACCGAAACCTCGCCCTGGAGCTCGTGCGCGTCACCGAAGCCGCCGCGCTGGCGGCGGGGAGGTGGATAGGCCGCGGTGACAAGATCGCGGCCGACGCCGCCGCCGTCGACGCCATGCGCCTGATGATCGACACCGTATCGATGCACGGCACCGTGGTGATCGGCGAGGGCGAGAAAGACGAAGCGCCCATGCTGTTCAACGGAGAAGAGGTGGGCGATGGCTCCGGACCCGGCGTCGACGTCGCGGTCGACCCCATCGACGGCACACGACTCACCGCCCTGGGTCAGCCCAACGCGCTCGCGGTGATCGCGCTCGCGGAGCGCGGCTCCATGTTCTTCCCCGGCGCGGCGGTGTACATGGAGAAGGTCGCCACGGGGCCCGAGGCGGCCGACGCGATCGATATCACCGCGTCGGCAGCAGAGAACGTTCGCCGGGTGGCGAAGGCGAAGGGAGTGCGCCCCGAGGAGATCACCGTGACGATCCTCGATCGCGACCGGCATGCGGCGCTGATCGACGAGGTCCGTGACGTCGGCGCCCGGGTGTTCCTGATCACCGATGGCGACGTGGCGGGAGCCATCGCAGCGGCGACGCCTCGATCCGGCGTGGATCTCCTGCTCGGGATCGGCGGCACACCTGAGGGCGTGATCACAGCCGCGGCGCTCAAGTGCCTAGGTGGCGCGATCCAAGGACGCCTATGGCCACGGACCGACGAGGAGCGAGGCACGCTGCTCGATCAGGGGTTCGATCTCGACCGGGTGCTCGCGACCGACGACCTCGTCTCGGGGCGAGAGGTGTTCTTCGCGGCGACCGGTGTGACGGATGGGTCCTTGCTTCGCGGCGTGAAGTACTGGCCCGACGGAGCGACCACGTATTCGATGGTGATGCGCTCGCAGTCGGGAACCGTTCGATACGTCGAGGCGCAGCATCAATTCGAGAAACTCGAGCGTTTCTCGGCCATCCCCTATCGGCGCTGACCGCTGGCGATCGAGGCTATGCGCCTGTTAAGCGGACGTATCCGATATCCTGCGGGCAATAACCCGAGCCCGAGGGGAGTTAGCGATGTCCGAGAAGACGATCCTCGTCTGTGACACGTGTGGCAAGCCCGCCGCGGAAACCGTGACCATCAAAGCGGCGCGAGGCAACTTCGTGAAAGATCTCTGCGCGACGCACGTGAACGAACTGGTCGCCGGCGCTCGCAGGCCGCGGCGAGGACGCCCGAAGGCGGTCGTCGCGGGATCGGCTGCGAAGAAGACCGCTGCGAGGAAGCCGACGGCCCGGAAGTCGACGTCGGCACCGAAACGCCGCGGCCGTCCTCGCAAGAAGGCGGCTTAGCTCCCGGTTCCCGGCCCGTCCCCGATCGGTGGCGGGAGGGTGTAGACGCCCGTGTCGACGCGCACGATCGCGCCGGCGACCACGCCGTCCCGCAACGCTCGCAACAAGGTGGCTCGGACGTTCGTGACGACGAACGGATCGACCAACCCCTGCCGGAGCGCCCGGTCCTGGATCACCGTCCAATGCAGCGGCTCGTCGGCGTCGGAGAGAACGGTCACGATGGCCTCCAGCGCCTCCATCAGGAGGATGAGCGGAGCGGGACCATGACCCGTTCGCAGAACACGTCGAGCGCCTCACGATCATCGATCGCGAACGGCAGGACCCACGGCGAGATCACCAGCTCCTCCACACCGAGCCCCTCGAACCGCTGTACGCGCTCGATGACCTGGTCGGGCGTTCCCGACAGCGTGTCCGCGCGCCAGGTTTCCCAGGTGTCGGCGTCCATCGCCCCGCCGGGGAAGTGCGCGCGTCCGCGGTCGAACGCCGCTCTGGCGGCTGCCTCGTCGGCGCCGACCAGCGTGTAGAGGCCGACCGAGAGCCGGAGCGACGCCGGGTCGCGCCCTGCCGCACCGAACGCTGTGCGCGCGGCGTCCACGCGCGCCGCGTATCCGTCCGGATCGACACGCCACACCAGGTTCCATCCGTCGGCGTACCTCGCGATCAACCGGAGCAACCGCGGGCCACCCTTGCCACCGAGCCAAACGGGAACCCTGCCGTTCGAAGGGGCGGGGTGCACCTCGGCGTCGCGGAGCGTGACGTTCGCGCCGGCATACGTCGATGCCTCGCCGGACTGAAGCGCCGCCAGCGCCGCCAGCGCATCTTCGAGCGCCGTGAACCGCTCCCCGACCGTCCCGAAGGGGAACCCGAACGCATCGAACTCCTCCTGGAGCCACCCGGCGCCGAGCCCCAGGTCCAGGCGGCCACCCGAGAGACGATCGATCGTCACGGCCATCTTCATCGTGAGCGCCGGGTGACGGAACGGGGCGCACAGGACCAACGTCCCGAGCCGAACCCGCGAGGTGATCGCCGCGAGCCCCGCGAGCGCCGTCATAGGCTCTATCGCAGGGATGGGGGTCGGATCGCCCCCGTATCGCGAGAACGTGTAGAAGAAGTGGTCGGACAGCCACACCGAGTCGAAGCCCAGACTCCTCGGCGCGCCGAGCCCACGTGGCCGTCGTGTCGAACCCGACCTCGCCGTCCGGGAGCGAGAATCCGTACTGCGGCAACGCAAGCCCGAAACGCATGGGTGCGAGGATACGACCGTGCCGCGCGACGTCAGGGCGACGGCGTCGTGATGGAGGGGCGCCTCGACACGCTCCCGTGAAGGACGACGTTGCCGTTCTTGTCTACCACGTCTACGCCCGTGTACCGCGAGAGATCCAGCTCGAACGGCGCCGACAGGATCGCGCCGCCGCCCGTGTCCAGCGCCTTGATCGTGCCGACGCTCAGCTTCTTCCCGTGTTCGTCCGTGAGGAAGACACGGAACGGGAGCGCATCCTTCGCGGCGGTGGCGTCGAACCCGTTCACCATGACGATCGCGATGTCCGCCGTGCTCGGCGAAACCAGCGTCAGCGCGGATCCGGCGGCCGACCCGCCGCGCGTGTCGCTCGCGAGCGTTCCAAGGAACACCTCGTTCCCGGGATCGTTGAACTCCGAGCTGTTGAGGATCTGGCGGAAGGCGGCGTTCGCATCCAGTCGCTTCTGTTGCTCGGCCTTCGACAGATCCTCGAACCGGGCGGCGCGACCCGCCATGACGGCTCCCCATCCCAGTCCCGACAGCGCGAGCATGCCGGCGACGGCCAGCGTGACGGCCAACCGGCCGCGCCGAACGCCGGGGGGTCGCTGCTTGGCCGCGATCGTCTGCACATCGCCCACGACCCGGTCTTCCAGATCGGGCGCGGGCTCCGCCGGGGCGAGCGCGAACGCGAACGTCGCGGCCGCGCGATCGAGCTCGCCGGCCTCCTTGCGACATGCGGCGCACCACGCCAGGTGACGATCGAGCGCCTGCCCATCGTCGGCGGGCACGGCTCCGAGCGCGCGCTCCGTGAGCCGGTCGCGAACGGTGGCGCAGTTCACGACGGCTCCTTCCCCTCGTTGGCGCGGCGCACCTTGATCAGGGCGGCGCGCAACCGGGTCTTCACGGTGCCGAGCGGGATCCCATCCGCCTCGGCGATCTCCCGCGCGGTGAGGCCCCGGAAGTACGCGCGAGCCAGGAGCCGGCGCTCGGCCTCCGACAGGGACTCCAACGCGCGGACCGCAGCATCCCGCTCCAACACGACGGCGCCCTCGTCCACGCCCGCCCGCTCCGGGACCTCGTCGACCAGCACGAGCGTCGGACGGGTCACGCCGGTCTCACGGCGCAGCCGGTCGACGGCCAGGTTGTGGGCGATGGTCATCAGCCAGGTCGAGAGGCGGCCACGCGTGGCGTCGAACCGCGCCGCCTTCCGCCACGCCGTCAAGAAGACGTCCTGGGTCAGCTCCTCGGCCGCCTCGCGGGTGCCGAGCAGCCGCAAGCCGAGCGTATAGACCGGTCGTCCGAACCGCGCGTAGATGGCACGGACGGCGACGTCGTCACCTGCGAGGAGCCCTTCCACCAGTTGTTGTTCCTCTCGCGGGAGGAGTGGTCCGTCGTGCCGAGCCTGCACTCGGTCTTCCCTTTCGGTATACGCGGCCCGGGTTGGGCGCGGCTTGCGGGTGCCGATCGTTCGATTATCGGCCTCCGGTCCCCGGGCTGCACGACTCTCGCTACGAGGGCGTACGCTGCTTTCATGAAGATGCGGTCGTGGTTCACCCGGCTGCTGATCCTCGCGGCGTGCTTGACGTTCGGAGTGCTCGCCGCCCAACCGGCGCAAGCCCAGGCCGCAGATACCATCATGGGTCTGCGTCTGAACGGCGTCGTAGACCCGTTCGTCGCCGACTACCTGCGCGGTTCGATCGAGGATGCGAACCACGACGGGAACCCCGCGATCCTCCTCCAGATCGACACGCCGGGAGGGCTCGCATCTTCGATGCGCGAGATCACGCAGGCGATCCTCGGTTCGAAGGTGCCGGTGATCTGTTACGTGGCGCCCGAGGGAGCACGGGCGGCGTCGGCCGGGGCCTTCGTCCTGATGTCGTGCCCGGTCGCTGCGATGGCGCCGGGGACGAACGTCGGCGCGGCGACGCCGATCGGCGTCTCGGGCCTGACGCTGGAACGCAAGGTGACGAACGACGCCGTCGCGTCCATCCGGAGCATGGCCGACATCTACGGACGCAACGCCGACGTGGCGGAGTCGTTCGTGCGCGACGCGACCAGCATCAGCGCGACGCAGGCGCTCGAGGACGGCGTGATCGACCTCATCGAGCCCAACGTGGACTCCCTCCTCGCGACGGTGAGCGGCACGACCGTGACGCTCGGCGACGGCTCGACGACGACGCTGCCCGATCTCACGAACCTCGATGTGCAGGAACGGTCCATGTCGCCGGGCGCGAACTTCTTCCACGCCATCCTCGATCCGAACCTCGCGTTCATCTTCTTCTGGCTCGGGCTGTTGCTGATCGTGATCGAGATCATCGTCCCGGGGCACATCTTCGCCGGCACCATCGGAACGATCCTCCTGCTGACCTCGTTCGTCTCGTTCGGCGTCCTGCCGGTACGGCTGATCGGCGTCGCGCTCCTGGTCGCTTCGGTCGTGTTCTTCGTGCTGGAGGTGAAGGCCCCCGGACTGGGTATCTGGTCGATCGCCGGGCTGATCGCCTTGGTGGCCGGTGGGCTCTTCCTCTACGACGGCTCCGGCGGTGTCCACGTGTCGCCGTGGGTACTGGTCTCGGTCGCGGGACTGGTCGCGCTCTTCTTCGGCGTCGCCGTCTCGAAGCTGATCGCGATGCGCCACATCCCCCCGGTCCCGCACGGGGCCGAAGCGATCGTGGGCAAGGACGGCGTGGTGGTCGGACCGGGGCTCGGCCCCGACGGCGTGGTCCGCGTGGCTTCGGAGGAGTGGCGCGCGGTCTCCCGATCCGGCCCATTACCGCGGAACACGCGGATCCGCGTCACCGGGCTCGACGGCCTGGTGCTCACCGTGGAGCCGCTCAACGATGAGCAGGTGCCGGCCTCCGTGCCGGCGGAAGGAGGATCCACCGGATGAACTTCGCGTTGTTGATCGGACTCGCCGTCCTCGTGGTCGTGATCGTGTCGTTCCTCGCGGCCGCCATCAAGGTCGTGCGGGAATACCAGCGGCTGGTCGTGTTCCGGCTGGGCCGGGTCCTCGGCAACAAGGGTCCGGGCCTCGTGCTCCTGGTCCCGTTCGTGGATCGCGCCGTCTCGGTCGACCTTCGCGAGTTCTACCTGGAGATCCCGCACCAGTCCGCGATCACGGAGGACAACGCCTCCATCTCGATCGACTTCATCGTGTTCAACAAGGTGATGGACCCGCAGATGTCGGTGCTGACGGTCGGGAACTTCGCCGGCGCCGCACAGAACATCGCGGCGACGACCCTTCGCATCCGTGGTCGGTGACATGTCGCTCGACGACGTGCTCGCCAAGCGCGAGCAGATGAACGAGGTCCTCCGCTCGAAGCTCGACGAGGTGACCGAGCGCTGGGGCGTGAAGGTCACGAACGTCGAGATCCGCGAGATCATCCCGCCGCCGGCGGTCCAGGAGGCCATGACCCGGCAGATGTCGGCCGAGCGAACGCGCCGCGCGGTCGTCACGGAGGCCGAGGGCGCCAAGCAGGCAGCGGTCACCGTCGCCGAAGGGAATAAGGCCGCGGCCGTGCTGAACGCCGAGGGTCAGAAGCAAGCCGCGATCCTGAGCGCGGAGGGCGATCGTCAGGCGGCGATCCTGCGCGCGGAGGGCTTCTCGCTCGCGCTCGACAAGATCAACGAGGTCGCCAACCTGGTGGCGACGAACACGATGAGCCTGCAGTACCTCGACACGTTGAAGCAGATCGGTTCGTCGCCGTCGGCGAAGATCGTCGTGCCGATGGAGCTCGCCGGCCTCGCCGCGGGTGTGGTCGCCCTGGCGGAACAGGCATCCGGCAACGGGAAGCCTGCCTCGGACGGCTGAGCCCGACGCACGGTCCGTCCTGTCGAACGGCGCCGGAACCGCGGCGCCGTTCACGGTGTACGGGTGACGTAGGTGGGTTCGGGCGAGCGTTCCGTGGAGGGCCGACCACTGGAGGACGCGGAGCTCGTCGACCTCGCCAGGGACGGCGACGTCCCGGCGTACGAAGAGCTGGTGACGCGGTACCAGGACATCGCGCACCGCGTCGCGTGGCTCGTCACGCGCCAGGCGGGAGAGGCGGAAGACGCCGTGCAGGAGGCCTTCGTGAAGGCGTACTACGCGCTGCCGCGGTTCCGGCGCGGCGCGCCGTTCCGTCCATGGCTCTTGCGGATCGTGGCGAACGAGGCGCACAACCGAGTCCGATCGTCACGACGTCGTGAAGGACTCGCCCTGCGCGCGGCCGCGGCCGATCCGGGGGACGCGGCCCCGTCCCCCGAGGCCGCGGCCTTGGAACGAGAGGACGCGGAGGCGCTCATCGCGTTCGATGGAACGACTCCGTGAGCCGGACCGGCTCGTGATCGCCTACCGCTACCTGTTCGAGCTGTCGGAGGCCGAGATGGCCGACGCGCTCGGCGTGCGACCGGGCACCGTCAAGTCGCGCCTGTCGCGGGCGCTCGGACGACTCCGGACCGAGCTCGAGGCATCCGGCGAGGTGACGAGATGACGGAACGCCTGCGACGTTTCGACGACGATGCGCTCGGTCGCGCGCTCGCCGCGGCCGTCCGCCAGATCGATTGGCCGGCGCCGCCCGACGTGTCCGGCCGGGTCGCGGAGACCCTCCGTGACCAGCAGCGCGTCCCGTCGCTGGCGCGACCGCGCCTGTCGCTCCCCCGTCGGCGGCGCACCGTGCTGCTGATCGTGGTGGCCGTGGTGCTGCTGGCGCTGGCGGCCGTCGCCGCGAAGGTCGTGATCGACCTCGGCGCGCTCACGATCGACACGATCCCCGGCCGGCCGACCGCGTTGCCGTCGGCCGTCGCGAGCGGTCCGACGCTCGGCCATCCGGCGACGATGCCGGACGCCGAGCGAGAGGCCGGGTTCACCGCGCGAGTGCCCGACGCCTTGGGCGCTCCTGACGCGGTCTGGGTCGACGAGACACCCGACGGGGCCCGGATCGTGCTGGGCTGGAAGCCACGCGTGACGCTCCCGGCGATCGACGACCTCCCCTGGGGAGCCGTCCTCTACGAGTTCCACGGGGACGCGGCGTTGGCGTCCAAGCTCCTCGTTCACGGATGCGAACACGATCCAGCAGGTCGAGGTTGGCGGACACGACGCGTGGTGGATCACCGGCCCGCACGAGCTCGACCTGGTGACGGGGGAAGGCACGTACGCCCGCTACCGGGTCGCCGGCAACGTGCTCGTGTGGAAGAGCGGCGACGTCGTCATGCGCCTCGAGACGGCCCTGAACCGAGCATCGGCGATCCGGGTCGCCGAGAGCCTCCGCCTGACCCGAGAGGATCGGGCACGGAGGGAACCTCGTCCGAGACGGCGGTGTAGAGGCATCGAAACACGTCCGTGCCGACGAGAGGAGCGTCTCGATGAGGTCCCACGCGATCAGGATCGGCATCATCGGAGCCGTGGCGTGCATGGTGCTGTGGGGTGGGAGCGGCGTCGCCTCGGCCGGCGGCGGGTGTCACATCCCTCCGACCACCCGCCGAGGGGACAGCGTGGATATCGCGGATCTGTGCTTCGACGCGACCGTTCTCTACGTGGAGCCGGGGGCCGACGTCACCTGGACGAACCGAGACGCTATGACGCACGTCGTCGTGGGCGTCGGCGACTCGTGGGGAGATCCAGGTATCTCGCTCCTTCAGGGTGACACCGTGAGCTATCGGTTCGACCGGGACGGCGTCTACCCGTACTCCTGTCTGCTCCATCCGGGGATGGTCGGCGCGATCGTCGTGGGCGACGGCGTCGGCACGGACCTGGCCGGCGTCGTCCCGGTTGCGGCGACGGAGGACGGCAACGTGGCCACGACCGCGACCGCCCCCGTCGCCAAGGACGGGGCTGTCACCGGCATCTTCGCGTGGATCGCCGGAGCGGCGCTGCTGCTGGCGGGGTTGGGCGCGGCGTTCGCGATCGCGGCGCGGAACCGGCGGAAGGGAGCCGTCGCCGGCTAGGCCGAGTGCGACGGGCTCAAGGATTCGACGGTCACACTCATGCCCGCTTGCTGCAACGCGAGCATGAAGTCGTGCTGCGACGACACGTTCTTCATCGCCGACTCGATCGTCACCCTTCCGTCGCGAACCAGGTTCAGCAGGTACTGATCGAACGTGATCATCCCGTAGTACGAGCCATCCGCGATGACGTCCTTGATCTCGGCGGTCAGATCCGGGTCGGCGATCCGCTCCGCGACCCGGCCGGTGTTCACCATGATCTCGAGCGCCGGGACGCGCCCGCCGTCGGTGGTGGGCACGAGCCGCTGGCAGATGATGCCGCGGAGCGTCCCGGCGAGCGCCAGTCGCACCTGCTTCTGCTGGTGGGGCGGGAAGAAGTCGATCACGCGGTTGACCGTCTCGGTCGCGTCGACCGTGTGGAGCGTCGACATCACGAGGTGACCCGTCTCGGCCGCCTGGATCGCGGCGCGAACGGTCTCGGTGTCGCGCATCTCGCCGATCAGGATCACGTCGGGGTCTTGGCGGAGGGCCGCGCGGAGCGCGGACAGGAAGTCGTCGGTGTCGGTGCCCACCTCGCGCTGGTTGATCGACGCGACCTTGTCGTGGTACAGGACCTCGACGGGGTCTTCGACCGTCACGATGTGCACCGGCTTCGTCTCGTTGATGTGCTCGATCATCGCCGAGAGCGTGGTGGTCTTGCCGGAGCCCGTCGGGCCGGTGACGAGTATCAGACCCCGGTGCTCCTCGGAAAGCTCGCGGACGGCATCGGGGAGCCCCACCTCGGCGAACGTCGGCCCGCCGAACCGCAGCCGACGGAGCACCATGCTGGTCGATCCGCGCTGGTGGAACACGTTGGTCCGGAACCGCCCGACATCGGGCACGGAGTAGGCGAAGTCCGTCTCGCCGTGCTGCTCCAGCCGGTCGCGGCGGCTGGCGGGGATGATCGCATCGGCGATCGCGTTCGTCTCCGCGAACGTCAGCGGCTCGCGGTCAAGGCGAACCAGGCCGTCCGGCATCCGGTACATCGGAGCCGACCCCACCTTGACGTGCAGGTCGGACCCTTCGCTCTGGAACAGGTCGGCGAGCCAGCCTTTGAACTCTTCCACGATCGGTTCGGTCACGCCGTCCACCAAGCCCTCTCTCTCGTCTGAGGTGCGTCGCCGCCGCTCCGGCTCGCCCTCTACTCATCGTCCAAGGAATGGCCCGACTTCAGTACTGCCTTGAAGGAAGTCATCTAGACCGAAAACGAGGCGCGATCCGATCGACTCAAGCGCCGCGGGCGACCAGGCGACACACGGCGGAACGTTCGGCGAGCGGCTCGAACTCCGTCAGGCGGAGCGAGGGCCGCGACGCGCCGAGCATGCCCTCCAGGAGTCCCTTGTGCACGGCGCAGACCAGCTCTCGGTGCTCGTCGAGCAGGTCGCGGAAGGGACAATCGCGGAGCGAGATCTCGACCGTCTTCGAGCTGCGCCGGCGGAACCGTGGATCGAACCCCGCCTCGGCGAGCGCCTCCTGGAGCACGGCGAGATTGGGGCCGGAGGGACCGCGGGCGCCCGGACGCGGGACGCTCCGCCCGACCAGGTACGCCCCCCACTCGCGGGCGACGGCCTCCGCTCGCTCGAGCTGCCGCTTGCCGCCGATCAGGCCCGCGAGGATCTCGCCGAGCAGCCGGTAGTCCCGGCCCTCACGGTCCTCGCGGGCGACCGCCGTATACAGCACCTGAGGACGCCCGACGGTCGCCCCACGGTGGACCTCGCTCGCCGCGAGGCCGGCCTCCTCCAGCCGTCGAAGGTGGGGACGCAGGGTGTTCGGGTGCAACGACAGACGCGTGGACAGCTCGCGGATCGACACGGCGCGGCCGGAGAGCCGCAGGTAGCGGTAGAGCCGATAGCGGGTATCGTCGGCGAGCGCCTTGTAGATCTCGATGGGTGCTGGGTCGGGCATGTTCTCGGCCTCGCCGTATGATGGATTTCCACGGTTCACACCGTGTCAACCTAGCTTAGAGCCTGAGAGGACGCGATGGTCACCGAAGCGCAGGTCCGCGAGGCACTCCGAAGCGTCATGGATCCCGAGATCGGCCGGCCGATCGAGGACATCGGGATGTTGCGCGGCATCTCCATCGAAGGCGACACGGTCCGTGTCGACGTGCTCATCACGATCGAGGGCTGTCCGCTGAAGGACCGCATCACGAGCGACGTGACGGCGGCGGTCTCGCCGCTCGAAGGCGTGGCGCGCGTGGCGGTGGACCTCTCCCCCATGACGCAGGAACAGCGCGCGGCGCTCGTGCAACAGCTCCGTGGCGGCAGCGCGGCGGCGCCGCAACCGTCGAAGATCTCGTTCCCCCCGACCACCGCGATCGTAGCGATCGCGTCGGGCAAGGGCGGCGTCGGCAAGTCGAGCGTCACGGTGAACCTCGCGTGCGCCCTGGCCGCGGAGGGACACCGCGTCGGCGTCCTGGACGCGGACGTGTGGGGGTTCAGCGTCCCGCGGATGCTCGGCGTCCAGGGCAAGCCCGTCGGCTTCAACGACATGATCCTTCCGCTCGAGGGCCACGGCGTGAAGGTGATCTCGATGGGGTTCTTCGTGCCCGAGGAGACGCCGGTGATCTGGCGCGGACCCATGCTCCACAAGGCGATCGAGCAGTTCCTGGGCGACGTGTACTGGGGCGACCTGGACTTCCTGCTCTGCGACCTGCCGCCGGGCACCGGCGACGTGTCCATCTCGTTGGCGTCGTTCATCCCGGGCGCGTCGATGCTCGTCGTCACCACGCCGCAGGAGGCCGCGCGCAAGGTGGCCGAGCGCGCCGGCAAGATGGCCGAGCGCACCAACCTGCGGCCGATCGGCGTGATCGAGAACATGAGCTACTACGTGTGCCCCCACTGCGGCGAGCGCGACGACATCTTCGGCACGGGCGGCGGCCAGGAGGCCGCCGACACCCTCGGCGTCCCGCTGATGGCACAGGTCCCGCTGGTGCCTGCGCTCCGGGCGGGAGGCGACACGGGCTCACCGATCGTGGTGACCGATCCCGACCATCCGGCCTCGGTCGCGCTGCGCGAGTCCGCGCACGCCGTCGCGCGTGCCACGAAGTCCAAGGTGGGGAAACCGCTCACCCTGATGGCCAACGTGCCTGCCGCCGCGGGCGCCGGCCACGCCGGACACGATCACAGCGGTCACGCGGGGCATCAGCACTAGCCCGTGTCAGGGGAACTCGCGGCCGCGGACGCTGGGGTTCGCGACGCCTTGAATACGCGGAACAGCAGCAGCAGCGAGGGCAGGACGAGCGCGGCGCCCACCGCCAGCCCGATCGCGATCGGTCCAAGCGACGACTTCGGCGCGGCCGCCTCGGCCGCGGTCAGGTCGGGCACGATCAGGTAAGGCCATTGCGACACGCCCCATCCCACCACCACCGACGCTACGGCGACGGCCGCGCTCGATCGCGCGACTCGCTCCCGGCCTCGTGCCGTTGCTGCCAGCGCGACGACACCCGCCACAGCCGAGAGCACCACGAACGGCCATCCGTCCTGGAGCATCCCGTGCCACAACGTGGGAGCGTCCGCTCGCACCACCAGGAGGCCCATCCCCGCGAGGACGCCGGCGACCACGCCCGCTCCGAGCGCGCGGCGACGGAACCGGCGCTCGAGTTGGGCGTCGACGCGCTGGACAGCCTCCACGGTCAGATACGTCGCGGCCAGGTACGCGCACATCGTCAGCAAGAGGAGCCCCGCCACCCACGACAGCGGACCGGTCCACGACCCGACGAGGGTCGCGTCGCACCGTGTCGTCGACGATGCGGATCCTCCCCGACGCGATCGCGGCCGCGCACATCCCGAGCACGAACGGCGTCACGAGCGACGCGATGCCGAACACCCGCGTCCACGTCCGCTGCCATCCCGTATCCGGCTCGCCGTACGCGCGGAAGGCGAACGCGGCTCCCCGCATCACGATCCCGGCGATCGCGATGCCGAACGGCACGTACAGCGCGACGCCGAGCGCGGCGAACGCGGGCGGGAACGCCGCGAACAGCACCGTCACCACGAAGATCAACCAGACGTGGTTCGCCTCCCAGACCGGCCCGATCGCCTTCGATATCAGGGAGCGCTCTCGGTCGCGCGCGGGTCCGCGCGCGAGCAGGTCCCACACGCCTCCGCCGAAATCCGCGCCGCCCAGCAGCACGTACAACGTCAGCCCCGCCCCGATCGCCGACAGCATCGTCGCCTCCTGAGGCCCGGTATCGGCTCACGTGTGCTCCTCGTGCGCGTATGCTTCCATCGCGGCTTCCGCGCGAGCTGGACGCAGCAGCCACGCGCACGCGATGCCGAGCAGCACGTACACGGCGACCGTCGCGAAGAGCCACCACACGATGCCCCCGCGCGAGGTCACCGCCTCCGCCGTCCGCATCTGGCCGTGCACGATCCACGGCTGCCGGCCGACCTCCGTGACGACCCACCCGGCTTCGAGCGCCGCGAACGCCGCGATGCCCGCGACCGCCACGGCGCGCAGGAACCACCGCCCCTCGGGCAGCGCCTTGCGTCCGCGCCGCCAGCCAGCCCACGAGCGCCCACACGCCCAGCCCCGCCATGGCGAACCCGATCCCCACCATCACCTGGAACGCGAGGTGGACGACGAGCGACGTTCGGACGGTCCTCGCGGCGGCACCGACGTCGAGGCCGCTGCATCACCGCGTCCGTGTCCCCGTCGCCAGCCACGACAGCCCCTTCGGGATGCGGATCCCCAGGATGGTCTCCTCGCGCGCGGTCAGCGGGATGCCGCCGATCGTGAGCGGGGCGCCGGCGGTCGTGTGCCACAGCGCCTCGATCGCCGCGAGCTTCGCCGGCTGACGCTCGGCCACCAAGCGCGCGGCCGGCGTCGCCCGACCACCACCTGGAACGGCGCGATCACCAGCCCGAGCGTCAGGCCCAGCGCCAGCGCCCGGCGGTGATAGGTGTCGCGGCGCCCCTTCAACATGCCCACCGCGTAGATCGACGCCACCGTGAGGCCGGTCGCCATGTACGCCGCCAGGATCATGTGCGTGGTCATGACCGGCGTGGACGGGTTCAGCATCGCGCGGACCGGTTGCACGTCGATGACCTGGCCGCCGGCCGAGAGCCCGAACCCGACCGGCGACTGCATCCACGAGTTCGCCGTGACCACGAACCAGGCGCTGGCCAGGCCGCCCAGCGCCACCGGCCACCCCGACAGCCAGTGGGCCCACGGCGACAGGCGGTCCCAGCCGTAGAGGTAGATGCCCACGAAGATCGCCTCGATGAAGAAGGCGAAGCGCCTCGAGGGCGAACGGCAGCCCGATGACCGAACCCCAGCGGCCCATCAGCCCCGGCCAGAACAGCCCGAGCGCGAACGAGAGCACCGTGCCCGAGCACCGCGCCGACCGCGACGAGGATCCCCATCGCGCTACGCCCAGCGGCGCGCCAGCGACATCCAGACCGCGTCGTCCCGTGCGGATCGCACGGTACTCGGCGAACACGCAGCAACGGCGGCAGGCCGATGCGCGATGCGCCGCGAACACGATGTGGAAGCCGAGCGAGACCGCCATCTGCGCGCGGGCCGCGTCGCAGCGACGTCAGCGCGAGCACGACGCGTCACCTCGAACGGCTCGGTCGCGACCGCCGGAACCCGGGTGACTAGGTGGCGCCGATCGCCTGTTCCGGTTCGCCGTCTTGTCCTGCGTCATCGTTGCCGGTGGCGTCCCGGGGCGTGGCTCGTCGCCGGCGGGGTCGGCCTCGCGCGGACGGCTGCGCGACTGGAAGGCCCACCAGGTCAGGATGCCCGCCGAGATCGATCGCGACCGTCAGCGCCGTCCACTGGATGCCCGTGAACGGTCCGAAGCGCTTGTCGATGCGGAGCGAGTCCTCGAGCAGCCGGCAGCAGCCGTAATAGAGCCCGAACGTCAGCGTGACGACCCCTCGCGCCTCGGCTTCATGTACAGGCGCCACAGGATCGCGAACAGGATCCAGGCGAGGATCATGTCGTACAGCGCGGTCTGGTGGACCCCCACGCCCGTGGCGAGCACCTTCCCGCTCGCATCGAGGAGCGTCGCGCCGGTCCGTGTGATCACCTCGAGGTGGTTCCCCTGCAGCCGCGCCTGGCACACGCCGTTCGCACACGTGAACGGCGGCGCGAGCTTGCCGCCGTGATACGTCCACGCGAGCAACCAGCTGGTGGGCTTGCCGAGGTGGTCGCCGATGATCAGGTCGCCGATCCGTCCGATGCCGATCCCGATGGCGAGCGCCACCGCGGCGGGGTCCATCACCTGGAAGAAGCGGTAGCCGTACGGTGCATCCGCCGGACGTTGATCACGTCGCGCCGGTGATGCCGCCGAGCAGGGAGATGCCGCCCTTCCACACCTAGAGCCTGTCGAGCGGGCTGGAGTTAACTCGGAGTAGTGCGCGATGACGTAGGAGAGGCGCGAGCCGATGATCGCGCCGATCAGCGCCCAGAAGGCATCGTGCTGACGTGCTCGGGCGGGACGCCGCGCCTGACGCCGATCCGCCCGAGCAGCCAGCCGCCGATCATGAACCCGATCGCGATCAAGAGGCCGTGGGGCGAGATCGCGAACGCGTTGCCGAACCGGAACCGGTCGAGAACGGGCCAGCCGACGGACGCGAGGCCCGGAGACGCGAGGATCGGATGCACGAGGCCAAGAGAGCTCAGGGAAGTCAACACCGCGAGCGAGTCTACCGGTGGTCCGTCAGCGAACGCCGCGGCCACACGCGCCCGACCGCCCGTCCGATCAGCAGCCCGCTGACCACGTCGGAGGGGTAGTGGACGCCCACGTAGACCCGTGACGTCGCGACGGAGACGTCGAGCCCCGTGAGTCCCGCCCTCGCCGTCGGCGCCGAGTCCCAGCTCGCGCCCGGCGACCGCCGTGAAGGCGGCGAGCACCATCGGATGGCTGCTCGGCCACGAGGACGCATGCGGCGGAACGTATCAGCACGCGGGCGCCCTCCGGGTCCGCCTCGTACGGACGCGGGCGGTTGGCCACCCGTTTCAGTCCCTGGCCGACGAGCCACGCGGCGCCCGCGGCGGCGAACCCTTCCGCGGCCGCTCGTCGGCGGCCGCAGAGCGCGAGGACGCCGGCGGCGGCCCCGGCCGCCCAGATCGAGCCGAGCTCGGTGACCTCCGGTGAAGAACCGGTCGGGCCCGGGCCCGTGGTCCCGGTTCCCCTCCCCGAACAGCTCGGCGTCGACCTCGCGACCCTCTCGACCCGACGACCACCGGCCGACCTTCAGCGCGGCGCCGAGGAGGGCGGTTCCCACGAGGACGTTGCGCACCTTCATCGCCGGCCGATGATAGGCGACCATCGCGTCATCGAACCCGAAGAGCCGCAGCGACCCGCGACGCCTACTCCCCCTCGATCTCTCGCTTCTGGGCCAGCACCCCGTGCTTCAGCGCCAGCTGCGTCCCGCCGAGCGGCCTGGATGCTCCGCGCGCCGATCCCTCCGAACACGCCCCGGAACCGGTACGTCACCTCGTGGCGCAACAGGCTCCGCTCGGACGGCAACGAGGCGATCGCCGTCGTCACCGTCGCCTCCAGCAGTCCCGACAGCCGGATCACCGCTCGGGATGGCGGCTCCCACTCCAGGACCTCGGCGTCCACCGTGGTCCGCAACGACATGAACCTCATCAGCACGTGATAGCGGACGCCGAGCCCCAATCCGCCCTCCGGGACGTCGACGGACTCGATGTGCCTGTCCCAGTGCGGCAGGTTCCGTGGGTTGCTCGCGACCTTCCAGACCCGTTCGGGCGGCGCGTCGACCTCGACGGAGAACTCGACGGTCGTCACGCGACCGCGAGGCTCCCGCTGGACCATCCCTTCCACCACACCAGGCGGGTCGGCGCGATGCGCACGAGAGCGCCCGCCTCCGGGTCGATCGAGGTCGCGAGCGTCCGCGCGGTCTTGGCTCCCGAGCCGAGCCCGTCCAGCAAGTGGATCGCCCCCGTCCCCTGGACCATGACGCCGACCATGTCCCGAGCGCGCCATTCCGACGCGCGATCGATCGTGAGCGCTACCGGCGCGTCCGGGCCTACACCCGCGAGCGAGAGCGTCTCCGCCGGCAATGCCGCGTAGAGGGAGCCACCTTCGACGCGCCACCTCACCGGCACGACGACCGGCCCGCGGTCTCCACCGAGAGCGAGCGCGGCCTCACCTCCGTCGCCGAGCTCGCCGCGAACGTCGTCGGGCAACGCCGCGATCGGATCGTCCGCCCCCTTCGTGGACCGGAACGTCTTGTGCGACAACGCGTCTCCGCCCCAACGTCCACGCCCCTCCTGCACGCCGTCCTCGCCGAGCAGCGCCGTCCGCTCGAGGTCGATGCCGACGAACACGCGACCCGGCGGTGTCCACGCGAACGGCACCTGGCGAGCGTCGAACGCGTACCCGGCGAAGAACTTCGCGTTCTTCTTGCTGAACCCGGCGCCGGCCCGAGCGATCGACGTCGCGCCCGCCACGGCCGGGCCCCACGTGCTCCGATCGAGCGCGTCGTACGCACGGACGGTGCCGGTGAACGTCACGGACAGCTCGCCGAACCGCACCAGCCCGGCCACGCCCGGATCCAGCTTCCATGCGCGCGCCTTGACGGATCGACGCGACGTCGTCAACCAGACCCGACCACCGGAGTACGCGAACACGAGCGGCGTGCAGTGCGGGCCGCGCGGGGTGGAGGAGGCGACCGCGCAGAACGAGCCCTGCTCCAGGACCTGTTGCACCGCCGTCGACAAGAAGCTCATCTCCGCATGCCCTCTCCGCCCAGCTCCCGGCGGGAGCGCGAGCATCAGACCCGTCCAGAGCATATGGCTGAGGAGGCTGGCAAGCACCCCGCCGGACCACAAGGCCAGACCCGTCCAGAGGGCTCCCCCGACGACGGCGCCGGCCACGATCGGCAAGCTCCCGCTCGCCACGTTGGTCAGCACGTAGGCGAGCCAGGTCCAGGCGGCGGCGGCGAGCGCGGCGAGCGACTGATCCAACCGGCCCTGGAACAGGCCGCGCCAGAACAGCTCCTCGGCGGGCACCATGATCAGCAGCGAGAGCGCGAGCGACACCGGCAACGAGACCGCGGCCGCGTCCTGATACTTCTCGACGACGCCCGTGCGGAAGGGCTCCCACAGCCCGGCGACGGCGACGAACACGCGGGTGGCGACGTAGAGCGCCAGCCCGCTCGCCACGCCGACGACGAGCGCAACGCCGTCCCCGACCTTGGTCGCCGCGACCGGCGGGCGGGCCAGCACCGCCGCGACGCCCATCGCCAGCAGGATCGCCGGCATGATCCGCCAGACCATGGCGCGTCCGGTCGCGACGAGTCGCCAGCCGACGGCCTCCGCGAGCGCGCCGAGGACCATGATCGCCGCCTGCATGCGCTACCCCGGCAAGAACCGAACCTTCACGGCGACCTCCGCCGTGAAGGCGGTGACGACGGCCAGGTAGAAGAAGCCCGTCGCTGACTGCACGGCCGAGGCCCGGCTCCCGCGCAGCGTGGCCTTCACCATCACCGCGATCAGCGCGGTCGTTCCCACCATCCCGAGCGCGATCCACGGAGCGAGCGCGCCCGCCGTGAGGAGCGGGTTGAACGCCTGCGACGAACCGACCCCGCTGAAGCCGCCGGCGATGACCGCGATCGCCTCGACGACGACCGCAACGAGCATGATCCGGGTCGCCCGGTCGATCGGGGTTCGGCTCAGCCCGCGATCCGTCAGGTACCAGTGGCCCAGCAGCAGGCCGTCGAGCACCGAGCCGAGGAAGGCCGCTCCGGCCAGCAGCTCGAACAGCGCGAGCGCGTACTGCTGTCGTCCCGTGGCGGCCATCGCCGCGAGCACCGCGATCGAGACCGGCACGGAGACGCACCCCACGATCCGCGCCGCCGGGTTCCGCTTGAGCAGTTGGAGCGCCGTCCATACCGCCGTGACGATGAAAGTGGCGAGCGCGAGTCGAACGCTCCACGTTCCCGCGGCGTCACCCGGGATCGCTCCCGCGGCGGAGGCGCGCCACGCGGCGAACGCCAGGACGGTGAGGACCACCCCCGTGAGCGTGAAGTAGCCGCGCTTCACCTCGTGCCACAGGGGGGTGCACCAGAGGAACGCCGCCGAGCCGGCCACGGTCTCGGCCAGCACGAGCGCCATCACCCCCGCCGAACCGGTCACGGACCTCCCTCAGGCATACGGTCGTACAGCGTACCGGCAGCCCGCAACCGGCAGGACCACCGTCCGTTCACAACGGTGCCGGGTACGCTTGCGCGTCATGAACGACTGGCGGTCCTACGACGAGGTCGCGGAGGCGTACGAGCGCGTCCATTCGCCGCGCCTGGCCGAGGTCGCGCGGGACCTGGTCGCGTTCGCCGAGATCGCCAACGGGAAGAATGTGCTTGACGTGGGCACCGGCACGGGCGTCGCGGCGCAAGCCGCGATCGACGTCGGCGCCCGCGCGGTGGGGATCGACCCGTCGGTCGGGATGCTGGAGGTGGGTCGCCGCGATCGCCCTTCGATCGTCTTCGTGGCCGCCCAGGCGATCGACCTCCCGTTCCGAAACGGCACGTTCGACGCCGTGACGGGAAACTTCGTGCTCTCGCATTTCCGTCGCCCCGAGACCGCCCTGTTCGACATGATGCGTGTCCTGAAGCCCGGCGGTCGTGTGGCGCTCACCTCGTGGTCCGACGTGAAGGACGATCTCCAGGACACCTGGGGCGAGCTCGTGGGCGATGTGGTGCCCAAGGAGATGCTCGAACCGGTGTGGGCCGATGCCGCGCCGGGACA
Organism: uncultured Actinomycetes bacterium; assembly: GCA_963727185.1. Classification (GTDB taxonomy): domain Bacteria; phylum Actinomycetota; class UBA4738; order UBA4738; family HRBIN12; genus JBBQVZ01. The sequence goes on along the minus strand of CAVSFP010000016.1, from coordinate 125,693 downwards.
CGCACGGTTCACCGACCGCCAGGTGGTCGAACAGACCCTGATCGACTCGAAGCTCCGCCACGTGCGCACCGAGAAGCGCAAGTTCCAGTTCCAGTACACGCAGGAGGACTACCTCACGGGGCTGGAGATCTGGGCGACCGGCCGCTTCGTGAAGGAGATGCTCGGCGACACCGGCTGGCCGGCGTTCCAGGAACGGGTCCGGGCCACGTTCGCCGAGCGCTTCTCCGATCCTCTGAACGACTTCCGCGACGTGATCCTCGCCGTCGGTACGAAGCCCTAGTCACCGGGGTCGACGACCGTCCGGCAAGCCTCCAGCCGACGCCGACCGACGCCGATAGCTGAGTTGAGCGTCCGCTCGGAGGAGTCACACGATGGAGACCATTTCTCGGCGCGCCGTCGGCCGGATGGGGAGCTTGCTGTTCGTTGCCGCCGGCCTGGTCAGCATCCTGGACTCCGTGATGCCGACCGCGCCGCATTTCGATCCGGATGCCCAGGCCGCCATCGGGACGGCATCCGTCGCGATCGGCGTTGCGTGCTGGCTCTTGCCATGGCAACGATGGCCGCTGTCGCGCACCCTCTGGCTCGCGCCGATCGGGCTGCTGCTGCTCAGCGCGACGGCGATGTTCGGCGGCTACAACATCTACACGTTCGGCGTCTACTTCATGGTGGTCTTCCTCTGGATCGGGCTCACGCAGCCACGACGCACCTCGATGTGGTTCGCTCCGCTGGCGGCCGTTGCCTACCTCGTTCCGATGTGGTTCCACCACCGGACTCCCCAGGCGCTTTCGTCGGTATTGGAACTCATCGTGCTCTGCGTCGTCGTCGCCGAGTCGATCGGGTGGGTGTCACAGCACCTGCGTCACGCCGAGGCGCTCGAGATAAGGCGATTGTGGGATATGCAGGGACTGCTCCAAGCCGGCGACCGTCTCGCACGACAGACGAACGCGGAGCAAGCCGCTGGGCTGGTGTCGGATCTTGCCACGCAACTGTTGCGCGCAGCCGGCGCGGCAGTCCTCCTTCCGGAGGATGGAGGTGCCCTCGTGATCGGCGGGTCGGCCCGCTGGCCCGGCGCGGAAGCGGGCACACGTGTGTCGCCGGAGGACGCGTCGGCCGCGCTCGGGTCCATGCAGGGGACCTCGCCGCTCGTCATCCCTCCCGAAGCTCTCCCTCCCATCCTCGCCACACGGGCTCCGGACGGGTGCGTATTGATGCTCGTCCCGCTGCGTGGGGTCTCCACCGTGCAGGGAGTGTTGGTAGCGGATCTGGCCCGCGAGGGTGCAACCCTCGATCGGTTCGACGAGGACATGGCGATGAGCTTCGGAACCCAGGCGGGGCTCATGCTGGAGCGGCTGCACGCGGTCGAGGCGCTCATGAGCGACGCCCTGGTCGATGAGCTCACAGGCCTGGGGAACCGGCGTTCCGCGAACCTCTCCTTGTCGCACCTGCAACCGGGCGACGCGGTCGTCATGCTCGACCTCAACCGGTTCAAGGAGCTGAACGACACCCAGGGGCACCCGGCCGGCGACGAGGTGCTCCGCCGGCTCAGCACGCACCTGAAGGCAGTGCTCCGCGAGGGTGACGCCGCGATCCGATACGGCGGGGATGAATTCCTGTTGCTCCTGCGAGGCGCTGACTACCGGGCGGAAGAGGTCGTCGCGCGGATCCGCCGGCAGTGGCTCGACGACGCGCAACCGGTCGGATTCAGCGCGGGTCTGTCCGTGTACCGGGCCGGAGAGACACCGGAGGAAGCGGTGGCGCGGGCGGACGAGGCGCTCTACCTCGACAAGCGCAACGCCCCGGGTCGGACCGTGACGCGCACCGTCAGCTGAGGTCGAGCACGCGGAAGTCCTCGGCATGGCTGGCGCCGACCTTCTCGCCGAGCTCGACCGCTTCCTTCGCCAGGAACTCCTCGAAGAACGCGATCCCCTCCGTCAGCTGGCTCTCGTGCTTCGCGAGGGCGGCGATCTTCGTCTCGAAATAGCCCGAGACGTCCTCGATGTGGTTGGCCTCATTCGTCCACCCGAGCCAGATGTCGTGGACCTCGCTGACGTCCAGCCCTTCCTCGAGGTGCTCGGAGAAGTAGTGCGGATTGCCCGCGCCGGGGAACACCGCGTCGAGCGCGATCTCACCGGCGGTCCGATGATCGGAATGGTTGTAGTAGCGGTTCTCGAAGAACCACGCGGTGGGATCGACCGACACCACCGTCTCGGCTCGAACCTCGCGGATCCGGCGGATCGCGGCTTCCCTGACGTCCTGCGTGTTCGCGAGCTCCCCGTCGGGGATGCCGAGGCTCCGCACGCTCGCCAGACCGAGCACCTCACCGGCCGCCTCCGTCTCGAGCAACCGGGTCGCCGCGAGCTCGGCTCGATCGCGCGACCGGTCGTTCGATCCCCGATCCCCGTTCGTGAGCACGAGCAGATGCACGTCGCGGCCCGCCGCGACCCACTTCGCCATGGTGCCGCCCGCGGAGATCTCGGCGTCGTCGGGATGCGCGTAGATGCCGAGGACGGGACCGGTGCGAGCCGTCGGTTCGTCGGCCTCCTCGGGCACGGCGGTCAGCTGCTCTGATCCAGGACGTAGCGGACGAGGGTGCGAACGGGCACGCCGGTCCCTCCTTTGGGACCGAGATCGTTCACCTTCTCCGCCCACGCGGGGCCGGCGATGTCCAGGTGCATCCACGGCGTGTCCCCGACGAACTCGGCCAGGAACCACGCCGCGCTGATCGCGCCGCCGTACCGCTCGCCGATGTTCTTCACGTCGGCCACCGTGGAGTCGATCAGCCGCCGGTAGTCGGCGTACATCGGGAGCGGCCACATCTTCTCGCCAACGGCATCGCCGGCCGCCGCGATGTCTCGGAACAACGCGTCGTCGTTGCCCATGGCGCCGGTGATCTGGTCGCCGAGCGCAACCATGCACGCGCCCGTCAGCGTGGCCGTGTCGATGATCACCTTCGGCTTCTTCTCGGCGAGGTACGCGAGGGCGTCGGCAAGCACCAGCCGTCCCTCGGCGTCGGTGTTCAACACCTCCGACGTCGTGCCGCCCCGGTGCGTCAACACGTCGCCCGGCTTGGTCGCCGAGCCGCTCGGCATGTTCTCCGACGACGGGATCGCCGCGATCACGTTGATCTTCGGCTTGAGGATCGCGATGGCCTTCATGGTGGCGAGGATGGACGCGGCACCGCCCATGTCGCACTTCATGGTCTCCATCCCCTTCGCGTCCTTGATCGACAAGCCGCCGGAGTCGAACGCGATGCCCTTGCCCGTGAGCGCGATGGGCGTGTCGGTGCCCGCGCCCTTGTACCAGAGCTCGATGAGGCGGGGTGGGTTCACGCTGCCGGCGCCCACGCCGAGGATGCCGCCGAACCCGCCCTTCTCGAGCTCCGGCTTGCCCCAGACCTTGCAGCGGAGCCCGACCTCGCGCGCCATCTTCTGCGCCTCTCGGGCGATCTGTGCCGGCGGCATGTCGCCGGCCGGCGTGTTCACCAGGTCGCGAGCCCAGCAGACGGCCTCGGCGACGACCTGGCCGCGCTTGACGGCATCGCGCGCCGCCTTGGCGTCCGCGCGCGCCGAACCGATCACCGCGACGCGGGTGAGCGCCTTCTCTACCTTCGTCGCCTTGTAGCGATCGAACCGGTAGGCGCCGAGCACTAGACCTTCGACCGTCGCCTGAACCGCGCCCGGCAGGTCGCGCCCGGCCGCGGCCTGTGGGAACGTCGTGGCGGCGGTCCCGAACCGGCCCAGCGTTCCCGCGACACGCCCCAGCACGCGACGGAGCGCCGTCGGCGTGAGCTCCGCCTTGTCTCCTACGCCGACGAGCAGGACCGCGCCGGCCGTGAACCGGTCGCCGTCGCGCCGCACGACCAACAGGTTCTCCTGCTTCTTGCCGGTGAGCTTGGCGTCGCGATACGCCTGCTCCAGGCCCACCTCCTTGACGCCGGGACCGGCGATCGGGCCCTTCGGTCCGTGGTACATGGGCAGTACGAGGACGCCGGCGCGTACCGTCGCGGGCGCGTCGGTCGAGTACGAGAACGTGGTCACGGGACTCCCTCTTCCTTGTGTCCGGCCGCGGTTGGGTGAGCGGCGGTCAGTCTAGCCGTGGCAGCCGAACGCCCCCACACGTCTGCCGCCCGCTACCCTGTGGCGCGATGAAGCCCCGAGACCTTCGCGATCTGGTGCACTTTTCCGACGACGAGCCGCGGCACGAGACGCTCTTCGAGACCGAACATCTGTGGTCCGAAGTCATCTGCCTCCAGGGGGCCCAAGGGCTGGGACCCATGACGGATCCCGCCTCCGATGCCGTGCTCTGCGTCCTGTCGGGAGAGATCGCGACCCAGGTCGACAAGTCGCGTGCGCGGATGTCGCAGTGGGGAGCGATGCTCGTGCCCGCGGGATCCGAGCTGACCGTGAAGAACGCCTCGGAGGATCCGGCGGTGGTGCTGCTGATCGCGGCACCTCCTCCGACGCCGACGATCGCCCGCTGACCCGCCGGGACTACCGCTCCGGTCCGATCGAGATGATGTGATGCCGGAGCGAACGTTGCGCGCGGCCCATCAACGCCCGCATGACGGGCCGGTACGCGCGCGCAGCGAGCTCCCCGACCACCGGCACGCGCAGGCGGATGTCTTCGGACCAGCGGAACCCCGTGCCACCGTCAAGCGGGACGAGGTCCCAGACCCCTGTGCCGGCGACCAGGCTGCCGTGACGGATAACGAGTCGCCGCGGCGGCTCCCATACCGTCACCTCCATCGGCTCGGTGAACGCGGGGACGCCGAGGAGCCGCGTCTTCACCGCCAGGCGGACGCCCACACCCTCCCGTGTCTCGGAGACCACCTCGACCCGGTCGGCGTCGAGCATCCAGTCGGCCTGTCGCTCCCAGTCGACCAACACCGACCACGCGCCATCGGGCGTCGTCGGCAGCACGATCGCGCGCTCGACATGCATGCATCAAGTGTAGGGACGCGGGGATCGCTCCCGGCCCCCGAACCCGATGCCGCTAGGCTTCGCACATGACGGGCTCACGGGGAGCGGCGGTCGCCGCCGCGCTGGCGACGGCCTCGGGACCCCTCCCCGCCAGGGGCGCGGCGGCGACCGCGAGCATGCTCGACGAGCCCGCCGGCGTCGCTTGGGAGGACGGGCTCCTGACGTACGTCGGCCCCGCCGGCGGCCTGCCGTGGCCCGCCTCGATCGGCACGCCCGACCGCGGGCTCCTCGTGCCGGGGTTCGTGGACTGCCACGTGCACCTGCCGTTCATCGGCTGGAGGGCGGACGAGTTCGAGGCGCGCCTGGCCGGTGCGAGCTACCGCGACCTCCACGGCGAGGAGGGCGGGATCTTCCGCAGCAGCCGGTTGCTCGCGGCCGCGTCCGACGACGACGTCATGGCGTTCTGCGTGCCGCTGGCGCGCGAGATGGCGGCGCACGGCACGACCGCGATGGAGCTGAAGACCGGGTACGGCCTCTCGGTGGAGGCGGAGCTCCGGCAGGCGCGGCTCGCGCGCGCGCTCGCGGCGGCCGCTCCCCAGACGTGCTCCGTGACGTTGCTCGCGTGCCACGCCGTGCCCGAGAAGGTCGACCGAGCCGACTGGGTGCGCGCCGCGTGCGACGAGCTGATCCCCGCTGCCGCTGCCGAGGAGCTCGTCGACCAGGTCGACATCTACGTGGAAGACATCGCGTTCTCGCTCGACGACCTCACGGCCGTCGCCGCGGCGGCCGCGCGTGTGGGGCTCCCGTTGCGCGTCCACGCCGATCAGCTCGGTCCGAGCGGCGCGACGGAGGCCGCGGTCGCTCTGGGAGCCCGGAGCGCCGACCACCTGAACCACCTGAGCCTCGCCGGCGTCGAGGCGCTCGGGGACGCGGACGGCACGGTCGCGGTGCTCCTGCCCGCGTCCTCGTTCATGCTCGGCGCGCAATCCCCTCCGGTCGACGCGCTGCGGCGCGCCGGCGCCGCCCTCGCCGTCGGCACCGACTTCAACCCCGGAACGTCGCCCGTGTCCTCCATGCCGGAGGCGATCGCGTTCGCGTGCACGTCCTACGGACTGAGACCGATGGAAGCCCTGACGGCGGCCACCGCCAACCCGGCGTTCGTCCTGGGGATGGACGAACGGCTCGGCACGTTGGAAGTCGGCAAGCGCGCCGATGTGTTGCTGCTTGAGGACCGACGGTTCGCGCACGTGCCCTACCGACCGGGCCACGACCCGGTGGTCGCGACGCTGGTGGGCGGTGAGCTCGTCGCATGATCATCTGGCTGAACGGTCCGTTCGGCGTCGGCAAGACCGCGGTCGCGAGAGCGCTGCTCGAGGAGAAGCCCGACTGGGCGTTGCTCGACCCCGAGGTGCGAGGAGCGGAGCTCGTCCGGAAATGGCCCGGCGTCGACGACTTCCAGGACCTGCCGGAATGGCGGAAGGCCGTCGTAGAGGACGCCGTCGAGCGGGTGGGGACCGGCGACCTCGTGATCCCCATGACGATCTGGCGGCTGGAGTACTACCGCGAGATCATGGACGGGCTGAAGGGAGCCGCGGAGGTCCGTCCGTTCCGTCTGACCGCGAGCGAAGCGACGATGCGCGAGCGTATCGAGCACGACCGGATCGAGCCGGGAGCGGTGGCCTGGCGTCTGGATCGCCTTGAGACCGGACTCCTCGCGTTCGAGGACACGGCGTTCGGCGATCACGTCGGCACGGACGGCCGCACGCCCGAGAAGATCGCACACCTGATCCTGGTGACGCTCGGGCGGGCGTAGCCGCCTCAGTCGAGCGGGCCGATCGCCGACTCGACCGCGGCCACCACGCTGCCGTCGCGGATCGCGCCGAGGCACGCGTCGATGTCCGGCCGGAACTCGCGATCGACCTCGAGGAACGGCACGACGTCGCGCACCGCGTCGCGAGCGGCCCGCGTGCCCTCCGCCGGCTCCAGCGGCGAACGCAGGTCCAGGGCTTGCGCCGCGGCCATCATCTCCATCGCAACGACCAGCTCAGCGTTCGCCACGATGTCCCGCGCGTGGCGCGCCGCGATCATCCCCATGCTCACGTGATCCTCCTGCCCCGCCGAGGACGGGATCGAATCGACCGACGCCGGGTGCGCGAGCGACTTGCACTCCGAGACGAGCGACGCCGCGGTGTACTGCACGAGCATGAACCCCGAGTGCAGCCCGCTCCCTTCGATCAGGAACGGGGGGAGGCCGTTGCTCTGCTTGGCGTCCAGCAAGCGGTAGAGGCGTCGCTCGCTGATGCTCGCGAGCCCCACCGTCGCCAGCGCGAGCGCGTCGAGCGCCACGGCGACCGGCTGTCCGTGGAAGTTGCCGCCCGAGCGGACCTCGTCGTCATCGGCGAGAACGATCGGGTTGTCGGAGACGGCGTTCGCCTCCGTCTGCAGGACGCCCGCGACGTAGGTGAGCACGCCGCGCGTCGCCCCGTGCACCTGGGGGGCGCAGCGGAGCGAGTAGGCATCCTGCACCAGATGCGGGCTGTCGCGGTGCGACGAGAGGATGGGCGAGCCGGCGAGCATGCGTCGGAGGTTGGACGCGGACGTCATCTGCCCCGGGTGCGGACGCAGGCGTTGCAGCCGTTCGTCGAACGCCGCGTCGGTGCCGAGCGCCGCCTCCACGGACATCGCCGCCGCGATGTCGGCCGTCCGGGCCAGATCCGCCACGCGCCTGGCCGCGAGGATCCCCACGGCGAGCATGCCCTGGGTTCCGTTCACGAGGGCGAGCCCTTCCTTCGCCTCCAACGGGATCGGAGCGAGCCCGGCGACGGCGAGCGCCGGGCCGGCCGCCTCGGTCCCGCCGTCCGTCAGAAGCTCGCCCTGCCCGATCAACGGAAGCGCCAGGTTCGCGAGCGGCGCGAGGTCCCCCGACGCGCCGAGCGATCCCTGCTCCGGCACCGACGGGATCAGGTCGCGGTTCAACATCTCCACCATGCGATCGACGATCAGCGGCCGGACACCGGAATGGCCGAGCGCGAGCACGTGTGCGCGCAGCAGCAGCATCGCCCGCGCCTCCTGGCGGGAGAGCGGTCGCCCGACGGCCGTGGCGTGCGATCGCACGATCCCGAGTTGCAGGGCGGCGGCCTGTGACGGGTCGATCCGCACATCGGCGAGCGAACCGAACCCGGTAGTGACGCCGTAGACCGTCTCGCCCGACGCGACGACCCGCTCGATCACCGCGTGCGCGGCCTCCACACGTCCCCGCGCCGTATCGGAGAACTCGACCTCGGCGCCGCGGGCGACCGCGACGACATCCGCGAGCGTCAGCGCTCCCCCCACTCCGACCGGCACGGCGGCAAGGCTACCCTGCGGCCCCACGGGATGCAGCGGGAACGCTCAGCCGTCCAGGGGGCGAGCCGGAAGTGTCTCCTCGACCACGCCGTCGTTCCCCCCGGTCACGCGGTACGCGCGCGCCGTCGGATCCGACGCGACGACCTCGACGAGGTCGGTCCCGACGTAGTGCACCGCCGCCAGGTCGTCGCACGCGATGCCCGACGGGAAGCCTTCCGCGACGAGCGCCTGATAGAGCGGACGCCGGCCGGGCTCGTCCGCGTAGTGCGGACAGAAGCTGCCAGGCAGCAGGCCAAGACCGTCGGTCAACGGAGCCAGCGGGCCGAACGAATCCGTGGTGCTCGCCTCGAACCAACAGTTCGCACCCGCGCTCCCGCCGGCGAGGACGACCCCCGACATCCACGCCTCCCTCAGGATCGTGTCGAGCCCGTGCACCCGCCAGATCGCGAGCAGGTTCGCCGTGCTCCCGCCACCGACGAAGATCAGGTCCTGCGCGAGGAGGTACTCGCGGACGTCGCGATCGTCGCGCGCGAACAGATCCAGATAGGTGGATTCGAAGCGGTCGGTCGTGTAGACGGAGAGGAACCGCATGACCGAGACCGGCACCGCGCTCGCCGCCGTGGGCAGCAGGCACACCTTCGGTCGCGGTCGATCCACCAGACCGGCCACGAAGCGGAACGCCGGATCTCCGACATCCTGGCCGCCGCCCATCGCGACGATGTGCCGATCGGTCACGGTTCGCGCATGGGGATCCGCACGCCGCGCTCGGCGGCCACCTCGAGCGCGCGCTCGTAGCCGGCGTCGGCGTGACGCATCACCCCGGTCCCCGGATCGGACGTCAGCACGCGCTCCAGGCGCTCGCGGGCGTTCTCCGTTCCGTCGGCGACCACCACCATCCCCGCGTGGATCGAGTACCCGATACCCACACCGCCGCCGTGATGCACGCTCACCCAGTGCGCGCCGGCCGCGGTGTTGATCAACGCGTTGAGGATGGGCCAGTCGGCGATCGCATCGGAGCCGTCGCGCATGTCCTCGGTCTCGCGGAACGGGGACGCGACGCTCCCGCTGTCCAGGTGGTCCCGCCCGATCACGATCGGCGCGGACAACTCCCCCGACGCGACCATCTCGTTGAAGCGGAGCCCGGCCTTCGCGCGTTCGCCGTATCCGAGCCAGCAGATCCGCGCCGGGAGTCCCTGGTACGCCACCCGCTCCTCTGCCATGCGGATCCACCGCTGCAGACGGGCGTCGTCGGGGAAGAGCTCGGACACGGCCCGGTCGGTCTTGACGATGTCCTCGGGGTCGCCCGACAGCGCCGCCCAGCGGAACGGGCCCTTGCCCTCACAGAAGAGCGGCCGCACGAACGCCGGCACGAACCCCGGGTACGCGTACGCGCGATCGTGCGGCATGCCGCCGAGCTCCGCGCCCGCGCGGAGGTTGTTGCCGTAGTCGAACACGACCGACCCCGCGTCGAGGAAGCCCACCATCGCGGCGACGTGCTCGGCCATCGACGCGTAGGCGCGACGCTGATAGTCGTCGGGGTCGGCGACGCGCAACGCGGCCGCGTCCTCCAACGTGAGCCCGGCGGGCACGTACCCGCCCAGCGGATCGTGCGCGCTCGTCTGATCGGTGACGATGTCGGGCCGCCACCCTCGCCGCAGGAGCTCGGGCTCCACCTCGGCGCAGTTACCGAGCAATCCGATCGACACCGCCTCGCCACCCGACCGCGCCTCCGCGACCCATCGCGAGCGCGGTGTCGAGGTCGTCGGTCTCCCGGTCGAGGTAACGCGTCTTGATCCGGCGCTCGATGCGTGCGGGGTCGACGTCGATGCAGAGCGCTACGCCGCCGTTCATCGTCACCGCGAGCGGCTGCGCGCCACCCATGCCGCCGAGGCCGCCGGTCAGCGTGACCGTTCCCTGCAGCGTTCCGCCGAACCGCTGGTGCGCGCATTCGGCGAGCGTCTCGTAGGTCCCCTGCAGGATCCCCTGCGTCCCGATGTAGATCCACGAGCCCGCGGTCATCTGCCCGTACATCGTCAGTCCCGCGGCCTCGAGCTCGCGGAACGTGTCCCAGTCCGCCCACTTCGGCACGAGCATCGAGTTCGAGATCAACACCCGCGGCGCCATCGCGTGCGTGCGGAACACCCCGACCGGTTTGCCCGACTGGACCAGGAGCGTCTCGTCGTCGCGGAGCGTCTTGAGGGTCCGCACGATCGCGTCGTACGCCTCCCACGAGCGGGCCGCACGTCCGGTTCCGCCGTACACCACGAGATCCTCGGGACGTTCGGCCACGTCGGGATCGAGGTTGTTCATCAGCATCCGCATCGCGGCCTCCTGCGGCCACGACCGGCATGACAGCTCGGTGCCTCGGGGCGCTCGGATCTCGCGTGCCGTCATCGTCCACCTCCGCCGCAGGTCGCGCTGCGGCGCATCGATAGTACGCCGGGCGGGGGATGCGCCCGAAGGCACCCGGGGGTCTCGACCGTGGCCTCGCCGGGTGATTGAACCCCTCCACCGCTACCGGTACGGTCCTCGCCGTGGTTTCCGTCGGAACTTCCCCCGGCGGCGCGGTCGCTCCCGCGCCGCCGATCCGTATCCTGATCGCCGACGACGAGCCTGCCCTGCGGGGTGCGCTCGCCGATCTCCTCGCCCACGAGGAGAGCCTGGTGCTGGTGGGCGAGGCCGGCGACGCGGACCAGGCCATCGAGCTCGCCCACGCCAGTCGCCCCGACGTCGCGATCGTCGACGTGAGCATGCCGGCCGGGGGCGGCCCGCGCGCGGCGCGCGAGATCATCCGGGTCTCCCCCACCACGCGCGTGATCGCGCTGTCCGCGTTCGAAGATCGCCCCACCGTGCTCGAGATGCTCCGGGCGGGCGCCGTCGGCTACCTCGTCAAGGGCACCGCCGGGCAGGACCTCCTCGGTTCGATCGCCAAGGTGGTCGACGGTGGGGCGAGCCTTTCCGCCGAGCTGATCGACGGCATCGTCCACGAGCTTTCGTCACAGCTGCGCCGCGAGGAGATCGGACATCAGCATCGTGCGGCGCAGCGAGGCGAGATCGACCGCTTCCTGTCCGGGAGCGGCGTGACCATGGTCTACCAGCCGATCGTCGACCTGCGCGACCGTGCGGTCGTCGGCATGGAGGCGCTCGCCCGTTTCCACTCCCTGCCGCTGCGGCCGCCCAACGAATGGTTCGCCGCCGCGGTGGAGCTCGAGCTCGGCATCCAGCTGGAGATGATGGCGGTCAAGAGCGCGATGACCGCCATCCCCCACCTCCCGGACGGCGCGTACCTGTCCGTCAACTGCTCGCCGCGCGCCGCGATGGCGCCGGAGCTCGCCGCGCTCGTCGACGGCGACGCGTCGAGGATGGTGGTCGAGATCACCGAGCACGAGGCGATCGAGGATTACGAGGTCCTGGCCAGCGCGCTCGAAGGTCTGCGCCGGCGGGGCATCCGCGTCGCGATCGACGATGCGGGCGCGGGGTTCGCGAGCCTGCGACACACCTTGCTCCTGCACCCCGACATCGTGAAGGTGGACACCAGCCTCACCCGGAACATCGACGGCGACCGCGCCAAGCGAGCGATGACGTCCGCGCTCGTGTCGTTCGGCGAGGAGATGGGTATCGCGATCGTCGCGGAGGGCATCGAGTCGCGCGAGGAGCTTGAGACGCTGGTCACGCTGGGTGTGCCGTTCGGCCAGGGCTTCTACCTCGCCGAACCCGCTCCGCTGTAACGGATCAGGTCGTGCGGCGGTCGATCGCCCACGACGACCCGGCGGTCGCTTTCGTGTAGGCCTTCATCTCGGTCGCGATCGCGACGGCCTCCGCGTAGTGCGCATACATGCGCTTCTCGGTGCTTGCGACGCCGATCGAGATCGAGAGCAGCGGGAACCGCTGTAGCTCGCCCCGGCGGTTCGCGACCTCGACGAAGCCGCGTTCGCGGTCGTCGGGGTCGTAGAGCGCCGGCACCTCCTGATCGAAGCGCTTGACGATGGCCTCGGCGGCGTCGGTCGCCTTGTCGGTCGGCACGATCAGCACGAAGTCGTCGCCGCCGACGTGACCGATGAACGCGTCCCCGCCGGTGACCTCCCGCGCGACCTCCTCGATCAGCGCCGCCGTCGTTTGGATCGCCTGGTCGCCGCGCATGAACCCGTAGTGATCGTTGTAGGCCTTGAAATGATCGAGGTCCGCGTACAGCAACGCGAAGTCCTCGCCGCGCTCCACGAGGCCGTCGATCTCCTCCTCGATCCGGACGTTCCCGGGCAGACCGGTGAGCGGCGACTGCGCGCGCATCTCCTTCGCGCGACGGAGCACGCCGCGGATCCGCGCCAGCAGCTCGGGCGTGTCGAACGGCTTGACGATGTAGTCGTCGGCGCCGATCGCGAACCCTTCGAGCTTGTCGGCCGAGAGACCGCGAGCGGTGAGCATGATGATCGAGACCGTTGCCGTGCGCGGGTCCTGGCGGAGACGGCGGGTGAGCTCGAACCCGTCCATGTTCGGCATCATCACGTCGGCCAGGACCAGATCGGGGCTCCGTTCCTGGGCCAGGTCGAATGCCTCGACGCCGTCGCTGGCGACGCGCACGTCGTATCCGGCCGCGCGCAGTTCGATCTCGAGCAACCGGGCGATGAAAGGATCGTCGTCGGCAACGAGCAGACTCTCGCCGCCGGCGAGGTCTGTGTTCTCCCCTTGTTGCTCGCTCACGCCTCCCCCTGCTCCCTATGGTGCGGGCCGTCCACCCTGCGGCCGACCCTCATAGCTTCGGCACTTTACCCCGCGGGGTGGAGCGCTACTTGCAAGTCACTCGACGATCGATCCCTCCACCCGGCCCGAGATAACCGCCGGCGGACCTGGCGGCTCGGACGCCCGTCTGTGGGGCGTGGCACGATAGGGGCCGGATGGCCGGGGCGAGGTCCGGCGGGGAGAGGGTGCAGATGGAAGTGCTCGACACGTTCCTGGACGCGATGGGCGACACGCCACTCGTGCGGCTGCACACCGTCACCCGAGGCGTCCGGCCGGCCGTCCTCGCGAAGTTGGAGATGCTGAATCCGGGCGGCTCCGTGAAGGATCGGATCGGCATCCGGATGATCGAGTCCGCCGAGCGGGCCGGTCTCCTCAAGGCGGGCGGCACGATCGTGGAGCCCACGTCGGGCAACACGGGGCATGGGCTGGCGATCGCCGCCGCGATCCGCGGATACAAGTGCATCTTCGTGATGCCGGACAAGATGAGCCAGGAGAAGATCGCCCTCCTCCGCGCGTACGGAGCCGAGGTCGTGATCTGCCCCACAGCGGTTCCGCCGGAGTCCCCGGAGTCCTACTACCGCGTGGCGGATCGTCTGGCGGAGGAGATCCCCGGCGCCTATCAACCGAACCAGTACTTCAATCCGGAGAACCCGGCGACGCACTACGAGACGACCGGCCCCGAGGTCTGGCGCCAGACCGATGGCGCGATCGACGTGTTCGTCGCCGGGGTCGGGCACGGGAGGCACGATCACCGGCGTCGGTCGATTCCTCAAGGAGCAGAACCCGGCGGTCACGATCGTCGGAGCCGACCCCGAGGGATCCGTGTACTCGGGCGACGCGCCGCGGCCGTATCTGGTCGAAGGCATCGGCGAGGACTTCTGGCCCGCCACGTTCGACCCGTCGGTGGTGGACCGCTACGTCAAGGTGTCCGACCGCGACTCGTTCCGGACGGCACGCGCCGTCACACGACAGGAGGGGATCCTGATCGGCGGCTCGGCGGGGAGCGCGGTGTTCGCCGCGCTGCAGGTCGCTCGCGAGCTCGACGAGACGAAGACGATCGTCGTGTTGTTGCCCGACACCGGCCGGCAGTACCTGTCGAAGGTGTACTCCGACTCCTGGATGCTCCAGCACGGGATGCTCGATCGTCCCGACGTGATCCGGGTCGAAGAGGTCCTGCTTGCGAAGCACGGCGAACTGCCGCCGCTGATCACGGTCGGGGCGCACGACAAGGTGCGGCAGGCCGTCGAGCGGCTCCAGAACGCCGACATCTCGCAAGCGCCTGTCGTGCGAGAAGAGAGCACGGACGTCTCGCAGTTCGTCGGCTCCATCCGCGATCGCGAGTTGCTCGATCGGATCTTCCGCGACCCGGACGCCCTGCAGGCCGACGTCGCCGAGGTCATGGCGCCGCCGATCCCGATGGTCGAGTTCGACGACCCCATCGAATCCGCGTTCGGCGAGCTCGAGCACGGGCCCGCAGTCCTCATCACGAAAGCCGGACAAGTGCTGGGCGTATTGACGAGGAGCGACCTGCTCGACTTCTTGGCGCATCGGCAGCGGACGCCCTGATCGTGCGATCGATCGGCGTCGACGTCGGCGTGCGGAAGGGACTCGACCTCGTCCTGATGGACGAGCGACGCGTCCCGCTCGCGGTGCGCTCGCACGTGCGACCCGCGGAGATCGGCGGGTTCATCGACGAGTTCCATCCGGACGTCGTCGCGATCGATTCCCCGCCTCGGTGGGCCGCGACGGGCCGCTCCCGCCGGACCGAACGCGAGCTCGCGTCGTGCAACATCCAATCGTTCAACACGCCGTCCGAGACCCACGGCCGCGGGAACCGGTTCTTCGAGTGGATGGAAGTCGGGTTCGAGGTCTTCCGCGCGGCGAACGAGCACGGCTTCCCCACGTACGGCGCCGGATCGCCGAAAGGCCGTGCCATGGAGGTCTTCCCGCACGCGACCGACCGTGGTGCTGACCGGGACGCTTCCACCGAAAGGCGTCTCGAAGCGCGTGTGGCGCGAGCGCGTCCTGCGCGCCCAGGGAGTGCGGACGGACGAGCTGACGTCGATCGATCGGCTGGATGCCGCCCTGGCCTCCCTGACGGGGCTGATGGCCCTGGAAGGCAAACACTTCGCGCCGGGCGATCCGCAGGAAGGGGTCATCATGCTCCCCGTGAACACCCTGCCTGCCAAGCCCTTCCGCCAAGCGGCCCAGATCCCCAACGACGTGGCGCCCGCTGTTCAACTACTGTGCGTGCGGCGACCCGGACTGCCACACGTTGGTCCGCGGGGACTTCGCGCCCGGCCACGACGCCAAGCGCAAGGCGATGCTCTGGCGCCGCGCTCGAGAGGGGCGGGGATCGATCGAGGAGCTCGAGGAGCGAGGATGGAAGCTGCCCCCGGAGATGCGGTAGACGCCGAGCGCTCCGAGACGCGCGCGATCCACGCCGGCCAGGACCCGGAGGCGTTGTACGGATCGGTCAACATCCCGATCTACCAGACGTCGACCTATGCGCAAGACACGGTCGGCCGGCCCAAGCGCTGGGACTACGGACGCGGCGGGAACCCGACGCGCGAGGCGTTCCAGGTCGCGCTCGCGGCGCTCGAAGGAGGCAGCCACGCGTTCGCGTTCGCGAGCGGCATGGCCGCCGAGACCACGCTCCTGCTCACGTTGCGACCCGGCGATCACGTCGTCCTCGCCGACGACGTCTACGGCGGGACGTACCGCCTGTTGGCGAACGTGCTCTCCGGGTGGGGTCTCGATCATTCCACCGTGGACATGGCGGACGAGACGGCGCTCCGAACGGCGATCCGTCCGAGCACCACGCTGGTGTGGGTCGAGACGCCCTCGAACCCGATGCTCAAGATCGTGGACCTGCCCGCGGTCGCCGAGATCGCGCACGGTGCCGGCGCACGCGTCGTCGTCGACAACACGTTCGCGACGCCGGTGCTCCAGCGACCGCTGGAGCTGGGCGCCGACGCCGTCGTGCACAGCGTGACGAAGTACATCGGCGGCCACTCCGATCTGATCGGCGGCGCGATCGTCACGAGCGACACGGAGTGGATCGAACGGCTCGCGTTCCTCACGAACGCCATCGGGGCGGTGCCGGGACCGATGGACTGCTACCTGGCGCTCCGCGGATTGAAGACGCTCGCGGTTCGGATGCGCGCGCACAGCGAGAACGCCCGCGCGGTGGCGGCGTTCCTCAACGCGCACCCGAAGGTCACAGCCGTCCACTATCCGGGGCTCGCGTCGCATCGGGGACACGACGTCGCGGCACGCCAGATGTCGGACTTCGGCGGCATGGTCTCGTTCCAGGTCGGTTCGGACGCCGAGGCGCTCGCCCTGGTGACCAAGACGAAGCTCTTCTTCCTGGCCGAGTCGCTCGGCGGCGTCGAATCGTTGATCGAGGTTCCCGGCCCGATGACGCACGCGAGCGTCGAGGGCTCGCCGCTCGAGGTTCCCGCGAACCTGATCCGGCTCTCGGTGGGGATCGAGCATCCCGACGATCTGATCGCCGACCTCGCGCAGGCGCTCAGCTAGCCCTGGTCGACCTCGGTCAGCGCAGGACGACCTCGGCTCCCGAGGATTCTCGCAAGCCCACGGCGCGCAGCCCGGGCTCACCGTCCACGACCCGGATCGGCAGGTCGGCTCCCCCGAGCCACGCGCGCAGTCGTACCTCGTCGCCACCCAACTCGAGCCAGGAGATGCCGCTCGCTCTGCTCGGATGCTCGATCGGCGTCCGGCCGGGATGCAGTTCCGGCGAGGTATCCCACGTGATGAAGAACGGGAGCCACGGATCGCGTTCGGGCGCCTCGAGCCCGGCGCCCCTCCAGCGGAGATCGGCGCCGTCCGGCCGCGTCCGGGCGCCGGGCTCGATCGCCAGGCCGAGGCGGCGGGCGATCGCGTCGACGTCGTCCGACGCCAGACAGATCGCGTACCAGCGATCGCCGTCGGCGGTGAGATCCATCATGGTCCGTCCGAAGACGGTCCCGGCCGACTGCTCGCGATCCACGACGCCGATCAGCTCGATGTAGTCCTCGCCGAGCGGCACGATGCGGTTCGCCGTCCCCCATCGCGCGTGCCGCCCCCCGGGAACCGAGGCCAGTCCGTGGTCGCGGAGCAGCCGGTCGCCGGCATCGTCCAGATCGCGCACGGCCATCACGACGTGATCGATCACGAGCGAGATCTCGAACGCCCCCTCCGATGAGGTTCGCCTGGTTACGACGTCGGCCACTATACGGAGCCGTGCGACACTCGAGTGGTGCGCCGGATCGTCTCCATCGTCATCGTCGCGGGGTTCGCATGGATGCTGCAGGCTTCGACATCACTGGCCGCTTCGAGCGACCCCGAGCTCGTCGCGGGTGGTCTTTCGTTCCCCTCGAACATGGCGTTCGCCCCGGACGGGCGTCTCTTCTTCGCGGAGAAAGACACGGGCGACATCCGCGTGATCGAGGACGGGCACCTGCTTCCCGACCCGTTCGCGCACATCGACGTCCTGTCGGCGGCCGAACAGGGACTCCTGGGGCTCGCGTTGGATCCGGCGTTCGAAACCGACCCGTGGGTCTACGTCTACTACTCGGACCCGGTCGCGCACATCAATCGGCTGGCTCGCCTGCGGACGGACGGCGGGTCCGTGGAACTGCAGCCCTTGCTCGACGCGCTCACGACCGAGAACGGGTATCACAACGGCGGGGACATCGTGTTCGGACGCGACGGGAAGCTGTACCTCTCGGTGGGCGAGGTGCATGAATCGCAGCGCGCCCAGGACCCGAACGACCTCGGCGGCAAGATCCTGCGCCTGAACCCCGACGGGACGGTCCCCTCGGACGACCCGTTCGGCGCAGGCAACCCCGCGTACTCCATGGGCCACCGCAACTCCTTCGGCCTGTGCGTCGACCCCTCGAACGGCGATCTGTGGGAGACGGAGAACGGTCCGAACAGCGACGACGAGATCAACCTGATCCGGCCCGGGGGGAACTACGGCTGGCCGGATCAGCTCGGTCCGGGAGGCGCGCCGCCGTTCATCGACCCGGTGCTCGATTTCCCCGACGTCATCGTGCCGACGGGGTGCGCGGTGTGGCGGGGCGACCTCTACTTCGGCTCGTACGGAACCGGTCTGCTCTACCGGCTGCCGCTGCCGCCGGGCGCGTCTCCCCGAGCGGACGTCGTGAGCGCCATGGGCGCCGGCGTCACCGACCTGGAGGTGGGACCTGACGGCGACCTGTACGTGGCGACGTCCGATTCGATCTGGCGGTTCACGGGCACGCCCGAGGCGACGGCCACCGTCGCACCCACGGGCGACTCGGGCGGCGGCGGCAACAGGCCGATCGCGATCGTGGCGGGGATCGTGCTCGCCGCCGGCTTGGCGGCCCGCTTCATCGCCGGTCGCCGGCTGCGACGCGCCGTCTCGGAGGACTAGTCCTTCGGTCGCTTCATGTAGGCGACGAGGCTCTTGCCGCCCATGGGATTCTCGATCTGCGCGACGGAGACGAGCTCCCAGCCGTCTTCGCCGAACGTGTTCAGGATCTCTCCGGGGTTGTGCTCCAGCAACGGAGCGACGAAGTACTCCCACCTCTGCATCGCGTCATCCTTCCGTCGGGTCGAGTCGCTTGATCGTGCTTCGGATACAGACTCCCATGATGACCTCGAGGCCCCCGTCGGTCGCTATGCGATAGGCATCCTCGTTCACGATGCCCGCCTGCAGCCACAACACGCGAGCGCCGATCGCGACGGCGTCGCGCGCCACGGCCGGGGTCTCCTCCGCCCGGCGGAACACGTCGACCACGTCCACGTGCGTCTCTTCCGGGATGTCGAGGAGCGTCGGATACGCATGCTCGCCGAACACCTCGGTCTCGTTGGGGTTCACCGGCACGATCCGGTACCCGCGTTCCTGCAAGTAGGACGCCACGCTGTTCGAGGGCCGGTCGGGCTTGGACGAGAGCCCCACCACCGCGATCGTGTGCGCGTCCCCGAGCAGCGCGCGGAGCTCACGGTCCTCGGGCGCGATCTCGCCGTTCACGCCGGGATCAGCCACGACGCCTCCTTCCGGATGATCTGGAGCAGCGCGTGCAACATGACGCCGGTCGCGCCCCAGATCACATGGCCGTCGACCTCGTATGCGAAGCCCCGCCAGACGCGGCCGGGCTCCCGCGCCACCTCGACGGGTCGCTCGACCTCCGCCAGGCGGCCGACCGTGAACGTGAGCACCTCGTCGATCTCCTCCTCACTCACGACGAACGCGGGCATCGACTCCAGCATGCCCACGAACGGGACCACGAGGATCCCGCTCACGGTCGTGTGGACCGGCGGCAGCGCACCGAGCACGTCCGTGGTCCCCGGGTCCAGCCCGATCTCCTCGAACGACTCCCGGAGCGCCGTTTCGCTGAGCGTCTCGCCGGGATCCTGCAGCCCGCCCGGGAACGAGATCTCACCGGCGTGACGCGACAGGTCGCTCGAGCGCACGGTGAAGACCAACGATGCGACCGGCTCCTCGACGAGCGGCGCGAGGACGGCCGCCAGGCGGTCCGGCGGGACGAGCGACGGCGAAGGGTCCTGTTCCAGCGCGGCGCGGAGCGCCGTTCGCAACGGGGTGACGGGTACCATCGAGCGCCATGGTAGATGAGGGCCTCGCAGAGGCAGCCGCCGGGGCGGTCGACGCCGACGAGGTCCTCGCGTTCGCGCGCGCGTTGATCGCCGCGCCGAGCGAGAACCCCGGGGGCACCGAGGACGTCGCCGCCGCGGTGGCGTCGGACATCCTCACGGCGATCGGCGGGTCGCCCGAGACGGTCCGGAGCGACGAAGGCCGGCCGAGCGTCGTCGCTTCGTTCGGTTCGGGCGAACGGCCCTCCCTCGCGTGGAACGGGCACCTGGACGTCGTGCCCGTGGGCGACCCGTCGAATTGGGACCATGGGCCGTGGGAAGGCGTCGTGGAAGACGGTCGCCTGCTCGGCCGCGGCTCCGCCGACATGAAGGGACCGGTCGCCTCCGCGCTCGCCGCCGCCGCGGCGATCCGTCGCGCGGGCATCGATCTCTCGGGCACGTTGACGTTCCACCTCGCCGCCGACGAGGAACACATGGGCATCTACGGGACGAAGGTGTTGTGGGATCGAGGCATGCTCGTGCAGGACGCGTGCATCGTCGGCGAACCGAGCGACCTTCGGGTCGGCCTCGCCGAGCGGGGCGGCGCCTGGATCACCGCGACCGCGCGAGGCACGGCCGCGCACGGCTCCCAGCCGGACCTTGGGGTGAACGCGATCGCGTCGATGGCTCGGCTGGTCCTCCGGCTCCCCGAGGTCCTGCCCGACCTCGAGCACCCGCTCGTCGGCAGGCCGAGCGTGAACGCCGCGGTGATCACGGGCGGCAGCGCACCGAACGTCGTGCCGGATCGATGCGAGCTGGTCATCGACCGCCGCATCGTGCCGGGCGAGACGGACCCAGCGGAGGTGCTGGCGCCGTTCGAACGACTGGCCGCAGCGATAACGAAGGACCACCCCGACGTCGATCTGACGTTCCGGATCGAGGGCTGGACCGACGCCGCGGAAGCCGAGGCCGGCTCGGTCATCGCCGGACATGCCCGGCAGGCGATCGCCGCCGAGCGAGGCGCCACCCCTCCCGACGTCGGCTTCACGGGCATCACCGACGCCCGGTTCTACATCAACGATGCCCGCATCCCCACGGTCATCATGGGGCCGGGATCGCTCTCGGTGGCACACACCGCGAACGAGTGGGTGCTGGTCGACGACCTGGTGGCTGCCGCCCGGATCTACGCGCGGATCTTCATCGGGTTCCTCGGCGGCATGGCGAGCTAGAGGGCACACCGTGGAGCGTTTCGATGTCTTCGTGATCGGCGGTGGCGGGACCGGCTCCGAGGTGGCGTTCCTGCTGGGCACGACCGGTCTGCGTGTCGCCATCGCCGAACGCGACAAGCTCGGCGGCGAGTGCAACCACTACGGCTGCGTCCCGACCAAGGTCATGCTGCGGAGCGCGAAGATCGCGTCGCTCGCTCGCGAGGCCGGTCGGTTCGGCGTGCGGATCCCGTCGGTGACGATCGACCTCCCCGCCGTCCAACAGCGCGCTCGTGACGTGATCGAGGCGCAATCCGGCGAAGGCGCCGCCCCGTTCGAACGTGCGGGGATCCGCGTCTTCCTCCAGGAGGCGCGGCTCGTCGGTCCTCACCGCATCGAGCTCGCCGACGGCACGCAGGTCGAGGCGGATCATGTCGTGCTCACCACCGGCACCGAGGCGACGGCTCCACCGATCGACGGATTGCAGGACGGACACTTCTGGACCAACAAGGAGGCGATCTGGGAACCGACCGTGCCGCCGGCGTCGCTGGTGGTGATCGGTGCCGGCGCGATCGGCATCGAGTTCGCACAGATCTACGCGCGGTTCGGCACGACGGTGACGGTCCTCGAGGCCCTGCCGCACATCCTTCCGCTCGAGGACGAGGACGCCGCCGCGTCACTCGTCCCCGCGCTCCAGGAGGACGGCATCACCTTTCACGCGGGCGTGACGATCGAGCGCGCGCTGCGGACCGGCGACGGCTGGCGTGTCGACGTCGCGGGGCTCGACACGATCGGAGCCGATGAGCTCCTGGTCGCCACCGGACGCCGCCCGGTGTTCGACGGACACGACCTGGAGGCGGCGGGTGTCGAGCTGGATGATCACGGCCGGCCGGTCCTGTCCGAGACGCTCCGCACGACGGGATCGGGCGTATGGGCGGCGGGAGACGCCACGGGCGAGCTGCTGTTCACGCACGTCGGAGGTTACGAGGCCGAGATCGTGGCGGACGACATCCTCGGTCGTCCACGGCCGCGCGACTATCGGGTCGTGCCGAGGGTCACGTTCTGCGATCCGGAGGTCGCGAGCGTCGGCCTGACCGAGCGGCAGGCCCGCGAGCAGGGCCACGACATCCGGACAGCGGTATCGGCGGCGTCGGACAACGAGCGTGCCCACATCGAGGGCAGCACCCAGGGCCTGGTGAAGCTGGTGGCGGACGCGGACTCGGGCGAGCTCCTCGGGGGCCACATCGTGGGTGACGAGGCGGGCGCCATGATCCACGAGGTCGTCGCGGTCATGGCGGAGCGAGCGACCCCTGAGAAGACGGGCGCGGCGATCCACGCCTACCCGACGTTGTCGGAGTCCGTCAAGGTCGCGTTCAAGAGCCTCTCCGGCGAACCGACGTATCCTTAGAGCCATGGCGACCCGGATGGACGACCCCATCACCGTGACGGACCGCGCGGCGCAGAAGGCGCGCCAGCTCGCGGAGAAGGAGGGACGTCCGGACGCCTCGCTCCGCGTCCGTGTGCTCGCAGGGGGTTGCTCCGGGTTCACCTACGAGCTGTCGTTCGTCGACGGGCCCGACGCCGACGATGCCGTGGTTCGCGCGGCGGACGGGTTCCAGGTGCTGATCGATCCCGCCAGCCAGCCGATCGTGCAGGGCTCCACGCTCGAGTTCGACGACGCCCTCATGGGCGGCGGGTTGAAGATGCACAACCCACGGGCGAAGCACGAATGCGCGTGCGGCGATTCGTTCAGTCTCTGATCGACCCCTGACGAACGGCCCCCCGGGACCCGGCGACCCTATACTCGGGCCGTATGCCGTCCACGGCCGACAAGACACAGTGGCACGACCTCTATCACGAGGTCGTCATGACGGGGATATGCACCGGCTGCACCGCATGCATCGTCACGTGTCCGTTCCACGTGCTCGGCTACGAGAACGACGTTCCGGTACAGCTGCAGGATGACGGCGTGGATCAGTGCGCCCACGGAGAGCGCGGCTGCGACATCTGCACCCGCGCGTGTCCGCGGTTCCGCGACTGGGAGGGCGAGATCGACATGACGCTCTTCGGCCTCGCCCGCAAGCCCGAGGACGTCATCGGCCACTACAAGGACATCTGGCTGGCACGTGCGTCCGACCCCGCCTCCTTGGCCCAAGGCCAGGACGGAGGCGTGGTGTCGGCGCTCCTCATCTGGGGGCTCGCCTCGGGTGAGATCGACGGGGCATGCACCTCGAAGCTTTCCGACGAACGCATCTGGGACGCCGAGCCGGCCGTCGTGACCGACGCGCAGGGCGTGCTGGATACGGCCGGCTCTCGCTACACGTATTCGGCGAACCCGCTCGCGCTGATCAAGGCCGCCGAGCTCGGTCTCTCCAAGGTGGCCCTGGTCGGGATGAGCTGCCAGTCCTCCGTCACCGGCGCCCTGGAGGCCCGACGGGTCAACAAGTGGCGGCGCAAGATCGCGTGGACGTTCGGTCTGCTCTGCTCCAAGTCGTTCACGTACGACGGCCTGATGGACGAGATCGCGCAGAACCGGCTCGGCCTGGACCTGGAGCACCTCGTCCGCGTGAACGTGAAGGGGAAGCTCCTCTTCTACACCGACGAGGGGGACGAGCACACCTACTCGTTGAAGGCGGCGCACGAGTTCACCCGCCCCGGGTGTCTGCACTGCCCCGATTTCGCGGCCGAGCACGCCGATATCTCGTTCGGCGGGCTGGGGCAATCCGAGGGTTGGACGCTCTCGATCGTCCGGACGGACAAGGGGCTCGACGTGTGGAACCGGGCGGTTGCCGACGGCGTGATCGAGGCGCGACCGGCGTCCGAGGACCCCAACGCCGTCGAGTTGATGTTCAAGCTGGCGGCGAGGTCCCGGCAGCGCTGGCCGGGCGTCGAAGTGGCTCCGGCCGCCGATCCCGCGCCCGGGTTCCTTCCCGCCTGAACCCCGGATCGGCGACGCTTCACCCCGCCCGGACGAGCCCGTCCCGCCCGTCCTTACGGCTTCCAGGAGGTATCCTAAAGCGCAACCCCTAACGGGGCTCGTCTACCGTCGGCGAGAGGAGGGGCCGGTCAAGGTGGACACTGCACGCGCACATCCCTCTGGTTCGTTGCACCGTGATGGCATCGTCGAGGCGGTCGCCTTCGCCGCCGAGCGTCTGCTCCTCTCGACCTATTGGCTCGATGCCGCCGACGAGGTCTTGGCTCGTCTGGGCCGAGCCGCCGGCGTCTCTCGGGCCTATGTCGCCGAGAACGTCGTCGACGAGGAAGGACGTCTCACGGCGACCTGGATGGCCGAATGGACCGCCCCAGGCATCGTCCGGGTCATGGACGACATCAACTTCCGATCGGCCCCGTGGGAAGAGTCGGGTTTCGGCAGGTGGTCCCAGATCCTGTCGCGAGGTGAGGCCGTCCTGAGCGCGGTCGCCGACCTCCCTAAGGCAGAACGACCACCGCTCGAGTTGCACGGCGTCGTCTCCCTTGCGAAGTTCCCCGTGTTCGTCGGCGGCGAATGGTGGGGCGCGATCGGGTTCGACGATTGCGTCGCGGTCCGAGATTGGAGCGGCGACGAGCTCGCGGCGCTCCGAGCATCGGCCACCGTGCTGGGTTCCACACTCGAGCGACGGCTGGTCGACGGGCAGGCGGTCGAGGTGGACGAGCGCTATCGCACGCTCGTAGAGCACATCCCCGCGGTCGTGTACGTGGAAACCCCCGACGGCGACCCCCAGGACTTCTACATCAGCCCGCAGGTGGAAGCGGTCTTCGGCTACCCCGCATCCGACTGGCGATGGATCACGGATTTCTGGATCGATCACGTGCACCCGGACGATCGTGCACGCGTGAAGCGAGACGACGAGCGGACGAACGTCGAACGGGCGCCGTTCTCGTTCGAGTACCGCTTCCGGGCCGCCGACGGCGGGTGGCGGTGGGTCCACGACGAGGCGTCATTCCTGGAGGGACCCGACGACGGCGGCGGCGTGTGGCAGGGGCTCATGATGGATATCACGGAGCGCAAGCGCGCCGAGCAGCAGCTGCGGGACGCGGAGCTGAAGTTCCGGACCATCGTTGAGCAGAACGAAGCGATCTTCTACACGCAGCAGATCGATCCGGACGATCAGACGAAGTCGCCCACCACCTACGTCGCGCCCGGGAACATGGGTCTGATCGGATACTCGATCGAGGACATCGAGACCGACCCGACGCTCTGGCAGCGGATCATCCATCCCGACGACCGCGAGCGGGTCGTGGCGGCGCACGCGAAGAGCAACGCGGAGGGCCGAGAGCGCTTCTCGATGGAGTACCGGATCGTCCGCAAGGGCGGCCAGATCATCTGGGTGCAGGATCAGGCGGCGCTCGCGCGGCTCAACGGGAACCCCCCGTATTGGCAGGGCTTCCTCCTGGACGTGACAGAGCGCAAGATGGCCGAGGACCAACTCGCACGAGCCCTGGACGTCGAGCGGGATGCGGCGCAACGGTTGCGAGCGCTGGACGAGATGAAGAACACGTTCCTCCAGGCCGTGTCGCACGATCTCCGGACGCCGCTCGCCGCGATCCTCGGCCTGGCCGTCACGCTCGAACGGGGCGACGTGGAACTCGACGCGGGCGACACGCACGACCTTGCCGGACGTATCGCGGAGAATGCCCGCAAGCTCGAGCGGCTGGTCATCGACCTGCTCGACATGGACCGCCTCGCCCGAGGGATCGTCTCGCCGAAGCTCGAGCGGGTCGACGTCGGCGAGGTCGTCCGCCGGGTCGTGATCGAGTCGGAGCACATCGAACGCTCACAGATGACTATGGAGCTCCAACCGGTCGTGATCCCCGTGGACGCGTCGAAGATCGAGCGCATCGTCGAGAACCTCCTGGCGAACACGGCGCGCCACACGCCGTCCCACGCCCACGTGTGGGTCTCCGTTCACCGACACGAGGAGGGTGCGCTCATCAAGGTCGAAGACAGCGGCGTCGGCGTGCCGGCCGAGCTCAGGGAATCGCTCTTCGAACCGTTCCAACAGGGGCCCAACGCCCCACAGCATTCGCCGGGCGTCGGGGTCGGCCTGACGCTGGTGCGACGGTTCGCCGAGCTGCACGGCGGCCGCGCCTGGATCGAGGACCGCGAAGGGGGCGGCGCGTCCTTCCAGGTGTTCCTGCCCGGCTCGCCGCCGATCCGGGCGACCGCCTGAGCGGAACGATCAGAGCGTGGGCCAGGCGGCGACGATCGGATGGTCCACAGCCTGCGGGCCCACCTGCGCCGCCCCTCCCGGTGATCCGAGACCGCTCACGTTCGCATCGAAGAACTCCGCGTTGATCGGGGTGAACTGCTTCCACTCCGCCGGCACGTCGTCCTCGTAGAAGATGGCGGTGACGGGGCAGGCGGGCTCGCAAGCCCCGCAGTCCACGCATTCGTCGGGCTGGATGTAGAGCATGCGCGGGCCCTCGTAGATGCAATCGACCGGACATTCGTCGACGCAGGCGCGGTCCAGCACGTCGATACAGGGCTCTGCGATGGTGTACGTCACGGTATTTACCCCTTTTCCACGGTGTCGACCTTGCAAACCCGTACGTGCCGAGTCTACGGGAAGAACGCGGGAGTGCAACCGGGTCCGAGGGGTCGGCCGCCGACAGGGCCGGGCGCGTCCCGTCAGACGGGGACGGCCGCGATCATCGTCCGCGCCACCGACCCGATCGGGTCGCCGGGCGTGGCCACGGGGTACACGACGGGAAGATCGGCCCCGGCCTCCCGGTAGCTCTCGAGCCGCTCCCGCGCTGCGGCGGGCTCACCCAACAGAGCCACCGCGTGGACGAGCTCCTCAGGCACGTCCTCGGGGCGCCCCGACGCGTGCGCGGCGGCGGCCTGCCGGCATCCCTCTTCGAGCCCCATGATCGAGAACTGGCGGGCATACGCCGGGTACGACGCGTACTCGCCCGCAGCCGCCTGCACCGCCCGCACGGAATCCTCGTCGCTCGCTCCCAGGCTCGCCCGGACGTAGACCGCCACGGTCACGTCTGCCGGATCACGACCGGCCGACTCCGCCCCTTCCCGCAGCTCCGAGCTCGCGGAGCGGACGCGCTCGGGCGTGCACCAGTTCAGCAGGACGCCGTCCGCGACCTCACCCGCCAGACGCATCGCGCGCGGTCCGAGGGCGGATATCCAGATCGGCACCGGATCCTGTGGGACCAGGGAGAGGCGCGATACCCGTCCATCGATCTCGACGGCATCCCCGGCGAACAGGCGACGGAGTGTCTCGATCAGCGCGCGGAGCCGGTCGAGCGCCCCCGGAACGGCCGGGCCGGTTCCGATACCGAGCACGAGCCTGCCGAGCGATCGTTCGTGCACCGCGGCGGCGGCCATCGCCGTCAGCATCGGCGTGCGCGACGACATCGGGATGATGCCGGTCCCCAGCCGGAGCACCTCCGTCTCGGCGGCCAGCGCTCCGAGGGCGACGAGCGCGTCCCTTCCGACGATCTCGGGAAGGAAGACCGCGTCGTAGCCGAGCGATTCCCCTTGGCGCACCAGGCGAGCGAACGGCGGCCATGGGAACGGGTCGCGCATTGCGAACGCCAAGCCCTGGAGTCGTGGTTGTCGGGTTCCGGTCACGCTGACATGGTGCCACTCCATGGAGCCGATCACCTTCTCGACCGAGGACGGCGTCCTCCTGGAGGGGGAGCTCCGGCTGCCCGACGGTCCCCCACGCGGCACCGCGACGATCTGTCATCCGCACCCCCGCCATGGTGGGAGCAAGGACCACCCGATCCTGTGGGCGATCCGCAACGAGCTGGCGCACCGAGGGTTCGCGGTGCTCTCCTTCAACTTCCGCGGGGTGATGAAGTCCGGTGGCACGTATGGAGGAGGCCACGACGAGATCAGGGACGTGCGCGCCGCGATCGACCGATCGCGCGACGAGGCGCCGGGTGAGCCAGGGGTCGTCTGCGGCTGGTCGTTCGGCGCCAACGTCGCGTTGCGAGAGGCGCTCGACGACCCGCGGGTGGCGGCGCTCGCCCTCGTCGGCATCCCCCTGCGGCCGGGCGACGTCGAGCTGCCCGCGCTCCCCCGTGGCGACGGGCTGCGCGGGATGCGCGCGCCGGTGCTGCTCTTGGCCGGTGAGCACGACGAGTACTGCCCACCGGAGGACCTACGGGCTTTGGCGGTCGAGTTCCGCCGGGCGTCCGTCGAGATCCTCGACGGCACCGACCACTACCTTTGGAGGCGTGAGCGCGAGGCGGCGGTGCTGATCGGTGGGTTCGTGGACAGGGCGCTCACAGAGGCGCCGGACTAGAACGGACCGTCTCGCTTCGCGTGGCCGTTCGATCGGGGATCGACCGTCGGTGCCTTAGATCGCGACAGCCAGACGAACGGGATGAACAGGAAGACCCCGCCCAACAGGCCGGGCCACACCAACAGACCGAGAACCACCGACACCGCCGACACGCCGACCCAGATCCACGGGTTCCCCCACCAGGGACGACGCTGCTCCGCCCGATCGCGGGGCGGCGTGATGATGTCGGGCTCGACGAGCCGGGCGGCCCTCCGCATGGCCGCGCGATCCATGCGCCACCGACGACGGAACAGCATCACGAACCCGATCGAGAACAGCGCCAGCGCGACGAACGGGAGAACGACGAACACGAGGTCCCCCCGGTCCATTTCGTCAGCCCTCGACGCAGACGCGCGTCACGCGGAGCCGGAAGCGGGAGGATCGATGGTGTCGAACCTCCCGCGTGCGGTCCGCCACGACCGGATGAGCCGATACACCGTGAACCCGGCCAACGCGATCAAGAGCGCTGCCGCCAACCATGTCGCCACCATCGGACAGCCGCCGACCGCCTACAACGGCACGTGCGACATGACCATGATGCGAGGCTCGGTCATCTCGTCCATGGCGTACTTCAGTCCCTCGCGACCGAACCCCGAGTCCTTCGCGCCGCCGTACGGCATCTGGTCGGCGCGGAACGCCGACACATCGTTCACGATGACCCCGCCGACCTCCAGGGTGCGGTGCGCTTGGAACGCGCGGTTGATGTCGTTCGTGAACACGCCCGCCTGCAGTCCGTACTTCGAGTCGTTGACGCGTGCGAGCGCCTCCTCGAACGTCTGGTACGGGCTGATCGTGACGACCGGACCGAAGACCTCCTCGCGGCAAACCTTCATCTCCGGGTTCACATCACCCAGGAGCGTCGGCTGGAAGATCGGGCCTTCGCCGGTGCCGCCCGCAAGGACCTCGGCACCTTGGGAGACGGCTTCGTCCACCCATTCCCTGATGCGGACGACCTCGCCCTTGTCGATCACCGGGCCGACGTCCACCGTCGGGTCCATGGGGTCGCCGACCTTCAGGCTCTCGACCTGCTTCACGAGCCGGGCGGTGAAGTCCTCGTACACCTCGCTCGCCACCAGGACGCGCTGCACGCTGATGCAGCTCTGACCGGCTTGGTAGTACCCGCCGAACGCGATCCGCGCCGCCGCATGATCCAGGTCCGCGTCGGAGTGCACGATCACGCCCGCGTTGCCGCCCAGCTCCAGCGTGACGCGCTTCTTCGGATCCAAGCCCTTCAGGTACCACCCGATGTCCGCCGAACCCGTGAACGAGATCTTGCGGAACCGCTCGTCGCGTGCCATTCCGTCGGCGACCTTCGAGCGGACCGGCAGCACCTGGTACATGCCCTTGGGCAGGTCCGTCTCCGCGAAGAACTCCGCCAGCCGCAGCGAGCCGATCGGCGTCGACGAGGCGGGCTTGACGACGATCGGCGCCCCGACCGCGAGCGCGGGCGCGACCTTGTGCGCTACCAGGTTCAGCGGGAAGTTGAACGGGGTGATACCCAGGACTGGCCCGACCGGGAACCGGCGGATCAGCCCGATCCGCGACCCCAGCGCCGCCTCGGTGTCCAGACGCATCAGCTCGTCGTCGCCGTGGCGGATCGTCTCGGAGGCCCAGCGGAACGTGGAGACCGCGCGGGTCGCCTCGACGGTCGCCCACTTGAGCGGCTTGCCTCCCTCGCGCGCGATCAAGGCGGCGTTCTCGTCGATCGTCTCGGCGAGCCGCCTCGAGATGTGATCGAGCGCCTCGGACCGCACGTGCACCGGGAGATGCTGCGAGGTCTCGAACGTCTCGGCGGCGACAGCGGTCGCTTCCTCGACGTCGGCCGCCGTCGGCACGCCGATCTCGGCGACGACGCTGTCGTCGTACGGGCTCGTGACCTCGAACGTGCCCTCGCCCGTCCGCCACTCGCCGTTCACCAGGAACGGTCTCGTCTCCATCGGGTGATCACCCTTTCCGCGTCAGATACCTGCTACTCCAACGAGATCATGACGTGCTTGATGTTCGTGTAGTCCTCGAGGGAGTACACGGACATGTCCTTGCCGTGCCCGCTCTGCTTGTACCCGCCGTGCGGCATCTCCGGCGTCAGCGGGATGTGCGTGTTGACCCAGACGCATCCGTATTGCAGCCGTCGCGCCATGCGCATCGCGCGACCGACGTCGCGCGTCCACACGGACGAGGCCAGGCCGTAGTCCACGCCGTTCGCCCACGAGAGCGCCTGCTCCTCGTCGTCGAACCGCTGCACGGTCACGACGGGACCGAAGACCTCGCGCTGGATGATCTCGGCGTCCTGCTTCACGTCGGCCACGACGGTCGGCTTGTAGAAGAACCCGTCGCGCTCCATCGCGGAGCCGCCGGTGAGCACCGAGCCACCTGCCTCTTGCGCGCGCTCGACGAACCCCTCGACGCGCTCGAGCTGCTCCTTGGAGATGACGGCCCCGACCTCGGTGGCCTCCTCGAACGGGTCGCCCATCGCGATCGACTCGACGGCTGGGACCAACTCCGAGAGCACGTTGTCGTACTGCGCCGAGCCGACGAGCACGCGGCATGCCGCGGTGCAGTCCTGTCCGGCGTTGAAGTAGCCGGCGATCTTGACCCACTCCACCGCCGTGCTGATATCGGCGTCGTCGAAGATGATGACCGGTGCCTTGCCGCCGAGCTCCAGGTGGACCCGCTTCAGCGTGTCCGAAGCGTTCTTCGCGATCAGCTTCCCTGTGTTGACGTCGCCGGTGAGCGAGACGATGCCGACGTCGGGATGCCGAACCAACGTGTCGCCGACCGGCTCGCCGTCGCCGGTGATCACGTTGAACACACCGGGCGGGAACAGATCCTGGGCGAGTTCGGCCATCTTGAGCGCTGTGAGAGGCGTGAGCTCCGACGGCTTGAGCACGATGCAGTTACCGGTCGCGAGCGCCGGCCCGATCTTCCAGATCGCCATCATCAGCGGGTAGTTCCATGGGGCGATCAGCCCCGCGATGCCGATCGGCTCACGCCGGATGAAGCTGGTGAACCCGGCCATATACTCCCCCGCCGAACGACCCTCTTGGGTGCGCGCAGCACCGCCGAAGAAACGGAGGTTGTCGACGATCGGCGGGAGCTCTTCGGACATCGTGACCGCGTACGGCTTGCCGACGTTCTCGGCCTCGAGCTTGATGATCTCCTCGCCGTGCTCCTCGATCCGATCGGCGAGCTTCAGCAGCGCGAGCTGCCGGTCCTTCGGCGTCGAGTCGTACCAGGTCTCGAACGCTTTCTTCGCCGCGGCGACCGCCCGGTTCGCGTCCTCCGCCGTCCCTTCCTGGACGCTCGCCAACACCCCGCCGGTGGCCGGGTTGATCACGTCGCGCGTCCCGCCGTCCGACGAGTTCACCCACTCGCCGTTGATGAACATCTGGTAGCTGTCGGCCATGTCCCCCTCCTTGGATGACGGAACCCGCCTCACACGAACGCTGCTCAGGGCGCCAGTATGCCGCCTCGGGGACGAAGGGGGCCAGTCGCCGTTCGGGCGGAGCGGCTCCGGCCTGCTGTACGGACGGGACAACGCCGCACCCGGACGGATCGGCCGTCCCGCTCAGGCCTCGGGGTCGGTGGACAGGAGGTCTCGAGCCCGCAGGGCCAGCCAGAATTCCATCCGGTCGAACGAGCTCGACAGATCGCGACCGGTGAGCTCCTCGATCTTGCGGACGCGATAGCGGAGCGTGTGACGGTGCACGAACAGTTCGGCGGCGGCCGTCTCCCATCGCGAGTTGTGCTGGAGGAAGGCTCGCAGCGACGGCACGAGCTCGCCGTGCTGATCGCGGTCGTACGCGTCGAGCGGCCCCAGGAGCGAGTCGGCGAAGGCGCGGAGCGCGTCGGGTTCGGTCATCGACAACAGCAGCCGATAGGTCCCCAGGTCCTCGAACCCCGCGGACGTCCACCCCTCCAGCCGGCAGACGCGCAGGGCGTAGCGCGCCTCGCGGAGGCTCCGGCCGACATCGACGGGAGCGACGGTGCTGCCCGACCCGCCGCGGATCGTGCCGCCGGTCCGGACGCCGATCGCTTTCACCAGACCCTCGAGCTCCAGCTCGGAGCCCGCCGGGAACAGGAGCGACACGCCGTCCTCCCGTCGCGAGACCAGGAAGCCCCCGCCCGCCCTCGAGCCATGGTCCTCGACTGCTTGCGCGAGGACGGCAGGCTCGTCACCCTCCAGCGCCACCGCGACGACGAGCGCATCCCGGGCGAACCCGAACCGGGCCAGGCCGCGGGCGGCGTCGGCGGCCGAGAGCGATCCGGCCGCCAGCTCGTCGAAGAAATCGCCCTGCAGGCGCCGCTCGGTGTCCGCAACGGCGCGCGACTTCGCCAGTTCGATCGCGAACAGAGAGAGCGCATGACCGGCCACGATGCGATCGAGTTGACTCGGCTGTTCGGGCTTGCCCACCGCCAGGAACGCCTCGACACGGCCCTGCGCGCCGACGGGCTGGACCCAGACGTGATGCCCCTTGTCGACCAACGACAGGCTGAAGCTTGTCCCGTCCGGACGCGAGGAACGGATCTCGGTCCACACGGCGTCGGCCCGTCCCGTCGCGGCCCGCGACGTGGTCGCGAGCGGGATGCCGTGGAGGTCCAGCAGCATCGCCCACCCGTTCGTGACATGGGCGAGCGACGCCGCGATGCCTTCGATGCCCGCACCGTCCATCACGGCGCGCGTGAGAACGTGCTCCGCATCGACGGCACGCTGCAGCGTGTCGTACTGCTCCGCAAGGATCCGGGTGAACACGGCCTCGGTGATCGCGATGAACGGAACCGGATACGGGACCTCGAACACGGGGAACGAAACCTGCTCCGCCGCGCCGACGAGTGCCCGAGGCACCTTGTCGTGGGAGAAGCCGAGCCCGAACCCGAGCCCGGCCAGGCCGGCGTCGGCCAACCGCTTAACGTACGCCCGCTGTTTCGCCGCGGTCGCGCCGACGCCCATCCCGGTGGAGAGCAGCAGCTCGCCACCTTTCAGCCACGGCGTGGGATCTTCCAACTCGCTCACGTGGACCCACCGGATGGGCCTGTCGGTCTCGCCCTCGCCGGCGACCAGGCGCAACGCCATCCCCGGGATCGCCAGGATGTCGCGCACGATCACGGCCATGCGCGGGATTGTACGGGTCGTACAGGTCGACGCCGATCCCGACGACCTTCGCGCCCTCCGGATGGACGATCCGTACAATCCGACGGTGAGCTTGGGTCGGCCGCGGAGGTGGCGCGGGTAGCCTGAGCGAACGACACTCGATGCCGACACCGCCCAACGAGGCCCGGCGCCCTCGAGGCGCCGCAGGAGGAGGACGTCATGGACATCCCACAGGAGCGGAAGATCCTCACGCAGATCCCGGGGCCGAGATCGAAGGAATGGATGACCCGGCGGGACGGAGCGATGACGTCCGCGTTCCCCTCGATGAACGCGATCGTCGCCGCGCAGGCTTCGGGGGCGATCGTCGAAGACGTCGACGGGAACCGTCTGATCGACTTCGCGACCGGGATCGCGGTCCTGAACGTCGGCCACTCGGCACCCGACGTGGTCGATGCCGCCGTGCGGCAGCTGGAGCGCGACTCGCACACGGCCGGCGTGACCGGGAACGAGCCGACGATCGAGCTCGCCGAGCGCCTGAACGCCCTGACACCGGGCGACTTCCCCAAGAAGACGTTCTTCGCCAACTCCGGAGCCGAGGCGGTCGAGAACGCGGTGAAGGTTGCCCGCTACGCCACGGGCCGTCAGGCGATCGTCTGCTTCGACCATGCCTTCCACGGACGCACGTACATGGCGATGACGCTCACCGCGAAGGTCATGCCGTACAAGCAGGGCTTCGGGCCGTTCTCGCCGGAGGTCTACCGCTTGCCGATGGCGTATCCGTACCGGTGGCCCGGTGGTCCGGAACGCTGCGCGGACGAGGCGCTCGCATATGCGCTCGACGAGATGCACAAGCACATCGGCGAGCAGAACATCGCCGGCGTGTTGATCGAGCCGATCCAAGGCGAAGGCGGGTTCATCGTCCCGGCGCCCGGCTTCCTCAAGGGGTTGGCCGACTTCTGCGCCGAGCACGACATCGCGTTCATCGCCGACGAGATCCAAAGCGGCATGGGTCGCGCGGGTCGCTGGTACGCGATCGAGGACGAGCCGGGCGTCGTGCCCGACATCGTCCTCACCGCGAAGTCGCTCGGCGCTGGTCTCCCCATCTCCGCTGTGACCGGTCGCGCGACCATGATGGACGCGGTCCACGCCGGCGGTCTTGGCGGCACGTACGGCGGGAACCCGGTGGCGGCCGCGGCCTCGCTCGCGGTGCTCGACAAGATCGAGCGCGAGGGGTTGCTCGAACGCTCGCGTGCGCTGGGCGACACCATCATGGGGCGCTTCCGTGGGTTCGCCGACCGCTACCCGGCCGTCGGCGACGTCCGTGGGCGCGGTGCCATGTGCGCGATCGAGCTGGTCGAGGACCGTACGACGAAGGAGCCGCTCGGCGCCGACGCGATGAACGCGATCGTCCGCCGGTGCCTCGAGAACGGCGTCATCGTGCTCACGGCCGGCACCTACGGGAACGTCATCAGGCTCCTGCCTCCCCTCACGATCGACGACGCGTTGCTCGAGGACGGGTTGAACGTGCTCGACGACGCGATCGGCGCCGCCGTCGGCTGACGCCGACGGCGGCGGCGCGGACGGATCGGCCGGGTTGCTAACGTCCGGGGGTGACGCCCCCGGACGGACCGCCCGACACGTCGCCCCGTCGTGGTTCGCGGCTGCGCCGGATCGCGATCGACCTCACGCCGCTTAAGGTCTCCCGCGACTACCGCCTGCTGTGGGGCGGGGGCTTCATCTCCGAGCTCGGCTATCAGTTCGCCCGGGTCGCCATCTACATCCAGGTCACGGAGCTGACCGGTTCGGCCGCGGCGGTGGGGCTGGTCGGACTCAGCGGTTTGGTGGGGGTGTTCGTCGGGACGCTCATCGGCGGTGCGTTCATCGACGCGCACGACCGTCGCCGGACGCTGATGTGGACACAGGTCGCGCACACGGTCAGCTCGGCGATGCTCCTCGCGGGCGCCCTGTACGGGCACCCGCCCGTCTGGGTGATCTACCTGGCGAGCGCGCTGCACGCGTTGGTGAGCTCGATCGATGCCCCCACGCGATCGGCGATGACGCCCCGGTTGGTGGGCAAGGACCTGCTCCCGTCCGCCGTCGCCCTCAGCCAGGTGCTCTGGCAAACGGTGGGGATCGTCGGCCCCGCCGTCGCGGCGGTCCTGATCGTTCGGGTGGGCTTCGGCGCGGCGTACGCGATCGACCTCGTCACGTACGGAGCACTCTTCTTCGCGGCGCTCATGATGCATCCGATGCCGCCTGAGGACGATCCGAGACGTGCCTCCGGATGGACCGCGGTCAAGGAGGGATTCGGCTACGTCCGCCGCAACCGTTTGCTCCAAGCCACGTTCCTCATCGACCTGATCGCCATGATCTTCGGGATGCCGCAGGCGTTGTTCACGTTCCTCGCCGTGTCGCAGTTCCACCGGGGACCGGAGATCGTGGGTTTGCTGTTCGCGGCTCCCGCCGTCGGCGCGCTCGTGGGGGCGCTCACGACCGGATGGGTACGCAACGTCCGGCGTCAGGGATGGGCGGTGATCTGGGCCGTGGTGGCGTGGGGCGCGGCGATCACCGCCTTCGGGCTCGTCGGCGCGAACCTTCCGCTCGCGCTGCTCATGCTGGCCCTCGCGGGGGCGGCGGACGTCATCTCGGCCATCTTCCGGAACACGATCACCCAGGTCGCCACTCCGGACCGATTGCGCGGCAGGATGTCTCAGATCTACATCCTGGTGGTGACGGGCGGGCCCCGGCTGGGGGACTTCGAGGCCGGCGTCGTCGCGACGGTGTTCACCCCGACGATCTCGGTCGTGTCGGGCGGGCTCGCCTGCATCGTCGGGGCGGGCGTCGTTGCGCTCGCCTATCCGGAGCTCCGGCGATACCGAGCCGATCGCGTTCCCCTGACATAGAGTGCCGCGCATGCCCAGGCTCTCCGACGACGATGTCCGGGCGGCGATCGATATCGCGCTCGCGCGGGCGATCGAGTCCGTCGCCGAACCGCCCTGGGCCTGACGTGGCCGACCCCGTCCGGTTGATCGAGCTCCGGGTCCTGGAAGGCCCCAACCTCTATTTCACGCGACCGGCCATCAAGCTCACCCTCGCCGTGCCCGGCTGGCTGACCGCGAGCGACGAGCGGATCCTCGCGATCGCCGAACGGCTCGGCGTCCCCGGCGGCGCCAGGACCGGGCCGCCCGAGAGCGAGCAGCGACGCCGCGTGATCGCGCGGATGGCGGCGTTCCTGACGCGCAGGATCGCCGTGGCCGGCGGAGCCCGACGGCTCGCGGTGCGCGCGCGTCCGGGGCACGAACGGGACCAGATCGTCGTGGCGTTCCCGTGGCGCCGGCGCGCCGCCGCCGAGGCGCTCGCGAACGAGGTCGCCGCGGGCATGACGTCGTTGCTCCGCCGCTCGCCCGATCGGTTGATCGCGGAGGCGGGGCGTCGCTTGACCGCCGTCGAGCCCGGCGACGTGCCGGCCGTCCCCGATCCGTCCATCCCCGTCGTGCAGGTGACCGGGACGAACGGGAAGACCACCACGGTCCGGCTGCTGGCGCATCTCGTTCGGAGCGCGGGCAAGACGGTCGCGTACTCGTCGACGGACGGCGTGTTCCGCGACGACGGCACGTTGATCGAGTCCGGCGACTACTCGGGCTTCGGCGGAGCCGCGCGCGCGCTCGCCCAGGAGCCCGACGTGGCAGTGCTCGAGACGGCGAGGGGAGGCATGTTGCTGCGAGGCGTCGGCGTTCGTCACAACGACGTCGCCGTCGTGACGAACGTGACAGAGGACCACCTGGGCCTGCACGGCGTCGACACCGTCGACCAGCTCGCCGAAGTGAAGAGCGTCATCACGCGTATCACGAGGCCACAGGGTTGGGACGTCCTCAACGCCGACGACCCGCGGGTCCTCGCGATGCGACGGCACGCGACCGGCCGGCCGTGGCTCTTCTCCCTCGATCCTCACCATCCGGCGATCCGCGAGGCGCTCGGCGATGGGGGCCGGGGCATGACGGTGCTCGATGGCCATCTCGCGTGGGTCGAGCGCCACGAGACGCACCCGCTCGCGTCGATCGTCGACATCCCTGTCACGCTCGCCGGCATCTCCCGGCCGAACCTCCAGAACGCCATGGCGGCGGCGGCCGCCGGGTTGGCGATCGGACTTCCGGAGCGGGCGGTCGTCAAGGGTCTGAAGACGTTCGTACTGGATCCAGAACGCAATCCTGGGCGGGCGAACCTGTTCCGGATCGGTCGCCGCATCGTCGTGATCGACTACGCTCACAACGAGGCTGGCATGATCGGCCTGACCGAGGTGCTGGACGGCCTCAGGACCGAGGGCCGCGAGGTGTGGCTGGCGATCTGCACGGCCGGCGACCGCACCGATCGCATCCTCCACGCGTTCGCGTTCCGGGCGGCCGTCGGTTCGGATCACCTGGCGATCGCCGAGCTCATGCACTACCTCCGCGGCCGATCCCGCGAGGACATCATCGAACGGCTCCGTGAGGGCGCGCGCGAAGCCGGCGTGAACGACGTGCCGACGTACGAGGACGAACTGGTCGCGTTGCGGACGATGATCGGCAACGCGGCGATCGGCGACGTCATCGGAGTCACGGCGCTCGGGATGCGTCCAGAGATCTTCGCGTGGCTCGACGATCACGGCGGCCAACGGCTGGGACCCGCGGACGTCCGACGGATCGTGAAGCAGGCCAGATCGTCCAAGACGATGGCCGGCACGCCCCACGTAGCGCCGCCAGGAGCCGGTCGTTCGACCCGTTCCGGCGCGGCGCTCTAGACTCGACCGGATGCGGCCCGAGGCGACGCACGCCCTCCCGAGCGCCATGGAGTCGACGATCGTGGTGGCCTCCAACCGCGGCCCGGTGAGCTTCGATCGCGACGCTTCCGGCGCGCTCGTTGCGCAGCGCGGCGCCGGAGGCCTCGTCACGGCGCTGTCGGGGGTGTTCTTCCGCGACGACACCACGTGGGTCGCCGCGGCCATGACGGACGGCGACCGGGAGATCGCGGCCGAGGGCTACGAGATCGATCCCGATTCCCACCAACGCGTGCGGTTCGTCGTCATCCCGCCGGATCGCTACGACGCGTACTACAACCAGATGGCCAACCGCATCCTCTGGTTCCTTCACCACTACCTGTGGGACACCGCGAGGACGCCGACGTTCGACGAGACGACCGAGGCCACGTGGCAGGAGTTCGTCGAAGCGAACCGAGCGTTCGCGATCGCGCTCGCGGAAGAGGGCGACCGCGCTCCCGTCTATCTGATCCAGGACTACCACCTGGCGCTCGTCCCCGCGATGTTGCGCGAGCTCCGGCCGGATGCGCGCATCATCCACTTCACCCACACGCCGTTCGCCGGCGCGACGTACCTCCGCATCCTGCCGGCGCACATGCGCGACGCGCTCCTGCGCGGGATGGCGGGCGCCGACGTCGTCGGCTTCCAGGCGCGGTCCTGGGTCGAGAGCTACCTCCTCTCGGTGCGAGGCCTGCCCGGCTTCCGTGTCCTGCGCGGTGGACGGTTCGCCGCGGGCGACCGCGTGGCGACCGTGCGCGCGTTCCCCGTGGCGGTGAGCGCGCACCCCATCCGAGAGACGGCGGCCAGACCGGAGATCAAGCAGGTGCGCCGTGAGCTCGAGGAGTGGAAGGGAACCGCCAGTCTCCTCCTCCGGGTCGATCGGTTCGAGCCGTCGAAGAACATCCTGCGGGGCTTCCTCGCGTACGAGTTGTTCCTACGGAGCGACCCGTCGTGGCGGGGGCGCGTGAAGTTCCTGGCGCTCTTCAGTCCGTCGCGCGAGGCGTTGCCCGAATACCAGGCGTACGGCGACGACTGCATGGCCGAGGTCGAGCGGATCAACAAGGAGCTCTCGACCGAGGAGTGGCAGCCGATCGAGGTGCGCATCCAGGAGGACTACGGATACGCGGTCGGCGCGTACGGGCTGTACGACGCGCTCCTCGTCAACCCGGTCTACGACGGCATGAACCTCGTCGCCATGGAAGGCCCGCTCGTGAACCGGCGACACGGCGCCCTGATCCTGTCCCGGAACGCGGGCGCCTACGGCCGGCTCGGCAAGCACGCGCTCACCGTGAATCCGTTCGACATCCGCGAGACGGCCGACGCGATCCGCAACGCGCTGGAGATGCCCGATGAAGAGCGGACGCGTCGCGCGCGCGGTCTGTCGCGAACCGTGCAGGCGCACACGCCACCGCAATGGCTCGCGTCGCAGCTGGAGGCCCTCGACTCGGTCCGGCCGCCCGCCGGATGACGCACTAGAGCGTCGCCAGGAGGTCGATCATCTCTGCGGGACCGTCGACGACCACGTCCGCGGCCGCCATCAGCTCCTCGGGGGTCTCGGCTCCGCGGACGGCGACCTTCACCGCGTGTTCGAGCCGGCCGTCCGCTCGCGCGCGATCGAGCGCCTCGAACGCCAAACAGTCGGCGAGGTCGTCACCCGCGTAGAGGGCGGCACGCAGCTGCTCGTCATGGATGATCCGTTCGACGGCTCCCTCCTTGAGTGGGAACCCCGCCGGGACGAGCTCGACCACGTACTTGCCCGGGACGAGCGCCATCCGAGCGGGCAGGGCGAGCGCGCTCAGACGCTCCTGCAGCAGCCGGCCCGCCGCTTCGGCGTCGCGCGTCGCCCGATAGTGCACCGCGATCGTGGCGCCCTTCGTCTCCATCCACGCGCCCTCGACCTCGTCCGCCGCCGCCAGCACCGCGGAGATCAGGTCGGCGGGGACCGGCCCGGACGCGAGTCCGTAGGATCCGATCAACCGGACACCCACCACGTCCACGAGCCCTTCGAGCTCGTCCCGCGTCCGGCCCGAGATGGCCGCAACCACGCGATAACGCTCGACGAGTCGCGACAGGACAGGCCGCGCCCCCGCCGCGAGCTCCGCGAGCTCCGGCCGCTCGACGATCGGGCTGAGCGTTCCGTCGACGTCGAGGAGGATCCCGGCGGATGTCGCGTTCTTGGCGAGCGCGTCGAACGGAGTCATCGCTCGACGTCGGATCGAACCGGCAACGGATCACGATCAGCCATGCTCGGATGCTAGCGTCGGCGCCGTCGGTACACTCGCCACGTGGACACCTTCCCCACGACCCCGTTGGCGCCGACGCCGGGGGCGACGGCGCCACCTGGGGGTCCGAACACGTTCCCGCCGATCGCCGAGTACGCGTTCATCGCCGATCTCGAGGTCACCGCACTCATCGCGCCCAGCGGCAACGTCGAATGGCTCTCAGTGCCCAGGCCGGACGCTCCGAGCGTGTTCGGCGCCGTCCTCGATCGGAGCGCCGGCACGTTCCGCCTGGGCCCCGCCGAGCTCTTCGCCCCCGCGGGGCGCCGCTACATCCCCGGGACCAACATCTTGGAGACCACGTGGCACACGAGCACCGGGTGGCTGGTCGTGCGCGACGCGTTGATCGTGGGGCCATGGAGCGGCGATCGCCGCATCCGCACGTACCGGCGACCCCCGCCCGACAACGTCTCGGAGCACGTGCTGGTACGCGAGCTCCGATGCGTCAACGGCCGCGTCGACGTGCAGATGAGCTGTGAGCCGGTGTTCGACTACGGCCGGAACGACGCGACGTGGGAATACTCGAGCGCGGGCTACGGCGAGGCCGTGGCTCGCGGCAGCGAGGCAGATCCCGTCCTTCGCTTGACGACCAGCATGCGATTGGGGCTCGAGGGACGCTCCGCGCTCGCCGCCCACCAGATGGAGGAGGGGGACCGCGACTTCGTGGCGCTGTCGTGGAGCGAGGACGAGCCGCCGCTCACGTACGAGGATGCCGCCGCCCGGATGCGCTGCACCGCAAGCTTCTGGCGAGGATGGTTGAACCAGGGCGTGTTCCCTGATCACCCGTGGCGCGGCATGCTCCAGCGGAGCGCGCTGACCCTGAAGGGGCTCACCTACGCGCCGACCGGTGCGCTGCTCGCGGCCGCGACCACGTCGCTCCCCGAGTCACCCGGGGGCGAGCGGAACTGGGACTACCGTTACAGCTGGGTGCGCGACGCCACGTTCGCGCTCTGGGCGCTCTACACGCTGGGGTTCGACTACGAGGCGAACAGCTTCTTCTACTTCATCGCGGACCAGATCGGCGACGGCTCGCCGCTCAAGGTGCTCTACGCGGTCGACGACGGCGTCGACCTGAACGAATCCACGCTCGACCATCTCACCGGCTACGAGGACTCCCGTCCCGTCCGGATCGGCAACGACGCGCACGATCAGGAGCAGCACGACATCTGGGGCGGGCTCCTCCACGCGGTGCACCTGCACACGCGCTCGGGCGAGTTCCTGTCCGGCGTGACGTGGGACAACCTCGAACGGCAGGTCGAGTGCGCGGTCGAACGCTGGCGCGAGCCCGACCGCGGCATCTGGGAGAACCGCGGAGAGCCGCGCCACTTCACGTCGTCCAAGATCATGTGTTGGGTGGCGCTGGATCGAGGGGCACTGCTCGCCGAAACGATGGGGAACGCCGACCTGGTCCAACGCTGGCGCGGCGTCGCCGACGAGATCAAGTCCGATGTGCTGGAGCACGGCGTCGACGAGCGAGGGGTGTTCACGGAGTCCTACGGGTCGTCGGCGCTCGACGCATCGGCGCTCCTCGGGGTCCTGCTGGGCTTCCTCCCGCCGGACGATCCGCGGATGCGCGCGACGGTGCTCGCGATCGCCGAGGAGCTGACGGTCAACGGATTGGTCCTTCGCTATCGCGTGGACGAGACGGACGATGGACTCACCGGCGAGGAAGGCACGTTCGCGATCTGCTCGTTCTGGCTGGTGTCCGCGCTGGTCGAGATCGACGAGGTGGACGAGGCGCGGGCGCTCCTGGAGAAGCTGCTCTCGCTCGCGAGCCCGCTCGGACTGTTCGCGGAGGAGATCGATGCGAGAACCGGCCGGCACCTGGGCAACTTCCCACAGGCGTTCACCCACCTCGCGTTGATCAACGCGACGATGCATGTCATCCGGGCCGAGCGCGCCCGGGCGGCTGCCGCGGCCGATCTCCCCGCTCCCGGTTGAACGCGCGCTACCCCGATCGGCGCGCACGGGCGCACGAGATGCAGAGCGTCGCCCATGGGATCGCCTCGAGACGTTCGTCGCCGATCGCCGAGCTGCACCCGTCGCAGACCCCGTAGGTGCCGTCGGCCAGCTTGTCCAGGGCGCGTTCGACATCGGCGAGCGTGATCGCGATCGAGTTCGCCGCACCGACCGTGTTGAGACGCTCGACCGCCTCGGTGGTGCCGTCGCCGATCCGTTTGCCGAACGACACCGCCGCCATCGGATCGCGCGGCACGGCGGTGAGCGTGGTCAGCTCGTTCCGGAGCTCGCTCCGGCGCTGCTCGAGCGACCGGACGACCTCATCGAGGTCCGGCTCCATCAGACCCCGAGCAGGTCCGGGTCGCCTCCGGAGGCCTCGACGAGTCCATCCTCGGACGCCAGCAACACCTCGGGCGACGCCGATCCTCGACGGGACTCGATCTCCTTGAACACTTCGGTCGCGTAGTCAACGCAGAGCACGACGAGGTCGCCCGGCCGAGATCGATCGAGGGCGAGCCTTGATGCCTCCATCTCGTCGAGGACGATCTCGACGTTGCCGGCACGCGCCCCACCCGCCGCCTGCGCGCTCCGCACGCCCTCCAGGATCAGCTCGGCCGTCTGCCCGGGCGGCCGCCCTCGCGGGTTGCGGTCCTCGCGGATGATGACCTCGTCGAAGTAGCGGGCCGCGATGCGCCCGAGCTCGAGCATGTCCTCATCGCGCCGGTCCCCCGCGGTCGCCACGACCGCGACGCGGATGTTCGCGGTCCACGACGCAGCTCCCGGAAGCTCCCCGCCCTGGACGTCGGACGTCATGCGCTCCACGAAGTCCCCGACCGCCTCGAGCCCCGCGGCGTTGTGGGCGTAGTCGACGATCACCCGCACCCCGTCGAGGTCGAACAGGTTCAGGCGACCGGGCGCCTGATACACGGACGTCGTGAACGAACGGAGGCCCTGACGGATGTCGTGGAGATGCGCGCCGGCCGCGTGTGCGCCGGCAGCGGCGGCCATGGCGTTCTGCACCATCATGCGCGCCTTGCCTTCGAAGGTCGACGGCAGCGTGTGGATCCACGCGATGGGCATGGTGCGGCGGCCTTCCTTGATCACCATCATCTCGCCGCGGGCGCTCCGCTCGAGCACGACCGCCTTGCGCCCGCGACGCACCCACCGTTCGACCAGGTCGTGCTTCTCGGCCATGGTGAACAGGATCACGTTCCCGGCACAGTGGCGGCGCATCTCCAGGACGAGCGGGTCGTCGGCGTTCAACACGGCGAAGCCGTTCCGCGGCACTGCCTCCACGACGACCTGCTTCACGGCCGCCAGCTGCTCCAGCGTGTCGATCTCCTTGAGACCCAGGTGGTCGCCCGTGACGTTCAGCACGACGCCGACGTCGTTGCGTTCGTATCCCAAACCTTCACGAAGGATCCCGCCGCGCGCGATCTCGAAGACGGCCATATCGACGCGCGGATTCTGCAACACCATCAGCGCGGACTTCGGACCCGACGCGTCGACGCGCTTCACCAGGCGCTCGTCGATGTAGATGCCGTCGGTCGACGTGACGCCGACCTGCCGCCCCATGCCGCGGAAGATGTGCGCGATCATGCGAGTCGTCGTCGTCTTCCCGTTCGAGCCCGTGACCGCGACGATCGGGATCCGCGCGGGGGTCCCGGGCGGGAAGAGCAGATCCACGACGTGCTTCGCCACGTACTGCGGCTCGCCCTCCGTCGGATGCGTGTGCATGCGGAACCCGGGGGCGGCGTTCACCTCGACGATGGCGCCCCCTGTCTCGCGGACGGGTTGCGCGATGTCGGGCGCCAGGAAGTCGATGCCGGCGACGTCCAAGCCGACGACGCGAGCGGCCTCCTCGGCGATCTCGACGTTGTCCTCATGGGCTTCCCACGTGCGATCGATCGAGATCCCTCCGGTCGACATATTGCCGGTGTCCGCGAGCTTCACCATCTCGCCCTTCGGAGGGACGTCGTCGATCGCGAAACCCTGCTTCTTGACGAGCTGTTCGGCGGCCTCGTCCACCTTGATTCGCGTGAGGACCTTCTCGTGCCCGATCCCCCGGCGGGGGTCCTGGTTGGTGATCTCGACCAGCTCCGCCAGCGTGTGTTTCCCGTCGCCGATCACATGGGCCGGCACGCGTTGCGCGATGGCGACCATCCGTCCGCCGATCACGAGTACCCGGTAGTCGCTGCCCGCGACGAAGCTCTCCACCACCACCCGGCCGTTCCGCGACTCCTTCACCGCTCGTTTGAAGCCCGCGCGCACGGCGCGGTCCGTGCGGATGTCGAGCCCGACGCCGCGACCGTGGTTGCCGTCGAGTGGCTTCGTGACGACCGGGAACCCGATCCGCCCTGCCGCGGCGACGGCATCGTCGTCGTTCCGCACGACCTCGCTCTTGGGAACCGGAAGACCGGCGGAGCCGAGCAACTGGTTCGTCATCTTCTTGTCACTCGCGATGTCCACGGCGAGCGCGCTCGTCCGCGAGGTCATCGTCGCCCGGATCCGTTGCTGGTACTTCCCCTGTCCGAGCTGCACGAGCGACTGTTCGTTCAGGCGGATGAACGGTATGTCGCGGCTCGCGGCCTCGTCGAGGATGGCCTGGGTCGACGGTCCGAACTGTCGCCGCTCCGCCAGCAGGATCAACCGCTCCAGCTCCGCGGCGAAATCGAACTCC
Source organism: uncultured Actinomycetes bacterium (assembly GCA_963727185.1). Classification (GTDB taxonomy): domain Bacteria; phylum Actinomycetota; class UBA4738; order UBA4738; family HRBIN12; genus JBBQVZ01. The sequence goes on along the minus strand of CAVSFP010000016.1, from coordinate 80,805 downwards.
GGCTCCGGCTTCACCAGGTCGTTGACCGTCCGGACCGCCAGACGCCCGGCCTCCCTGCCCACGTACTCCTCGGCGTAGCCGTAGATCACGTTGTATTGACCGCTCGCCCCCGCGCTCCTCGTCTTGCCACGAGAGATATGTGCGCCGGATTCCCGCTGGAGCTCCAGCGCCACGTGCTCGGCCACGTGACCGAGCCAGGTGCCGTCCGCGAGGCGCTCTTTGAACCCGCCGCGCTTGCCGAGCGAGCACGAGTGCTCCCCGACACCCGGCAGCAGCTCCAGGAGATGCTCGTTGAATCCCGGGATCGTGTTGGAGGGCCACTCCTCGAGCGAGCCGAGGTCCACGAGCATCCGGATGCACGGTTCGTAGGACCAGTAGTTGGGACCGCGGAACACCTGTGTCTGCAGGATCGTGAGATCGGGCTTCGGACGAACCTTCTTCTGCGATGCGGGCTCACGCTTGGCGCGTTGTCGGTCGGTACGGGTCTTGGCGCCGCCCGCCGTCACTCCGAGGCCTCCCGCTCTGCCGCCAGCGCGTGCTCGGCAGCCAGCAGTTTCCGCGTCCGCAGATCGAACCAGTACCCGGACGGGAGCGAGTGCAGGATCGCTCCCGAGACCATGAGCGGGCGGTACCCCTTCCCGCGGTAGGCGTCCGTCTTCACGTGCGAGCCGTCCACGATCGTCACCGCGCCGCGTCCGATGACCTGGATCGACTGGTCGGCGTGGATGATCGCGCACGTATCCTCGTCGAGGCCGATGCCGAGGAGCGACGGCGAGCCCGCGACGATCGCCAACAGCCGGCCGATGCGTCCGCGTTGCTCGAAATGCTGGTCGATCACCAGTCCTTGCAGGATCCCGAGTCCGGCGGAGAGCTGCGCCATGCGGTTCTTCGGGGTCGAGCCCGATCTCCCGAACGCCACCATGTGCGACGCCATGGCGCTCGCGCCCGCAGACGTGCCGGCCAACACGGCACCGCGATCGTGCGCCAGGAAGAGCGCGTCGCCCAGGCGCGTCCCGGCCACCACCGATGCCAGTCGCGACTGGTTCCCGCCGGTCAGGTACACGCCGGTGGCTGCCTGCAGGGTCGCGGCGGACGACGGATCGTCCGCCTCCTCCCGTTCCTCCGGGCGCAATCCGGTGACCGTGCCGATGCCCAGCCCCAGGAAGAGCTCCCGATACATCTCCGTCGCCTGATCGCCGAGCGAGGACGCGGTGGAGATGACGACGACGTGGCCGTCCTGGCCGCCCGCGAACTTCACGAACCGGGAGAGGATCGCCTTGTCGCGGAACTTGTCCTCAGCGCCGCCGATCACCATCACGGGCCCGGCGGTGCCGAGCCCGGCCACGGACGACAGCGCGCCCTTCGTCCTGCGTCCCACGCGGTCAGTCTAGTCGTCACCCATCGCCGCCCTCGGGAGCGGGCCGAGCCGATCGTGGCCCCGAGGTCAGCGGTTCGGTCGCAGCACCAGGCGGTCGTGCGGCTCCTCGACATCGACGACGCCATCGAGCGTGGCGTCGACGAAGAACGTGATGCCGTTGCGCTCGACGACCGTGTCACCCTCCTCGGGACCGTCGGAAAGGACGAAGCGAACACCGACGCCGTCGGGCACGACCCGGATGCGCGCGTCCGGGTTGAAGCGTCGAGCCGCGCTGTCGGCCTTCGCGAGCAGGTCCGCCGCTCGAACGGTGACGTCGATCACCGTCCGAGTCTACGGACGGACCCGTGACGGCCTTCCGGTCGTTCCCGTCCCGGGGGCGGCACTCAGATCTCCGCGTAACCGGTCAAATGAAACTCGGAAGTTTCAGCAGCTACGATGAGCGACATGGACGAGCGGGTCCCGCAGCTGGCGCACGGAGGCTGGGAGGACTCAACACCTGCCCCGGGCGAGCTCGAGCTCGTCCGCAGGTTCCTGTCCCTGCACGATCACGCAGCGAGCGACGGGGCGACGCTCGAGTCCGGTACGCCCGCGATCGCGGGGTGGCTCCGCAGCACCGAGCTCATCGGGAGGGACGCGGTCGTGTCCGATGCGGATGTCACCTGGGCGCTGGCGATCCGCGATGCACTCGTCGACAAGGTCCGTCAGAACATGGGTGCCGCGCCGGGGGCCGATACCGACCGGTGCCTGAACGCCGCCGCGGCCGAGACGGGCCTGCGACCGCGGTTCGACGAGCCCTGCCTCGTCCCCACCGTCGACGGCGTCCGCGGCGCGATAGGGCACCTCCTCGGCGTCGCGTTCCTTGCCGAGCTCGACGGATCCTGGCATCGCTTCCGACTGTGCGCCGATCCGACCTGCACGACGGTCTTCTACGACCGATCCAAGAACCATTCCGCCAAGTGGTGCTCGATGCAGACGTGCGGCAACCGGAACAAGGTGCGTGCGTTCCGCCAGCGCCACACGACGACGACGTGACGACCGAGCTGCAACTGCCGCTCAACGGCCCCGGCGGAGAACCGGTCGACCTGTGGCGCACGATGAACTCCCACGGGTTCGCGGAGCTCGCGCCGACCCGGCTCGACGAAGACGCGCGGACGCTCGAAGTCACGTTGCGTATCCGACGGGGCAGACCCCGGCGTGTGCGCATCCGCGAGGGACGACCGCGACATGCGCTGGTCGAGATCCTCGGGCCCGCGGCGGGTGTTCGAGTGCAGGAGGACGTCGCAGCAGGCGTCCACCACGTGCTCAGGCTCGACGACGACCTGTCGGACTTCTACGCGAAGGCCGCGCACGACCACGACCTCGCGTGGGCCGCGGCGGGCGCGGGCCGGATGCTGCAGGGGCCGTCGGTCTTCGAAGACGTGGTGAAGACCGTCTGCACCACGAACTGCACGTGGAGCTCGACGGTGCGGATGGTGGACGCGCTCGTGGAGCACCTCGGGGATCCGGCGATCGGCGACCGCGAGCCGCTTTCGAACGCGTTCCCCACACCGCAGCGGATGGCCGACACGCCCGAGACGTTCTATCGCGACGTGGCTCGCGCGGGGTACCGCGGTGCGTATCTGCGTGCGCTCGCTCGGTCGGTCGCCGACGGCGAACTCGACCTCGAGGCGCTGGCGTCCGCCACCCCCGACGAGCTCCCCGACGCTGAGCTCGAGCAGCGCTTGTTGGCGCTCCCGGGCGTGGGGCCGTACGCGGCCGCGCACATCATGATGACGATCGGCAGGAACTCCCGATTGATCCTCGATTCGTGGACCCGTCCGAAGTACGCGCGGGTGATCGGGAAGAAGACCGTGAGCGATGCGCAGATCCGGCGGCGCTTCGCTCGGTACGGCGACCACGCGGGTCTCGCGTTCTGGCTGTTCGTCACCCGCGATTGGGTCGCCTGACAAGGGTTGTCCCCCAGCCGTGACGAGGGGCATACTGCCTCGGGCCATCCGGTCCGCGCCGATAGCCGAAAGCGAGCGACGAATGACGGTGCCGTTATGCCTCTGCCTCGCGGAGCTCGAAGTGTCGCGCGATTCATCCGCTCGGAGCGGCGGACGCTCACGCAGGGGTTCGTTGCGTTGTTCATCTCATCCGGTGGCGACCTTCTCGCCGGGCTGGCGCTCAGCTTCATGGACAAGCAGCTCCGGGAGCTGCCCGGACTGATCGTCCTCATCCCCGCTGCGATCGGGATGCGGGGCAACATCTTCGGTGCACTCGGATCTCGCCTCGGGACCGGCATCAATGCCGGGCAGTTCGAGCCGAACCTCAGCCGTGATGGCTTCTTGGGACAGAACGCGCTCGGCAGCTGGTACCTCACGCTCGCGACGTGTTTGTTCCTCGGCCCTGCCGCGCACGCCGTCGCGTCCGCCTTCACCGTTGAGACGCTTTCGATCGCCGACTTCATCACGATCTCGATCATCGGCGGCCTGCTCGGATCTGTGGTCGTCGGGAGCGCTTCGCTGGGGATCGCCTTGCTGTCTCACCGTCGCCGATGGGACCTCGACTCCGTTTCGGCGCCCCTGGTCACCGCCATCGGCGACATCGCGACGCTGCCGGCGCTGTGGCTGGCGGCGATCTTCGTCCAGCGGTTCGAGGGTGCGACGCCGATGGTCGCAGCCGTGACCGGCGCCTTCTGCCTCCTCGAGACGATCCACGGACTCAGGAGCCATCACCCCGTCGTGCGGCGGATCGTGCGGGAGTCGATGGTCGTCCTGTTCGTCGCAGGGGTGATCGACCTCTTCGCCGGGACACTCGTCGAGGTCCGGCTGGAGCGGTTCCTCGCGCTCCCGGCGCTGCTGATCCTCGTACCTCCCTTCCTGGAGGATTCGAACGCCCTGGCGGGCATCCTGTCCTCCAGGCTGGGCTCCAAGCTCCACTTGGGTCTCATCGATCCCCGGCCCATCCCTCAACGGCTCGCGTGGATCGATATCACGATCAATTTCGTGTTCGCCACATCGGTCTTCTTCCTGGTCGGATTCTCGGCGAACCTCGTTGCCGTCGTGACCGGTCTGAAGACGCCCGGCTTCCTGGTGATGATCGAGATCAGCATGCTCGCCGGCTTCATGGCAACCGTCATCTCATCGATGGTCGCCTACTTCAGCGCCATCGCGACGTTCCGTTTCGGCTGGGATCCCGATAACCACAGCATCCCGATCACCTCGGCCGTCATGGATCTCGCTGGCACGCTCTGTCTCGTCCTGGTTATCCTTCTCCTCGGCGTGACCGCACATGGATAACGAACCCAGGAACGTCAAAGAGCTCCTCGTCGAGCTGAAGGACGCCTCCGAGCTCATGGTCGACCTCGCGTACGCGGCCGTGTTCTTCAACGAAGAGAAGCTGGCCCGAGAGGTCGGACGCCTGGAAGAGCGGATGAACGGACACCTGCGGCGCCTCCGCATCATGGCGATGCTCGCCGCGCGCAGCCCGGAAGACGCCGAGGGCATGGCCGGCGTGTTGTGGATCGCCGACGCGATCGAACGGATCGGCGACGCCGCATCCGACATCGCGCGGGTGGTGGCGGCGCGGCTCGGCATCCCCGACGCGCTCCGCCAGGACCTCCGTCATGCCGACGAGATGACCGCGCGCGTGAAGATCCGCTCGGACGCCCCGGGCGCCGGACGGACGCTCCGTGACCTCTCCCTCCCCACGGAAACGGGGATGTGGGTGATGGCCATCCGCAGCGGCATGGATTGGCGGTTCGACCCGGGGCCGGACGACGTGGTGAGCGAGCACGACGTCCTCTTGGTCCGCGGACCGGAGGAGGGCGTGAACCTGGTGCGCGAGCTCGCCGGTGCGGCGCCCCTTCCCGAGTTCCAAGGGGACGACGTCCCCGCGCTCTCCGAGCTCGATCGCGCGGTCGACATCCTGGTGGAGCTCAAGGACCTCGCGGAGGCGGCGGTGGGCCTGGCGTACTCCTCGCTGCTCTTCAACAACAAGTCGCTCGCGGCCGAGGTCGGCGCGATGGAAGCGCGGAGCGACATCCTCCACGACGAGTTGGAGTCGTGGGTGCTCCGCGCGGCGCCCGAGGCGCGCAACCCCGACGAGCTTCGCGGCCTCCTCCGCCTTGCGAGCGCGAGCGAGTACGTCTGCGACTCCGCGCGAGACATGACGTGGTACGTCGAACACGGTGAGCCGCTGCACCCGGTCGTGCAGATGGCGTTGGAGGAAACGGAGGAGACGTTCGCTGAAACCATCGTCGAGGACGGTTCGAACGCGGACGGGACGTCCCTGCGGGACCTGCGCGTGGAGACGGAAACGGGCATGTTCGTCCTGGCGGTCCAACGCGGATCGCGTTGGACCTACCGTCCGCGGGCGGGGTTCGTGTTGAAGGCCGGGGACCGGCTGATCTCTGTGGGTCCGGAAGAGGGGGAGGACGAGTTGCTCGAGCTCTGCAGCGCGGGTCATCCGGTCGGGGTGGAGGGTTAGCGATGGATGCCTACGTCTACCTGCACGTCGCGCCCGGCAAGGTTCCCTCCGTCCTCACGCAGCTCGCCGGACGTGCCGGCCTGAAGCGCGCGCTCGTCGTCGTCGGTGCGTGGGACGTGTTGGTGCAGGTGGAGGGCGCGGATCTCGACCAGATCGCCACCACCGTGCTCGGCCAACTCCACGGCGTGGACGGCGTCGTGAGAACGCTGACCGCTCCGGTCGTCCCGCCGGACCGGGTTGGGATCGCGGGGTTCGGCAACGTCCAGCCGCCGCCGATCGTCGCCGGTGCCTGTTACGTCCACGTGAAGGCGCAACCGGGTGCGGCGGCGGGCCTGGTCGAGCGGATCTCGGAGATGCACGACGTGGCAGGAGTGGCGGTCCTCGGAGGCGAGTGGGATCTGATGATCTGCGTCGCACAGCCGTGGGAGGTCGCGAGCGGCGTGGTCCTGGATGAGATCCACCAGTTGCCAGGCGTGACCGAGACGAGCACGCTGGTATCGATCGCGTACGAGGAGCCCGAAGAAGACCGGGATCAGTTCTCCGCCTGGACCTAGCCGGCGTCGGTCAACGGGAGGTCGCGCACACCTGCGGGGAGCGAGAAACGCACGCGTTCCTCGGCGAGCGTCACCACCTCAACCTCGTCGAACCCGTTCGAGGCCAGGAACGCCAGCATCCGGTCGACCAGCCACTCGGGCGCCGACGCGCCGGAGGTCAGGCCCACCGTCTCCGCTCCGGCGAGCCATGCCGGGTCCACGTGCGTCTCGTCGTCGACGAGGTACGCCGGCGTGCCCCTCTCTTGACTGACCTCCGCCAAGCGGTTCGAGTTCGACGAGTTCTTGGAGCCGATCACGAGCAGCACGTCGACCCGCGGCGCGAGCGCCTTGACCGCATCCTGGCGGTTCGTCGTCGCGTAACAGATGTCCTCGCGGGGCGGTCCTTCGATCCGGGGGAACCGCTCCCGGAGGATGTCCAGGATCTGGTTGGTCTCGTCGACCGACAGCGTGGTCTGCGTGAGGTAGGAGAGGTTGTCCGGATCGTCGACCAGCACCGTCCGCGCCTCGTCGGGACTCTGGACCAGGATCGTCCGGTCGGGCGCCTGACCGGTCGTGCCCACGACCTCCTCGTGCCCGGCGTGTCCGATCAGCACGATGGTCCGGCCATCCTGGGCGAAACGCCGAGCCTCCATGTGAACCTTGGTGACGAGGGGGCACGTCGCGTCGATCACCTCTAAGTTCCGAACCCTCGAGTTCGAGTAGACGTCCGGAGCCACGCCGTGCGCGGACAGGACGACGACCGCCCCTTCGGGCACCTCCGTCTCCTCTTCGACGAACACGGCTCCTTTCGACTCGAGGTCGTGGACGACGTGGAGGTTGTGCACGATCTGTTTGCGGACGTAGACGGGCGCGCCGTGTTTCGCCAGCGCGCGCTCGACCGCGTCGACGGCGCGATCGACTCCGGCGCAGTATCCCCGTGGTGATGCCAGCAGGACTTTTCCGCTCACCCGTCCATGGTAGCCGGGACGCGACGCGAGTCCCGGCCTCACCCCCGGGTTGTGACCTCCGGTCACACTCGACTTGTCAGTTCCTGAAGTTGTTGTCTAGGGTTGGCCGGTCCGCGACGGACGGTCGTTCGTTCCTTCCCCTGCACGCGAATGCGCCACCACCTTCCCAGGGTCGGTCGGCGCTTGCCTGCGCGCATGGGGAGCTGGGACGGCCGGACGGATGCGGGTGATAGGTCACACAGAGGCCATCGACAACAGGAGGTGATGCAGGCACCCACGACCTACCGCGGGTCGACCGGCTCCGGCGGAGTCCGTAGCCGTCCGGTCGCAAGAGGCGGAGCAGCCAGCTCCGGGTCACCGCGGGGGTGATCAACGTATGACACATATCGCAACCGTGCGCCGCCACGCCGTGGCCGCGCTTTCCATCGCCGCGATCCTCACGGTGGTTCCCGCCACGATCTCCCAGGCGACGACCCCCGAGATCCGGCACGAGGCATCAGCGAAGATCTGCAACTACGACTGGCACGTGGGAACGTTCCAGATCAAGCAGTTGATCCGATGCGCCGCCGACCATTGGCACGTTCCCGGCGGGCCGAGCACGGCGCTCGCGATCGCGGATCGCGAGTCACAGTTCCGACCGGACGCCTACAACCCCTCGGGATGCGCCGGCATCTACCAACACATGCTGACGTACTGGCCCGGGCGGGCGGCCGCCTACGGCTTCTCCGGATGGTCGGCGTTCAATGCTCGCGCGAACATCATCGTCACCATGCGTATGGTCCAACAGGAGGGATGGGGCGCCTGGACGTAGTCGTCAGGAGATGACCGAACCGATCAGGTTCGGCGTACGGGACCGCCCGGACGGGGGCTCCCCTTGATCAGCCCCCGGACCTCGTCGAGCGAGGTGGCCACCTCCGTGGCCCCGGGCGCGTCCCGGTCGGTGATGACCCGCATCCCCGGGAACCGCTCGCTGACCAGAGCGACGAGTCGTTCGTAGGGGCCGAACGCGACCAGGACGTGGGGTCGCTCGGAGTCGATCTGTCCGATGGCGCCCGATTCATCCGTGGCTCCGGCGAGCGAGCTCCCATCCGGCCGAGACGGCCGCCTTCTTCAGCTCCGTCAGCGACGCAGGGTCGGTGGCGACGCAGAGCACCTTCATCGCGCGGCACATTGGCTACAGCCAGTCCTTCCGCCGGAAGAACCACCAGACGCCGGCTGCGGCCGCGAACATGCCGATCAGCGCCGCCGGGTAGCCGTAGCGCCATCCGAGCTCGGGCATGTGGCGGAAGTTCATGCCGTAGATGCCCGCGACCATGGTGGGGACCAGGATCACGGCTCCCCACGACGTGACCCGCTTCATGATGTCGTTCAGGCGGTTGGCGGCCTGGGCGACGCGAACCTCCAGCAGGGACGTCAAGAGGTCGCGGATGTTGTCGGACAGCTCGACCACGCGGATGACGTGATCCATCACGTCGCGGAAGTACGGACCGAGTGGCGGCGAGGCGATCTCCGGACGCTCCTGGATCAGGTCCAGGCCCTGACGGACCGGCATCGCGAACCGACGGAGACGCACGACCTCCCGCTTCACCTGGAAGAGCTGTTGTTGGAGGTCGCCCTCGTTGACGGCCCCGCGGTCGCGCTTCTCACCGTCGGCGAAGATCGCGTCCTCCAGCTCGTCGACGTCGTCCTCGAACCGCTCCACCGCCGTCAGGTAGTCGTCGACCACCTCGTCGATCAGCACGTAGATCGCGTAGCCGCCACCCTCACGGAACAGCTCGGGTTGTCGCTCCCACCGGTTCGCGATCTCGATCATGTCGCACGCCGGCGACGGCCGCAGGGTCACGATGAAGCGACGCCCGACGAACGCGTGCAGCTCCTTCTCGATCATGCCGTCGTCGGTCAGCTCGACCGGACGCAGCACGACGAACGCGTAGTCCTGGTAGATCTCGACCTTCGGTCGTTGATGACGGTGCTTCACGTCCTCGATCGTCAGCGGATGCAGGTCGAACACCTTCTGCAGCACGGCCAGATCGTCGTCGGTCGGGTCGAGCGAATCGAGCCAGACGAACGCGTCGTCCCGCGCGAGCACGTCGCCCACGTCCGACGGCTCCACACGCTCGTCCGACGGCCTGCCGTCCACGAACACCTTGCACGTGATCATCGGGCCGAGCGTAGCCGATGGCTCGTCTACACTCGCCCTCTCATGCCCATCCCCGAGCACATCCATCGGTTCTGGAAGGCGCTCGACGAACGTCATTTCCACACGCATGCCGACGTGGTGGGGCGCGGTCGTGACCGAGGCGCGGTACCCCGCGATCTGGGATTTCAACTACGCGCGGGTCGACGTTCCGGCGCCCGATCTCACGCTCGCAGAGGTCGCCGACGCATTGCTGCCGGCGCTCGCCGAGGTCGGGACGGACATGTTCCACGTGGTGGTGTTCTTCCCCGAGGACACGACCGAGCTCCTCGTCGAGCTCTCCACGCTCGGACACACGTTGTCCTGGGACCTGGTGATGGACCTGACGGAGGACCCCGGCGTCCGCCCGGCCGCTGTGCATGTCGAGCCGCTGGAACCCGGAGACGAACTGTGGTCGCGCGTCGAGGAATCGCTCGCGTTGTTCGGCAACGATCCGACCGTTGTCGCAGCAGCTCGGAGCATCGAACAGGAGACGTTCTCCGGCGGGCACAAGCGGTGGCTCGGCGTCCGCGACGACGAGGGCGTGATCGCGGCGCTCGCGGCGCTGGTGCAACTGGAGGGTGTCGGCTACCTGGACAACGTCGCCACGTTCCCCGACGCGCGGGGCCGCGGACTGGCGACGGCCGTCGTATCCCGAGCGGTCGAGCTGGCTCGCGAGGCCGGCGCCCGGCACGTGAGCCTGTTCGCGGAACCAGAGGCGTACGCGGTTGTCCGGATGTACGAACGACTCGGCTTCCGGGAGGTCGGACGGCTCGCATCCACCAAAGGACCCGTCGCGGACGTCTTCCCTCGTGAGGAACGCTGAGTCTGACAGAAGGCCACATGGCTTCAGACCAACTCCGGACCACACCGTCAGGAGCAGGGGGTCGTCGTTTCCATTCGAGCTTCAACGCATCCATGTTCTTCTGAAGGTGCGAGCGGACAACCGATCCGAGGATCCGATGCCGAATGAAGGCCACGATGCCGCCCGTTGGAGGATCTACCGTCCGCACGATGTGCGTCGCCCGGGTCCAGAGATCAACGCGTGGCTGCAAGAACCCGGTACAAGACGAAGGCGATGCCTGAACCGATGAGGAACCAGCCGAACCAATGGCGCAGGCGCGTTCCGGTGACTCGCTGCGCCAACCGACCGCTCCCGATGCTGGTCGGTACCGCGCCAAGGGCGAACGCGCCGGCAACGGCCCAGTCGATGTGGCCGAGCGCCCAATGCGTTGCGAGCGTCGGGACGGCCAGGGCGGCGATGACCAACAGGCTCGTGCCGGCCGCTTCGCGCATCCGAAGTCCGAAGACCAACAGGTACATCGGCACGAGCAAGAAGCCTCCGCCGTTGGCGAGCAGTCCGGTGAACAACCCAACGGCGACGGACGCCGCAACCAGCAGAAGGCGGTTCTTACGCCGGACGGTGCCCGCGGAACGTGTGGACTGCTCGATCGGGCGGAGTACCCGCTGTCCGACGACGATGAGGACGAGGCCGGAGGCGATGAGCAGGATCGGGCCTCCGACCAGCTCCGACAGCAAGGCCCCGATCACTGCGGCGGGCAACGCGCCAACGAGCGTCCACGCAGCCGCTCGCGGCCTAGCCTCCCCTCCTCGGATGTAGGGTCCGGCTGCACCGAGGGCGGCTGGGATGGTCGCGGGCAGTGGCGAGGCAATGGCGAGGAGCCCCGGTACCCCGAGGACGGCGAGCAACGGAGTTGCGATCGAGGAGCCACCGACCCCGAATAGCCCCGTCAGGACACCGATCGCAGCCCCCGCGACGACGAAGACCGGCCATGGTGCCATCCGACCGACATCGTAAACACCCGCCTCACGATCTAGCCCTACCGTGGCGAGGACACCCGCGCGTAGGCTCGTCGTTCGTGCATCCCTCCCGCCGCTCGCCCGACGACCGCGATCGCGTCGTCGCGTGGGCGCTTCTCCTGGTTCAGCTGGGTCTTCTGGCCGCGATCTTCCTGCTGCCGTCGGGCCACGCGTGGACGGCGCCCACGTGGTTCAAGACGGTGGCGCGTGTGCTCGAGATCGCCGGCATCGTCGTGACTCGGCCTCGGTCTGTTGAACCTCGGACGATCCGCGACGCCCCTCCCGACCCCGGTGCCGGGCGGGGAGCTCCGCTCCACGGGGCTCTACCGGTACGTTCGTCACCCGATCTACACCGGGGTGATGGCGCTCGCCGTCGGATCCGCGATCCCGTCGGGGAGCCTCGCGATCGCTACGACCACACTAGCCCTGGTGGCGTGGCTCGTGCTCAAGGCTCGATGGGAGGAGCGGCGACTCGAGATACGGTATCCCGCATACGCTGCCTACGCTGCCCGGACCCCGCGCTTCATCCCTCGCGAGACGGCGTTCGTGCTGACCGAGAGGGCCAGCTCACGGCGCAAGTCCAGGTTTGACTACAAGGACTGCTTGTTGATGTCGGCTTGTCCTGCTTCGGCCCACTCCGCCGATGGACCCTTGTCGCTCTGGATCGAGCAGAAGTGAACCGTCACCCACTCCTCGACTGCGTCGTTCAGAACATCTTCGTACGTGCGTCCGGTGATGTCCGCGATGGTGTGCAGCAACTGCTGGAATCGCTCGAAGGCCGCCGTCCGACCTTCCGGCCCCATCTCGCGCCAGTCGCTCTCCTGCTCAAGAGCGACCTTGCACATTTCGACGAGTTCGGTTTGCGCTGTCATGTCACAAACACCCCCATCCCACGCAGACGATTGACGGCGAGGGCTCGCGCCCGCGACGTCTGCACCCTCGTGAACAGACCATCGCACTCGTCGAAGGCGCTGCGGAGAGCCACTGGACCCCACTGGATCGGGCCGCTCGGCTCGATCCTCTGTGTGTACTCCGACCGGATCCGCTCTTGGTTGTGCGCTATCAAGTGCCTACGGGTACTTCTCGGGTGCCTGGCCGTTCGGCGTCGTCGAAGCCATCTGGTGCCTGATCGCGGTGGGCCACTCTCTCATCTGGCGCAGATCGGGCCGGTGGGGCTCCCTCTCCGAAGCTGAGGTGGCTGCTCCCAGCAGATGGGAATCGTTACGGTGTAGCCAGCGGATCCTCCAGCCTCGACCAGGGACGCGCACCCCGACATCTTTCATCCCTTCGCCATCTTGACGAGGCTGTGTGTTCATCCGGAGAGAGAAGGCTCGAAGCGTAGGGTGCGGAGGTGAGAGCAGTGATGGATCTTCCCAGTGAGACGAGGATCTGGAGGCCCCAACAGTCGGGCACGCTGACGGGGGTGTTCCACTTGCTCGGCGGTCTGAACTGGGCCGTGCGTACCGAGGACGGCTCCGTGTGGCTGCTGGAGGCCGACGCGGAGAACCAGCTGGAATCCCTCGACCCCGTCGAGGGACAGGTCGTGCAGGTGTTCTTCATCCGAGACGGCTGGGGCCGACCCGGCTACCACGTCAGCCTCCTCCCCGAGACGAACGAAGAAGACGTGCGTCAGTCGACGAACTTGTAGCCGAGGCCGCGCACCGTCAGCAGATGGACCGGTTCGTGTGGATCGGTCTCGATCTTCTTCCGAAGACGCTTGACGTGCACGTCGAGCGTCTTCGTATCGCCGAAGTAGTCCGAACCCCAGACCTCCTCGATCAAGAAGTCGCGCGTGAGCAAGCCGACCCTTCCTGCGCAGGAACGTCTCGAGCAGCTCGAACTCCTTGGGCGGGAACGACGCGGTCGCGCCGCCGACCACGACCTCGTGGCGGACGACGTCCATCTCCACCGGTCCGCCGGCGAGCACGTCGGCCGGCAGCTCGTCCGGACGGAGCCGCGTCCGGCGCAGCAGCGCCCGGACACGAGAAACGAGCTCGCGGACCGAGAACGGCTTGGTGACGTAGTCGTCGGCCCCGAGCTCCAGCCCCGTCACCTTGTCGGCCTCGGAGTCCTTGGCGGTCACCATGATGATCGGGACGTCGGACTCGGCGCGGATGGCACGGCACAGGTCGAGTCCCGACACCTCCGGCAGCATCAGATCCAGGATCACGAGGGACGGCGGCTCGGCCCGGAACCGTTCCAGCGCGTGACGGCCGTCGGGCGCGATCGTGACGCCGTACCCCTCCCGCTCGAGGTTGTAGCGGACCGAGTCCGCGAGGGACTCCTCGTCCTCGACGATCAGGATGCGGTCGGCGACGTCCGTCATCGGCCTCGAGGACGTCCACCGGATGCGACGCGTCCGTGAACTCACGGAACTCGCCCGTGATCAGGAATCCGACCTGCTCCCCGATATCGACGGCGTTGTCGCCGACCCGCTCGAGCGCTCGGGCGGCCATGTTCATGTGCATGCCCCAGTCGAGGCTCCGCCGGTCGTCCGCGAGCTTCAGCGCCTCCAGGTGCGTGGCGCGATTCAGATCGATCGACCGGGTCGTCCATCGATCGGGAGCTTCAGGCAGAGCTCGAGGTCCCGCCGTGCGAACGCCTCCATCGCGGTCCGGACCATGTCCACCACGATGCTCGCCCATCTCCGCGATCTGCTGCCGCATCGCCGCGCTGCCGGGCTCGGCCTGCGTGACGAGGTAGAGCTTCGCGACGTTCACGGCCTGATCGCCGATCCGCTCCAGGTGCAGATTGCATGTGGAGGATCGCCGACAGAAGGCGAAGGTCGGTCGCGACCGGTGTCTGAAGAGCAAGCGTGTCCAGAGCCCGGCGCTCGAGCTCGAGGTAGTTCGCGTCGATCGCGTCATCGCCGTCGACGACGGCGCTGCGCAAGCTCGTTGTCGCGATCCGCGCAGGGCTCGTACGGCATTGCTGCGACCGCTCGCCCGCTAACTGTCCCGTGAGCAACAGCATCTCCTCGAGCGACTCGAGCTCCTCGTGGAACCTAGTCCGCATCTCGGTCATCCGAACCGCCCCGTCACGTAGTCCTCCGTCCGTTTGTCGTCGGGGTTCGTGAACACCTTGGTCGGTCGGCCCGAACTCGACGACTTCGCCGTACAACATGAACAGCGTCCAATCGGAAACGCGCGCCGCCTGCTGCATGTTGTGCGTCACGATGATGACCGTGTATCGGTCCTTCAGCTCCGCGACGAGCTCTTCGATCCTCGAGCGTGGAGGCTGGGTCGAGCGCCGAGGCAGGCTCGTCCATGAGCAGCACTTCCGGTTCGACGGCGAACGCCCGCGCGATGCAGAGACGCTGTTGCTGACCGCCCGAGAGCCGGCCGCCCGGATCGTCGAGCCGGTCCTTCACCTCGTCCCACAGGCCCGCTGCCGTCAATGCGCGCTCAGCCCGTTCGAGGATCTCCGCGCGCGGGAGACGCCCGTTGAGCTTCAGGCCAGCCACGGTGTTGTCGGCGATGCTCATGGTGGGGAATGGGTTCGGTCGCTGGAACACCATCCCGATACGACGACGAACCTCGACCGGGTCGACCTCATCCCCGTAGATGTCGGTCCCGTCGAACAGCACCTTCCCTTCGACGCGAGCTCCGCGGATCTCGTCGTGCATCCGATTGAGACATCGGATCAACGTCGACTTCCCGCAGCCGGACGGCCCGATCATCGCGGTCACCTGCCCGGGCTGAGCAACCAGGTCCACGCCGTGCAAGACCTGGTTGGTCCCGAACCACGCGGACAGTCCGGAGACTTCCAATTTCCTCACGCCATCCTCTTCTTCTGGCGACTCGAGAGAACCCTGGCCGAGATCGATAGGAACAGTACCGCCACGAGCAGCACCAACGCGCCGCCCCACGCGATCTGGTGCAGCGCTTCAACCGGTGTGCGTGCGTAGTCGTACACGCGCAACGGAACGGCATCGGTCGGCTTCATCGGATCGACGTTGATGAAGTCGTTACCGAGCGCGGTCAGGAGGATCGGCGCGGTCTCGCCGAGGCCGCGCGCCACGGCCAACATGATGGCGGTCAGGATGCCGGCGCCGGCGGTCGGGATGACGATCCGAATGATCATCTTCCAGCGTGGGACCCCGAGTGCGAGCGCGCCCTCACGCAGTTCCTGAGGGACGAGACGAAGGATCTCCTCCGTCGCCCTGGCGATGATCGGCCACATCAGCACGACCAGGGCGAGCGCGCCAGCGAGCGCGGAGAAGTTACCGAGTGCGACGACCACGATCGACCAGATGAACGCCCCCGCCACGATGGACGGGGTCGATAGCAAGACGTCCGCTACGATCCGAACCACCCTCGCGAACCGTCCCCTCCCGTACTCCGCCAGGTAGACGGCGGTCAGCACGCCGAGCGGGACGGCGATGGCGGTCGCGATCCCCGCGATGATCGCGGTCCCGATGAACGCTTGCGCGATCCCTCCGGCCAGCGGATCGAGCGGGCCGGACGGAACCTTCGTGAAGAAGTTCACCGACAGCGCGGAGGCGCCTTGCTTGACGACGTAGATCGTGATCAGGATCAACGGCACGATCGCCAACACGGCGCAGCTCCACATGAAGATGGTGAAGGCCGCGTTCCGACGTCGCCGCGAATCGGCGACACCCTGTAAGCCACCGACATCTTCGAAGGAGGTCGGAGGCGCGCTCACGACGGGACTCCGTACTCGGAAGCGGTTGGCTGGGGCTCGATGTCCTGCCCGACCAGCCGCTCCGTACGGCGCACCAGCACGCGTGATAGCAACGCCAGGATGAACGCCATGATGACCAAGACGACGGCCAGGGCCAGGAGCGCCGATCGGTGAAGCCCGACGCTCGTCGCCTCGCGGAAGCTGCTCGCGATCCACGAGGGGATCGTCGCGGCCGGACCCAAGAGGGACACACCGATCTGAGGCACGTTCCCGACGACCATGGAGACGGCGATCGTTTCGCCGAGCGCGCGCCCGAGACCGAGCATCGTCGCGCCGACGATCCCGCTTCGAGCCGCGGGGAGGACGGCCATCTTCACCGACTCCCACCGGGTGGCGCCTAAGGCCAACGCTGCTTCCCGCTGATCGTGGGGAACGACCGCGATGACCTCCCGTGTCACCGCCGTCACGATGGGCAGGATCATGATCGCGAGGATCACACCGGCGGTGAGGATGTCCGGGCCGTTGGGGTTCCCGCTGAATAGGGCTCCGATGATGGGGATCTTACCGATCGTGTTCTGGAGGAAGGGCTCGATCGTCGTGTCCATGATGGGTTTCAACACGAACAGTCCCCACAGTCCATAGACGACGCTAGGGATCGCAGCCAGGACGTCGACGAACGTCGCCAAGGGGTTCGCGAGCGATCCCCGCACCTCGTTCAGCAAGAGCGCCACGCCCACGCCCACCGGCACCGCCAGGACGATGGCCGTCGCCGACGTGACCAGTGAACCGAAGATGAACGGCAACGCACCGAAGGACTCTCGACCGCTGACCGGATTCCAGTCGGTGCCGACGAAGAATCCGAGACCGAATTGCGAGAACGTCCGCTTCGAACCCTGGAGAAGCTCGAGGATCAGCAGGACGAGCAGCAACACCAACCCGGCCGCGACCAACGCAGTGACCCATGAGAACCCTCTGTCGAGCAAGCGGGAACGCCGTGGGGAGACCCACGGCCTTCCCGCTTTCGGTCGCTCGAGCGTCTCCATGACTGGTGGAGGAGCCTAACTCAGCCCCCCACGGCCGGAGAAGCAGTCATCGCCGCCCCTCCACTGGTCATCTCTGAGAGCGCCGCGAGCGCCTGCGTGGCGATGTCCTTGGGGAGCGGTGAGTAGTTGAGCTTCGTCACTTCCGCTTGTCCGGTCGTGAGTGCCCATGTCACGAAGTCGAAGATCGTCTGGGTCTTGTCGGCGTCCGAACCATCCTTGTACAGGAGCAGGTATGTCGTGCTCGCGATCGGGTATGCACCCGGTGCGTCGGAGTTCAGGATGTTCGAGTCCGGAGTGATCGGGAACTTGAGGATGCCCCCGGCGGCGCTGATCGACTGGATCGACGGCTTCACGAAGCTCCCGTCGTTCGCCTTGATGTCCGCGATCCCGAGGTTGCTAGAGACAGCGAAGTCGTAGGACAGGTAGCCGATCGCTCCTTCTGTCTGGCTGACGCTTGCGGCGACACCGTCGTTGCCGTCACCGCCTGTACCGGTAGGCCACTGTACCGCCTTGTCAGCGCCGACCTTCGATTCCCAATCGGCGTTACCAGCGAGCCAGGACGTGAAGACGAACGTGGTGCCCGATTCGTCGGAACGGTGGACGACGGCGATGTCGGTGTCAGGGAGGTTCACACCCGGGTTCAGCTTCGCGATCGCCGGGTCGTTCCACTTGGTGATGTTCCCGAGGAAGATTGAAGCCGCCGTGTCGGTATCGAGCTTCAGACCGGAATCCAGACCCGAGACGTTGTATGCGATCACAACGCCGCCGAGGACGGTAGGAAGTTCGATGTAGTCGGTCGGCAGGGCATCGATCTCGTCTTGCTGCAACGGCGCGTCCGATGCTCCGAAGTCCACGGTCTGCGCGGTGAACTGCTCGATCCCACCACCCGAACCGATCGCCTGATAGTTGATCTTCGCGTCGGGTTCGACGCCCTGGAACGACTGGAACCATTGCTCGTAGATGGGGTCGGGGAACGTGGCACCTGCACCGGTCAGGGCGACCCCCTGGAAGCCCGTTGAGCCCGTCGACCCACTGTTTCCGCTGCCACCATTGTCGTTGCTGCTGCAGGCAGCTGCGACAAGCGACAAAGCGAGCATGGTTGTCACGATGCCCGCCTTCGTTCGCACGATGCGCATGCTCATGTCCCTCCTCTAGTACTCGTCTGATACTCGTCCGGGATGGGGTGTGACACGGAGCGATGCTATGGAGGCTAGGTGGACGAGCGATTGACCGAAGGTGAACGCAACATGAACGAGGGTGAACCCGTCTTCCGACGACGAACGTCCAGGTCAAGCAGGTTCTCAAACGGGTTCTCAAGCCATTCATGAAGAAATGGCGAACCGTTGATGGCCAACAGATGAACCGCCGGGGTCGGGGCCTACACTGCCGATGTGGAGGTCGGCACCGCCGTTGCCCTGGTCGCCCTCGCGAGCATCGTCGCGGGGGTCGCCGGCCTGTGGGCGGGACGGCGGGTGGGGCAGCGGAAGCTAGAACGCCTCCTCGAAGGTGACCGTCGCACGATACGAGCCCTCGAAGGACGCGCAGATGTCGCCGCCCAGGCCCGCCAGGTTCGGGATCGGATCCTCGCCTCGATGCAGGACGGGGTCCTGCTCTTCGACGGAGGTCATCGCACCGTCTTCGCGAACGACGCGCTCGACCGTCATCTCGGCGTCGCGCCCCGAGGCGCTCGGTCAGCTGCTACCCGCCGAGTCTCCGCAGATGATCCGGCGGGTCGTCGAGACCTCTGGCGCTGAGGTCACCGAGATCGAAGTTGGCTCCCGACCCGCTGGCTCCGCGTGACGGCCACGCCCGCCGGCGAGGACGGTTCGGTCCTGGTCGTGGTCGCCGACGTCACCGAAGCTCGGCGCTTGGACGCCGTTCGTCGCGACTTCGTCGCCAACGCGTCGCACGAGCTGAAGACCCCCGCGGCGTCGATCCAGGCGGCGGCTGAGACCCTCCTGCACGTGTGGCAGGAGGACCCGGCGGCGGTGCCGCGGTTCGCCGAACAGCTCGAACGCGAGGCGGTGCGCCTGTCCAGGATCGTCGCCGACCTCCTGGACCTTTCCCGGCTGGAGTCGGGGAGCGAGCTCGAGGAGCAGGTGCAGTCTGGACGCGTTGGTCCGAGAGGAGAGCTCGCGGTTCGAGGACGCTCGCGATCGAGGCAGGTCTTGCGCATCGAGGTCGACGTCGCCCGCCGTGCCCGCCGTCACCGGGTCCGGGCGCGACCTGTCGCTGCTGGTCCGGAACCTGTTGGACAACGCGATCCGCTATACGAAAGCCGATGGAACGATCATCGCGGCTGTGGCGGCCGACAACGGATCGGTCGTCCTGCGCGTGAGCGACACCGGCTCCGGGATCCCGTCGAAGGATCTGACCCGGGTGTTCGAGCGCTTCTACCGCGTGGACCGCGCCCGGTCGCGAGAGACCGGTGGCACCGGCCTCGGGCTGGCGATCGTGCGCCACGTCGCCGAGAACCACGGCGGCACGGTGACCGTGACGAGCGAGCTGGGAAGAGGCTCGACGTTCGAGGTTCGGCTGCCGACGGCCGCAGCCGCCAAGAACGAGCCCGCCGAACCCTGACGTCACGCCCGGCGTATGCTGCCGGGCCGATGACGACCCTCTTCCTGATCCGTCACGGGCTCACGGCCGTGACCGGCAAGACGCTCTACGGGCGAACGCCGGGCGTGCCGCTCGACGAGCGCGGCCGGGCGCAAGCCGAGGCGCTCGCGGAACGGTTCGCCCCGATCCGGCTCACGGCCGTCTACTCGAGCCCGCTGGATCGGTGCGTCGAGACCGTCACCCCGCTCGCGGCCCGGCAGCGCCTCGACGTCGTCACCCGCGACGGCCTGATCGAGATGGACGTCGGCGCTTGGACCGGCCGCTCGCTCGCCCAGGTTCGACGGACCCGCCTGTGGAAGGAGCTGATCCATCGGCCGTCGCACTTCCGTTTCCCCGACGGGGAGTCGTTCGCCGACGCGCAAGCGCGCGCCATCGCGGAGATCGACGCGATCGCCGCCAAGCACCCGCGGGGTCGCGTCGCGGTCGCATCGCACGGCGACATCATCCGGATGCTGGTCGCCCATCTGGGCGGGGCGCACCTCGATCTGTTCCAGCGCACCATGGCCGACCCCGCGTCCGTGTCGGCCGTATCGCTCGGTGACGCCGGCCCGCACGTCCTCATGGTCAACGACACCGGCAGCCTGGACCGCTTCGCGCCGCCGCCGCGCGGCGAACGGAACCTGCGAGGATAGGCCGCATGGATCTGGGCCCCGTCGACCGGATCACCGCCGACGCCGTCGGGGAACCGGGTCTCCGCACGTTCTACCTCCAGGTGCGTCGTGGCGCCGATCTCGTGACGCTCATCGTCGAGAAGGAGCAGGTGAGCCTGCTCGCCGCGTCCGTGCTCGATCTGCTCGCCACGATCGGCCTCGAGACGGGCACCGGTCCCGACGAGGAGGCCATGGACCTCGAAGAGCCGTTCGAACCTCGTTGGCGAGCCGGACGACTCTCGATCGGCTACGAGGAGGACTCCGACCTGTTCCTGCTCGAGATCGAGGAGTTCCAGCCCGACCTGGAGGAGGACGACCCCGCGTTGCTCCTGCAGGAGGACGCCGAGCTGCTGCGCTTGCTCGCATCCCGCGAGCAGATGTTCGCGCTCTCGCGACACGCGGCGGCGGTGGTCGACCGCGGACGCCCGACCTGTCAGTACTGCGGCAATCCCCTCGACCCGGAGGGACACGCGTGCCCCGCGATGAACGGTCACTCGAAGCGAACCTGAACGACCCCCGCCTGCCCGCCGCGCTCGTCTCGGGCGACCTCGAGCTGCTCGGGCTTCTGCCGAACTCCTCCAACTACACGTTCCTCGCGCGCGCGACGGCGGGCGACGACCAGATCCTCGCGGTCTACAAGCCTCGGCGGGGTGAGATGCCGCTCTGGGACTTCCCGGAGGGCACGCTTTGCCGGCGTGAGGTCGCGGCGTACGTGGTGGCGCGCGAGCTCGGCTGGCCGAACATCCCGCCGACCGTTCTTCGGGATGGTCCCGAGGGACTGGGCTCGACGCAGCTGTTCGTGGAGTTCGATCCGTCGCAGCACTACTTCACGCTGGAAGGGACGCACCCCGACGAGTTCCGGCGCGTCGCCCTGTTCGACATGGTGGTGAACAATGCCGATCGCAAGGGCGGTCACTGCCTGCTGGCCAAGGACGGCACGATCTGGGTCGTCGACCACGGCGTGTGCTTCAACGAGGAGCCGAAGCTCCGCACCGTGATCTGGGAGCACGTCGGCGAACCCATCCCGCCGGACCTGCTCGACGACGTCGGGCGATTCCGAGATCGGTCGCGGGCTGGCGATCTGCGTGCGGAGCTGGACGAGCTGCTCTCCGACGACGAGCTGCTCGCGCTCGACGAGCGCATCGCGGCCGTGCTCGCCGCGGGGGTGTTCCCCGAACCCGGCCCGGGCCGGCCGTACCCGTGGCCGCCGGTGTGACGAGTTATCGATCCACGCCGGTCTCGACACCGATCGGCGACCTGCTCGTGGTCGTCTCCGATCGCGGCGTGGTCTGGACGACGTTCATCGATGACGATGTCGAGCCCGAGCTGGACCGGCTCATGGCGCGTCTCGGATCGTCGATCCTCGGCGGAGGTGCCCGCGCCCTGACGCCCTTGCGTCGCGAGGTGGAGGCCTACTTCCGCGGCACGGGACGGACGTTCGCGACCCCGGTGGACCTCGAGCTCGTACCGGACGGATTCGGACGACGGGTCCTAGAAGCGACCATCGCCATCCCGTACGGCGAGCTCGCCACGTACGGCGACGTCGCGGCCAGCGCCGGCAGTCTCCGAGCCGGCCGGGCGGCGGGGGGTGCCCTGAGCCGATGCCCGATCGAGCTGTTCGTCCCGTGCCATCGGGTCGTCCACGCCGGCGGAACGATCGGGGGGTACGGACGCCACGAGGACTCGCAAACGATGGCTCCTCCGCCACGAAGGCGCCATCTGACCGGACGTTCCGTCGATCTCGCGAGAAGATGGTCCGATGTTCAACCGCCGCTTCCTCATCGCCGTCCTCGGTCTCTCACTGCTCGCGAACGCCTGTGGCAGCTCAGGCGATGCATCGGGGACGTCGCCGTCGGGTTCGGCTCCGATCAGCCTGTCGCTGGAGGTGGCCAGCAGCGACCTGGCCGTCGGCGCCCCGCAGCATTTCGAGCTCGGCATCTTCTCGAGCGACGGTCAGAGCGTGAAGCTGCTGTCGTTCGGGCAGATGGCGTTCTCGTTCTCCTTCCTGGGCGTCGGTTCGCAGTCGCCGCAGCCGGGGCCCCAGGCGACGGGAACGTACGTCGGCGCGTTCGGCACGCAGCAGGGCGGTTCCACGCCGGCGTTCACCGATCCGAACGTGGCCCGCGGCGTCTATCAGGCGGACGTCGCGTTCGACAAGGCGGGGACGTGGCAGGTGGAGGCCACCGTCGACGTGCCCGGCAAGGGAACGCAGACGCTCTCCGCGCCGTTCGTGGTGTCCGAGAAGCATCTCCTGCCGGCGCCGGGCGACCGCGCGCAGCCGACGGAGAACCTCACGATCCACTCGAAGGGCGTGCCGACCGCCGCGATCGATTCGCGGGCGCTCGACGGCGCGCCGATGCCCGACCCCGAGCTGCATCAGTGGACGATCGCCGACGCGCTCGCGCAGCACCGGCCGATCGTGGCGATCTTCTCGACGCCCGCGTTCTGCGTGAGCATCATGTGCGGGCCCGAGACCGACGGCGTGGAGGCGCTCGCGAAGCACTACGCGGATCGCGCGGTCTTCATCCACGTGGAGATCTGGCGCAACCACCAGAACAGCGTGGTGAACAAGGCGGCGTCGGACTGGGTCTGCTGCAACGAGACCGGGGACCTGACCGAGCCCTGGCTCTTCCTGATCGGTTCCGACGGCGTGATCAAGGACCGGTGGGGGCCATTGTTCGACCCCGCCGCGGTCGCGAAGGACCTCGCCCAGCTTCCCCGCATGAAGCCCTGAGCCCAGAAGCCCGAAATCCTGGATCGTCCCCCGCGCGTGGCTACCATCGAGCAGTGACGGTGAGCCCGGACGTGCCGACGGGGGACGAGCACCGCGAACCTCTCCACGAGCACCGGCACGAGCATTTCGGCACGGCCGATGCCGCGCTCCTCGCGACCGCCCAGGGCGTGCGGGCGACGTGGATCTCTCTGGCCGTGCTCGCCGCGACCGCCGTCGCACAGGCGATCGTCGTCATCCTGACCGGATCGGTCGCGCTCCTGGCCGACACGATCCACAACTTCACCGACGCGCTCACCGCGGTGCCGCTGCTC
Source organism: uncultured Actinomycetes bacterium (assembly GCA_963727185.1). GTDB lineage: Bacteria > Actinomycetota > UBA4738 > UBA4738 > HRBIN12 > JBBQVZ01. Next base: position 57,458 of record CAVSFP010000016.1, on the reverse strand, counting down.
ATCGCGTTCCGGCTTGGCCGCAGGCCCGCCAACCACCGCTACACCTACGGCTACCACCGCGCGGAAGACGTCGCGGGGTTGGCCATCGTGGCGATGATCGGTGCCTCCGCCGTCTTCGCGGCGTTCGAAGCGATCGAACGGCTCCGGCACCCGGCGTCGATCGAGCACGTCTGGGTCGTGCTGATCGCGGGCGTGATCGGCTTCCTCGGCAACGAGGCCGTGGCCGTCTATCGGATGCGCGTTGGGCGATGCATCGGCTCGGCGGCCCTCGTCGCGGACGGCTCGCACGCTCGAGCAGACGGATTGACCTCGCTCGGCGTCGTCGTCGGCGCCCTCGGTGTGCTGGCCGGCTTCCCTCGATCCGACGCGATCGTCGGGCTCCTCATCACGGTGGCGATCGCGTACACGCTGGTCACGGCCGCCGGCACGGTCTTCCGCCGGGTACTCGACGGGATCGACGAACCCACCATGCGTCTGATCGAGACGTCAGCCGCGGCCGTTGCGGGCGTGGAGCACGTGTCGGAGGCACGGGCCCGCTGGGTGGGTCATCAGCTCCGCGCCGAGCTGGCGATCGACGTGTCTCCGGACATCTCGGTCGAGGCGGGGCACGACATCGCCGAGCGCGTGCGCGGAGCGCTCCTGCGCGACGTTCCTCGACTCGGCGACGCGATGGTCCACGTGGACCCGCACGAGCACGATCCCCACGCCGGCAGCTAGCGGCTGAGGGGCCGGACCGCCCCTCCCGCCGCATCCCCGTACCATGGCCGTCCACATGGACGAAACGAGCCTTCCACCGCCTCCCGCCACGGGCCTCCCCGAGTACTGCTACCGGCACCCCAACGTCGAGACGGGTGTGCACTGCACGAGGTGCGGCAAGCCCATCTGTCCCGAATGCATGATCCCGGCACCCGTCGGGCACCAGTGCCCCGATTGTGTCGCGGAAGCTCGACGAGAGTTCCGCCAGGGTCCCGGACGGCGGATCGCGGCGGCAAACGTCCGCAGGCACGCCTCGGCGACCATCGTGTTGCTGGTGATGATCGGCGCGATGTACGTCGTCGAGGTCATCGCCGGGGGACCGGGCTCATTCATGAACGGCCCCTCGACGCTGAAGCTGATCAACCTCGGCGCCGCCATCGGGCTCGCGCAACTGCCGAACGGCGATCTCGTTGGGATCGCCAACGGGCAGAACTGGCGGCTGGTGTCGGAGATGTTCCTCCACGCCGGATTGCTGCACATCGCGTTCAATGCCTACGCGTTGTGGATCTTCGGCACGGTCGTGGAGCAGGAGCTCGGCAGTTTCCGATTCGTGCTGATCTATTTCACGACCGGGCTCGTCGCGAGCGCGGCCTCATACGCGTTCGGGCCGCTGACCGTGGCGGCGGTGGGCGCCTCGGGCGCGATCTTCGGGATCTTCGGGGCCTTCGTCACGTACAACTACCGTCGGCGGCATCTGGCGATCGCCGCGGCTCGACTCCGCGCGGCGGTCACGCTCGTGGTGATCAACATGGTCCTCGCACTCTCGATACAAGGCATCGACTGGCGGGCGCATGTCGGTGGCTTCCTCGCAGGCTTGTTCGCCGGGTTCGCGGCGGAGGGTGTCGGTTCCGCGTCGACCAGGAGAACGATCCTCGTGGTGGGCTTCGCCGGCCTGCTCGCGATCGCGTGGGGCCTGGTCGCATGGCACACTGCCCAGGTCCACGCCGAGTTCCCCTCGCTGTTCTAAGGCTTCTTCTTCGCCGGATCGGCGATGCCGTAGATCTGGCCCAGGCGGGTTCCCACGTACAACCAGCCGTGCCACACCGCCGGGTGTCGACTCGACGCAGCCGCCGAGCTGCATCTTCCAGAGCTGCCTGGGCTTCTTCCGCGGCGAGGAGACATCCCACGCGTACAGCGCGCCGGTGCAGTCGCCCTGGATCAGCACGCCGTCGACGACGACCGGAGACGCGATCGCCGGAGAGCCGATGGCCAGCTCCCAGACGATCCTGCCGGTCGCCCGATCGACCTCGAGGACCCGACCGGCGGCGGTGGTGAAGTACACGTAGCCGCCGTAGAGCGCCGGCGTGGACCAGCTCCCACCCGCCCCCTCGAACCCGATCTCCGGCGCGGGGATGGTCCAGACGATCGGGTCGTTCGGCTTGGAGGGATCCAGCTTCATCAACTGCCCCAAGCGTTGGCTCTGTTCGTTGAACCGTTGATACTCGCTCGCGACGTAGAGGTATCCCGCGCGGTCGATGACGACCGACGCGTCGGTGTCGTCGCCGGTCCAGAAGCGGAAGACGCGGTGGTACGTGTCGCCACCGTTCAGCAGGTCCGAGATGTCCCAGCCCTGCACCAGGCCGCCGGAGTTGGCGAAGTAGACGACGCCGTCGCGGAACGCGACAGAGTTCTCGATCGACACGTCGTCGTCGCCCACGTCGGCCAGGAGCTGGTCGTCGAAGCCAGGGATCGTCGCGACGATCTTGGGATCGACGGTCACCTTCCCGTCCGTGTCGTAGCCCCGGTTCAGCTTCACGACATAGAGCCAGCTGTTCTCTCCGCCTTCCACCATGTAGTCGCCGAGCACCAGCGCGGCCCCGTCCCAGTCGTTGTTCCACAGGGGTCGCGGCACGGTCGTCTCGGCGTTGATGGACCAGAGCACGGTCGGGCTCGGGCGATCCATGGCGACGATGCGGAACAGGTTGTCGCGCGAACCCGCGTAGTACAGCGGGTATCCGTCCGGATCGCGAGGTGGCCGACCCCTTCGCGAGGTCTCCGGTCACCAGGTCCGGCCGGATCTGCCGTCCGGTCCGGCCATCCAGGAAGTGGTAGTTCCCGTCGTACGCGCCTTCGCGGATCTCGATCGAGCCGTCGTCGTGCACGATCACGTTCGGTTGCCCTGTCCATCCGGTCCCGCACCAGACGCGCGTTCCCGCGGGGTCCGTGGACTTCGAGCAGAGCGCCCCGGTGGTCGGGTAGCTCCAGCGGATCACCGGATGCCGAGGGATCGGTCCCTCGCCGTAATAGTCCCGCGTCGCGTTGCCACGGAACGTCGTGATCCCGGGGAACGACGTGTTGATCGGCCCGGGCGTTTGCACGCCCGGCGATGGTGGGCGCGGGGGGGGCGATGCAGGCGAGGCGGACTGGACGGTCGACGGCGAGGCGCCCGTGGTCGGTGCGGCTGATGGGTCTGCCTTGGCCGCGCGACTCCCGGCGTCCGAGGCCCACACCTTCCACGCCGTCACCGCTCCGATACCCAGCAGCAGTGCGACCACGAGCACGGGGAACGGCACCTTCGAGCGAGCGGCGTGTCGCGGAGAGTTCCGGGCCATGCGGGACATCCTATGGGCGCGCGCCGGAACGGCTACGCAGGGTCGGGAGCCGCACGGTACGAGCCGAGCACGCGGAGCATGGACGTGTGACCGGCCATCTCCTCGAGGGCGTCGGCCAACTCGGGGTCGTCACCCGCGACCATCACATCGACGTAGATGACGTACTCGAAGGGCTTCCCGCGCATGGGACGCGACTCGAGCTTGTGAAGGTTGATCCCGCGGGCCGCGAGCGGCTGCAACGCCCCCAGCAACGAGCCGGGCTGGTCGAGGACCGCCATCACGAGCGATGTCTTGTCGTTGGATCCCAACTCGGGGTCGGTGGAGCCGATCACCGCGAACTTGGTGAAGTTCTCCTTCTCGGATTGGATGCGTTCGGCCAGCACGGCCAAGCCGAACCGCGCGCCCGCCTCGACGCTGGCGATCGCCGCGTCCTCGTCGCTCCCGGTCTCGGCGATCATGCGCGCCGCCCCGGCCGTGTCGTGCACCGGGACCGGCTCGATCCGGAGCGACGACAGGAACTCCTCGCACTGCGCGAGCGCTTGCCAGTGGGAATGTGCCCGGCGGATCGCCTCCAGCCGGACGCCCGGGCGACCGAGCAGGGCGTGATCGACGCGAACGACCGTCTCCCCCACCATCCGGAGGAGGTTCGTGTGCAGCAGGAGCTCGTACGTCTCGTTGACCGAGCCGGCCTGCGAGTTCTCGAGCGGGACGACGCCGAACGCGGCCTCGCCGCTCGTCACCCGCGAGAACACCAGCCGGACCGTGGCACAGGGCAACGGCTCCGCGTCGGGGAAGAGCGATCCGACGGCGCGTTCGCTGTATGCGCCGGGTTCGCCCTGGTAGGCCACCTTCATGGAGGCAGAGGGTAACAGCGGTCAACCGACCGTTTCCTCACCGATGGAATACGTGATGCCTGTTACCGTTGACCGCATCCGCCGGTCCTGATCGGATCGCGGCTCCGACCGACATGAAGACCTCCGACGAACCCATCACCCGACGCGCGACCGTGCCGTCCCGCAGGGGCGGGCGCCGGCTGGTGTGGGCGGTTGTCGCGATGCTGGTGGTGGCGTTCCTCGCGGTGCTGGTTCTGGCGGGGATCTCCGCGCTCGGCGTTCGACGCCACTTGATCGATGGCCGCGACGCGCTCGACCGAGGCAAGTCCGACCTCATCGACGGCGACGCGGCAGCCGCTCAGAGCGAATTCGACAGCGCGCACGAGGCGTTCCGCGCCGGGGCCGACGGGGCGCGGTCGATCTGGCTCTCGATCGCCGGTGCGATCCCGGTCGTGGGGAACACCCCGGACGCGGTCCGAGCGGTCGCGGATGCCGGCCTGAAGACGGCCGATGCGGCGAGCGGGATCGCCGGCGCCGTGGCCGATCTCCCGGGCGGGCTGGGTGCCCTCGCTCCCACCGACGCGGGTATCCCGATCGACCGTTTGGCTGGGTTGACTGAAGCCACCGCACGAGCCGACGAGCTGACGGGACAGGCGCTGCAGACGCTGGAGGACGCGCCGACGCAAATGGTCCTGGCTCCGGTCGACTCCGCACGTTCGGAGGCCCAGGCAATGCTGGAGACGCTGCATCGACAGTTGCATGCCGGCTCGTCGATCCTCGACGGGTTGCCCGCGTTCCTGGGTGCAGACGGACCGCGCCACTACCTGTTCGGGGCGTCGAATCCCGCAGAGCTTCGAGGGACCGGAGGACTGATCGGCGCGTACGCGATCCTCACGATGGACCGAGGGAGGTTCAGCTTCTCCGACTTCCGGCCGATCCAATCGCTCCCCCGCCCCAACGTGAACGCTGTGCCGTCTCCTTCTCAGGAGTACTCGGACAACTGGGACTTCTACCGGTCGGGTATCGGGCTCTGGGTCAACACGAACATGACGCCGGACTTCCCGCAGGCCGCGGACGCGCTCTGGCTCACGTACGAGGCCACCACCGGCGACAACCTCGACGGGGTCGTGGTTGCCGATCCGTTCGCCCTGAAGGCCCTGATGCATGTGACGGACCCGGTCGAGGTCGGCTCGACCGGGATCGAGCTCACGGACAAGAACATCGTCCCGTTCGTCTCGAATCAAGCCTACGCGCTGTTCAACACGGCAGCGGAGCGGAAGCTCGTACTAGGACGGGTCGCGCAAGCTGTGCTGGGCGGCTTCCTGGCACAGAAGGGCGATACGCAAGCCAAGCTGCATGCGTTGCTCCAGGCGTTCAACGACGGACACGTGTTGGCCTGGAGCGTCGATCCGGAGATGCAGCGGGCGCTCGCGATGACCACGGTCGGCGGCGCGTTCCATCCCTCGGGGACCGACGCCATCTCCGTCGTGACGAACAGCGCCTCCGGCACCAAGCTTGACTACTACCAGAAGCGGACGGTCTCCTACGACGTGCAGCTGGGCGGCGGAGGTACCGCGAGCGCGGCACTCACGGTCGACCTCGAGAACGACTCCCCGACCTCGGGCTTCCCGCCGTACGTGATCGGTCCCTACAAGCATTTCTCCACACAGCCGGGCGAGAACGTGGCGGTGGTCGACCTCTACTGCGACATGCTGTGCGGGCTCGAAAACGCCACGCGTGATGGGAGACCGGTCGAACTGTCCCATCATCGGTCCGGCGGGTACCCCTTCTTCGAGGACTACGTGCGCACGCCATCCGGCAAGACGACGACCATCACCGCCGATCTCGTCCTGGCGCAAGCGTGGGATGGCGACGATCGAGGCGGCACCTATCGATTGAGCTTCGTCGGTCAGACCACGATCATCCCGACCCGGCTGCGCGTGAGCATCGCGCCGCCGGCAGGGATGCGGTTCACGTCGGTCGACGCGCAGTTGACACGTAGCGGCGATCGGGTGGTCTACGACGGTACGCCGTCGGGCGATATCGACCTGCAGGTATCGTTCGCCCCGTCACTGCCGATCCGGATCTGGCGGAACCTGCTCCACATCACGCAGTGACACGGTTCTCGGAAGGTCCCGGACGTGGAAGAACAGGCCCCGTGGGGCCTGTTCTGAAGTGACTCGATCGCGTTCTAGCGCGTGGCGAGGCTGCGACGACGGCCGAAGTAGACCGCCAGCGCACCAACCACGAGGAACCCGACCAGGTACACGAAGGTCATCTGCACGTTCGCGCCCGTGAAGGCGGTGCCTCCCGCGCCACTCACACCGGGGCCACCCGGGCTGTGCGGCAGGGAGGAACCACTGGAGGCGAGCGCTGGAACGGCCAGGCACACGACGAAGGCCATCGCGCTGGCCAACAGGAACCCGGTGCGCTTCATGTCACGCCTTTCTCTCGATCCACATGGCCCGAATGGACCATCCGGACAGGCGCGAGTGTAAGCGATGGGCGGGGGACCCTGCAATGGACAAAGGACTTATGTCTTTGGGCGGTTCTTCGAACGGGTTCGGTCGCCCTAACGGGCCGGAACGGGGGTCGCCTTCTCCGAGATCCCCTGGGACCAGACCGCCAGAGCGAGCCAGCCCTCGGCCTTCTGCATCTCTCCAGCTGCCACGGCGCGGGCGAAGGCCTCAAGGATCTTGTCCTGGGTCCGCTCCTGGTTCCGCATGCTCAGGGTATCGGTCGGGACCCCGGTTGACCTTGAGCCTGGGTGCCGCGATCTAGTGGAACAGGTTCTGCGTGATGCGGATCGCGCCCGGCCCGATGATGATCACGAACAGCGCCGGCAGGACGCACAGGATCAAGGGGAACACGATCTTCACCGGCGTCTGCTGCGCCTTTGCCTCGGCCGTCTGGCGCCGCTTGATGCGGAGCTGGCTCGCCTGGGTGCGCAGCACGCTCGCGATGCTCACACCGAACACGTCGGCCTGGATCATGGCGAGCGCGAAGCTGTTCAGCTCCTCGACGTCCGTTCGGTCGGCGAGATGGCGGAACGCCTCCGACCGCGGAACCCCCAGCTGGATCTCCTGGAGCATCCGGGCGAACTCCTGCGACAGCACACCCGGCACGTTCTGCACGACCTGGGCGATCGCGGCGTTGAGCGAGAGCCCCGCTTCGACGCTGATCGTCAAGAGGTCCAGGGTGTCCGAGAGGGTGCCGAGCACCTCGTGCTGTCGCTCCTCGACCTTTCGGGCCAGGAGCGAGTCGGGAACGAGGAACCCGACGACCGTGAGCAGACCGACGCACGCGATGAACGCCAATCCCTCGAGGTGCATCATGTGGGCGACGACGAGCGAGCCCACGAACGCCGCGCCCGCCAGGATCACCTTGAAGGAGATGACGCGTTCCGCGTCCCACCCCTCGGGGCTGCCGGCGAGGATGAGCTTCTTCGCCACGCGGTCGCGAGCGTCGATGGGCGTGATGCGTCGTGCCACCCTCCCCGCGCCGCCGACGAACGGCACCAGGACCCGCTGTCCGAAGCTCTGCGAGAGCTCTTGCTCGCGAAGGTTGGCCGACGCGACGCTGTGCGAGCCGCTGACCTGGTTCTCCAGGAGCGTCACGGCTCGCTTGCGCTCGCTGCTGGATGCATCCAGTGCGAACCCGACGAGCAACACCGTGAAGAAGATGCAGCCGATCGCGAGGACGAGCCAGATCTCAGACATCGATGTCCACGATCTTCCGCATCCACAGGACCCCGACCGTGAGGAGCAGGGCGGCGCCGCTGAGCATGATGAACCCGGTCTTGGTCGTGAACAGCAACATGATGTAGGCGCGGTTGACCGCGAACATGTACAACGCGATCGCGAAGGGCATCAGGGCGAGGACCCAAGCGGAGAGCCGGCCCTCGGACGTCAGCACACGGACCTGGCGACGCATGGTGGCGCGTTCACGCAACGTGTCTGCGACGTTGTCCAAGATCTCGGCCAGGTTCCCGCCGACCTCGCGCTGGATGTTCACCGCGAGGACCGCCCATTTGAAGTCCGCGCTTCCGACCCGCTCGGCGAGCGCCCCCAACGCATCCTCGGCGCTCCGCCCCAGGCGGATCTCGGCGACGACGCGTTGGAACTCGGTGGCGGCGGGCTGTGCGATCTCTTTCGCCGTGGTGTCGAGCGCCTGGAGGAAGCTGTGTCCTGCTCGGAGCGAGCTGGCCATGATCGTGAGCACGTCCGGGAGCTGCTCACGGAGCTTCTCCTCACGCCGACCCAGGGTGACCTTGAGCATCGCTGTCGGCCCCAGAGCGCAGACGGCTCCCACGCCGAGTGCGAGCCATGGGCTCCCGAGGATCACGAAGCCGAGGATCATCCCGCCGAACGCCGCCGCCACCGTGACGACGACGAACTCGCCCGATCGCAGACTCACGGCCGCCGCTTCGAGCTCGGCATCGAGCCGTCCGCTGAATCCGCGAGCGTCGGCGAACCGGCGTCCGAAGTTGGTGACTCGGGCGGGGATCCAGCCGCCGGCCGTATGGTCGACGGGGACGTGCGACACCTTGCGGCCCCGGTTTCCGACGGCCGCCATGCGCTCTCCGATGATCTTCTGCTGCCGGCGACGACTCGCCGTTCCGAAGAGCATGACGCCCAGCAGGAACGCGGCGCCCGTTGCGAGGCCGATGGCGAGGGCCAATGCGGCGGGCGTTCCCCAGAAGTTGACGGCGGCGAACATCAGTCGCGACCTCGCGTATCCAAGGCGAAGATCTCAGGATCGACGAAGACGCCGCGCTCCTCCAACTTGTCGACGAACTTGGGCCGCAACCCGGTTGACTTCAGGCGTCCGCGGAACTTGCCCTCGTCGTCCATCCCGGCCGCGAAGTCGAAGAGGAACAGGTCCTGGAGGGTGATCACTTCGCCCTCCATGCCTTCGATCTCCGTCACGTGGGTGAACCGGCGCGACCCGTCCTTCAGCCGCTGCTGGTGCACGATGAGCTGGATCGCGGACGAGATCTGCTCCCGGATAGAACGGGGCGACAGCTCCATCCCGGCCATCATGGTGATCGTCTCCAACCGCGAGAGCGAGTCGCGCGGCGAGTTCGAGTGGATGGTGGAGATCGAACCGTCGTGACCGGTGTTCATGGCCTGCAACATGTCCAGGGCCGCAGCGTCACGGACCTCACCGACGACGATCCGGTCCGGCCGCATACGCAGGGCGTTGCGGACCAGGTCGCGGATCGCCACCTGTCCTTTTCCCTCGATGTTCGGCGGCCGGGACTCCAGACGGATCACGTGTGGCTGTTGCAGACGCAGCTCGGCCGCGTCTTCGATCGTGATGATGCGTTCGTCGTCCGGGATGAACGACGAGAGGACGTTCAGGGTCGAGGTCTTCCCGGCGCCGGTTCCTCCGGAGACCAAGATGTTGATCCTGCCGCGAACGCAACACTCGAGGAACTGCGACACCTGCGACGTCATGGTGCCGAACTCGATGAGGTCGTCCGCACCGAACGGATCGGCGGAGAACTTCCTGATCGTGAGCGCCGGACCGTCGATCGACAGTGGCGGGATGATCGCGTTGACACGGGACCCATCGGGAAGACGAGCGTCCACGTACGGCGACGCCTCGTCGACGCGGCGACCGACCTTGCCGACGATCTTGTCGATCGTGCGGCGCAGCTGCTGATCGTCGTGGAACTTCGTGCCGGTCCAGTAGAGCTTCCCGGCGCGCTCGACGTAGATCGTGTCCCAGCCGTTCACCATGATCTCGGACACGTCCGGGTCGCGGACGAACGGCTCGAGCGGTCCAAGTCCCAGGACGCTGTCGCCGATCTGCCGGACGATGAGGAGCTTCTCCTGCGAGGAGAGCGGTCCCTCCTCTTCGTCGAGCAGCTCGCGCAGGCGCTGGTGGACCAGACCTTCGAGCTCGTTGTCGGAGAGCGTGGAGTCGTACAAGCGGGGACCGAGGACCTCGACCAGGCGTTCCTGCACCCGGAGACGGACGTCGGCGATACGGTCCCGCTGTGAGGCTTTCGCGAGCCTATCTGCCAGTGACATGGGAGCCAGACCTCCTTAGCTTGCGGTCCTCGAGAACCGCTTGCGCTTCGTCTTCTCGGGCTTCGAGCCGTTGCCGTTCGCGTGACTCCCGGCATCGCTCGACACTTCGAACTGATTGGCGAACCGCGTGGCCAACTGCCGGACGGCGGTCGAGACGTCGGAATTCGGCTCATCCAGCACCACCGGGCGCCCCTTGTTCAACGCCGTCGGAACCAGCCGGCTCGACGGGATCATGGCGTCGACGGTGATCTTCATGACGCGCTCCACATCGGTGGAGTCCAATCCGACCTTGCTGTCCGCGCGGTTCAAGACCACGCGGAAGCGCTCGCGCGGCAGCCCGATCGTGAGCAGGGTGTCGAGCGCCTTCGACAGATGCTTGACGCCGACCACGTCGAGCGGCGTGACCAGGCAGATCGCGTCGGACAGGTCGAAACAGACGAGCGCAGAGTCCGAATAGTCGACTGAGGCGTCCACCACCACGTAGGAGAAGTCGGCGCGCAGGGTCCGCAGGAACTTGCCCACGGCCTCTCCGGCGGGCGGCTCGGCTGCGGGATCCGGCGGCGAGCCGTACCCCCAGAGGTGCTCGCCGAAGGGAACGCCGATCTCGCGGATCCGATCGTGATCGGCCCCTTCTCCAAGGCCCATCATGTCGTCCACCCGCGCGCTCGGCTCTCGGCCGAAGTACGTGAAGACGTCACCCATGTCCGTGTCCAGGTCGACCACGGCCGTGTCCTGGCCCGTGATGTCGGAGATCGCAGCGGCGAGGTTCGTGGTGAGGAACGTCTTGCCGCTGCCCCCCTTCGAGGAGAAGACCGAGATGATGTGGCCCCGCTCCTGTTGAGAGCTCTCCGTGGCGCCGCCGCCCATCGAACGCAGGTTGGTGGCCCATGCCACCGCCCGCTCGACGGCGTCGCGAAGCTCTTCCGTGCCCTGGGTCATGTCCACCACGTCGCGGATCCCGGCTCGCATCGCGGCGGGCAACAACCCGTTCCATGTGTGATCGCGCACCAGGACGATCGCGGTCCCCGGCGACTGACGCCCCACGAACTCCGCGAGACCCAGCGCATCAGGTTCCTTGACCTCCGGCGAGAGCACCAGCACGTCGATCGGTGTGAAGGCGTTGATCAACAACTCCTCTGCCACCGTGGCGGACTGGGCCCAGCCGATCTCCTCCATCTCGACCTCCAGCGCTCGTGCGATCTGCTGGCGGAAGGATTGCGGCGTCCCGACGGCGACGACGCTCGCTTCGGTCATGGGAGCTTCTTCCCGAGGAGCAGGTTCACCGGCAGCGTCGACGCGGGGATCGCGTGTCCGTCTTCGCCTGGAGGCAAGAGGCCGATGTACAGGGTCGCGGTCTGGTTCGCCAACGTCAGGGCCTGCGCGTCGGCCGGCAGGAGGTCCAGCGTCAACGTCACCGAGTCGCCGACCGGATTGCCGGCGTCGTCGAGCGTGGGATTGACGACCTGCAGGACACGCACGGTCGGGATCAGCGACACGGTGAAGTCCGGGAGCTCCTGCTTGTCGGTCGTCGGCGCCGTTCCGTTCAACAACTGCGGAAGCGTGGTGCCGGTGACGATCGAGGCCCCGGTGTACGTCGCGAAGATGGTGATGTTGTCCCCGCGCTGGATGTTGCCGTTCACGCCCTGCGGCGCGTTCAGCTTGATCGTCAGGGCGAGGTGACCCTTGGAGATACCGAGCATGCCGCCCGCGACCTGCTCGCCGCTCGACAGGTTCGAAGCGGTGAGCTGTTCGTTGGCAACGATGGGTGCGGTCGTGGTTTGACCGCGCAACGATGCGAGGCTCGTGACGGCGCCATCAACGACGGCGTCGGTGGGCACGCTGAGCTCCTTGAAGCCGCCGCCCTCGATCAGTGGATCCAGGCTCGTGTTGGCAGGGATATCTTGCGTCGCAACGATGACCGTGGTCAGGCTTCCGCCCGACTCCGCGGCCTTCTTGACGCCGTTCGTGTACAGGACCACCGCACCCGCGGCCGCTACAGCGAGCAGCACGGCGAGGGCGACCACCAGACCTCGTGACCTCATCTGTCCTCTCCCCTTTCGATGCTGCTTCTCTGGATCGCTATCGGGGTTATCGGGCGCCGGTGCCGGGTTCTGGACCCTGTATCCCTGATCCGTATCGCTCATCCGGACGGCGCGTCCTCTCGGACGCGCCGTTCGGCGGGTTCACCGGCCCCTCACTCCCCTCACACCCGGGAGTGAGCGGCCGGTGAAAGCCGCTCATTTCTAAGAAAGCGATCTACGATGCAGCTCCGATCGCGTTGCCAACCGTCGTGAACTTGCTGTTGGCGTTGTTGCCGAGAGCGGTGACTGCAACGATGATGACCGCAGCGATCAGCGCGACCATCAGCGCGTACTCGACCGCAGTGGCGCCACCCTCTTCGCGCGAGCGAAGCTTGAGGTCACCCCACCAGGTCTGAACGCCGGTGTAGAGAGCTAGGAACATGTACACACACCTCCTCTCCGAAGGTTTCGGGCGAGAACCCGGGCGACTTAAGCCGCCATGGCTCAAGGTAGTTGGGCGCCACCGCGCTGGGAATTCCGCGATTCACTGAGGAAGCGTCGGTAGTTCTACGTACGCATCCCGCGTGACGCGCGAGCCGTTGAAGCGACGACTCGGGTGACGACTAAGGTCTCGCGCACCGGTAACCGACCACTATCTCGTGGACACGAGAGTGCAGCCGATACCTGTCCGGGCGCGCCTCGGTGGGCTGACCCTCAGCAACGTCTGGGCAGCGGCGGTCGTGACGGTTTCGGTCGGCGTGACGTTCATGTTCCGCATGAGCTCCATCGATCTCGCGTATCACATCCGTGCGGGCGAAGCGATCCTCGCGGCCCATGGCGCGCCATCCGTCGACGCGTTCACCTTTTCCATGGTCGGCCGCCCCTGGCTGGATCAGCAGTGGGGCGCACAGGTCTTCCTTGCCCTCGTCTACCGCGCCGGAGGGTGGGCCGCCATGGGCCTCTTCCACGGCGCGCTCGTGGGCGCCACGTTCTGGTTCCTCTGGCTCGCGTGCCGCGCCCGTGGGGCATCGGCACGGTTGAGCGCTGCACTGACGTTGGGCGGCTTCGCGGTGTGCTTCTACAACGCGGGGATGCGACCGCAGACGATGGCGTACCCGCTGTTCACGGGCATGCTTTGGATCCTCGCCGATCGCCGTGTCCATCCCCGCCGGCTCTGGATCCTCCCGGTCGTGATGGTTGTCTGGGCGAACGTGCACGGGAGCTTCCCGCTCGGCCTCGTCCTGATAGGTCTTTCCTGGGCCGAGGACCGCCGTGACCGCGCGGTGACGAAGAACGCGACGCTCGCCGTCGGGCTGATCGGACTGGTGGCCACGGCGGCGAGTCCGTACGGGCTCGCCGTGTGGCGCTACACGATCGGCATCTCGACGAACGAGCGGATCCTGGGACACATCCAGGAATGGTCGGCAACGACGATCCGCTCGGCCGACGGGGCGCTCTTCTTCATCTCGGCCATCGCGATCGTCGTCTTCCTGGCGCGCCGGGGAACGAAGACCGAGTGGCTCACCCTCGCCTGGCTTGGGTCGTTCTTCCTCCTGGGCCTCAGCGCGGCTCGCGGTGAGGTGTGGTGGGGGTTCGTGTTCCCCGTGATCATGGCGGGACTCATCGTCGAGAAACCGGTCGCACCCGAGGACGAGCGAGGAAGCATGGTGATGAACCTGGTGATGGTGACCGCGCTCGTCGCGTTCGTTGCCGTGCTCTCGCCGTGGTCCCGCGATCGCATCGACCCATCGAGTGGAGCGACCGCCCTGGTGTCGTATGCCCCGCAACGCATGGTCGATGCGGTGCACCGAGTCGCCCCCGCCGACGCGAAGCTGTTCGTCACGCTGCCGTACGCATCGTGGTTCGAGTTCGCGTCACCGGCGAACCCCATGTTCGTCGACCCTCGTATCGAGCTGTTCCCCAACGACGTGTGGGACGACTACTTCATCGTGGCCGAAGGACGCGCAGGGTGGCAGAGCGTGGTCGACCGTTGGGGCGTCGACGTGATCGTGATGGCACCGGGAGACGCGACGATCGTCGCGCTGCTCGAGAAGGATCCAGGCTGGCGTCTCGCCTATCGCGACACGTACGGGACGGTCTTCGTCCGCAGCTAGGGTTGCTACTCGGATGCGCCGACGCTGACCAGACCGGACTGCGACGCCATCCGGATCGCAGCCAGCCGGCTCCCGACCCCCAGCTTGCCGTAGATGCGCGCCAGGTGTGTGGTGATCGTCCGCTCGCGCACACCGAGGCGGGTCGCGATCTGACGCGCGGTCAGACCCTCTGCGGCAACGACGAGCACCTCGCGCTCGCGCTCGGTGAGCTTCACCTCGACCTCGCGCCGGCGCTCGATGCCCTCCACGATCTCTCCCACGGCCGAGGCGACCGGGATCGCGAGCACCATCTCTCGGTCGGCCGCGCGCCTGAGGGCCTGGAGGAACTCCACCGGGTCGATGTTCTTGTCCACGAAGCCGTCCGCGCCAACGAAGAGCGCACGGCTGATCGACGTGGGATCGGCGTTAGCCCCGAACCCGAGGATCGCATGGGTGGGGTACCGCTGCCGGAGTGTTCGGATCAACCAGTACGCGTCGTGTTCACCCGTGAGTCCCAGGCCTACCAGCACGACCACGCGGGTCCGCCGGACGCGCCCGATCGCCTCGACGGCCTGATCGGCGTCGCCGGCCTCGGCGAGCACCTCCATGTCCGGTCGGTCGTCGATCAGGAGCCGGGTGCCGGCTCGCACGACCGGCAACGGGTCGACGAGGATCACTCCCAGTCGGCGTGGTGAAGCGGGGCCGGCCGCGTGCCCGGCGGCGGGGCGCTTGCTCATGCCTCCCCTATCGGCCGCTCCGGGCCAAACAATGAGCCTGGGCGCGTCGCGTCAGTGAAGTTCGATCAGGCCGAGCGACACCGCGCGCGACACCGCTTGGACGCGCGTCCGCACGTCGAGCTTGCGGTAGAGCTTGGCCATGTGACTCTCGACCGTCCGGGGCGAGATCCCCAAGCGGCTCGCCATCTGCCGCATGGTCAGCCCTTCGCTGATCAGCATCAGGACCTCGTGCTCGCGTGGCGTGAGCGACGCTCGCACCTCGCTGCCCTCGCGTGCCATGCGGGCGAACGCCCCCAGCTCGCCGAGGGCGGTCCGCTGCACCTCGGGCGAGATGACCCGCTCGCCGCCCAACACCCGTCGGATCTGGCGGCCCACCGATGGCAATGCGGAGGACTTGACCAGGTAGCCCTCGACGCCGAGGCGCAACGCCTCCATCACGGAGGCGCCGTCCGTCCGATCGGTGAGCACGACGACGATGTCCACCAACTGCCGATCGTTCAATCCGCGGATCGCATCGAGCCCGTCGGGCAAGGCGATGTCCAGCACGGCGACGTCGGGGCGGAGCTCGTCACAGATGGCCAGGACCGCGGAGCCGGTGTCGGCCTCCCCCACGACCTCGAGACCGGGGAGCGCTTCACAGGACAAGCGGACCGCGCGACGGACGACGGGATGCGCGTCGGCGACGACGAGCCTCGCCGCGTTCGCCTCCGCTTTTCCGACCATCACCGGAAGGCTACCCCCGGTGGATCACGCGCTCCGGGTGACCGATCCCAGCCCGAAGCGCCACGCCAGCGTGACCGCCTCGACCTTAGAGTGCACACCCAGCTTGGCGAGGATGTTCTTCACATGGCTCTGCACCGTCATCGGGCGGATCCCGAGGGATGCGGAGATCTCCGCGGTGGACGCACCGTCGGCCAGCGCTCGGAGGATCTCGAGCTCTCGCGTCGTCAGGAACTCGAGCTTGCAGACCGTCGAGGTCTCGCGGCCGTCGCGGAGGCGGTCGACCAGGTTCGAGAGGTGGATCGCGGGGAGGATGAGCTCGCCGGCCAGCGCGCGACGGAACATCGACACCAGGCTCTCCCCGCCGGGTTCGGGCGTCACGACGCCGCAGGCTCCGGCGGCGAGCGCCCCGGCCGCCAGGTCCGGCCCTCGTTGGACGGTCACACCGATCACGCGCGTCCGTTCGGCCTCGGTGCGGATCCGGCGAACGATCTCGATGCCCTCCTCATCCGGGCGGTCCAGATCCACCAGGACGAGGTTGATCGGCTCCAGCTGCAACGCGTTCAGGGCGGCGGTCGCGTCCGCCACGGGACCGAAAACGCTCACCCCGTCGGCCGGCAGGCCGCAGATGAAGCCGGACGCGAGCCCTGGGCTCCCGTCGACCACGAGTACGCGGATGTCTTCGTCCATCTCGTTCTCCCCGAAGGAACCATCGGCATCGAAGCGCCGCCTCCTGAAGACCCGGGAACGATGTCCCGATGACCGCCGCGCGAGACACTGGGCCCCATGGCGACGCCACGCGCGAACCGGCTGGCGGGAGAGACCAGCCCGTACCTGCTCCAGCACGCGCACAACCCCGTGGACTGGTACCCGTGGGGTCCCGAGGCGCTCGCGCGAGCGAAGGCCGAGGACCGGCCGATCCTGCTCTCGATCGGCTACGCGGCGTGTCACTGGTGCCACGTGATGGAGCGCGAGTCCTTCGAGGACGACGGTCACGGCCGCGCTCATGAACGAGCACTTCGTCTGCATCAAGGTGGACCGCGAGGAGCGGCCGGACCTCGACGACATCTACATGGACGCGGTCCAGGCCATGACCGGGCAGTGGCGGCTGGCCGCTGACGGTGTTCCTGACGCCCGACGGCGAGCCGTTCTTCGCCGGCACGTACTTCCCGCCCGTGCCGCAGCACGGGATGCCCTCGTTCCGGCAGGTGCTGGGCGGGATCGCCGAGGCGTGGACGCGAGCGCCGCGACGAGGTCGTGACGCAGGGCGGCGAAGATCGCCGAGCACATCGCGCGCGGTCGGGCTGCTGAGCGCCTCCGACGGAGCCGCTGACGGACGAGATCACGCGGCGGCGTTCGCGCGCCTGCGGCGCGCGTTCGACGCCGAGCGCGGGGGGCTTCGGCGGGCGCGCCGAAGTTCCCCCAGCCGATGACGCTCGAGTTCGCTGCTCCGCTGCGCGGTGCGCGGCGTGCGAGCCGGCGCTGCGAGATGCGTGACGATCACGCTCGACCGCATGGCCGACGGCGGCATCTACGACCATCTGGGCGGCGGGTTCGCGCGCTACTCGACGGATGCGTCGTGGCACGTGCCGCACTTCGAGAAGATGCTCTACGACAACGCGCAGCTCGCGCGCCTGTACCACGGGCGTGGCAGGTGACGCGCGACGACCGGTACCGGCGTGTGGCCACGGAGACGCTCGACTACCTCCTCGCGCGAGATGCAGCACGCCGAGGGCGGCTTCTTCTCGTCGCAGGACGCCGACAGCGAGGGCGTCGAGGGGAAGTTCTTCGTCTGGGGATGGGACGAGTTGGTCGCGCTCGTCGGACCGGCGGTGGCGACGTGCCTCGGTGCCATGCCGGAGCGGCAACTGGGAGGGAACGAACGTCCTGTGGCGGCCCCGGGTCGCTCGGACGTCGCCGCGGAGCACGAGCCTGCACGGTCGACGAGCTGGCGGCCGAGGTCGAGGACGCCCGTCGGATCCTGTTCGAGGTTCGCGAGCGGGCGGGTGCATCCGGCCACGGACGACAAGGTGCTCACCGCGTGGAACGCGCTCGCGATCGGCGCGTTCGCCGAGGCGGGCCGCGCGTTCGACGAGCCGCCCTACGTCCAGGAGGCGGTGCGTTGCGCGGAGTTCGTCCTGACCCACCTGCGGGACGATCGCGGCCGGCTGCTGCGCTCGTGGCGGAACGGCACGGCCGGCAGGCCGGGGTTCGCGGACGACCACGCGATCATGGCGGCGGCGTGCCTCACGCTCTACGAGACGACGTTCGAGCTCCGGTGGTTCGAGGAAGCGGTGACGCTCGCCGACGAGCTGCTCCGCCTGTTCCACGACGAGAACGAGGCGGCTTCTTCCAAACGGGTTCCGACGCAGAGGAACTCGTGCTTCGCCCGAAGGAGCTCTACGACAACGCGACGCCGTCGGGGAACTCGGTGGCCGCGGAGATCGCTGCTTCGTCTCTCGTCGTTCACCGGCGACGCGGCGTACGAGCGAGCCGGGCTTTCCGCGCTCCGCCTGATCCGCGACGCCATGTCGGGGGCGCCCACCGGGTTCGGCCAGGCGCTCTGCGCGCTCGACCGCTACCTGGGGCCGTCGAACGAGGTCGCGATCGTCGGCGATCCCGCAGCGGCCGACACGCTCGCGCTCGCGGCAGTCGTCACGAACGAGGCCTATCGGCCCAACATCGTGTTGGCGGTCGCTGCACCCGGAGATGCGCGCGCCGCTCGAACCGTCCCGGTGCTCCGTGACCGGGACACACGGGACGGACTCGCGACCGCCTACGTCTGCGAGCGGTTCACGTGCAAGCTCCCCGTGACCGATGTCGGGGCGCTCCGCGAACAGCTCGGAGGTTGAACGCCTGTGTTGAACGCCTATCCTGTTTCCATGCTGAAGCCTGGCGATCCTGCGCCGTCGTTCTCGTTGCTGGACCAGGCGGGAGAGACCGTGAACCTCTCCGACTTCGCGGGACGGAAGCTGCTCGTCTACTTCTACCCGGCGGCCGACACACCCGGGTGCACCACCCAATCGTGTGCCGTACGCGACGCGCGCGAGGATCTCTCCTCGCTCGGCGTCGACGTGGTCGGCATCAGCCCGGACGTCCCCGAGGATCAGATGAAGTTCGACCAGAAGTTCGGGCTCGGCTTCCCGCTGCTCGCCGACACGGACCACGCGATCGCCGAGGCGTACGACGTGTGGGGCGAGAAGATGAACTACGGCAAGAAGTACATGGGCATCATCCGCTCCTCGTTCCTGATCGGCGAGGACGGGCGCATCGAGCACGCGTGGTACAAGGTCTCGCCGAAGGACACCGTGCCGAACGCCCGAGCGGCGCTCGCCGGGTAGCGATGCCGACGCAGCCGATCCGGGCGGCACCGTGATGAAGAGCGACGTGGAAAGTCGCCCTCAGCCGGTCGAGGAAGCACCCGCCCCCGGCCACATCCGCTGGCTGCTGATCGTGACGGCCGTGGTGATCGGCGCTCTCTGGCTTGTACCGCTGTCTTCGAGCCTGTGGCTCGACGAACTCGGCACGTGGTGGGTCGTCAAGGACGGGCTCGGCGACGCCGTGCATCGCGCCACCACCTTCCAGGGTCAGTCGCCGCTCTACTACTCGATCGTCTGGGTGGCCCGAACCGTCGGCGGGAACTCCGAGGTGGTCCTGCGTCTCCCCTCGCTGATCGCGACCGTGGTGTCCGTGTTCCTGCTCTACCGGCTCGCCCGGAACCTCATCGGCCGGGAGGCGGCCTGGTTCTCCGTCCTGGTGTTCGCGGCCACCCAGTCGGTGGCCTTCGAGGCGTCGGAGGCGCGGCCCTACGCGCTGGCGACCCTCGCGGTCATCGCATCCACCTACGCGCTCGTTCGGTGGCTCGACGACGGGCGCCGCTGGTCCCTCGCCCTCGTGTACGCCCTGCTCGCCGTCACGGTCGTGTGGATGCACTACCTCTACGCGCTCGTCCTGGTGCCCCAAGCCATCTACGCGTTGACCCGACGCCGACGCGGAGAGACCGATGTGTCCGTTCGCCGACTGGTTGCGGTCGCGGTGATCGTGACGGCAGGCATCGTTCCCCTGGCTATCCAGCTCGCCTCGCTCTGGGATCGACGGTCGACCCTCTCGATCCCGGGCGACGCGTCGGCGACGGGATTCGCGATGGTGCTCCTACCACCCATCCTCGTCGTGTCGGTGTTCCTGGGCGCGCTCCTCGCCCGGATGAGTGATCGCGTCCGCATCGAGCCGGCGCCCGCGCGGTCGTCGACCCTCGTCCTGCTGGGCAGCTGGCTGCTGTTCCCCATCGTCACGCTCTACCTCGTGACGGCGTCTGACGCCCGTCGACTTCCTCGCCCCGCGGTACATGGCATCTGTGGGGCCGGCCATCGCGCTGTTCGGAGGATGGGTGATCGCGTCGCTCGAGCCGGCGGCCGCCCGTCGGATCGTCGCGATCGTGCTCGCTATCGCGAGCGTCCTGGCGTTCGGCAGCACCTTGAAGAACGGGGAGGACTGGAGGGGAGCCGCCGCGTTCGAGCGCGCACACGCCGACCCCGGCACGGTCGTCCTGCTGCACCCCGCGCTCGTGGAATCGGCGCAGCTCGATTGGTTCTCCGATCCCGTGAGGCGCAGCTACCTCCTGTCGGTGCAGTCCTACTACCCGATGGAGGGCGACGTCGTACCGATGCCGTACATGCTCGACCCCCAGTCTCGCGACTACCTCGAGGGTCTCGTGACCGGCCAGTTGGCGGGGGTGGACCGCTTCCTGCTGGTGACGAGGTACCCGCAGGTGCCGTTCCGGGACTGGCTGGACGGCCGTCTCAGGCCGGAGGGGTACACATCCAAGGTGATCGGGACGTTCGGCGTGATCCAGGTGATCGAGTTCTCTCGCTCGAACTAGCGGGGCCGCGCGATCGTCAACGTCACGTCACCGATCCACCCGACGGGGATCTTCGGATCGCCGAAGCGGACGGCGGCCTCCGCGAGCTTCGACCCAGGCATGACGCCTGCGGCCCGGTGCAGCAGGTACGACATGTGGAACGAGCGCGGGACGACGCTCCATTCGACGGCCTCGAATCCGGCGTCGGACAGCATCTTCGTGAGCGTGGCGGGGCGGAAGTAGTGCAGGTGGGAACGGATGAACCACGGCCAGTCGCCACCGCGCAGCCGGCCGTGGAGACTCTCAACGTTCACGGTGGCCAGTGCCAGGACTCCCTGTTCGGCCATCATCGGACGCATCCGGCGAAGGGCCTCGGCGGGGTCGGCGAGATGCTCCAGGACGTCGAGCATCACGAGGGCGTCGACCGAGCCGGGCGCGACATCGAGCGTCTCGATCACACCCTGCCGCAGATCGACGCCGAATCGCTCACGGCCCTGCTCGACCGCCCAGGCCGAGGGCTCGATGCCCGACACTTCCCAGCCCCGCTCTGCCGCGACGGCGAGGAACAGCCCCATGTTTGAGCCGATCTCGAGCAGCCGCCTCCCCGGCACGTAGTACGCGTCCATCTGCTCGGACACCCAACCGAAGAGCTCGCGGCGCTCCTCCTCCTCGGACAGGTACTCCTCGTCAACGACCTCCTCGTAGCGCCCGACGATCTCGTCGGGACTCAGCGTCGGCGCCGACGAGAGCAACCCGCAACTTGGGCACTCGAAGATGTCGTCGTGGATGCCGAGCGCTGAGGTCGTGCACCGGAACTCCTCCATCGGCACGTCGCCCGCCGTCGTCGTCGGGTAACGCAGGTGCATCCGCTCACTGCCGCACGAGACGCACTTCGCCACGCTGATCGGACCCTTGCCCTTGCTCTTGAGCCCCCGCGAACGCCGCCACGCCGGCAGGTATCGGTTGCCCCGCCGCCCGCGAACGGCTCCCCGCCTCGCCGCGTAGACGATCCCGCGCCACACGTAGGCGAGCGACCGCAGGATCGAGATCGAAGACGACTCCTTCGTGTACCGGGTGGGGATGGGAACCTCCACCACCCGTTGACCCGAGGTGACGGCGTCGACCAACAGTTCGGCATCGAACGCGAACCCTTCGGAGTAGTGACGGAACGGGAGCGACTCCAGACATGCCCGTGTGTACGCGCGCATCCCGCTGTGCATGTCCGTGAACCGGGTGCCGAGCATCAGGTTCTGCGCCGAGGTGGTGACCCGGTTGCCCAGGTACCGGTACCGAGGCATGCCGCCCCCCAGCGGATCGCCCATGCCGGCGAACCGGGAGCCGAACGTCATGTCGGCATCCCCGGCGAGGATCGGTGCGATCAGGAGCGGCACGGCCTTCGGCTCGTACTGGTAGTCCGGGTGCAGCAGCACCACGATGTCCGCATCGGATGCGAGCGCCAGCGAGTAGCACGTCTTCTGATTGGCCCCATACCCGCGGTTGACGGGGTGCACGTGCACCTGGAGGCCGAGCCTGCGAGCCAGATCCACCGTTCCGTCCCGGCTCGCGTCGTCCACCAGGATGAGCTCGTCGGCGAAGCCGTCGGGGATCGCGAGCACCGTCCGCTCCAGCGTGAGTTCCGACTGATAGGCGGGCATCGTGATCACCACCTTGGGCGGCGCGGGCCTCGGATAGACATGCTCGGGACCGAGCGTGGTGGAGTCCAGCCGTGGGATCACCGGGGTAGACACGGATATGTTCTCGGCCCCCGGGCTCTGAGTCCTTAATCCCCGTCGACCCGTCACAACCGTTCGAGCCGGAGAGGTTGACATCCAGCGCCGCGTAAGTCGATACTTACCGTAAGTTATGACTTACTCATCCGACGCTGCCGAGGTGTTGGACGCGCTGGGGGACCCGACCCGGCGAGCGGTCCTGGAGCTCCTGCGTGACGGGCCGCGCGCCGTGGTCGACATCGCGTCCGAGCTCCCGGTCAGCCGCCCGGCCGTCTCCCAGCACCTGCGCGTCCTGAAGGGAGCGGGTCTCGTGACGGAGCGCAAGGACGGCACCCGGCACCTCTATCGCGTCGACCCCGAGGGGCTCGCCGCGCTGCGGACGTACCTGGAGAGCTTCTGGACCGATGCGCTCGCCGCGTTCAAGGACGCCGCTGAGGACGAGACAGAAGGAGGCACATCGTGATCGCGCCGATCCACACCACCGTGATGGTTGGTCGCACCCCCGGGGATTCGTTCCGCATCTTCACCAAGGAGATGGGCTCGTGGTGGCCCTTGCAGGCGTTCTCGATCGCGGAGGACACACACGGAGGCAGCGTGAAGGCGGAGGCGATCGTCTTCGAAGAGCGGGAAGGTGGCCGCGTCATCGAGGTCATGTCCGACGGAACCGAAGCGACGTGGGCCACGATCCTCGCGTGGGATCCGCCGCGGCGGCTGGTCCTCGCGTGGAAGCCGAACCTCAGCGACAACCCGCCGACCGAGCTCGAGGTGACGTTCACCGCCGATGGCGACGGCACGCGTGTCGACCTGGAGCATCGCGGATGGGAGCGACTCGGCGCCTTGGCCGAGGAGGCCCGCTCGGGCTACGGTGAGAACTGGAACGGCGTGCTGGCTCTATTCGTGGCCGTCGCCGAGCACGACCGAGCCGAGGGATGAGGGATCCGAGCTTGAACGAACACGAGGGCCTCCATGTCGTCCTCGGGACGGGCCCTCTGGGTCTTGCGGTGATCCGGCACCTCGCCGCGAACGGGGAACGGGTGCGGGCCGTGAGCCGGAGCGGACGCGCAGGGTTGCCGCGAGGCGTTGAAGCCCTCACCGCCGACGTCGCGGACGTCGCCGAGGCTACGCGGGCGTGCGATGGAGCGGCCGTCGTGTACCACTGTGTCAACCCGCCGTACGCGAAATGGCCCGAGCTGCATCCGCCGATCATGAAGGCCATCATCGAGGGTGCGGCTTCCGCGGGAAGCACGCTCATCTTCGGGGACAACCTCTACGCCTACGGCAAGGTTGATGTTCCTCTGACCGAGGATCTGCCCTACCGGGCTCGAGGCGCGAACGGGAGGACGCGCGCCCAGATCGCCGAAGATCTGATGAGGGCACATGATGACGGCCGGGTTCGCGCGTCGATCGGGAGAGCCTCGGACTTCTTCGGGCCCCATGTGTTGCAGTCAACGGTTGGGGAACGGGTGTTCTCCCGAGCTCTGGCCGGAAAGCCCGCTCGCGTGCTTGGCGACCCGGATCTCCTCCACACCGTCACCTCCATCGAGGACTTCGGGCGGGCGCTGGTGACGCTGGGCGAGCGAGACGAAGCCCTCGGCAACATCTGGCATGTCCCGAACGCCGAGACCGTCACGGTGCGAAGATTCGTCGACCTCGTATTCGCCGAGGTAGGCGACCCGCCGCGACTGCGGGCCGCTCCCTCGTGGGGTCTGGCCCTGGCAGGGCTCTTCGATCCGACCATACGCGCTGTGAGGGAGCAGCTCTACCAATCAGAGAGCCCCTGGGTGGTCGACAGCAGCAGGTTCGAGCGGACGTTCGGCTGGAAGGCGACGCCCCTTCCCGAGGCCGTTCGGGCGACCGTTTCCTGGTTCCGGGAACGACCGCTTCGCTAGTGCGGATGGCCGCTGACGCCGAACGGTCCTAGGGGTAGGCTTCGCGGTCCAACCCCGGACCGAAAGGATCGTCGTCATGACCACGGCCACGTTCGTCACCAACAAGGGTTCGTTCACCGTCACGCTCATGCCCGAGCACGCGCCGGAGACCGTCGCGAACTTCGTGGGACTGGCGACCGGCGGCAAGGAGTGGACCGGCAAGGACGGCGCGAAGAAGACCGATCCGCTGTATCCCGGCACGATCTTCCACCGCGTGATCGACGGCTTCATGATCCAGGGCGGCGACCCCGAGGGCACCGGCCGCGGCGGCCCCGGTTACACGTTCAAGGACGAGGTCCCGTCCGGCGGGCCAACGTTCAACCAGGTCGGACGCCTGGCCATGGCGAACGCGGGTCCGGGCACCAACGGCTCGCAGTTCTTCGTCACGGTCGGCGAGACGCCGTGGCTGAACGGCAAGCACACGATCTTCGGACAGGTGACCGACGGATACGACGTGGTGGAGACGATCGCGAAGACGCCGATCGGCGCGCAGGACAAGCCGGTCGAGGACGTCGTGATCGAGCGGATCGACATCGCCGAGTAGCGTGACCGCGGTCCTCTGCTTCGGCGACTCGAACACCTGGGGCTATCGGGCCTCGACGCAGGAACGCCTGGGGCGCTGGGAACGGTGGCCCGGCGTCCTGCAGCGCGAGCTCGGCGACGACGTCCACGTGATCGAGGAAGGGCAGAACGGTCGCACGACCGTGTTCGACATCCCGTTCGAACCGAACAGGAACGGGCTCACGTTCTTGCCGGTGGCGCTGGAGACCCACGCGCCGCTCGATGCGGTCGTCATCGACCTGGCGACGAACGACCTGTTCCTTCCCGGCCTGAACGCATATCACGCGGCGCACGGCGCCATGAAGCTCGCCGAGGTCGCGCGCACCAGCGACTTCGGACCGGCCGGCAGCGGCCCGGTCGTGCTCGTGGTGGTCCCTCCCCCGTTCGCGCAACTCGGCGCGTGGGACCTGAACGAGTCCCCCGACGCGGGGCGCGAGTCGGAACGTCTGAGTCAGGCGTTCCTGGACGCCGCCGCGCAGTACGCGGAGGACGGGGTCGACGTCGCGCTCCTGGACCTGCGCGACCACGTCTCGTCCAGTCCCGTCGACGGCATCCACTTCGAGGCCGACGGTCACCGTGCGATCGGGTTGGCGGTCGCCGGCCGGCTGCGCGAGCTGCTCGAGCTCTGACGGGTCAGGCCGCCGGACGGCCCAACCGGTACACCAGATGGGTCTGCGGCTTCAGCGTCCCCCACGGAACCTGCTTCCACACCGTCATCCCGAGGTTCTCGGCCACGCCGCGTGACGGCGTGTTCGCCGGCAGGATCAGCGAGATGACGTGGTCGATCGGCGAGCGTCGCGAAGACCCAGTCGCGACACGCGAACGCCGCCTCGGTGGCGATCCCCTGCCGGGCGCGCGTCGGGGTGATCGACCATCCGAGCTCCACCTCGTCCACGTCGTCGACGTGCTGGAGGATCGGCCCGACGTTGCCCAGGAACTCCCCCGTCTCGCGGTCCTCCACCGCCAACAGGGCGAACCCGTCGCGCTCGGCGCGCTCGCGCATCCGCTCGATCCACTCGCGTGACTCCTGCAAGCTGAACGGGTGCGGGTAGAACCGCATGTGGTGCGGATCGGACTGGATCGCGTTCAGCTCCTCGGCGTCGGCCATCGCCAGCGGACGGAGCCGCAATCGCGGGGTCTCGATCGCGGCGGGGAGGAGTGACGGCACCGGCGGATCCGATTCCATCATCATCGAGGCCGCATGAGCGAACGAGCGAACGTCCTGGTCACCCGACCGATCATGGAGGAGCCGACGCGCATCCTTCGCGAGCGATGCGACGTGACGATCCACGAGAACGAGTTCGGCATCCCCCGCGACGAGCTGCTGAAGGTCGTCGCCGGTCGCGACGCCATCATCACGATGCTGACCGAGCAGGTCGACGCCGAGTTCCTGGAGGCGGCCGGACCACAGCTGAAGATCGTCGCGAACCACGCCGTGGGGTTCGACAACATCGACGTCGCGGCCTGCACGGCCGCCGGCGTCCTGGCGACGAACACCCCCGACGTCCTGACCGAGACCACCGCCGACACCGCGTTCGCCCTGCTGATGGCCGCC
Source organism: uncultured Actinomycetes bacterium (assembly GCA_963727185.1). Classification (GTDB taxonomy): domain Bacteria; phylum Actinomycetota; class UBA4738; order UBA4738; family HRBIN12; genus JBBQVZ01. The sequence goes on along the minus strand of CAVSFP010000016.1, from coordinate 31,076 downwards.
GCGCGACGCGTCGGTGAGGGCGAGCGGTTCCTGCGCGCCGACACGCCGTGGATCTGGGGCCCGCTGATGATGCTCGGCCAGGACGTGCACCACAAGACGATCGGCATCGTGGGGTTCGGACGGATCGGCCAGGCGGTCGCCCGCCGCGCGAACGGGGTTCGGGATGCGCGTGATCTACAGCGACGCGGTCCAGCTCCCGCCGGACGTCGAGGCCGAGACCGGCGCCGAGCGACGCGAGCTCGACGACCTGCTCGCGCGAGGCCGACTTCGTCTCGATCCACACCAACCTCACGCCGGAGACGCGGCACCTGTTCGACGCCGAGGCGTTCACGCGGATGAAGCCGACCGCCGTCCTGGTGAACACGTCCCGCGGTCCGGTCGTCGACGAGCTCGCGCTCGCCGACGCGCTCGCGTCCGGCGAGATCTTCGCCGCCGGTCTCGACGTGTTCGAACGCGAGCCGGAGGTCGAGCCGCGGCTGCTCTCGCTCGAGAACGTCGTGGTGATCCCCCACCTGGGGAGCGCGACCGTCGACACCCGCGACGCGATGGGGCACGCTCGCCGTGCAGAACGTGTTCGCCGCGCTCGACGGCGACACGCCGCCGACCCTGCTGAACCCCGACGCTCTGAGGGGCTGAATCCCCCCGTGGCCGCTCGCGAGGCCGGCCCCGCTGGCCGCGCGAGCGCCCGCGATCCCTGGAGCTCCGCCGCGACGTCCGCCTGCTGACGACGATGCTCGGCGACGCGATCGCCGAGAGCGGCGGCGCGGAGCTGCTGGAGCAGGTCGAGTCGCTCCGCAAAGTCGCGATCGCGTTCCGGGGACGCCCGTCCGACACACGTCGCCGGCGCGTCACCGACCTGGTCGGCAGCGCTCGACCTCGCGCGAGCCGAGGACGTGATCCGCGCGTTCACCTGCTACTTCCAGTTGGTCAACCTGGCCGAGGAACGTCAGCGCGTGCGCACGCTGCGCACCCGGAGCAGGTCGGGCCGGCCGGTCGAGGACTCGATCGGTGCCCTCGAGGTGGATCCGGCCTCCATCGACGATCTCCGGATCACGCCTGTGCTGACGGCGCACCCCACCGAGGCGAAGCGTCGTGCGGTGGTCGAGCACCTGTGGCGGATCGGCGCGTTGCTCGAGCAGCTGGAGGATCTGTCGCTCGGCGTGTCGGAAGAGCAGGAGATCCGGCGCAGGATGCGCGAGGAGATCGCCGGTCTGTGGCGCACCGACCCCATCCGGCCCCACCGGCCCGAGCCGCTCGACGAGGTACGAGCCGTCCTGGCGCTGTTCGATCAGACGATCTTCACGACGCTCCCGGCGGTCTATCGCGAGATGGATCGACGGATCGACGCCGCCGGCTGTGGTGCGCGACCACCTGTCGTTCGCGCCGTTCCTCCGTTGGGGCACCTGGGTGGGAGGCGACCGGGACGGGAACCCGTGGGTGACGGCGGAGGTGACCCGTGCCGCGATGGCCGATCCAATCCGATCACGTGCTGCGCGGACTGGAGGCCGCGTCGCGCGGCGGATCGCGCGCACGTTGTCGGTCTCGGAACGAGACGTGCCGCCCAGCCGCGCGCTCCGCCGAGCCCTGGAGCGCGACGCCGATGCGCTGCCGGCCGTCGCCCGTGAGCTCGGACGAACCCTGCCCGACGCGCCGCATCGGCGCAAGCTCGGGCTCTCCGCCGCACCGGCTGGCGGCGACCCGCACCGGGGCCAAGGGGGCGTATGACGGCCCGGCGGCCTTCCTCGGAGACCTGGACGTGCTGCAGCGCTCGCTCGACGCGGGCGGGGCCCCGCGCCTGGCGTGCGGGCGAGCTCCAACACCTCCGCTGGCAGGTCGAGACGTTCGGCTTCCACCTGGCGTCCATGGAGGTCCGGCAGCACTCGAGCGTGCTGGCCGCCGCTCGCGCGGAGCTCGCGTCACCGTCGTCGACCCGGCCCTTGGCGGCGACCCGCGAGGTGATCGCCACGTTCCGGGCGATCGCCGACATCCAGTCGCGACTGGGCGTGCAGGCGTGCGAGCGCGTGGTCGTGAGCTTCACCCGTTCGGCGGCCGACCTCGCCGGCGTGTTCGCGCTCGCGCGCATGCGCCGTTCCGGAAGCGCCTCCCGACGTGTTGCCGGTGGCGCTGCTCGAATCTCGCAGCGGAGCTCACCACCGCGGCGGCCATCCTGGACGACTGGCTCGCCATGCCGGAGGGGCGCCGCGTCGCGAAGCGACGCGGCGGCGAGCTGGAGGTGATGGTCGGGCTACTCCGACTCCGCGAAGGAAGTCGGGATGCTGGCCGCGAACCTCGAGCTCTACGCGGCGCAGCGAGCGATGAGCGGCTGGGCCCGCGACCGCGGCGTGCGGCTGACGATCTTCCACGGGCGAGGCGGTGCGCTCGGGCGCGGAGGGGGTCCCGCGAGCCGGGCGATCGAGGCGCAGCCTCCCGGGTCGGTCGCGGGCCGCTTCAAGGTGACCGAGCAGGGCGAGGTGGCGTTCGCGCGCTACGGGAGCGCCGCGCTCGCGCGCCGTCACCTGGAGCAGCTGACGAGCGCGGTCGTGCGCGCCAGCGCGCGCGGGTCGCATACGGATCCGGCGGACGCGTTCGTGAACGAGATCGAGACCATGTCCGATGCATCGCGCCTGCACTACGAGGAGTTGGTGCGGGCCGACGGGTTCGTCGAGTTCTTCCGGCAGGTGACGCCGATCGCGCAGATCGGCACGCTGCCGATCGCGTCGCGTCCGGTGGCACGCGGCATGGACGCGACGACGGAGCTCGACGACCTCCGCGCGATCCCGTGGGTGTTCGCGTGGGGGCAGAGCCGCGTGAACCTCACGGGCTGGTACGGACTCGGCGTCGGACTCTCCGCGGTGTCGGCGCGTCGCGGCGGCCTCGGCCGCCTCCGCGCGATGGCGCGCGGCGTGGCCGTTCTTCGCGACGCTGCTGGAGAACGCCGAGCTGTCGCTCGCGAAAGCCGACCCCGCGATCGCGGAGCTGTACCTGGCGCGAGGAGACCGGCCCGACCTGACGGCCGCCATCCGCGACGAGCTGGCGCAGCACCACCGACCTGGTCCTGGCGGTGACCGGTCACACCCGCCTGCTCGACGGGAAGCCCGACCTGCAACGGGCGATCGAGTTCCGCAATCCCTACGTGGATGCCCTGTCGTTCCTGCAGCTCCGCTTCCTCGACGAGCCCCGATACCGCCGCGGACGGAGCGGCTCGTCCAGGCCACGATCAGCGGCGTGGCGGCCGGTCTGCAGAACACCGGCTGAGCGCGCCGGCCGAGGTCCGGGGCTTGCCGCACGCCCTGTTCCACGATGTGCGATGGCGGTCCCACGAACTGGAACACGGCGGGGCGAGGTACCCGGTCGCGTGCCGAGTTCGAACGGTCGTTCGAACGCCCGACTATCGCAGGTCAGGGGCGGTGGCCTATACTCGCAGCTCCTCCTGAACGGCCGTTCAAACACCCAGGAGGAGCCAGGTCATGTCCGATCTCGTCACCAGCATCCCGCCGCTCGATCCGGGCGAGCGCCTGCTGTGCGGCCCCGGACCCTCGAACGTGCATCCCAAGGTGCTCGAGGCGCATGCAGCTGCCGATCAACGGCCACCTCGACCCCGACTTCTGGGACCTGCTGCTGGACCTGGTGGAGGGGCTGAAGGCGCTCTGGCGCCGCGGCGACGGCCTCACGATCTGCTTTCAGCGCGAGCGGCACCTCCGGCATGGAGGCCGGGCTTCTTGAACCTGGTCGAGCCCGGCGACACGGTGATCGTGCTGCCACGCGGGGTTCTTCGGCGCACGCATGACGAGATGGCGCAGCGCGTCGGCGCCGACGTCGTCGAGCTCACCGCGCCGCTCGGCCAGATCGTGCCGCTGGAGCAGGTGGCCGACGCGCTCGCGAAGCACCCCGACACGAAGATCGTCGGCGTGGTCCACGCCGAGACCTCGACCGGCGTTCGCTTCCCCGTGGAGGATCTCGGGCCGGTGATCGCCGACAGCGGCGCCGACGGTGCGCTCCTGCTGGTGGACTGCGTCACGTCGCTCGGCGGCGAGGTGGTCGCCCCCGCCGCGTGGGGCACTCGACTACGCCTACTCGTGTTCGCAGAAGTCGCTCGGGTGCCCCCCGGGGCTCTCGCCGTTCAGCGTCTCGCCGCGCGCCCTGGATGCGATCGCGGCGGCGCAAGGCGCCGTGTCGTTCTCTTCGACATCGAGCTGCTCTCGCAAGTACTGGATCGAGCGGCCGATCACGTACCACCACACGATGCCGATCCTGCAGTACTACGCGTTGTACGAGGGCATCCGGCTCGCGCTCGAGGAGGGCCTCGAGGCGCGGTGGGCGCGGCACGAGGACGCCGGCCGGTACTTCCAGCAGCAGATGCGCGACCGCGGCTACACGTTCCTGTCCGATCCCGACCACCAGCTCTGGGAGCTCTCGGCGATCGACGTGCCCGACGGCGTCGACGGCAAGGAGGTCCAGACGCGGATCCTTCGCGAGTTCGGCATCGAGGTGGGCGGGGGGCTCGGACCGACCGCCCCGCCGATCTGGCGCGTCGGACTGATGGGCGTGAACGCGAACCGCGAGACCGCCGATCGGGTCCTCGACGCGTTCGACGCCGTTCTGCCACGGTAGGCCATGGCACGCAAGGACCGGCCCCACCGGAGCGAGCTCGCCGTTCCCGGCACCAACGTCCGGGCCATGGACGAAGGCGCCCACGCTCGGAGCCGACGTCGTGTTCCTCGACCTCGAGGACGCGGTCGCGCCCGACGACAAGGAGCAGGCGCGCGCCAACGTGATCGACGCGCTCCTCGGTCAGGACTGGACCGGCGTGCGCGGTGAGCGTCCGCGTCAACGGCCTCGACACGCACTGGTGCTACCGCGACGTCGTCGAGGTCGTGGAGCAGGCGGGCGACATGCTCGACACCGTCCTGGTCCCCAAGGTCGGCTCGCCGTCCGACGTGGAGTTCGTCGCGACGTTGCTGGATCAGATCGAGCAGCGCAACGGATGGCCGGCCGGCCGGATCGGCATCCACATCCTGATCGAGACCGCGAAGGGCATGGCGAACGTCGAGGCGATCTCGCGCGCCCGCCCGGATCGACTGGAGGCCATGGTGTTCGGCGTGGCGGACTACGCGGCGAGCGTGCGGGCGCGCACCACGAACATCGGCGGTGCGAACCCCGACTACGCGGTGCTGACCGACGCCGACGCCTCGGCGAGCACGCGCCCTGCACTGGGGCGACCAGTGGCACTTCGGCATCTCGCGGATGGTCGCGGCCTGCCGCGCGGAAGGGCTCCGCCCGATCGACGGGCCGTTCGGAGACTTCGAGGACGCGGAGGGCTTCCGCGCGGCGGCGCGTCGCGCCGCCGCGCTGGGGTGTGAGGGGAAATGGGCGATCCACCCCTCGCAGGTGGCGCTCGCGAACGAGGTCTTCACGCCGTCGGAGGCCGAGGTCGAGAAGGCGCGCCGCATCCTCGAGGCGATGGAGCAGGCGGCGAAGGACGGCAAGGGCGCGGTCTCGCTGGACGGCCGGCTGATCGACGCGGCGTCGATCCGGATGGCCGAGCAGCTGATCGCGAAGGTCGACCAGATCGAGGCGTCGATGAACATCCACGAGTACCAAGCGAAGGCGCTGCTGCGGTCCTACCGCATCACCGACCCCGCGCGGCGAGGTCGTCTACACGGCGAAGGCCGCCGCCCGCGTCGCCGAGGACCTAGGCGGGAGCCGGTGGGTCGTCAAGGCGCAGATCCACGCCGGCGGGCGCGGCAAGGCCGGCGGTGTGAGGATCGCGAGCACGCCCCGAGAGACGGCCGAGCTCGCCGACCAGATGCTCGGGTCCACGCTGGTGACGCCCCAGACCGGTGCACAAGGGCAGCACGTCAGCCGGCTGTTGGTCGAGCGCGCCTCGCGGATCGAGCGCGAGTTCTACCTCTCGCTGCTTCGTGGACCGCGACTCGCAGCGGGTCGTCGTCATCGCGAGCGCCGAGGGCGGCGTCGACATCGAGGACGTCGCGGCGCGGGACCCCGACGCGATCCACACGGAGTACGTCGACCCGGGCGTCGGGCTGCTCGACTTCCAATGCCGAAAGGTCGCCGACGCGATCGGCCTCGGCAACCGCACCACGTCGTTCACGCGCCTGCTCAAGCGCATCTACCGCCTGTTCCGCGACACCGACTGCCTCCTGCTCGAGATCAACCCGTTCATCGAGACCGAGGACGGCGAGCTGGTCGCGCTCGACTGCAAGATGAGCTTCGACGACAACGCGCTGTTCCGGCAGGGCGACGTCGTCGAGCTCCGTGACTTCGACGAGGAGGACCCCAAGGAGGTCGAGGCCTCGGGTCACGGCCTGAACTACATCGCGCTCGACGGCACCGTGGGCTGCATCGTGAACGGCGCCGGCCTGGCGATGGGGACGATGGACGCGATCGTGCACCACGGCGGCCGCCCCGCGAACTTCCTGGACGTGGGCGGCGGCGCCAGCCCCGAGAAGATCGCGAACGCGTTCCGCATCGTGCTCAAGGACCCGAACGTGCGCGCGATCCTGGTGAACATCTTCGCGGGCATCAATCGCTGCGACTGGATCGCGCAGGGCGTGGTGCAGGCGACGCGCGACCAGTCGATCGATGTCCCCGTGATCGTTCGCCTGGCCGGCACCAACGTCGACGAGGGCCGCGCGATCCTGGACGAGAGCGGCCTGTCGCTGATCCAGGCCGAGGACCTGGACGACGCGGCGCGCAAGGCCGTCGCGGCCGCGGGTCAGCGACGCAGGAGGTGCCGGCATGAGCGTGTTCGTCGACAAGGACTCGCGGGTCATCATCCAGGGCTTCACCGGACAGCACGCCACGTTCCACGCCGAGGAGGCGATGTCGTTCGGCACCAAGGTCGTCGGCGGCGTCACCCCCGGCAAGGGCGGCACGACCCACCTGGGACTGCCCGTCTTCAACAGCGTGGCCGAGGCGGTCGACGAGACCGGCGCCGACGTCACCGGCATCTTCGTGCCGCCGGCGCTCGCGACGGACTCGTTGCTCGAGGCCGTGGAGGCCGGCGTCTACGTGGCGGTCATCATCGCCGACGGCGTGCCCGTGCAGGACATGGTGAAGACCAAGGGCTACCTGGCCGGCCGCCGACGCGCATCATCGGGCCGAACTCCCCCGGCATCATCACGCCCGGCGAGTGCAAGGTGGGCATCATGCCGTCGCACATCTACTCGAAGGGCCGCATCGGGCGTCGTCTCACGCTCCGGGACGCTGAACTACGAGGCCGTGTCGCAGATGACCAAGCTCGGGCTGGGGCAGTCCACGTGCGTCGGCATCGGCGGCGACCCGGTGAACGGCACCGACTTCAAGACGGTCCTGCACGAGTTCGAGAACGACGACGAGACCGACGTGGTCGTGATGATCGGCGAGATCGGCGGGCAGCAGGAGGTCGAGGCGGCGCGCTGGTCGCGCCAGTACATGTCGCAAGCCGCTGGTGGCGTTCATCGCCGGCGTCTCGGCGCCGCGCGGCCGCCGCATGGGACACGCCGGCGCGGTGATCAGCGGCGAGAGCGACACGGCGACGGCGAAGCTCGACGCGATCGAGGCGATGGGCCATCACACCGTCCGCAACCCAGCCGACATCGGCGACACCGTGTTGCGCGTGCTGAAGGAGATCTAGGCCGACTCACCACACGTCGCCGGGACGCCAGTCGCAGCTGAGCGGCTCGGTCGGGTCGATGTCGGGCGTGGTCGGTGTGCGCCGAACGAGCACGCTGCCGTCCTCGTCGGGGGTGCGCTCGGGCCCGCGGTCCATCCGGACGAACGTCGGTCCCTTCCACACGAACCACCCCAGCGGTTCGTAGAAGCCGGGGATGCCCGTGTCGAGCGCCCCGAGCTGGAACGTCCGGTCGATGTGCTCGGCGATCGCGCGCATCACCGTGGAGGCGTGACCGCGTCCCTGGCGGCTCGGAAGCGTGGCCACCGCCTCGACGTACCCCGTCGTCAATCGGAGATCGGCCGTATGCAGCTCACGCTCGATCACGGATCCGTGCGACACGATCCGGCCTTCCTGTTCCAGGATGAAGTGCACGCCCCCGAACGCGTTCGCGAGATCCTGCTCGGTGAACGCGGCGTCCTTGTTCCTCCACGCCGCGTCGAACAGGTCGCGCAACGCGGCGATCTCCTCGGCGCGAAGATCGTCGCTCGCGACACGTCGCACGATCGCCATGAACAGAACATATCGGGAGGTCGGCCCCATGCACACACTGGGTCGGCGCTCCGAGGGCCAGGGTCGGACCGCTCCTGTCTCCGGTAAGCTGGTAGGGAGTTGCCACGCAATGAAACCATCGAACGGCCGTCGGGAGATGGGTACGTGGCGCCCCTCGAAACACTCTCGTGGCCAGAAGGGGGGAACCCTCTTTGAGGTTCCAGAACAAGAAGATCTCAGCCCGCGCGACCGCGTTGGCGCTCGTGCTCGGCGTGGTAGGGGTGCTCGTTTCGGCGCTGCCCGCGTCGGCTTCCACCATCGCGTCGTTCACCCCGGCGTGCGGTATCGCCGGAACGCTCGTTACCATCACCGGTAGCGGTTTCACCGGGATGACTGACGTCCTGTTCAATGGGACGTCGTCCTTGACGGAAGTGTTCGGTTCGGACACCTCGGTGACCGCGACGGTCCCTGCGGGCGCCACTTCAGGGCCGGTCACTGTCGAGACCCCGGCAACGGACACCGCGAGCACGGCGAACTTCATCGTCGCTGCCGCAGGCGTTCCGACGATCTCGTCGTTCTCTGCCGACGAGCGGGGCGGCGGGGGCAAGCGTCGTCATCACCGGAACGAACTTCGGATGCGCCACTTCGGTGCAGTTCGGTGCGGTCGGTGCGACGTTCGTCGTGAACTCGGCCACACAGATCACCGCCACGGTGCCGGTCGGTGCAACGACTAACCTGATCCACGTCACGACCAGCGGTGGCGGGCCAGCGAATAGCGCCACGAACTTCACCGTGGTTGCTGGAGCGACCATCACGTCCTTCGCGCCGACGAGCGGTAACGTCGGGACGAGCGTCACGATCACCGGCACGAACCTCACCGGGGTAACTGCCGTGAAGTTCAACGGGATCACAGCGACGTTCACCACGAGCACGGCCACCTCAGTGACCGCGACTGTTCCGTCGGGTGCGACGACCGGCAAGATCACGGTCACGACACCGGGTGGGACGGCGACCAGCCTCACCGACTTCACGGTGACGACGGTCACGAAGCACAGCCGTTCGGTGACCCTCAAGCTCAAGGGGCAACTCACCGCGAGTGGCACCGTCAAGGTCAACGATGGGTTCAATGCCTGTCGGTCCGGCGTCACCGTCAAGATCCAGCTCATGAAGAATGGGACCTGGAAGACGGTCGGGTCGGATAAGACCTCCGGCAATGGCAAGTACTCCAAGAACATCGAAGACAAGAGCGGCAAGTACCGCGCCATGGTCCAGAAGAAGACGCTGAACGGCGGGAACGACGTCTGCGTCGCAGACACGTCGCCGACCGTGCATCACTCGCATCACTGACGTCTGAACGATCGACGTTGAACCGAAAGGAGCGGCCCCGAAAGGGGGCCGCTCCTTGCGTATACGATCCGCCGGATCCGTCAGACAGCTTCGAGGTCCGCGACGATCACGCAGCGGAGGTCGACGAGCCGAGGGCTGCGATTCACGACGCGCTCGTAGACGACCCCCGCGCGATACGCGAACGGATGGAAGGAGAGATAGTCGGGCTTCGGCTCGATCAACTCGAGCGCCGTCACGCGGAACCCCGAATCCGACGCGAGCTGTCGCAGCCGCCTCCGGTCGTTGGCTCGGTATCGCGTGGGGAACGTGTCCTCCTCCACCCGGCCCCGTCGCGCGTTGAACCACACGTGGAACCTGGTGGGAGTGACCATCGCCCCCACCGCCACGTAGTGGAACCGGTTGGGCGTGTGGAATACCAGGTGGGCGCCGGGTCGCATCACGCGACGGAGCTCGCGGAACGTCGTCAGCGGCCGAGTCAGGTGCTCGACGACGTACTTGGAGAACACCAGATCGAACGTGGCGCCGGCGAACGGGAGCCGCGAGAGGTCGGCAACGACCGCTCGGTCGACGTTGGGGTTGTGCGCGACCTCCGGATCGGTGTCGACGCCGACGACGTGCTCGACGATCGCACCGTAGTCGTAGGGGTAGCGCAGCCCTCGGCCGGCGCCGGCATCGAGGATGGTCATGCCCGGCCGAAGGTAGCTCCGGACCGTCGCATCGAAGACGTGGTGGTCATCGACGTGGTTGCGGTAATACCGAGCCTCCAGCTCCGGCACCGGCGTCAAACGACCTCCCATGGCAGCGGTGCTACCTCGGGGCGTGCACGACCACCGCGCTGGTGAGCGAGCGTTCGAACCCGTCCGACGGCTGGTTCACGACCCGGCCCTTGACCACCAGCGTCGTCGAACCCCCGCCGTCGAGGTTGATCGCACTCTCCGCGCCCAGCCGCGCCGCCATGAATTGCGCGAGCTCCAGCAGCGACATCCCCACGGACGTGGACTGCCGACCGTCGACGACGACCAGCAACACCCGACCGTCGGCCGTGAGTCCGATCGATGTGCGCGGGTTGCGGGAGCAGACAGCGCCTGTGCACGAGCCCAGCACCACTTGTCCGCCGTTCACCAGCATGCGATCTCCGCCGACCGCGTCCACCACGCCCGGCCAGCCGAGCGACCAGTCGATCTGGATCGACTCGCCCGAGGACAGGGACCGAACGAACGTGGCCTCATCCGTGCCCGGCAGCGCCGAGATGACGACACCCTGCCCGGGATCCATGGACGCGGACGTGCATGCGGCCTGATCGACCTGGTAGGTCCTGGTGTTGCCGTCGGCGTTCGGCGCTCCCGGACCCGAGGGCAAGAGCCGAGCGGAACAGGTGAACGGGCTCGGTCGCTCGAGCGTCCCGCCCGCCGAGGTGAATGCCGCCAGCTCGCCCGCGGTCGGCCGGCCGTGGTTCCACGAGGCGATCGGCCACGTCTCGCCCGTGTCGACCTCCGTCATCGTCACGCTCTGGGTCGGAGTCCCGATCCGCATCGAGCCGTCCGACGACACGGAGAACATCGCGCCGAGCACGGTGGACGTCTGCACGAGCTCGCCGCCGGTGGCGAACGGGTGGATGGGGCGAGGGAGAGCGATGGAGCCGAAGTCGCCGTTCACCGCGGCGATCGCGCCGGACCCTTCCGCCATGGCGCTCGTCCGTTCCACGTGTCCGAGACCCCCGTTCGCGAGGACGGCGCCCACCGAGGCTCCCTGGGACGGATCGATCGTCAGCACGTATGCCCGGATCGGCACGCGCCGGTCGACGTAGGTCGTGAGCGCGACCCCGGGGGCCAGGATCCGCACGTTCCCGCGAGGGAGACTGAACGCAGGCGGCGCCGCGACGGTCAGCGTCCCCACCAGCACGATCAGAGCAGCGAGCGCGGCGTGCACGATCAGCCGACCGCGCCCTCCAGGATGAGACATGCGCCCCATCCTAACGACGCATCGACCGGACGCTATCTAGCGCGAGTGATGCGACTCGATCGGCATCTGCACCTCGGTCAGGGGCACCACGCCCGCCACCGGCTCGTTCAGGTACACCTCGCGGGACGGCCCGACGACCCGCTCACCATGCAGATCCACCCAGCGGGTGAGAGCGTCGTACGCGCGGCCAACCTCCTCGTACGGGCCCATGTGGACGGTGCACACGACGTGACCGCCCTCCAGGGTGGTGGTGTGCACCCGCCCTTCCTCGACCTGTCCCAGGATGGGGAACCCGATCTCCACGTCGACCTCTTGGGGGTCCATCCGGTGGTAGATGGCGAACGGCAGGCCATCGATCTCGGCGCCGGCCAGTTCCGTGGCTCGCGTGACCTCGGCGAGCCCTTCGCCGAACGCCTGGCCGATCGCGGCGGCAGGAACATGCTCACGCATGGTCGCGACGCGTTGCGTCGGCACCTCGCGGCTCACGATCTGGTACGTCGCCGTCGAAGTCATCATCATCGTCATCGCCTCCTCCGTCGGTATCGTCCTGCGCGAACGGAGGAGTGGGTGGTGCCGACCGGCCCGATGCGTGTGGGACCTCGAGGAGGTCAGTCTTTCGATGGCCGGCCGCGGCGCCCGGCCCGCATCCGCTCCTGCGCCGGGAGGAGCGCCTTGCGCAGACGAACGTGGTCCGGCGTCACCTCCACGCACTCGTCCTCGCGGACGAACTCCAGCGCCTGCTCCAGCGAGAGCTCTCGCTTGGGGATCAGGCGGGTGAACTCCTCCGACGACGACTGGCGCATGTTCGTGAGCTTCTTCTCCTTGGTGGGATTCACGTCCATATCCTCGGAACGGGAGTTCTCGCCCACGATCATGCCCTCGTAGACCTCCTCGGTGGGACCCACGAACATCGACCCGCGTTCCTGGAGCGTTTGGAGCGCGAACCCCGTGGTCACGCCCGCGCGGTCGGCGACCAGGGAGCCGGTCGGGCGGGTCCGGAGGTCCCCGTGCCACGGCTCGTATCCGTCGAACACGTGGTGCAGCTGACCGGTCCCCCGCGTCTCCGTGAGGAACTCCGTGCGGAACCCGATCAGCCCTCGCGCGGGGACCAGATGATCCATGCGGATCCAGCCGGTGCCGTGGTTGACCATGTTCTCCAGACGTCCCTTGCGCAGTGCGAGCAGCTGCGAGATGACGCCCAGGTATTCCTCGGGCGCGTCGATCGCCACTCGCTCGACGGGCTCGTACAGCTTCCCGTCGATCATGCGGGTCACCACCTGCGGCTTGCCGACGGTGAGCTCGAACCCCTCGCGGCGCATCATCTCCACCAGCACCGCCAGCTGCAGCTCGCCGCGCCCCTGGACCTCCCACCGATCGGGCCGGTCGCCGGGCAGCACGCGGATCGAGACGTTGCCGACGACCTCCTGATCGAGGCGTCCCTTCACCAGCCGCGCCGTGAGCTTGTCTCCGTCCTTGCCGGACGTGGGCGCCGTGTTGATGCCGATCGTCATGGAGAGCGACGGCTCGTCGACGTGGGTCAGCGGCAGCGGACGCGGGTCGTCGGGATCGGCGAGCGTCTCTCCGATCGTGACCTCGTCCAGGCCGGCCACGGCGATGATCTCGCCCGGCCCCGCCTCGTCGACATCGACCCGGTCGAGCTCCTCGGCGACGAACAGCTCGACGATCTTCGCAGGCTCGATCGTGCCGTCGGCGCGGCACCAGGCCACGGCCTGACCGCGCTTGATCGTGCCGTTCCGCACCCGGCAGAGCGCGAGCCGTCCCAAGTAGGGCGAGGCGTCGAGGTTGGTCACCAACGCCTGGAGCGGGTGACCCTCCTCGTACTCGGGGGCGGGGATGTGATTCCTCAGCGCCTCGAACAGCGGCTCCAGGTCGTCCGCGAGCGCGTCGGGGTCGGGGCCGCACCTCCCCGTCCGCGCATTGGAGTACAGGATCGGGAACTCGATCTGCTTCTCGTCCGCGTCCAGGTCCATGAACAGTTGGTAGACCTCGTCCACGACCTCCTTCACGCGCGCGTCGGGACGGTCGACCTTGTTCACGACCAGGATCACGGGCAGGTGCAGCTCGAGCGACTTCCGCAGGACGAACCGCGTCTGCGGTAACGGCCCTTCACTGGCGTCGACCAGCAACAGCACCCCGTCGACCATCGTCAGTCCGCGTTCGACCTCGCCGCCGAAGTCGGCGTGGCCGGGCGTGTCCACGATGTTGATCTTGAGGTCGCCGTGACGAACGGCCGTGTTCTTCGCCAGGATCGTGATGCCCTTCTCACGTTCCAGGTCCATGGAGTCCATCACCCGGACGTTCACGTCCTGGTTCTCGCGGAACGCCCCGGACTGCCAGAGCATCGCGTCGACGAGCGTGGTCTTGCCGTGGTCGACGTGGGCCACGATAGCGACGTTGCGGATGTCGTTGCGGAACGGCAAGGGCAGGCTGCTTTCGATCGGGGATCGGAGCGCGCCGCCGGGCGGAGACGCTCACCCAGTGTACCTAGCGGCAATGGCTAGGACGGCGGTGGGCAGTTGAGCGTGGTCGCGATATCCGCCACCCGCGCAACGAGCCCGTTCGTGAACTGTTTGACCGCGTAGTCGTCCGGATAGTTGACGACGGCGCCCAGGATCGCCAGCCGGAGCGTGTTGAGGTACAGCGCGAACTGCCGCATCTTCCGCGCACCGAGATCGTTCGACGCGAGGTCGGCGTTGGCCCGCATCAGCTTGCCAACCGCGGCAGTGGAAGCCGCCAGCTGTCGATACGGTGCCGTCCCGGCGCGGATCTCGTGGTAGAGATCGCCGACGACGCTGCGGTCGGCACAGAACCCCGACGGGCTCAGGGTGGGCTTCTCCACCGGGCTTGGCGTCGACGGCACGGTCGTCGGAGGCGAAGACGGACTTGTCGCGTCCGAGCCCGACCCCGAGCACGCGGCGAGTACGACAGACATCACGAGTGCGATCGCCGCGGCCTTCATGGGCATCGCAGGATGAACCCGCCGTCCTCGTCCACGGAGCAGACGTCGGTGCCGGGCCCGCCGTTCAACGAGTCGAACCCCGTACCACCCGACAACGTGTCGTTGCCCGGTCCTCCGTCGAGCATGTCGTTGCCGTCGCCGCCGCTCAAGACGTCGTTCCCAGGCCCGCCGATCACCAGGTCGTTCCCGAGCCCACCGTCGATCGTATCGTCGCCGCCCCGCCCGCAGATCACGTCGTTCGCATCCGTGCCGGTCAACACGTCGGGTCCCGACGTGCCGCTGACCGTGCAGATCGGAACCGGCTGCCAATCCGGCGCGAAGTCCGATCGTGGAGTCGTCGTCAGTTGCACCTTCGCGAGCCCGTCCGAGGTCACGGTGAAGATATCGCGGCTGCCGCCACCCGCGGGGAACCCAACGAAAGCGATCTGCGCGCCGTCCGGCGACCAGGACGGATCCGTCTCGTCGTCCGGGCCGGGCGTCAGGTCGGTCTCTGCGGAACCGTCGGCGTTCATCGTCCAGATGTCCGCGCTCCCGGCGGTGCAGCAACGGTCGAAAGCGATCCGCGAGCCGTCCTGGGACCACGACGGGTTGCCGTCGATCTGGTCGCCGTTCGTCAGGCGCTTCATGGCGGACCCGTCGGGCGCCACCACGAAGATCTGCGGGAACCCTCCCGGCCGCGAGCTGGAGAACGCGATCCGCGTGCCGTCGGGGGACCACGACGGCGACAGATCGTCCGCAGTGTCGCTGCCCCCTTCCGTCAACTGCCGGTTGCCCGTTCCGTCGGCGTTCATCACGAACAGCCGGAAGGGACCGCCCGCATCGATCCGGCTGGCATACACGATCTGCGTGCCGTCGGGCGACCAGGCCGGATCGCGATCGGCGAGAGCGCTGTGCGTGAGCGCTCCCCCACCGCTGCCGTCGGCGTTCATGACGAAGATGTCCGGTCGCCCGCCGGCATTGAACGATCGAGAGAATGCGATCCGCTCGCCGTCGGGCGACCAGGCCGGATCCATCTCTTGGGCAGGATTCCCCGAGAGGTTCGTCTGGGCCGAGCCGTCGGCGGACATCGCATAGATCTGGGCGTTCCCGTCACGCGTGGACCAGAACACGAGCGTTCCGTTGTTCGACGCGAACCCCGGCGTGCGCGGGGCGGGAACGGCGACCGCGGCGGTCGACACCAGCACGGACCCACACAGCGCGAGCGCCGCGAGCACGAGACCCGCGGCGCTGAACCGGTGTTCGCGTAGGGCGTTCGACACCCGCCCGACCCTACGAGGCGCTCCCGGCCACGTCAACGCACGACGGGGACAGGCGGGTCGGGGGGTGGCGGCCAGCTTATGAAGTCCTCGGACAAGGCTCGATCAATCTCTTCCATCCCAAGCTCTACATCCGACGGTGGAGCGGGACCAATCCGGGTGAAGCGCACGTTCGTACTACCGCTGTCGAATCAGGAGGTGGAGATGTCGGTGCTCCGTGTTCGAACCCAGATCGCCTTCGTCGCCGGAGCGCTCTTGGTGATGGCAGTTGCTGTCACAGCCCAGGGCGCCGAAGCCCGAACGATCAAGGTGGTACGCGGCGTCGGCACATCTTGGTCACCGAGGGTGATCCGGATCGCCAGCGGAACATCGGTCAGATGGAAGGCCGTGTCCAACAGTCATACGGTGACGGCCTACGGCGGCCACTGGACCTTCAACCGCTCGTTGCCTCAGGGATCGTCTATCCAGCGCCGCTTCAAGACGCAAGGTACATTCCTGTTTCGGTGCCAGATCCACTCACAACTCGTGAACGGCGTGTGTCAAGGGATGTGCGGCAAGGTCGTCGTTGGAGCTGCAGCCGGATCGGTTGAGGTGAACACTGGGGCCGCGACCGGGGTGGGCACGGTGCTCGTCGGCGGGACGGGGCTCACGCTCTACGAGCTCGATACGGAGGCGGGTGGACAGATCATGTGCACCGGTGCATGCCGAAGCGCTTGGCCGCCGCTCTTGCTGCCAGCGGGTGTGGCGTCTGCGACGCCGGGGCCTGGCGTTACCGGCACGCTCGGCACGATCATGCGCCCCGACGGTGGCAGGCAAGTGACATACGACGGCAGGCCGCTCTACCTGTACTCCGGGGATCACAACCCCGGCCAAGCGAACGGCCAAGGTATCCAAGGGGTGTGGTTCGCCATGACTCCTTCGGGCCCAAGCGGTGGCGGAACGTCCCCGTCCCCGACCCCGCCCCCCTACCCGTTGACTTGACCACTCGGTGGCGATGCGGCGCCAGGGGGTAGGAGCGTCGGATACTCGCGATGAAGTGGTACCGCCCGGGCGATCTCGAGCTCATCCAACCGATGCCGCTCAGTCCTCGAGCTCGGCTCTGCTCGACGCTCCGAACGCCACGTGATCGAGACCGGACCGGCGCTCCCTGAATTCGGGCTGATCGTTCGGGATCGGATGCGTGTGCAGACCGAAGAGGGTTCCATCCTCCAAAGCGAAGACGACGTGATAGAAGCTCCCGCGTCCTCGTCGAGAACGGGATCCGAGCCGAAGAGACGGGCGTAGAGCGCTCTGCTCCGATCCAGGTCACTCGGCGTCAGCGCCACGTGCGTGATCCCCGGAGATCCAGCCACGCTTGTATGTTCCGAGCTTCGAGCGGCTACTTGAGGCGGATCAGGGCGATGATGCCTCCGATGGCAAGGCCGAACGCGAGCAGCACGAAGATGATCGCGCCTCCACCCATCGCCAGCATCCGAAGCATCCCAAGCACATCGGGAACCCTAGCCCATCGTGCCCGCGTCGACCACCCCGACGTCGAGTCACCTTCCTCGGTCACGACCTTTGCTCGAGAGGCAACCCTGGACCCGATGGGACGTCTTGTAGTACAGAGGACCAGTACAGCTGATCGATCCATGGAGGGACATCATGAGCCGAACGTCCGTCGGAACGCGATCGATGGTGCGCGCGGGGGCGTCTGCGGTGATCGTGGCCTTTGCCATCTCGATCACGGCCGTGCCCGCGGCGGCCGGTGCGCCTCCGACCATCTCGGGATTCAGCCCAACGAGCGGACCCGTCGGGACCAGCGTCACGATCAGCGGAACGAACCTCGCGGGTGCGTCCGAGGTGGATTTCAACGGTCACCCAGTGAGCTCGATCCTGGTGAACGGGACCGGAACGCAGATCACGGTGAACGTGCCGTCGGGGGCGACGGACGGGCCGATCTTCGTGGCCACACCGGGAGGAAGCGACACCAGCAGCGCAAGCTTCGATGTCACCACGACGACGACGGGCTCACTCCCACAGGTGCTCAATCTCAGCCCCGATAGCGGAGCCGTGGGCACGACGGTTCACGTCTACGGCCACTTCTTCGGGGGTGCGACCGTGGTGCGGTTCAACGGCACGGCGGCGGCCTCGTTCACGATCGTGAACACCGGAAACATCCAGACCACCGTCCCGAGTGGCGCCACCACAGGACATGTCTCGGTGACGACCCCGGCCGGCACGGGGACCAGCAGCATCAACTTCACCGTCACCGGCACGAGCGGACTGACGATCTCGAGCTTCTCGCCCACCAGCGGCAGCGCGGGCACCGCGGTCACGATCAACGGAACCGGGTTCACCAACGTCAGCGCGGTGCGGTTCAACGGCACCGGGGCAACGTTCACGGTCGCGAGCTCCACCAGGATCAACACCACCGTGCCGGCCAGCGCCACCACGGGCAAGATCTCCGTGACCACATCCGCCGGAACCGTCACCAGCAGCGGGACATTCACGATCACGAGCGGGCCGAAGATCACCAGCCTGTCTCCGAGCAGCGGAGCCGTAGGCACCTCCGTCGCGATCTTCGGGTCGAGCTTCACGGGCGTGACATCCGTGAGGTTCAACGGCACGTCGGCGACCTTCGCGTTCGTGAGCGCCACCCAGGTCAACGCAACGGTGCCCAGCGGCGCGACCACGGGGAGGGTGACACTGGTCACACCTTCCGGGACGGCCACGAGCCCCGCGAACTTCACGGTGATCGCCGGGCCGCATGAACGGTCGGTCTCGTTGGCTATAAGTGGTCGCGCGACCCGGGCGCAGCTCTTCGCTGCCGGGGGCGTCTCCGTGAACGACGGATACACGGGATGCCTGAGCCATGTGCCGGTCGTCATCAAGCGGTTCCATCGAGGCGGCTGGCGATGGGTCACGACGACGTCCACGGGCCTGAACGGTGGCTTCCGGACGCCGATCGCGAATAAGGCCGGGCGCTACCGAGCGAAGGCACTCAGGATCACGCTCGTCAACGGCGCGATCTGCGGCGGAAAGCTCTCGAACGTGGTGCGCCACCATCGATGACGAAGGAGGTGAGTGGCCCTTCAGGAACCGTTAGGGTGTAACCCACGCCACACATCATATGTAACGGACTGGCAACGGGCAGCGGGGAAGGGAACGTGGCACCCGGCAGGTCCTCACGACCCGGAAGGGAGGACCCTCTATGAGGTTCCAGAACAAGAAGATCTCAGCCCGCGCGGCCGCGCTGGCGCTCGCGATCGGCGTGGTAGGGGCGCTGGTCGCCGCGCTCCCGGCTTCGGCCGCGACGATCACGACGTTCTCGCCGACGTGCGGCGTCGCGACGACCCCCGTCACCATCACCGGCGTCGGATTCAACAGCGGCGGAGCCGCGACCGCGGTGCGGTTCGGCGCGACGAACCAGCCGACGTTCACGGTCGTATCGGACACGTCGATCACGACCACCGTTCCCGCCGGGGCCTCGAGCGGCCCGATCTCTGTCGACGCTCCGACCGGCAACACGGTGAGCACGGCGAACTTCATCGTCGCTGCCGCAGGGGTGCCGACGATCACGTCGTTCGCTCCCACCAGCGGGGCGGTCGGGTCGAGCGTCGTCATCACCGGAACTAACTTCGGCTGCGCCACGTCGGTGCAGTTCGGTGCAGTCGGCGCAACGTTCGTCGTGAACTCGGCCACGCAGATCACCGCGACGGTGCCCACGGGTGCCACGACCAACCTGGTCCACGTCACGACCACCGGTGGCGGCCCAGCGAATAGCACCACGAACTTCACCGTGGTTGCTGGAGCGACCATCACGTCCTTCGCGCCGACGAGCGGTAACGTCGGGACGAGCGTCACGATCACCGGCACGAACCTGCTCGGGGTGACCTCGGTCAAGTTCAACGGGATCACCGCCGTGTTCACCACGAGCACTGCCACCTCGGTGACCGCGACCGTTCCGTCGGGTGCGACGACCGGCAAGATCACGGTCACGACACCGGGTGGCACGGCGACCAGCCTCACCGACTTCACTGTGACGACCGCACCGGTCGCGCGCACGGTCAGTGGGTTCGGGTTCGAGCCGCACAGCCGTGTGTCGGGACAGGTGACCGTTTCGAGCGGGCTCGCAGCCTGTCACTCGTTCGTTCCGGTCGTCATCCAGAAGCTGAAGGGCGGCTCGTGGAAGTGGACCGACACGACAGCAACTACGGCCAGCGGCAGCTTCAAGACGTACATCCCGCCGAGCAACGGCAAGTTCCGGGCGAAGGTCAACCAGCTCACGCTCGCGAACGGCGTCGTGTGCGGCGGCGACACGTCCAACGTCGTCCACAGCTGAGTCACACCGATCAGCCGTAGCGAACGGAGCCGGCCCCCGCGAGGGGCCGGCTCCGTTTCGTGCGGCCTCTCGCTAGTCCTCGCAGTTCTTCACGTGGTCCTTGCCGGGGCCGCCGGAGCATCGGTCGTGGCCGGGACCTCCGTTCAGGCGATCGTTCCCCGACGCGCCGTTCAGGACGTCGCCGCCCTCGCCGCCGCGGAGTGTGTCGCGCCCGGCGCCGCCGCCGATGTGGTCCCGGCCGGCGCCGCCTTTCCAGAGGTCGTTGCCGCCTCCCGCGTCGCCACGGTCGTTCCCGCGGCCGCCTAGGATCCGGTCGGCACCCGCGCCGCCGCCGAGCCGGTCGTCGCCGTCTCCCCCTTCGATGCGGTCGCTCCCTCCCGCGCCGCCGATCGTGTCGCTGCCGACCCCGCCCTTGATGCTGTTCGCACCGCCGCTTCCCGTGATCGAGTCGGCGAACCCCGAGCCGGTCGCGTTCTCGATGCTCGTCAGGAGATCAGTGCCCTGACCGGTGGAGGATCCGGCGGTGAGGTTCACGGTGACGCCGACAGTGGACGACGTGTAGACGACTCGATCGCGCCCGTCGCCGCCGTCCAATCGATCGTCGCCGTCGCCACCGGTAAGCGCGTCGTTGCCGGGCCCGCCGGTCAGGGTGTTCGCCCCGGCTGTGCCGGTGAGCGTGTCCGAGCCCGACCCGCCGACCACGTTCTCGACGTTGGAGATGAGATCGGCTCCGGCGCCGGTGTTCTGGGCGGTCGTGACGGAGAGGTTGACCGTCACGGGCAAACCGGCCGTCGAGTAGCTGACCGTATCTGTGCCGTCCCCCCCGTTGAGCGAATCGTCGCCGTCCCCCCCGACCAGCAGATCATTCCCGTTCCCGCCCGTGATGGCGTTCGCCGTCGACGAGCCCGTCAGGGAGTCGCTCGAGGGCGAGCCCCAGACGTTCTCGACGCCGGCGATGGTGTCCGTGCCCGCACCGACGGTGTTCTGCGCCGAGGCCGTCGCGAGGCTGACGGTCACGCCGGAGGCGGCGGATGCGTACGTCAGGAGATCGGTCCCGGCGTTCCCGTTGATCGTGTCGTTGCCGTCACCGCCGTTCAGCGTGTCGTTCCCGATCCCGCCGGTGAGCTGATCGTTGCCGGCGGCACCGTTGAGCGTGAGTCCCACTGCGAACGTCCCGCCGTTCACGATGTCATCGCCGGCGTTCCCGTTGACCGTGAAGTTCTCCACGCCCGTCTGTGTGATGTCCGATCCGTCCGACGAGAACGGCGTGAACGTGACAGTGTCGGCGGTTGTGCGGCCGGAGATGACCAACGTGTCGGTCCCTGACGACAGGTCGATCGTGAAGTCGTCGTCGTCGTCGAACGCGCCGCCGCCCCCGGAGTTGTTGATCGTCAGCGTCTCGTTCCCGGCCGCGCCGGTCACGTCGATGGTGTTCACGGTTCCAGCGTCGTTCCCGCCGCAGTTGTCGTCCGACAGGCCGCCGCCGTTGACGAGGATGGTGTTCGCGTTGTTGATGCGAACACTGACCGATTGGCCGCTCGCGATCGTGACGTGCAGGGTGGTTCCGGCGCCGCTTGTGCTACACGAGGCCGCTCGAGCCGCCGGGGCGAGCCATAGGGTCACCAAGCCGATCGAGGTCGCGAGGGCCACCGCCCACCCCGATCGCGTGCCGGACCTCCGCCGCCCCTTCCGTGGATCGCTCATCCCGATCCTCCCCCATCCGTTCCGTTCGACGCTAATCGAGTCGGCTGGGTGCGAACAACCCCGAGGAACGCGGAACCGGCCCGGGGTGAGGGGGCCGGTTCCGAGTCGGAGCGGTTGGACCTCGTGTCAGCAGCCCGCTGCTGCCGTCGCCTCCGTCGGAGATGTGACTGTCGCCGTCGTCGACGTGACCGGGGCCGGGAACACCGCCGGAGCAGGCCCTCCCTCCGGCTGCGAGCCGGCGCCGGGCCACGCTGCGATCCGCTGAACCCACGCCAGGTAGGCGCGACGGTTTGCGACCGCCGACGCTGTGGCCGGGGAGAGCGGCCCGGCGTAGTTCGCCACGAACGAGTCGTAGACCGTGGACAGCATCCCGTCGGGCACGCCTCCGGCGTTCTGGGCACCCGCCGACGGGTGGTTGCCCGCGGCCAGGAACGCCTGGATGGTCGTTTGTGCCGGACCGTAGCCCTGGTTGGCGAGCGAGAGCATCGCATCGGCCGTAACGAGGTCGGGAGGGGTCGCTCGAGCCTGCGACATGTAGGCCGCTCGCAACAGCGGGAACGCGTCGAACACGCTGGATTGAGCGGACATCCAACTCATCTCCCGCCCGTCGAGCGCACCGGCGTACGCCGACAGTTGCCCGAGGAGCGCAGGATCGTCCTGCTGAGCGACGAAGTCGAGGAGCCGGGCGCCCCCCCAAGGGTCGCTCATGCCGCGGAGGAACCCCGGCTGGAGGAAGGCACGCACCTGCTCATCCGTGAGGCCAGCGCCGAGCCCCCGGCGCATGAGGGTGCGGACCGCGGACGCGGGCACTCCCCCACCGGAACGACCGCCGGAGTCCATCCAACTCTGCAGATCCGCGCCGGATACGTTCTTCGCGTATGCGGCCACGCTCGACTGCAGGTCGGCCGTCAGCTTGGGCAACGGGCCAACGACCGCACCCGTGTTCGACGGGCACGGTGCGGTCGCTTCAGGGACCACAACGTCGGCCACGGATGTCGGAGTCGTGGACGTCGGTGACGGGGGCAGCTGCGTAACCGGAGAGGCTGCCGACGGCTCTGGCAACTGAGAGGCCGCGGCGGATGAGGCGGCGAGAACGCTCCCCGCGATCGAGCAAACCGCGACGAGCCCCACGAACGTTCGAAGTCGCATCTGGGTTCCTCCTGTCGTTGTTGGGTTCCGCGTTTCCACCCATCCACAGCCCCGGGGGGGTCCCAGGGTTGACACGAGTTCGAAGAGATGACGATCAGGCAGGTCGTTCGTAAACCGCGAGGTGCCAGACCAGCCGGCGGCGACCTTCGGCTACGGGGAGGAACCCGGCCTCGCGGATCCGGCGGTCGACCGCCTGCAGGTCGTGCACGTACACCTGGAAGCCGCGGAACTTCCGGCCACGGATCCGGAACCAGACGTTCGCCATGCGTGTCTCGGTTCGGGCGAATACGCCGGCGAGCCCTACCGAGGGCGGAGCCGTGAAGGCATAAACGGCGGTCGCGGCGGAAAGGGAGTTGTCCAACAGCGCGTCGACGTTCGGGTAGCAACACAGGACGCGGTTGAGCAGCACGACATCGTGTGGATCCAGTTGCACCTTCGCCGCGTCACCGACTGTGAACGTCGCGCGATCGTCGACACGACGCTCCCGAGCCAGCGCTCGCGCCTCTTCGATCGCCCCGGAACCCAGGTCGAAGCCCGTGGCTCGCGTGGCGCCTCGAGCGAGAGCTCCGAGTGCCAGATCGCCGGTCCCGCACCCGAGGTCCAGAACGGTCCTGTCGCCGACCGACGAACCGAGCGCGTCGAGCAGGTCCTTGGTGATCCCGGCGGAGATCCCCTTGCGCCTGGCTCGCTTCGCGTTCCCGGTGGCCCAACCATCGAAGCAACACGGCTCGGGGTCGGGTTGCGTCATCAGCGCTTCTGGAGGACTTCTCGACGCCGCTCGAACTCTTCCTGGTCTATCTCCGCACGGGCGAAGCGCTCTTCGAGGATCGTCAGGGATTCAGGACGGTGCGGCCCCGGTCGGTCACCCGCACGCACGATCGCCCACGCGACGAAAGCCATGGCGCCGACCATCACGATCATCATCGTGATCCCCCACACCCACGAGGTTCCGTCCCATCCGTCCATCATGGTTCCTCATCCTCCGAGTACGAGCCTAGTACGAGGGATCCTGCGGCCTCGGGCCGATGGACCCCCGAGCACAGAGCCGCTTGGATGACGCGTTATGAGGGACCGAGCGCCCATGGCTGCGCGCCCAGGATGAACGCACGGGCGTCGCACGGGTCGGAGATGGCCGACATGAGGAGGAAGTCCCCCGAGCGCGACCAAGTGTATCTCCCGGCCGGAAGCCCTTGGCAGATGTCGGAGCCGAAGGCGACGGTGCGGAGGGTGTTCGCCTGCATCTCGAAGGGACGAGACGCATGCGCTCCCGCGAATGACGCGGGAGCAACCAGCCGCACACGTCCGTCCGCGCCGGCGTTGATCGTCCACGTGCCGGCGATGCCGTTGGCGCGCACGATGGCGGTCCCCTCAGGGATCGAACGCGTGAACGTACCCGTAACCAGGGGCACGACGGGCGTCACCGTCGGCGTCGGTTCTGATCCGGGCACGGATCCGTTCGTCGTGCCTTCGATGCCGTGGAGCACGCCGGGTCCCACGGCGACCACAAACACCACCGCGGCCACCGACGCGGCAGCGCTCAACGACCTGCGGACGACCTGCCGGCGACGGGTCTTGTGCACGACCGAGTCGAGGAACTGGTCCACGTCGGGATCGAGGACGCCGGCGTTCCGCTCGGCTCCCTGCCTGATACGGCGCTCAATAGGCACCCTCGTCCACCTCCTCTCCCAGGAGCGTCGCGAGACGTTCTCTCGCTCGGTGCAGGTGCACCTTCACCGATCCTTCCGAGATCCCCAGGATGTCGACGATCTCGGCGATCGGCCGGTCCTCGTAGTAGAAGAGCAGCACGCACGTCCGCTGCTTCAACGGGAGCTGCTGCAGCGCGTTCGCCAGGTCCACGTCGGGGGCCCTGGGCCCCTGTGGGCCGGACGTATCGCGCTCCAGCACCTCTCGCATCCGCTCGCGCCTCTGCGCCTTCACGGCCAGGCGGATGGCCACCCGCCGGACCCAGGCGTCCGGTCGCTCGTACCGCGAGATCTTCTTCCAGTGCGACAGCAGCTGGATGAAGGCCTCCTGCGTCACGTCCTCCGCCTTCCCCCGGTCGCCCAGGATCAAGAACACGGTCCGGAGCACCATGGGGAACTCCGCCCGGAAGAACCAGGCGTACTCGAGATCCGTCTCCGCCACGAGTGCTCCTCACCCCGGCGCGGCTCGCGAGCCCGCGCCTTTGCATGTACACAGTCCCAACGGAGCATCCAGGTTGACACACCGGACCGAAGAACCCGGGCCGGCGGGGGTTCTCAGCTCGGAGTCAACTACGGACGCTTGTAGATCTCGTGGCGGCCGACCCGCCGCCAGATCACGTGGGCCTCGCCCTCGACTTGTTCCTCGCCGTACTCGAAGGTGGCTCGTCCGTCCTCCCCTTCCCACGTCAACTCAAAGACTCCAGAAGCGCCCTTCATGCTCATCACCCTCAGGAACGCTCGAAACTGTCCACCCGCGCGAAGATCGGCGAGGAACTTCCGGACCGCCTTCTTGAATGCAGCTCGCTCCTCTGGCCCCAGCGATGCGTAGTCACGACGAAACTGGTCTGACTCGTCGTGGGTCGGCATCTGGGTCCCGAACTAGTCGTCGAGCGAAGCCAGGAAGTCTTCGTCGGTCGAGAGATGAGTGACGCGCCCGGCTGCGATATCCGCCGACGCAGCAGCCTCTCCAGCCTGCCACGCGTCGGTCCAGAACCATGTCTGGCTAGCGTCGATCGCCTTCTGAGGTCGAACCAGGATCCCTCCGTCAACCACGTAAAACTCGACGGGATCGCCCTCCTCCAGGTGGGTAGCCTCACGGATCCGCTGAGGAAGGGTCAGCTGACCCTTGGACCGCATGAACCCACGTGCGACTTGAGGCGAAGTATCCATCGTGCGTGCAACCTCCCTTAGGGTTCGAACCTCCGACCGACGGATCCTCCGCCCCTCTTACTTTCGGACCGCATCGTACCCGCCTTGAGCCCCACGTGACACTTTGAACCGACGGAGCTCCTTCACACCGATCTCCGCCATCCCCCATCTTCTCCTCACGCGCTCACGAGCTCGCGGACCGGGTCGTCGACCGGCCCACTCTCGAAGCCCAAGACGAAACGCAGCCCGAGTGCCGTCGCAAGCCGCTGGAGCGTGTCGATGCTCGTCTTGTGTCGACCGCTTTCGATCCGGGAGATCGCCGAGTAGCTCGTCCCCACCCGTTGCGCAAGTTCCTCCTGGGACAATCCGAGCGCTGCTCGATGCTTGATGACGAGGCGGGCGAGCTCTTCGAACTGATCGAGCCGACGCTGCTCCTCCTGGTACTCCGGGCTGCGAAGAGCTCGCTTGGCGCGGGCCTCAGCGGCACTGGAGCCAACGGGGTTTGTCTTGGTCATGATGCCTCCTTCCACCCGAAGGAGCTTACCACTTCTGATAAGGCTGATTCGAACGGAGACACCCTCGGATGCTCATGGGGCGTCGTGGCCGGCCGCGCGAGGAGAGACCCGCTTCGTCCTGTCCATCCGGAGGGAGAAGTCATCCCATCGGCTCATCGCTACCTGGATGTCTGGCCCGGGGACGGCGCCCGTGTCCTTCCGGAAGGCGTGAAGCAGAACGATCAGGCTGTGCGAGCGCCGGTAGAGGACCCTATACAGCTCTCGTCCGTAGTGGCACCGAAGCTCTCGGAGCTCACCTTCGATCTGCGAGCTGTGTGGGAAGGGAAGGTGCGGGTTGGAAAGGGCCCAACGTATTGAGTCGATCGATCTGGTTATCGAGCACCACCTGCCGTCTTACATCCAGGGACTCCGCGAACTCGTTGACAGGCTCTCTGCCGTCGGAGGCGCGGTAGTAGACGGCCTGGAAGTTCGCCACGTGCCGATGCTAGGGCGAGCCGCCGACAGACTCCGGACGAAAAGGAACCGGCCCCCGAAGGGGCCGGTTCCTTTCGCTACCCGGAGCTCGTGTGGAGCTCCGCTACTGCGTGGTGCTTCAGATCCTCTGGTGCAGACCCGGGCCGTTCGGACCGTTACCGTGCTTGTCCTTGGGCTTCTCGCAGGTCTTGATGAGGTCGTCTCCACCGCCACCGAGGCAGTAGTCCTTCCCCTTGCCGCCGAAGATGTCGTCGGCGCCACCAGAACCTCTGATGTTGTCCTTGCCACCCTGACCCTTCAGGGTGTCTTCGCCAGCACCGCCACGGATGGCGTCGTTCCCGGCACCACCGAGGACGTAGTCCGGGCCATTGTTGCCCGAGATGGTGTCGTTACCCTTGCCGCCCTTCAACGAGTTCCCGATGTTGAAGTCGGTCCCGATGATGTTGTCGGCGAAGGCCGTACCGACCGCGTTCGTGAATCCGATCGACGAGTCGGCGTTGCCACTGGTCGGGCCACCGCCCGCGAGGTTGACCGTGACGCCGGCGTCGTACCCCGGCTGTAGTTCACGGTGTCGATACCGCAGCCTGTCGTTGACACAACGCCGTTGGGGCAGCCGTTGAGCGAGTTCTGCCCGCCGTTCGGCCACACGGTGTTGTTGAACGTGACCCCGTGAAGATGTCGTTGCCGGTACCGAGGATCGCGTTCTCGACGGTGGCGTCCAGGTACCGGTATTCGTCGCCGATCCCACCCGAGACGCCGTTCGCCGGTGGTGCAGAGAGCACGGTCGCGAAGCGGCAGTGCCGCAGGGCGTGAGCCCGTCGGCCAGGTTGCACGGTGGTGCTCGAGCGTGTTCTTGCTGTAGTCGACGGTGTCGATGCCGGCGCCACCGTCGAAGGAATCAGCACCATCCGCGTTGCCGGCGCCGCCCGACATCGTGTCGTTGCCGTCTTCACCGTAGATGATGTTGTCGCTCGAGCTCGCCCGTGAGGGTGTCGTCGAAGTCCGAACCACTCACGTCCTCGATGTGCTTGAGCGTGTCGGTGCCCGATCCGCCCGTCGAGGTGCCAGCGCCGAGGTCGACCGTCACGCCGGTTGTGGCGCGGCCGCGTCGTACGTGTCGCTCGACCGGCGAGTCACCGTCGACGGTGTCGGCGCCGTTACCGACGGCGATCCAGTTGTCGTGGCGTTGCCGGTGAGGGTGTCGCCGTGGTCCGATCCGTTGATGTCATCGCAGTCGGTGATGGAGTCGAAGCCTTCACCGGTCCCGGTGCCGGCAGTCAGATCCACCACGACCGCGGTCGCGGAGCCCGTGTAGTCCACGGCGCCATCGCCGGCACCGCAGTCGATGCTGTCGTTGCCGAGCCCGCCAGCGATCGTGTCGTAGCCGGTGCCACTGCCGGTGAGCGTGTCGTTGCCGGCGCCGCCGGTGAGGTCACGTAGGTCGTGACGCTCGACGCACCGTCGATCGTGATGTCGGTCGGGAAGGCCGCACCGGTGATGGTCGAGCCGCCGGCATTGACCGTGTCGCCCGTGGTCTTCGCCGTGGCGCTGGGCGTGCCCGGCCCGACGGTGTCTGACGCCTTCTCGACGCCGACTAGCGCGACATCCAGGTTCCCGTCGCCGTTCAGGTCGACGCCGTTGACGCCCCAGTCGGTCTTGATGTCGTTGTCGGTGTTAACGGAGTTGTCGACCGCGAACTGGTCACCACCGACGGGAAGCGGACCGTTGTCTCCCAGGTTCACGGTCCAGTTGATCGAGCCCCAGTTCGCCGTCGCCGTGCCGCTGAGCTTCTAGGTCTGGATCGTGACGCCGTCGTCCGTCAGGACGCGCGCCGGGCGTGCCGTTGACGTTGATCTGCGTCGTATTGGCGGTGGTCGCGTCGACCGAGGTCGTGCAGGTCGGCACGGTAGCACTCGTCTTCGCCCCGTCCACCAAGATGTTCCCAGCGGCGTCCTGCCCGATGGTGTGACCCAGCCCGGTGAACTGCACCGTGAGCGTGCCACTGTTGAAGGTGCACGCCACCGCTGCTGCGGACGCCACGTTGGCGCCCACGATGCTCAGAGCCTGAAACGCTCCGAGCGAGAAGGCTACGACTACCGCCGAACGGCGGAGCTTGCCTTTCATGATGCTCATCTACTCACCCCTTCCTTCCATTACTCGTTCCGCTATCGACTTCTCCCATCCCCCGCGCATACGACCTAAGCCCAAAGGTGGGGGGGGAAGCTCGCCAGGAATCTACTGGCTTACCGAGGGCGAGTCAACGTTCTGACCTGCCCAAAGTGCTTCGTGGCCCCACCCCCTTCACAGCCTCGGATCCTGCGCGTGGGTACTTCTATCTAAGGAAACGTCGCCCGGTACTCAGGGTTGCTCGTGAGCGCGGTGCGTTCTGGCTCAGGATTCGTCCATGGAGACGCCGGTCGCGTACAGCGACCCGTCGCCCCAGAACCCGAGCGAGATGGAGATGGTCCCATCGTGCGGGACCGGTGAGTCGAGCGTCGCGGGGACGCTCGAGAGGCTGAACCCGCCCGCGAAGACGTACGTGGTCGAGCCGTCATCCGCCTGCATCGCAGCCGTGAGGTTCCCTCGTCGCCGCGTACTTGTACTCGCCCCTCGGGGGTGTCGATCCACAGCCAGAGGCTCGACAGGGAGCCGCTGCCGCCCGCGATCGAGCCGCCGAAGTCGAGGTAGACGGTGCCGACCGTCGTCGCCGTGCTCATCCACCAGAGCGCCCTGCAGGACCTCGCCGAAGAGCAGCTGGTCGCTGTGTGGGCCGGTCACGTGCTGCGATATCTGCGAAAGGCTCGCCGCTGCGAGGCCCCCCGACGTCGTGAACGCGCCGGTCCATGCGGGTGCCGGTGGCGGAGGCGGAGGGGTCACGGGCCGCGCTGGGGTGGGGCTGGGGTCGGTCGGAGACGGCGAGTCGGTCGGGCCATCGACTTCGAGGAGCCGACCGTCGACGAGCGCCGGGCGCTGTGGCCGTGCCACCTCCCCGAGCGCGCACCGCTCGACGCCGACGTCGATCTCGACCAGTCCGCTGCGCTCTACCCGATCGTCGGCGGCATCGTCCGCAACGCGGCCACCGCGGCCGGGTTCATAGCCGCCTCCGAGGACGTCCCCATAAACCGTAGGCACCTCGGCGGCGCGCTCCGCCGGGAGTACGAGAAGGCCGGCAGAGCGTTCCCCGGCGACCCGACCGACGAAGACCACTCAGCAGGACCCATGGCGAATGACACGCTGTTGCTGGTCGCGAACGACGCACAGACAGCCGCGCAGACCGAGTTCGATCGGGTCGCGGGCGACCTCAGGCAGGCGCAGGCGGACATCGGGACTGCACAGCATGCGCTTGAAGGCCGCTGACGACCTGAAGACGCTGACGGAGGAGGCTGCCGCGATCCGGCGCGCCATCGCCCAGCAGACGGTGGCGGCGGACGGCAAGGCGCTGTACGACAAGCTCGACGCGAAGACGAGCGAGATCCGCAAGAAGCAAGCCGAGATCCTCGACGCGCAGACTGGGACCTCGCCGACGCGCAGAACCGCCAGGCCGCGAGCCAGGACTCCAGCGCGGCGGCTGCGGCCGCCCTCAGGACGGCGAAGGACGCAGCGAAGGCCGCGGCCGACCGCGACAAGACGAACACCGACCGCAAGACCGCGCTTCTGGGTGGACCGCTGTCGACGATGAACGCCGACGCCACCACGGCCCTGACCGGGCCCGAGCAGCATGCGGGTGCCCTCGCCCGGCTCGGGACCTTCCAAACGAGCTCTTCACCCGCGCGAAGAAGCGTCGCGACACGCGGCTCAAGCGGCTCGCCGCAGCCGCGAAGAAGGCCTCCGACGCCGACGATGCCCTGGCCGCCATCGTGGCCGGCACCGAGCAGGGCGAGCGTCACCTTCGAGCGAGCCGAGACGGCGTTCAGCGCGTTCGCGCTGACGGCCGAGCCCCGGTACGACCGGGCGCTCCTCCTCCTCACGGCCGTCAAGGACGCCGCACCGCTCACGGCCGACGAGAAGGCGCGCCTGAACACGCTCCGCGTATGCGGCGGCCTGCGGTGCCGCCGCCCTCTGGGACACGAAGCCAACCGGCTCGATCTCAAGGACAAGCGGGATGACGCGCAGGAGGCGCTCGACGAAAAGACCGACGCGGGAACCGCGACCCAGTCCGACATCGACAAGCTGACGGCCGCACAGGACAAGTACACGGTGCCCGTCCAGGAGGCGCTCGACGCCCTGGAGGCTGCCGTGCCGGACGCGACGTGGGCGCTCTTCGACGACTACGGGGAGGCCCTCTCGCTCCTCACGGCACTGAGCGATCCCGCGGTAGACAGGCACGACGAAGCTGAAGACGGACTTCT